>NZ_AJKI01000001.1 GCF_000259075.1 Marinilabilia salmonicolor JCM 21150
GCCGTGCCGTCGGCAAGCCTTTGGCGACCGATGGGTGGCGCAAGCCGCCAAAAACGGAGTTTACCTGGGTAAATGAGTATTTTGGTGGCAAGCGTAACGACGCAAATGGTACTTTATAGACAAACACTAAATAATATACAACCCGTTTACAGACTTATCGTTCTGAAACGGGTTGTTTTCGTTTTTATTGTTATTTTTGTTCGAACAATGGTTCATTTTTCTCCCGGATAATTGTATAATACTAAATAATGAGTCTAATCGGAAAAGTAAGATTTTTGTTAACTTCAACATTTCAGGCAATGATGACGTTGGCGAAACCGGACTTTCCAGAGTGGGCCCTATAATAAGATGCAGGATGTCAAATATTGTTGCCTTAACCGAAGCAGCCTCCATAGGACTACATAGCATGGTTTTAATTGCCCGTTCCGATGAGGTATTGAATGTTTTGAAGATTTCAGAATTTATCGGAAGTTCTAAACATCACGTTGCCAAAATCATGCAGCGCTTGTCGAAGGCAGGCTTTGTTTCGTCGAACAGGGGGCCCTCCGGAGGATTTGTATTAAAGCGTTTGCCCGCAGAAATTACGTTACTCAATATTTTCGAAGCCATTGAAGGGCCGTTGTCCGTACAGACCTGTCCCATGGATCGTCCTGTTTGTCCTTTTGGGGAATGTCTTTTGGGGGACTTGTCTTTGCGTGTTTCAGGCGAAATCAGGGAGTATCTGGCTGGGAGAACACTTCAGGATTATTTATAGAGTTCTGGTATTTTTGCCAACATACAGGCTGCAATCCCTGCTGTTTCTGTGCGTAGCCGGTTTTTTCCCATTACTACCGGAATGAATCCGTTTTTTATGGCCATTTTTACCTCTTCCGGAGCGAAATCTCCTTCAGGGCCAATCAATATCAGGATGTCTTCCTTTGCTTTGTTTTTCTTCAATTCTGTGATTAATTCCTTACGTTCATCTTCCATGCAATGGGCAATGAATTTGTATTTCTCAGGATGAGGGGCATCCAGAAATTTTTTAATCTCTGTTAATTCGGCGATTGATGGTCGCCACAGGCGTAGACATTGCTTGGTGGCAGCAGTGATTACCCTGTCCAGCCGGGGAAGTTTTATTTGTCGGCGCTCTGATTGATGGCAAAGCAGGGGGGTGATCCTGTCAATACCCAGTTCGGTTGATTTTTCCAGAAACCACTCAAAACGATCAATGCTCTTGGTAGGGGCTATGGCAATGTGACAGGCCGGAGCATCCGGTTGCCCCGTTTCTTTTTGTTCAATCTTTACCCGGCAGGCCTTGGGCGATGCTTCGGTTATACTGCACAAAACTCTTGTTCCCCTGCCGTCAATTACATAAATCTGATCTCCGGCCTTGTGTCTCAGTACTTTTATACAGTGTTTGGATTCCTCTTCGTTTAAAACACCGCCATTGGTTAATATTTCGGGTTCGTAAAAAATTTGCATATTCTTTATTGATTGAATTCACACGGTAATGAGAAGTAGAACTCAGAACCTTTTCCGGGTTCTGAATCAAACCAAATATCTCCTTTCATAATGGTTATCAGGCTTTTTGTGATGGCAAGACCCAGACCTGTGCCACCGAATTTGCGTACCGGGCTTTCATCAATCTGCCTGAAACGCTCAAAAATAATGTTTTTGAATCTGGAGGCAATGCCCCGACCGGTATCTTTTACAAAGAAAACCAGTGTCTCTTTGTCCCTGATGAAATATCCTGCCTCTATGGTTCCTTCATCCGTAAATTTAATTGCGTTGGTAATCAGGTTGAGTAAGAGTTGATGAAGGCGATACTGGTCGGCACGGATCTGGAATACCTCTTTCGAGGAATCGGTAGTTAACAGGAACCGGATGTCTTTTTCTTCCTGATTTATTAAACTTTCTGCTATGTTTTGAATGTTTTGCAAGACCGTATGAAGATCAAATTTTTCTTCCTTGATCTTTAGTTGTCCGGATTCAATTTTGGAAATATCTATGATATCATTTATAATATTCAGCAGGTTCTCGCCACTATTTTTTATGACCCTCAGGTATTTATTTCGTTCATTCCTTTCGAGCAGGTCGTTAAGGATAAGGTCCGTAAATCCAAGGATGGCATTCATCGGGGTACGAATCTCGTGCGACATATTTGCCAGGAAGGCCGATTTTAACCGATCACTTTCTTCAGCTTTTTCTTTGGCTTCTCTAAGTTGGTTTTCAAATTCTTTTTGCGACTGAATTTCGTTGATGGTACCTACCATCCGAACTGGTTCCCTGGTAATATCTCTTTCAGTTATTTTTCCGTGAATGGAAAACCACACATATTGTTCATAGTTGTTGAGCAGCCGTGCTTCGCAACGAAAAACGGTTGTCAGGCCTTCCTTATGCATTTGAAAGGCTTCCGATACCTGCTGATGGTCGTCCGGATGAAAAAGGTTTCTGTAATTGGTGGTATTAAAATCCAGTTCGTTGGGGTTATTATATTTTAACAACCGGGCAAATCTGTGACTAAGAAAAACCTCTCCATTTACAAAATCAACATCCCAGAGTCCTTCATTGGCACCATCCAGTGCCAGTTCCAATCGACTTTCGCTAAAGGCCAGGTTAGCTTCGGCCTTTCTTTTTTGATTAATAACACGCAGTAATACGATAATGACGATGACCAGAAAACTTAGGATGGAGAGAATTATGATGATTTCCTGTTTAAATCGTTGGAAAGGGTTTTCCGGTTTGTTGAGCAATATGCCCGGAGGTACGAGCTTCATTAAGTTTAAACCGTTGCGATTGGCTTGTCGATAATCCAGCGCAAGAATTTCCTGAGGATCTGCTAACCAGGGTGTGCAGTAGGTCCCCTTCAGTGTCTCTTTCATGATGGTCGCAGCTTTGCGACCCTGATTTACACCTCTGATCACCACTCCGCCAACAATAAAGTCATTGAATAGAAAATCCCAGTTGCTGTAAACCGGTACTTTGCAGTTGTCGATAATCAAAGGGGCTTCTTCCAGCATTTCGCGGGGAAATCCGCCCCGGTTGATATACAGACTTAACAGGTAAATGGCTTTGTTGGGTGTGCAAATGGTTCGAAGCTCTGTACTAAGTTGCCAGGGAGTGTCAGCATGAAGAATTTGGTATTTCAGCCAGGGGTGGCGTTTGGCGGCTTCGGCAAATTGATTGGAGAAGATTTGTCCGGAGTGGGTGGAGTCAGAAACCACAATCAATTCTTCCAAATCTGGTTGCAGTACCTTGATGATGCTTAGGGTGCTGTCGATGTTTATTTTTTCATCTATTCCTCTAAAACGTGTTGTATCAGGACTATATTTGTGTATGTTGTTAATCCCGCAAAATGAAACAGGGACATCACCCCAAATCTCATTTCCGTATTTTAGAAAAAAATCAAGTGCATTATTGTCACTGATGATAACCCCGTCAATTCGGATGGAATCGTATTTTTTGGTGAAAAGGTTATTTAACCCTTGCAGGTATTCATCGCTTTGGAATCTTTTGGAATCCATGTATTCTACAAAAACCCGGTAGTTTTCTTCCGGTGGCAACTCTTCCAATACGCCTCTGGTGATGTCAGCAGTCCATTTAAAGGTCGCATGATAGGAATTTAGGAGTACAATGTCCTTAAATTCATTTTGTGCCGACGGTATTCCCATGGAAGCCAACCATAGCAGTATTGTGAGAATGATATTTTTCATGGCTCTTTTTGGGAACATACCGGATTTGTGTTTTTTGAACCTGAACTAAAAGTATATAAATTATTATTAGCTTGCAAGAACCTGAAAATGTATTTGATTAATATACTCTACCTTATATTGAACTCCATAATTTACTCTGTTTAACGGATTAGTATAGTCCGCTGCTATAAATTTAAGTTGTCAACTTAAAGCTGTATGTCTGAAAAATATTAGAGCGATGTGTGTTGAATTAGTGATTTTTCTCCTGTATTTTTAATGGGTTAAGATTTTGAGGTTATGCGAAGTCAATAAAACAGGGGGGATGTGTTCGGTATAGGACACCTGTTTGTATCATATCGAACACTTTTATGTCAAATAGTTTTGCTTTAATAATTTGATTTTGTTTAATTTGCTCTTTCTGGTTCGTTTATTGATTAAGCAAACCAGATACGAAAACCTGAGCTTTGGAACTACAAATAAAAAACCTTAACAAGATTTACGATAACGGGCATCAGGCCCTGAAAGACGTAAATCTGATTATTCAGGAAGGAATGTTTGGCCTTCTTGGTCCCAATGGTGCCGGCAAATCTACGCTTATGCGTATTTTAGTGACTCTTCAGGAACCGGGTGCAGGAGATGTGACCATTGATGGATATTCTCTTTCGCAGCATCGCAGGGAAATCAGACAGATGATAGGCTATCTGCCACAGGATTTTCGTTTTTTTCCAAAGTTGAAAGCGCGGGAATTTCTGGATTATGCTGCCTCACTGGCCGGTATCAGATCTAAAAAAGATCGGCGTATGGAGGTGGATCGCTTGTTGGAACAAGTGGGTTTGCTTGATGCACATGATCGGTATGCCAATAAACTGTCGGGAGGAATGAAAAGGCGTCTTGGAATAGCACAGGCACTTATTGGCAATCCACGACTTCTGATTGTAGATGAGCCCACCACCGGCCTGGATCCCGAGGAACGCATCAGGTTCAGGAATATTCTGAGTAACCTGAGTCAGCAGGGAGTAATAATTATTCTTTCCACACATATAGTAGCTGATATATCAAGTACTTGTCGCTCCATGGCACTTTTGGATAATGGTATGGTGAAATATCAGGGCCGTCCCGATGATTTTATTGCACAGTCCAGGGGATTGGTATGGCGTGCCGCTGTCGGTTTTGATGAACTCAAATCATTAAAAGAGCAATTTCCCGTAATTACTACCATACCGTCTGTTGAGGGGTATGAGGTCGAGTTGATTGCCCGGCAGAAACCGCTGCAAAATGCCGAAAATATAGATCCCGGACTGGAACATGCTTATGTTTGTTTTATGGAGAATAATGTTTAGACTATGAATTCCGACCTAAAAAATAACTCTAATCCTGCTTTCTCTGATGAATCGCTCCTTTCCAGATTTTCATCCTTCTTTTACTACATTTCAAAAGTGGGGCAGTATGAAGCCCGGATTTTGTGGAGGAGCTGGTTGTTTCGCATTTTCTCGCTGCTGATTTTGGCTATTCTCGTACTTTTCGATGTGTTTGGGGTATTGGGTATTGCAGAATCGGAAGCCTGGAGTGGCCGATACATGCGGGGCGGTGTGTTTTACATGGATTTTTATCTCTTTACAGTGGCCCAGGTGGTGATTGCCGCCTTTTTATCTGCCGATTTTCTGGGGCGTGAGCGTAAAATGGATACCACCGAAGTTTTTTATACACGCCCCATGTCAAATGTTCAATATGTATTGGGAAAGACCTGGGGTGCGCTGATGGTTTTTATGGGTTTGAATATGGTGGTGGCGCTGCTGGCAATGGTGGTAACACTCATTTCACCGGATGCCGTCTTTGTGTGGCAGGCAATATTTATTTATCCTTTCATTTTCTCCTTGCCATCGCTTGTTTTTATCCTTGGTTTTTCTTTTGTCTTGATGGTGTTGGTTCGAAATCAGGCGGTTACATTTGTGCTGGTTTTGGGGTTCGGAGGGATGGTGCTTTTTTATCTGGGAAATATGCATTGGGGAGTATGGGATTTTATCGGGTTTTTCATTCCCGGTTATTATTCCGGCTTTTCCGGACTTTCCAATACTGAATATTTATTGTTTCAGCGTGGCGGATATTTTCTTTTAGGCCTAATGGGGATTTTACTTACTGCATTTTGTCTGCCACGATTGCCCGGTACCAGACGTCGTTCAGGAACTCTCCTTTTATTTTGTGTGATTTTACTGAGTGGGGCAGCTTTTTTATTCTTCAACATTGTTTCAAAAGGAATTGACGGACAGCAACTCAGGGAAAGAATCAGACGTACAGACAAATTACTCCCGGCTTTACCTGCATATTCTGTTGATTCCTGTTATTTGCGTGTTCATCACAACGGAAATAACCTTGTGAGCGAAGCCCATCTGTTTATCAAAGAAAAGAGCACATCCGATACCTTGTTTCTGCATCTCAATCCCGGCTTTGATATAAGTTCTGTTACTCTGAACAATCAGCAGGTCCCTTTTACTTTTTCAGAAGGGATTATATCTGTAGCTACGTCCTTGATGTATGAGAAAGATGTTTCCGGATTCAGTTGTAGCGTTTTCTATACAGGACATCCTGATCAGGAGGCCATTTACCCGGAATTTGAAAAAGAGAGAGAGTCTTTGAGTCGCTTTGAACCCCTGATTGGCGGTAAAGAACATTATTTTATCCGGCCTGATTATGTTCTGCTGACACAAGAGTCAGGTTGGTATCCAAAAGTTGCCTGGCGCAATTTTCGACAACAACCTGATTTTACGAACTATGTTCTTGAGTTCTCCTCCGGTTATAATTTGGAGGTTATTTCGCAGGGGGCAGGAGTCGATTCCGGGAAAATAGTTCGTTATTCAGCAGGTAAGCCACTCAATGCTTTGACATTGATTGCGGGTTATTATAAAACAGATACTTTGTTGGTGGATGGAGTGGAATATTCGCTGTCTGTTCACCGCGACAATGATTTGTTTGAAAAAGCTTTCGGGGAGTTGAGAGATACAATACCTGCGATTATCAGAGACATGAAAGGTCAATATGAAAGAAGTTTAGGTCTTGAATATCCATTTCAGCGATTGAAGTTGATTGAAGTCCCGGTACATTTTTACACCTATTTGCAATCGTGGCGAACAGGAACTGATCATATTCAGCCGGAGATGGTTTTGATGCCTGAAAATGGTGGGGGACGTTGGTTCCTTGATGTGGAAAATACCCTGAATGATTTTAAAGAGGAAGCGGAGTCACAGGGAGAAGAGGTTGATGAGCAGGAAGTCCAGACAAAGACCATGATGACAATGGCCGGAAACCTGTTTTTGTATCCTCAATGGAGGGTTTTTTCGGGTTCTGAGGATGGAGGGCGTTTGATGACTGAGTGGAACCGCTTACAGATTTTTCCACTTTATTTCTATCATTCTTATCAGATTCGAGAGAAGGGGTGGCCGGTGTTTCAGATAATGATGGATGAAGCTCTCCGTGAGAAGGGACAAAAAGAGAAAAACGAAGGATGGCGTGCAGAGCGGGACCAGTATAAAGGACTGCTGGCATTGAGAGAAAGAAGCGTTTCTGAATGGATGGCACATGAGGATGCAGGTGATACAGTGGCCAGAATATTGAATTTGAAGGGGATTCATTTTTTTTCTGAGATATCTGCACAAAGCAAACAGGACAATTTTGTGAAAGTATTTCGACCTGCCCTGGCGCATTTTAGATTTCGGGCCGAAAGTCCTGACCAATGGTTTGAAATGGCCGGAGAAGAGGGCTTTTTAAAGAAGAAATACCAAACTGTGGTTTCCGGTGATGACCTTCCTGCCTTTCGTTTTGGTGATGTAAAAGCAGCTACTTTCCGGAACCAGGGGAAAAAACAGTTTCTGGTTTCCTTTGAAGTCTCCAATACAGGGAGTGCGGATGGTATTTTGAATACCGAAACAGCCTTTCTTGACCTCTCAGAAAGTCGGAATCATTCCTTTTCACAATGGAGGTATCAAAGTATGAAAGAGGAGGAAAACAACGATAAAGACTCTTATGTGGTGAAGGCTGGCGATCAGTTGCGCATAAAAATGGTATATGATAATCAGCCCCGTGAACTGAAAATTTTTACAGGTGTTTCCCGGAATATCCCTCCGGTTTTCGTTTTTCCTTTTGTCAATATTGGTGAGGATTTATATGAACTTCAGCCGCAGGAAGGAGTGGAAGTGGTTGAACTTAATGGCAATGTTCCGGGTGGAAGCCAAACTTTAGTGGTGGATAATGAGGATCCCGGATTTGAAATCAGCAGTCGCAATGAGATCAGAACTCTGAAGGACTGGTGGCTTTCACGTGAACTCAAAAAGGCTGATAATTATGAAATGTTTTATTACTGGCGGCCACAGGCTGTATGGACCAATACTCTGGCTCAGAATTATTATGGCGATTATTTACGTTCCGCTGTTCTGAAAGCTTCGGGCAATGGTAATGATAAAGCACGCTGGAAACTGAAATTACCGGAGGCAGGACGGTACGAAGTTCAGGTTTATATTCCCGAAGGAATGAATACCGGATGGAGGAGCAGGAATTCGAGAGGTCGTTTTTATTATGTGATTCATCATGCCAATGGGGAGGAAAAAGTGGAGACTCCACCGGTCCGTGACCGTAGTGGGTGGATTTCTCTGGGGAGGTTCTTTTTTAACCGGGAAGAGGCAGTCGTGGAGTTGTCGGATGAATCTGATTTTCCTTATGTGGTGGCTGATGCGGTAAAATGGATAAGAACAGACGGTTAGATTTTAAGATAAAATATATGAGAGGCAGAAGGCAGGAAGTTAGTTTATAGTCAAGTAGTGAGTAGTGGATGATTAGTGGTGAGTGGTGAGTGGTCAGTGGTGGGGATTTTAGTAATAGATATCTTGATTAAACGAGCAAGGCAAGAGTAGAGGTTGAAAAGACCCGTTATTGCGCGTACCTACCTCAAAAAAAAATGAGGAATAATGGGTCTATGACAGACTTGGCTCGTCCCCGTAGGGGGCAAACTTGAATAACCCCGGGTTATCGACCCGGGGTAGGTTGGGCAAAATGAGCCAGGTCCCCGAAAGGAGGCCAACTGTTAATTGTCTGATTTTTTGTTATAAAAATCTGTCATTGCGAACGTAGTGAAGCAATCTCAATTCTTAACCGAACATCAATGATAAATTATATACGAATGAACTTAATACTAAGGATTTTGAAGGTAACGCTGCTTTTTCTCATTTTATCTGTTTCTACAGGTAACGGAATGCAGGCTCAGCAGGTATTGACGCTTGAAAAAGCTTTGAGTTACGCCCGACAGGAGAGCCCGGATATTAAACGGGCCCGGCTAAATCTGGAACAAAGCAGAGAGAATCTCATTGCACGCCGGGCATCCCTGAAGTCAAGTTTCCGGTTAAACCTGACGCCCCTTGAGTACAGTCACAACCGGCAATACAACGATCCGCTGTCAGAGTGGTACACCACCGAAAATCTGAGCAGCTACGGAACTTTCAGTGTGCAGCAACCGATTACGCTCACAGATGGAGTACTCACATTGAGCAACAGTTTACGCTGGCAGGATTCCCAAAGCAACAGTTCATTTAGCGGGGATCCTTTCCGTGGATTCAGTAACAATCTGTCACTGCATCTGGATCAGCCTTTATTTACCTACAATCGCACCAAAATGGAGCTTAAAGAGTTGGAATATGCCCTTGAGAACTCCCAAATCAATTATGCTTTGCAGGAGCTGAATATGGAACGGACCGTTTCACAGGCATTTTATCAGGTCTATGAAGCTCAGGTGTCTGTCAATACAGCTCGTGAAGAGTTTGAAAACAGGACTCAGAGTGTGGAAATTATCCGAAATAAAGTGGATGCCGGACTGGTAGCACGGGAAGAACTTCTACAGGCCGAACTGGATTTGATGACCAGTAGCTCAGGATATCAAAACAGGCAGGTGGAGCTGGAGAATATTAAAGATCAGTTCAAGCAGATGCTGGGAATGCCACTGGACGAGGAAGTGCTTGTTTTGGCCGAAGTGAATGTGATGGCAGTGGATGTGAATCTGGAAAATGCCATGAAACGGGCTGTTGAAAACAGGTTGGAAATCAGACAACGAAAAATTGATATAGAAACGGGCCAGTTCGACATTATTCGCACCAATGCACAGAATGAATTTAAAGGAAATATTGGCGTTTCTGTAGGACTTTTTGGTGAAAATGAAGAACTGACAGGTGTGTTTGATCGTCCCACGGACAACCAGAACATCGGGTTCTCGCTGGAAATCCCTTTGTGGGACTGGGGAGAAAAGAAGGCCCGGATGAGGGCAGCGCAGGCGGCACAACAAATCAGAGAAATAAATATGAATGATGAGAAAATCAATATCTCATTAACCATCAGGCAAGTGCATCGGAGTTTGAAAAATTTGTTGACACAGATTGATATTGCTCAGAAAAATCTGGAAAATGCCAAACTGACCTATGAAATTAATCTGGAGAAATATAAAAATGGTGACCTTACCAGTATGGATCTGAACCTCTATCAGAATCAGCTGACTCAGAAAAAAACAGATTTGACAAGTGCCAGGATTAGTTATTTGCTGGAATTGTTGAATATGAAAATTCAGACACTCTATGATTTTGAACGTGGAGAGGGGATTGTGCCTGATTTATCGAAGTATTGATTGGTATCTGTCCATAAAGTACCACTTGCGGCGTTGTACTTGCCGCCAAAATACTCATTTACGCAAGTAAATTGCGCTTTTGGCGGCTTCGCAAGCCTTGCAATTGGCACTTTCTGACCAGACACATGACTAAAAACAGACTATGCTTAGTTTATAGACGGACTCTAGCCTGGTTTATTCATGAATAATTCAGGCTAATTGGCTTATTGCCATTTAATTACCAAATTTTAAACGAATAAAGCGAACATGTATAAGTTCTTGTATGCGAGTTCCATCTGACCTTAACAATTAAATTTTATACGGATGAAAAATATAATTGCTGCTTTAATTTTTGTTGGATTTCTTGCCGGCTGTGGCAATCAGAATCAACGATTCAATATGGATGTGGCTGTCGATGTTACAGTTCAGAATCTTACTCCCGGTACGGTCCGTGAAGTGGTAACCGTCACAGGTGATTTGTTACCTGCCGGTTCCGTTACATTGACCAATGAAATGGCAGGCGAGTATTATCTGCAAAAAAATCCGGCTACAGGTGCTCTTTTCAAAATGGGCGACCGGGTTAAGAAGGGAAGTGTTATTATCAGACTGGAGGATAAAGCCTATCGAAATAGTACTGATATTGAAGGAGAACGGCTTAACCTGGAAATATCAGAACAGGAATATGAGAAGCAAAAAGCCTTGTTTGAAAAAGGGGGGGTTACTCAACGGGAATTGGTAAATGCAGAGCGGAATCTTGTGAGTGCCCGGAAAACTTATGAGAATGCCCAAATTAACCTGGACAAGATGAGTATAGAATCGCCTATTGACGGGGTAATAACGTCTTTGCCTTATTATTCACAGGGTGTCAGAGTTCAACAGGGGGGCGAGATGGTCAGTATAATGAATTACGATCGTATGATTTTGAATGTTACCCTGCCTGCCGCTTCTTTCGGGAAGGTTAAAGCCGGGCAGACGGCGTTTATAACCAGTTATTCATCTGTTGAAGATACAGTAACGGGAAACATTTCTCAGCTTTCTCCTGCGTTGGATATTGCTACCCGCTCTTTTAAGGGGCGGATTGCGGTTCAAAACCGTGAAGATCTCCTGCGGCCGGGAATGTTTGTGAATGCAGGTATTGTGGTGGAGCAGAGCGACAGTACTTTGGCCGTGCCGCCCAATGTGGTTTTATCGCAGATGGGTGGAAAATTTGTATATGTGGTGGATGGTGAAACTGCCCGGAAGCGCATTGTGCAAACCGGGTTGGAAAACAAAGATCGTATTGAAATAGTGGATGGACTTGAAGCTGGTGAACAGGTAGTGGTGAAAGGTTTTGAAACCTTGCGTGACGGATCTAAGGTGAAGATTGAAGATGAGGTTAAGTGAATGGTTATTGGTTCGTAGCTCACAGCTCATCCCTCATAGCTTATAGGTCCCAATGGGAAGGGGTGTTAATTTGATATTTCTAATTAAAATATAATGAGAAGCTTACCTAGATTTTCCATAAAGAACCCTGTCACGGTATCGATGATTGTTTTAGCGGTGTTGTTGCTGGGATTTATCTCCTACTCCCGACTGGGAACCAATTTGATGCCGGAGATTGATAATCCGCGTTTGTTTGTGGAGATTGATGCCGGGGAACGTCCACCTGCAGAAATTGAAAAGCAATTGGTGGTTCCCATCGAGGCTCTCGTGGTGCGCCAAAAAGGGGTTGCCAATGTGGAGTCCGCAATTATGTCCGGGCGGGCACGATTGACTATTTCTTATTCCTGGGACAACGATATGGATCAGGCTTTTCTTGAATTGCAAAAGGTATTGTCGCCCTATTCTAACAGGGAAGATGTGGAAGAACTGAACATCTCCCGCTTCAATCCCAACGCCGATCCGGTGGTTCAGATTGCTCTGTATGATTCGCTGGGGCGTAATCTCAATCAGTTGCGATTGTTGGTGGAGAATGTTTTGCGTCCCGAATTGGTGCGCCTTGAAGGTGTGGCTGATGTGGCCATTGCGGGCGAGCGTGAATATGTAGTGGAGGTTCAGGCAAACAGCAATGCCCTGAGTGCTTTTGGAATTACACTTGAGCAGATTGCCGAACAGATCAATAATTTTAATCAAAATGTAAGCGGTGGTTACATTGAAGAGAAAGGCCAGCGCTATGTGGTTAGGGGAAGTAGTGCCATTTCCACAGCTGCTGATATTGAAACGCTGGTTATTAAAATGGCTGGGAACAACCGGGAGTCAGGAGATGCCGGTTCGCCGGTTTTGCTTAAAGATATTGCTGATATCAGATTACTGGAGGATCGCCCTACAAGCATGGTAAACATCAATGGGCGGGATTGTCTGGGTTTATACATCTACAAAGAAAACCGCTACAATACCGTTGAAATGACCGGTGCAGTTTTTGAAACACTGGATGAGTTTTCTGCCAATCATTTGGGGATCAAGATGGAGGTAATCGAAAATCAGGGGCGTTTTATTGAGGCTTCCGTAGCGGAAGTGAGTGAAAGTGCCTTGCTGGGAATTTTGTTTGCCGTGGTGGTATTGTTTCTGTTTCTCCGAAACTGGGGGGCAACATTGGTTGTGAGTATTGCCATTCCGTTATCGGTGGTGGCCACATTCGGGTTGATGTATTTCAACGATTTAACGCTTAATCTTATGACCCTTGGAGGGTTGGCGCTGGGAGCCGGCATGTTGGTTGATAATGCGATTATCGTGCTGGAGAATATTTATCGATTACATGAAAAAGGAAAGTCGTTGAAAGATGCAGCCATTGAAGGAGCAGGAAGTGTGGGAGGCGCTATTGTGGCTTCCACGCTTACGACGGTGGTTGTGTTTCTTCCTATTGTATATCTTCAGGGTGTGTCGGGCGAATTCTTCAAGGATCAGGCCTGGACAGTGGCCTTTAGCCTTTTTTGCTCACTGGGTGTGGCCCTGATGGTCGTTCCCTTGCTAAGCACCAAACTAATTGGGCGGAATCGCTCTGTGGCGACCTCAAAACCTTTAAAGTCGGGGTTTTATCATAAAATATTGGGAAAAGCGTTGGATCATAAGGGACTTGTGTTGATTGCTGCGCTTTTGCTGATGGCCGGTAGTTATGCTTTGCTGCCTTTTGTGGGTTCTTCTTTTCTGCCCGATGCTTCTTCTGATGAGCTGGAGATTGAAGTAACCCTTCCGGCCGGAACTCGTCTGGAATCAACAGGAGCCACTCTTTCATCAGTTTCCCGATCAATTCGTCAGATAATGCCGGAAGGTTCGCTTAAATGGATTTATGCTCATTCCGGTCCCGCCGTAACTGAATCGGGACAATCGTTTTCAAGAGGAGAAAACGAAGGTTTTCTGAAAGTTGCCTTTTCCAAAGTTTCCAAATCAGCTTCCGGAAATTTGGCTTCTGCATTGGACAGTTTGTTTGCCGGCGTCAACGGGTTGGAGTTGCACTACGGTCAGACAGAGCCGGCTTTGCAGTCACTTGCCGGTGACGATGAATCGCCTTTTGTGCTTGAGGTTCGCGGGCCGGATACCGATGTTTTAAAAGCAACGACATCCGGTATTGCCGGGAAGCTGAGAAATTCGCCGGATTTAATCAATGTTTTCACTTCATTTGAAGAGGAGGCCCCTGAAATAGATATTCGTATTGATCGTATGAAAGCCGGAATGCTTGGTTTGAATATTCAGAGCATTATATCGCAGGTGCAGGCATCTTTGCAAAAGCAGGATGCCGGGTCATTGGAAGAAAGTGGCAACCGCACTGAAATAAAAGTGTCGGGAAAGGAGCTAAGCATCAACGATCTGGCCACCCTGGAAATTGTGAACGGAGAAGAGGCCTACCACCTGAATGAACTTGCCCGGATAGAAGTTGGACATGAGCCGGGTGAAATTCTCCGTGACAATCAGAGCCGTGTTGGAAAAGTTTACGCAGGAGTGGTTCCGGGGAAACCTTTCGATAAGGTGGTTGAAAAGGTAGAAACACAGGTAGCAGATATGGCGATACCTCCGGGATATCGTGTGCTGGTTACCGGGGATGAGCAACGGAGAAAAGAGTCTTTTTCACAGCTCCTGTTTGCCCTCATGCTCTCTGTGGTGTTGGTTTATATGGTGATGGCTGCTCAGTTCGAATCATTGATTCATCCGTTTACGATCCTACTAACTATTCCACTGGCCGGGGTGGGAACAATTCTGACTTTCTGGTTGCTTGGAATCACCTTTAACATCATGGCTTTTATTGGCGTTGTGATGCTGGGGGGAATTGCGGTCAACGATTCCATTATTCTGGTGGATGCCATTAATCAATACAAAAGTCAGGGTGGCCAGTTGCGGGAAGCTGTGTTGAAAGCGGCGCGTGATCGTTTACGTCCCATTCTGATGACTTCGCTTACCACGATGCTTGCTCTTTTCCCGTTGGCATTGTCGATAGGACGCAGTGCTTCTTTGCGTTCACCACTGGCCATTGCTGTTATTGCTGGATTATTTACCTCCACCTTGCTGACTTTGGTGGTTATTCCCTGTGTTTATGAACTGTTCGACAGAAGCGGACGCAAACAAAAGAGTGCCTTATGAAGCAACTGATCAATAGGAAAGTTCTTGTAAGCATGTTCTTTGTGGCGCTTACCATGCTGGGAGTCATTAGTTACCGGTCTTTGTCGGTGGAATTAATTCCGGCCATGGAGCTTCCGGTTCTTTTTATTCGTGTGATGGCACCTGTGGAGCGCGATCTTCAGTATGTGGAGCGCGAAGCTGTTATTCCATTGGAGGGAGCTGCAGGACGTTTGGATAAAGTGGAGAAGATTGAATCACGGGTTATGCCAGATGGAGGCATGGTCTCTGTTTACTTTGCACAGCAGGCCGATATGCGTTATGCTTATCTGAAGCTTACGGAACAGGTGGATGCAGTGAGAAGTCGCTTACCTGAAGGTTTTATGGCCGAAGTGGTCAGGGTGGATATGGAGCAGATTAATACTGAATTTATGCAGATTCAGGTGATGGGAGAGGGTGGCTCTGACCGTATTCGTACTTTGCTGGAACAGGAAGTAAACGATCGGTTTATGGCCGTGGACGGAATTGCTTCGGTGCAGGTATTTGGGGGTCGGGAGAAAACAGTCACTGTGACAGTAAATCGTGATGAACTGGAAAGTTACGGATTGACGATGAGTGATATCCGGCAGCAAATAAGGTCCGGTCAGCAATCCAAAACATTTGTGGGAGAGGTGCATCAACATGGAACCCGTTTTTTTGTTAATGCGGGTGCAGAATATTTGTCCGCTTCCGATATCGGACAAATAGTCATCAGTGAGGAAGGTCCTCTGTTGCTTTCTGATATTGCTGTTATCAGTTACGGATTGCGTGAACCTGATTCTTTCAGTCGGATAAACGGAAAGGATGTGGTAACCATCTCGCTTGTCAGAGAGTCACAGGTTAACCTTATTGAATTGTCCGATAAAGTGAAAGATGAATTGGCCTCCATCAATGAAGATTTTTCTCCCCGCGGGTTAACCATGGAAATTCAGTCAAATTCAGCCGAAGAAATTGAGAAAAACATCGACCAAATCATTCAACTGGCTATTATCGGGGGATTACTGGCCATATTCATATTATGGATATTCCTTGAAAATTTGCCACTGGTGATGGTGGTAATGGTTGCTATGCCAGTGTCGGTATTCGGAGCCTTTAATTTTTTCTATGCTGCGGATATCACCATTAATATGTTGACACTTATAGGTCTGGCGCTTGCAATGGGAATGCTGATTGACAACGGCGTGGTGGTGATGGAGAATATTTACCGGATGACCTCCCGTGGAGGAAAAACTGAGGATATGGTAGTAAGGGGCACCACTCAGATTTGGCGTTCGGTTACAGCGGCCACTTTAACTACCATTGTGGTATTTCTTCCTTTTGTTTTTGCAACCAATCAGGTGCTTAGCGAGGTGGCCCGTCATGTAAGTGTATCTATTGTTTCCACGCTGTTGGTATCTCTGCTGGTGGCCCTTGTGCTTATCCCAACCATTGTCAATGCCATTCTGAAACGTCAGGGGGGGCAGTCGTGGCGACTCTCCCGGCTGCCGTTGCACAATCATTTTGTTCAAATTTACATTCAGCTCCTGAAAGGGGGGTTACGTCACCCTGCCCTCTTGGTAATGGGAGGCCTGGGGGTGTTCTTTCTGGTCGCTTTTCTGAGTTTTGCTTACAGTATTGCAGGAAATAAACCTGTAGAAAAGAGCAGCGTTGAAGTCAATGTTAACATGAATGAAGGTTCAACTTTGGAAAAGTCTGATGAACTGATACGTACCATGGAAGAACGTCTTGTTCTATTGGATCTGCCTGCCAATGTTATCAGTAAAATATATACCGACAGGGCGGTGATCACTGTCGAAGTGGATAAGGATTCCATGGAATACCAAAATCTTTCTTTTCAGGAAATCAAATCAAAAGTAGAGAATGAGTTGTGGCGGGAGTGGCCCGGAGCTTCGGTGAGTTTCGATACCGGACGAGAAAGTGGTGGCGGTGGTGCCGGAATGGGAGGCGGAGCCCTGTCTATGCTTGGTCTTGCAGATGAACAACGACAGGTGATGGTCCGGGGTGAGAGTTTTAATGATATGGTGCTTGCAGCCAATGACCTGGTGGATCTGATGAAAGAAAACCTGACCAGTTTGGATGGTGTATGGGTAGAGGGAAGTTGGCAACGTCCGGAAGTAATGCTCGATCTGGATCCTTACTGGATGGGCATTAATGGGGTACAGCCTGCCCAGGTGGTTGCCCAGCTAACCACTTTGTCTCCTCAAACAGAATCAGGAGGTACTTTTAAGGCCGATAATCAGGAGTATGACATCATGTTGGCGTTTGATCAGGCACAGGAAGATTCGTTGGCAGTAAGTAAAGCTGCTGATATGAAAACGCTGGGGGATACTCAAATAAGGACGTCAGGTGGGGAGCAGGCCAAATTGAAGTCGTTTGCAGGTATTGCGCTGCAAAACAGTGAGTCGCAGTATCACCGGGTAAATCAGGAAAAACAGATTGTGGTTCGGTTTAATCTCAAAAAGGAGGTGGAAGGATCCCGCGAACTGGAGGAGACTGCTTTAAAAGAGATTGAGGAGTTGTTACTGGCATCAGGACTTCCGGAGGGGGTTACCGCTACCCTGCAGCGTGATGAATCTACCAAAGAATATTATTTCCTGGCTGGGATGGCTATTTTGCTGATATTTATGATTCTGGCTTCGGTGTTTGAGTCTTTTTCAGCACCTGTGGTGATGTTGTTTACCATTCCTCTGGCGGCAGTAGGATCTATGTTGGCACTACTGTTTACAGGCAATTCATTACTCAATTTTAATACGTTTATCGGGTTTTTAATTTTATTGGGAGTGGTGGTCAACAATGGCATAATACTCATTGATTATGCGATGCAGCTTCGTCGTTCTGGGGCGTCTGTTGTCCGGTCATACATGGAGGCGGGTATGGCCCGTTTACGTCCCATTCTGATTACCGCTACAACGACTATTGTGGCCATGCTGCCTTTGAGTTTGGGGGAAGGTGAATATGTTGGTGCATTGGGAGCACCTTTTGCCATAACAGTAATCGGAGGCTTGGTTTTCAGTTCAATACTTACTCTGGTTTTTGTTCCTGCATTTGGATTGGGTCTTGAAAAGGCTCTAGGCTGGATTCGGTCACTTAAAAAGTCTATAAGAGTTGCATTAATTGTGGTTTGGGTTATGTTGTTTGTATGGATTTGGTGGGGGAGCGACATGTCAGTGCTCTGGCAGATGGTGACCACCGTACTGACAATAGCCGGAGTTCCGTGGATTATTTGGTTTGCTCAGAATAGTCTGAAACGCGCCAACAGCAAATTGATTGAAGATGATGCCACCATCCGCATAAATGTCAGAAATATTGTGAAGGTTTACGGGCGGCCAAACCGTTTTCGCCGGGAGTGGAGTCAACGGGCCAGTCTTAGAGAAAGGTTGCAGGAGTTTCCCCTTGATGCCTCAGATTTGCGCGCCGGACTTATCTGGCAGATTCCGTTACTGGTTTTTCTCAGTTGGTTTTCGCTAATCTATCTTGACAATGGTTTCTGGCAGTTGTTTTTCTGGATTATCAACTACTTTGTGATTGCAGGGTATTTTGAAGTTTTGCATCAGCGATGGTTCAAGCTTGGTCTTTCTGCTACGAATATTATCAATCGGCGCAGGTTTTTGAAGATGATCCGGTGGACATGGCGGATTGGTTATCCATTGGTTTTATTGTTTCTGATGTTGCAGAACTGGAAGAATAAAGGAGGTGCAGTAACCATCATCGTGCTTTGGGTAATTGTGGGGTCCGTACTCCTGGTAAGTAAAAAAACCCGAGCAGGAAGATTGAAACCTGAAATGATTCACGGGTGGTTTAAGGGAATCAGGCGTCGCTTTGTGAAATGGGTGACATTGCTTCCGTTTGCAAAAGAATCCAAAGAGCCGTTTAAGGCTGTAAAAGGTGTTTCTCTGGAGTTGTCAAGTGGAATGATTGGACTCTTGGGCCCTAACGGTGCCGGAAAAACAACCATTATGCGCACGCTTTGCGGAATCCTGGATCAGAGTTATGGGAAAATATTTATCAATGGTTTTGATACTGCGGAATACAGAGAAGAACTACAAGGCCTCATTGGTTATCTTCCTCAGGAATTTGGGACGTATGAGAATATGACCGCCCTGGAGTTTCTGAACTATCAGGCAATTTTGAAAAATATTGTGGACAAAAAAGTTCGCGATGAAAGGGTTCGCTATGTTTTGGAATCGGTGCATATGTGGGAGCGTCGTAAAAGTAAAATTGGAGCCTATTCGGGAGGGATGAAACAGCGAATTGGGATTGCTATGATATTGTTGCATTTACCCAGGATTCTGGTGGTTGATGAACCCACCGCCGGACTTGACCCGCGTGAGCGCATCCGTTTCCGTAATCTGCTGGTAGAGCTGAGCCGTGAAAGGGTTGTGGTTTTTTCTACTCATATCATCGAAGACATCTCCAGTTCATGTAATATGGTGGCTGTTATGTCGAAAGGGGCATTACGCTACTGGGGAGAACCACGCGATATGGTGACCATAGCTAATGGTAAAGTCTGGCAGGTGGAAGTGGCCCCCCATGAAGTGGAAGAAATGACTCGTAGATTTACGGTAATTCATCATATGAATCAGGGGACGAATGTACGGTTACGTTGCCTTGCTTCCGAAAAACCTGATGAGCGGGCAGTGGAAGTAACTGCTGTTTTAGAGGATTCCTATTTGTGGTTGTTGAATAAAGGGAACTAAAAAGGAAAAGCATGGAAAAACAAAAATCAGTTCAACTGTCAATCATAACTGAATTGATCCGGTATAATATTAAGGTGATTTTCGGGAATAAATTTGTCTATTTTCTGGGTGGAAGTTTTATATTTTTTCTTTTGATTACCGGTATCAGCTTGTTTTCACCTTCCATCCCGGATGTCGCTTCAATCTACCATCAATTGTTGTTCCCGGCGTTGTTGCTTATCTTTTTCCCAACAGTTTACGGCATTCAGAATGATGAAGATGCAAGAATTCTGGAAATATTGTTCAGTATTCCCAACTATCGCTTCAAGGTTTGGATGGTTAGGATTTTAATTATTCTAATGATGGTATGGTCAGTGATTCTGTTTCTATCGTTTCTGGACAATTTTATTTTGCTTCGTCACAATATATTGCTGCTGTCTCTACAATTGATGGTACCCGTGACTTTTTTCGGGACTGTTGGCTTTCTTTTCTCTACAATTATTCGCAACGGGCATGGTGCTGCTGTAGTGGTTATTATTCTTGCGATTATTGCCTGGTTTTTGGAAATAATATCTGGTGAATTGTCAATAACTACCTGGAGTGTATTTTTTAATCCCTTTGATATGCCTTCAGATACCAGCTCTGTGGTATGGGAGCTGGCTGTCGTTCGCAATCGTACCTTTTTATTGGTGGTTTCGGCGGTTTCTGTACTTTGGGGCTTGTTGAACCTTCAGCAACGTGAGAAATTTATGAGATAGATGTTAGAGAATAGAGAATAGAGAATAGAAGTTAGAAGGCAGAAGGCAGAAGGCAGAAGGCAGAAGTGTTGAGGAGTTAGTTTTGACTAAGAGCCAAGAGCTAAAGGATTGAGGTTGACATGTTATTGTTCGATTTTTCCTTTTCGTGGTGGACCAGCCCCGGCGGGGCGACAGTTTGATAGCAATGACTCTAATCCGGGGTATTTAGGAGACTGGGGGTATGAGGGATACCTCAAAACCCAGAGCGTTGCCCTGGGCTATTGCTCTCAGGGTTTCAGCCTGTTTACATTTTACCTGTCTTATGTATATGGCAGGTTATTTAAGCCGTTTTTGAAAGAGCAATTTTGAATTAAAAAAGGGATGATTTTTACCTTTGGCGAAAATCATCCCTTTTTTTTATAGTTCTCTGGTTGAGGTAATCAAATAAATCTATTCAGGTTTATTTAGTGTCTGTCCATAAAGTACCACTTGCTGCATTACGCTTGCCCCCAAAATACTCATCCCGATTGTGCTTTTTGTTGGTTTTTTGTTCAAAAAACCTTACAAAAGCTACTTCGGGACTGTGGTTTAGGTTTTTCACACGCCCCCGAAAAAAAAATTGGGGCAGGCTTTGCAACTGGCACTTTCGGACCAAACACATGACCTTTTACAAACTTTCCCGACTTTATAGACAGGCACTATTTATTGTTTCTCTTCTCCGCGAATTTCCACTCTGCGAATTTTGCCACTGATGGTTTTAGGCAGCTCTTTCACAAATTCAACGATGCGGGGATATTTATAGGGGGCAGTGGTTTTCTTCACATGTTCCTGAATATCTTTTGCAAGTTCGTCGGAGGCAGCAAATCCATTTGCCAGAACAATGGTAGCCTTTACTACCTGACCACGGATCTCGTCGGGAGCCCCGGTCACTGCACACTCCACTACAGCGGGATGCGTCATCAGCACACTCTCCACCTCAAAAGGCCCTATACGGTAACCTGAACTTTTGATAACATCGTCGGCTCGTCCCACAAACCAGTAAAAACCGTCTTCATCGCGCCAGGCAATATCTCCGGTGTAATAAATTCCGTCCTGCAAAACTTCGCGGGTGCGTTCCTCATCACGATAATAGCCTTTAAAGAGACCGATAGGATACTCCTCCCCGATGCGGATCACAATCTGCCCTTCCTCTCCGTCCTCGCATGATGTACCATCGGGCTTCAGCAGGTCGATGTTGTATTGGGGCGTGGGAATGCCCATGGAGCCAGGTTTGGGCTCCATCCAGGGGAAAGTAGCCAGCTGAACAGCTGTCTCTGTCTGGCCAAAAGCCTCCATCAGTTTGATGCCAGTCAGTTCTCGGAAAGTGTCAAAAACCTTTGGGTTTAGTGCTTCTCCTGCTGTGGTGCAGTATTCCAGGGCTGACAGGTCATAATTCGAAAAGTCTTCCCTGATCAGGAAACGGAAGATGGTTGGAGGTGCACAAAAGGAGGTAACTTTATATTTGGATATTACTTCCAGCATATCAGCAGGAGTAAATTTTTGGTGATCATAAACAAAAACGCTGCATCCTGCCATCATCTGTCCGTAGAGTTTTCCCCATACAGCTTTGGCCCAGCCGGTGTCTGCCACAGTGAGGTGACGTCCGTCCTCCTTCACATTGTGCCAGAAAGAGGCTGTGATGATGTGTGCCAGAGGATAAGTGTAATCGTGGGCCACCATTTTGGGGTTGCCGGTGGTTCCCGATGTGAAATAGAGAAACAACAGATCGTCATTCTGCGACGGAATATCCGGCTTCTGGAAAGGAGCCGCAGTGGCTACTTCTTTTTGAAAGTTTTCCCAGTTTTCAGGGTAATCAGGACCCACCGAGATTAATTTATCAACCGTGGGGCAATCAGGCAGCGCTTTTTCCACATGATTGATGACATTTTCTTCTCCTACGCACACCAGTGCTTTAATGTCTGCTGCATTACAACGGTAAATAATGTCTTTTTCGGTGAGCAGGTGCGTGGCTGGTATGGCCGTAGCACCAATTTTGTGCAAAGCCAGGGTGGCAAACCAGAACTCGTAGCGTCGTTTCAGAATCAGCATTACTTTGTCACCACGGCCTATTCCGGAAGCCCGAAACCAGGAGGCTGTTTCGTCCGATCTTTCTTTCAGCTCACGATAGGTGAAGTTGCGATGAGCACCTTCGTCGTTTACCCAAACCAATGCAACTTTATCAGGCTCCAGTCGCGCGTATTCGTCCACCACATCGTAGGCAAAGTTGAAATTGTCGGGGATCTTTATCTTAAAATTGTTTTGAAAGTCAGCAAGTGACTTAAATTCAGGTTGTTCTAGGTATTTTTTAAATAACTGCATGATTGTTTTTTATGAAATATCGGTAATTAGTGTTTGTCTATAAAGTCCAACTTCTGCGTTGTTGCTCAAAATCTAAATCCTCATCCCGATTGTGTTTTTTGTTGGTTTTTTGTTCAAAAAACCTAACAAAAGCTACTTCGGGACTGTGGTTTAGGTTTTTCACACGCCCCCGAAGAAAAATCGGGGCAGGCTTTGCAATTTGAACGTTCTATCTCAAACACGTGAAAAACGCTTAGTTTATGGACAGACTCTATTTAGCCTGTCTAAAAAAATTCGGGAAAATATTTTTCAAGTACTGTGTCTGTTCAGAAGGTTCCGTTTACAAGGCTTGCCATTCACGGAAATGCGAAGTTTACCTTAGTAAATGAGTAGTTTCCGTGAATGGTATAACGCAGTAAACGGTACTTTATGGACAGGCACTATTTACAAAATGATTGCCAGAAATTCGCAAGGCTCGTTGTTTGTCGCTTTCATGCCGTGGGGCAGCCTGGCATCAAAATAAATGCTGTCCCCTTCGTTGAGCAACATCTCCTTATTGTTCAGGTTCAGTTTCAGACTGCCTTTCAGAATTAAATTGAATTCCTGCCCCGGATGACTGTTGAACTCGATTGCTGCATCGTCTGATTTAGGATCTACGGTGACAATGAAGGGATCGGCTTTCCGGTTGATGAAATTTGCAGCCAGCGCCTGGTAGTTGTATACTTTTCTACGCTCCACCGAGACCCCTTTCCCTTTACGGGTAAGCGTGTAATAGTGCATTCGAGGTTCAGAGCCGCTCAGAAATGAGGTAACATCCACCCTGAATTTTTTGGCCAGCAAATGCATAATTCCAACAGGGATGTCAACTTTTCCTGATTCAATTTCGGAATACTCTGCGGTAGTTATTCCGCAGCTATCAGCTGCTTCCTCTTTTGAGATGTTCAGAATTTCCCGTAGATCTTTAATGCGGGTTGCTACCTGCTTTATTTGTTCTTCCATCTTATTGTGTTTTATGTCTGATTTTTTATCGGGACAACTTTGTTCTGTTTAATTCAGAACGAAAATTCATCAATAGAGTCTTTCCATAAAGTACCATTTGCGTCGTTACGCTTGCCGCCAAGATACTCATTTACCAAAGTAAACTCCGCTTTTGGCGGCTTGCGCCACCCATCGGTCGCCAAAGGCTTGCCGACGGCACGGCGCTAAAGCTTTAGGCGGCACGCGGTCGCAAGCCTTGCAACAGACATTTTATGACCAGACACATGACTAAAAATAAACTTTACTTAGTTTATGGATAGGCTCTAAATAGATCAGGCTAACTGAAAAGTCAAAAATAAGGAATCCATGGGAGGAATGACAAAAAATGGTTGGTTTTTTAGGTATTGAAACAATACGTCCCGGATTAAAATTCTTAACTTCATTTATTCTTTAAGACATTTGAGCAATTACTTATGGCCATTGTTCCTCGAAAACTACTACCTTTGTGGCTGCAAAATCAAAACCTGAAGAACCATGACAGATCTGCACCTGTTGACAGCTATTTCGCCCATCGACGGGCGCTACCGTACCAAAGTGGACGGACTTGCCCTTTATTTTTCAGAATATGCCCTTATCCGTTACCGGGTGATGGTGGAAGTGGAATATTTTATTGCGCTTTGTGAAGAACCCATTGAGCAGTTAAAGAATTTTGATCAAAGTAAATTCGATGCTTTACGGGATATCTACCGCAATTTTCAGCTGGAGGATGCTGAGCGGATCAAAGACATTGAATCGGTTACCAATCACGATGTCAAGGCAGTGGAATATTACCTGAAAGAGCAGTTTGATGGTTTGGGACTGGAAAAATCCAAGGAGTTTATTCATTTCGGACTGACTTCTCAGGATATTAACAACACTGCTGTTCCTGCTTCATTGCGTGATGCGGTAAACGAAGTTTATTACCCGTTTTTGGAGGAGTTGATTGCTCAGTTGGAAAAAATGTCTAACGAGTGGAAGGAGATTACCATGTTGGCCAGAACGCACGGGCAACCGGCATCGCCGACTCGCCTTGGGAAAGAGATCCGGGTCTTTGTGGAGCGACTGAAAATTCAGCTTCAGTTGTTGAAAGATATTCCTTGTCCTGCCAAATTCGGAGGAGCCACAGGAAACTTTAACGCGCATAAAGCAGCCTACCCTGAAATTGACTGGGTATCCTTTGGAAACCGGTTTGTAGGTGATAAGTTGAAGCTGGAAAGAGAGCAGCTTACCACTCAGATTTCCAACTACGATAATCTCTCCGCAATATTTGACAATCTGAAGCGCATCAATGTTATTCTGATTGATCTGGCCCGTGATTTCTGGACTTACATCATGATGGAATACTTTAAGCAGAAGATCAAAAAGGGAGAAGTAGGTTCCAGTGCGATGCCACACAAAGTGAATCCTATTGATTTCGAGAATGCGGAAGGTAACCTGGGAATTGCCAATGCTCTGTTTGAACATTTGTCGGCCAAACTGCCTGTGTCGCGTTTGCAGCGCGATCTGACCGATAGCACCGTATTACGGAATATTGGTGTACCTCTTGCACATTCTGTGTTGTCCATTCAGTCGTTGCAAAAAGGTCTTGGGAAATTGCTAATCAACCAGGGTGCCATCGATAAAGATCTGGATAACAACTGGGCAGTTGTGGCTGAGGCTATGCAAACCATCTTGCGCAGAGAAGGGTTTGCCAATCCTTATGAAACACTTAAAGATCTTACCCGCACAAATGATGTGATCAATGGTGAGTCTATTGCCAGATTTATTGATACGTTGGATGTGCGTGATGAGGTAAAAGAAGAGTTGAAACATTTTACTCCGAAGAATTACACCGGAGTTGATTTATATTAATTGGTTTACAGAAGGGGAGCCGTCCCAAATGTCATGGGTTTCTTGATTTTGTTATTCTGAACGAAGTGATGAATCTCATTATTCAAAACCAGCAAGGCTCGAAAATACACTGTGCAAAAAGTATAGTTGCATTTTAGACAACTCCTTTTTAAATAAAAAAAGAACATCCCGGAATGAGAGATTTTATCGAGGTAATGAAACGGTATTTGCCACCGTACAAGCATCTTTTGGGGCTGAATTTTCTGTTTAATATTTTGTCAGCCACCTTTGCGGTGTTTTCTGTGGCATTAATGGTACCAATGCTTGAGATTATTCTTTCGCAGGACAATGAGGTATATGCTTTGGTTGAATGGAAGATGAGTTTCAATGATCTGAAGCACAATTTGTACTACTACATTACCAGTCTGAAATCCGCTTACGGTCCGGGGTGGTCGTTGCTTTTTGTGGGGGTGTTTTTGGTAGCCGGAACTTTCCTGAAGACCGGATTTGCCTATCTGGCGGCTTATACCAGTATCGGAATTCGCAACGGGGTAGTTCGTGATTTGCGACACAATATCTATCATAAGATTCTTCAGCTTCCAATGGCTTTCTTCAGCGAAGAGAAAAAGGGGGATATTATAGCCCGTTCTACCGGAGATGTGCAGGAGGTCGAGGCTTCCATTATGTCATCGCTGAATATGTTTCTGAAGAATCCGGTGCTCATTGTGGTGTTTCTCGTCGCAATGTTACTGTTCAGTCTTAAACTTACGCTTTTTGTATTTGTGGTGTTACCAATTGCCGGTTTTATTATCGGTCGTGTGGGTAAAAGTCTTAAAAAGACTTCTCGAGAAGGTCAGAACAAAATGGGTGAGTTGCTGGGCATTATCGAAGAAACCCTTTCCGGACTTCGTATTGTTAAGGCGTTTAATGCGGAAAAACGCATGGATCAGCGCTTTGATGGTGAGGTGGATGAATACCGGAATATCATGAATCGCCTGATGCGTCGCCGGGATTTGGCACATCCGATGAGTGAATTTTTAGGCACTATTGTGGTGGTTATTGTGGTATGGTTCGGTGGAACACTCATTCTTACTGATGCCGATGCCCTTAATGCTGCAGAATTTCTGGCTTATCTGGGTATCTTTTATCAGATTATCAACCCGGCAAAGGACTTTTCCAAAGCTATGTATAGCATTCAGAAGGGGATGGCCGCCTACGACAGGATTGATGAAATTATGGGAGCCAATGTTGCGATCAGGGAAAAAAGTGGTGCCAAAGGGATTCGTGAGTTGAAGCAGGGCATTGAATACCGCAATGTTACTTTTGCATACAATGAGGCGCCCGTCCTTAAAAATATCAATGTTTCCATTCCCAAGGGAAAGACCATCGCATTGGTGGGGCAGTCGGGGAGTGGGAAGTCCACTTTTGTGGATTTGTTACCTCGTTTCTACGATGTACTTGAGGGAAGTATCTTGATTGATGGTCAGGATATTCGTGACCTGAAAATTCATGATTTGCGCAATCTGATGGGCAATGTGAATCAGGATGCTATTCTGTTTAACGACACCATCTATAATAATATTGCTTTTGGGGTGGAAGATGCCACACCCGAAAAGGTGGAGGAGGCTGCCCGGGTGGCCAATGCTCATGAATTTATTACTTCTTTTGACAATGGTTATCAGACCATTGTTGGTGATCGGGGTGGACGTCTCTCCGGAGGTCAACGCCAACGCATCAGCATTGCCCGTGCTGTACTGAAGAATCCGCCGGTCCTGATTCTGGATGAGGCTACCTCTGCCCTTGATACCGAATCAGAAAAGCTGGTGCAGGAGGCCCTGGAAAACCTGATGGCCAATCGTACCTCGATTGTGATTGCTCACCGTCTTTCCACTGTGCGTAATGCCGATTGTATTTACGTGTTTCATGAAGGGGAAATAGTGGAGACAGGGACCCATGATGAACTGATTTCCATGAAGGGTATTTATCAGAAGCTCAATGATCTGCAGATGAGGTGATGTTGCTTGAGATGAGTTTGTGAAACCCCTGGGTTTTTGCTTCGTATCATCAAGAGAATATTTTGATTTGAGGAGATGAGACGAATTATTATTTTATTGTTTTTATTGATTGCCTGGTTTTCCAATAGTCCTGTTAAAGGACAAACTCCCGAAAGCTGGGATTTTCCCGAAAAGTATGATTCGCTGGTTGTTTTTCTGGCCGACAGTCTGGATGATATACTGGATGTGAATATTAAGGTGAAGGAAAAACGCATTGGAACTACCATGGCCATGCGTCCGTCCTTTTTTTCTTTTTTTAGAAAGCCGGAGAAACGTACTTATGTCTTGTGTATCAATAACAGAGATGATTTTCATGGAGTACTCTTCCGGGATGTCCCGCATGAAGCACGCGTCGGCCTGCTGGCACATGAGTTGATGCACGTTCGGGATTATCAGTCAAGAGGTTTTGGAGGCCTTGCAGAACGTGGATGGCAATATCTCTCCAAGCGGGGCAAACACAAATTTGAACACGAGATCGACCAGATGGTCATAGATGCAGGCTTTGGATTTTTTCTTTACTACTGGAGTGCTTATGTACTTGAAGAATCAGACGTGGACGAAAATTACCGTGAGTTTAAGCGACGGGTTTATATGAAACCAAAAACTATTCTTACGGAATTGAATAAGCTGGGCGAGTTGGAAGTAATGTAAGCTGGGTTTAAGAATGTTTTTGACATTCTTCTGGTTGAGAGTTGCTTATGAATGAAAAATAATATAATTTAGGGTCCAAAGATGTGACCCATGAGAAAACTCTACTACTCCTTAATTTCTTTGTTGTTTATCCTGTTTCTAACACAAGAGTTGTATGCACTTGATGTGTCAGGATCTGTTACTACCAATACTATCTGGGGACCGGAACAGGTGAATGTGACCGACGATGTTACCATTTCCGCTTCAGTGACCATTGCTGCAGGCACAAGGATTGTTGTGGCCGATCAGACCATGATTACAGTTACTTCAGCCGGCAGTATTCAGGCAAATGGAGTTTCCGGCAGTGAGATTGTTTTTACTGCGGACAATCCAAACACCGGGTGGAGAGGGATTTATTTTAATGGTGGGACCGATGATAATCCTTCCTCATCTTTTGAATATACTACGTTTGAATATGGGAATGCAGATGGATCAACAGCATCAACAAATTCGGGAGGTGCTGTCTCTATTTCTTATCACTCTGATATTTCGTTTGTGAATTGTCACTTTGAAAATAATCAGGCAGCTACTTATGGCGGTGCCATTAATTCAGCTTACTCCCAACTGATTCTTGAGAACTGTACGTTTAAATCGAATCAGGCAGTAGGGTTTGATGGTGGTGGTGCCATTCATATAGTGAATTCTGACGGGCATGAACTTCGCATTGAGAACTGTGAGTTTTACAATAATTCTGCTTCTACCGGTGGCGCAATCCAAGCGGATTTTGCTGGGGGCCTCATTGTGTCTGGTTCTGTTTTTGCCAATAATGAATCGTATTTTGGTAGTGCAGTAACGATAAGTCAGAGTTCATCTAATGATATTTCCTTTGTTGCTAATACTATTGTAAATAACCTTGCAAATAATACCTCCGGTTGTGCTATTCGTGTTTCTGCTTATACAGAGCGTCTGTCATTCGTAAGTAATATTGTTTTCGGAAATGAAAATGGTTCCGGTGAAGCCATGGCAATAGTTTTTGACAATGAACCCTATACTCCGGTCTTCCAAAACTGCCTCATTGAAGGCGGCCAGTCCTCTGTTTCAGGGCTTCCTGCTTCTTATACCTGGACAGAAATGGTGGACAGTGATCCTTCTTTTGTTTCAACATCATCAGATGTGGGACTTGCGGCTGATGGGAGCCTGGCAGACTGGCAACTATCCGATCAGTCGCCTTGCATCAATGCAGGACTGGCAGATGTTTCCGGATTGGGGTTACCGGCTTATGATCTTGCCGGAAACGCTCGTGTTCAGCAGGGGCGAATTGATATGGGGGCTTTTGAGAGTTCTTTTGTTCCCACCTCTATTGTGAATCGGCTGGATAACGTGGATTTCAAGCTCTGGTATCGTCGTGATGCAGGACAAATTGTGGTTCGGACCGACGACAATCAATATTTTACCGGTGCATTGTACAATATTACCGGTGCTTTGGTTGATGATAAACGACCGGCTTCTTTTCAGAATCAGATGATATTCTCCGCTGCCGGGTTAAACAGAGGTATTTATGTGGTCACACTTTTTCGCCCCGATGGCAAAGCCCTTAAGGTTGCCAAAGTGGTCGTTGATTAATTAGTGTTTGTCTATAAAGTCCAACTTCTTCGTTGTTGCTCAAAATCTAAATCCTCAAATACATTAGTATTTTGCGGTTTATATTTTTCATACGCCTTGAATTTGAACTTTCTATCTCAAACACGTGAAAAACGCTTAGTTTGTTTTTAGTCATGTGTCCGGTATTAAAGTGCCAATTGCAAAGCCTTCCCCGATTTTTCTTCGGGGGCTTGCGAAGCCGCCAAAAGCGAAGCATACTTACGTAAATGAGTATTTTGGCGGCAGGTATACCGCAGCAAGTGGTACTTTATGGACAGGTACTAATTGCTGATGTCTGCAGAATCATAGACTTTTACCTTTGCCCAGAGGTTTTCGTTTTGCTCAACAAACTCAAGGTGAGTCGGATGTTTTTGATAAATGTCCTGAGCCCGTTTGTTTTCAAAAATTACCATTAATGAGTAGGAATAGCTGTGGTCCACCACCTCACGTTCTTCGGTGGAGGCAGGAACTCCAATGTGGTAATTTCTGATTTCATCAATGGTAACCAGTTTCTTCAATGCTTTTTCGAACTGCTCACGAACTTCCTTATCCTCAGGATTTTTCAGCCAGAAATAAACATGGTGAATCAGAATGTTGGAGAGTGGCTTCATGGATGGTTGTGCTTTAAGTGAATGTGATGCAAGGGCGGCCAGTCCAATGGTGACGGCTGCCTTTTTCAGAAATGTTCGTCGGTTAACCATAGTAATTGTAAATATTGAGACTGATAAAATCTATTTCTGAAGCGCAGAGTCGGGGATAAACACCATCGAAATACTATTGACGCAATGCCGTGTGTTTTTTGCGGTAAAACCTTCTCCCAAAAACACATGGCCCAGGTGAGCGTCGCAGCGTGCGCATACGATTTCGGTTCTTCTTCCGTCGGCGTCCGTCTGTCGCTTTACAGCTCCCTCAATCTCATCGTCAAAGCTGGGCCATCCGCATTGGGCATCAAATTTGGAACTGCTGTGGTAAAGGTGGGCTCCACATCTTTTGCAGGTATAGATTCCTTTTTTCTCATGCTCATAGTATTTACCTGTAAAGGGCCTTTCTGTTCCTTTATTGATGATGACATACTCCTCCTCGGGAGTAAGTTGCTTAAAATTAAAGCGGGTGCTGTCGTTTTGTGCCATAACAATGCCTGTTAGTAGGGTGAATAGTATGGTTATCAGTGTTTTCATGTGGTGCTTGTTGGTTTCGGGTTCTGAGTTCCGGGTCCTGAATTATTCCCTGAATGCGGAATACAAGACCCAAAACTCATAAAACTCAAATTTCCTCCGCGTTATATCCTGCTTCATCAAGGAGATTTTTAACTTCGTTAGAATCTCCGTCAGTCTCCACTGTTAAAACGCGTTCGGGGTTTTCTAAATCAACACTCCAGTTGCTGATATTGTTTGATTTTTCCAGAAAAGGGGTTACGGCATTGATGCAGCCGTTGCATTTGATGGTTGTTTTGAATTTTAATGTTTGCATAGCGATTGTTTTTTATGGTTCAATATAATTTAGATTATTAAAAAGGCTGAGGCTAAGGTTAAGGTTAAGTCTCAACCTCAATCAATCCTGGCTCTCTTCAATCTCAGACTATTACTGACAACAGAAACAGAACTGAATGCCATTGCCGCTCCTGCAACCATGGGGTTTAGCAGAAATCCAGATACAGGAAATAAAATTCCTGCTGCTACCGGAATTGCTATCACATTATAGAAAAATGCCCAGAACAGGTTTTGTCTGATGGTTTTTACCGTTTTATCAGACAGCTTCATGGCTTCCGGAATTTTCATCAGATCTGATGAAGTGATGGTCATAGCTGCCACATCCATTGCCACATCAGCCCCTTTGCCCATGGCTATTGACAGGTCTGCTAAAGCCAGCGCTTCCGAATCGTTGATTCCATCGCCCACCATGGCTACTGTTTTGCCTTTTTGCTGAAGTTCTTTCACAAATTCCGCTTTTTCGTTGGGCATCACTTGCGCTTTGTAGTTTGTGATTCCCGTCGCTTTTGCCACTGCTTTGGCAGTTTCCTGATTATCTCCGGTAAGCATGTAAATTTCAATGTTTTGTTTTTGGAGACGATGAATGGCCTCTTTGGAAGAATCTTTGATTTTATCCGCAATGGCCAAGATTGCTGCCACCTTGTCTTCCACCGCTAAAAGAATGACGGTCTTTGCTTCACTTTGCCATGCTTTGATTTGTTCAGAGATCTCAGATGGTACTTCCACCTTGTTTTTATTGATTAGCTCTTCATTGCCAATCAATACTTTTCTCCCGTTTATGTCGGCACTGACGCCATTACCTGAGTGGTTTTGGAAGTTTTCTGCCTCGAATTTGGCAAAATCTCCTTCCTGCACAATGAATTTGATCACTGCGGCGGCCAGTGGATGTTCGGAGTGACTCTCAACGGCATGAATCATTCCATAGACTTCGTTTTTAGCAGTTTTTAAATCGACCATCTCCATATTGGTAACTTCCGGTTTTCCAATTGTGATGGTACCTGTTTTATCGAGGACCACTGCGTTGGCCTTGTGTGCTTTTTCCAAACTTGAAGCATCTTTTATCAGAATGCCTCTGTTGGCGCCTTTGCCCACGCCCACCATAATTGCTGTTGGGGTTGCCAGACCCAGGGCACACGGACAGGCAATAACCAGTACTGAAACCATTGCCAGTAGAGCCTGGGTCAGGTATTCTGTTCCCCCGAAAAACATCCATACAACAAATGTGAGTAGTGCGGTTGCCATAACTGCCGGCACGAAAACAGAGGCTACTTTATCTACCATTCTTTGCACGGGTGCTTTAGTTGCCTGAGCGTCTTGTACGGTTTTGATGATTTGAGCCAGTACCGTATCACTACCTACTTTTTCTGCTTTCAGGCTGAAGCTCCCTGCCTGATTGATGGTGCCGGTGTAAACTTTTGCTCCTGTTTTTTTCTCTGCCGGCTTAGATTCTCCTGTAACTGTACTTTCATCTACAAAGGAAGAGCCGTCCGATACTTCTCCATCCACAGGAATCTTGTTTCCGGGTTTTACCCTCAAAATATCACCCTTTTCAACCAGATGAATGTCTGTTTCCTGCCAGCTGCCATCCTCCAACAGTTTGATTACCTTTTTAGGTTGGAGTCCCATAAGTTTTCGTATGGCAGAAGAAGTGCCTTCCTTGGCGCGTTCTTCCAACCACTTGCCTAACATAATAAATACAATAATGACTGCAGCGGCTTCGAAATAGACGTGAGCTGCCAATCCTTGTGAAGTCCATACTTCAGGAAAAAGCGTGTTGAAGCTGCTGAACAGATAAGCCATTCCGGTACTGAGCGCCACCAGGGTATCCATGTTTGCAGCTCCGTGGCGGGCCTGCTTGAATGCGTTAACAAAGAAATGACGACCAAAAACAAAAAGTACCGGTGTTGTCAATGCCCACATAATGTAGTTGGCGTAAGGGATGTTCATGAAAAACATTCCAATCAGAAAAACCGGAAAGGCCAGAATTCCCGCCCACAAAAGTCGCTTCCGGGTCTGAGCACTCTTCTTGCGGCGTGACTCTTCCAACGCTTCCTCGCTGCTTTCTTTCTCGTCGATGATAAGGTCATAACCAACAGATTGAATGGTTTTTTTCATCTGCGGAAGTCCGATGTTTTCAGGAATCCATTTGACTTTTACCGTATTTTGTGCAAGATTAACGTTGGCCTCCAGGATCCCCTGTTGTGCATTGAGCATACTCTCCACACTGGCAGAACAAGCAGCACACGACATTCCCTCTACAGGTATGGACTTCTCTTGGATGAGTACGTCAACACCAAAATTTCCCAATTGCTCCACGGCGGTTTTCGGAGATTTCTCATCTCCGGACTGTAATACGATCCGTTGATTGTTGGGCTCCCAACTCCACTCTTCGATGGTGGTAATATCTTTAAAAGCTTTTGCAATATTGGTCTCCTGAACATCACTGCTTGAAGTTGTGATGGGGAGTATCCATTGTTTGTTTTTATCGGACATGTTTTTCTTTTTTATACAAAGGTAATGTCCGATGGGGGTATGGGTTTTACAGTATTTTCGAAAAAACTTACAGGGGGAGGGAGGAGGAGCTCAAAGGTGTTTGATGGCATTATACCACAGGTTTGGCTCGGGATAGACGCAGGGAAGCCGGATGAAGCCTGCTAATAGACCTTTTTGTTTTGCACAAGAGTCACCCCGCTAAAGCAGGGTGCTATTCTCATCTTATGGATTGCTTTGCTGTGCTTGTTATTTATATGTTTCAAATAACTTCTTTTTTAGTAAATCAATACCTTCTCGTGATTAACAATGTATATTCCTTTGGGAATCCCATAAAAGGCGTTTTGTCCCGGCCGGATGAGAATGGTTCTGATTATTTTCCCGGAAACAGAATAAACGGGTAGTTCTGTTTCAATGGTACTTTTTGCAAATAAAATTCCGTTGTTGGAGAAGAAGACCAGTTCATTTAATGATATATCATGGATACCTGTGGGGACTGAACTGAGGGTATGACTTAATCCTGCTGAAGTGTAATACCCCCCATTTACCACTTCAAAACCAACACTCGAGGGGGCCTGGTTACTTCCGTCATTGAAGAGCACTTTCCAGTTTTCGATGGCTCCTTCAACGGAGTATTTGTATATGTTGTTTCCAAGGGGCGTTATTTCATCTCCCGGCCATGCAGAGGTGACCATCACTACGCTGCCATTATCATCGTAATAGATATATGCGTTAATATCATTTCCCCAATGGTCGGGAGCTTCAAAAAAGATGGCTTGTTCATTATCGTAAAGAACCGGTTTTGTGGGTTCCACTGGATCTTCCGTTGAAGCCAGTAAAGGTTCTGTTTCATCTGGATAAGTTCCAGGGATGGTTTCAACAGGACTGCTTGAATAAAGGTACTTTTCATCTTCTCCCACCTTTCCGGGAGCCTGGGTTTGTGGGGTGTCTAAGACGTATGCTCTAATATTTCCCTGTCCTGAAAAGAAAACTGATAAAGTGTTGTTTGAAACTCTTTTTACATCTCCTGTGACCACATCTGTATATGTTCCGTTGAGAATATGAGAGAATGTGGCATTGCCCGATATGGCTACCAGGACATAACTGTCGGTTGAAGCATCTGTATATCTTCTTTTAAATGCGATGCCGGAACTGCTGATGTTTGCCGTTGAATACTGCCCTTTTCGCAGGGCTGGAATGGCCATCCTGATTTTGCTCAATCGTTGAATGTGTTTTGCCAGAGGATGTTGAAGAGTGACTGCTACGTTGCCTGAAGCGTTGGTGTAATCCGCAAAATCATTTACATTGAGGTTGCCCGAAATATATCCACCATAATAGGCGCGGCCGGACTCTTTTAACGGAATCGTAGGGCCTTTGTCTATGGGATATCCTTTTTTAAATTCTATTTCGCTACCGTAGTAAAGACAGGGGATTCCGCGAAAAGTGTACATGAGTGACAAGTTCTCGGCCCAAACACCTTGAGGTTTGGCAAATCGTTCACTTTCGGGTGCCTGATCGGGGGCATAATCGTGCGAATCTACATAGACCACGTTGAATGTAGGATCGTTATAGGTGTGATCTCCTCCCGTTGCCACTCCAAATGCATTGTAAGCATTCTCAAAATTCCAGTGCATGGGAAAATCAATAACATTGAGTCCGGAGTGCATAGTGTAATCGGGGCTGTGATAGTCATTCCCGATCAGAAAAGCATTGTTTGAGGTGGGTTGTGTACCTGTGTTGGTGTTGTCATTGTAATTGGCAATGCATGATTGCTGATTGGTAAACGGGAATTCTCCGCCGGATACATGCACGTCTTTGTATTCTGAAGGGTCATCACTCCATGTGTATGTTTTTGAGTCTTTCCATGTATAAAAAGGTGTTGACATAGGAGGTGTGCCACGATACCAGTAATTGCGGTCGCGGGTACAGATTTCGGCAAACATGAAGAAGTTGTTGTTGCCAACAGCTTCGGCTGCAGCTTTAAAAGCCGGGTTAAATACCTTATTGAAAACCAGTCTTGAAATATGTCGGCCTGTATCAATGCGGAAACCGTCCACACCCATCTCAATAAACCTTGAGTACGCCTGGACTATGTAGTTGTAAACAATAGGGTTTTCGGTGTTTAAATCTACGCAGTCCCCTGCAATTTGTGCCCATTGGGAGGTGATGTCATCCCAGTTGAAATTGCCGAAATGGTGATAGTGATTGTCTGAATCATGATTCTGACCATCGGTGTTTTTCATTAGTGCCAGACGTGCCTGGTATTGTTCTCCCGGGGGCAGGCTATCATAGTTTTCGGGTAGTTTTTCCGGTATTTTTATCATGCAGGCATCCGGGTCGGCCAGATCAGCTGTATAATCCTTCTCAAACATGGGGGAGAGAAATGCCTCACCGAAATTTCCGGTATGGTTGAATACCACATCCAGGATGATTTTCATGTCCCGGTTGTGTACTTCATCAATGAGATCCTGAAAGAGTACATCGTCTGACTCATAGCGGGGATCCACTTTGTCGAAATTCATAGCATGATAGCCGTGATAATCATAGCCGCTGGCATTCTCCACCACCGGAGTAATCCAGATGGAGGTAAAACCCAACGCTTTTATGTAATCGAGTTTGTCGATGAGCCCTTTAAAATCCCCCCTCCATGCAGGGTCTACCTGGTTCAGGCTTTTGCCATCCCAGCATTGTACATTGTTTTCCGGGTCTCCGTCATAAAAGCGTGTGGTCATGACAAAGTAGATGGTTTCATCACGAAAATCTGTGCGGGAGAAATCCTGACTAAGGAGTGATGTCGATTGAATAAAAAGTGTCAGGATAAGGGTTAAGATAAAAGTCTTAGATAAGGAGTTCATTTGGTTGGTTTTGGTTAAAAGATGCGTGAAAACACCGGACAGTTTGCCAAAGCAGACTGTCCGGATTGGTTATGAGAAAAGCAGGTTATTGTTTGATGAAGCGGCCGATGGTCTCTTTTCCTGTGACATCCTGAATGATGATGAAATAGAGTCCTGGTGACAGATGGGAGACATCAAGTCTGGTGTTTTGGTTGACAGCTTCAAATAGATCCGTGATATTTCCGTTGATCGAAGCAACTGATACTTTGTCAATTTCCTGAGATGAAAGTATCTGAATGAAGTTTTTTACCGGATTGGGAAATATTTCCAGTTGGTTGCCGGCTTTTTCTGCTTTTGTTACGGAGGTTACGACAGCGGGACATTCCACATAATCCGGTGTTGTCCCGGCGTAACAACTGGTGGATGTAACATCTTCGATGTTCCCTGTTTGATTGCCGCCGGCTCCATTGTTGAAAATGACATTGACATGGTTTACCAAAGCATCAAAATCATAACGATACCAATTGTCCTGGAATTCAGAGATGGCAGTTCCGGGCCAGGTGCCGGTTAACTCTGCTCCGGTGTTATCCCAGCTGTAGATGTAAATTTCATTCCATGATTCAGTGTCTTGATAAGCAACAGATATGGGAGCTGTGGTGGTTCCGTCTGTACAATTAACTTCAATATGATGAAGTTTTCCATCACCGTCTGTGGTTGTTAATGTGCTGAAACATGCATCTGCAACAATATTGGTAATGTCGATGGTTTGCTTTGTGCCATTGTTGAAAATGACATTCAGGTATCCTGTTACACTGGAGAAGGTGTATGCGTACCAGCTATTTCCTTCGTTAGTCATGCTTTCTCCGGGCCAGGCGGTGAGCGCACCGTTATCGTCCCATGCATGTACATTTACATTGCTCCATGCTGTATTGTTGTTGTAGAATTTAACAGTAATGGTTGTTGTAGGGGTCGGTTCGGGATCAGGCGTAGGTTCAGTACCGGTTTTTGTCCAGACGGCATAGTCCGTTCCCGAGGTTTGAAGTGTATAATCTGTGGGAGCATCGTATGAAGCTGTTCCAATTTTAACAATGAGTGAACCGTTGTTTCCGGTTGCTGTGGCCACATAAATGTCCTGTGCACTTTGGTTGACGGTTACGTTACTTTCGCTGTGAATTCCTGCCAGTTTTCGGGCTTCGATGAGTTCATTGATTTTTGTAGTGTAGTTGGCGTCATTCCAGTGATTCATCCATACACAAGGTATACCGGGACTTGACAGAATAAATGCATAAGCGGCTAAAACATTCCCGGTGAATCTGGACGCATTGTCGGTGCGCCCTGTGTCATGATTGTCCACAAAGGTGATTGCATATTTTTTATAGTAATCGTTGTGGATAAGTCCTGCCGGCTGGTTCTCTGTTCCACTTAACCAGGTTAACTCGGTCAGGTTGTAACCGTTGTTAAACGCATTGTTGATGGCATATTTTGCCGGAAAATCAAAGGCTGTTGATGTGGCGTTGGTGGCATCAATCCAACCGGTAACCAGATCATAGTTCCCATCCCAGAATTCACCTACCGAAAGATATGCATTAGCTGAATTGTTGTACATTTCTGTGTAGCTGCCTTCATAACCTTTTACCAGATCATATCGCCATCCGTCGTAGCCGATTTCATTTTTCAGAAAATCCAGATAAGCCTTGATGGTGTTTTGAACATTAACATTGGTGTGGTCCACATCCCGGGCAGCCGCATAATTCTCTCCGGTATCCGGGTTCCCTGTTGGGATGTGGTCATAAGCCAGGTTTTGATCCTTTACTTCATCTCCTTCACAAATGGCCTCCAGGCCCCATGAATAAGTTGTACCGCCATAGGTTTCATCGGGAAAATCCACCCAGTTGGTCTCTCCGTTTCGGTGATTGATAACGATGTCGGCAATGGCTTTGGTGCCGTTGTTGTTGAGTGTCTGGATAAGAGTTTTTAGTTCAGCCTGGGTGCCGAATGAACTGCTTTGGTCGAAATAGAAAACGGGAAGGTATCCCATGGAATTGGTGGTTAGGTCGTTGCCACTTGGTGGCAGCCATATCAAGTCGAAGTTCTGACCAATTTCCGGAGCCATGGATGTTAAGGTACTCCAATTACTGGCTGAGTAGGTATCCCAGCCAAAACCCTGTAGCATTACATCAGTCGATTGGGTTGGGACTTGGGATTTAAGGGGGGATAGAAAAGCAAACAGAATTAAAATTAATAGTAATTTAACTGCGTTGTAGGATTTCTTCATAATGTAAGATTTTTGCTTTGTTAAAAAATGTAGGTTTTGAAATCAGGTAAATTCGATGTTCTGAAAACTTGGATTTAAAAACAAAAATAGAAACTTTTTAACAAATAAAAGTAATTGATAATCAAAAATCTAGGCTAGAAAACTGCAAACGTTCCCGCAAACGTTTGCGGGAACGTTTGCAGTTTTTTTATCCACGCAAAGCGCATTGGAAAATGGTTTTTAATCTGCAAAAGTTAAACTATGTCAACGAAAGGAGCTGGGGGAAAGGAATTAAGTTTGGAGGAATTGATGTCCGCTTGAAAATAGTTAACTATGTCGAATTAATTTCCTCTTCGGTTCCCTGAATTTATTGGTATTTAAACATCCGATTACTAAAAGTTATGAATTAACCAATCCTCCTAAAAGCGATGCTTTTTCTTTTGAAGGAATCCATAATGTTGTTTTGATAAAGTGATGTTGTTGTGTTTTTTAAAGGCCGAAGGTCTTGAAGCGGAAGCCAGGGGCATTGCCCCAGTGAAATTGTAATAAATCAATTCCCCATCTCTTTATTGGTAGCATTGCGTCTAATAAAGAGAGGGAGGATTGAGGATAACTTTAAACCCAGGGGGCTGCCCAGGGGTTGTTGCTATCAGGCTTTTAGTCTGTTTGTACCTAACCTGTTTTTTGTATTAAATAGTGCCTGTCCATAAACTAAGTAAAGTCTGCTTTTAGTCATGTGTCTGATCAGAAAGTGCCAATTGCAAGGCTTTCGAAGCCGCCAAAAGCGCAGTTTACTTGCGTAAATGAGTATTTTGGCGGCGGGTATAACGCAGCAAGTGGTACTTTATGGACAGGCACTAAATAGGGTGGGTTAGCGAATGCACTGCTAGTGATTTGGAGGTAAAAGGAAAAATATGATGCTCTAAAATGATTTCAGGAATAGTAACAAAGAGTAAAAAGGGGAATATTTCTTTAGAACAAGCGATTGATCGGCTTAAATTCCCCATTTACAGGTTGTCGATTCCCTTTCTGGTTGGTTTTCTGAGCTTTTTGAAGTCGCCGGGAGCCATGCCGGTGATTTTTCGGAACTGATTCGACATGTGTGCTGGACTGCTGTACCCCATAGCATAGGCTATTTCAGAGAAATTCATCTGGTTGTAGGCAATGAGTTCTTTCACCTTTTCAATTTTCTGGCGTATGATGAATTGTTCGATGGTAATTCCTTCCAGAGCTGAGAATAGGTGACTCAGGAACTTGTAATCGTGATGGACCTTGTCTGAAAACCACCGTGACCAATTAAATCCCTGATGTAGCTTGTCGTGGTGGATTTTCTGAATAACCATTGTTTTCACCTTATCCACCATTTGTTTATTTCGATCTTCAATTCTCTCAAAGCCAATGGACTCTAATTTTTCAGTGAGTGCGGAGATTGTTTCTTCTGAAAGATCTTCTTCAATCACAGCCACACCAAGTTCTAAAGAAACGGGTGTAAGTCCCATTTCGGTGAGTAGATCCCTTACTGCCATAATACAGCGTGGACAAACCATATTTTTGATGTGGATGGTAGTCATCTTATTTAATTATCAGTTATCAGTTATCAATTACCAGTTATCAATTATCAATGATCAATTATCAGTTATCAATTTTTGCTCATTGGTAATTGTTCATTGTTCATTGTTCATTGTTTTAGTCCGTTTCGTTCCAGTAATGGTTCGATTGATGGTTCATGACCTCTGAACGAAATATATAGTTCCATCGGATCTTTGGTCCCTCCTTTAGAGAGAATTGTTTCTCTGAATTTGTCAGCTGTGGCTTTATCAAATATACCATTTTGCAGGAACAAATCAAAGGCATCGGCATCCAGTACTTCAGCCCATTTGTATCCGTAATATCCTGCGGCATAACCACCATCGAAAATATGTCCGAAAGCGGTGCTCATACAACTGCCTTCCACTTCAGGGAACAATTCGGTGGGTTGCATGGCTTCTTTTTCGAATTGGGCTACTTCTTTCCCGACAGGCTCTTCAATTGTATGCCAGGCCATATCGTTCATTCCGAAACTTAACTGACGAACAGTTGCATAGCCACTCTGGAAATTACCGGCAGCAATGATTTTATCCACCAGATCTCCGGGAATTGGTTCTCCCGTTTCATAGTGTTTGGCCACATCCTGAAGCCACTCTTTTTGTTGTGCCCAGTTTTCCATAATCTGGGAGGGCAGTTCCACAAAATCACGGTAAACTGATGTTCCAGCCATGCTCTCGTAGGTGACATCACTCAACATTCCATGCAGTGCATGTCCAAACTCATGGAGAAATGTGGTCACCTCGTTGTAAGTTAACAACGATGGTTTCGTTGAAGTGGGGCGTGTAAAGTTCGTCACCACTGATATGTGCGGACGTACATCTTCTCCGTTTTCCTTATACTGTTCACGGTAAGAGGTCATCCATGCACCGCCCTGTTTCCCATCGCGGGGAAAAAAATCAAGGTAAAGCACAGAAAGGAATGTGCCATCTTCATCAAAGACTTCATAGGCCTGCACCTCTTCGTGATAAACAGGAATTTCCTTATTTTCTCTGTAGGTGAGTCCGTAGAGTTTATTTGTGAGGTCAAAAATACCTTGTTTGACTTTTTTCAGTTGGAAATATGGCTTGGTCATTTCATCACTCACATTAAACCTGGCAGTTTTGAGTTTTTCAGAGTAGTATGCAAAATCCCATCGCTGAAGTTGATCATCAAAACCTTCTTTTTTGGCAAATTCTTCAACTTCTTTTACCTCTTTCCGGGCAAAAGGAAGAGATGCCTCCAGTAATTCATTCAGGAAGTTTTCTACTTTGTCCGGATTTTTAGCCATTCTTTCGGTTAATACATAATCGGCATGATTCTTATGTCCAAGCAAAGCTGCCCTTTCCATTCTCAATGCTACCGTTTTTTTGATAATTTCGTTGTTGTCGTTCTCATTGCTTTTGTTTCCACGGGATGTGTAAGCTCTGAATATTTTCTCACGAAGTTCACGGTTGTCAGCATATTTCATGAATGGAAGATAACTGGGAATATGAAGTGTGAAGACCCAGCCTTCCTTATTCTCCTTTTTTGCCCTGTGCCCTGCAGCTTCAATGGCATCATCCGGAAGACCCGACAAATCTTTTTCATCAGTAATATGAAGCTGAAAACCATTGGTCTCGGCCAGAACATTTTCTCCAAACTGGAGGGAGAGTCGTGATAATTCCGAGGAAATTTCACGGTAACGTTCCTTGTCTTTTCCACTTAGCATGGCACCTCTGCGGGCAAATCCCTTAAAGGTGTTTTCCAGAAGTTTCTTTTGTTCTTCTGTCAGTGATGATGAAGAACTATGGGTGTCATACACTTTTTTTACACGCTCAAAAAGTTTTTCGTTGAGCCAGATGTCGTTGGAGAAATCAGAAAGCATCGGGGAAACTTCCCGGGCAATGCTTTGTATTTTGTCGTTGGTCTCGGCTGAATTGAGATTGAAGAAGATGCTGCTGATGCGTCCCAAAAGTTCAGCCGCTTTTTCCATCTTTTCAATGGTGTTTTCAAGGGTAGGTTCACCAGGGTTATTAATAATTTCCTGAATGTCAGCGCTGCCATCCTTTAATGCTTTTTCAAAAGCAGGCATGAAATGCTCTTCCGTCAACTGATCAAAAGGCGCTGTTTGATGTGGTGTATTAAATGATTGTAATAGTGGATTGTAATCCGTCATATCAGATTTATTTTTACATGCAATACTCATAAACGCAATACTGGTAAACACTGCGAAGATAATAATGTTTGATCTTTTCATGGTGCGTATTTTCTGTAATAATCCTTAATCGTGGGATATCATGTTATCAATCCGCAATTTTAATAATTAGGCGGTTTCTAATTTATGACGAAAATCTTGTTTGATTGGGGTTGGTCATTTTTTAAGCAGATTATCAATCTAAAAATAAATTTTGTAACAGTTTAAAAAACAATTTAGACGGGTTGTCGTTTTGATAAGTAAAGAAGGAAAGGCAGGTATTCGTGAAACCGAAGCCTGAAATTATCGTAGAAGCAACTCATAAAAGGGCCGACTAAAGGAAATGTTGGCAGATATGAAGTAATTTTGAAAATCTATGTTTATGAAAATGTTGAAGAGAACTTTTATGTTGGTGGTGGCCGGCTCTTTGAGCCTGTCATCTGTGGCGCAGGAACCTTTGCGTGATTTCTTTCAGGGGGGCGTTGATGACGCGCGTACTCTTTCCAAAGCATATTTAAAGCCTTATGGCGAAATGCTGGGTACTTCACTGAATGCCGGATGGTACAACACTGCCAAAGTGCATAAATTGGGTGGTTTTGATATCACATTTAGTGTGATGAACTCTGTAGCTCCCTCTTCTGCCCAATCATTTGATGTGAATGCGCTGGGATTACAAAATTTTTCAGCTGTTGGAAATAGTGTTGCACCTACTGTTGCAGGTGATATGGAAGAGTCATTAAGGCCAGAATTACAGCCAAATACCGAGGGAGGAGAATATGCAGCATTTAGAATGCCCAACGGTTCCGGAAACGACAAGTTGCCGTTACCCATGCTTCAGGCTGCTGTTGGACTGCCATTTAATACAGAGGTGATGGCTCGTGTGGTTCCCAAAATGAAATTTGGTGATGCCGGTGAAGTAAGTGTTCTCGGGTTTGGGGTGAAGCACAGTTTAAAAGACTACATTCCTTTTGTGAACCGGGTCCCCTTTCTGCAATTATCATTGCTGGCCGGTTATACCAGTTTTAATAGTGCTACCGAAATACCTGGTAATCCTCCAACTATAGAGGTTACTGATGGTATGTTGGATATTTCTTCCGGTGCTTTTACCTCTCGTCTCCTGGTAGGGGCTAATTTTCCCGTGATAGCTCTTTATACAGGTGTGGGGTATGGCTCTGCCAATAGTGATTTTTCTGTAAATGGTCAATATACAGTGGAATCGCTTCAGGATACTTTTACCGATCCCTTCACACTGGGATACAAAACTTCGGGGATTGATTTTAATGCAGGTCTCAGGATACGTCTCGGATTCCTGGCCTTGCATGCTGATTATACTGTTGCCGACTATTCGGTGTTGACAGCCGGTGTCGGTATTAATATCCGTTAAATCTGACCAGATCAGTTAGCGGTTTTCGCTTTTTTGGAGGTATCTCAGCCTCTTCGGGCCTTCCGATCGGCAGCAAGACTGTCGGTTCGATGTGTTCGGGGAGGCTGAGTGCTTTTGTCACTTTTGATGGCTCAAAGTTGCATACCCAACAGGTGCCAAGGCCTAGTTCTGCTGCCCTCAGCGTGACGTGATCAGTGGCAATGGCCACATCGATATCGGTATGGTCTTTCCCGTCGATTCCCCGCTTCCATGCTGCGTCATGATCTCCACAGATGACAATGACCTGGGGGGCTTTTCTGAACCATTCACGTGGATAGGCTTCATGAATCTCTTTAAGTTTTTCGGGATCATTGACCACAATAAAAACGAAAGGCTGCTTGTTGACCGCTGTTGGTGCAAGCCGCCCTGCTTCCAGTACTTCATTGAGCAGTTCTTCCGAAAGCAGTTCATTCCTGAAACTTCGAACGGAATGTCTTGTTTGCATTAGAGGCTTAAAATCCATGATCGATGTTTTTGTTTATACAAATATGCAAAAGTTTTGGCGGCAAAGTTGAGTTTTTGTAAGTTTTAATCGGGGGTACGTAAGTTAGTGCCCGTCCATAGACTAAGCAACATTTGTTTCTGGTCATGTGTTTGTCAAGAAAGTGCCAGTTGCAAAGCCTGCCCCGATTTTTTTTCGGGGGCTTGCGAAGCCGCCAAAAACGGAGTTTACTTGGGTAAATGAGTATTTTGGCGGCAAGCATAACGCAGTAAATGGTACTTTATGGACAAACACCAGTTAGACGGAATTTCACATTTCATACCCCTCTCACTCATTGTTTTTTGTATTTTTGATTAAAATTAGCGTGTTCATGTTCTTCATTCTTTCCAAAATACTTAACGTTCTTTTTTCGCCGTTCGTCTGGGTGTTACTTCTTTTGTTGGCCGGGCTTTTTTTTAAAAAAGAGAATCGGAGAGTTATTCACATTATGGCCTTTGGTATTTTATTGTTGTTTTCCAACGGAGCTGTTTTTCAGGGAGTAGTGCGGTTATGGGAATCAGAACCTGTTGCTCTATCGCATTTGTCAGGAAACAACAGGAATGTTGTGGTGTTGGGAGGAATGCTGAGTGAGAATCAGTATAATGGTTTGCCACGGTTTAATCAGAGTTCTGATCGTTTTTGGCAGGCTTTCTATCTGCTTAAGACCGGAATTGCTGATACGTTGCTTATTTCCGGGGGGTTAGGGACGCTCTTTGATGAACAAACGCCTGAAGCCGATATGTGGAAAGCATATCTGAAAAAGACAGGCATGCTTTCCGGAAATATTTTAACGGAATCCCAATCCAGGAATACCTACGAAAATGCCTTGAATTCAGCGAAATTATTTGAAGAGAAGCAGCTATCCAAAAGAATAATTCTGGTAACTTCGTCTTTCCATATGCCACGTGCCCGGGCTTGTTTTGAGAAGCAGGGGTTTCAGGTAGAGGCTTTCACGGCTGATCCTCTTGGAGGTACGCGACCGTTACAATGGAAAGATTATGTGATCCCATCGGCCGGAATAATGGAATTATGGGGGATTCTTTTCAGAGAGTGGGCGGGGGTTTTTATGTATAAAATGAATGGTTATATTTGAAGTTACCATGATAAAACAAGTTATTTCCAATATTGGACTTATCATCCTCCTGATTTTTTATTCTTCTTGTGATGAGTTGTTGACCATTGATGTAGTGGGCGATGGTAATATGAAAAACGAAGCAAGAAATCTTTCTCCCTTTAATGAGGTGCTCCTTCAAAGTTCCGATTTTGAGATGATTCTGCGCAGCGGAGAACGTCATAAAATACTTGTTGAAACCGATTCCAATTTGATTCCTTATGTAACAACAGAAGTTGTTGACAATCAGCTTTTGATTGGTACGCGCGATAATTTCTCCATTCAGGCCAGAGAGGGATTGTTGATAACGGTTTATTATCCTGGAGATTTGCTCACAGCAGAAGTCTCTGTAGGGGGAATTCTTAAAACGGATTCTTTGGTGCTGGATCGTTTTAGTGCTTCTGTTTTTGGGGTTTCTAAAATGCGCACGCTCGATACACTGAGGTGTAACAACTTTGAGTTGTTTTCCGATGGAAGTACAAACATTGAGATAACCGGAGTTTTTAATGAGTTAAATTTGCACCAGCAGGGAAGCGGGAATATTTTATTTTACGGATTGTGTGACTCCGGTGATTTATTGCTTGAAGGTTCCGGCAAAATAGACTTACGGGAACTGATGATGACAGATGCTGAAGTTGAATTGCTGGGTAGTGGTTTAATTCTTTGTAACGTTATCCGACGGCTAAATACCAGAATTGTGGGCAATGGCAGGATTTATTATTACGGACAGCCCGAATTTCTGGAAAAAGAAATTGAAGGCGACGGAATGGTTTTGCCCGGTGATTAAAGGGGCTTTTGATTGGCATGCTGTCCTGATATATTTGGGCATAAATCAGATTATATAGTGCCAGCAAGAAAACTATGGTTTTTCTGAGTGTTTGATTCGAAAAGTTCAAGGTCAAGACTTGGTCTTTTTGAAAATCAAGGCGTTTGCTTTGGTAAATAACTGTTTTCAGAAAGGGCGTAACGCAGAAATTGGACTTTTCGGGCAAGCACTATATACAACCACAAATAAAACCTTCTGCCAGTGAATCAAGGGCTTCCTTTTCTGCCTTTTTCTCTTCCTCTGTTCCTTTGCATTCTTCACATACGGGGAGGTTGGTACGTGTATTGAAAGATTTGTTTTGACTCTGTGACAAATCTTTTTTACAAACAAAACACTCCTGCATGATATTTTTTTGCCCACTCATTGAGATATTTTTTTATTTTGACGTTTGCAAATCACTGTTGCCTATCAACCGGACACCAATGTTTGCAAATATAAAAAGAATGTCATTAACTCCGGATTATTTCCATTTTTGAATGAAGGAGCCCCGTGGATCAAACTTTTTGGTTTGTGTTTCCAGATTAAATTTCCTGTTAACCCTGCTGTCCGTTCCCCTTCCACTTTGATAAGCCCAGTTTCCGTAATTGCTGTAAACATCATAATCGATGAGCATGGATTCGAACCAAGCGGCTCCCCACTGCCAGTTGACTCGCAGTTCCTTGGCCAGGTAGAAGCTAACCAACATTCGGCCCCGGTTGCTCATAAACCCGGTTTCATTGAGTTCATGCATCAGTGCATCGATAATGGGTTGACCTGTTTTTCCGGTTTTCCACATCTCAAAGGCTTCATAATCGTTGTACATCCTGTGAGGTGGTTTTCTCAGTCCGTTGGTGGAAAAGAATTTATTTCCGTAACGTAAAAAGAGAAATCTGAAATTATCCCGCCAGATAAGTTGTTCTGTCAGGGTATTGAAGCTTTCTGCGTTCTCAGAATGCCCTTTTTTTGCTTTTTGCAAATGTTGATAAAATATTCGGGGCGATAAAGAACCATTGGCCAGCCATGGCGCAAGAAAGCTGCTGAAGTTGGTTCCTTCAAACTGATTTCGTGTCTCTGAATAGTGGGCTGCTCCTCCCGAGTTGAAATATTCCTCCATTCTTTGAAGCGCATTGGTCTCTCCGCCATGAAAAAATGTGCCTTTTTTCGATATTAACCATTCATCCGGATTAAGCTTTGTTAAATCCGGAGGCAGGGATATCTTTGATAGTAATTGAAGCTCTTTTTTCGCGGGAGAATGCATGGGAGAGGGAGTAAAGGCCTGGCTGAGGACTTTGTTCTTAAATCTTGTGTAATAAAAAGGAGATTTTTCCACAGGGAAATCAATCTGGTCGGGCTGATAAAGCATACTTCCCCAATGTAATTCCAGGTGCATGTCACGGCTTACTCTTTGCTCAATCGTTGCCTCTTCGTCTGCGATTTCGCGCTGTGCAACAATTTTTGAACTTTTTGTGTGCGCTACAAGTTTTTTGAGAATTTTAGCTGTATCTCCTTTAAAGATATAAAGTGTACGATCAAATTTTTTCAGTGTTTTATCGAGATCAGCAAGTGATTCAGCAAGAAATTGCTTTCTAAATAATCCGGTTCTTGGAAAATTCAACTCCGGATGTGATGTTTCAAACCAGATGTTGTCCGCAATGAATATCGGAATTACAGGATTTCCTTCAGATAATGCCATAGTCAGGGCAGGGTTGTCGTGAATTCTCAGGTCATTTCTGAACCAATAGATTATGGGGGAGTTTGACATTTTTTGTTGTTTATAATGCATTGTGCTTTTTTAAACAAAAAAGTTGTGCAAGGGTTCACGAAAAACGAAACCCGTTAATAACGCTAAAGAAAAAAAGATCTATATTCGCAGGCTTTTTAAATTCTTATACGCTAATGGAAGGACTGTTGCGTTATCGCAACCGTATGGTTGAGCGGAATCGTTTGGAATATGGAATTTCTTACGATGATATCAACTGGATTAATTACCTGGATGCTGTGGAGCTTGAGATGGAGCGTGATGTTCTTCTTAATGACTTGAAAGATCAAATGATTTTTGGCTATAAAGGATCCAAAACTGATATTTCCCGACTTTCTCCCGGATGTAAATTATGTGCTGAAGGACAGTGGAGTTGTTTGTTTATTAACGGGAAGTGTAATTGTAAATGTTTTTATTGCCCGGCTCCTCAAAATGATTTGGGAGTCCCTGTTACTCAGACGCTGACTTTTGACGATCCATATCAATATGTTGATTATCTGCGACAGTTTGGATTTAAGGGTGTTAGTTTTAGTGGAGGGGAGCCTTTTCTGACTTATGATAAAATGCTTCGCTTTTTGAAGGTTCTAAGGAAGGAATTTGGAGATCAACTATACATATGGGGATATACCAATGGCACTCTGGTGGATGAGGGAAAACTGAAAGCACTTGCTGATGAGGGGATTAATGAGCTACGATTCGACATTGGAGCCACCCATTACGATTTGCGGTTTGTAAAACAAGCACTGGGCATCATTCCAAATGTTACAGTGGAGATTCCTGCAGTTCCTGATGAGGTTGACCTTATCACTAATAGTGTTAAAGAACTTTATGATCAGGGTTTATCTTATTTGAATTTACATCAGCTTAGGCTTACTCCATACAATATGGATAAGCTGATGTCGCGGGGATATAAAGTTGCTCATGGACCAAGGGCAACCTTACCGGAGAGTGAATTAGCTGCTTTGAAAGTTCTTAAAAAACTGAGAGAGGAATCGGGGGAGCTGCCCGTAAATTATTGTTCTTACGTTTATAAAAATCGTTTTCAAAAATCGGGGCTCAGACACAAACTTGCTCCCCAAACGGTTTTGGATTGGGAAGATATTACTGAAAACGGACACATTCGTAATTTATCGGTTGATTTAAAAAAATATCCCCGGGCGTTGGCTGTGCTTGAACAGGAATTTCATTCTGTAGATAAGGGCATCAAATTCGACAATGAATCAGGCCGATTTCACTTCAAGCTGGAGCATTTATCCCGAATTCCCGGATCCTTACCGGTTGAACTGGGGTATCGCGACGTAAGAATCTCTGAAATGCCCGGTGAAATTCCTGATTTCGAAGAGGTGAAGCTGCAGGAAACGCGAAAAATATTGATCGAAACGGCATTTGTAGTAAATGATATGGAGATTCCCCCCTCTTTACGCAATTTTTTGGAACGAATAGCTCATGCAACTGCCAGTCCGCAAGAGTGGTATGGTTCAGACCAACTTTTCCGGATTGCTCATTTTGAGATAATAGAGGAAGGACTGTCCGAATATTATTAATCACCACCAAGGTGGGGGACTACCATTTTATCCCTTAACTCAGAAGCTTTTTCCGGACCAAAGAGATTGGCAATTATTTCAATGGAAAATTCCATTGCGGCTCCTATTCCCCGACCGGTAATAATGTGACCGTCGGTGATGGCCGGTGCAGGGTAGTGGTGCGCCTTTTTCAGATGGTGCTCAAATCCCGGGAAGCAGGTGGCTTTTCGTCCTTCAAGCAATCCCATTTCTCCAAGAATCATAGGAGCTGCACAGATGGCAGCAATCCATTTTTTCTCTTCGTAATATTTTTTGATTAAATCAGTCAACCGTGCATGATGCTGAAGGTTACGGGCCCCCGGCATTCCGCCCGGCAGGATGATGATGTCCTTTGCTTCAATGGGTTTGCCTTCGAATACACGATCGCAAACGATGGTTAGGTCATGGGCGCCCGTTACGCTCTTGTCTTCCGTAATTGAAATCAATTCCACTTCTGCTCCGGCTCTGTGGAGTACATCAGCAGGAGTGAGAGCTTCGATTTCTTCAAATCCCGGTGCAATGAATATGGCTGCTTTTGTCATTTTCTTGAATTTTTGAAGTTCCAGACCACTCAAAAGTTAAGGATATTATAGCTTCCTGCCAAAGGAATTCTTTCCTTTTTGAAATACCTAATTAGTTTCTGATCATAAAGTACCACTTGCGTCGTTACGCTTGCCGCCAAAATACTCATTTACGATTAGTAAACTCCGTTTTTGGCGGCTTGCGCCACCCATCGGTCGCCAAAGGCTTGCCGACGGCACGGCGCTAAAGCTTTAGGCGGCACGCGGTCGCAAGCCTAGCAATTGGCACTTTCTGACCAGAAACAGAGCAAAAAACAAATTTTGCTTAGTTTATGGACAGAGTCTAATTATCGCAAAGGTTTTGTCCGAAAAAGAACTATTACTTTGAAAGAAGATTGTTTTTCGCTTCGTTCTTCGCGGTCGCAATGACTCTGTCTTAACGGGTTTAGCAGGGGTGGTAGGGGTTGATTTCCTTCAAAGTCCCGTTCATTGCAAACGTAGTGAAGCAATCTTAATTTTTTAACCGGACACCAGGAGCAATTTTATTTTCTATAAGTTCCATCCATCACCTTATCCACTACAGACTACTAACTACTGACTATTCACTATTCACTATTCCCCCCCCTCAGGATGATTTTAAATTGTACTGAATCTGCTCCTTAACTCTTATGGCCAGTGAATCGTAGGTGTCTTCACCGGGATATACCGGCTTCAGGAATTCAATATCTACTTTTTTGAATGGTTTTGGGAAGAAACTACCCTTTGGCAAAGCTTCATAAGCTCCCCGGATAGAAACCGGAACAACGGGAATGTTAAGTTCCCTGCTCAAAATGGCAAAGGTTTTTTTGAACTGCCCAAGCTGTCCGTTTTTGGTCCGTGTTCCTTCAGGGAAAATAATCAGATTCTTGTTCCGCTTCAGCACTTCAGCCATTTTTTGAATGGACGCTTTTAAATCGTTGTTGAGATCCATGATGATTATATTGTTCCTGTTTGCCAGGAACTTCAACCACGGAGTTCTTACATGCTTTTCTTTGGCATAGAAATAGGTCTTCTTTATCTGTCTTGTGCGAAGATATGATGCTACAAACAGTCCGTCGAAAAAACTCTGATGATTGGGCGCAATGATACAGGGTCCCTCCGGAATATTTTTCATTCCACGCGCGTTAAAGCGGAAATAGGAATGGAAGAAGAATCTTGACAAACGAACCATAATGCTTCCCGTGGCCCATGTTTTTGGGAGTTGTAGGGGGACCTTTTCACGAAGTATGGCTCTCCAGTTGATTTTTTGTTCATCCACTTTTGTTTTTACCTCTCTTACATGTTCTGCCAGCAAGAGCACATTGTTGAAACGCAACATTTCCACCGGGTCAATCTTAACACCGAATGTTTGATTGAGATAAGTTTCAAATCCGACTTTGTCAAGGGAGTCTAATCCCAGATCCATTTCCAAATGGTAGTGTGGTAAAACATCTCTGCCTTTTTCTTTTGATAGATAGTCGGTAATCATTTTGTACTCTTCAAAATCCGGTAATTCCCTGGGATCCTGATTCTTTTCTTCTTCGGATGCGAACGCTTCCAGCTTAAATCGCTGAAGCTTGGAAAGTCTTGTTCTGGGGAGATCCTGATCCGTGAGGTAAAACCGCATAATCTTTTTGTAGGAAGAGACCTGATGATTGAAATTATCAATCACCTTCCAGCGGATGATGTCTTCAATATTTTGTTCTTCTGTCTGTACAATTGCACTTTTTTCAGGAACAATAACTGCCTGCAGCATGTCGTCCTTGAAAAACACACCACATTCACGAACCAATGGAGAATCTTCCAGTTTGGTTTCCAGTTCGGCAGGATTGACATTTTTTCCGTTAGAAAGAACAATGATCTCCTTTTTCCGGCCTGTAATAAACAAATAACCTTCCTGGTCCACATATCCAATGTCTCCGGTATAGAGCCGTCCGTCCCTTAATACTTTGCCGGTCTCTTCCGGCCTGTTGTAATAGCCCTGCATAATTTGCCGGCCCTTGATCGTAATCTCGCCGTCAATGCTCTCAATGATTGTTCCCGGAAGTGCTTCGCCCGGAGAGCCTATGAGAACGCGTCCGGGACGGGTAAAGGTTATCATTGGGGCCGATTCGGTCATTCCGTATCCTTCCAGTACTTCAAATCCAAGTATCTGATAGTCGCGGGCAACCTCCGGATCGAGCGCGGCTCCTCCCGAGACGAGATATTTCAAGTGACCGCCCATTTTTTGGTGAGCTGCCTTGAAAATTGTTTTAGAAAAGGAAGGACTGTTTAACTTTCCTGCAATTGAAAACAGAAGTTTGGCAACCGCACTGGCGTTGATTTTATCCTTTATGCCTTTACGGATAGCTGCATATAATCTGGGCACTCCAATGAGAATGGTAATCTTATTGTCCTGAAGTGTTTTTATGATGTCTTCGGATGCCATGGAAGGACTAATAGAAACGCTCCCTCCGGCATAAAGTGGAATAATCATGGTTCCCATCAAAGGGAAAATATGATGCAACGGAAGCAGCATAAGAGTTCTGCTACCGGGAGTGAAAATCTTGATATCATGGGCTACGCCATTGATATTGGCCATCAGATTATCGAAGGATAACATAACCCCTTTGGGACTTCCGGTGGTTCCTGAAGTATAAATGATAACTGCCGTTTGGGTTTTATCGACAATTTCTACATCATTATCTGATGACTTATCAGGTTGAAGAGTGACTTCATCGGCAAGGATGATTTCATTTTCAATGTCGGCTTTAACAACAGCTTCCTTGATTACCGGCAGACTGCCTGTAGAAGTGAAAATGACTTCGGGGCGGCAATCGTTTAGAATAAAGGCAACTTCATCGGGGGTGGCCAGGTAGTCAATAGGTACCGCAATGCCTCCGTTTTCCCAGACAGAATAGAATGCATAAACCCATTCGGGCCTGTTTTCCATGAAAATAGCAACCCTGGCTCCCTTGCTGATGTTGTATTTATCTGCAAATTGTTCAATGTTCCCTATCAAACGGCCATAACTAATTTGATCACTTCCGAAAGTGATGGCCGTTTTTTCGCCCATATTCTTTAGCATATCTTAATTCAATAAATTAAGCCGCAAAAATAGATATTTTGCGGCTATTTGTACAAATGCCTTTATAATTAAACAATTATTGTGCCATTTGGTTCGGTTTGTTACTTCTTCATTTTTACGGGTTTGGACTTGTCGGGGAGGATAAGGTTCAATAAAACACCGGTTACTGCTGCCAGTCCGATTCCGGCTAATGAAAAATTGCCAAACTGAATGACTGCTCCACCAATACCTACGGTCAGAATCACTGAAATAATGACCTGATTACGCGTTTTATTGACATTTGTTTTAGAATCTATCAGAGTTTTTATACCCACACTGGCAATCATACCGAATAACAGCAGCATAATTCCACCAAGAACGGCACCCGGAATAGATTCCAGAAACCCGCTGACTTTTCCCAGTACTGAAAAAACAATGGCGGTGATGGCTGAAATTCTTAACACAACCGGATCAGTGACTTTTGTGAGGGAAATGGCACCGGTTACTTCAGAATAAGTAGTGTTGGGAATACTTCCCATACTTCCGGCCACTGCTGTGGCAATCCCATCTCCCAGCATCGTGCGTTGCAATCCAGGGTCTTTAACGTAGTTTTTTCCGGAAACGGCGCCGATGGCGTACATGTCTCCAATGTGTTCAATCAATGGGGCAATGGCTACAGGAATCATGTATATAATGGCTGACCAGCTGAAGCTGGGTGCCTGAAATGCTGGTAGTGAGATCCAGGCAGCTTCGGTGATTTTTGTGAAATCTACGTCTCCTGTAAATATGGAGGCCACATATCCGGCGACGATTCCCAGAAATATAGGAATTAGCTTTATCATGCCATTGGCGAAAACTACTACAACAATGGCAGTAAGCAGTGCTATGAGTGCCAACAGCCAGTTTTGAGAGGCCATATCTACTCCGGTGGAAGCAAGAGACAGACCAATGACAACGATTACAGGCCCTACCACTACTGAAGGGAACACTTTGTCAATCAGAGCTGGTCCCCGCCATTTTACAATGGCAGACATGATGCCGTAAACCAATCCAACGGCGATGATGCCCGAAAGTGTTCCCGGGAACCCAAACAATCTGGTAGCTTCTACTATCGGAGCCACAAACGCAAAACTACTGCCAAGGAATACAGGCACTTTTCCTTTGGTAATAAAATGGAAAATGAGGGTTCCGATCCCTGCGGTAAATAAAGCGATGGATGGGCTAATGCCGACTAACAGCGGAACCAGGACAGTGGCCCCGAAGGCTACAAACAAAAACTGGATGCCAAGAATGGTTTTTCTTGGAAAGGAAAGCGGGCGATTTGAATTCATTATATTTTTTTTGATGGTTTAAAATCGGTCACGAAAATATAAACTCTTGATGTAAACACTTCTATAAATTGTTAAAAACTTTTCTTAAAAGGTTGTAACTTATCTGCCAATTGAGGCGTCAGACTTTATATTTCTGTAACCATTAAAATAGCCGTTATGAAGAAAATATTTTTGATTTGGTCATTGCTTGCCATTGTTTTTGCAGGAGGATTTAATACCGTAGCAGGCCAGGAAAGAGAAGAGCGCCGGGTCTCTGGTGCTTTTGATGAAGTGAGTGTCTCCTCCGGGGTGGACTTGTTTCTGAAACAGGGTGACGATTATGAAATTATTGTGGAAGGAGATGAGGATGCTATTGATAATCTTGTTACCGAACTGAAGGGTAACCGTCTCAATGTTTATCTAAAGACGAATTTCTTTAGCTGGTTTTGGAACGGGGAGGTAAATGTTTATGTAACAATGCCCGAAGTAACAAAATTGTCCTCCTCAGGAGGAGCTGATTTAAAATCAGTAGGGGAGTTGAGTGCTGATCGTATTGAGATTAATTGTTCAGGTGGTGCTGATGCCGAAGTGAGTGTCAGGGCAGTTTCTGTGATTTTACATTCAAGTGGTGGAGCCGACCTTAGCATTGAAGGCCAGACTGAAGTACTCCATGCAGAGTCCAGTGGTGGTGCTGATATTAATGCCAAAGAATTGCAAGCGAAAAAAGTTTTTGCCTCCGCTTCAGGAGGTGCCGATATTGAGGTATATGTGACTGACGAGATTGAAGCTTCTGCCAGCGGTGGTGCTGATGTGGATTATTATGGCTCCGGAAAAGAAGTGAAGATAAGCGAATCGGGTGGAGGAGATGTGAGAAAACATTGAACCGGTTCAGACCCGTTTGATGTATGGGAGGTCCCTGGAAGGGGCCAATTTGAATAACCCCGGGTGGGTATCCCGGGGTTGGCATAACAAATGAATCAGGTTCCCGAATGGGGGCCAACTATTAATTATCTGATTTTTTGTTTATTACAAAGATCTGTCATTGCGAGGGCTCAGCCCGAAGCAATCCTTAAACATCCTCACGCTACTATAAACTAAGCCATATCTTATTGTAAGTGCTTATTGGTCTAATGACAAAAAAAATCCGCCGGAAATTCATCCTGCGGATTTTTTATAGAAGAGCATTTACCGGGTGCGTTCGATCTAAAGACAAAGGGTATGTATGGTATAGGTAAAGGAACGCGTTCCACAGCAAAGCTCCTGTGCGTATTCAATTTATTGTTCTTGGCTTAGAAACTGGTGTTGTATTAAACAACTCCCTGGGCCAGCATGGCATTAGCAACTTTGATGAATCCGCTGACATTAGCTCCTTTTACATAATTGACAAATCCACCTTCTTCCTTACCATGCTTCACACATGCTTCATGAATGTTTTTCATGATGGTTTTCAGTTTTTCATCAACCTCTTCAGGTGTCCAGGAAATGCGCATCGAATTTTGAGACATTTCGAGTCCTGATACGGATACTCCACCTGCATTAGCCGCTTTTCCGGGACCGAAAAGAATCTTTTTCTCATGGAAAAGATCAACTGCTTCCGGAGTCGAAGGCATGTTGGCTCCCTCTGACACGCAGATGCATCCGTTTTCGATGAGGGTATGAGCATCGTCTCCGTTCAGTTCGTTTTGAGTTGCAGAAGGAATGGCCACGTCACACTTAACACTCCAGGGTCTTTCACCTTCATGATATTCAGCTTCTGGATATTTTTCTGCATATTCTTTAATACGTCCGCGAATTGCATTCTTAAGCAGTTTTACGTATTCCAGTTTCTCTGCATCAATACCTTTGGGGTCATAGATGTATCCGCTTGAATCAGATAAGGTAACGGGTTTTCCTCCCAGCTCAAGAACTTTCTCTACTGCATACTGGGCAACGTTTCCTGATCCACTTACAGCAACGGTTTTTCCTTTGAAACTCTCACCTTTGGTTGCCATCATCTCCTGCGCAAAATATACAGCACCGTATCCTGTAGCTTCAGGACGAAGCGGACTTCCACCCCATTCAGCACCTTTCCCTGTGAAGGTTCCCTGGAAAGCATTTGCCAAACGTTTATACTGACCGAAAATGAATCCGATTTCACGACCACCTACTCCAATATCTCCTGCAGGCACGTCGGTGTTTGGACCAATATGGCGCTCTAATTCAGTTACAAAAGACTGACAGAAACGCATCACTTCATTGTCTGATTTTCCTTTAGGATTGAAGTCTGATCCTCCTTTTCCACCGCCCATGGGTAGTGAAGTAAGACTGTTCTTAAGCACCTGCTCAAAGGCAAGGAACTTTAATATGCTCTGGTTAACTGAGGCGTGAAAACGGAGTCCTCCTTTGTAAGGTCCGATGGCACTGTTCATTTGAACACGGTACCCTTTGTTTATCTGGATCTCGCCCTGATCATCTACCCAGGGTACACGGAAGCTGATTATTCTTTCAGGTTCGGTCATTCTTTCCAAAACCTTGTTTTTCATCAAAACAGGATTTTCAAGAATAAAAGGCGCAAGGCTTTCCACTACTTCCTGAACGGCCTGATGAAATTCGGGTTCATTTGGATTTTTGGCTTTGACATTGGCCATAAAATCCTCAACGTACTTTAGTACTTTTGAATCATTCATAAAAAATATGTTAGAGGTTTTGACTTTTTGGATGTGCAAATGTAATAAAAAATGTGCTTTTACTTAATAAAATAAAGTAAAAATGTGTTTTTATTGATAATTTGTTGAGTTTTTGCTCTTTTTATGAGACAAAAGTGCATTTTTTTTAATTCCCTCTGTCAAATTTAATACAACCAACGGCAAGTGGTCAAATAATTGTGGTGTGAGGTGTATTATTATGATGAACCATATTTTTGTCGTTTATTTGGTAGAGTTTTTCCGGATGAAATTTCGTTACTTACACTTGCCAGGGAGGATTTCAAGAAGAGTTAGTGTTTTTGTTCCGGGATTTTCGGGGGTGAATCTGAAATCAGATTCCAATTATTGTTTTTTTTGAATTAAGATATGTTGGATAAATATATTGTGTTGTTTATGATCACGGCGATGTTTGTTTCAGGTTGTGACAATAAAGATGAAATGAGTATCAGAACCGGTGATTTGCTTTTCAGAGGAAAAACGCCTTCTGCTCTTTCCACAGCCATTGATGAAGTTACTCAAACCGAAGCAGGGAAGCATTTTTCTCATGTGGGACTTGCGGAAGTAGTGGATAACAATATATTTGTAATCCATTCAGATGGCAGTAAGGGGGTAGATAGAGAAACACTTAAAGATTTTATGAATGATGGAGGTGGAGATACTTTATATGTTGAGGCCTATCGCCTGAAAAGTGATTTTCGGGATGCTATTCCGGAAGCTATGGAACGGGCAACCGCTCTTATTGGGGAACCCTATAATTATACTTATATCATTGAAGATAGTGGCTATTATTGCAGTGAATTGGTGTGGTATGCTTTTGCCACCGATTCCGTTTTTGCGCTTGATCCAATGACATTCAAAGACCCTGAGAGCGGAGCGTTTCATGAAGGATGGGTTGAGCACTACGGAAAGCTGGGTGTGGAAATTCCTGAAGGACTTCCCGGCTGCAATCCTAACGGCATGGCTGGATCAGACAAGTTGGAGTATCTGGGAGTAGTGGTGTCTTACTCTCAAGCTCAACCTCAGCCTTAGTCTCGACCTCAACCTCGACCTTAGTCTCAGCCCCTTACTGCTACGGCAGTAAATAAAATTCATGAATTTTATTTACGAACACTCATGACCTATAACGTATTTCAGGTAGATGCCTTCACCGATCAGGTTTTCGGAGGCAACCCAGCTGCAGTTGTCCCCATGGACCAATGGCTTCCGGATACGGAACTGCAGAACATTGCGATGGAAAACAATCTGTCAGAGACTGCCTTCTTCATCCCTGAAGGTAATTCTTACCACATTCGATGGTTTACTCCTGATGTGGAGGTGGACCTTTGTGGTCATGCTACTCTTGCCACGTCTCATGTGTTATTCAAGCATTTGGGATATACCGGTAGTCAACTGCAGTTCAAATCCCGAAGTGGACAGTTGACTGTGCGAAAAGCGGATGATAAATATGTGCTTAATTTTCCTTCTGATAAACCGGTGGAGCAGAGATCTATTGTAAAGATTTCAGGCTGCTTTGAACGTGAACCGGTGGCTGTATTCAAGGGCCGTGCTGATTATTTGTTTGTTTTCGAGGATGAGCAGTTTGTCCGGAATGCAATTCCCAACCTTGATGTCATTAAAAAGTTGGATGCCGAAGGAGTCATTATTACTGCCCCGGGTACCGATGGTATTGACTTTGTCTCCCGTTTTTTTGCACCTCAACTGGGAATCCCGGAAGACCCTGTAACCGGTTCGGCACATACGGTATTGGTTCCCTACTGGGCAGAACGACTTCAGAAAAAGGAATTTTTAGCTCATCAGGTGTCTAAAAGAGGAGGAGAGCTTGTTTGTAAATATTTGGGGGAACGTTGTGAAATAGCCGGAAGTGCCAGGACATATCTTGAGGGAACTATTGTTTTGTAAACCTGAAAATGATTCGAATATAACCATTGGCAGGGGCACCGGGATAATAGTATCGGGGCAGATTGTTCCCAAAAGAAGGCGCATTGACCAGTACCATGCCCGCATAATGCCGGTCAAATATATTATTGATCCCTCCCTGGATGTTTAAAGCGGTGTTTCCTCCTGTTTGTATTCGTTTTGAAAGGGAAACGTCAAAGATGTGATGCCCGCTGTAGGTTTTTATGTTTGCATCATCCAGATACATCTTTCCCGAGTATCGCCAGATAAATTGCAGGAATGTTTTGTTTTTGAATCCAAGGTTGGCGATGGTTTGTAAATGCTGATCCGGAATTCCCGGTAGTTGATTTCCTGAATAGTCTTCATCGTTGTCGATAAAATTTTCAAATCGATTTTTCATCCAGGTGTGGTTGAGGTTCAAAGATCCTGACCATACCCCGGAGGAATTAAACATTTTTAGTTTAAATGCGGATTCCAATCCATAATGGCTGGTGGTTCCTGCATTGATACCATAGAAAATCTCTTCCGTTTCCCGCTTGGTTACCAGCAGGTTTTTTAAACTTACAAAATATCCGGTAATGTCGAAGTAAAGATGATTGTTGAAGAGGTTTCCGCGCACCCCCAGATCGTAATTCCATCCCTCTTCCGGTTGCAGATCCGGGTTGATGTTTCCTTCGGGAAGTAAGGTTTCCTCAACACTTGGTGGAGAAAAACCATGGCCTGCGGAGGCGTACATTGTCATCTTAGGATTTATGGTTCCGGTGATTCCTATCCGGGGAGATAAAACCGGGTCATATTGATAGCTTCCTGATAAATCCTGCTGATCATTGAAGTTGTCTTCAAGCTCAAATGACAGGAAATTAAGGTTGGCCCCGGCAGAAAGTCTCCATTTTTCGGAAAGGTCTATATCACCCTTGGCAAAAAAATTGGCAAAGAAACGAGTTTCATGGTTGTCGCTGAACTTTGATCCGGGTACACCATTATTGGTTTCCATCAATTGCCAGTCATAACGCTCATTAAAGATTTCCGCTCCTCCGATAATGTTTAACATGCTAAGATTTATGGAGAGTTCATTTCGCAACCCATAAGTGAGCATCTGATCATCCAGAATGTTGAATGGTCTGCTTTCAAAGGCATTGATGTGATTCAGAAAAAGAGCGGCTTTGTTGGTGATTTTGTTTGTAAGATCTGATTTCAGGGTCACTCCGCTCAACCATTTGTCGTATTGCTCAGATCCTTTCACAGCCAGCCAGTTTGTTGCTGCCTTGTCTGGCGTTTTCTGATAAGTGGGTTCATCGAGAGAACTGGGGATTTGTGCATTCAAATGAGTGTAGTTGGACAGAAAGAACAAAGCATGATTCCCGAAATGATGGCGAAAGAGTAGTTGACCGTTCCATCTTTCATAGTTGCTGTTTTGGCGAAAACCGTCTGTTTGTGTATGAGCAACATTGGTTTTTACAACGGATTTGTTGTGGCGAAAACCGGCATTCAGAAGCGTTTTTGTTTGACCAAACGGGCCGTATTGCATCAATGCCTCTGTGGTGAGGGGATGTGATTGTGTGTGATCGGGATGAAAAATGATAACACCCCCCAGCCCGCTGCCGTAAAGAGCAGAGGAAGGGCCTCTGACAATTTCTGTACGTGCAATGTTTTGCATTTCCAGGTCTTCAATGGTGGTATTACCATCCCCTGAGGTCAGGGGGATGTCATCCAGGTAGGCTCTGACTCTTGTGGTGGCATAAGGTGATCGGCTGCCAATTCCCCGAATCATGACACGTCCTGTGTTTAAGGCTCCTTTTTGCATGACTATCCCCGGTGATCGTTCCAGTACTTCGATGGCAGAAAGGCTGGGGTGAATGGAATCAGCAGTAATAAGAGAAAAACCGGCTGGTACCTCTTTGTTACGGTAATTGAGCAGTGGGGCTGAAATGGTGATCTCATCAATTTTTAGTTCTGACGGGATAAGCAAAAAAAACAGTTCTCTGTCAGGCTCTATTGATTCTTGCATGGTTTTGTAATCGGGATGGCTTACGGTAACCTGCATAGATGCATCACCCGAAAAAGAAAAGTGCCCGGAGTGAGAACTGACCGCTAATGTTGATTTATCTTTTAGCAGTTTTGCTCCCTCAACAGGCTGTCCGGTCTGAGCATCAACTATCCGACCAAAAAACTGCCCGTAACTACTGGCAGAATAAGCCAGCAGTACGAGCATGAAAAAAGTTTTGAGATATTGATTCATTAAGTGTTGTTGTCCTGTTTAAGAGATTTCAATCAGCTCTTAATTCTTCTTCGCTAATCTTTATCAAGTCCTCCCTTCGTGTTGTTTAAGGGGCAAAAATCATTCAACAGGTATCAGGCTGAATACATATCCCGGATTTTCCACCCCAATGTAAAGGTATCCATCCGGACCGGTTTCTATGGAGCGCACTCTGCCTGCTTCTCTAAGCAGAATTTCATCCTTAACGGCTTCCTGATCGTTGAGTGAGGTTCGCACTACGTATCTGAAACTTAAAGAACCGGAGAATATATCGTTGGCCCATTGCGGATATGTTTCAGCATCAGCAAAGGCCATTCCACAAGGTGCGATGGAAGGAGTCCATTGCATTACGGGTTGTTGCATGCCTGCCTTAACAGTGTCTTCGGTGATAATGGTGCCATCGTAGTTGATGCCATAGGTGATTTCCGGCCATCCGTAATTCTTCCCTTTTTGAATGATGTTGATTTCATCCCCACCTTTGGGACCATGTTCTGTTTCCCACAAAAGGCCTGTTTCGGGATGAAATGCAAGTCCTTGAGGGTTTCGGTGCCCGTATGACCAGATGCTGGGCATGGCATCTTTGGTGTCCACAAAAGGATTATCCTCCGGAATATTTCCATCGTCATGGATGCGGTGAATTTTTCCGCAATGGTTGGTTAAATCCTGTGCATTTGGCGGATTTCCACGCTCCCCGACAGAGAAAAACAGATAGTTGTCCTTGTCAAAGGCCAGCTGGCAACCAAAGTGTACACCACTGCGGGTGTTGGGCTGTGCCTTGAAGATCTCCTCCTTGTCGATGAGGCGGTTGCCATATAATCGCGCTCTCATAATGGCTGTGTTGCCGCCTTTACCTTCCGGTTTGGAGTAGGCAATGTAAATCCATCCGTTTTCTTCGTAATCAGGGTGCAGGGTAATGTCAAGCAACCCTCCCTGCCCGTTGGCATATATCTCCGGCACGTCTTCTATCAGTCCCTGAAATGTCTTGTCCTTGAAGCGAAAGAGTTGACCGCCTCTTTCTGTAACCAATAATTCTCCGTTGGGTAGCCATGTCATTCCCCAGGGAATACCTAAGCCAGATGCAACAGTGTCAATCCGGAACGATAGTGCATCGCTTTGGACAATTTTGGGAAATCCGGGACGATATTCATGAGCATTTGCCTCTTCTTTAATATCGGTAAGAATATATTCGGCAACGGCCTTTGTCTCCTCGTCAGAGAAAACATCACCAAAGGCAGGCATCCCAGTCTCATATTCCCCTTCGCGTATAATGCGTTCCATTTCGTTTTGAGGCATGGCAAACATAGCTTGTCTGTCTGCTCCTGCAAATCGCTCCATGTACATACCATGGCAACTGGCACAGTAATTTTCATACAACTCAGCAGCTGGTCGGGGCTGACTGTTTTCCTGTTGAGTGGATGGAGATGCACATCCGGTAGAGGTTGTGGAGGAAAGAAATATCCACAATAAAACAGCAACAGCTGTAAAAATCCCGGTAAAAGTAATGTGTTTTTTTTCGAGCATGACGATTTAGGTTTTAGAAGTGGAAATGTTGTTCGTCAGTGTTTGTCAGAAAGCTATTATCTAGTGTCTGTCCATAAAGTACCATTTGCGTCGTTACGCTTGCCGCCAAAATACTCATTTACCCAAGTAAACTCCGTTTTTGGCGGCTTCGCAAGCCTTGCAACTGGCACTTTCTGACCAGACACATGACTTTTTACAAACTTTCCCGACTTTATAGACGGGCACTATCTAAACACTTATTCGCTCTTTTTGTTTATCAGAATTCCAATTCCACTCCTGCCACAATGCTGCGTGGTGTACCGGCGAAGTAGGAGGCACTCCCGCCACGGGTATCATCCGAAACATCAATGGCTCCCACATATTTTTGATTTAGAATATTGGAAACTTCCAGGTTAACTTTCAGATCTATGTGTTTTAAGATGTTTCCAATGGCATAATCAGCCCTGAAATCACTAATGGCATAAGCGGCTATCTTTTCTGTGTTGGTAGCATTCCCGAAGCGGGTTCCGGTGTGTTTAACAAATAAAGAAGTATTGAGTCTTCCAGTGGTTTGGGTGATGCCTGATTTTATGCTAAATATGGGTGTCGCCGGTATTTGATTTCCTTTTGTTCTTATTGTTTCGTTGCCTTGCTCAAGGTTTTCATCATAACTCATCGAGTTCCATGCAGGGTTCAGGAATATCAGAACAGACTTCATTGGCTTCACATACAATTCAAGGTCTATTCCATAACCGGTTAGCATTCCTGAGTTTTGAAAATAATCGAGTTGTACAGCAGGGTTGAATGTTGATGCCAATACGTTCTTGTGTTTTGCCCAAAAGAGTGAAGACGACAATGAAAAATAATCAGAGGAGAAACGGATGCCTAAATCAATGTTATCGGAGGTTTCCATTTTCCATTCATCAAAGATGTCCTGAAGTGTCATGTTTTGTTGGTTGAATGTTTCCATGTTATTAGTGTACAGGCTGATGATGGGACTGTACATATAGGGGCGCATATAGTTTTTGCCATAGTTTAGGTAGATGTTCAGATGCGTGTTGATTTTGTATCCTATTCCGAAGGAAGGGAGTAACGCCTGATAGGTCATTGTTTCTGTATAAAGATTAGGATTGGGTTCTGCTGACAAACGTTCCGGAGTCTCAGATGTAAAGCGCTGTGCAGCCGGTTCAGTATAACTGAAATACTTAATTCCTCCCTGTAGCTTGAATCGACCTGTTGACCATGCTATTTTTGCATAAGGACTATGTATTTGGCTGTTGTCTTCGGTAATCGTGAAAAATCCATATCCTGCAGGAATAACACCATCTGAAGTAATTCTGTTATTGTAAACATTGGCACTGTTGGAGGCAGATTCAAACCAATATCCCAAAGTGTATTCAAATTTCCAAAATGAGCTTTCTATTTCAGGAATGACCCCTGTTCGTTCTGTATCCCTTTTCCGGTCTAATAGAAAATAACCGGGGCCGCGTATTAATGTCTCTTTGTAGAGCGCATCTTCGTTGGAGTAATAGGTTCTTAAGAGCAAATGTGTAGCCGGGGAGAGCGAATGGGAGAGAAGAACCATTACATCCTGATTGGTATAAGTTCCCCGATTGAAATCGAAATAGAATTGATCTTCTGCAGGATTATTTTTTAACCCTGTATTGTAGCTTATCATGTAAGTATTCTCAATGTCCGATGCCTGCTCAAAATTCAGTTTTCTGAAATGGTGTCTGTCAATGGTATTGTAATTGGCAAAAAGGTTAAGGTTCGTAGATGCTCCAAATTTCTGTTCGATTCCAAGTGTTGTATTGTATCGGGGGCCCAGTTCTCCGTTGCCTTTCCACTTGTCGGAACCTGAACGCGAAATGGACACAAAGGCTGAAGTGACTTCTGTCAGCCTACCTAAGTCAATCCGGGCAAAAGAGCGCAAATAGGACTTGTTGCCGGCTAATTGTTTGATCTTGAATTTTAAAGAATCAGCTGGTCGCTCATATTTTAATTCAATGACTCCGCCTTTGCTGCCGGTTGCTGTTCCCAAATCGGCCGGGGTGGCACCTTTGTAAATTGAAATACTTTCCATGTTTTCCATGTCGTAAATGTCGTCACGTGCTCCTATTGGCATGATTCCATAGTTTGGAAAACCTTCAATGGTCATTCCACTGAAATTACTTTTTACGCCTCTGATTCTGACAGTTTTTTCGGATAGTCCGTATGGATCATTGGTTTCAACTGCAATGCCGGGAATAATATCCAATGACAGGTACACGCTGTTATTGGCTCCGACTCCCATTGCTTTGATGCCTTTTTGGGTAATGGCTGTTCCGGTAAACAACACGTCGCCGGTTTGTTTTACAGGACCGGTGATGTTTCCCTGCACTGTAATTTCATCAATCTGTCTGATGCTTCGTGGTAATTCAAAATTTATCTTTTCTTCTTTGTTGGCCAGAGTGATATGTTTTTCCACAGTTTGATATCCCATATAAGAGCATTGAAGAGTGTATTCCCCGGGCTTAAGATTTTCAAAGCTAAAGTGCCCTCTTTCGGAGGTAATGGTTCCTGTTTTCTGTGGCAATAACTGCAGTACTGCCCCCACAAGAGGTTCTGATGTCCTCTGATCCGTTACCTTACCGAATATTGTTTGGGAATATGCGGATGAACTTAACAACAAGGAAAATATTAAAATGATTACAGAATGTTTCTTCTGCCTTGAGAAGAAGCAGGTGGCATAGAAAAAAGAATGCATTATCAATTTATTTATTGAGCTTTTATGAAAAAAAAGTGACACGAAATTAAAAAATCGTAACACTACAAATATACATAGAGTCTGCTCATAAACTAAGCAAAATTTGTTTTTAGTCCTGTTTCTGGTCAAAAAGTGCCAATTGCTAGGCTTGCGACCGCGTGCCACCTAAAGCTTTAGCGCCGTGCCGTCGGCAAGCCTTTGGCGACCGATGGGTGGCGCAAGTCGCCAAAAACGGAGTTTACTAATCGTAAATGAGTATTTTGGCGGCAAGCGTAACGACGCAAGTGGTACTTTATGGACAGAAACTACATACTGTTTTTTCAAAAGAATAAGGTTCTTTGTTTTGTTGTGAAAAGAAATAAATCTGTGAAAGCAATTAAGTGTAATAGCAATGTTTGAATATTCCATTTATGCGAAATGTAATGAGCATGGAAGTTTAATTCCTTCCACGGCCATGCCGCTTTGTTTGGTAAGAAATTTGCCACTTCCTGCCCCGATACGTCGGGGAAAGTATATGTATAAAAGGATTGTGAGTTCCATTCGAGCATAATAAAAAAAATCTATACGAATGATTCTCAGTTTTGGGATGTCTTAAGAACAAATGAATAAATTTAGATGTTTAGTAGTATTGTTAAGTTTTGAATTTAAAATAAATTGTTCATGAAAAACTCAGAAAAACTAGCTGTAATCTGGTCAAGCAGAGACAAAGATGTAGCTGAAAAAGTTGTTCTAATGTACACGCAGGGTGCCAAAATGAAAGGTTGGTTCACTGATGTTGTGCTGATTGTGTGGGGGCCATCCACCAAATTGCTGGCCGAAGATGCCGGGCTTCAGGAAAAAGTCAAAGGTCTTATGAAATCCGGGATAAAAGTTCAGGCTTGCAGTGTTTGTGCCGGAGAGTATGGAGTGGCTGAAGATCTTGAGCAATTGGGAATAGAAGTTGTTCCGATGGGAGAACCATTAACAGGGTATCTGAAGGAGGATTGGAAAGTTTTAAGTTTTTGATTTTACAGGTTAAAATCAGCCGAATCTGTTCATCGTCACGAAAAATACGTATATTTCCATTGGGGATGCTTCTTTTTTCTTGACCATTATACGGAGGAGTAATCTTTCTATATTTTTCAGACAACTACTTTTTTTTGACGATGACAGAATATCTTTCCAACAGGGAACTTGAGGTTCGCGTAAAATACCTTGAAGAAAAGCTTGGCTATTTTATCGATGAAAACTCAAAGAGTTCCTTTTGGTCTATGGATCATAGATTCAGAATTCTGGCTGAAGCCGCCTACGAAGGGATTTTTATTCTCGAAAACGGTTTTTGCATTGAGGCCAATCACAGTGGATGTGAGATGTTTGGGTATTCCTATCAGGAAATAATCGGAAAAGCTGCTTCTTCTGTTTTTATTCCCGAACACCGGGATATAATCCGAAAGAAGATAGAGAGCAGGGATTCGGAGGCATATGAAGCCATAGGACTTCGAAAAGACGGTACACTTTTCAGTGCCGAGATCAGGGGACGTACTTTTGAATACGAGAATAGAACTTTCAGAGTGTCCACAGTCGTTGATATAACTGCCCGAAAAACTGCTGAACAAAAATTATTGGAGAGCGAAAATAAATATCGGTCGGTGGTTGAAAATGCTGCCGATGGAATCCTAATTGGTGATGCCCGGGGGTATATTGTGGATGTGAACGGTAGTTTTCTGAATATGACTGGTTTTGGAGCACACGATATTCTTCATCATCACATAAGCATTTTGTTTGATCCTGAGGAGTTAAAAGAGAATCCTTTACGATTTGATTTGTTGGATCTGGGACAATCGGTTATTGTTGAAAGAGAAATTATTAGTAAAACCGGTGAACCCATCCCAATTGAGATGAATTCTAAACGTACCAGTATTGAAAATTACCTTGCGGTTATTCGTGATCTCAGAGAACGACGTAAGGCAGAAGAGAATCTGAGAGGAATCAATCGGGAATTGATAGAGGCCAAAGAAAAAGCAGAGGAGAGTGATCGTTTAAAGTCTGCTTTTCTGGCCAATATGAGTCACGAAATCCGAACGCCAATGAATGGTGTTCTTGGATTTGCAGAATTGCTTAAAGACCCTGATTTAAACGTGGACAGCCGGGATACTTATCTGGATATCATCATTAGCAGCGGGCAACAATTGTTGCATATCATCAATGATGTACTGGCAATCTCAAAAATAGAAACGGGCCAGATGCCGGTTTTATTTTCACGGGTTGATCTGATGTCAACATTTGAAGAAATTCGTCGTTTTTTTGTTCCGTTTGCTTCAGATACCCGTAATCAGTTATCTTATGAAGTGGAGGATCATCCGGCATGTCATTCATTTGAATGTGATGAAATGAAAGTGAAACAGGTGCTTATCAATCTTATTAATAATGCATTAAAGTTCACCCACGACGGAGAAGTGAAATTCGGGGTTTATCTGAAGGAAGGCCAGATGTGTTTTTTTGTGAAGGACACGGGTATCGGTATTTCCAATGCCGATTACGAGCGTATTTTTTACCGCTTTTTTCAGGTTTCTCAAGATGACAGCGAAAATCCCAAAGGAACAGGGTTGGGACTTTCTATTTCGCAGCGACTGGTGGAGATGATGGGAGGAAAAATAGGTGTGGAATCGGAACCGGGCAAAGGGTCTTTCTTCCACTTCTGGTTACCGGTACGATGAGTAGTCGCTTAAATTTTAATTGCTTTCTGTGTCAGTTGTGACTCAGGCAAGTCCTGAATTTTCGAAAAAAAACCTGCACTACTTTAAGAATAAGGAATGCAGGATTGTTTTTCTGAATTGTTTGGTTGACTAACCTATCTTGTCCCATTTCTCATGTCCGCAAACCGGGCAAACCGGCAGCTCCTGCGAATCGTTTTCAAGAGTAATTTCTTTGCCGCATTTTTGACATTTGTAGGTTCCATTTCCTGGTTTTTCTCCTGAAGTAAACATAAGCAACACTTTTAAATTTATGATTAATTAATTTGATGGTCTAATATAGTAAATATCAATTGGATTTTGTTAATTTTATTGGTTGATATTTATTAACCTGTTTTATTCACAAACTATCTGTTCAAATGACCAAATATCTGTAAAATACCAGCATCCTCATCAAGTTTGATTGAGGTTACTTGTATTTCTTGATATTTGAACACTCTGTTAGGAAAACCTGGAAATAAAGCGGGCTGATTTTGTTTACCCATTTAACCTTTACGTTTATGAAGAATTTTAAATCTTTAATTATTGTTGCTTTTATGGCAGGATTAACAATGACCGGTTGCGGTGGCACCATCGAAAAAGCCCCGAAGATACCAATGGAGGATTTTTTTAAGAACCCTGATAAAACAGCTTATCAGATATCTCCGGATGGGACTTATCTTTCTTACATGGCTCCATTTGAGGATCGCATGAATATTTTTGTTCAGGAGTTGGATGGCGATTCTGCTGTTCGTGTGACTTCTGAAACTGCACGTGACGTGGCCGGTTATATGTGGGCCAACGATAACCGTATTCTCTTTCTGAAAGATACCGGCGGGGATGAAAATTACTCTCTGCACGCTGTGAATCGTGATGGGGCAGATATGAAGGCACTCACACAGTTTGATGGTGTCCGGACCCGCTTAATTGATGAACTTCGTGACATTGAAAATGAGGTGATTGTTGGCCTCAATCAACGGGATGCCCGTGTTTTTGATCCTTACAGACTGAATATTGTAACCGGTGAGCTTACCATTCTGGCTGAGAATCCTGGAAATATCCAGGGTTGGGTAACTGACCATGATGGTAAACTTCGCGCAGCTATAGGCATTGAAGATGGTGTTAATTCAACGATTCTTTTCCGGGATACAGAGGAGGATGCTTTTGAAGTGGTACTGAAAACCAACTTTAAAAACACCCTGAATCCTTATTTCTTTACTTTCGATAATGAGAAGTTGTATGCGGTTTCCAATCTGGATAGGGATAAGGAAGTGCCTGTAATATTTAATCCAAAGACAGGTGAGGTAGAGGAAGTACTTTATGAGAATGACGAGTACGATGTTTCGGGACTCAGTTATTCTCGTAAGAGAAAGGTGTTGACCACTGCCTCTTACACCTCATGGAAGCGTGAACGTCACTTCTTTGATGAGGAGACCCGGAAGTTGTTTAATCGCCTTGAGCAGGAACTGGGTGACTATGAGATTGGCATTGTAGGAACTGACCGTGAGGAAGAAAAAGTAATGGTTCGTACTTACAGCGATCGATCAATGGGTGCTTATTATTTCTATGATTCCACTACCGATGAGCTTAAAAAGATATCTGATGTGAGCCCGTGGCTGGATGAAAATATTATGGCCAAGACACTGCCCATAAAGTATCAGTCACGTGATGGATTAACAATTCATGGTTATCTGACTTTACCAAAAGGTTATACCATGGAAAAAGCCAAAGATCTTCCGGTAGTAGTGAATCCTCACGGAGGACCATGGGCGCGTGATAGCTGGGGCTTCAACCCTGAAATTCAATTTTTGGCCAATCGTGGTTTTGCGGTGTTGCAAATGAATTTCCGTGGTTCGGTAGGTTATGGAAAGAAATTTTGGGAATCTTCTTTTAAACAATGGGGCCTCTCTATGCAGGATGATATTACAGATGGTGTGAACTGGTTGATAGAAAAGGGTATTGCTGATCCTGACCGTGTTGCCATTTATGGTGGTAGTTATGGCGGATACGCGACTCTTGCCGGAATGACCTTCACACCCGAATTGTATGCTGCAGGAGTGGATTATGTTGGTGTTTCCAATCTCTTTACTTTCCTGAATACCATCCCTCCCTACTGGGAGCCACTCTTGGACATGATGCACGAAATGGTTGGACACCCCGAAAAAGACAGTGTTCAATTGCGTCAGACTTCACCGGTATTTCATGCTGATAAAATCCAGGCACCACTCTTTATTGCTCAGGGAGCTAATGATCCCAGAGTAAACAAAGATGAGTCGGATCAGATGGTGGAAGCATTAAAAGAACGGGGTGTAGAAGTACAATACATGGTGAAAGACAATGAGGGCCATGGTTTCCGAAACGAAGAAAACCGCTTTGACTTTTATGGTGCCATGGAGAAATTCCTGGAAGAGCATCTGTTGACGGAAGAAGAGAAATAAAGAGTACCTATCAGATATTAAAGGCTGTCTCAATGATTTGTTTGAGACAGCCTTTTTTGTTTGTAAAATACGAAATGCCGACGCTGAAGGTGTCGTATTGTTTTATGATTATTAGAAGTGCCTTTCTTTTTTGGCGAAATATTTAACCTACCTTATACATAAGACAGGTAAGGTGTAAACAGGCTGCAAGCCTGAGAGCAATAGCCCAGGCCAACGCCCTGGGTTTAGAGGTGTCATCACCCTCCTCTCAATATTGGTTTGTATAAATTATGGGCATAGTAGTGCGATCAAAAAATACTATTTTAGGAAGGCACTACTAAGCTGATATGCAGCGGTTAAATTTTTACCGAAACCTTTCGAACTTGCCGGTTATTCTTTGTTTCTGATTTTTCCGGAACACCGGTATTTCGTAATTTAATAAACCGGCTGAGCAGATCGAACCAAAAGGGAGCTCCCAGGGAAAGGGCGATGACTGTCAGTAAACAACCGAAGATATAGACAAACCAATCAGATGGTGTTTTTGGTTGAATATCCATATTCAAAATTGACTCTGTTTTTCCGGCTTCGGCCAGCAGGATTTGCATTTGGTCATTCAGACTGTCGAGTTTTGCAAGATTGTCCTGGTTGGTTCTGTTTACAAGGCTGTAGGTTTGAATGTAGGTACCTGCAGCTTCTACCATTTCCATTCTGGCTACTTTATCAGAACTGAGTTTGCGACTTATTTCTATGGTGTTCAGGTTTAACGGGAAAACGATGATGGCTGCTGCAATAAGGGTAATCATCTGTGTCTTTCTTTTGTACCATCCGCTGGCTCTGTCCATGGTGTCACTGAACCACTGGGCAGATAAATCTTTAAACTTTGCAATGTCGCCATTGGCTTCATCAAGCATATTGATGATGAGTTTGTGCGTGGGGTTGTCCGGAGTTAGTTTCTCCTTCAAGGTAGAGAGATCGGTATTTTCCGACCAGGGATAATCAATGGTGTTCAGCAGTGCTCTGGCAAATGTTGCCGGTTTTATGTAGGATGGACAACGTTCTTTTCCGCTGCGGGAGATTCGGCCCAGAAAGCGGATCTCCGGCTGATTAAGAAATTTTTGACTAAGGTCATTATCCAGCTTTCCGTTTGCTGAGGTTTTCGGTTCTTTGGAGACCTGCTTCTTGTCTGAGCCGTTGTCCAGCATTCTTATTATTGTGGTTTTAAGATTTTTCCCCCGCAATTTTAGGAAGGTGGAAATAATTTCGGTGGCTACAGTGGCGATAAGGCTGTAAATACCATAAGTAAAAGCCAGGCCGATGGCGATATCAAGAGCCGGATTGTCAATCATAATTTTTGTTTTTGAGTGGTTTGATTTTATTTTCCTCCAATCAGAATGGCTGTTTTTTTATTGTTCTGGTCGGGATATTGTATGGTTAATGTATTTACAACAGCAGTTGTGAATTCCGGATATTCTTTGGCAATACTTGTCAGCAGATAATATCCCATCCATCGCTGGGCGAAACCTGACGGGTCCTTCACAATTGCATGGAAAGCTTCAAAAAAGAACTTTAGCACCGACCCTTCAAGATTTGCTTCAACAACTTTATTGATTTGAATATGATGGTTTAGTAAATTAATTGCAGAAATCAATTTCTGAAAATGTTTGAATGTCCGGTTGTTGGAAATACCCATAAAGCTGTCGGTGCCAGAAAAATCCTGATTGTTGATCTGCGTTATTTCGTATTGTCTCCATTGCGGATATTTTCTGGTAAAGAGAGGCTGATTGAGACCGGCAAGAAGGTCTTTCCCCTCAAAAGAGTTTAAAATCAGTGGTGTGTAGAATTCTTTTCGCGCTGAAATGAGCAAGCTTCTTTGGTCTGACTTATTGGGCAGAATGGAGGCAGCTATTGCCTCACTGATGGCCTCAACCGAAGCATTTTTAGAAAGAGATTCAATGGTTTGTCGGAAAATGTTGTGAGGAATGTGGAGCTTACATTCATATTCCACGTCTCTGTTTTTTAGAAGGTTTTCCCAGATGAATGTAAAAAAATCTTCTGATTCCTCTTCTTCAAAGATATTCCAGATAAGGGCTGTCTGCAGAAATCGCTGAAGATCTTTTTTGTCCCATGGCCGGATTCTACGGTCACTTTTTTCGGCAGTCAGGGTAAAGTTGCAATCAACTTCATTGTAAGTAAGGGAGGGTTTTGGAGTAGGTGTTTCGGTATCAAGAGATGCTCTTACAGTAGCTTCTTCTCCCCAAACAGTAACTTTTCTTTCATCCAGAAAAGCCATTTGAATATCTCGTTCATTTTCCAGTCCTGCAAGCTTTTCGTCGTAAACAAAAATTTTCTTCGAGGCAGATTTTAGCGCCATATTTCCCAGAGAGACCCCAAATGAGAAGTGCTCTTCAACGGTCAGATTTTTCTCCAGCAGATAGTTTTGTACCTCTATGCCCGGTGAATTTTTGCGGGCTTCAGAGATGAGTTGAGCGATGTTCAGTTTGAGGATGTTACCTGTTTGCTGAATCAGAAAATCTTTTGAAAGGGTTGCTTCAAGCAGGATGCTTTGATTTTTGGCTTTTCGGTACTTGTATTCTATTCCGGCTTGTAAGCTAGCAGTTATTGTTTCCTGTACCTTTTTTCTGGCTTCGTAAATCTTATTTTTGTAAATATTGAATTGTTCTCTGAGTTGCTGCACTCCTGTGCCATTGAAAGCAATTTTATCAGCAAGACTCACTAAAAAGCTGTTTGCCCTGATCTCTTCGGCCTGTTCCAGAATACTTTCTATTTCATTTAATGGTTTACCCAGATATTTTTCCAAATAATCATCTATGATTCGTGTTATGATTTCTGCATCTTTTTCACGAATGCTGATGTTCAGTCCGGCCGAAATGCTAAATGTTTTGTCCTTTAGATTATCTTTTTGGAGCAAAAGTTTGAATTTGCCGTCTGTTTGTTTGCCAATTTGAACTCGAAAGGAGTCGTTTTTGACTGCGTCAAAACCTATTTGGATGGATGAGTCGATTGAAAGGGGGACTTTGGGGCCGGGTGTTAATGAAAAGACAGGCGCAAAGGCTACCGATAGTATTTTTACCAGATTAACGGATATTTCAAAATCCAGATTGCCGGTAAAGGCGTAAGCCACTGTTGCATGTGGTTTGAGAGAATTCAGTAGTGAGGCTTGTTCCGAACCGGAAAAAAGAGCGGTGAAGTGGTGAAGATCTTTAATCAGTGCCTGGTTTATGGAAATATTGTTGGGGTGGGGGGTGATTTTGGATATTTCTGCTGTTTGACCGGCGGAAATGTTAAGTCCTCCTATATCCCCGCCCTGCAAGTTGCCTTCACTTTGAAGTTTCCCCCAAAGGTTGTAGGAGAGGAGGGAATGATTTGCAAAAAAAGCAGCAGCTTCATCCTCTTCAAAATAATCTGACATGGATGTTTCTTGCAGATCCTCTGGATGGTTTAATACCTTAAGAGAAAAACCTGCATCCTGGTCAAGTTGGAATATTATTTCACTTCCAAGGGCAGGCAGCTTCGCTGTTGAAGATTCACTCAACTTCAATTGGTCATATACTGTCAGCGGAGCATCTTTGAGTGCAATATTCCGGAAAGGAAGGTTGTCGGGGAGTAATTGAAGCAGGTCCATAAGTTTTGGGTTTTAAAGAGTCTAATTGGCTCTGGTCAAAAACGCTCCATTTCAATCTTCGAACCATCTGTAAAATACCACCGTCTTATTGACGGTCGATTGTATTTTTTGATGTTTGAATAGCTGATATTGATAATTCATAAGATGAAGTTAAGTGTCGGTAATAAAGCAATTTAAAGTTAACTAAGAATTTTGAATTGTGAAAGTATTTTTTGGGGATAAGATAAGTTTCTATTGTTTTTTATTCATTGGCTCTTTTACCAAAGTAACTTGTATGAAAAGTAAGGATAGACCATTGTTGTGGCGCGTGTTAACATTCAGGCCTCCAAAAAGCGAGGGTTTATCCGTTTAAAGGAATACATAATGATGTTGTGTTTTTAAAAGGCCGAAGGTCTTTAAGCAATAGCCTGGGGCGTTGCCCCAGGGAAATTTTATGTATAGGTTAGGTTAAAAACATTTTTTCAGAAAGTTTTGTTTGTTGAGGTGCGGATTCCAGTGTGAAAACAACTAATTTTCGGTGGATTAATTCTAACAACGAAGTTTAGAGGTACAAAAACATATTTATGAATATAAACGAATGAACCTGAATAAAATAATAGTTGGTAGTGAGGAGTGGTGCAATCTGCCTCAATTGAATATTCCAGCCATCAAGGCCCGAATTGACTCAGGAGCAAGAACGTCGGCTTTGCATGCCGTAAATATTACTCCATTTACCAAAAACGGAGAATCCTGGATTAGCTTTGACGTACACCCGTTGCAGGATGACGGCCGGACGACCATAAATTGCGAAGCTCCGGTGTTGGGTAAAAGAAGGGTGAAAAGTTCCAGTGGTGTCAGTGAGACCCGGTTTGTGATAGAATCCGTTTTGGCTGTTGCTGATGAAGCGTGGACGATAGAAATTACGCTGACCAACCGGGATTCTATGGGGTACAGGATGCTTCTGGGAAGGCAGGCGATGGCTGGAAGGATTGTCGTTGACCCTGAAGCCTCTTTCCTGCTTGGGGAAATGACTCCCCAAATGCTGGATGGTTTTTACAATTCACATGTTGCCCGTCCAACCGGCTTAAAAATAGGTCTTTTGGCCAGTGATCCTTCTCTTTACAGCAATAAACGTATCATGGAGGCAGGACAGGAGCGGGGACATGAAATGGAGTTTTTGAATATTAAGGACTGTTACATTAAACTTGATGGACGTAATCCGGAAATGCACTACCGTGGCGGACGTATCCTTAATGATTTTGATGCTATTATTCCCCGCATCAGGCCCAGTGCTACATTTTATGGTTGCGCCCTGACAAGGCATTTTGAGGCCATGGGCGTTTATACGCTAAACTCCGCAAGGGCAATTACACAGTCCAGAGATAAACTTTACTCTCTGCAGTTGCTGATCAACAATGGATTAACTATCCCCACCACGGGATTTGCCAATTCACCGCTTGATACCAATGAGCTGATCAGAATGGTGGGTGGTGCCCCGCTTATCGTTAAACTGTTGGAAGGAACACAGGGCAAAGGGGTGGTGCTGGCCGAAACCAAGAAGGCTGCCGAGAGTCTCATCAATGCCTTTAAAAGTTTACGGGCCAATATCCTGGTTCAGGAGTTTGTAAAAGAGGCCGGGGGGAAAGATATTCGTTGTTTTGTAGTGAATGGTAAAGTGGTGGCCAGCATTATGAGGACTGCCGCGCCTGGTGAATTCCGTGCCAACATTCACATGGGTGGGGTGGCATCCCTCACTAAAATAACGCAAGAGGAGCGACGTATGGCACTTTTAGCTGCCAAAACCCTGCATCTGAAGGTGGCGGGAGTTGATATTATCCGAGGCAAAAATGGCCCCATGCTACTGGAAGTCAATTCTTCCCTAGGGTTACAGGGGATCGAAGGGGCTTCCAACAAAGACATCGCCGGTAGCATGATTGAAGCAGTGGAGAGAGAGTTGAAATTTAAACGGTGATTAAATTAATGCATTCACCTCCTTATGGAGCCTGAATTGGGGTATGTCCAGTCCGTTCAGGTGAAGTGGCACCGGTTTTCCCGTATCAGCAGATTGATAAATGGCCTCCATTATCATCATATCTCTTAATCCCATATCACCCGTTGCAAGGATGGGGGTATCCCTGATAATGCTGAGGGCAAAGGCATCCATCTGTCGCGCCTGCTGGTTAACATTGGGAAGGTCCATCTGTCCATTGCTGGTTTTTCCCCTGAGGTGACCATAACTATATGCCGGGTTTAGCTCCCACCACCCGTTTTCGGCTGTTGTCTTCAGGTAATTTGCGTTGTCCGCATAACTCGTATTGTGTTTGGAAGTGGTGCCATCAGGAAACTTAAGTGTAAAAGAGATGGACTGCTCCACCGAATCGAAGAGTTCTGGTTTGGTTACCTCACCATACCGGGCTTCCACTTCCACCGGCCATTGCCCTTTGGTGTAACAGGCACCCTGAATGGTGTAAATGCCTATATCCATTAGTGGGCCGCCACCTGCCATTTCCTTGTCCAGCCTCCAGCTCTTATTGTTGAGAACAAAGCTAAATGCGGCATCGGTGTTGAGCACTTTGCCCATTTCTTCTGTCTGCCCCAGTTCCATTGCCCGCAAATGATGAGGTTCGAAGTGAAGCCGGTAACCCACAGATAGTTTGACATTGTTTTCGTTACAGGCCCGGATGATGGCTTGGGCATCTTCTACGGTTGTGGTCATCGGCTTTTCGCAGATCACATGTTTCCCGGCTTTGGCGGCACGGATAGAATATTCGGCATGCATGCTGTTGGGAAGCACAATATAGATGATGTCGATGTCCTTATTGTCGGCTATGCTGTCGAAATTGTCATAATTATACACATTCTCTCTGGGGATGTTGTATTTTTTCATCCATTCCTTCTCTTTTGCAGGAGTTACGGTAACAATTCCGGTAAGTTTGCAGTGTTTTGTTTCCTGAAGAGCAGGTGCCAGTTGCCCGGTGGCATATCCACCCAATCCAACCAGTGCAATGCCGGGGACTTTATTATTTGTGTTGCCGGATGTGTTGGTCCCACATGCAGTATTTAAAATTCCGGTACCTAAAAATCCTGCAGCACTTAGCATCCCAATATTTTTTAGGAATGTTCTGCGATCAGTGTCTTTGGATGGTTTTTTGTTTCGCATGGTGTTGGATTTAATTTGAACGGTACTTAAATTGAAATACCTGAGGCTGTCCAAGAAGTGCAAAGCACTAAAAAAGTGTCATGTTGAGCTTAGTCTAAATATCTGTCTTTCGAACGAACAGATTCTTCGACAAGCTCAGAATGACATCAAAATTGTGCTTTTTTGACAACCCCGCGGGTTAACTAAACCCTAGGGCAACCTCCAAGGGCTCTTGCTTCCAGGTTTTCATCCTGTTTGTTTTAAGGAAAAGGAAGGGTGAAGAATCTCCATTTTTTATATGCCTTATGTGGTTGATTGACTTAAAACTAACAATTATTTTATAGAAATGGTTTTAGAATTTAGAGAATAAAAAAAAGCCACCTGCACGGAATGCAGATGGCTGAATATTTAAGAAAGTCAGTGATTTACTGAACTACCGTGAGTGCAACTTCTTGTAAATCCTGCATACGCGAAGAGCCGCCAACCAACAGACGATAATCGCCGGCCAGGGGAGTCATGCGCTGAGCATCGGCATTCCACCATTCCAGAACTTCTTCAGTAAGTTGAAATTCCACCTCCACAGTTTCTCCTTTAGGAATAAATACCCGCTGAAAGCCGCGCAAGGTTAATGATGGTCCTTCAGTGTCATCGGGTTTCTGAAGGTAAAGCTGAACCACTTCTTCTCCATCATAATCACCGGTATTGGCAACGGAAACCTTTAAAGAGGCTTCTTCCTCTGTTGAGATAGATGTTTGGCTTAATTCAGGTTGATCATAGCTGAAGGTTGTATAGCTCAAGCCATAACCAAACGGATACAAGGGCTCTCCCTCGAAATAGCGGTAAGTACGGTTGGTCATGTTGTAATCCTGGAAATCGGGGAGCTGATCTACGCTTTTGTAAAAAGTTACCGGTAATCGACCAGCAGGATTGTAGTCACCAAACAAAACCTCGGCAACGGCTTGTCCGCCGGCCTGACCAGGATACCATGCCTGCAAAATGGCTGAGGAGTAATCTGTAGCCTCCTCAAATCCAATGGCAGAGCCGGAACAGTTGACCAGGATTATTTCTTTTCCGGCTTTGTGTAATGCTTTGAGCATCTCTTTCTGAATCGCAGGCAGGGCGATATCTGTGCGATCACCTCCCTTGAAGCCCGGAAGATCTACGCCCATCTCTTCTCCTTCGAGAAAAGGCGAGATACCACTGGCAAAAACAACCACATCCGCATCAGCCACTTTGGCCACGGAAGACGGAATGTCTACTTTAGCCATGTAGCCCATATTAAAGACCAGTTCAGCTTCGGACATAAAGTGGGCATATTCCAGCTCAATTTCGTAGGATTTGCCTGCCTCGGCCTCCATTTTGTATTCCTGTTTGCGTCCGCCATGCTCTGCCCTGTGTTCGAATACAGGTTCTCCGTCTATCAGTAAACGGATAATGCCATTGACGTAAAAATTGAAGAACACCTCGCCCGATTGTTCCGGCGTGAACACACTTTTGTAGCGGGCTGAGAAATCGGTCAGGTTAACTCCGGGTGCAAAAACGGTAGCTCCACCGGTATGGAAATTGAATGGAGTATTTACGATTGTTTCTACATCCGGCTCTCCTTCTCGATCAGGATTGTTCCAATATTGTGCCGTAAAACCCTGGCCATTTTCGCTGATGCACTGGTCGAATACACTTTTGAAAATGCGATCGTCCACCCATTGGGTTCCCTGCTCATAGATTACCTGGTCATCATTTCCCAGGGCATTGCGGATTCCCTGTAAAATGGTAGTTGTTGTGGCCGGGGTTCCATTGTAGTTGCCCCACTGCATGAGTGAATCATTGGCGTTGGGGCCCATTACTGCAACTGTGAGTCCTTCTTTTTTCAGTGGAAGGGCTCCGTTTTTGTTCATCAGCAGTGTCATGGATTTTCGGGCGGCTTCAAGTGCCATCTCGGAATGTGTCGGGGATGATACTACGGAATGAGGAATTTTTGACCATTCCACCTCTTCGTCCGGATCCATCTCGCCCAGCTCAAAACGGGCAATCAGCAACCGTCGCAGGGAAATATCCAGTTGTTCTTCTGTAATCAATCCTTGTTCAACTGCTTCTACCAGAGATGGGTAGCTGTCTCCGCAATTCAGATCGGTACCTGCCAGCACAGCATCCGTAGAAGCAGTTTTTGCATCAGGATACATGGCATGCGCATCCTTATTGAAAAAATCATTGATTGCCCAGCAATCAGAAACCACTACTCCGTCGAATCCCCACTCATTGCGCAGAATATCTCTTAATAATTGATTGTTGCCGCAGCAGGGTTCGCCTTCAAAACGATTGTAGGCACACATCACCATACGTACATCACCATCTATCACCAGTTTTTTAAATGCCGGTAAATAGGTTTCATGTAAATCTCTTGGCCTGATGTTTTCGGCATTAAAGGAGTGACGGTTCCACTCTGGGCCAGAGTGGACTGCATAATGCTTGGCGCAGGCATGCAGTTTGTCATATTTGCCGGAGCGATCGCCCTGCAAACCCTTTACCACTGCCGTTCCCAGGACGCCGTTCATAAAAGGATCTTCACCGTAGGCTTCCATGCCACGGCCCCATCGCGGATCACGAAAAACATTGATGTTGGGTGTCCACATGGTCAGCCCCTGATAGCGACCTCGTTCTCCGCGTTCCTTGAAAAAGTGGTGTTTGGCACGCGCTTCATCCGATGCGGCGGAAAAAACATCCAACACCATATCGCGGTCAAATGCTGCTGCCATTCCCACCGGTTGTGGGAATACGGTTGCCTGCCCGGCGCGGGCTACTCCATGTAAGGCTTCATTCCACCAGTTGTATTCTTCAATTCCCAGTCGTTCAATAGCGGTATTGCGATCTACCATGAGTGACACTTTTTCTTCCAGTGTCAGTTCCTTCAGCAAATCATCTGCCCGTTCTTCGGGTGAATAGCTGTTGTCCTTCCATATTTCTGTGTTGCATCCAACTCCTGCAAGGGTGAATATCCCTAATAAAAAGATTCCAAGTAGTTTTTGTTTCATGTTTTTGTTTTGTTAGCAATGTTTGATTTTTAAATATAGGGAAATTTGGAATTTCATGAACAGAAAAGGGTAAATCCGGCTTTTGGATTCGAGAAGATCAGGGATTTGGATTATACTCCCAGAAATTATTAGAAGAATTATTCTTATCCGGATCGCCCTGGATGTATGCCACATCGTTGATTGTGAAGCATACGCCATTTCTTACCCCATTAGCGTTGTCAATAATAGTCCATTTATTGTTCAGAATGTCATATTTGCATAAATAGGGGTAGTGACCATCAGACATAAGGTAGGCATTGTTTCCCAACACAAATACACATCTCTTGCTATAGAATAGATTATCAATCTGATCTGCCAGACGAGTCCATGTATCGGACACCGGATTGTATTCCCATAACTCATCTTTTGCGGTAGTCCCATCAGATGTTAAGATATAGGCTTTGTTGTTATGAACAAAATTTATATCTGCATACGCATGCCACCAATTATCTGTTGTGAAATCATCAATTTGTTGCCATGTATCACTATTCGGATCGTACATCCAAAAATTATTTTCTCTGGACTCAGTAGAAATGGCATATCCTTTTCCGTTTAAAGCAAATGCGGTTAACCCTTCATTATTCTCTGGAAAATCAGCTATTTGCTCCCAGGAATTATTTAGTATATCGTACTTCCAGAAATCTTTATTGTTATTAAATCCACCTATATATGCGAAGTCCTCAATCACAAAAACAGTCATATGGAATCTGTAAGATCCTGGGAATTTTCCCATCTCACTCCATTGGTTGGTAGCGGGATCGTATCTATAGCAATAAATTGTATTATTGGTGCCGAAGGCACAATATCCATACTGTTCATGGCTAAAACTGTAAACAGCTGATTGTGGATAATCATTGTCAGGAATCTTACCTTTATTTAGCCACACATCTGAGATATATAAACCCGAATTCATGACTTGCTTCTGTTCTGCAGTTTCAATGCGTATCTTGATGTCTCTTGTGATATATATGCCTTCAGGTACCTTTACTTCCAGGCGGCTATTTGAAGCATTTTGAGGGATAGCAGCTAAATCATCAAAATAAACAGTGTTGTTGGTGTTAATCGGATTGAAATTTCGGCCTTCTATGAAAATGGATTGTCCTGTCTCTGCTTTTCTGTGAGAAATGCGTTCTCCGAAAGGGGCATTCACGGTAAATTTATGCGGGTAGCAGTCGGTGATACCATTTACCGAGACACATATTTCCAGTTCTTTTTGATTGGCTTCAGGTGGAACCTGAACAATTAGCTCAGCATTTGAAGCTTCGGTGATGTTGGCTGTTTTTCCATTAAAAGTAACCTTTAACCCTTTGTTTTTCATGAAATTTGCTCCGGAAATGGAAATCTCATCACCAAAACTACCGGATTTAGGAGTAAATTCATTTATTGTTGGGCTTATGTAAGTGAATACACCTGAAGAGCTAACTTCACTGGTGCCAGAATTGACTATGATTTTTACGGCCAATTCATTTTCTTCAGAAGGGACAATTGCTTTTACTAATGAGTCTGAATGATAGATGACTTCTCCCGGGAGGGTACCAAAGAATACTTCGTTACTTCTTGAACTGAATCCTTCTCCTTTAAGATTTATTGTATCTCCCCAGCTGGCAACCTGAGGCTCAATTGATGAAATCACCGGTGGTAAACTTCCTCTGCTCAGAAATTGAACGGCTTGCCCTAAAACAAAATGGTTTTTGGTTTTTACATAAGCTTTAACGAAATATCTTCTCTCTTTTAGCAGAGATGAATTAATGGTAAATTCAAACTTGCCTTTACCGATGGTTTGTTGCTTTTCAATTTTTTCAGAACTAAAAGGATGAGGGTCTGGAATGGTATCCCAGGTAAAGCCATATTCAATGTTCGGACTGTTTCCTTCTGATAGTATTTTTGCATTAAAAGTGGCTCCCATATTGGAGATATTTGTTACTTCCAGCGTTTTTATGCGTGGGTAATCTTGCGATTCAATTACCTCTTTCTGACAAGTGGTTAAAGATATCAGAATAAGAATTATAAGAGCAAAAAGTAATCTTTTCATTTGAATGCAGGTTAAAAGGTTAATCCTGTTGAAAATCTGAGGGAAGTGGCAATGGTTTTGAGATCATTATTTTGAGTATTGCTGCCATATAAGATTGATAAACTACTAAAGGCTCTTAATTTTTTAAGGAATTTGTATTCAATCCCAAGGCCTGCAGTAATACCTTTGTTAATGGAATTGAATAAGTCGGGATTTCCTTCGGAGGTATATACAGTATTTAAAACATATCTTTCTGAATAAAAACTTGTCTTCTGGTTAATGATTAAATCGGTATAGAGACCTAATAACATCTGAGGTCTGATCTTGCCGGTAGGGTAGGTGTATTTGAAGGCATAACAAGCTATTAAACTAGTTTTATGAATATGATAGTATAAGTTATTGGGAATTGCTGGAGTTGAAAAGGATTGAGATCCATAGAAATAGTCTTTATTTAAAGATAGATTGATTTGGAATGTGATTTTTTCATTCCAGCGTGGCACAATAAAGTTCATTCCAATTCCCGCAGTTGGACTGGTGCTTGTTTGAAAATTTATTTCTTCCAGATTAGAGTTGTCAAAAGAAATGGAGCTTAAAGAAAACCCCAGCAGTGGTTTAAGTTCAACCTTTAAGACGGGTATCTTCTTTTCATAAACAATGCAAGCATCGTCGCTGCATTTATAATCATGATACTTCCGGGTAATTTGTATCATGGATTTGTGGTTTAGTTCTGCGTCAGCAATATTTTGTCTGATTTCCGGTATGTCAGAAAAAGCATAATTTAGAAGACCAATGTATTTTTTGGACTCCCGGTAATAAATTGCCCCGTCTTTTTCTATTTCTATATCTTCAGCCTTTAATTCCAGTAATTCGCCTTTTTCTGATTCAATGAAGTAGGCTGTATAATTTAAACTTCTATAAAAGAACAGGTTTGAAATTCCTTTAAGAAGAAACTCTACAAAGACAGTATCACTGAATGCTTCAGTTTTGATTTGTTTTGTGATGTAAAATTTGCCCGAATTGTATCTGTATCCGTATATGTCACCGGGATTGAATTCCCGTGCCGGAGCTGCTTTGTGTTCTTTAAAATTACAAACCTTCATATTTCGGATCTCACCTCTATAGTCCACAAACCCATGGAGAGTGTCTAAAGAATTGGTTATGATAAAACCAGGCCGGAAATCAGATTGGGCAGAAATATTTAAAACAAAAAAGGTTAGAAAGCTGCAAAGAAGGAATGATCGCATAAGTGCTGTTTTTCGTGGATTAGTGGTGGTATGGTTTATTTATGGTGTTTTTGATTTAGTGATTCTATTGTGACATTACATTGGACATTAAAAAAGTGATGTTTGTAATCATTACGTTGTGAATTAAAGATATCTGTTTAGTAATATCATCTTTTTTGTAAAGCAAAATTAGAAAAATAATACAAATATTAATTGTTTGTTTATGAGTTATTTTTTGTTTTAATTCTTTAGCGTAAATATATTGGAAATGCATTTATTTGGTGTTTAATTAAGATTTTTGGTTAACAAGATATACAAATTGGAATAAAATGATAAGAGCAATAATTGGTGACTTTGTGGGGGGCGCGTTTTGAATTTAATTATTATGTGCAACAGATTTCGAATTCTTTACAGAAGATAGCACCTTTACCGATGATACAGTTTACACCATGGCTGTGGTTCATTGGATATTGGTTTCGAGTGAGTGTGGGTTAACCAGCGCTGAGCGTTTTACAACAACGCTAAAAGAGTGGTGTAATAAGTATCCGGATGAGAGTTATGGGATCCGGTTTCCCCAATGGATTTCATCACTCGAATCCATGCCTGAGCCATACAATAGTTTTGGGAACGTGGCAGCCATGCGCATTAGTCAGGTGGGGAATTACTTTACCTGTCTTGAGGATGCCTTACAATATTCTGATATGGTTACCGGAGTAACCCACAACCATCCTGAAGGATTGAAAGGGGCCAGATCGGCTGTTGAGGCTATGTTTTTAGCTGGAAAGGGAGCTCGAAATAAAGAGATAAAATCGACAATAGAAAGGACATGTGGTTGTGATCTCACTGCTAGCTGTGATACCATTCGGGCGCATAATCAATTTGATGAAACTTGTCAGGTTATCGTTCCTAAGGCTGTTATTGCATTTTTGGAGAGTCGGGACTTTGAAGATACCATACGATTGGCTGTTTCCATAGGAGGGGGCAGTGATACCATTGCAGCTATTACAGGAGGGCTTGCGGAAGTTTTTTACAAAAAAATTGTTTGAGACCTTTAAGTCCAGGCAAAAAAAAACCACCCTTAAAAAAAGGATGGTTTTTGCGGAGAGAGAGGGAAATGAATTTTTGCCTTCAAATACCACTCTTTCAATATTTTAACTGAGGCGTTAAGCTTAGTCCTCTGCAAGTCCACCCACGTTATGTTAATTAGGGTGTTTTAGCTCACTTCAAAATGAACTCTATTTCACTTCAAAGGTAATATTTTTAATGAAAAGGATTCGAACCTAAATTGAAAAAAATGGGCCACATTTTATTAAACAATTTGATTCAAATTTTTCATATTTTTTAATGACGTATTGTTTGGGCAAAATAAAGTATTTTAGGAAACTTATTTTTTGTCTTATTTTCAATATTGATTTTACAAATGAGTTATATTTTAAGGTATTTTGATTCCCTCGTAGATGAATATGATTATAAAGTCTTTACTCATTGGGATAATAAAAAAATCTATGCACCGGGTTTAATTGAAGAAATAAAGGAAGAAGCTCTTAAAGCCAGAACAGCCTTTCGAGAAGTATATTACAGTAAAATCGAACCTGATGAAATGGAGGTCTTCTTTTCTCGGATATTAAAGCGTTTAATGTTTTACAAGAAAGAGATTGAAAAACGGGTTTATCAATCTCAGTTTACATTATTTCGAATTAATCATCCACAGAATTTTCATGTCAAATTAGAGAATTATTATCAACTATACGATGAGATTTTATTTCTTATTAATATAGTAGTTAACGAGATAGGGTTGGATGTTGAAAATAATGGTTTGGATAAAGAGAAACTGGAATATAAAATTGAAAAGCGGGATTCAAATGAGATTTATAGAGATCATTCAATGTTAAAAATGCAAATCTTTAAGGAAAATAAGGTATCAGAGGAATTGCAAAAAAAATATAGAGTAAAATTCACAGAAGATGATATAGATAATACCAGAAAAAACATAAAAAATCTATATCCGCATATCTATAGACTTCCCTATAATTTTATTTTGGATGTAGATCTAAATATTGACGCAATAGATATGACCTTTGAAGATCATGTGCAAGACTTTATAGGGGTATATGTGTATGAAAACCTATCATTTAGAAGGTTTTTTTACCTTCAAATTGCTCAGGATTTAAAGGCAAAAACTAAAACTATTAAAAAACAAGATGAGATTGAGGAATTCGTGGTTGACACTCTTATATTTAACAATTTGTGTGAAGATCTAATCATACCCTATTTCAAATCTAAAATATATAAGATTGCTATATATAAAGAAGGAAAGGAGTTGCATGCGTTTTTAAAAAAGCAAAAGGATAGATTAGTAAATATTGCGCAATCAGAAACCATTAAACGATATCGTCAGATTTTATATAAAGACGATTCTAAACCAACATTGATTAGTCAATTGGATGAGTTATTTACGGATTTGATTGACCATTCTGAATTTGAAAATAATAATGAGCCTAATCTTTCCAATACTTATCAAGATCCTAAAAATAAAATTTTTGTTGATTTGGATGAAAAGCAACTGGGTATAATGATTGGGGCTCTTTATGAGACGGGAATTCTCTACCGGAATAGAACCAAGGATACAAAAATAATAAGTGAAATTATTTCTCTTAAAGGGAAAGGGCCTATTGAGGCCAACCAACTTCGAAATTTGTCTTATGAAAGGGATGAGGCTGCTGTTAAAACTGTTCTTAAAAAGTTTCAGAAAATGGTTAGTTTATTAATAAAAGAGGATGTTAATCGTTAGTAGGATAGGTGATTACAAATACATGTGCATAATTGCGCATTTCCTTTTAAACTCCATATTGCTTTGATTTGCCAACGTAATTAAAACACCAACTGACGTCAACGGTGCAGTGTTAATTCTTAAAATTATTGCAATGGCAAGTCAAATAATGATAATAGACGAACATGAGTTCGGGAAATTAATGCGCAAGATTGATAGAATATCTGATAAACTTGAAAATCTTGATTTAAAAAGCAATGACGGCTTTAAAGAAAAATGGTATGTAAGCGACGAGGTGTGTAAAATCCTCAAAGTAAGTAAGCGCACTCTGCAAAACATGCGCGACAATCAGACCATTAAGTTTAGGAAGTCCGGTAAAAAGATCTATTACAAAGCTTCTGATATAGAGGAGTACTTGAATAAGATCTAGCAATAACCAGGCAGGTTGTGTCTTAACCTGCCTTTTCTATTCACTTTAACCGGATAATAACCGGTAAATCAAACAAACTTTTATTCGGATGAAAATAACTGATAATACTCAGATGGCCACTGGTATGTCTGATGGTAAGCTCAATCACTCGCATGTTGACGGGAGTGATTTTATTAAAGAAACTGAAGATAAGAAGATAAGGTTTTCGTCTTCAAGATTTTTCAGGTTTATTCATGGAAAAGGAATCCGAAAGATCAGACAGGGTGCGGATTTCGACTTAGTCCTTGTTCAGGACTATATTGTCTCCAAGATTTCTACCTCAGAGGTGAAAGAAATTGTTTTAAACTTTGTCAAGACCCTGGAAAATGACCGATTAACAGATTACATACTCAATAAAACGGTTCTATTCTCTTTGAAATATCTGGATGCTGTGGAGACTATAAAACCTAAAATGCACAGAGATAAACCAGGTGAATCATTCTTTTATTTTCAGAATGGAGTTGTGAAAGTTACTGCGAAGGGCATTCAACAACCGATTCCTTATCATCAGTTTAAACGCTTAATCTGGAAAGATCATATTATCTCCCGCACTTTCAATGCCGAAACAGATATTGAAATAACACCACCGATGTTTCAGGATTTTATTTCCAAGCTTAGTGAAGGTAATGAAGAGCGCTTTAAGAGAATTTGCTCTGTAATGGGTTATTGCTTGTTCGATTACAAGACATCTGCAACATCACGGGCGGTTATTATTAATGATGAAAAGGTGAGTTCTGCTCCGGAAGGAGGAAGTGGAAAAAGCCTGATTGTTGATGCCTTGTCAAAACTTAGAAAGACTGCTTTGTTTGATGGGAAGAAATTTGATGCGAAAGCGGATTTTGTTTGGCAGAAGATTGATGAAAGTGTCAGAATTGTGGGGATTGATGATGTTAAGCGGGGATTCAATTTTGAAGATCTGTTTTCAATCATAACTTCCGGTTTTAGAAATATCAATAAGAAAAATAGGGATGAAATTGAGTTGTCTGTTGAGGAATCTCCCACAATTGTTATTACTACCAACAATATTCTGAAAGGGAACAGCGGTTCTTTTCTGCGTCGCCAGCACCAAATTGAGGTTTTCCAGTTTTTTAGCAATAAGCTTACACCGCTGGATTATTATGAAAGCACCTTCTTTAGTGACTGGGATGAAATGGAGTGGCGTCGGTTTGATGTTTTCATGCTTAATTGCGTGATGATGTTTTTGATGCATGGTGTTACCGAATATCATGAAAAAGACCCGCAACAAAAAGAACTTATCCGGGAGACCAATCAATCTTTTGCTGAATGGATTGAGGATAACCTGGAATTATTGACAGCTTCTGAGGGTGTGGGGACAATTCAGGCGCGTGATTCTTTTCTGGATGCAACCAATCAAAGGTTTACTTCTTTATCGGATCGGAAATTTACCAATTACGTGAAAGCCTATTGCCAAATATATGGCTATGAATATGTGGCTTTATCAAATATGCGCCCCAGAGGATTTCGTATCTCTCGAAAAATTGAATGATGCGATCCCCTTTTTCTTTTAAAACTACGCGGTAATGCGGTTAACCATTTGAAAATAAACAATCAAAATAGGTTGCAATAGCGGATGTTTTCCGGTGAAGAGTCTTGCTGGTTTAATGATAGAGGAGGGGAGAAACCGAAAGAGTACCGATTTGCTGACCGCTTTTAAATGCTGATAGATAATTTAATAACCGCTTTGCCAATAGAATTTCATTTTTTATTGATGTCGAATAATTAAAACTGAATAGATCGTGAATGAAATAAACATATCTCAAGTTGATATCCTTGCCATTTTGAGTAGCTATGGCATTCAGCCAGTGAAAAACCGAAACCATAAATTCTGGTTTAACTCTCCATTACGAAACGAAACCAAACCATCTTTTATAGTAGATACGGAAAAGAACCTTTGGTATGACTTTGGCCTTGGTGAAGGAGGGAATGCTATTACGCTAATCTGCAAGTTAAATAACGTCAGTGCAAAAGAAGCATTCCAGATTATTTCAGGAAAAGAGTTTCCTAAACCACGTCACATTATTTGTAAAACAGAGAAAACACCAGGGAATTCTGCCTTAAAGATTATTAAGGCCAATTCGTCCATTCAAAGACCGGCACTTATTGATTATCTGAACCAAAGAAAGATTGACGACAATGCCATTAGAAATTGTAAGCCACTTAAAGAACTCTATTATGCCATAGAGGATAAGCGGTATTATGCCATCGGATTTCAAAATGACAGGGGAGGGTATGAAATAAGAAATTCCTTTTGGAAGGGATCTTCCAGTCCTAAAAGCATTACGACAGTTCCTGGCAATCCAGGGATAGTGAATGTTTTTGAGGGATTCATGGATTATTTGTCGGCTTTGACTTTTTTTAAGACTGCTTTTCCCAGGCATACTTCAATTATTCTGAATGGCACAGGCCAGACAAAAAATTTAATGGCTTTATTGCCGACATTTCATAAGGTGCATCTTTACCTGGACAATGATGAAGCAGGGAAGCGTGTTGTTGCTCAAATAGAAGATAGCCACCGATGCGTTATTAATCACTCTGAGAAGCTTTACCCCAATCACAAAGACTTTAATGAATTCTTATGCGGAAAGTAAAGAGTGAGTTTCTTTCTTTGACATTTTAATACTTTGGTGAATATGCTAGTAGTATAAGCTGTCAGCTTTAATTTTAACGTTAACAGCAACCAATTTTTAAAACCGTCCTTCTAAACGTAGTGGGGGCGGTTTTTATTTTTTACGATATTTCTGATTCATAAAATTTCCGGAGTTGGGGCAACCAATCTCCAGGAGTCTTCCTAAACTTCAGGCCTACTTTTTTCCCGTTATATCCCCAAACTTCAGAATCAACCAATATAGCCCCTAGATGACTGGAAAGTTGAGATTCCGTTGTGCTCTTTCCTAATTTGTTAAACAAAAACCACCCGAATCCCTCTTTCTCAGTACCATTTCTTAGTTTTTCTACATTGTTAGCTAAATCCATCCAATCGATTTTCCTAACAAATTGGTCTATTTCATCTAATTCTTTCTTAGTTATGGTTGTCTCTTCTAATTGATCACCTTTAAATTTTCTTTTTATGATTATATCATTGGTGTTTGTTAGCCGCCAATCAAAAGACTTTGCTTTAGGCCCCAATGTTTTTGATTTTAACCAAATTTTCTGATTCTTCTTATTGATAGTTCTGGTGTTATCAAAAACTTGAGGGTTAATAGGTTTGTTGGACTTCTGCGAAAAGGATTTTTGAGTTTTTAAGTTTTTGCCATAAGCCCAAAGCGCTTTATCCAGTCGCCAGTAATCAATATTGGCCTCTTTAACCATCTGAACAAAAAAATTCCGATAGGTGTCATAGCCATCCCAGCTTAAATCTGCTTTTTCCGAAAGTTCTTTATTTCCAGATATTATGTATTTAAAGGCTCTATAAACATGTTGATCATATAATGGGTATATTTCTGGATACCAGCAGTGTAAAGCAAAAACACCCCAAATAAATCCGAACCCATTAAAAGATTTCAGGTGTGTTAGCAAAATTGGTTCTTCATTTGGGAATGTTGCAGGAACTTGTTCTTTTAAAATTTCTTGATTATTTGAAATGTACTGCCATATCTTGTAGCCTACGGGTGTAGATTCTTTCCATCTTTCTGAAAAAATAAAGTGCTGTCCATATTTATCACAATAGGTACCACCCGTTGAGCATTCTTTAAGGCATCCTGTTTTCCAGGCTCCCATTATTTCAAATTTTTGCTGATGTTCACCACCTTCAACTACCAATTCCTTATATAACTCATAAGGATACTTGGAATTGTCATATTCATTTTCCCACTTTAAAATGTCGCTTATTGCCATGGCTTTTTAGTATTTATGATTCCATTGGCAATTTATTGAAGGAAATTCTAGAATTCAACCCCCGGAGTCATTATTATTGTTTTCAAAGTAATAATAATGTGCTTGTTAGAAGGTGATATAAGTTAGTTGCATTTTTCAAAAAAGGAGTATTCTTTTTCAAAATTGAGAATCCCTTCGATTAATTTACCATAAAATTCGAACAAATTGTTAATTTTATTTGCCTATAACTGTTTCTATTTTGAAATTTAAAAATATTTTAAAAGAATATTTTTTGAACTTTTATTAACCTTTCCCGTTAATATTAATATATTTGCAGTGAAATTATCCTTTAAAACCAAGAAACTAGAAAAGCAATTAACCAACCTGCCCCAGATGAAAAAAGCGTTTGGAACCAGAACAAAGAAGGTTAATCAAAGAATGGAAGAAATTAAGGCTTCCGATAATCTGAGTGTTTTAATGTCAATCCCTGCTGCAAGATGTCATCCGTTGACCGGAGATAAAAAGGGAAGTTTCGCAGTAGATATATCGAATAATCATAGATTAATCTTTGAACCCAACCACAATCCGGTCCCCTTAAAAGATGACAACAGCATTGACCACATAAAAATTACCGATATCCAAATATTAGGTACCGAAGATTATCATTAAACAGTCTTTTGTGGCAAACGGAAAAAACTATCGCTATGAATGAAAACCTGACTTTACGGAAAGAAATGTTGTCACCTCCCGGGGACACAATACAAGAGACTATTGATGAAATAAGAATGTCTCAGGCAGATCTGGCCCAAAGAATGGGTAGGTCAAAAGAAAAATTGAATGATTTAATAAAGGGCCGTGAACCGCTATCCAGAAATACGGCGCTTTTGCTTGAAAGGGTGCTGGGAATTCCTGTTAGCTTCTGGATTAATCGGGAAAATGCATACCGGGAAGAATTGATGAGAATTGAGCAGGAAGAATTTCTTGAAACATGTGTGGACTGGGTCAAAAATTTTCCTCTTCCACAATTGAAAAGCCTTGGTTTTCTTCCTGATACAAAGAAGTATTCACAATTAACAGATGCTTTACTTCGATTTTTTGGAGTGGCTACGCCCAGGCAATGGGAAAAAACTTACATGGAAAACCGACTGGGAGCAGCGTTTAAGGTATCTATGGCTCATGCCCATTCACCGTATGCCATTTCAGCATGGTTACGTATTGGCGAACTAAAAGCCCTTAATTTAAAGTTACCCGAATATAATGCCAAAGCATTTGCTACAGCGTTAGAAGAAATCAAAGAAATAGCGAGTTCCCAACCTGTGGAATTTAAGGAACTTCTTCAGAAAAAGTGTGCTGAAGCTGGTGTTGCCCTGACTTTTACTCCGGGACTTTCCAAAGCACCAGTGAGCGGGGCTGCATGGTGGATGGGACGGAATCCTATTATTCAATTATCAGGCCGATACAAGACTAATGATCATTTCTGGTTTGGTTTTTATCATGAAGCAGCCCATGTTTTGAAGCACAGCAAAAAAGAAATTTTCCTTGAAGACCTGAAAGGCTCTGTATTGGATGAGGAAAAGGAGAAGGAAGCCAATCTTTTTGCTCAAAAGTCGCTATTGCCTCAAAAGGCATTGTCACAATTAATGATTAGTCCCATAGACCAAACAATAATTGTTGAATATGCTAAGAAATTCAAATGCCATCCGGGTATTATTGTTGGTCAACTTCAACATGAGAAAGTATTGCCCTATACCCATTTTAATAATATGAAGGTAAAGATTGAACTTTTTGATTGATTTGCCTTCGAAGAAGGTTGTGTGAAACAATCTTTTGCGATTTGAATGGGTGTCGTTTCAACAAGTGCTTTATCTTTCGTTCAAACACTTAAATATGGAACGCATTACATCATTGGTTGGTTGTTATTTTTATTCCAACAGCAATCAATTTTGAAAACCGTCCTGCTAAACATAGTGAGGCGGTTTTTTACTATCCTGATTAACCCCCAAAATTACTTTTGCAAAATCCCTTCGATTAATTTACCATAAAATTCGAACGAATTGTTAATTTTAGGGCAAATTAAAGAAATATGGCCGTACCCGACTATCAATCTATCATGTTGCCGTTGTTGAAAATGGTTGCTGATGGAAAAGAATACAGAATCAGAGAAATAATTGAATTGCTTTCTAATGAGTTTGATCTTTCACCTGACGACCGGCGTGAGTTATTGCCAAGTGGATCTCAACCACTTTTTGATAACAGGGTAGCCTGGGCCAATACCTATCTTAAAAAAGCGGGTTTATTGCATTCTGAAAATCGGGGACACGTCCAAATTACAGAGCAAGGACTTGAGGTCTTAAAGAAAAACCCCTCCAGGATAGATAATGCTTTCTTAAAGAAATTTTCTTCATTTAATCAATTCATCAATAAGGATCAGAAGCCAATAAAGGAAGATAAAGGTGCTTTAGAAGTTAAAAGCGACAAAACACCTGAAGAGGAATTAGAAAATGCCTGGAAGAGTCTGAATAAAACCCTGGCATCCGACTTGCTTGAAAAGGTAAAAGAAATATCTCCTGCCAAGTTTGAGCAGTTAGTAATTGATCTTTTACTCTCCATGGGTTATGGTGGATCACGTCAGGAAGCAGGTAATTTAGTTGGTCGAACCGGAGACGGGGGAATAGATGGGATTATAAATGAAGATCGTTTGGGGTTGGATAAGATTTATCTTCAAGCCAAACGATGGGAGAATACCGTTCCTATAAAAGAAGTTCGCGACTTTGCGGGAGCTTTGTTAGCACAGAAAGCAAGGAAGGGTGTTTTTATTACTACCTCTGACTTCCCAAAATCGGCTTATGATTTTGCTCACGATATTGACAGGAACATTGTTTTAATTAATGGCATTCGCCTGGCAGAATTGATGATTGAATTTAAAATGGGGGTTTCCGTTAAAGAGACCTACCAGGTGAAGGAAATTGATTCGGATTATTTTGAAGGGTGAGCTTTAACCATATAAATTCTTAGTACTTAAATTCTAAAGATCTAATAGTCTTATATAATATGTCAGAAGACCAGAAAAAACAATTGGAAGCCCAACTTTGGGGAATTGCCAATCTTTTAAGAGGAAAGATCAGTCCCGACGATTACCGGGATTATATTCTCGGTTTTATTTTTTACAAATATTTGTCTGAAAAGCAGCATTTATATGCCAATCACTTGTTGGTAGGAGAGGACGTTACCGAATACCGGGAACTGACCGATGAGGAGTTGCTGGATGCCATACGTGAAGAGTCGCTGATAAAGTTGGGCTATTTTCTCGAGCCTCAGGATCTCTTCTCGGAGGTGACTCGTCGGGGACTTGAGAACGATTACATCCTGGAAGATCTTCAGCGCATTCTCAACCATGTGGAGCAAAGTACCATGGGAACCGAATCGGAGGATGATTTCAATGCCCTGTTTGAAGACCTGGATTTGAATTCAACCAAAATAGGCCGTACGGTAAAAGCGCGAAACGAAATCATCGTAAAGATTCTGGATTATCTCAATAAAATAGATTTCAAACTGGAAGAGATTGAATCGGATGTGCTGGGCGATGCCTACGAGTATCTGATTTCCAAATTTGCTGCCGGAGCTGGAAAATCAGCCGGGGAATTTTATACCCCTCAACAGGTTTCTAAAATTTTAGCCAAAGTGGTGACCACCGACAAAGACAAAATAAAATCGGTTTATGACCCAACTTGTGGTTCCGGTTCTTTGCTTTTGCGGGTGGCCAAGGAAGCCACTGTGGGTGAGTTTTTCGGTCAGGAGCTGAACCGCACCACCTACAATCTGGCCCGGATGAACATGATACTCCACGATGTGCATTTCCGGCAATTCGACATTCAACAGGACGATTCCCTGGAAAATCCGCAACACCTTGAGCAGCGTTTTGAGGCAGTGGTGGCCAATCCGCCGTTCTCAGCTCATTGGAAGGGGGCAGACAATCCTCTAAACGAAACCGACGAACGCTTCAGTCAATACGGGAAACTGGCCCCTAAAACCAAGGCCGATTATGCTTTTGTACAACACATGATTTATCATTTGGCCGACAATGGCATAATGGCTTGTGTGTTGCCGCATGGTGTGTTGTTTCGGGGTGCAGCTGAAGGTGTTATTCGCCAGTACCTCATAAAGGAACTCAATTATCTGGATGCTGTCATCGGGCTCCCTCCAAATATTTTTTATGGAACATCCATTCCTACCTGCATACTGGTGTTAAGGAAATGCCGAAAAGTGGACGATAATATTGTGTTCATTGATGCCAGCGGGGAGGACCATTACATCAAAAGTGGCAACCAAAACACCCTGCGTGATGAGGATGTGGAAATGATTGTGGATACTTACCGTAATCGTCAAACCATAGACAAATTCAGCTATGTAGCCTCATTGGATGAAATTTCAGAGAACCATTACAATCTTAACATCCCCCGGTATGTGGATACCTTCGAGGAGGAAGAACCGGTAGATCTGGATCAGGTGGCTCATGAGCTGAAAGGAATTGATCAGGATATGAAAGAAGTGGATGAAGAAATTGCTTCTTATTGTAAGGAGTTGGGTATTGAAGTTCCTTTTTTTTATGCAAAGTAAGGAGTATTGAAAGTGATTTCTCATTAATCCCAATTGTCAAGGTTAGGACAACCAACAGAAAACAAATGAAACAACATAACAATATACCGCAACTGAGATTCTCTGAATTTGAGGGGGAGTGGGAAGAGAGACCAATAAAAAATATTATATCAGATGCTCGCTTAGGTGGAAACTATAGGAACCTAGAAATTAGTAAAGGTTTACCCCTAATAAAAATGGGAAATATAGGAAGAGGGAAAATTATTCTTGATAAAAAATACTTTCTTCCGGAAAATGAAGAATACAATGAAAATGATATTTTAAAAAATGGCGATTTTTTGTTTAATACCAGAAATACCTTAGAGTTAGTTGGTAAAGTAGCAATCTGGCAAGATGAATTACCACTTGCGTTATATAATTCAAATTTGTTACGAATCACTTTCAATGATGAAATAGAAAGTACTAACAGGTTTATTAATTACCTGTTCAATACCCATTCAACAATTAAATCACTTCGAAGATTTGCAATAGGAACAACAAGTGTTGCAGCAATATATAGTAGGGATTTGTATAAGTTGAAGGTTAAATACCCCTACCTTCCCGAACAACAAAAAATCGCCCAATTCCTTACCGCCGTTGACAAGCGCATCCAACTCCTGACCCGCAAAAAGGAACAACTGGTGCTTTACAAAAAAGGCGCCATGCAAAAGATCTTTAACCGGGAAATCCATTTTAAGGATGAAAATGGGAAGGATTTTCCTGAGTGGGAGGAGAAGAAAGCTCGTGAGATATTTTATAATCACACTAACAAAAATCATGATGGAGAACTCCAAATCCTATCATCGTCTCAAGAGAAAGGGATGATACCAAGAAATGAAAGTGGAATCAAGATCCAGGCCTCATCGAAAAGTGTAAAATCATATAAAATTGTTGAGCCAGGGGATTTTATTATAAGTTTGAGATCCTTTCAAGGTGGTATTGACTATTCTGATTTTCATGGTATATGTAGTCCTGCATATACAGTTTTGAAAAATAAATTACCAATCGATAAAGGGTTCTTTAAGTTCTATTTAAAAAAAGAACGCTTTATCAATCGCCTGAGTAAAACTACCATTGGAATTAGGGATGGAAAACAAATCACTTTTGAAAATTTTGGAGGGCTTGTTATTCCCTATCCATCTCTCCCCGAACAACAAAAGATAGCCCAATTCCTCACCGCTCTGGACAAAAAAATAGAACATACCACCGGCGAAATTGAAAAAATGAAAGAATGGAAACGGGGATTGTTGCAAAAGATGTTTGTGTAATGGAAGACTCTTTAAATAAACAAATACTTGAATGGTGGTACCAATTGCCCGATAAGCTTCGAGGAAATAAACCTACGTTCATTCATCAGCTCAACAAAAATGCAGAAATCTTATTTGTGGGGCTGAATCCTTCTGGAATTACCAAAGAGCAAATGGCAATTAATGAAATTTCAGAAAAGGATATTGAAGAGAAGATAAAGCTAGAACAAAGAGCAATATGGGGCGAAGGACAAACTCGGGAAGGACAATATAAATCTTACTATGGGCCTCTAAATTCTATTGCCGATGAACTTCAAATGAAATTTGAACATTGTGATCTTTTTCATATGAGTTATCGAACCGCTAAAGTTGTAAAGGAGGAACTATATGAGAAAAACGGTGATCTTAAGCCACTACATCAGATGCATCTGTCTGTTTTTATTCAGATTTTAAATTATTTAAATCCAAAGGTTGTCATTACTAATAATGTAATATCGGCAAATATTTTAAAAAAATACTTGGATCTAAAATTTGATAAAAGAATCTTAATGTATAAAAATTCCCATGGCCAATTTTTCTTTCTTAGTGGCATAATGTCTTACGGACGGCTTACAATTTACGATCGGGAGAGACTTGTTGAAATAATAAAAAGAGCACTAAATATAAAATAGGGCTAGGAAGGTTAAAGAATTATTTAATAATAAGTTGTATGGTCTTTTATGTTCAGTTAAAGCAAAAAATAGAAAAGGCATTTGATGATTATTTGACAGAGATTTTTAAGGTTGATGGGCAAAAAAGTCTCTATTTCTATTGGAATTTAGATTTTTTTGAAAATGAATATAACTTAAATTTTAAGTTTTTTAGCCTTTCCCAAATTGAAAGAGAGCAAATAAATGACCTTGGTAGGGACTATTTTGGTGATGGAGATCTTGTTTTTGAGGTAAATACAAATACACAACGCTATAATCTTCATATAAAAAATATTAACCAACTTTTTACTGGTGAAGAAAAGTCAGGACAAGTTGTTAAATATGATTTTATTAGAGAATTTGTTTTTTGGGACATCCTAAGGAAAAATTCTGATAATAATAAAAATTTTCTTCGCTTAGAAAAAAAGCAGAGAGGTAACTTTATCTATACTTATATAGAGTATCTTAAAACACAAAATGTCTCTCTATTAAATCCTTTCTTCATCGATTATTTTCCTTTAGTAAAGACTGAAAGCGGTAAAAAACTAATTGGTAAAATAAAAGAACTTGAAAAAAAGGGATATGATAATAATCGATTGATTAAAAAGATCAATGAGCTTTATATTCTCAAAAAAGAAGCAAAAAAAATTCATTTTGTTTTTTCAACAGTGGGAGGTGAAGAAAAGGAAGAATTACGACAACTTTTAGATTTGATGGGAAGGAAAGAGGCAGGAAAGTTCTACCGAGGGCAGGCTTGTGCCTCTTGGAAATTGAACGCAAGTATTACAAGAGAGCCCAAATATTTAGACCATGAAGCAGAAATGTATTATGAGATCCTGTCGATTAAGCCGGATGCATTTTTGAATGATCGTTCTGTTTATGAACGCTTAATTACAATGCAGCATTTTGGGATGCCCACTAGGTTGCTTGATATTACTAGAAACCCCTTAGTAGCTATCTTTTTTGCTTGTAATAATCAGCAAGAAATGGAAAAAGACGGCGTGGTTTTCACTTTTTCTCCACATAAAAATGAATTTCTAAATTTTGAGGATGATAGGTTAAATAGGTTGTCTGAACTTTATTCCAATCCTATAGGTAATTCAAAATCCAACGGTACTGAAGATTTTTTAGAAAAGGTTTGGTTTATAAAAGGTGTTGCAAAAAATGCTCGAATTAGCAATCAAAGTGGTGATTTTATTTTTGTCGGTAAAGGGGGCGATATCTCCAGAAAACTACATGACTTACCTTCATTTTATATTGTTATTGATGCTCCAACGAAAAAAGTATTGCTAGAACAGTTGGATTCATTGAATATTCACGGTGGTTCAGTTTATCCTGATTTGGGCCACATAAGTAATTATATAGGGCAAAAGTATAAAAGGAATAGTGAACCGTTAATTGACTTAGTGGATCAAGAGGTAGAGAGTTCAAATTCAAATAAAAGTCTAGAAGATTATTTTCAAGAATTATTGAAAAATCCTCCCGAAATAAGTGAAGAAAAACGAAGACAGTATGAGGAGCAATTTAATAATATTATCCGGAAGAATCCTCCCCAAAAGCCAACAAATAATATTAATATGGATGAATTCTGGAGTGAGGGTGTTTTAAATCAGGTTGACAAATTTGCTAACGACGAAAATTTGAATGCGTCATTGTTAAAGAGTATTATTGAAGATTATTTGTTCACTGGCAAAGTTCCATTAAGAGATAACGTGGACAGGGCAATGCACCAGAAATTAAGATTGAAAGAACGGTATAAAATAGATGAATTAATAAATAAGATAGTCCATTTTGTAGATGAATTAAAAAAGAATTTTCTTTAACGATGAACGCACAACCCGAACAAATACTCGAAAACAACCTCGTTAAACAACTGGTAGAACTCGGCTACGAAAAGGTCTTCATTAAAGATGAGGGCGACCTTCTGCTCAACTTCAAAAAGCAGTTGGAGATTCACAATGAAATTATCCTTAGCGAAAACGATTTCAAACAAGTTCTCAACTACATCAACAAGGGGAATGTGTTTGAACGGGCCAAAATATTGCGCGACCGGGTGCCTTACACCGATGACCAGGGCGAAAATAAAACGGTGGAGCTAATCAACCAGATTCACTGGTGTCAGAATGAGTTTCAGGTGACGCAGCAAATCACCATGGAGGGGAAATATAAGAACCGGTACGATGTGACCATCCTGATTAACGGTCTGCCACTGGTTCAGATTGAATTGAAGCGAAGAGGGCTGGAGCTCAAAGAGGCATTCAATCAAACCAACCGGTATGAGCGTCATTCTTATGGGGCGGGGCAGGGACTGTTTCAGTTTATTCAGATATTTGTCATCAGTAACGGTGTCAATACTAAATATTACGCCAATGGTCCCATTAAGGCCCGGTCTTTTAAGCAAACGTTCTTCTGGAGCAATGAGAAAAACCAGCCTGTTTCCCAGCTTTCAAATTTTACAGATGCTTTCCTTGAGCCCTGCCACATCTCCAAAATGATTACCAATTATGTGGTGCTTAACGAATCACAAAAGATACTGATGGTGCTCCGGCCTTATCAGTATTATGCTACGGAGGCCATTATCGAAAGGGTGAAAACCACCCGGAAATTCGGGTACATCTGGCACACCACCGGATCGGGTAAAACACTTACTTCGTTCAAAACGGCTCAGATTCTTACTGCATTTCCCAAAGTGCACAAGGTGGTGTTTGTGGTGGACCGCAAAGACCTGGATTATCAAACCATAAAGGAGTTCAATAGTTTTTGTGAGGACAGCATTGACGGCACCAACAACACCAATGCCCTGGTAACGCAGTTTGGTGGCAGTAATAAATTAATGGTTACCACCATTCAGAAACTCAACACGGCCGTCAGTAAAAACCGGTTTCTGGAAAAAATGGAACCACTGCGTGATGAACGTATTGTTTTTATTTTCGACGAGTGTCACCGCAGTCAGTTCGGTAAAACCCACGAAACCATCAAAAACTTCTTTCGCCAAGGGCAAATGTTTGGGTTTACGGGTACGCCAATTTTTGAGAAAAATGCCGGAACCAATGAGTACGGAAAACGCACCACGGGCATGTTGTTTGGCGACTGCCTGCACAAATACGTTATTACAGATGCCATCCGCGATCAGAATGTGCTGAAATTTTCCATCGAATATATTCGCACCTTTAAAAAGAAAGACCACATTCTGGATATTGAGGTGGAGGCCATTGATGAAGCTGAAGTAATGGCAGCACCTCAGCGGCTTAATAATGTGGCCGACTACATCATTGAAAATCACAATCGCAAAACGCATAGCCGGGAGTTTACCTCCATTCTTTGTGTTTCAGGCGTGCCTACACTCATCGATTATTACAGAATTTTTAAACAGAAAAAGGAGGAGGGGCAACACAATCTGCGCATAGCCACCATCTTTTCTTATCAGGCCAACGAGGATGACAAAGATGCCGTGGGCTTTGTAGAGGATGAAGAATTCCTCACCGCTGCTGAACCTCGTATGGAGTATGATACTAAACACTCACGCGATGCACTGGAAGAGTTTATTGGTGATTACAATAAGGAATACCAGACCAATTTTACCACTCGCGACAGTGAATCATTCTACCGTTATTATAAAGACATCTCCCGAAAGGTGAAAAACCGCCAGGTAGATGTGTTACTGGTCGTGAATATGTTCCTCACCGGCTTTGATTCTAAAACGCTCAGCACCCTTTATGTTGATAAAAACCTGAAATATCACGGACTCATTCAGGCTTTTTCACGTACCAACCGCATTCTCAACGAACTGAAATCACAGGGAAACATCGTGTGTTTTCGTAACCTGAAACAAGCCACCGATGATGCCATTACTTTGTTTTCAGATAAGGATGCAAAGGACGAAATCATCATAAAACCATACAATGAGTATGTGAAGCAATTCAATGAGGCGTTTATTCAAATGTTGCAGATCGCGCCTACCGTTAACAGCGTAAATGACCTACCGGATGAAGACAAAGAACTGGAGTTTATCAAGGCTTTCCGGGAGTTGATGCGCCTGAAAAATGTCCTCAATACCTTTACCGAGTTCACTTTCGACGATATTTCCATGGAAGAGCAGTCCTTCGAGGATTACAAGAGCAAATACCTGGATTTGTACGAAAAGGCCCGCAATCAAAACCAAAAGGAGAAGGTATCCATTCTTAACGATATTGATTTTGAACTGGAGCTCATTCACCGCGATGAAATCAATGTCACTTACATTCTGAAATTACTGGGTAACCTTAAAAATGCTAATCCGGAGGAACGCGAAAAACAAAAGAAAAGTATTCTTGATACCGTGGCCGGAGATACCCAACTCCGTAGCAAACGTGAATTGATAGAACGATTCATACAGGAAAATCTGCCCCATATTGAAGAAACGGACGATATTCCTGACGCTTTTTATGCTTTCTGGAATAAAGAGCGCCAGCAGGCCATTGAGCAAATGGGCAAAGAAGAAAACCTTGACTCCGATAAAATTCAGGAGATCATAGGTGAATATCTTTTTACGGAGAAAAAGCCACTACGCGACGAAATTATTGCCGCCATGCATGAAAGGCCAAAGCTAAAGGAACGTGGCACCACTGCCGAAAGAATTACCAAACGCATCATGCGTTTTGTGGAAACGTTTATTAATGGGGTAGTGGAGGTGAAGGAGTAAAAATGTAGTATTATAATGTGCCAAACCCTCTTAATATTACAAATACGGTTTTAACCAGCAACACTTAAGCTATGAAAGACAATAAACCTCACAAGTATTATCCTCTTTCACCCTTATCAACAAAGGATTTTCCAGTCTATTTCAAGGCACTTAAAGATCAACTGAATGATCCTTCGATAAAGAATATAGCAATTACTGGTTCTTATGGTTCAGGAAAAAGTACCGTAATAGACTCATTCATTAATCAAGAGGATTCCGATGCAAAGCAGAAGTTTTTAAGAGTTTCTTTGGCAGACTTTTGTGAATTTCGTGATCCTCTTAAAACAGATGAAGTTGAAAATAAGGTAGAAGAACATATTCTACAACAACTGTTCTATCAATTACATCAAAAAGAAATACCATTTTCGGGGTTTAAACGGATTTTACACCAGCCCCATTCTTTACAAAAAAGTCTGGTTTTTGAAATATTACTTTGGTTGTCATCCTTGTTTTTCATTCCCAATATTTTTGAGCTAATTTATGAGAATTTAGAAGTATTGGGAGTTTATGGACCAGGATATTTATGGCAAAATACTAGCTGGATAATAACCGGAATAAATTTAATAGTCTTATTTATTTTCTTCCGAGGATTGTTTTACCTTTTCATGGAGCTAATTGCTTCAAAACAGAAAAGGCAATTTAAGAAAATAGCATTTAAATCCGCTGAAATTGAGTTGTCTGAAAAAAATCCACTTAACAAATACATAGATGAGCTAATTTACTTTTTTGAAGCCACCTCAAAAGAGATAGTAATAATTGAAGACCTTGATCGCTTTAAAAATATTACCCTATTCACGCGCCTAAGAGAGATTAACTTCCTGTTAAACAACGCACCACAAATTAGCAAGTCTATAAAATTTGTTTATGCTATTAAAGATGATGTCTTTTTTGACAGTCTTATTCGAACAAAATTCTTTGATTTCATCCTTCCTATTGTTCCCGTAATTAACATCACCAACTCTGGAGATTTTTTATGGGAGGATATAGAAAAATATGGAATCAAACAAAGCTATTTCAATGAGATCGGTTTGTACATTCACGATTTAAGGTTATTAAAAAACATTTTGAATGAGTTTCATATTTATAACACTATTGTAAATCATGACCTAAAACGAAATAAAACCAACCTGTTTAGTCTTGTTGTTTATAAGAATCTTTTTCCACAAGAGTTTTGCTCAGAAAAATCTGGGGAGGGGTTCCTTTCTGAGGTTTTCAAGACAAGGAAAAAGGAAGTTCTCGGGGCATTATTAAAGGTTAAATTGGAAAGAATTGAAGCCTTAGAAATTAAAAAACAATACATATTAGAAGAAAATGCAACTGACGAAGAATCACTTAGAAAAGAATATGTTTTTGAAATATTTAAAAACCATCCAGGTATTCATCGCATTTGTAACTATAGTATAGCGGAGATAGTTCAAAGTCAAGAAAAGTTTAATTTTTTATTGGAAGATAGGCCAACAATTAGTTTTAATAGTAATATAGATGGGCCTAAGAAATTTTTAGACTTTGAGAATATAGCAAAAAAGGTTAATTCAAAAAAAACCTTTAATCAACGTCAGGAATTAGTAATCCAAAAAGCAAAAGGGGGGCTAAATGAAATTAATTCAGAAATTATCAACATTAAAAAATTAATTGAGAAATTAAGGCGCAGCAAGCTAAGCCAACTAATAAAGCAATACAAGGATAATCACTGGAAGCAAATAATCTTTAATCCGGACAAAGAAAGGGCACTTACTCAAAATGAGGAATTGTTGGCGCTCCTTTTACGAAAAGGTTACCTTGAAGAGAACTTTCAAATTTACATATCCTATTTTTATCCAGGTGCATTGAGCTTTGGGGATAATGAATTCCTTCTAAATGTCAAAGCTAACGAAGAGGACAACTTCACAAAGGAGTTGACCAACCCGGCAGAGGTAATTTCAAGAATTGATGAGAGTGAATGCGAATATCAGGCTACTCTAAATAGGGATATTATAGCTTATCTGTTAAATGGGGCCGATTACAAAAACAATGAGAAGTTAAAACTTTTACTGGAGCAGTTTTTACAAATTGAAGGTGCTTTTGAGAAATACATAGCGCCGTTGATGAATAATCTTAATGGGGCAAAAACAAAAATTGCATATCAGCATCTTATAGAACTACTCGTTGAAAGGTACTACCCATCTCTATGGAATTATATTGAAGATCATAATTACGACATCAAAAAGAAAGATAACCTCATTAAATCTTTTCTTTTTCTTTCAGAGAATAACTTGAAAAGATTAAATGCTGAATCGGGGGATTATCAACTAAAACAATATTTGTCTGAAAAATCTGACTTTTTAGATGTTTTTAATACTCCTGCTGAAATTGATAATGTCATAAAACTTATCAGGGCGTTAAACCTGAAGTTAAAAAAACAGTACTTTAAGAACTATAAGGAGAATAAAGTCTTCAATTACATCTACGAAAATACCCATTATGAATTAAACAAGGAGATGTTGCAATTGATGCTTTTTCATAAGTACTCTTTATCTCCCTCGGAGTTTGATCAAACATTTAATAACCAAAACTTTACTTGTATTATTGAAACACAGGAAGATTCGTTAACTGATTATGTATATTCGAATTTCAGTGCATATATTGAGAATGTGTATCTCAGTCTAGAGTCTATTCAGGCAGAAAGTGAGTTTGCCGTAGCCAAATTTATTGAATTACTAGGCGATGGGGAAGATGAAGAAAAATCAAGTCTATTATATAGTGTTCTCGGGAAAGTCTCAACTCAAATTGCCGATTTAAAAGAATTTGGAAATCAGGATAAATGGAGCTTGTTATTCGAGGTAGATTGCGTTAAAATAAATTGGACTAACCCAATTTATTATTTTGCTTTAAAGGAAAGTGTCCTGAATAATACTCTTATTAAGTGGCTTAACAATAAAGTGGTAGGACTTTTTTTGCCATTCCCCAATGAATTGTCATCGGAAAACTATCCCAAACTTGGGGATGATTTAATTAAACCTTTTCAAAAAAGTATTATCGAGTGTGAGGATCTTTCAATTAACATTTATGAAAACTATATAAAATCTTTTCGATGCTTTTTTTCTTCTATTAATCTTAATGAAATTTCAGGAAATAAGATTCTAGTGCTAATAAATTTTGGGAAAATAGAATTCAATAAGGGGCATTATGACCAAATCATTGAGAGAGAGTTATACGATGTACTGACGATATTTGCTGTAGAAAACATTGATACTTTTATTAATGATTATGAAGATTTTGAATTTTCTTTACAATTACACATTGCGCTGTTAGAGACAAAAAAAATATCCTCAGCCCAAAAGAAACAGTTAATTTCACTTGTACATTTGGAAAACATTAACAATGAAAGATTGGCTGACTTGATTGGAAATAATTTTTACCTTTCAAAAGAGAAATCAATAGAAAAAGAAAAGCTAATTAAAGTGATGTTGCATTGTGAAAATCAGGAGCTAATTCTTAAGTTGTTGGATAAATTTTTCTTTGATTTCGATTTTGAGGAAATCGATACCATATTAATTACTTTGGGAAGTAATTATAAGAAAGCTTCAAAATTGCAACATCACCCAAAATGGCCGAAAGATAATTTGCACTTATCGATTGCCAATAAATTGGTGGAAATTGAATACTTAAAAACAGTCAACACAGAGAAGTATAAAAATAAGATTCAACTTAATGTGCGTTATAAGTGACAGCCACAATCTTGCAAGTATAGGGAATCGCTTTTTTCTGGAGCATATTGACCCCTGATGCAGATATTTCGGTTCAAAATGTGCCAATAATCTCTGTTTAAATTATGGTATAAGCAAAGAAATGGGGAGTTGCTACCAACGAGCCTGCAACAAGCCACCAACAAATTGTTGGTCGTTCCATCAACAAACCTGCAACAAAGCTTAAAAAAGTAATGTTGAAAAAAGTTGTAAATAATTAGTAATGAACGTACAGTAACCGTGCAACAAGCCTGCAATAAGCCATCAACATTTTGTTAATGGTTATCAATGTTCTGAAAATATTGGGAGAGCATTTTCTCCGAAGCATATTGACCCCCTGATGTGGTTATTTCGTTTCAAAATGTGCCAATTATTTCGGTTTGAATTGTGCCATTAGCAAAGAAAGGGCAAATGCCACCAACGAGCCTGCAACGAGCCTGCAACAAATTGTTGATCGTGCCTGCAACAAACCAACAACCCCCAAACGCATATTGCTAATAATCAACGCGCAACTAGCCATCAATAAACCATCAACAAATATTATCCGCCCCCTGCATAACAACTGTTATTGCGCCTATTTTGTATATATAGTATTTGCGGATTGAACTTTATTCTTCATATAAATACCTTCCTATTAAATTAGAGTGAAAATCAGCCAATTTCACTCCACTATATCCATTTGTTTCTTCATTTAAGCACTCAATAATAAACTCTTTCTTTTTTTCAGAAGTCCAGTAGTCATAGTCTTTTGGAATATTCCACCCCATTGGAGTTTCAACTTTTCCAAATTCATCAACTGACTTCTCTCCTTCAATAACAGACTTTGCAAATAGTTTAAATTCTTCATGTTTATCTTTTGCTTCCGAAAATGAAATTTTATTGATTGGGTTTACATTAAACAAAAAATTATTAAGTTCTTTCCTATCCAACTCAAGCATTTGCCTAATTAATTCATCTTCATTTATTTTCATAATCTCACAAAGTCTTTCTTTGAAATATTCAACTTCCCATTCTGCAGGTTTGTATTTATCTGATTTTGAAAAATTAACTAGCCCCAAATAAAACTCTTTAACAACTTGCTTTCTATTTACATTTGCTTTTATAAACACCTCCCCATCTTCAGTTGGTTCATAAATGGTTAAGACCTCTCTATTCCAGCAAACTCTTTCATAATCAAATTTTATATCATTTCCTTCCGGATCAAATTCAAAAGAAGTTTGTTGCACTCCTATTGCAATTGCTTCTAACCATTTCTTAAAATCCATAATTGGATCATAAACTTCTGAAAATCTCCCGTCAAATAATTGTTCTCCAACCTTTACTTTAAAGTAGATCCAGCCACCGTCAACTTTATAGAAGTCAACAAGAATAGTCTCAGTTTTATTTGCTTTATTTATCATTTGGCAATTGTGTCTATTTTTTTGATAACCGCTACAATTTTCTAACCACATGGCTCCTTAAACCCCAAACCAATAATTAGCGGTTAAACCAATTTTAAAATTAAACCTTAAGTACTAAAAAACAATAAAATAATTGACCAAACACCATGATTATTTTGTAGTTAAAACCAGAAACCGTCAAAAACATTAATGAAAACTAAAATTCCATCTTATAGAATCTATGCGTTGGAAGTTCAATGAGTGGGAATAAAAAGACGAATATCCTGAACGTTTAATTGTTGATGAAAATGCAATTAATGTAGGAAAAGAGATTTAGTTATGAAACAATCATCCATCAGAAAGCGTGCAACGAGCCACCAACAAAATATTGATCGTGCCATCAATAAGCCTGCAACATAGCTTAAAAAAATGGTGTCGAAAAATAGTTGTAAGTAATTAATAATGAACGTGCAGTAACCGTGCAATAAACCTACAACGAACGAGCAACGAAATGTTGATGGCCCGGAAAAAGAGCAGAAGTAATACGATAAACTGTTCAGTCTGCGCTTTTTGAATCATTCCGATTTCATTGGCTTTATTCATGTTTGATGGTTCTTGATCCTAAAACAGTTAATAGCTATTCGAAAATGAGTTAATAAGCAAATCAATTTTGGATTATTTAAATAAAAAACATCAATATGGAAATTACAGATAATACACCTATCGTTATGCTTACAGTTGGTCAATTGAAGGAGGTAATAAGACAAGAAATAGAACAAAGCGAGCTTAAGCTTAAAGAAGAGAAGAGTGAAGAAGTAGTGGAATATGCATATGGGTTAGGTGGTATCAGAGATATGTTTAATGTATCCCATGCTACGGCTCAGAAATATAAAAATGGTATTTTAAAGGATGCGGTAATACAAAATGGCCGAAAAATTATTATTGATGTAAAAAAAGCAAGAGAATTATTTGCCAACAGCAAACAATGAATTCTTATTTCCGGTTTTTTTCTCCGGAGCATATTGACCCCCTAATGTGGATATTTCGTTTAAAAAGGTGCTGAATATTTCGTTTGGAGATCTGCTACTTGTCAAGAATGGTACAAATGCCACCATCGAGCCTGCACAAGCCACCAATAAAATGTTGACGGAGCCATCAACAAGCCTGCAACAAAGCTTAAGAAAGTAGTGTTGAAAAACAGATGTAAATAATTAATAATGAACGCACAGTAACCGTGCAACGAGCCTGCAACGATTTGTTGATGGCAATGAAAGTCCTGCAAATTATTGGGAATTTCTTTTCTCCGGACCATATTGACCCCCTAATTTGGTTATTTCGGTTTGAATTGTGCCATTAGCAAAAAAATAGGCAAATGCCACCAACAAACCTGCAACAAGCCACCAACAAAATGTTGGTCGTGCCATCAACAAGCCCGCAACAAAGCATTAAAAATTAGTATTGAGGGAACAGATATAAATAATTGATAATGAACACACAGTAACCGTGCAACGAGCCTGCAACGAGCCTGCAACGAAATGTTAATGGCTTAAATTCGCGCAGAAAGAACACGATAAAATGTTTTTTCTGCGCGTATTCAAGCTTTTCGGCTTCATTGTCAAATTGTGTAGTTGATTTTTCCAAGTTCTACTGGAATCTCCTGGAATTAGTGGTAGGTCTTCCGGAAACCTTTAATACTTGTTTGAATTTTTCGCATTGTTTTGGTCTTATTCATTTTTTGCTATTTTTGTTGCTGGGTTAGGGTTAAGGTTAAAACGGGTTTGTCAGAATGCTGGCAGCCCGTTTTTTTGTTTCTGCCAGCCTTTTCTGATAACTAATTTTTTATCCTTCAAAATATTTTTGTTGAGGTCAGGGTCTTGAGTTTTTTATTAAAACTGAAAAATCGTCGAAAGTTTTTAAATTTGAGTTTGTTGTAATATTATCTGCTTTTTTGAGTCGTATAAAATTTTATTTTTAAATAAACTTCATGATATATTTATGAGTGATATAAAAGCACCTTTCGGATACATTGTTGGTTTATTTGATGTTTTGGGTTTTGAATATCGATTACGAAAATTTGGTCTCACTGAGATTTCAAGAAGGTATGATGAGATTGTTCAATTTGTAAATGCTAATTCAAAAAAGAACAAAATACTACATGAAGTATTGAATATTAGTGGCCCACTTCACACGAAAGGAGGTCGGCCTGCTATACATTATGAAATAAAAGCAGCACATGCCAGCGATACAATTATAGTGTGGGCCAACCTTGCCTGGAAAATTGCCCAAGGTCAATCATTAAAAACTATTGAGAAATATCAAAATAATCCTGTATATGGACATCAATTTAGACCTGTGCCTCTGGAGCCTTTTCTTTCTACTTGCGCAGAGATTGTATGCAAAAGTATTGAAATTGACTTGCCTTTAAGAGGGGCTATTGCGATGGGAGAAGCAGTTTTTAATGAAAATGACCGTGTTTTTTTGGGTTTGCCTATAGTTGATGCCGCTAGATTAGAAAATAAACAGAATTGCATAGGAGTTTCAGTGTGTAATTCTTATTTGGAACAAAGCGATCATAGGAATTTTTTTCTTCCTTACAGTAACCAATTTAAAACCGATTTCTTAGAACCTAGAAAAGAATATGCATTGAACTGGCCTCTTTATTGGAGAACAAAACGATTAAATGATTTAAAATCAGTTTTTGAAGAATTATCCGAAAAGAATAACAACCATCAGTATTATCTGAATACACTTGAATTTATTGAATATTCAGAGATTTTTGATTATAAGGCTTATTGGAACCGCTAATGCTATCTTAGCTTTTTTTTGTAATTGAGTTCGTTAAGTGCTGTTACTTTGTGAAGGCAATAATAATTAACCATTCTTGTTTTGATAATAGTATATCTGTATGTTTTAATAAATTGTTTTGTAAATACTTATTGATCAATATGAATGATCTAATTTCCAAAGATGATATTTTAGATGAGATGGTGGCAGCTGCTAGGTTGAGTTCTGAAGCCATTAATAGAGAAATGCCTTTTGCTCTAAATAAAGTCCAATATGAAAAATGTTTTCTTATTTTTTTGAATAACGCCAATCTTATATGGACTTATTTTTGCCGTTGGTTTAAAAGTAATTATCCAGAGAGAAAAAATGAGTGTAAGGAGGAGTTTAATTTAATTCAAACCCTTTTCTTGAATGAGGACGAGCGAAACGCGTGGAACTCAATAATGGATATTCGGCGGCATCATACTCACCATGGGTATGTTAGAATTATTTTCGATAATCAAAGGGTTCATTCAGGAGAAATAAGGCGAATTAGGCTTTTGGTTACGGAAGGGAATGACGCAATTTTTAATTTGAATGAAATTGTACCAAATGCATATCAGGGCATGAAGATGATTATTAGTGGTTTTTACCAAAAATTTTGAAAATGTTTTTTCAAATAGGGAAGAAAAAACTTGAGTGATTTTGCTGTAGGACAAATGATGAATCTTTAATAGGTCACTAATACCTTCTTGAAGTTAACCTTCGAGAATCTTAACAAGTAATAGGGTATGAAAAAGCGCAAATTCTTGGTTTTGAACTGAGATTTGCGCTTTTTCATATTCAAAAGTCAATCATCAATACCTCCCCGCAATTTTTTGCATATTCTTTTTAATCAGATTTTCCGTAGTTCGGGCATACCGTTGCGTCATTTTGATGTTGGAGTGGCCCAGCGTTTTGGAGACCACTTCCAGTGGCATATCATTTTCCAATGCCACAGTTGTCGCAAAGGTGTGCCTGGCGGTATGGGTGGAAATTGCTTTTTCGATGCCGCAGAGGTCTGCAATTTCTTTCAGGTAGCTGTTCATCTTTTGGTTGCTCAATACCGGCAGTAATATGTCTTTGTCCTGTAATTCCGGTTTGTTCTGATATTTTTCAAGCAACCGGCGGGCCGCATCAATTACAAAAATGGTGCTCATTTGATTGGTTTTTTGCCGTTTCTTGTGAATCCACAGAAAACCGTCCTTGTCTGTTGCCAGATGTTCCGGTTTGAGTGTTTTTACATCCGAAAAGGCCAGTCCGGTGTAGCAACAAAAAAGAAAAATATCGCGCACCTGGTCAATGCGCTCAATATGTAACTCTTTTTTGCGGATTGCTTCCAGTTCTTCATCGGTTAAGTAAACGGCATCCACCTGGTTTAACTTGAATTTAATGGTAGCAAACGGATCCTTCTTCATCCAACCATTTGCCAGGGCAATTCTGACAATCTTTTTGAAGTTTTTCAGATATTTGGTGGTGGAGTTGTGTCCGCAGTTGCGCTCCGTTTTAAAATAAAGCTCATAATCCTTTACAAATTGTTGGTTGAGATCATCCAGCGCCAGGTCTTCTTGTTTGTAGCGCCAGCGAATAAAATCCCGGGTATGCTTGTAGCTTGTTTCGTATCTTTCCACGGTACCCGGTGCAAAGTCTATGCCCACCAGTTTTTTGGCATTGTCATTGTGTTCCTTAAAAATCTTCAGGATGGTGCGTCTTTGTTCCTTTTTGCCTAAGAATCTTTCCTGAACCAATCGGGGAGTGACGGGCTCTTCTTCGTAGGACAGATAGTCAATAATAGAGAGGAGGCGCTTTTTGGTTTTGTTTAAAGCCTCATTGATCTCTTCCGCATTGGGAGCAGTCCTTTTTACCTTTTCCTGGACGTCGCTCCAGTATTTGGGCTTTAAACTCTTTTTGGCTGCAAACTCTGTGCGCTCTTTGTTGATAGTGATTCTTACAAAAATTGGAGCTTCTCCATTTTTCAGCAGTTTTGTTCTTTTAATAAAGAACAGGATTTTGACGTTTTTTAGTCCACTCATAACAGTTAATTTAATAGTTAATTTTGATGTAAAACTATCGTTATGAGCTCATTTTTGAAGTTTCTGAATCGCAGTAATACAGGGCGATTGGGGGCAATTTGGAGCAATTTCTGGTGGACTAAAATTCCGGTTTATAAAGTCCTCCGTAAGTCCACCAAAAAATTGCGTTTTTCTGCCCTTTTATGCACCGTTGTGCACCAAAAAAAAAGCCTGTAAGTGTTGACTTACAGGCTTTTACTTCTTTTTGCTTTTCTTCTCAGCGGAGAGAGAGGGATTCGAACCCCCGGTACCTCGCGGTACAACGGTTTTCAAGACCGCCGCATTCGACCACTCTGCCATCTCTCCAGTCGAACATCGTATTTGCTTATTCAGCTTGTGAAACCGTGTGTTTCTCTGTCAAAGCGGTTGCAAAATTAGGTGTTTTATTGAAATCACAAAACCTTTTGGGTAAAAAAAACAGACAATTTTTCAATGTGAGGCTAATCTTGTTGTATCTCAGAATTTTGAGAAGAAGCTTTTTTTTCAAAAATCTCATCCAGTTCTTTGGCCATGGTCACTCCTTGTTTAATCCGGTCGGCCATTCCAATGCCGTCGCGAAGATTTCCTCCCAGCAGGAGGCCGGGAAAATGATTTTGAATACCTTCCACAGCCTTTATCCGTTCTCCGGTTGAAACACCATATTGTGGGATGGCGTGTGTGTGGCGGAAAATCCGGAGGAGCTCAGGTTTTTTATCCGGAACCATCATCATTTTCTGCAGTTCAGGAAACACCAGTTTTTCTATCTCTTCATCCGTGAGGTTAACCATATCGGGGTTTCTTACTCCTCCCAGAAAAATCGATAGCAGTGCCCCGCCTTTGGGGGCTCTGTTTTTCAGAAAGGCGGAAAGAAAAAGTACACCCAGGATATCGCGATGTTCGCGGGAGGGAACAAGACCTCCAAAAGCTTTCAGAGGAATGCCGCGCCACTCTTTGTAACCGATGGCCACCTGTACCACTTTAGCGTAAACAAGGTTGGTGATTTTTTGTTTCTCATCATCGCGCAGGAATGGCAGGAGGTTGGGGACTTCATGTGCGCCAGTAGTTGTAATCAGGGCATCACTCTCCATTAGTTTTGTCTCGCCCTGGTGCTCAAATTTAGCAGTGAAGACGTTATTGGCAGGACAAACACTAAGATTGTTACATCCCAAAAGAATTTCCTCCTTATCAAACTTCTCTGTGATTGCATTGACCAGATTATCAAGTCCTCCGGCCATGGAGAACATTTTTTTGTTGGCTTTTTTATGGTAATTGTATAATTCCGGATTGCTTTTCTTTTCTCTGGCAAGTTCTGCATGTTTCTTGAAAGTTCCTTTAATAAAGCTTCCGTAATTATGCTCCAGGTTGTAGAGTTTGGGGAGTGCGTAACGTGTCACGAGTTGTGATGGGTCGCCTGCATATATTCCCAGAATGAATGGGTCAACTGCATATTCCAGGAATGATTTACCCATTCTTCGTTTGACCATTTCGGCAAGTGTCTCATCCGGATTTTTCCCTGGTTTTCTGAAAGGCTCAGTCAGTAACCTGAGTTTATCTCTCCAGGAGAAAAGGGGTGTTTTAATACCTGCTTTCATGCAGGAGGGGAGATCGTGCCAGCGCCCTTCTTTCCAGATCAGGCGCCGTTTGGCTTCTTCATTGGCCGGTTCCACCTCTGCCTGGTCTCCCAGTTCTTCGAACAGTTCGGCAACTTCCGGATGAGAAATCATGCCGGTATTTGGTCCACTTTCAAAGACAAAACCTTCTTCACGATGGGTGTGAATGGCTCCACCGGTTCTGAGATCTTTTTCCAGAATGGTAACTTTCCATCCGGCCTTTTTAAGATAATAAGCCGTGGTAAGTCCGGTGAGTCCTGCACCAATGATAGTTGCTTTCTTCATAGAATGCGATGATGTTTTAGGCCCCACGTGGGGGCTGGGTGTTAATAAAGATTGAGGCTGAGGTTAAGGTTAAGACTGAGGTTGAGTTTAAGATGAATTCTCAGTATCCAGCTCCTAACCTTCAACGTTCACCCATCCTTACGTCTCCCTTGGGGGGATTAGGGGGCCCTTCCTTTCTCAAATCGTCTTAGAGAAACGTTTTTCCCCTGCATTAAGTTTAGGATCAAAAATAGCGGCAATGTTTCGGATAAGAAAACGGCCTGTATTTGTGACAGTTATTTCGTTTTTGTCAAAGGTTAACAATCCGTCTTCATCCAGGGGTACAAGTCTTTCTGCATCAAAATCGGTCAGCCTTTTTAGCTCTTCTGGGGTTTTATCAATGCGTCGGGCCACTTCTTCCCAGTTCAACCGGTTGTTGCACATAATTTCGTTGATAACCTCACGCACCGCAATATCGGTATCATCCATCCGATAACCTTTTTCTACGGGAGCTTCTCCTTTTTTTATGGCTTCGATATATGCAGGTACATTTTTGGTGTTTTGTACGTAGGCATTGTGCAGCTGACTGATAGCCGACATCCCGAAGGCATAGACCTGTCCGGTGGTGTCGCGGGTGCAATATCCCTGGAAGTTCCGGTGCAGCGTTTTGCTTTTGATGGCGACGCTCAGGGGGTCTTCCGGGAGGGCGTAATGATCCATCCCGATAGCTATATACCCTGCGTCCAGGAGTGTCTCTCTGGCATTATTAAACATTTGCATTTTCTCATCCGGCCCCGGAATGCCATTTTTTTCCAGTGTTTTCTGATGGTTTTTTACCCAGGGGACATGTGCATACGAAAAAGTTACAATTCTGTCGGGACGGGCATCTATGGCCTGTTTTATGGACTCATTGAACGATTCTGGTGTTTGATAAGGGAGTCCGTAGATGAAGTCGAGATTTACCGAAACTCCGTGGTTTCTAAGTATCCGAATGATGTCTTTAACGGGCATGGCTGATGGTTCCCGGTTGACAGCAAGCAGAATCTTTTTATCGAAATCCTGAATTCCCAGACTCATACGGTTGAATCCCATTTTCAGCAGCCGGTCGATGTATTCAATGGTGAGATACGCCGGATTACATTCGATGGCAACTTCTGCGTTGGATGCCATGGTGTAATTGCCATAGATGGCATTCATAATCCGTTCAATCTGATCGGCTGAGAGTGCATTGGGGGTTCCACCGCCCCAATGAATTTGAGTGACCTGGCGTGACTTATCAATGTGTCCGGCAATCAGCTCTATCTCTTTGATGATGGCATCGATGTAATCCTCATACAGATTGTTGTTGCGTGATATGAGGGTGGTGCAACCGCAATAAAAACATAGTTGCGTGCAAAACGGGATGTGCAGATAAAGGGAAATTGCTTTGGGCTGATGTTCATTTGATTCTTCAACAGCTTTAATGTAGTCCGATGCCGTAAATCCATCTTTAAAAAAGGTGGCCGGCGGATAACTGGTATATCTGGGTAAAGGTTGGTTGTATTTGTTTAAAAGTTGTTGGTCTATCATTTTTCTACTACTTTCCTGAATAATGTTCGTGATAATATTAATAAAATGATGGCTATGTGTGCCTCCAGGATGTACATCCCGTGATAGCCGTATGTGTTTGCAAATTTGCTGAGGCCAATGGTCAGAAACAGACTGCTCAGGTGAGTGATTACAATCTGAATGGTGAAATCTGTTCCTTCGAGTCCTTTTCGAACCTTATCCATGGCAACGGTATAAATAAATACTGAAGCCATGCCGTAAGTTCCCCACACCATGGAACTGGCAACATAAATGCCCCACAGAGGAACCTGCCCGTGCATCTTCCACACAAAAAAGAGGGAAGAGAGAAAACCGGCCAGCAGAATGATCTGCAGAGCTGTTGTCCTTTTTACTCTTCGTATGATCCATCCACCGCCAAGGGAAAATACTGCTCCCACAGCTGTTCCGTAAATTCCGGAAATCATCCCGATTTCTTTGGCGGTATATCCCTGATCTACCATAAAAGGTTTGAACATGGATAAAAGGCCGATGATTCCTGAGTAATATACAAACAACAAAAGCAGGTGGCGTAAGTTTCCCTTTTGCTTAAAAAAACTGAATCCGTCATCCCATTTTGGTCGTCTTTTGGGCTCTGTGGTGGTTTGCTCCAGGGGTAATCGTGCAAAAGTAACCGGCATCAGTGCCATGGTAACCAGAAACGCCAGCAATAAGAGTAATGCCTGCCAGCCAATGTAATAATAGGCCATGAGCAAAACACCGCTGCCAATGGTTGTGCCCAAAAAGCTGCCTCCCGATTGCATGCTGTTGCCATAACTGCGTTCTTCCGATTTAAGCGTAAGAATGGCAAAGGCATCTGTGGCAATGTCCTGCGTTCCTGATGCAACAAAGGCAATGACCACAAGGACTATGATGGTTGTGAAATCGCTGGAGAGGTTGAAGAAGCTGATCAATACAATTACCATTGCATAAAACACCTCAGATCCCAGAATCCAACGACGGTAATGTTTTCTCGAAGGGCTGGTGTGATCCACCATGGGAGCCCATAAAAATTTTAATATCCAGGGTATCTTGATGAGCTGAATGAGCCCGATGGAAGTCAGAGAGTAATCTTCCTGCCTCATGATTACCGGCACTACCGTTGAGAAAAAACTCATGGGGATAGATTGCGCCAGATATAGACTCAGAAGGGTTCCGTATTTTTTAAATGATTGGTTCATTGAATGACCTGCTTTTTTGTTTTGTGCTCCCATGATTTAGGGGAACTGTGTTTTATTGTTTGTCAATCTTTTTTTTTGAAAATTGTATATCCTATGTTTGATTGCAGGGAGCATTTTTGGTAATTTATTTTCTCAAACCACCAGCTTCCAGCCAAATCACCAACTTCTCATCTCTTTTTTTCAACTTCCAGTCTCTAACCTCTGTTCTCCAACCCCCAACTTCTAAAACATCACTTTCAACCGGGCGCTAAAGTTAGCAGGAATTCCACGTTGAGCATAATTGTTGCCCAGTGCACTAAACCGGAAAACCTGATAATTCTTATCAAATATATTCCGTGACCTGAACGAGAGGCTTGCATTTTTTCTCCGGAAAGTCACTGAGGCATTCCAGACCCCATAATATTCCTGTGAAGCGCTGTTCTCATCATCCCAGTATAGTTTTCCGGTTCCCTGATAGTTGATGTTTACCAGAGCTTTGTCAAGGAATTTATTGTTGACTGGAATGTGAATATTTTGTCCTGCATAAAGTGTTACACGCGGTGCATACGGGAGGTGATTTCCCGAAAGATCGGTGCTGTCATTTTTTTGATATTCCAGGAAAGTAGCTTTCGTGTAACCAGTATTGACCGTTGTTTCCAGAATTTTATTGGGCCTGATAGTCAACTCTGCTTCCATTCCTTTGCTTTCCGAGCGACCGGCATTTTTGAGCATGCTTCCTCTTCCAGTTGGCACAGGTTGGTAAATCTGCTGGTTCCTCCAATCGATGTAAAAACCGGTTATGCTGAATCTTAAAAGATTGAGCACCCACTTCGACTTCAGGCCCGCTTCATAGCTCCAGCTGTGCTCGGCATCGAATGTCTGATCCTGGGGACGTTCAAAAGTACTGTTAAAACCTCCTGTTTTATAGCCTTTGGTAAGAGACCCATAAATGTTAAAGGCGTCAGAAACCTGATAGTCAATGGAGATCCGGGGGAGGATTTCAGAGAATTTCATGTCTGAATCGGTGCTGTCCATCGGTATCAGTTGTCCATCACTAATCATATCGTAGTAGTAATCCTGTGTGTTTTTTTCCCAGTCTATGCGGACTCCAGGAGTAACGGACAGTCTTTTGAAGAGAAAGTCACTCACTGTCGTTTGTGCAAAAAGAGCAAGGCCCATATTGGTGTGCTCATAGTCTTTTCGTATCTGCGTAGAGTAATCCTGGCCTGTTCCCACATCAACATCTTTTTCCAAAGACTGGTAAAACCCGAAAATGCCAAAAATTGTCTCCATATTATCCCTGTCGAGGGTGGCTGAGACTTCTTGTGAAAGGATTAACTGGGTTTGTGGTTGAGATACAATATAGCGGGAATCTGTGGTAAAATCCTGATCTATAGTTTGTTCATTATTAATGAATTGTGCGCTTGTGGTTGCCTTAATGGAAAGATCATTTTTTGTCCAGTTGTTTACAAGTCCTGCCGTTGTCAGATTTCGGTCATAGCCGCTTGTTTCATTGTAATTAACCGGTTGAAGTTGGTTGGTCGAAGGATCAATAATTCCGTATGGATAACCATTTTGCTTACTCTCTTCTGTAGATACAATCAGGTCGCTTTTAAAATGGTTGTTCCAGCGATGGATCAGCCGCGCACGAGCGTTGAAAACATCCATTTTGTCGGCCATTTTCCCATTATAGATGTTTTCAAAATAACCATCCTGATGGCGATATTGGCCGCCCACCTGAAGATCGGTTTTTTCTCCCAGCGGTTGGTTGATGGTGAGTCCGAAATTATACCGTCCGTAATTGCCAAGCTCCGTTTCAGCCGTAACATTTTGCGTTTTTTCAGGACTTTGGGTGTAAACATGAATCAATCCTCCCAGGTTATTACGTCCGTACATGGTACCTTGGGGCCCTCGGAGAACCTCCACACGCTCAATATTGTAAAATTCAAAGTCGAACGAGGATTTGTCAAATTGAGGTACATTATCCACGTAAAGTCCTACGGCCGGACTGTTGATGCGAGAACCGATGCCTCTGATATAGATGGGGGAGGTGAGTTTGCTGCCGTAAGATGGCATATATAAGTTTGGCACCCGGGAGGTCAGGTCGGTAAGCCCGGTTACCTGTTCCTGTTCTATCTGATCCACCGGAATAAGACTGGTTGAGATGGGCAGCTCCTGTAACGGTCGTTGCTCCCGAGCGCTTTTAATTACTACTTCCCCGAGGTGAACAGTAGGGAAATTAAGGCTGTCCAAAGAAACCAACATTTTTTCGTCGTCGTATGAGTTTTGACCTTTAAGCGGGGCTGATGTCAATGTCAAAAAACCAATAAAGAATAGGAGGGTGGATTGAGTAGTCTTTTTTTTCATTTAGAGTCTTTTATTCTATCTGAACTATTTGTTTCAGGAAATGAAAGGGATTAATTGGACCAGGCAATCCGGTTTTGCTAAAAAAATAGCAGTTTTACCGGAACTGCGTGTGGTGCAAATAATTAATGTACATGAGCAATATCATCAGGATTACCGATTCTCACGATAACTAGTCTTTGCAAGAAACCCCTAACTGCTGCGTTAATCTCCTTTTTGAATCAGTTATTTACGAAAACTAAACTGACTTCGTCTTTTTCCTCCTTGCAAGGCATAGTCAAAACAAGCTTTGCCTTTGCTCTTGGATCGTTCGTCAGTTCCCTGGATTCAAAAACTTCGAAAGCCTTGTATTTGGAGCTTTCTTATCTAATATGTGAAAACAGAGCGAAGAGACAGGTAAGCCTGGGCCCATCAGAAGTGCATCCTATATTCTATAAAGACTGAAAAACTTTGGTTTTCTTGCTGGCACTAACTAATGACGAAGGCTTTAATGTCAGAAAATTGGGAAATTAAGCAAATTGGAAATGTAATGGCCCTGGCGGTGCCCGATCAGGATTATTACCGGGAAGAATTAATCCGGAAAGTCTGTTGAAATACGACGTTAGAATTTCTTTATCAAGACTGAAAGACAACGGAATGATTGTGTTTCTTTCTGTTTGTTTTAAACAATGTTTTTGGCAGAGTTGACTTTTTTCAATGACTACTGTGTCAATGTTTTTTATCAGAAATGATTGTTCGTCTGAGGAAGGTATAGTACTAAGTTCCTTAAAACTATGGCACAATGATTCAGTGTCTTCTCCTTCGGCAGAATTGAATAAAAATGCCCAGGCAGAAAAAGCAATGATTAGGATGTATGGAAGATGTGTGGTAAAAAGTCCAAGTTGGAACATATCAAATCCTTTTCTGAAGTGCCAAAGGTATAAAAAATGCAGAATTTTTCGGAATTATGGTGCTGATATTTCTATGGTAAAGCTTTCAAGCGGACACCAGTGATTTGTACCAATATTAGATGGTGTTGATTTGTAACAACAGGTTGTCTCTGTTTTTGTCTGAGTTTAAAATTTGACGGGCCGTTATTTTTTAGGGTCATTCCTTCTTTTATTGTATAAAACAAACAATGACCTCTAAAAAATGGGGGGAGTAATGCAAGAAAAACTATAAAATGTTTTAAACACCCTCTTTAAATATGTATATTTGTCAAAAAAAATCCTGCGGGACTTTTTTAATAGTTAACTAACCAGACATTAAAATTTAAACTATGAGAAAACGATTGATGATGTTGGCTGCCTTTCTGGGTGTTGGAATTTTTTCCGCCATGGGAGCAGAAACACCGGAGATTGACACCGGGGCTACCGCCTGGATGCTTACTTCCACAGCCCTGGTATTGTTGATGATTCCCGGACTAGCCATGTTTTATGGGGGATTGGTGAGATCCAAAAATGTATTGGGAACCATGATGCACAGCTTTGCAGCCATGGGGGTAATGAGTGTGCTTTGGGTAGCTGTCAGCTACAGTATGACTTTTGGAGAGAATATACTAGGAGGATGGATTGGCTGGAATCCTGACTATTTGTTCTTAAGAGGTATTGATCATACCATTATGGAGGAAGGAGTTCCGGAATATGTTTTTTCCATGTTTCAGGGAAAATTTGCGATTATTACTCCTGCACTACTTGCCGGTGCCGTGGCTGAACGTATAAAATTTAAAAGTTATTTATTGTTTATCACTCTTTGGGGGTTATTGGTTTACAATCCGCTCTGTCACTGGGTTTGGGCGCCCGATGGATTTTTATATAATCTGGGAGCCGATGGGGCCATTGATTTTGCCGGAGGTACCGTTGTACATATATCTGCCGGAGTAAGTGGTTTAGTCGCTGCGCTCTATTTAGGTGCCCGTCGGGGATATCCACAACGTCAGATGCGTCCGAATAATTTAGTTATCACCCTGATTGGAGCAGGTTTGCTTTGGGTTGGCTGGTTTGGTTTTAATGCCGGCAGCAGTGTGTCTAGCGGACTAACAACTGCCCAGGCACTGACTGCCACACAGGTTGCTGCTGCTGCTGGTGCACTGATGTGGATGGTTATCGAGTTGACGCATCAGGGAAAAGCTACCGCGTTGGGGTTTGCCAGTGGTATCTTAGCAGGTTTGGTTGCGGTTACTCCTGCTGCGGGTGTGGTTCAACCTTCAGGAGCTCTTATTCTTGGAGCTGTGGCCTCTCTGATTTGCTACTTTGCTATTCTTCTTAAGGACAAATGGGGCTACGATGACAGTTTGGATGCCTTTGGTGTTCATGGCGTGGGTGGTATTGTAGGAGCTTTATTGCTTGCATTTTTTATTCGTCCCGAGTGGATGTCCAATGCTTCCGAACTCGCTGGAGGAATCTGGACAGCATGGGATCAGTTTGTTGTACAGGCTGCTGCTGTGGGCATTGCCATTGTATATGCTTTGGTAGTTACCATAATACTGTTATGGATTGTGCAAAAAACCGTAGGGCTCAAATCCACACCTGAAGAAGAAATGCAGGGACTGGATCCTTCCTATCATGGAGAAAGAGGCTATGGAATGTTGAACCCTAATTAATATCCGGATTATGAAATTAATTACAGCTATTATACGAGAATCGCAACTCGACCAGGTGAGGGAATCATTGATTGCATCAGGAATTACACGTATTACCGTGAGTCGTGTTTCGGGTCATGGTGCTCAGCGAAAAGAAGAGATTTATCGTGGTAAAAGAATTGTACCTAATTTGATTCCTAAAATCAGAATTGATATTGCGGTTAATGAGGAATTTATAGATCCTACCATTGACGCCATTGTTGCCGCAGCACGTTCGCACAACGGTATTGATGGGGAAGTGGGAGATGGGAAAATATTTGTCACCCCGTTGGAACAGGTGGTGCGCATTCGTACCGGTGAAAGAGGCGGTGCCGCTATTTGATGTTGAGATTTGAAAAGAAAACGGGGCTTCATTTTGGTATTGGAGCTCCGTTTTTTTATGTTCTGAAACCCAACTCAAAACTCAGAACTCAACTTTCAACCCTCAACTCTCAAAACGTTCCCTTATTCCATCCCCAGAAACTTCTTGGGGCATCTGAAAATTCAATGTAAATGCGTGAGGCATCAATGCCCAGCTGGTTTTCAATGATGGTGGGTATCTCTTTGGCCAATGTTCCTGCCTGACCGTTGGTTAATCCAATACTCTTGATCTCCAGAAATGCGACATCTTCATCTGTGCCACCAAAGGTCATAGGTGTGGGTTGATCAAATTGCGTCATTACAAATTTCTCGTGCTTCTGCAGCGTTTCAGCAATTTGCGCTGAAGCGGCTTTTAGAAAGGTCGTTTGTGCCGTGATGTCAATGGCTTTGTTGGTGCTGATTTTTAGAAATGGCATTTTTTCAAGTTTTTATGGTTTTTCTTAAATCCTGATAAACGGGGATGGTCTCCAGTCCGTTTTTATCCATGAATTTGCGGGTGGATTCATAATCTCTGGTAAATCCCAGAATGAATCCTCCGCCTCCCGAGCCACAAAGTTTTAAAAAATATTCCTGCGATGCAATGCCCTCCTCCCATAATGGATGAATCGATGAGGGAACCATAAGTGACAGATGTTCCTTTTGAAGTGAGGAGAGTTCCTTCAGACTTTGATAAAATTCTGTTTTATCATTGTTTATCAGGTTGTTGATGCAGCTGTTGTTTAAGGGTGTAAGTTGATGGTCAGTGAAATCGCGAAAAGCATCATTCTTGTCATAACTTGTCATAAAATGTTGTACCAGTGGGGCGGTTTTGCCCGGCTTTCCGCTGTTAATAAGAAAAATGGCATCCGATCTTTCTTTGTCGTAACGCGGGAGTCCTACTGGTTCAATATGATCCAGGTCTTTGAGTAGCAATGGATGTTTGAAGTAACAAATGAGGGGGTCTATACCGGAACTGGTGCCATGGAACCACGATTCCAGTTGTGAAAGCTGCTCTTTCAAAGATCGGATCTCCGAAGGTGTCATATTATCCCGGTCAGCAAAATTGTGACTGACATATCGCTGAAAAAATGCTGCCACCAAAGCTCCGCTGCTGCCCAGTCCGTAGCCTTCAGGAATGGTCGATTCAAAATAGAGCCCGTTGTCCAGGTCTTCCTTGAGTTGTTCGGTGTTGAAATTGCTGAGCATTGAGTTGTCGTTGACCAGGGACTGCAAATAATACCAGAAATCATAAAGATGCTGATTGCTGCGCTGTGCAAATGCCAGGTCTGTGTAACTGTCTTTGTTGGGGAATGCCAGTTGCCCGTTGAAATGAGCATAAGGGATGGTTAGCCCCATGGAGCCTTTGATGATGGTATATTCGCCAAAGAGCATTATTTTGGAATAAAATATCTCGCCTGCTTCGTTCTGCATCTTCTTCAATCTTTAGGAATTTATTATTTTCTGTGGCCCTTTGCCCACATAATCCCTGATGATACGGCTTTCTTCACACAAAGGTTGTAGCTCTTTTTCCTGCCATCCTGAAATTTCTTTTTGGTATTCATCAGGATACAAAAGGTGAATATTGGGGCCGGCATCCATGGTAAAGGAAACAGGGATGTCTTTTGTTTTTCGGAATTCCCTGATTTTTTCAATCAACAGGAGTGAGTTGGGGTGCAGCAGGGTGTAGGATGGGGTGCTGCTCATCATCAATGCATGTAGTGAAAGGGCTTCCGATTCTGCCAGCTCAATAAAACCTTCCAGATTGCCCGTTTCCAGGTATTTTAGGAGGTTGAGTGTGTTTTCATGCGCCTGATGAATTCTTCCGTTGCGATAGGGATGATGGTTCATCAGTGCATGTCCGGCAGAACTGCTAACGGGCTTCTTGTCACTTTTTAATATTAAGATATCATCGTGGAAATTTTGGAAAACAGCATCAATGGAAACCGGGACCGGCACGGCATAGTGGTCTGAGCTTTCCGGAATTTCCGTTAACCGACCCCACAGGTTCCAGCCACCGTAAACCGATCGTGCAGCACTTCCTGAGCCCAGGCGTGCCAACGAAGAGACCTCCGAAATATCCAGCGGATTTTCAGGGGTTATTTGATGTTGTAAATCTGCCAGACAAAACGCCAGGGCACTCATGGCACTTGCCGAGGAAGCAATTCCTGTACTGTGTGGGAAAGTATTGCTGCTTTCAATCTTCAGAAAATGATCTTTTATCAGCGGAAGCCGGACCTGAGCCAACTCCAGAAATTTCCTGATTTTCTTATCGAAGCTTCCCCTCTCTTTTCCATCAAGCAGGAAAGTGAAACCTCCTTCTCTCGCTGGAGAGGCCGTAGCCTTTGTGGTCGTTGTGGCTTCGGAGAGAGAGAAACTGATGGATGGATTGACAGGCTCCTGAACATCTCTTTTGCCCCAGTATTTTACAATGGCAATATTTGATGGGGTTTGCCATTTTGTGGTTGTTTGAGTGCTATGTTGCATGATTCGTGTCTAATATTATGTCTGTCAGATTAAACAAGATGTTGAGGCCTTTTGTTTGAAAATATTTTTTTGTTTCGTCCGCCGATGTTTCTGACAGGGCAAGAACAAAATCACCGCCCCAGGCTCCCAGTGATTTTACCTGTCCCGGGAAATCAGAAAACAGTCTTGACTGAACGGGTTCAATTCCCGTAAAATGTCCTATCAGGAGTTCATGTTCGGCTATCAACTTCCTGAAATTGCTTTCTGAAGTTTCTGTTGACATTTGCTCAGAGATTTCTGAGATACGCTGAATCAAAGATGGCGTAATGTTGTTTGTTTTTGTATGCCTCCGGATGGCTTCAGCGGAACTTTGTTTCCGGTTGAGGTAAACTACCCACAGTTTATTCCTAAATGGGGATGCGAAAACTGTTTCTTCCGTTTTGGGTTGTTTATTTGTGACTGAATAGAAAAGCGGAGACTGATTTGTGGCACAGGCAATATCGTAACCTGAGCCTCCGAATGTTTTCTCCAGTAGCTTGTATGGATCCACAGCCATCCAGCGTGAGATATTACTGATAAGGGTTGAACTACTGCCCCAGCCCCATTCAGGAGCAAACTGCAGATGGGTGTTGACAGTGAGACCGGAAAAACCAATGGAACTTTTGGCGAGCTTACCGGCTTCAGTGAGAATTTCCTTTAATTTTGCGGCTTTGGCTTTATCGTTGGTATGTAATAATTCCAGTTGAGGGGTAAACCGGGCTTCAAACCAGTCTCCTTTGGGATGAGTTGCTTTCCATTGGAAATCAGCTCCGGAATGTTCATTTATTTCCAGATTCTGCCCCAATCTTAAAGGTACTGCCAGTGCTTTGGCACCGTAGAGTACCAGGTATTCACCCGAGAGCAGTAATTTTCCGTTGGCATGAAATCTTAAAGGATTCCGGTTTTTTTCTTGTTGCATACTATCTTTTCAAAAACTCTTTCACCTTTAATGCCGAAACCGTTTCATCCTTAAAATGCTCCATTGCTGCTTTTTGCTCTTCTTCAGTTGCATTGAGCGACTTTAGCAAATTGGATAAATGCAGTTTCATGTGTCCTTTTTGAATGCCTGTGGTAACCAGTGATGCTACTGCAGAAAAATTATTGGCCAATCCTGCGGCAGCTGCAATACCCATCAATTCGCTGGCAGATGGATTCCCCAGCATTTCAAGTGCCAGTGCAGCCATCGGGTGGAGTCGTGTCAGTCCGCCGACGGTGCCCAACGCCAGCGGTAAGGTCAATACCATCCTGAAGGTTGCATTATCAGTTATTTCACAGGCTGAGAGCGAACGGTACCTGCCGTCTTTTGAAGCCCATGCGTGACCTGCTGCTTCTGCAGCTCTGAAATCATTTCCGGTGGCTATCACCACTGCGTCTGTACCGTTGAATATTCCTTTGTTGTGGGTTACTGCACGGGAGGTATCTGACAGAGCTATGTCGGTGGCCTGTTTAAATTTTTGTGCAAATTCAGCAGGCTCCAGTCCTGCACTGTAAGCAGACAGAGCTTCAATGGGACATTCCACAGAAGTGGTCACCAGGCATTCTGTGGTATAATTGGACAGAATGGCCATGATAATTTCGGTGTCGCCGTATTGTTTGAAATCCTTGTTGGTATTAAAATACGCTTTTAGCGGCTCCTTCATCTCTTCAAGGCAGGAATTAATGAAATTGGCGCCCATGCTGTCAACGGTTTCAAAACCTATTTGTAGTTGAAATATTCCATATTCCCCGTCCAGTGGTATTATTTCCATGGTTTGAATTCCGCCACCTCGCTTTTCCATATTGACAGTGAGAGGAGTGACTGCCTCGCGGAGTATCTCTTCCAACCCTTCCGGCAGTTCTTCGAAAAAGCTTTTTGGGCCATCCCATTTAAACCATATATGACCCTTCTTTAGGGTGTTGTGAATGTTGGTTTTAAATCCGCCGTTTTTTGCCCAGAAAGAGGCAGCCCTGCTGGCGGCAGCAACCACCGAACTTTCTTCAACCACCATGGGTACCACGTACATTTTATCGTTTATAAGAAAGTTGGGGGCCACACCAAAGGGTAAATAGAAATTGGACAGGGTATTTTCCGAAAAGTCATCAAAAAGTTCCTGCTGCTCAGGGTGCCGGAATGTCTCTAGTATTTCGGAGAAATTCTCAGGCAAATGAAAATGCTTCTTTAAAATTTCTGTTTTTTCCCCTCGTGATAGTTTGGAGAATCCTTTGATGATTTGATTCATGGATGTTATTTTGAAAAATTTAAATGAGTATAAAAGTGACTTTTGCCATTTTTTTCATTCTTTAATAATGTAAGGTGTTTAGTTTCTGATAAATCGAGATTCTAATGGATTGGTCTCATGAAATTTTGCGCAATTCCCAATGCTTTCCTGAGTTGCTCTACAAAGCTTTGCAGTGTATGATATTCATCCATTGCATGTTTTAAAAAAGTGGAGCCCATTCCGAATACTGATTTTAACTTACTTTGGTGTGTCAGATACCAGCCATCAGGAACGTTGGTAATGCCACCGGAGATTATGAGTTGCTGACAATTGGTGGTATTTTTCTCCACAATGTCGTTAACAAAATCGGTCATCTCAGCAGCGGTATGACCGATTTTTCCGAATGCATCAAAGTGGGACGATTTATCTCCGGTTACTCTGGATAATTCCAGTTTTGAAAAATTGGTACCTCCCAAAGCACCGAATTCTATCGCTTCCACCGGAAGAGCCAGCAATCGTTGCAGACTCGCAGGGCCCATTCCTTGCCCCACTTCTTTGACAATGATGCGCAGGTTGGTTTTGGACAGAAAAGCTTCAATTGTGTCGATGGGCGGAACTTTCAGCACATCGCCTTCCGGCTGAAATGCCTCCTGAAGGGGATTTACGTGAACAATCAACCCATCGGCCTGCAGTTTATGGACCAGCGCTTCAGCCTTGTTTTCCGTACCCGTTGCAATTAGTTTCTCAATCTGGGCAATTCCCAGATTGGCATAGAGTGGTGCTGAATCTCCCATATATTGACGCACATCAAAATCAGTGAAATGGGTATCATCATCTAACAATGAACGGCAGGAACCGAGCCCCATTCCCATTCCAAACTCACCGCAGGCAGTAGCCAGATTTCGGTTAATAGTACCGGCTCGTTGCGTGCCCCCGGTCATGCTGCTCACCCAAATGGGCAACTTCATGGTTTTTCCGGCAAAATCAAATTTCTCAAACTGTCCGTCGTGATGGGCTGCCAGCATAGGCTCATAATGAAACCTACTGTCAGCATCCGTTGCAACAGTTCTCGAAGAGAATGCCAAATCGATATGGTCTTTTTTTCTGTCTGTCATTTTTATGAGTTCTGAGTTTCGTGTTCTGGGTTTCGTGTTCTGGGTTCTGAGTTTCGTGTTCTGGATTCTGGGTTTTGAGTTTCAAGTTCCCAACCTCCAACTCTGAACTCCCAACTCATTTGATTCCCAAATGCCGGGCAATTACAAACCTTAATATTTCAGATGTTCCTTCACCTATCTGTAAAATGCGCTGATCACGGTAGAATCGTTCAATGGGATTGTCTTTAAACAATCCTGAACCTCCAAAAATCTGAATGGCTTCATCGGCAATCTCACGGGCAATTTCAGAACTGTACAACTTGGCAATTGCAGCTTCCCGTGCATAAGGTTTTCCCTGTTCTTTCAGCATGCATCCTTTGTAAAGCGTGTTGCGGGCCAGTTCCAGTTTCATGTCCATATCTGCCAGTTTGAAACTGATGCTTTGAAATTTGGAGATGGGCTGACCAAATTGTTCTCTTTTATTGGCATGCTCCAGGGCCATCTCAAAAGCTCCCTGAGCAAGGCCAACCCCCATGGCGGCTATAGATAAACGACCGGCATCCAGCGTTTTTAGCATGTATCGTGCTCCCTGGCCTTCTTTCCCAAGGGTGTTGGAAACAGGTACACGGCAGTTGTCGAGATTGAGACGGCCGGTATCTGATGCTCTCCACATCATTTTGCCGGTCATTCTCTCCGACGAAAATCCGGGTGTTTGTTTTTCCACTAGTATGGTGGTAAGTTTTTCTTTTCCATTTTCATCTGCAGTCATCACCTGAAGGGTGGCACCCAACGTCAGCTCATTGGCAGAGTTGGTGATGTAACGTTTACTCCCGTTGATGACCCATTCGCCATTGTCTTTTACCCCGCGGGTTTTGGTCCCTCTGGCATCCGATCCGGCTGTTTCTTCGGTCAGGCCAAAGGCCCAGAGGTGGTCTCCTGTGGTAAGCTTTGGGAGATATTTTTCCTTTTGTTCCTTTGTTCCGTATTCAAATATTGGTGTGATGCCAAGACTGTTGTGCGCTGCAATGGTACCCGCCTGGGAGGCATCAACTCTCGATAATTCCTCAATAGCAATAATATAAGAGAGGGTGTCAAGGCCTTGTCCACCGTATTCTTTAGGCAATGTAATGCCAAATAATCCGGCCTGACCCATTTTTTTGGTTAATTCAGCGGAAAAAAGCTCTTCCCGGTCCAGTAGCTCTGCTTCGGGTTTTATGATGCTTTCTGCAAATTCTCGCACCTTTTGCCTGTAGGCTTCGTGTGCTTCGGTTGTTAATATCATTGTGGTTGACTTTTTATGGTTGATTTATGAAATTTTTTCCTGATGCGTTTGTGCTTGTTGCGGAACTTTTATTCTTGCAAGAAGTTGTCCCGCTTTTACCTGCTCATTGAGGGTTACCAGTATTTCTTCAATGGTGCCTTCGGTGGTGGCCGACAATGAATTTTCCATTTTCATGGCTTCCAGAACCACAATGGGGGTACCCTTTTCAACAATTTCTCCGGGATGTCCGGGAATAGCGGTGATTTTTCCGGGGATGGGAGCTACAATGTCAGTGTCGGCAATGGCCTCAATATTTGTTTGATAACCTCTTTGCTTAAACATGAAGCCGGGTTTCAGCCGATAGGTATAACCTCCTGTTCCCAGCATCAGCTCTCCATTGCTTAGTGAATACCAGGAGAGTATGTATTCCCGGTCATGGAATGAAAATTTCATGCCGGTCTCTTCAAAACTGAGCAATCTGATTTCATCCATCAAATTTCCGTCAACCTGCCATTGTAGTGTATTGTTTTTATTGCTGATAACAGATAGTGAATAGGTCTTTTCATTGAAACAGACATTATAGTTTCCGTTCCAACGACGGTGCCCAAGACGGGAAAACAGATTTTCTGACGATTGGTTTCTGAAATTGAGAAGCCAAAGCAGGTAGCCTGCCAATAGCAGTTTTGTTTTGTCCGTTCCGTTGGGATGAATGGCTCGTTGCAGTTCGTCTTTGTGCAGCGTGGTAAATTGGGTTGTGGTTTCTCCGGAATTGAATGCATTGGTTTTTAAAACTTCGCGCAGGTAAGGGAGGTTGGTGGTGACACCAAGAATGGTGGTTTGTTCCAGTGATGCCGTAAGTTTTTTAATGGCCATTTCCCGCGAATAACCCCAAGAGGTAATCTTAGCCAGCATAGGGTCAAAATGGGGTTGTATTTCTGTACTGTTATCGAAAAAGGTATCTGTCCGGGCAATTCTTTTTTCAGGCCATCTGATGAAATTGATTTCTCCGGGTTCCGGACTGAAATCATTCAGTGCATTTTCGGCATAGATGCGCGTTTCCACTGCATGTCCATTCATGGTAATGTCGGCTTCGGAAAAAGAAAGTGGCATTCCCATGGCGATTTTGATTTGTTCCTCTACCAGGTCAATGCCGGTAATGGCTTCAGTTACGGGGTGTTCTACCTGAAGGCGGGTATTCATCTCCAAAAAGAAATGCTCTCCCTTATCATCTACCAGAAACTCTACCGTTCCTGCATTGTAATAGTTTATTTCTTTGCAAAGTTTTAATGCATCGGAGGTGAGCAAACCTCTCAGTTCTTTATGGACGTAAGGGGACGGAGCTTCCTCAATTATTTTTTGGTACCGTCTTTGAATCGAGCATTCACGTTCAAACAGATGGACAATATTACCGTATTGATCTCCCAGAACCTGAACTTCGATATGTCTGGGGTTTTCGATGTACTCTTCCACGAATACGGTCGGATTGCCAAAGTAATTCAACGCTTCTCTGGAGGTGGCCTTCAGCATGGATTTGAGCTCATTTTTGTTTTGAGCTATTTTCATCCCTTTTCCTCCACCTCCTGCAGCAGCTTTTATCAGAAGCGGATAACGTAATTTTTCCTGGTTATCGAGTATCTCTTCAATAGATCCTGATAACGCTTTTGTTACTCTTACACCGGCTTTTTCTGCAATTTTTCTTGCCTCCAGTTTGTTGCCCATTTGTGCTACTGAATCTGGCGATGGACCAATCCATGTCAGTCCTGCGCGTTCTACCGCTGAAGCAAAACCTGCATCTTCCGAAAGGAATCCGTAGCCGGGATGAACGGCATCTGCCTGATATTTTTTGGCAATATCAATGAGTGTTATTGCATTGAGATAGGTATCCGGGAGATTGGAATTGGCAAATATAAAAACCTCATCTGCCTGACGTGCCGGCAATGAGTTGAGCTCTGCCTCTGTGACCGGCAAAATGGTGGAAATTCCCATCTTCTTAGCAGTGGAAATGATGCGCAATGCGATTTCTCCGCGATTGGCAATCAAAATTTTATGAATATCTTTTCGACTCATCGTTTGCCTGATGGTTTTAATTGTTCCAGGACGGTTTTCTCTTTTCAAAAAATGCATTTACACCCTCCTGTCCTTCGTCAGATGTTCTTGCACTGGCAATTTTTGTTGAACAATAATGGGTTAAATGTTCGTCAATTGGAACAAACTGATGGTCGATTCTGTTCAGAAGAAGTTTTGTTTCTTTGGTGGCGTCAGGGCTGTTTCGGGCAATTTGATTAGCAATTTCCCGGGTTTTAGGAATTATTTTGTCTTTAGAAAAAAGGTATTGTGCCAATCCACTGCTGAGCGCCTCGGTGCCGGTAAAAGGAAGCCCCGAAAGTAGTGCTGATCTGGCAAAGGCACTTCCGGTTTTGCGAATGATCCAGGGGGCAACTGTTGCCGGGACAAGACCTATGGCGGTTTCTGAAAACCTGAAACCTGCATCTGGAGTGGTGGTAACAATATCGGCACATGCCAGTAATCCGATTGCTCCGCCATAAGCTCCTCCTTCCACACAGGCAATGACAGGTTTCGGATATTCCGAAAGTGTCCGGTAGAGTTGATTGAACAACTCAGCATCTTCTAAATTTTGCGCCTCATTCTGTGTTTTGCCTTCCTTCATCCAGGTGAGATCAGCTCCGGCCGAGAAAAAACGATTTTTCCCCGATAGCATTAACACCCTAAACTGATTGCTATCGGCTGTACTCTTGAGGTAATCAACCAGTTGTTGCATCATCTCTTTGTTGAGGGCATTTCTTTTATCTGGTCTGTTCATCTCGAGATAACAAACATTCTGGGCGTATTTTTTTGTAAAGTAAATCATAGTATTGGTGGATGTATGGTTACATTCTGAAAATTCCATAGCGGGGCTGGGGGATGGAGCTTCCGGCAGTCGACTGGATTGCCAGTCCAAGTACATCTCTTGTCTCTGCCGGATCAATGATGCCGTCGTCCCACAAACGACTGGTGCTGTAATATGGAGAACCTTCTGTTTCGTATTTTTGGTTGATGTCGTCTTCTATGGTTTGTAGTTCTGGTTCACTAACATTTGTACCTTTTATTTTTGCCTGATCTTTTTTAAGGGTTTTTAAAACTCCGGCTGCCTGCCGGGCCCCCATTACAGAGATCCGTGCATTGGGCCACATAAATAAAAAACGGGGATTGTAGGCGCGTCCTCCCATGGCATAGTTGCCTGCACCGTATGATCCCCCGATAATAACAGTGAAAAACGGCACTACAGAATTGGCGAGTGCATGAACCATTTTTGCACCGTTTTTTGCAATTCCTCCCTGTTCATACTCTTTTCCAACCATAAACCCGGTGATGTTTTGCAGAAAAACCATCGGAATCCTGCGGTGGTTGCACAATTCAATAAAATGGGTTCCTTTCAGGGCTGATTCAGAAAAAAGCACACCATTGTTGGCCAATATACCCACTGTATTTCCATGAATGGTGGCAAAACCGGTAACCAGGGTGGTGCCGTAATCAGGCTTGAACTCATGAAACCGGCTGTCATCAGTAATCCTGGCAATGATTTCTCTTACATCGGGGAATGGGGCTTTTCCTGTGGGAATGAGACCATAAAGCTCCTCCGGATTGTAAACCGGCTCATTGTAATCATTTTGGTGAGCTTGATTCCTCTGTTCTTTTGGGCCAAATGACTCCACAATGTCGCGACAAATCGACAGGGCATGTTCATCGTTTTCTGCCAAATAATCTGCGACGCCGCTAATGCTGGTGTGTACCACTCCACCACCCAACTCTTCTGCGGAGACCTCCTCTCCGGTTGCCGCTTTTACCAATGGGGGACCGGCAAGAAATATGGTTCCCTGATTCTTTACGATGATGGTTTCGTCACTCATGGCGGGAATATAAGCTCCACCAGCGGTGCAGGAGCCCATAACAATGGAGATCTGGGGGATCCCCTGAGCCGAAAGTCTGGCCTGATTAAAAAATATTCTTCCAAAATCATCTTTGTCGGGAAATACTTCTGCCTGTTGTGGCAGAAAAATGCCTCCGGAATCTACCAGGTAAATGCATGGCAGGTCGTTTTCGCCTGCGATATCCTGTGCTCTGAGGTGTTTTTTTATTGTTTCTTTCACATAAGTTCCGCCTTTTACGGTCGCGTCATTGGCAACAACCATCACTTGTCGGCCATGAATCGTTCCTATTCCTGTAACAATTCCTGCCGACGGAAATTCATCTTTGTATTGTCCGTTGGCTGCAAGAGGGGAGAGCTCCAGAAATGCTGTATGTGGATCCAGTAATTTTTCTATTCTTTCACGTACCAGCAGTTTGCCCCTTGCGGTATGTTTCTCTTTCATTCCCGAAGGTCCGCCGGCAGCCGCCTTTCCCAGACTGGCTTTTAAACTGGATGCCAATACCTTGTTGGCATCCAGATTTTTATTATAGGATTCAGCTCCGGTAATGGTCTCACTCTTAAGTAACTGCATCTTGACAGGTTTTTATTTTTTGGTTGCTGCCTTTGTATTATTGTCCTGGCCGAAATTGCTTGGAATATTTCCCGGCGTTTTAATAACCCTGAAGATACTGAATTGTTTTTTTGGTCCATCAATTTATTTAACCTGTTTTATTAAAATGACAATATCTACCACTAAAGGGGATGTCACTATCTAATACAATAAGGCATATGAGATGTAAACAGGCTGAAAGCCTGATAGGCCCAGGGCAACGCCCTGGGTTTTAAGAAATCCCTCATGCCTCCTCTCATTATTGGTCGCGTCGCGACCAATAATGAGAGGGGGGAGTTGTTACAATTTTCCTGAGGCGTTGCCCCAGGCTATTGCTCTCAGGCCGTTGGCCTGTTGAAGAATAGGTTTGATTGGGACAAACGTTGCCCCCATAAGAGTTCAAACCAATAAAAAACGCAATTATTATTTCTTATAGTCGTATTGAACCCGCATGTTTTCTCGTTTCATTTTTACCTGCATTCATTTTGTTTGCGGTTTGTTGTATTTCTTCATATTTGAACATCTTATTACAACAATCCATGAATCAAATATCGACGAAGTTAATAAAGCAGGCTAAATAATGGGGGCCGTTTCAGGAACAGGTTTGCAGTATTCAACAGAATGATATAATTTTGATAGGATTAATTCTTTTAATGTTACTTTTCTGAATGAAGCATTTGAAATATATATTTCTTCTGATGACGGTTGCTCTGTTTATCGGTTGTTTTTCCGCAAATAAGGAGAATCAAGGTCAGCAAAATAATGTGAAAGAACCATCAGCCGATACTGAATTAGAGGTGATTTTAAGTCCTCAGGATTCTGTGGTTTTTGAAGAGTTTTTTGCAGATTTGGATGTTGAAAATCTCAAAAACAAGGAGTTATCAGAAATTATTGTCCATGTTGCTTTGTATTTTCAGGATGCTCCTTATGTGGCTCATACGCTTGAAATTTCTGAAGACGAAAATTTGGTGATTAACTTAAGGGAATTTGACTGCACCACTTTTGTTGAAAATGTTCTTGCATTATCGTATTTAATTAAATCAGGTAATCACTCTTTTGATCGTTTTGTGGATGTGCTTAAAGATTTGAGATACCGGGGCGGAATCATTTCCGGTTATCCTTCCCGACTTCATTATTTTACCGATTGGTTGTTTGATAATGAGAAAAAGGGAGTTGTCCATTTGGTCAGCAATGATTTTGGAGATATTGAATTTAACGCGTCGGTTAATTTTATGAGTATGAATTATTCCCTGTATCCTGCTCTTGAAAGAGATTCTTTATTTGTGGAAGAAATGCGTTCCCTTGAAAAAAAGATAGCTTCAGTAAATTTCAAAAAAGTCTCACCAGGTCATATTGCGAAAATCATTGATTTCGTTGATGATGGTGATGTTGTAGCATTTTCGACTATAATTGATGGATTGGATTTCTCTCATGTGGGATTCGCTTTTTTCAGTGGTAATGAACTCCGGTTTATCCATGCTTCCACGAATGGGAACAGAGTAAAGGTTTCTCAACAATCTCTTGAGGAATATGTTAAAGATAAAAAACACGTCGATGGGGTGCTGATTGCCCGACCCCTGGAGGAATATTTGTTAAACTAAAAAGTTATTAGTCATGAAAAAAATCGGACTTGTTTTATTAATTATTGGCATCATCGGACTTATATTCTTTGGAATTGAAGCATCTCAGAATTCTGAGTCTTTTAGTGTTGTGGGTGTCGATGTAGCTGTAAGTAAAGCAGACTGGACACCTGTGATTGTGAGTGGGGTGGTTACCGTTATTGGTGCTGTGCTCATGATCTTCTCCAAAAAACGGTAAGGTTTCTTTATCGATAATTTAATCATTCTCATGGATAGATGAGGCCATGTAAACTTAAAATAACAGCCCGGGGCAAAACTCCGGGCTATTATTTTAACTACTTGTAAATGAGTGAAATGAAAAAGAGAGGGTAGCATGCTGTATTGAGCATTTTCGAAATGCAGTAGTCGGGGTTGTCTGGCAAAGACTATTAATTAGGCCTAAAGTCTTCCATTGAACTAACCTGAACTATTCATAAATTACCTATTACAATGTTCAACTACCGGCTAAATACATGCGTCCTCAATAAAATTGACTTGAAAATAAATTATTATTCCCTTCATCAATTTTCTTTGCGGTTGCCCGTATTTATTGGTCGCGTCGCGACCAATAATGAGAGGGGGCGTGAGTGATACCTCAAAACCCAGGGCGTTGCCCTGGGCTATTGCTCTCAGGCTTTCAGCCTTGTTTACATCTTACCAGTCTTATGTATAAGGTAGGCAAAAAAAAGTGAATTATTTTGGATTTGGAAAAAAACACCATACATTTGACCAGTTGGTTAAACCAAATAGTTACATTGTATGATTAGTAAAAAGAACTGTGAAAAAGAGGATACTGAAGAGTTGATTCTGAAAGCTGCCAGGCAGGTTTTTGTTCGCAAAGGATATGAAGGAGCCCGGATGCAGGAAATAGCCGACGAGGCTGGTATCAATAAGGCATTGTTGCATTATTATTTTCGGAGTAAAGAAAAGCTTTTTGATAAGATATTTTTAGAGGCCTTCAGAAATTTTTGGCCCTCCGTTAAGGAAGAATTGGATCGGGGAAAAGGGACTGTAAAATCATTGATCAAGGCTGCTGTTATTTCTTATACCGATTTATTAATGAAGATGCCTTTTCTGCCTGCATTTGTAATTGGAGAGATTAACCGGTCGCCAGAACGTATGGAAGATTTGTTGCTGGCGACGGGAATCAATCCCCGATTTGTTCTTGATGTGATTCAAAAAGGCATTGAACGTGGGGAGGTGATTCCTCTTGAACCTCGTTCTTTGCTGATTAATATTGTGGGGTTATCCCTGTTTCCTTTTATTTCCAGACCGCTGTTGTCGCGCATGTTTTTCGAATCGGATGAAGAGTATCTTAAATTTCTGGAAAACAGGAGGACTGATTTGTATGAATTCATTTGTCGAAGTGTTTTGACAGAATATCAGCCATAAGATGTCCGTAAATACAACGCTTTAACTCAGTGTAATCTTTCGCTAAAGCTCTGTGTTCCCAAAGGCGCTATGACGTAAGGTTTTGATTGTGAGGAGGTGAGGCTCTCGGGGTTTGAGTTGAAGTGAGCCGAACATCAAGTATATGTGATTTCGAAGCTTTGGGATGAAGTGGTTTTGTATCATGGGTGTTTAAAATATATATAAAAAAGCAAATGATGTTTCCGTATATTGTACATAGGTGCTTTAATGGTAAAAGTGCGATAAATATTTCCCGGGTATTCCGGTGGTTACTTTTTTCCCGCCCTGGAAGAAAAATCATCTCGGGCTTCCTGATTTTGGGGTTGATTCTCATTTCCGGAAAGGTATCAGCTCAGAATCTGACTTTATTTGATTGTCTCGATAAGGCAGAACAAAACTTTCCTTTGCTCAGGGGGAAGCAAGTTTTGTTAAAATCATCGGATTTGAATGTTCAAAATATTAAAAACAGCTGGTTGCCCCGAATGGAAGTTATCGGACAGGCTTCCTGGCAAAGCGATGTCCCTTCCATGGATGTGGATATTCAGATTCCCGGCTTTTCTGTTCCGCAAGCCCCTGCAGATCAATACAAAGTAGCTTTGGATGTAAGTCAGACCCTTTATGATGGCGGACGAACCGGAAAGGCAGTTGATGTTGAGCAACTTGCCGGTAATATAGAGGCCCAGAGTATTGAAGTACAGATGCTTGATGTCTCTAAAAGAGTTGCAGAGTTGTTTTTCAGCATTCTCATGCTGGAGGAGCAGAACCAACAAATTAATCATAAGCTTAGAGTATTGGTGAGTCGCAGGGCCGAATTAGATGCCTTGCTGGCAAGTGGAGCGGTTTCGGAGAGTGTGACAATGAAACTTCAGGCCGAAGTCCTTCTTGTTGAGCAACAATTGATTTCGGTGCAAGCCAACGAGGGAACTTTACTGGCAAACCTTTCATCGTTTTTGGGAGAGAAGGTTGAGAGCGCCTCGGTATTGAAAAAACCTTCTGTAGAAGATTTGCTGATACCTGAACTGCGTCCTGAATATTCATTGTTTTCCTTTCAGAAAAATAAACTTGAGAAAATGACCGAATTGCACCAACGGAATCGCTGGCCGGTGCTGGCTGCCTTTGGACAGGCAGGGTATGGGAATCCGGGGTACAATATGCTGAAGGATGAGTTTGATACCTTTTTAATGGTCGGCCTGAGGCTGAAATGGACACCCTGGGACTGGAGCTCAACAAAACGAACCACTAAAGTATTGGAAAACCAAATACGCCTGTTAGATATTGAGGAGGAAACGTTTCGGGTTAACCAAACCCGGGCGGTAAATCAATTTGACGGGGATTTGTTACGGTATCAGCAATTGATTGAACTGGACAGTGAAATTGTGGAACTACGGAAAGGAATTGAAGAAAACAGTACCCACCTTCTTAAAAACGGGACCATTACCACTTCCGAATACATTAATGACCTGGATGCCTGCATCAGTGCACAAATAAATAAAGACTTGCATAAGCTGGGCTATTTACAGGGAATGACCATGAAATATCTCACGGGAGATAAACAAACCAAAGAGTAACGACCTAATCTTAATAAGTTATGAATTCAGAAATTTTTCAATCATTAAAAAGGAATTATAATATCTTTTTAATGACCGGACTGGTGACCTTTTTTCTGCTTTCCTGCAATGGAGGTGATTTTCTATCAGATGCCTATGGCAATTTTGAGGCCGAAGAGGTGGTGGTCAGTTCACGTGCCCAGGGAACGTTGGTTCAACTGGATATTAATGAGGGGGATGTTCTGGAAAAGGGGGTTCCGGTGGGGCTCGTGGATACTGTTTTGCAACGGCTTGAACTGGTGCAGTTATCCGCTTCGGCAAAAGGGGTGGATGCCCGAATGACCCAACTTCAAAGAAGCATTGATGTACAAACGGAGCGACTTGCTGTTTTGAAAAAGGAATATGACCGGGTTACCAATCTCCACGAGCAAAATGCTATTGCCGCCCAAAAGTATGATGAGGTGGCAGGACAATACAACGTGGCACTCCGCGAATTGGAACAGGTTAAATCTCAAAGATTAGTTCTTCAGGCAGAAAGAGCCGTGACGCAATCCCGGATTGGTGCTGCTAAAGAGCAACTGATTCGGTGTCGTATCAATACTCCTGTTTCGGGTACTGTTCTTGAAAAGTATGCTGAACAGGGCGAATTTACGACTGTGGGCAAACCTTTGTTTAAAATGGCCGGAATGGAGGAACTGATATTGCGGGTGTATGTGTCCGGTACTCAGTTGGATGATGTTACGATAGGACAGGAGGTGACGGTAAAGTACGATAAAGATGCCGATAGTGAGCATCAGGCTCGCGGGGTCGTGTCGTGGGTGGCTTCCTCCGCCGAGTTTACCCCCAAAATTATCCAGACCAAAGAGGAGCGTGTGGATTTGGTCTATGCAGTAAAAGTAAGAGTTCCCAATCCTGATGGAAGAATGAAAATTGGAATGCCGGGAGAGGTAATGTTTTAACCTGCTATTTATGATTGACGTAGATTCCATATCAAAAAATTACGGAAAGGTTTCTGCACTTTGTGACCTGAGTTTTAAGGTTCGTAAGGGCGAGTTGTTTGGTGTTATTGGTCCCGATGGAGCCGGCAAGAGCACTCTGTTCCGGATTATTCTCTCGCTGCTGCTTCCCGATTCAGGCAAAGTAAGCGTAAAGGGCCTGGATCCTGTGCAGGATTATAAGTCGTTACGAAAGATTGTGGGATATATGCCTGGCAGGTTTTCATTGTATGAAGACCTGTCGGTAGAGGAGAACCTCAACTTTTTTGCTTCGGTTTTCGGAACCACGGTGGAAGAAAACTATCATTTGATAAAAGGTATCTATCAGCAAATTGAACCGTTCCGAAAAAGGCCTGCAGGAAAACTCTCCGGAGGTATGAAACAGAAGCTGGCACTTTCCTGTGCGCTTATTCACCAACCCGAACTTCTGGTTCTCGATGAGCCTACCACAGGTGTCGATGCAGTTTCCAGAAGTGAGTTCTGGTCCATGCTTCATCAGTTAAAAGAGTTTGGAATAACCATTATTGTATCAACACCATACATGGATGAAGCGTCACTTTGTGACCGGGTGGCACTTATGCAACAGGGCAGGATTCTTGAAGTGGCTTCACCCCAGGATGTTGTGGATAATTTCCGGGGAGCGTTGTTTGGTGTTTCCGGCGGAAATATGTATCGGCTGATTCTTGATTGCCGCGATTTTGATATGGTTGAAACAGTATTTCCTTTTGGCGAAGAGTTACATCTTTCTTTTAAGGATGGGGGCGATCACAGAACAGATTTACATGAGTTTTTGAAGCGCCGCGGCAGTGATGAGGTTAGCATCCGAACCATACAACCGGGAATTGAAGATCGGTTTATGGCGTTGATGGCGACTTCCTAACCTGGCATAGCCAGAACTGAACAAGTAAATGAAAATTAAATGAGAGTTACTTGGATAGGGAAATTGCTTCTCAATTATTTTTTCGTCCACGAATTTCACGAATTAAACGAATTTATGCCCTGCGGGCGAGTGTTGCTATGCAACCCTATCAAATTTGGCGAGGACGCTGGTATTTTGCCGATAGTTGGACATCGCAATAGAAAATTTGTGAATAATGTAGTCCTCCTAAAAGCGAGGCTTTTTCCTTTTAAAGGAATACATAATGTTGTTGCGTCTTTAAAAGGCCAAAGGTCTTTAAGCAATAGCCTGGGGCAACGTCCCAGGAAAATTGTAATATCTCTCTTCCGCGGTTTATTGGTCGCGTCGCGACCAATAAACCGCGGGGCTGGGTGGGGAATTGCAACCCCAGGGCGTTGCCCTGGGCTATTGCTTTCAGGCTTTCAGCCTGTTTCCGTACTGCCTGCTATATTGTTTTATGTATAATGCAGGTTAGAAATATTATGTCAAAAAAGCATGAATATTTGGAGAAAGACAATAATGGAAATTCAGTCGTCACTAGCATTAGATTTAGAAAATGGAAGCATCATCTTACGTAATAAATGTCAAAGACCTGGTTAAGAAATTTGGTGATTTTACGGCCAATGACCGGCTAACTTTTCATGTGAAAAGAGGAGAGATCTTTGGTTTTCTGGGAGCCAATGGGGCAGGAAAAACCACAGCCATTAAAATATTGTGTGGTTTATCTGTGCCCACCTCCGGATTTGTTGAAGTTTCCGGGTACAATGTAAAAACTCAGTCCGAAAAGGTGAAAAGCAGCATCGGCTACATGAGTCAGAAGTTTTCCCTGTATGATGATTTGACGGTGTTTGAGAATATCCGGTTGTTCGGTACCATCTATGGGTTATCATCGGGGGAAATAAAGGAACGATCCGCTGATATGCTTTCCAGACTCGGAATTGAGGAGCAGCGTAACAGATTGATAGGTACACTTTCGCTGGGATGGAAACAGAAACTCGCCTTTTCCGTGGCTGTGCTGCATCGACCTAAAATAGTATTTCTCGACGAGCCTACCAGCGGGGTGGATCCAATAACCCGCCGACAATTTTGGGAGTTAATATATCAGGCAGCTGATGAAGGGATTACAGTATTTGTCACCACTCATTATATGGATGAGGCTGAATATTGCAATCGGGTGACTATTATGGTGGACGGGAGAATATCTGCACTGGATACCCCATCCGGACTGAAGTCCCAAATGAAATGTGATTCGATGAATGATGTGTTTTTAAAATTAACCCGTCCAAACTGATCAATTGTGAAGCAACTTTGGAGTTTTATCAGGAAGGAATCCCGGCATATTTTACGGGATAAACGGACACTTGCTGTCTTGTTTGTCATGCCATTGGCGCAGATTCTTATTTTTGGCTATGTTATTTCTACCGAAATTAAAGATGCCCGGATTGGAGTACTCGATAATGCCGGTGATTATTCCAGTCGTCAGGTTATCGACCGTCTGGTTTCTTCAGGGTATTTTATGGTTCAGGATTATTATTCAAACAGTCGGCAGATGGAAAATGCACTTCGACGTGGAGATATTCAGATGGCTGTGGTTTTTTCTCCTGACTTTGGAAGTGATATGGAAAGACCGGATGGAACCAGTGTGCAGTTTATTGCGGATGCTTCTGATGCCAATACCGCCCGGATGTTGGTCAATTATGCCGAAGGGATTGTGGCAGGATATGAATTGCAATCCACAGAGGTTCTAAACCAACAAAATACCCCTCTTATTGTCGAAGCCCGGATGTTTTACAATCCCTCACTGAGAGGGGTTCTTATGTCTGTTCCCGGAATCATGGCTATGATTCTGATTTTGGTATCTGCCATGATGACGTCAATTTCCATTACCCGCGAAAAGGAATATGGCTCTATGGAAGTGTTGCTGATATCGCCATTACAACCATGGCAGATAATTCTCGGGAAAGTGGCGCCTTATGTAATCCTGTCTTTGGTCAATGCAATTACTATTTTGGCCGTTGGTATCTTTGTATTCCATGTGCCCATGTCTGGCAGTTATCTGTTACTTACTTTTGTGAGTCTCCTGTATATCCTGCTGTCGCTATCTTTGGGAATATTCATTTCAACAGTGGCTCCCAATCAGATGGTGGCCATGTTTATTTCCTTGTTTGCATTGATGTTACCAACCATTTTATTGTCAGGTTTTATTTATCCCATCGAAAATATGCCTGTATGGTTGCAGTGGTTCAGCTATATTATGCCGCCACGCTATTACATTTCAGCACTTAAGGATGTGATGTTTAAAGGAGCAGGATTGCTTGTGGTCTGGAAAGAGGTGCTTGTAATGACCGGCTTTCTGGTGGCCTTTTTGCTGTTGAGTATAAGGAATTTTAAGGTCAGGCTTGAGTAAACCGTGTTTGGACAGAAATGTAGAGAGACCATTTATCAGGGATTTGGTTTTGGATACTTGGTTTATTTTCCAAAAACTGGTTGACCCTTTTTGAAGTTTTCACTCAAAAAATCAGAAAATGAGAATTTTATTTGCCCTTTTACAAAAGGAATTTATTCAGATAAAAAGGAATAAAACCATTCTCAGGCTTATTATTGTTTTGCCTGTGGTTCAATTATTAATTTTGGTCAATGCTGCCACCCTGGAGATGAATAATCTTCAAATTGCTGTTTATGACAATGACGATTCTGCCCTCAGTAGCCGGCTGGTTAGTGAACTGGATGCATCGCCATTTTTCAGGATGTCTGCTTCGCCTCCAAATGTTGAATCGGGTATCAGTCAAATAGAGGAAGGGACCGTTGATTTTCTGTTGGTTATTACCGATGGTTTTGAAAAAGATGCTTTGGCAGGAAATACTTCCCGGGTCCAATTGTTGGCCAATGCCATTAATTCGCAACAGGCACAGCTGGGGTTTGCTTATTTGCAGCAGGTTGCTCATCGGTCAATGAAAAACTTCGCAGTTGAAATGCAGGGGATTGTGCCTGAGTCAAAAATATCTACCACTTCGGCTTTTTGGTATAATCCCGAACTCAATTATAAATTCTTTATGGTCCCCGGAATATTGGTGGTGCTGGTATCGGTGGTAGGAATGTTTCTAACCTCAATGAACCTGGTTCGTGAAAAGGAGATGGGAACCATTGAGCAGATGAATGTGACCCCGGTAAGGAAATCGACCTTTATTGTTGCTAAATTATTACCTTTTCTCATTATCGGGTTGTTTGAACTCGGTCTGGGACTTATAATTGGAAAACTTATTTACGATGTACCCATTGAAGGTAGTCTCTGGCTGATTTTTGGAATAGGCACCCTCTATCTTATTGGTTTGCTTGGGTTGGGGTTATTGCTCTCGACTTTTTCATCTTCCCAGCAGCAGGTGACCTTTGTTAGTTACTTTTTTCTTTTAGTATTTATTCTGATGAGTGGAATCTTTACTTCTGTGGATAATATGCCCGAATGGGGGCAGAAGGTGAATTTAATAAACCCATTCTTTTATTTTATTGATGTTATGCGCAGCATTTTGTTAAAAGGTGCAGGGTTGGCTGATTTGTGGCGGCAGGTGGGAGGTATTTTGTTTCTGGCTGTTACACTGGTGACGCTGGCGGTTTTCAATTACCGAAAAGCTTCCTGATTTCTTTTTGCAAATTTTGTGGTTTGATGGAAAGGGGTTGTTTAGCATTAGTATAGTTGCGTGTGTTTTTGGAGATTGCTTCTTTAAGCCGGAACAAAATATTTTATTAAATTTATACTTTTGAGTCTGATACAGTTGTAATGTTGATTGATAAACTTAAAAAACTAAAATTATGAGCAACAAAAATGCATGTAATTCTCAAAGCGGGAATGCCGTTTATGGTCTGGGACTGATAGGTGCTGCAGTTTTTTATATCTCCCAGGCCACCACCTTCTGGATGGGGGTTTTAGGTTTTCTTAAAGCATTGGTCTGGCCTGCTTTTCTGGTCTATGAGGCATTGAGGTATATTTATCTGTAGGGGAAAATCCTGCTGTTATCCAAATAATTCTAATATCTTTGTGCTTTTAATACTATTAGATGACATTTAAAGATTTAGAACTTATAGAACCTATTCTCAGGTCACTGAAAGAAAAAGGCTATACACAACCAACACCAATTCAGGAACAATCCATTCCTATTTTATTAGGCGGTAAAGATTTATTAGGATGTGCCCAGACAGGCACCGGGAAAACAGCAGCTTTTTCAATTCCAATACTTCAAAACATTTATTTAAATTCCTCCGCGGATAATCAATCCAGGCGTCGCCGAAAACCAAGGCTGAAGGCACTTATTGTCACTCCTACAAGGGAACTGGCTATTCAGATTGGTGAAAGTCTTACGGATTACGGGAAATATACCGGTATTCGAAATATTGTGATTTTTGGAGGAGTCAAACAGGGAGCTCAAACGCAATCCCTGCAACGGGGTACTGATATTCTTGTTGCAACTCCTGGCAGGTTACTGGATCTAATCTCCCAGGGATTTATTAGTCTCCGGGAAATTGAGTACTTTGTACTTGACGAGGCTGATCGCATGCTGGACATGGGCTTTATTCACGATGTTCGGAAGATCATTAATTTGCTTCCGGCCAAAAGGCAATCTTTGTTTTTTTCTGCAACAATGGCCCCGGAGATTGTTAAACTTTCTGGGAAAATATTAGGCGGAAATCCCGGGAAAGTCACCATTACTCCCAAGCAGAATACTGCTGAAAAAGTGGATCAATCTATTTATTACGTTGACAAAAAAAGTAAATCCCGGCTTTTGGTACATCTGATGGAAGAAAACCCTGAAGATTCCACCCTGGTTTTTTCCAGGACTAAACATGGTGCTGATAAAATTGTTAAAATATTAAAGAAAGCCGGAATTAATGCCCTGGCTATTCATGGCAATAAATCTCAGGGTGCCCGCCAAAAGGCTTTGGGGGATTTTAAATCCGGAGAAGCCAGCGTGTTGGTGGCAACAGATATTGCAGCCCGCGGGATTGATGTGTCCGGACTGGGAAGAGTTATCAATTATGACTTACCGAATATTCCGGAAACTTATGTACATCGAATCGGCCGTACAGGTAGGGCAAATGCCGAAGGAACAGCACTCTCGTTTTGTGATGTGGAGGAGAAGCCTTATCTTAAGGACATTCAAAAATTAATCAATCAACGTATTCCCGTGGTTGATGGACACCCGTTTCTGCCTCAGGTCGAAACCGGCACAGAGGAGAAAGTGGTGGAAAAGCCTTCAGGGATTCGTAAAAAAAGTTCTTTCAAAAGCCAGTCTTCCGTAAACAGATATAGAAAACAGAAAAGAAACCGGAATTCAGGAAATTAATTTTATCCCTGAGGACTTTTACCGTATTTTGTTTTTGCATAGCGGATGAACTTGTTTAAGGCAGTTAATTGCCGTATTTTTAGAAAAATTTTAAATCAAATAAATTAATTTATGGGTAGATCACAAGAATCGTTTAACAAAAAGGAAGTTAGAAATAAGAAAGAAAAGAAGCGGAAGGAGAAAGAACAAAAGCGTCTTGCCAGAAAAGAGGGTGGCGATAAGAAAAACAGTCTTGACGACATGATTGCTTACGTTGATGAGCATGGAAATATTACATCTACTCCTCCGGATCCGGATAAGAAGAAGGAAGAGATTGATGTGGATGATATTCAGATAAGTGTTCCTAAGAAGAGTGAACAGGAGGAGGAAGATCCTATCCGCAAAGGAACTGTAAATGCCTTTTTTGACTCTAAGGGATTTGGATTTATCAAAGATCTGGAAACAAAAGAGAGTGTTTTCTTTCATGTTAGCAATGTTGTTGACGAGGTTATTGAAGGTAATTTGGTTAGCTACGAAGTTGAAATGGGGCCTAAAGGACCGGTTGCTGTAAATGTTAAGCAGATTAAGTAATCCGCTCTGTTTGAGACTTTTTATTATTTTAAGGTTTTTGAAGTAAGACGATGAAAAAGAAACTGATTGTTACGCATCAGCTTCCCCGGGGGCCGTTTTCCGCACTTAAAGATGATTTTGAAATTCTCTGGCCTGATGCCGATGCATTTGGCAATGAAGAGTTATTGGAGAATCTGAAAGATGCTGATGCTGTGGTTACTGTTTTCGGGAAGTCATTCAAAACCAAAATGATTAATGCTGCCCCGAGGCTTAAATTGATTGCAAACTATGGAGCCGGGGTTGATAATATTGATCTGGATGCAGCTAACGGGGAAGGTATTGTGGTAACCAATACCCCGGATGCTGTTACAGAACCCACTGCCGAATTGGCCATGGGGTTGATGCTGAATGTGGCTCGCAGAATTTCTGAATTCGACCGGGAACTCCGGGCCGGGAATATTACCGATTGGGGAGTTATGAGCAATCTTAGCTCAACGCTACAGGGGAAAACGCTTGGAATCGTGGGAATGGGGGCTATTGGCCGGGCACTAGCCCGCAGAGCCTCCGCTTTCGGAATGAATATTATCTACCATAACAGAAACAGAGTCTCTGAAGAAACAGAAGAAAAGCTTGAAGCACGTTTTACGGATTTGGAAAATCTTTTAAGAAATGCTGATTTTGTTTCACTGCATGTACCCTTGACTCCTGAAACAGACGGAATGATAGGACTTTCTGAATTAAAACTCATGAAAACCTCAGCTTTTCTTATCAATACTGCCCGTGGCGCGGTGTTGAATCAGACGGCTTTGATAGAGGTTCTGAAAAACAAAGAGATTGCCGGAGCCGGCCTGGACGTTTATCAGAATGAACCTGAGGTGCCTGCAGAGTTATTGGAGATGAATAACGTGGTTGTAAGTCCGCATGTGGGAAGCGCTACCCGTGAAACGCGTGAAATAATGAGCAAACAGGTTGTTGGTATTATTGATGATTTTTTCCAGGGGATGACCGGTATTCCTGTAGTGAATCCCATGGTGTTGAGCTCAGGTCAATACCGATTTAAGCAGGAGAGCTCTTCTTAGGTCGGTGAGAGAACAGTATGTTTATCAGGTAAAATGCATTAGAAATGATTCAGCAGATAAATGTTACATTACCCGAGTTGGGACGTGGATTTCATTTGGTAACCAGTTATATCACTTCTGAACTTCCGGATCTCCCGGAAACCGGTTTGGTTAATATATTCATTCAGCATACTTCAGCTGCGCTTACACTGAATGAAAATGCAGATCCTTCAGTGCGAGACGATTTTGAAACAATCTTTAATAAGCTGGTTCGGGAGAATGATCCGGATTACACGCATACCCTCGAAGGTTCTGATGATATGCCGGCACATGCCAAAGGATCCATTTTGGGTGCTTCGCTGACGATTCCTGTTTCCAAACACCGCTTGGCATTGGGGATGTGGCAGGGGATTTATCTTTGTGAATTCAGAAATTACGGAGGCCCCAGACGACTTGTTGTTACTATTTATTCCTGATTTTTATTTTACAAGTTCAAGAACTTCTTTTATCACATCTTTTTCGTTGTTCCATGTATAATGTTTTGCGGCCAACGGGATTGTGTCCTGCCACTTTCTGCGCAATAGAGTGCTTTCACAGGCTTCCTTTATGGTTGATGCGATAATTTCCGGTTCAAGGGAGTTTGTTATGAGACCGGTTTCTGAGTTATTGATTATTTCCGCCATGTCGGGAAAATCATTCGCTAAAACAGGAATGCCTGCCTGGATATAATCAAAAATTCGGTTGGGTAAGGCATGATAGTAATTGAGGCCCATGTTTTCGTGCAATGCCAATCCCAGCATGGCATTTTCTTGATATTTGTGCAGTTCTTCGAAAGGTACCGGTCCTGTAAAAATTACACGCTTTTCTAAATTCATAGACTTTGTAAGTTGTATCAGTTCGTCGGTAATATCTCCACGTCCAACAATTACCATCCTGTAATTGTCCTCCAGAAATGATAAGGCTTTAATAGCTTGTTCCAGTCCTCTTCCTGTATTCAGTGCTCCCTGGTAGAGGATTATTTTCTCATCAGCCTTCAGGATAGGGATTTTTATTTCTTTTCGTTGGATTGGGAAATTTCGCAGTAGTCTAAAATCCAGATTCAGGTTTAGCTTATACAGATTAACCAGTCCCGGAGATACTGTGTAATACAAATTGCATCCCGGAAGAAATATCCTTTCCAACTTGACCCAGATGCCTTTGGTCTTTTGGCGATTGGTAAGTTCCGGGAGCTCAGAAAAATATTCATGTCCATCGAATACAATAGGTTTTCTTTTGATAACCGCAGCACACTTAGCAGCTGGCAGTGTGTCCATGTCCACTGCCCATATTAAATCCAGTCTGCTAAAAACTAGAAACCAGAATGTGTAAATGTTTAAAAAGAAGTAAAACAGCGGGCCTTTCTTAAAAGGAAGCCTGAATCTTTTCTCTCTTCCGGGACGATTCATTGGATTTTGAATCTCCGGCAACTGTCTGCCTGTCTTTAGCACCTCAAAACCTAACTCTATCAGTGCTAAAGTTATTTTATGAACTCTGTTATCGAAATACAGATTGTTGGAGGTGGTTATGATGACTTTCTTCAATTTTTTTTTTTTT
>NZ_AJKI01000002.1 GCF_000259075.1 Marinilabilia salmonicolor JCM 21150
GGGGGGGGGGTAGATCTGCCACCGAGGTTAGAATATGGGCAGAGTATGGTTGGTCGTCAGAGACGACGGGTAATAACCCCCTCGTGCGGAAACGAGGGGGAGGGAGATCTCATAAAAAACTTCAAATTGTAACTCTCCAACCGACATTTGGAATTAATTGTAATGAAACGATAATCTCATTCCACCATATTCTCACAATTAAACCTGAAAAACTTCCTTTAGAACCGAACAATATTTCTATTTTTGTGGCTTCCCGAAATCAATAATTGAAAATCATTAGAGCAATTTACAATGAGCGGTTTTTTTGGAACAACATCAAAGGTTGACTGTGTAGCAGATGTATTCTATGGCACAGATTATCATTCGCATCTTGGTACCAAGCGTGCCGGAATGGCTTTTTACAATCACGCCGATGGCTACCAACGGGCCATTCACAGTCTGGAAGATGGTTATTTCCGAAATAAATTTGAGGGCGACATTGTCAATTTTGCAGGAAAATCGGGCATTGGCATCATCAGCGATTTTGAGGCGCAGCCGCTGGTCACATTTTCCCATCTGGGACGCTTTGGATTGTGTACGGTATCCAAAATTAACAACCTCGAGGAACTGGCCGACCGGTTTCTTTCGCAGCATAAAATGTTTTCGGAAACCAGTCAGGGAGGGTTTAACCCCACTGAATTGGTGGCCATGCTGATATGCGAGAAATCGAGTTTTGAAGAAGGTATAGAGCATGTGTATGCAACGATCAAAGGTTCCTGCTCCATGCTGATTTTGCATGAAGACCGTATCATTGCTGCCCGCGACAAAATGGGGCGTACGCCCATCGTAATCGGGAAAAGAGATAACGCCTTCTGTGCTGTAAGTGAAACCAGCTCGTTCCAGAATCTGGGATATCAGATTGACAAATATCTTGGGCCTGGTGAGATAGTGGAAATTACTGCAGATGGGCATTCGGTATTGCGCAAACCCTCAGAGAAATTGCAGATATGTTCATTCTTGTGGGTTTATTACGGTTATCCGCCATCGTTTTACGAAGGTATCAATGTGGATGAATGCCGCTACCGATGCGGAAAGAAACTGGCCGAAGACGATAATCAAAAGGCCGACTTTGTGGCCGGGATTCCCGACTCCGGCATTGGTCATGCCATGGGATACAGCAACCAGGCAGGCATTCCGCTTATGCGCCCTTATGCTAAATATACGCCTACCTGGCCGCGCAGTTTTATGCCCCAAAACCAAAATATGCGTGAACTGGTGGCAAAAATGAAATTGATACCCAACACGGCACTGCTCAAAGACAAATCGGGGATATTTCTTGACGACTCCATTGTTCGCGGCACTCAGCTGACCGACAACGTAAAAGACCTGCACAATGAAGGCATCAAAGAGATTCACATGCGCATAGCCTGTCCGCCGCTCATTTATCCCTGTGAATACCTGAACTTCAGCCAGTCGAGAACCAAACTGGAACTGGCTACCCGTAAAGCCATCTTTAAACTGGAAGGAACGGAAGAGACCGATTTTTCAAAATACACAGACCCGGAAAGTGAAGATTACCAAAAAATGGTGGATCAAATCAGAAAAGATCTGGGCTTAACTACCCTGAAATTTCAGAAGCTGGATGATTTGGTGGAAGCCATCGGGTTACCGAAAAAGCAGTTGTGTACCCATTGCTGGGACGGCAGCGGAGAAGGATAATTCCCATGAGAATAGCACCCGGGTTTAGCCGGGTGATTATGTGTGAACTTGAGGGCCTTCTGCAGCCGGCTTCAAGCTGGCTTTTCTGAACAACACAACAAATCATAGCATAGGGAAGCTTTTCCAGGTATGTAGCGGTGGTGCAGAAGTTAATTTGTGGTGAGAGACGACGGGAAATAGACCCCTCGTGCGGAAACGAGGGGGAGGCCGAAACCTCGCCACAAAACCCAGTAACTCAAAACACAAAACCCTCAACCCAAAACTCCCTAAATAAGTCCCCGTGCCTTAAATTCCAGATATTTATTCATGGTAGCAACAGTCAATTTCCCGGGGGAACTGAGGATGGCATGAATACCATTTCGTTCGAGTTCTTTAACGATTATCTTCTTATCGAACATAAACTTTTCAGCAATCGTCTGACGATAGATATCTTCCAGGTCGTTTGCTTCATTCAAAATCAATTTTCCAACTTCCAAATTCTCAAAAAACACCACCAGCAACAAATGACTGGCAGCAAGGCGGCGCAGGAATGGCAATTCGCGACGGGCCGATTTCAGACTTTCGAAATTAGTGTATAGGATCAGCAAGCTGCGTTGAGGAATTTTCTTCCTCACAATGGCATAGAGTGCCTCCATGTTGTGCTCCAAAAAGCCGGTTTGCTGATTATACAGCATCTCCATAATCAACTGGAGATGATTGGGTTCGCGCCGGGCCGGCAACATACATTTTATCTTTTCATTGAAGGTAACGAGCCCGGCCTTATCGTGCTTAAGCATGGCGATATTGGAAAGCACCAATGAAGTATTAATGGCATAATCGAGCAATGTAAGACCGTTAAAGGGCATTTGCATGGTGCGACCCATGTCGATTAAGGAAAAAATCTGTTGCGATTTTTCATCCTGATACTGATTCACCATTAACTGATCCCGCCGTGCTGTAGCTTTCCAGTTGATGGTACGAATGTCGTCTCCTTTAATATATTCCCTTATCTGATCAAACTCCATTTGATGACCAAACTTTCGGACTTTTTTTATGCCCACCTCACTCAACCGGTCCGAAATGGCCATTATTTCAAACTTACGCATTTGAATAAATGAAGGATAAACCTTCACTTTGGCAGGGTGTGCAAGGCGAATCCGGCGACCAAGAAAACCCTGACGAGTATGGATAAAGGCATTGAGATGACCAAAGTGATATTCGCCACGTTCAACGGGAGTCAGCGCGTAAGTAAAAGACCATGCCTCACCGGGATTTAGCTGTTTATGCCGATAAAAATCCCGAATTTGAAACTGATCAGGCAACTCTTCAATCACCTCAAGTCCGCATTTGAAAGGATAGAAGTTTTCAATATCCACCGAAACCTGATTGACATCACCATTGCTAAATCTTTCAGGAAGCTTTCGACTTCCCGTAAGAATTCTTTTGCGGCGGGGAAACAACATCATCAGGTCTATGACAACCAATGACAGGAACACAGCAAACCCCACCCATCCAAGCACAAAAAAAAGGTGCCAGAAATGTCCCAGCAAAAACAAAACAATCAGCAATGCAAGACCGTAATAGAAACGGTTTCGAAGATATATAGCTTTAAAGGTCATCCACAGACTTATTTATCGGGGCACATCCACTGAATCCACAATCCGTTTAATCACATTTTCGGGTTTCAATCCTTCCATCTCTTTCTCAGGGGTAAGAATAACCCTGTGGTTCAACACGGGAACCACCATCTCTTTCACATCTTCGGGGGTAACAAAATCGCGACCTTCCAATGCAGCAAAAGCCTTGGCCGATTTTAGAATTGCAATGGAAGCCCGTGGACTCGCCCCCAGAAAAAGACTGCTGTTATTCCGGGTTTTTTCCACGATGTTGGCAATGTAACTCAGGATATCGTGTTCCACTTTTACCTGTGTCACCAGTTGCTGAAAATCTACAATCTCTTCGGCTGAAATAACCGGCGAAACCTGGTCCATTTCCAAAACACCTCCCCGGTCCTGAGTATTTTGAAGAATAGTCACCTCCTGATCCACCGACGGGTAGTCGATCTTAATCTTAAAAAGGAAACGATCCAGCTGAGCTTCGGGCAGACGATAAGTTCCTTCATGCTCCACGGGATTCTGGGTTGCCAGCACAATAAAAGGTCGTTCCATGGGATGTGTTTGTCCGTCAATGGTTACCTGACGTTCCTCCATCACCTCAAACAACGCTGCCTGGGTCTTGGCAGGGGCCCGGTTGACTTCATCAATCAATACAAAATTGGAAAAAACGGGACCTTTATTGAATTCAAAATCAGAGCGGGCCGAATGAAACACCATGGTTCCCAACACATCTGAGGGCATCAGGTCGGGGGTAAACTGAATCCGCGAAAAACCGGTATCCACACATTTGGAAAGCAATTTGGCAATCATTGTCTTGGCAATACCGGGAACCCCTTCAAGCAAAACATGCCCGTTAGCCAGCAGAGCTGTGAGCAGATAATCAAGTACACGTTCCTGACCTACAATTACTTTTCCTATTTCGTTGCGGATCTTAAACGCTGCATGGTTCAGTTCCTCTACGTTGAGACGATTCTCAAACAGAGATTTACCGTCGTCATTGGTTTGATTGTTTAACTCCATACTTATCGGCAGTTATTGTAAAAAAATTCTATTTGTCTGTTAAACTGTTCCAGGTCTTCCTGGGATATTTGTCGCAAATGCTCCAGCCGGTTGCCCATTTTAAACAAGGCAGCGACCGAACGCTCAGATACTCCTGATTTTCGTGACACTTCAGCAATCACCTTGCTTTCATCTCCGGCAGTATCCAGATAGTAACGATTTCTCAAAAATTCCTGAAAATAGGTATATCGTTTACGAGCAATATCCAGATGATCACGTCGGCTGAAATAGAGCCTCGCTACCGTAGCAACAAAGCTAAGGGTGGTGTTTTCAGGCCTTTTAAGAACCGGAATGGCCCGTTGTTTTCTTCGGGCACCAAATACGAAGATCACCAAAACACCAAAAAACAAAAGGTACCAGGCAATTCGCAACGACCTGTTGCTGAGCACAAAATCAAACAGTCCCTCCTGATGAATAGAACCGGGTTTGTAATGTTCATCCCATACGGTGGCCTGTTCCGGAAGATATGAAAGTGCCTTGAAAATATATTCACTATTGTCACGCGAAAGCAAATGATAATTGGTAAAAGCCAAAGGATTGCTGTTAAAATAAAAGAAACCTTTACCCAACTTTACCTTAATAAAATTGGTTTTCCCCTGATGATCATGGCCAAGCACCGTAGTGCGGGTGGAGTCATAATCGGTAATATAAAAACGGGTCATCCACCGTGGATACCAGTAACCAAACTGCTTTTTTAATTTGGGATTGGCAAAATGGAAACCCACAGAATCACGGTTAAAAAAGTCCATCCCGGGAACAATTTCAGGTTTGAAATCGAGCTGAAAGGTATCTGCCAACACTCCGTAAACATGCTCAGCGGCAATAAAAACGTGATTTCCTTCTGAGGCAACTTTTATCAGCTCCCGCGCATCCGCATCCTCCATTTTTATCCGTCCGTTAATATAAATGAAGTTTGTATTTACCGGTATTTTATTGTCAAAGAACGACGTTGGATTCAACCAGGCAGTTACCATCTCCTGCCCGGGGAAAAGGGCAGGCAAAGACTCATGCACCAGGCGGGTACCAAAAGGTATTTCATCGTTTTTGGAAAAACTGTAACTCCAGTCGATTGGTCGCGGAGCAACGATGGCAGCAATAACCAGAAGCAACAGGAGCAACCCGATAATCCAAGTAAGGATGGAATGTTTTTTTGATGATTTACTCATGCCGAAACCTCCTTACCTGCATTTTTGGTGAAAAGACGTTCCACCTGCTCAAACTGCCCGGAATCCAGGTCCACGTGGCCATACCAAACCACATCAAACAGCCTTTTGCGTTTTCGGTATTCTTCTTTAATCTTTGAATCCGAAATCTCCCGATAATATTCCTGATTGGTTTTAAATGGTTTTATGGTGATTTCACCTTTGTCATCAAGTTCTCTGAGATAAAGCAGAAACATCATTCTCACAGCTTCCCTCCATGCCTTATTATTTCGAAACATCCGTAGCATCTCCATGAGTTTGGGGGTAGTATAGTCATGGGCATCATCAGAAAACCTGAGATTTGACTGTGTTCCCTGTCGTGAAACCACAAAAAGGCCTGCCACAGGAACATCGAGTATGCGTAACAACAGGTAAAGCACCAGCAACCCTGCCAAAACCAGGATAACATAAAAAAACCAGGGACGATTTCCAACAAACGAGCCCAACCAGTAGAAAATACGGGTAATCAGATAATTCAAGATATTTGGGCCTTCCCCCCGGTCATAGAGATAATCAGGATCTGCTTTCCACTGCTCAATCTGCTCGTAGGGAGGAGTCCGATAATTCACCGGCCCCTCGTCCCAAACTGCCACCCGACTAACAGCCAAAGAATCAGGTACCGTTTGTGCCAGGGCATCCAAATCTGAAACACCCAACAAACAAATAAATAAAAGCAGTAGAAATCTATACATTACTCCTCTTCTGTTATGGATGAGATACGATCCATCAAGCTTGATCTGTCCTTTTGCTCTCGTAGTGTGTAATACTGAAATGCAATGATGACATAAAGAACGGGATACAGAATGTATTGCCCCAGACCTGCAAAAACAGTACTCAGAATGATGCCCAAAGAGCTCCCATCCACTGCTTCTCCTCCCGATACAGCCGTAAAACCCTGAATACCTGCAACAATCAAAGTAGGAATGGAAAACAACCAACCAACAACACTGATAATCAGATAGGCAAGAATAATAATTCCAAAAGTAGCCCACCACCTGTTTTTTACCAATTGAAAACAACGACTGAGTGTATCTCCCAAATCCTTATCTTCAATAACTTTCACATAAAGCACAAAGGTAAATGGTACCATTAGGTAAATACCCGGAATAATCAGGAATATAAACCCTACAAACATTAGCAATCCTGTAATAATGCTATACCCGATGATGGCACCGAAATGGCGCGCAAAACGATTCCAAACATCAGCCGCTGTAAAACCGTTGCGGCCTTTATCTTCGTATTCACCCAGATAAGCTGGCACAAGGCCCATTATAAAAACTTGTGCAACAAAACTTACGATGATGGTAAGAAGTATCAACACTGGGTTGGGGCCGGATTGCACACCATTGTTAATCGTCTCAAAAATCGTAGCAAAAGCGTCTTGCATATAAAGTGCACTTAAGATAACTGAAATGATAACAGGCACTCCGGCATACAAGCCAAAAACACGGATTAATTGTCTCAATTCCTGAGACATAAAAGCAAAGGAGCCATTAAAGACATCACTGAAATCACGATATTTCACCAATTCAATTTCCTGCTTGTTCATCGTTCAATTCTTTTTGGGTTAATTGTTTATGAATATAAAAAGGATAATAGACAAAGTATCCTAAAATCAAGGCCAGTGACAAAATAATAATAAGTAAATTAACTGTCAGCGACATTTGATTATAGTACCGCGTCACAAAACTCTCAATAAAGCCGGCTATTATAAAAAACGGCACCAGGCCAAGCATGATTTTTGTGCCTTTTTTTACTCCGTTCATGAACGCGGTCTTTCGTTGAAGTGTTCCGGGGAAAAGCAGACTTTTGCCCAACACAATACCGGCACCTCCGGCAAGAACAATAGCCGACAGCTCAAGGGTTCCGTGGAGGTAAATACCCAACGAAGAAACAGAAAGCAACGAATGCTGAAAAAAGAAAGTCTGAAAGACACCCACCATCAGTCCATTCCGAAATAAATGAAAAGCAGTGCCCAAAGGGGTAAGCAACCCAAAAAGGAAAACCACAAAAGAAACATAGATATTGTTTCCGGTTATCATCAGAAACATAGGAACCTCATCCATCGAACCATAAATAGCCAGCGGATCACCCCGTTCAATATTATCCAGTGTCCGGTTAATGTATTCATCCCCCATCACTAACCGGGCAAAATCATTGCTTTCCAGGGCCGAAGCCATACCGATCAACATGGAAACCACAAAAATAATCAGAGACAACAAAAAACTGGAGCGTGCATCATACAGTGCCAATGGGAGCTCACGGGTCCAAAAAGTGGCCAAACGTGTTGATTTTTCCCGTTTGTTTTGATAGATCAAATGATAAGCCTTGCTGCTAAGTGAATTGAGATACTGAACGACCGATGAATGTGAGTAAAAAGTGCGTGCATATGAAAGATCATCCGTGAGCTGAATGTAATGGTCAGCCAGTTCATCGGGTTGCATACGTCGCGGATCAGAAATTCGTTTCTCAAAATCCTGCCAGCGGTTTCGGTTTCGGTTTATAAAGGTTACTTCTCTCACACAGGGTTTTTGTTATTTTTGTGACCAAAATAATTAAAAATTTACAAGTAAACAGTCATTTCTTTGGGGTTTTTGACAGAGAGACGGAAATAATCCAAACAATGGTCCTTTAAATAAAGCTTAAAAGAGATTGCTTTACTACGTTTACAATGAAAAGAACTTTGCAAAAATTCGGAGAGGAAGTGGTTTTTAACCAGCAAAACAAGTGATTATCGTAAGAAAAAGTATCGAGCCGGGAAAATTATTATATTTGCTTACTTGTTGAACCAACTTTGCCCTTTTTCCGTATGGAAACAATTCAATTAAACACCACCCAAAATGTGTCACTGGAATTTCCTGTTGCCAGTGTAGCCGATCGTATTCTTGCCTATGCACTGGATTTAATAATCATGAGTGTTTACGCATTGGCAATTGTACTGACTTTCGTGGTATGGCTGCAGATGGACCCTGACATCATGCTCTTTTTATTTTTGCTCCCGCTCCCTTTTTATCATTTCCTCTTTGAACTGCTTTTTCAGGGACAGAGTCCGGGGAAAAAGATGATGAAAATAAAAGTTTTTAAAGCTGACGGATCCCAACTGACCCCGGGAAGTTGTTTTGTCCGTTGGATCTTTCGGTTATTTGACATCACAGCCACCTCCGGGGCGCTAGCCACCATTTTTATCATTGTCAATGGTAAAGGTCAGCGTCTGGGTGACATTGCCGCCGGTACCACTATTCTTAAAACCTCCCGCAAGCACACTTTTCAGCAAACCTTATGGACCGAGGTGGAAGACAATTATGAACCACGGTTTCCGGAAGCGGAAGTTCTCTCAGATCAAGATGTACAACTCATTCAGGAAGTTATCCATACCACCACAAGCAATGACCGGCCGGACACCTACGTACAATTGTTGACCAACACCCGGGAAGCGATAGAAAAAAAGACCAACACTATGGCCCAGCAATCAGACATTGAATATCTGCAGACAATGGTAAAAGATTACAATGCCTGTCACAGGGGTTAGCTCGTAGCTCTTAGTTCCGTAGCTCTTAGCAATAATTGTCGTTGACAGATAAAAAATCATCCGGTGCCATAAGGAAAATGATTTCATCCGCTTATACCCCTGTAATTGCCTGATAAAAAACTTATTAAAAATTTCAGAACGAATGGAACCGCTTCGCTCTCGCATAATTTTTTTTAAACATTTTCTCTTTTGGTATTTATGCTTAAAAAATATCATGCTCGTTTCATTTTTTCTGCAGCAGCGAAGCTAATTTATTCCTGAGAACAATCTGCTTCTTTCCACTACAGCCCTACAGACATATAAAAATAACTCAAGATCTTCAAGAAAGAGAAAGTTAATTGGACTCCACTCAAACCTGGTTAGTAATGTTCACGGTAAATGCCATGGAACCCAAAGCAGAATATCAATCCTTTAAGTGAAGCCATAAAATCTACCTTTTATCCCGAAATTTTATTCGTTTAAATATTATCAAAGCTATTGGGAAGGTAAAACTTGTTCCGGGAAACCGGGAGTCATCTCATCAAATCACTAACACTTTTTTACAATAATTGCCATCAAATTAAGGGGATGCATGATTCCCTGCATGAGGACAAATGTTTTTATCACAAACAACCACTCTCTAACCCATTGGCCATCTGTGGGTTCTGATTTTATTGCTATTTTTAATTTAATTTCACATTTTACTCCTGCATCCACCTCTTAAAACCATTAATCCACCTTTTAAAAAAAGGACAGAAGTAATTTAGCAGTAGGAAATCTCGTCAATTCTATGACCAAATGGATAGAAAATGAAAAACGAATTCAATTACAATTAAATCTAAATTTATGAAAACTAAAAAACTGATTAGAGGAGCTTTATTCGCAGCAGTTTTGGCTATTGTTGCCTTAACAGGGTGCGAAGAGCTGGATACCTATTCGATTAGTGCCCCCTCTGACCTGCAGAGTGAAATAGATTCTATAGCTGCAGCTAAAGCAGCGGTGGACACAGGTGATACTACATACATCGACATAGCAACAGCAAGTGTTGGTGCTGAAGACTACAGCTCTGCCTGGTGGACTGCATTTTCTGATTACTTCACCATTCCAGCCAACAAACGATTGGTGCTGGAGTTTGTAAACCACAATGGAGGAAGTGAAAACAACTGGAACAACTGGAACCTTGCCATTGCCAATGTAGCAGACCGCGATGCAGAAGATTACGCAGAATACTTTGTGCTTCGCTCAGATGCTTATGGATGGGGCAACGATGATTTTGACCTCGGACTGGTATCGCATAACTATCCTGATACCGATGGAGATGAAGATATCTGGAACGACTTTCGTGCCACAATGGATGGTGCTTATGTCACACTTGAAATTGACCATTCAATAACAGGAAATGCATTTATAACAGCTACGGCAGTTGGAACCAATGGTACAGAATTAGTAATGACTTATCAACATCCGGTTCCTGCAACTGGAGATATTGTAGCTTTCTTAATTTCCGACGCCAGCTATATGGAGATAAAACAGGCATACCTTTTACCATCTGAAATAACTGTTGTAGAAGATGTGGAACCGACCTCTATTGCTGTTGAAGAAACTCCTGACTTTGTGGAAATAGGAAATGAAGACTTCTGGGGTAACGGAATAGCCACAGTCACTTTCGCTGACGGTTCTTCTGAACAGGTTGATACTGCAGATATTTCATTCAGCGTAATTCCTGACATGACCACTCTTGGGGAAAAAACGGTCATTTTAGCGTATAACAAAACAAAACAAGGCGAATATACTAAAGCGGTATCAACTTATTATAACCTGGAGGTCATCAATGCTGTGGCAAGTATTGAGGTTACAACTATGCCGGATGTAACTACCTACACATTCCCGGGGCCATCAGTACCGGTATTTAATCCAACAGGCATGGTTGTAACAGCAACCTATTCTGACGAAACAACAGGAATAATAACAAATAAGAATCTTCAGTTTGAAATTCCGGGAGCTGACGGTGAACAAGAGGCAGTTATTTCTTATGTGGGTGCAGCAAGCACAGTAACAACAACAGTTCCAATCACCAATGTAATGGGAGGAACAAATCAAGTAGGGGCGACTGACTTATCGTCTGCATTCTGGTCAGCCTTTTCTAATGAGTATAATGTTGCTTCAGGTTCATCCAAGACATTCAAAATGGACCTATACTCAACGGAAGCTAATAGCTGGAATTCTCCAATAATAGTTCTCCGCAAAGCCGACCTGACAGAGTATGCGGTTGTTCGGATGGACAATTTTGGATGGGGCGATGGTTACAGTACAGCAACGGCGACAAACGACTGGAATTTCGATGTAATTGCAGAAAATCTGGATGGTTCTTACATTCAGGTTACAGTGACCAATGCAGGAGACGGAACCGCAAATGTTCGTTACGATGTTACTTATGCTAATGGCGATACACATTTTCAATTGTACGAGGGAATTACTGTTGACAGTTCAAATTTGAATTGTGCAATCACAATTGATGGATGTTATGTCGATATAGCATCAGTTGAATAATCATTACGCTAAGAAAATCAAAACATAAATAAAATTATAAACTGATGAAATATATATTTATAATCCTTTTAGGATTGCTGGCCTTCTCAACAGCCACATTCGCAGAAAGGAACGGCAATAGCGAGCAGGCTGCAATGCTGCAGGCAGACAATGTAACTGTAACGGGTAAAGTCATTGATGAGCAGGGCGAACCCCTCACCGGTGCCACCGTACAACAAACAGGTACCACCAATGGTACGATTACCGATATTGATGGTAACTTTTCACTTTCTGTTCCTGCTGATGCAACACTAAAGATTTCCTTTATTGGATTCCTAAGTACTGAGATCAGCGTTGACGGAACTACAAACCTGGGGACCATCACATTGGTTTCAGATGTAAAGCAACTCGACCAGGTTGTGGTAGTAGGTTACGGTACTCAACGCAAGGCTGACCTCACTGGTTCTGTAGCCGTTGTGGATACCGAAGAGATGAAAAAAGTATCAAAATCAAACATCTCCACCATGCTGCAGGGAAAAGTTGCCGGTGTTCGTATTACATCTGACGGACAGCCGGGTGCAGATCCCTCAGTACGTGTTCGTGGTATCGGCACCTTTGGTAATTCCAATCCGCTTTATGTTGTTGATGGAGTACCCATGGGAACTACCATCCGCGACTTCTCACCAAATGACATCGAAAGCCTTCAGGTTTTAAAAGATGCCTCTGCAGCTGCTATTTACGGTTCACGTGCGGCCAACGGTGTAATCATCATCACCACCAAGCAAGGTAAAAAAGAGCAACCACTGAGAATAGACTACAGCGGCTACTATGGTATCGACCAGGTGGAAGACGGAGTCTATGAAGTTATGGATTCTAAACAATATGGAGAATACGTTTCCATGGCTTATGGGAACAGCAAAATGGATGTTCCGGCAGGGTATAATCCCAATAGCTCCAAGTACATTGACCCGAACGTAGTTAACACCGATTGGCAGGATGAGGCCTTTAAAACAGGAATTCGGCAGAACCACAACGTTAACTTCTCGGGAGGTGGCGCTAACAACACCTACAACATAGCCCTTGATTACTACAGTCAGGAAGGAACCATTGAAGGAGCAGGACCTAACTTCGAGCGTTACACTGCCCGCGCCAACAATACTATGAGCGTTAAATTCCTCGAAATCAAGACCAGTTTAGTTTATAGTCACAGTAACCAGGACAATATGGCCCTGAGTAACGCCAATGAGTACGTAGAAGGCCTCTATGGTCAACAATTTCCTGTGATGGCCTCAGCGCTGATTACACCCCCAACCATCAAAGCTTACGATCAATCAACCTGGGTGCTGGACGACAAATTATCGGCAGCTTCACAATACCAGTACGACTCTTTTGGTTATGGCACCTACTACGACGATGTGCATGGAGACCTGCGGGTTACCAACGTTCTGCTTACCAATGGTCTTTTGGAGAGGAACTCGGTAGTTGACCGTTTCGTCGCTTCCGGATCTGCAAAAGTTGACCTGATTGACATGGTGGGCCGTCAAAGTGACAACCACAAATTTAACTACAACCTCAATGTGTCGTACAGCAAAACCACTGCAAAGGATTTTACTTTTGTACCTGCATTTATTCAGAGTACTACAAACTATCTGTCAAAAAGCAATGAAGTTCTGACACAAGGATATCGTAGCTATAGCGCAGCACTTATCGAAAACTATATCAATTACGATGCTTCCTTTGGACGTCATCAGATAAATACTGTTCTTGGTCAGACTTTTGAGCGCAACACCGAACACACGCTCACAGGAATAGGCAACAATATGCCTGAACCATACTTCCTGCAGGTAGGAAACGCTGCTGACACCCAGGCTTCAACTTACGAAAGAGAAGACTTACTGGCTTCCTACATCGGTCGTGTGAATTACAATTTCGACGGAAAATACCTTGTTTCATTAACAGGTCGGCGTGATGGATCAAGCCGTCTGTCGGTAGATCGTTCGGAGTTCTTCAAGTCGGCATCTGCCGGATGGCGCATTGAGCGTGAAAATTTCTTCCCTGTTGATGAATCAATCATCAACATGTTTAAAGTTCGCGGTAGTTATGGTGAACTCGGTAATGACACAAACTTAGGTCCCTACGAATACGCAACTACGATGCAAAGAGGGGATTATACCTATAGTTTTGCCAACAATAAAGTTACCGGTTCTGCAGTATCCTACTATGTTAATCCGACGCTGCGCTGGGAAAAGAAGAAAACCATTGACGTAGGTCTTGACCTGGGCATGTTTAACAATAAACTGGAATTTACTTTCGACTGGTATAAATCAACTTCAGAAGACCTGCATTATGATGTAAGAGTTCCATTCAGTGCCGGTGTAACCAATGAATTTGTAAAGATGAACGCAGCGACGATGGAAAACTCAGGACTTGAATTCCTGGTTTCATATCGCAATCGTCAACATGCTGTAAAGTATGAGATCACTGCAAACGCGTCAACCCTTCAAAACAAAGTAACCAACCTGGGCGTTTCAGGCGAATCCCGAATTGATGGCTACACCCGAACAGAGGTTGGTCGCGAAGTAGGTGAATTCTATGGATACGTTTATGAAGGAATCTATCAATCTCAAGCCGAGATAGATAACTATACTAATTCAGATGGCCAACTCGTCAATCGGCCAGACGCCAAACCTGGTGATGTCATATACGCTGATATTGCATCAGAAGATGGCACCGTAGATGAGAACGGCAACCCGATTCCCGACGGAAAAATTACCGATGCCGACCGTAAGATTCTTGGCAGTGGTTTACCAGACGTAAACTTCGGGCTCGATGCACGTGTTGAGTGGAAAGGTTTCGATTTGAGCATATCAACATTCGGGGCTGCAGGATTTAAAGCAGTGGATTTTGTTGACATGACGTTACGCGGTTCCTACCGCACACTGAACAAAAGCGTTGACCTGTTGAATGCATGGACGCCGGATAACACCAATACCGACGTGCCCCGTGTCGCATACAATGCCGATGCTGCCATCACCAATGATATGTTCAGCGAACGTTTCATCCAGGATGCATCATACCTGAAAATTGCTAACGTCACTTTAGGATATAACTTCCCGGACAGGTGGTTTAATGGTTATATCAGCAATGTCCGTGTATATGCAACCGGACAAAACCTGGCTACCATAACTAAATACAAAGGATATAACGTTGATTTCGCCGGAGGAACATTTACGCCCGGTTACAACTATGCTTCTTATCCAACACCACGAACCGTTATGTTTGGAGTTAACTTGTCCTTCTAAAAACAATCTAAAATAAGATCAACATGAAAAATTTAAATATATTCATTCTAATATTGGCACTCATCGGAGGACTGACAGCCTGCGATGACCAGCTCGATGTTACGAACCCAAACGAGCAGACAACTGTCGATTTTGGCGATTCTGAATCAGAACTGCAGGAAGTTGTTATCGCTGCCTATAACCGAATTCGTCTTGAAGGCTCATTTGCCCGTGTCGGTTACACACTGGATGCAGTGCGTGGAGACGAAGTTTGGAACTCCTCTCAACAATGGTATATCGACTACGACCGGCTGAATTCTCCCGGCACTAACGAAATTGGTGACATGTGGCCCTATCGCGACTGGTACCATGTAGTGAATCGTACAAACTATATCTTGTCAAAGGTTGATGATGTTGAAATGTCTGAAGATTCGTATAATCAGATAGCCGGACAGGCACTTTTCCTCAGAGCTTTGGCCTACTATCATTTGTCCACCTACTACCAGACTGTGCCACTGATTACAGACTATGAGGCTTATTCTGACATGAATACCATGTTTGCATCCAACAGCACTCAGGATGAGATTTTTGACCAGATTGAAACTGACCTTGGTAAGGCAATGGAAATGCTCCCCTCGCGCGATGAAGGTGGCGAATGGGCACAAGGACGTGCCACATCCGGTGCTGCAGCAGGATATATGGCTCGTGCCCTGATGTTCCGTCATAAATTCACTGAAGCATATCCCATACTACAAGACATCATTGCCGGAGTATATGGACATTATGAGCTGATGAACAACTATGGTGACAACTTCAAGGAGAATACGGAGAACAACGCTGAAAGCCTTTTCGAAGTTCAATTTATGGACTTTGGTACAGGTGGTACCGACGAAGAATGGACTCCGGTAAATATCAGTTCAGAAGCAACTCAGGGCCATGCTGTGGAAAGCAACTACGCCTCTCAGGAGTTGGGAAGCTGGGGTGACCTGGCAGGTTCTCCCTGGTTGTACAATCTGTTTAAAGAAGAAACCTCTACCGATGGCCGTCTCGATCCCCGATTATACTGGACCCTGGTTACTTACGAAGATGAATACAGCAATTATACCGACCAGGCAACCGATGCCTATCCCAACGGAGATCCTCGCAGTAATATTGTTTATCAGGAAGAGATCACCAAAACGCCATTGTCCAACAGTGCCCAGGGAGGTATCTCAATCGCAAAATGGACCAATGCAAGGAACAACATCTATCCAAACATTACCAACGGGTTGCAGTGCGGAGTCAACCTGCGTCTGATGCGTTACAGTGATGTTCTGTTGCGGGCAGCAGAATGCGAAAACGAAATCAACGGCCCCACACAAACAGCAATCGATTACATTAATCAGGTTCGTCGCCGCGTAGCTTTACCGGATCTTGAACTTGCAGATTTCCCATCTGCCGATCATCTGTTCGAACAAATAGCCAACGTTGAACGACCGAAAGAATTCGGTTGCGAAAACGGCCGGGGAATTGATTTAATCCGCTGGGGCTTCTTTTACGATCAATCAAGACTGAATCAACTAATTGAACATGGATATTACATGCTGGCTCCAAAGAATGAAGCAGGCGACATCATCGCAAATACAGATGTTGTTACTGCTGAAACGGCCAGTGGTTCATCATTCCAGTCTTACAACCCGGGACATGAATATTTCCCGCTTTTCCAAAACATACTCAATGCCAATCCAAATCTTGAAGGGAACTCAGCAAACAAGAGCGTAGATAATGCGCCTGCCTTCAAAGAGAAATACAACATCCGACCGGTTGTTGGGTTAGAGTAGGAAAAATCTGCTTAATTTAGAAACTTCCTTATCAACTTATCAGTAAATGTTGATAAGGAAGTTTTTTTCCAAAAAATAATTTACCATGAGATTAAAGTATTTACTGTTTTTGTCTGCCATCATCACGACTCTGTTATTTGCAGGGTGCGAAGACGACGAAGTTGACCCCAGAGATGATGAAAACGGGACTGAGCCGGAAACCGAATGGTCCATTCCGACGTATTCCGATGACTATTCAGCGATAGCATCATGGGCGAACCGGAGTGAGTGGAATCTGGCCAATGTTCACGACCCGTCTGTTGCCTACTATAATGGATATTATTACATGTACGGAACTGATGCCTCATATGGCAATGAACATGAAGGTCATGGACATTTTCAGGGAAAACGTTCCAAAGACCTGGTAAACTGGCAATGGGTAGGCGGACCATTCTATGACCCCCCTTCCTGGATAGCCGATTCGCTCAATTCTATACGGGCAGGAATGGGTCTGGATGCCATTCCCGAAGAGGACATACAATATGGTTACTGGGCTCCGGTAGTGCGCCGGGTAAACGTAGGCGGTCAGGAAAAACTGCGAATGTACTACAGCATAGTTATCCATAATTACATTAAAACCGGAAATCCCACAACATCCGCCTTCGATGGAAGCTGGACAGAACGGGCCTTTATCGGAATGTGCGAATCGACCGACCCGGCCGGAGCAGTATGGGAAGACAAAGGCTATATAACCACCTCATCATCAGATCGGGGTCTGGACTACAGTCGCGCCAGCACAAATGACTGGAGTGCCTATTTTTACTACAACGCTATTGATCCAACGTACATTGTATCCCCCGAAGGGAAACATTACCTGATACATGGCTCCTGGCACAGTGGATTTGCGCTTCTGGAAGTAGATGCAACCACAGGTAAGCCGGTCAACACTCTCGGAGAACCCTATGCCGACAGTGCAAGTGAACTGACAGCCCGATATGGAAAAAGAATTGGTACACGCACAGCTTCATCACGCTGGCAGGCCAGCGAAGCACCCGAAATTATCTATAAGGATGGTTACTACTATTTGTTTATGGCCTACGATGGTCTTGATGTTCCATACAACACAAGGGTAGTCAGAAGTGAAAACATTGAAGGGCCTTATTTTGACATCAGAGGACATAATTTCACCGAAGGAGAAGGAGATTCCTACCCCATTGTTACCCACCCATACAAATTCAACCTAAGCAATGGATGGGTAGGCATATCACACTGCGCTGTTTTCCAAAAAGAAGATACAGATGAATGGTTCTACATGTCGCAAGGAAGATTGCCTAAAGATGTTCCGGGCATCCCTGCTTCCAACGCCCTCATGATGGGACATGTCCGCCAAATTGTATGGTGCCCTGCCTCAATTAGTGAACCTGACAATTTATGGCCCATAGCACTACCACAGCGTTATGCCGCTGTACCCGACTACGGTACAATAACCAGGGATTCGCTGATTGGAAAATGGGAACACCTCAAACTTGAATACAAATACGCCCAACAGAATACAGCTTCATCACTCACCCTTAATGCCGATGGCACAATGTCCGGCACCCTCACAGGCAACTGGAGTTATAATGAAGAAAAAAAGCAACTCACACTGGGCAATGTCATTGTTTGTGTTGAACGTGAAGTAGATTGGGAAGCGACTCCAAGGCGTGTAACGATCGTTTATGCGGGAACAGAAAAAAACCTGAACGCTACCTATTGGGGTAAAAAGTCCAGGTAACTGTAGGTCTCAATAAAAACACAATAAAAAAGAGGGGGGTTGGTTTTCAACAGATTCGAAAACCAACCCCCTCCTTCTTTACTGTATTCCTACACCAGTATTTGATAAAAAAACGTCCCGATGGTAAGATAAATCCCCATACCGATAATATCGTTGAGCGTCGTAACAAACGGGCCGGTAGCAACAGCCGGGTCAATCTTAATCCTGTTCAGCAATAAAGGAACCAACGCTCCGAATACCGAGGCAAAAATAACTACCGAGAACATAGCTCCTGAAACAGTCAGCGTAAGCGCATCAGGCGAACCAATAAGATAGTTGTAGGCAAATGCTAAAACAGAAAGCACAGTTGCATTCAAAAAGGCAACGCTGAATTCTTTAAAGAGTCGCCGAAAAGGTGAATCTAAACCCATAGTTCCTGCAGCAATGGATTGCACCACGATGGCCGACGACTGAATACCTACGTTACCCCCCATTGCTGCAATAAGAGGCATAAAAAAGGCGAGCTGCGGGTAAATATCCAACACTCCTTCGAAACTACCAACCACTCTGGATCCAAACAATCCTCCAAGCAAACCAATGAGCAACCAGGGAACCCGCGCACGTGTAAGCAACCATACACTGTCTGATGATTCCACATCGCCCGTAATACCGGAAGCTAACGCATAATCCTTCTCAGCTTCTTCACGCATCACATCCATCACATCATCCACAGTGATTCGTCCAACCAGGCGACCCACCGGATCGACTACCGGCAACGCCACCAGGTCATATTTGGTCATAATGTTACTGACCTCTTCCGAAGTTGCATCTACCCCAACAGAGATAACGTCTGAATAGTAAATATCTTTCACATGCTTGTCCACAGGACTGAGCAGCATTTTCTTAAGAGAGAGCGTTCCTTTGAGCACCCCGTTATTGTCAACCACATAAACATAATAGACCTCATCCACATTCACAGCCTGTTGCCGCATACTACGCAAACAAGTGGGAATAGACCAGTTCTCTTTGACCTTGATAAGCTCTTTGGCCATCAGACCACCCGCTGAATCTTCGTCATAGTTCAGCAGATCAACGATATCACCGGCCACATTGACGTCCTCAATGTATGAAAGGACCTCCTGCTGTCTTTCGGTATCAAACTCGGAAATAACGTCGGCGGCATCATCAGAATCCATCTTATCGATGAATCTCCTGGCAATCACCTCACTTGGCAACGCTTTAAGGAACTTCAGACGATCATTTTCGTCCAGTTCAATAATCATATCCGCTGCCTTGTCGTCGTCGAGCAGGAAATAGATATATTTTGCCTCATCAATGTTGAGCTCCTCATAGAGTTCAGCAATGTCGGCGGGGTGTAACTCTTCCAGAATGCGGGACACCGATTCATTGTCCTGATTTTCAATCAGCAACTTCAGTTCATCCACAAACTCTCTGGTCAGTTCAAAATTGGCCATACCCCTTAATTTTTTTGAAGTTCTACATTACATCTACAGCGATGCAGCCACAATATTCGTTAGTTCAACGAATTCTTCAACGCCCAACTGCTCAGGTCTTTTCTGCAATAAAGCCTGCGTATGAGGCTCAGACGCATCGATACCAAAAGTTTTCAGGCTGTTTCGAAGGGTCTTTCGTCGCTGGTTAAAAGCAGTTTTCACCACTTTTAAAAACAGTTTTTCATCGCAACCAATATCAGTAACATCATTCCGTGTAAAACGAATTACAGCTGATTTCACTTTAGGTGGCGGATTAAAAACATGTTCATCAACGGTAAACAGATATTCAGGATGATACCAGGCCTGCATCAGGACACTAAGAATGCCATAATCTTTATTTCCCGGCCCGGAGGTAAGTCTTTTCCCGACTTCCCGCTGAACCATCCCCGTTATGTACTTAACCTGATTGCGATGTTCCAGCACTTTAAAAAAGATCTGACTGGAAATGTTGTAAGGAAAGTTTCCAATAATCGAAAATTTACCAGAAAAATATTCCGATAAATCCATTTTCAGAAAATCAGCAGAAATTATTTTTGAAGAAAGAGCGGGATAATGAACATTCAGATAATCCACCGATTCAGTATCGAGCTCTACCAACGAAAGATCTATGTCAGGAATTTTTGAAAGATGCTCGGTAAGCACACCCATTCCGGGCCCGATTTCCAACACCTTAAAAGGCGGGACGGGCAACGACTCCACAATCCGCATGGCAATATGCTGATCGTTGAGAAAATGCTGGCCTAAATATTTTTTGGGTTTGACTCTCCTCATCTTCCATGGTAACAAACAACTTTGATAAAAACAAAACTTTTGGCTAAAAGTGCCGTATTTTGTAAAATTGTAAATTGTTTTACGTGGCAAAGGTAAAATTTTTATGCAGGAGACGATTATTGACCACCATTTATTTTATGTAGTGTTTTTTTGATAAGTCTGTTTTTTACATTTTGACAACCTCAATTACACTTTTCCTTCTCCCTCATAACCAGTGCCTTGCATCGGCGAACAATTCTGTAACACCCAGACAAAGAGAAAACAAGCATGGAACTTTAATCACTCCCTCGGCTATGCCGCTTTGTTTACAAAGAAACTTGTCACTTCTTATTCTGAGCCATCAGGAAAAGTGGAAGATATTCGGATTGCTGGTTCCATCCATCTTTAATGAGTTAATATCTTACGGATGAAACAAGCATGAAGCTTTGATTTCTCAAAATTGTCACAAATGAGTATGTATAAAAAAAATCGAGAATTCCATCAGGCCAATAACTTAAACCAATTTTATACTGATGAATAAATCCATACAAAAAGGACTGCGTATCCTTCTGTTTTTATCGATAGGAATTATAATTATCTGGTGGCTTTACAGGGATATAAATCCTGATGAACTACTTAGAATCATGAAACACGACGTGGGGTACGGGTGGATTGTTCTTTCTCTGATATTGGGTTTATTAAGTCACATCAGCCGAACCATTCGGTGGCAAATGCTCATAGAACCGGTGGACAAACGTCCGGGAGTTATCAACACTTTTCTGGCTGTCATGATCGGATATCTGGCCAACCTGGCCATCCCCCGAATGGGCGAAATTTCCCGATGTGGTGTTCTCAGCAAATACGAAAAGGTCTCTTTTTCACGACTGGTTGGCACCGTGGTCACAGAGCGTGTTCTGGATCTCATCATGCTGTTGCTTGCCCTGGCACTTATGATTTCCGTGCAGTATAATGTTTTTGTCGATTTTGTAAATAACAAGATGGATATATCAGGAATCGTCAATTTTTTCTCCTCCTGGTGGTTCGGTCTGATTGTTCTTTTTGCCGCAGGATCGATCATTGTTTTCAGACAAAACATCCTCAACAGCCAGATGTATTTTAAGCTGAAAGGATTGTGGCTGAAATTCAAAGAGGGTCTTTTCTCCTATAAAAATGTGAAAAACAAACCACTCTTTTTTATCCACACGCTGCTGATTTTTGTGCTTTACTTCCTGATGATTTACGTTTGCTTCTTTGGGTTTCCTTTTACCCGGGATCTGGGCCCCGGCGCAGGGCTGGCCGTTTTTGTACTGGGAAGTTTCGGGATGGTTGCTCCGGTGCAGGGAGGCATAGGCCCCTATCATTTCATGGTCATCTCCACATTGCTCTTTTTTGGCGTAGGCGCACCACAAGCAGCAGCTTTTGCATTACTGGTACATGGCTCGCTCAACGGCATGATCATCATAACCGGACTTTTATCACTGGTAGCCATCCCCCTGGTCAACAAAAACGAGTAACCATGATTTCCGGGAAAATAAATATCAAGCGGATACTGATGTTAATATCAGCTGTTGCCCTGATCTGGGTAGGCTATAAACTCTGGACATTCGGCGAGTGGAGCGCATTTCTCGATTACCTGCATACGAACCGTCATCACCTTCCCGCCCTTCTATCCATCCAACTTTTGCTAATGACTCTGAATCTGGCGTTGGAAACACGTAAATGGCAAATTTTGGTTCGTCCGGTACAATCCATAACACTCAAAGAAGCATTCTTTCAGGTAGTCAAAGGTATTCAGCTGGGCATGATGACACCTGCACGCACAGGAGATTCCATTGGCAAAGCGATATTTTACCCTTCGGGCAAAAAAAGCAAAGTAGTTGTTTTGTCTCTATTAGGAAGCATTATTCAAAATCTCGTTATTCTTCTTGCCACCCTCTGGGCGTTGGTATGGACCACCCAATATACCGACGGCCCGGTTTCTCTTTTTATCACCGCAGCGACTCACACCACCACTGTTTCAACAATCCTGCTGATTGTCGCCACGGGCTTAACGCTTTGGCTGATTATCAGAAAGACGAGATTTTTCAGGAAGTATCTGAGTTTAACGAAAAAAAGATTAACCATTCTAAAACAAACCAGATGTAGCACCATCGGACACATCTTTTTTCTTACTGCAGTCAGATATTCCATTTTCTCTCTGCAATTCCTCATTTTATTACATTTCTTCGGTCTTTCAGATATCCGTGGCGGATTATACGCCATTTTTATTTTCTACGGGGCCCTGTCGTTTCTCCCCTCAGCGGGAGCAGGTGACCTGAGTATTCGCGCCACACTGGCGATTATTGTTCTGGGGGGCACCAATATTGCGGAACCCGGTATTGTAATGTCCTCACTGACTTTATGGTTCTTCAACCTTGCCATTCCCTCATTAATACCTGTCTTTGACATTATATTTAAACCATCTGTGCCAAAGAAAGTAATCTTTCGACCATCAGGGAAGAGTAACTGAAAAGCAAAGATCCACATGGCTTCATTCCATAATTCGGATTGATGAAACAGTCCGGTTTTTTTAGCCCGTTCCTTCCAAAGACTAATATTCTCAAAACAATTTTCTATATTTGTTTACTATCCGGATGACGTATCAGGAGCAACAGCCTTTTTCCGGCTTTATTCAAAGATGTATCAGCAAAACAACGAGATATAACGATGAATTAACCGGGAAGTATGAAATCAGAATATTTATGGATAAAACAAAAATCAAACTAAACATATTAGGGCTTTCCTACTCACAAACGCAATCAGGAGCCTACGCTTTGGTGTTGGCAGAAGAAGAAGGCGAACGAAGAATTCCCATCATCATAGGAGCTGTTGAGGCTCAATCCATTGCTATCAAACTTGAAGGGCTGGAGCCTCCCCGACCACTTACACACGATTTGTTTCTAAATTTTGCCCGTGCTTTTAAGGTTGACATTCTTGAAGTGGTCATCTACAAACTGGAAGAGGGTATTTTCTATTCAGAACTGGTTTGTCTCTACAATGACGAAATTGTACGCATTGATTCCCGAACCTCAGATGCCGTATCTCTGGCTCTCAGGTTTAACTGCCCCATCTTCACCTACGAAGAGATCATGCAAAAAGCAGGAATAGTACTGGACTTTGGCGATCAGGAAGAAGCAAACCCCACATCTGATAAAGAGCAAAAAGCCCCCCGACAGAAATCCTCCAATCCACTAAAAGATAAAACAGTAGAAGAACTCAACAGCTTGCTAAACGAAGCCATAGAGCATGAAAACTATGAAAAGGCCTCCGAGATTCGTGATGAAATACAACGGCGCGAGAAATAGTTTTTTTTAATCAGCAGAAAATATTCACAGGCCTTAACCGGCCTGTTTTACTAAGATAAAACCCCAATTACCTGAAACAACCGGACCGTTAAGCCAAACCTAAATCCCGGTTACCAGGACAACACATACATAACCAAATAAAAAAGACACCAAACGAAATGAAGAAAACTATTCTGAGGTTTTTGCCTGTCATTATACTGCTTTTTGCTTCGCCGGCAGTATTAATGGCCAATAATAATCCGGTGGTAGCCACCGGAGGAGGCTTTGGCATAGAAAGCCTTTTCAGAGGGATGCTGGGAATGGCATTCATCATGTTTATTGCCTGGGTATTCAGCACCAACCGTAAAGCCATATCATGGCGTGTCGTGGGCACCGGACTAATCATCCAGCTGATTCTGGCCCTGGCTATTCTTTATGTACCCTTTGTGCAATCGATATTCGATGTTTTAGGAAAAATATTTGTAAAAATTCTTGGTTTCTCTGATGCCGGAGCAAAGTTCCTTTTCAAAAGTCTGGTAAGCGGAGAAATAGAACAACCCTTACTCAATTTTGCCATTACCATTCTGCCAACCATCATCTTTTTCTCAGGTCTCACCAGTATCCTGTTCTATTTTGGCATCATTCAGCGAATCGTTTTCTGGCTGGCCAAAGGAATGACCAAACTACTTAAAATCTCAGGAGCAGAAAGTCTTTCAGTTGCAGGCAATATCTTCCTGGGACAAACTGAAAGCCCCTTGATGATAAAGGCTTACCTGGAAAAGATGAATCGTTCGGAAATAATGTTGGTTATGTCGGGCGGTATGGCAACGCTGGCAGGCGGAGTTCTGGCCGTTTACATCAAGGTGCTGGGCGGAGGAGACCCGGTACAGGAACTTATTTATGCCAAACACCTGTTGGCCGCATCCATTATGGCAGCCCCGGGAGTGATCATCATATCCAAAATGCTGGTTCCCCAAACCGAAAAGATCAGTAAAGAAGTAGAAGTTCCCAAAGACAAAATCGGTAAAAACGTTTTGGATGCTATCTCTAACGGAACCACCGAAGGCATCAAACTGGCAGTAAATGTTGCAGGAATGCTGCTGGTCTTCATTGCCCTCATTGCCATGATGAATTTTATTTTATTGAAAATCGGAGACTGGACTACCATTAACAATGTAATTGCCGCTGCGACCGACGGACAATACAGTGGTTTGTCACTCGAATTCATTCTGGGATACATCTTTGCTCCTTTGATGTGGGTGCTGGGAGAAAAGCTCATCATGACGGAGTTTATCGGATATGTAAGTTTGGGAGAACTTAAAGATGCAGGCGCTTTCATGCACGAAAAATCAGTAATCATGGCTACCTATGTACTTTGTGGCTTTGCCAACTTTGCTTCCATAGGCATTCAGATCGGTGGAATCGGAGCGCTGGCACCGGGCAAGCGGGTACTGCTTTCACAACTGGGAGTTCGGGCCCTGCTGGCCGGGACTCTGGCATCGTTACTCTCCGCGACAGTGGTGGGAATGATTTTGGGATAAATCGAAAACAAAAAATTTGTCGGCCATATAACCGCAAAAACAAAAAAAACGGGTCGGTTCACAAAATGAACCGACCCGCTCTGTTTAATAAAACCTTTAATACTATAGAATTGCGTCAAGCTTTGAAGCGAGTGCAGCTTTAGGCACAGCACCTACTTGTTTATCAACCACTTCACCGCCTTTAAAGAACAAAATGGTTGGAATATTTCTTATTCCAAACTTCACGGAAGTATCCGGATTTGAATCCACATCCATCTTTGCCAGTACCGCTTTATCCTTGTACTCTTCGGCCAGCTCGGCAACAATAGGAGCCACCATTCGGCAGGGACCACACCACTCTGCCCAAAAATCCACCAACACAGGCTTGTCTGATTTCAATACCACTTCTTCAAAATTGGCATCTGTTACTTCAACAGTCATAACTTATTCTTTTTTAATTATATCAATAAAATAAACTCACTCTAAAAGGGGATTCCCCCGTCAGAAAGCAACAAACTATTAACAGACATTTATTGCTCTTGTTCAAAGATAAAACTTTTTTGGAAATCCTTTAGCGGGGAACCCCGACACAGGTTTACCCCGGGCGGCATCCTTCAGCCACAATACTATCCCAACTTAATTTGCAACTCAGGATGCTCATCAAAGAACTGCAGTACATCTTTCTGAGACAAGTCAATCCGGGCAGATCTCGACAACATCTGGACCCGATAATGCTCATTGGCCGGGTCAAAAACATTGAAGCGCAATGAAACATGACCTCTGTTCTCGAGCATCACATTTGCCAGTTCATTGACCAGGTCATCAGTAATCTTATCCAATGCAATATTCAGCGACAAACTTTGCACCTGAGTTTCCAACACTTCATTGAGAAATGATATGGAGTTGATTTTTGTTTCCAACTCTTCAGGTCTGTATTTTTTGGGCTGAACCTTGCCTTTTATCAACAAAAATATACTACCATCTTCCGGCACATTATGATATTTACTGAAATCGGTATAATCGCGCCCGAAAAGGGGAAATTCGTGCGAACCGGAATAGTCTTCTATAGTGATAATGGCAAAGGGATTCTCTTTCATTCTGGTCACACCTCTTCGAATTCCGGTAACCATTCCTCCTACAATAAAGTTTTTGCCGTTAATCAGAGGCAAGTCATCCAGGTCGCTGAGGGACATATTGCAGTAATGTTTCAACTCCAGTTTATAACGATCCAGCGGGTGGGCAGAAAGATAAATTCCAATCAACTCTTTCTCTCTTCCCAGCTTTTCGATACTGGTAAATTCCGGAACATTTGGAGGCGTAGGCTTTTTCACCGCTCCCGTCATATCGGCCGCCCCAAACAACGACACCTGGTTGCTGGCTTTATCAACCTGATAGCGGTTGCCATAACGAAGCAGACGTTCGATAAACGAACCATCCTCCCCATCAGAAATAGCAAAATATTGTGCCCGGTTAAATTCATCCAGATTATCAAAAGCCCCGGAAGCAGCAAGACCTTCAAAGTTCTTTTTATTAACGGTTTGAAGATTTACCCTTTCCACAAAATCAAAAACACCCTTAAAAGGACCGCCCTCTTCCCGTTTGCGTATAATTTCTTCCACGGCACCGGCTCCTACACCTTTTATTCCGGCCATTCCAAAGCGAATAGCCCCCTGCGCATTCACCGTGAACTTTCGGAAACTCTCATTCACATCAGGTCCAAGTACCTGCAGTCCCATGCGACGACACTCCTCCATAAAGGTGGTAATCTTGGTAATGTCGGTAAGATTTCGACTCAAAACGCCCGACATAAACTCGGCCGGATAGTGTGCTTTCAGATATCCGGTCTGGTAGGCCACATAAGCATAACAAACAGAGTGTGATTTGTTAAATGCATAACTGGCAAAAGCCTCCCAGTCTTTCCATATCTTTTCAATCAGCTCTTCAGGTTTTTTATTCACCTGTTTGCATCCTTCGACAAACTCCTCATTCTTCAAGCAGCCATCATGGAATTTATCCTTCAGCTTGGCCATCATATCGGCAAGCTTCTTTCCCATTGCCTTACGCAGTGAATCAGATTCACCGCGGGTGAATCCCCCCAATGCCCGAGACAAAAGCATCACCTGCTCCTGAAAAACGGTAATCCCATAGGTATCCTTCAGATATGGCTCCATCATCGGATGGTCGTAATTAATCTCCTTACGTCCATGCTTGCGATCGATGTAATCGGGGATGTATTCCATCGGACCCGGTCGATACAAGGCGTTCATGGCCACAAGATCCTCAAAGCGGTTGGGCTCCAGTGCGCGCAAATGCTTTTTCATTCCGGGCGACTCAAACTGGAAAATGGCTGTTGTATCCCCCCGGGCAAATAATTCAAACGTCTCTTTGTCATCGGGGGGTAATGTTTCCACATCTACATCAACACCCTTGGAGAGTTTGATATTATCAAGTGTTTCCTTGATGATGGAAAGCGTTTTAAGCCCCAGAAAATCCATCTTCAGCAACCCTATAGCCTCCACATAACGTCCGTCGTACTGGGTGGTCATCAAATTCTCTTCCTTGGTGGGAATGAGCGGAATGTGCTGCTCAAGAGGGTCCCGTCCAATCAACACACCACAAGCATGTACACCCGTCTGACGCACCGAACCTTCCAAACGGCAAGCCAGCTCCATGGTTTTCAGCACCCTTTCTTCTCCGTGGGTACGTGCTTCCCTGATGCGTTCTGCAAATATTTTATATACTTCCAGCTTTCCCTCAAGCTTACCATTGCCGGCATTGCGCGCTGCCCTGAGATCGGTTTCAATTTTTGAAATTGCTCCATCAATGCTTCCGGTATCTTTTTCCCGGTTCAATACCTCCTGGTATGCATTTGCCAGCTTAGTGCCGGGTCTTTCAGGAATCAACTTGGCCAGTTTGTCAGTATCCGGAAGCGGTAGTTTCAACACCCGTCCTACATCACGAATGGCCAAACGTGCTGCCATGGTTCCAAATGTACAGATATGAGCAACTTTATCGCGGCCATACTTTTCGGTCACCCAGTCGAGTACCAGTTGACGTCCGTCATCATCAAAGTCAATATCCACATCAGGCATGGAAATACGATCCGGGTTAAGGAAACGTTCAAACAGCAAATCGTGCTTGATGGGATCAATATTGGTAATCCCCACACAATAAGAAACCGCAGCTCCGGCAGCAGACCCACGTCCGGGCCCTACCAGTACACCCATTTCCCGGGCAGCATTAATAAAGTCCTGAACAATCAGGAAATATCCGGGGAAACCCATTGTTTTAATAGTGTTCAACTCAAAATCGAGTCGTTCTTTCACGTCGTCGGGAATGGGATCTCCGTAGCGAACAGGATCTTTAGCTCCTTCATAAGCCAGGTGCGTCAGATAATCAGACTCCAGCTTTACACGAATCAGGTGCTCATAGTCACCTCCCAGTGCATCATAACGATCGCCAAACTCTTCCCTCAGTTTCTCTTCCGGGAATTGCTCCTTGTAGCCTTCAAAAGTCCCAAACCCGGTAGGAATAGCAAAGAAAGGCATAATGGGAGCGGAATTCAATTCATAAACTTCCACTTTATCGGCAATCTCGGCGGTATTTTGCAGCGCTTCAGGCACATCCTTAAACAACTCGTTCATTTCATCTGTGGTTTTGAACCACTCCTGCCGGGTGTAACGCATCCGGTTTTCATCGTCAAAATCCTTTCCGGTGTTCAGGCAGATCAACAGATCGTGAGCTTCTGCATCCGCAGCATTGGTAAAATGCACATCATTGGCAGCAATCACTTTCACTCCCAGCTCTTTGGAAAACTCCAGCAACTTCTCATTCACCAACACCTGGTTGTCGTAAACATCGTGCCGTGATTTGGGATCCTCAGCCGGATGACGTTGAAGTTCAAGATAATAATCATCTCCAAATACCCGCTTAAACCATAAAATACTCTCTTTTGCTCCCTCCAGGTTTCCAGCCATAATTTTTTGGGGAACCTCTCCTCCAATACAGGCTGAAGTCACAATCAGTCCTTCACTATGCTGTTCCAGAAGATTTTTGTCAATCCGGGGCTTATAATAAAATCCCTCCACATTGGCAATGGAGATTAATTTAAGCAAATTCCGGTAACCCTGGCGGTTTTTTGCCAGCAAAATAAGATGGTCGCCACGACCGTCCAGTTTACTGTCCGTTTTATCATAAATGGTACGTGCAGCAACATATGTTTCACATCCAAGAATGGGTTTGACATCATTTTTTTTGCAAGAATCAAAAAACTCCTTAATCCCAAACATGGTTCCATGATCGGTAAGTGCCAGGGCCTTCATCCCGTCATTTTTTGCCTTGCTGACGAGATCGTTTACACTGGCAGCTCCGTCGAGTATAGAGTACTGTGAGTGAACGTGTAAGTGCGTAAAAGGTATCAAATCCATATTGTGTTTGTGAACTGTTTCGATGAACCTACAAATTTATCTAATTTCAGCGGGAAAAAAACTAATCGGCCCACCGCTTGATGAAAATCATTAAACGATGGATTAATGGTATTTGTTTTAAATGGTCTTTCTTTAAGGAAAATCACAAACAAGCCAGAAATATATGGCTACAGTTTAAACAGCATTATTTTTACACAAAACCAGACAGAACTATTTACCTGATACAAATAATTTAATGCGGGATTTCGGTAATGTTCTAAAAATAAAGTTGAAGGATCTTTCGTAAATAAATAAATCGCCTTATATTTGCAATCGCAAAAAAAGTAGGTTGTTTAATTGTAATTTTTAGAAACATGCCCGTAAAAATCAGATTAACGAGACACGGACGCAAAAGGTATGCTTACTACCACATAGTGGTAGCAGATAGCAGGGCGCCACGAGATGGTAAATACATCGAGCGGATTGGATCATACAATCCCAACACAAATCCTGCTACGATCGAACTCGATTTCGATAAAGCCTTAACATGGCTTGGCAAAGGCGCCCAACCTACTGACACAGCCCGTGCAATCCTGAGTTACCAAGGAGTACTCATGAAAAAACACTTGCTCGAAGGTGTTAAAAAAGGTGCTTTTGATGAAGCCGAAGCTGAACGTCGATTCCAGAAATGGATGGAAGACAAAGAGGCTAAAATTCAGGCTAAAAAAGACCAGCTTTCTTCTGAATCAGAGAAAGAACGGAAAGCCCGTCTCGAGCAGGAAGCCAAAGTAAATGCTGAAAGAGCAGAGAAACTGGCTAAAAGAAATGCCGAGTTGGCTGCCGAAGCTGAAGCTGAAACAAAAGAAGAAGAAGCTGCTGATGCTGAAGAAGCTACTGAAGAAACCACCGAAGAAACTCCCGCTGAGGAAACCAAAGCCGAAGAAGCTGAGGAACCCAAAGCTGAAGCCTCTGACGAAGAGACTAAGAAAGAAGAGTAAATCTTCAGGTTTCATTCAACACAAAATAAAAGCTGCCCCTGAAAGGGCGGCTTTTTTTTGTCTCATACACATCGCCAAACTTCCGTTAATTATTTTTAAGCAAAAATAACATACGCCCAAATACCTGCTTCAACCCGCTGAAATCAATAAAGAAATAAATCTCTATTTTTTTGAAATGATTTTAAATATGCTCTAAAACAGGTTACAAAGCTGTGTGGCAAAAGGAAAAGTAAAGTAAAAAGACTACTTTTGCAGCGATTTTCAGGAATAAAGTAAAACAACACTTTATAAAAATTGTTTCGACATGCAGTATAAAACAGTAACCGCCGAAGAGGCAGTTCAAGTAATCAAATCAGGAGACCGCATTCACATGAGTAGTGTGGCTGTAACTCCTCATGCCCTCATTAATGCAATGGTTGAGCGTGGCAAGAAAGGCGAATTTAAAGATGTAAAAATTCAGCACATCCACACCGAAGGACCTGCTCCCTATGCAGACCCCGAGTTGGAAGGCATTTTTCAACTTGAATCTTTCTTTGTTGGCGGCAACGTACGCAAGGTAACACAAGCCGGATTTGCCGATTACATTCCGGTATTCCTGAGCGAAACTCAAAAACTCATTCGCGAGGGGTATCTTAAAGTCAATGTAGCCATGGTGCAGGTATCCACACCGGACCGTCACGGATATGTTTCACTGGGAACTTCTGTTGACGCCACCCTGGCTGCGGTGGAATGCGCAGACATTGTAATCGCTCAAATCAATAAACATGTACCACGTACATGGGGTGATGCACAAATCAACATGCGCGACATCAACTATTTTGTTGAGCATGATGAGCCGTTGTTTATCCACAACAATGCGCCTCTGTCTGACATTGAGCGCGCCATTGGTCACAACGTGGCAGAGTTGGTGGATGATGGCGCTTGTCTGCAAATGGGCATTGGCGGTATCCCAAATGCCGTTTTAGCTGAACTGGGTAACCACAAAGACCTTGGTGTTCACACAGAAATGTTCTCAGACGGAATTCTTCCGCTGGTGGAAAAAGGAGTGGTTAACGGAAAGAAAAAACAATTGGATAAAGGGCTGATGGTAGCTTCATTCCTCATGGGATCTCAGGAACTCTACGACTTTGTGGATGACAACCCGCAAGTGGCCATGATGGATGTAAAACACACCAACAGCGTGGACGTAATCCGCAAACAAAAGAAAGTAACAGCCATCAACTCGGCTCTTTCTGTGGATATTACTGGTCAGGTATGTGCCGATTCTATCGGAACAACTCATTACTCCGGAGTAGGTGGTCAGATCGACTTCATCCGTGGTGCCGGATATTCCGAAGGTGGCAAACCCATCATTGCTATGCCCTCTGTTACAGGAAAAGGAGTTTCCAAAATTGCTCCTGTACTGATGGAAGGATCAGGCGTGGTTACAACCCGTGCCAATATGCACTGGCTGGTTACCGAATATGGTGCAGTAAACCTTTACGGAAAAACATTACAGGAAAGAGCCCGTCTCATCACGTCTGTAGCACATCCAAACCATCGCGAGATGCTGGAAAAAGCAGCCTTCGATCGTTTCGGTTCACACTACCATTTTGTTTCCAAATAACAAATGGGAATCATTATAAAAAAAGCCGGTGGCATGATTTGCCACCGGCCTTTTTTATATAAATACGTTTTCCTATTTAAAAATCTGGTTGCCCGAAGTACTGGAACCGGTAACTAAAATTCCCCCTCCTGCAATTTCGAGTCTGTCGTCGGCGGCAGAATTCCCTGCCATCAACCTGCCGGAGTTTGATCTCAATTTAAAACTCAATGATTCTATCTCATTTAAAACATCCATCTCAATGTCTCCCGAGACAGAGCGAAAGTTGCTATCTCCGGCAAACATAATGCCGGTTCCCTCCTGACTTCCACTGATGGAAGCGAGCTTCAAACTACCTGTAACATCTTTTAATTTAATACTTCCGGACACTGTTTCGCAATGCAGATTACCTTTAAGCATGTTTACCTGAATACTACCTGAAGTGGTTTTTGCCAAAGCTCCGTTCATCAAACTTTCCAAAGCTAAGTCACCCGAAGTTGAACCAAGCGAAACATTACCTTCAATCATTCTCGCAGAGATACTTCCGGAAGTACAATTCCCATTAAAATCGCCTTTCACATCGGCGACACGAATATCTCCACTTACTGAGTTGGCTTTCAAATGACCATTAATAAGGGTCGCCTCAATCTCTCCTGACACCGATTTTAGACGGCAACCATTACCGGCACCTAAAACCTTTATATCCCCGGATACAGCAGCAAGCGACATATCATCACTCTTTATGTTAAGAACCTCTACATTACCTGATACATTTTCGATGGAAAGCATTACTCCTTCCGGAGCATCAAATGATAAAAAACCTCTGGCAATTCCCCTCATCATATTAGGATGTTCAACCCAAACTTTAAGCAGATTACCTTCCCGGGATGTTTTGATTCCATAATCATCAATACCGCGTGTTACTCTGATTTCTCCGGTCAGGTGAACCTCATCCGAAGTCCCTGCATTCACGGAAACATCACAAAATACACCTTTAACTTGGATCGACTGAACTCCAGAAAAACGTTCATCCATCTGGTCGGCCAATTGCTGTGCACCTGCCATCTGGCATCCTGCAAGCAAGAAAAGCATTATTGAAAGAGACAAGAAGTGTTTCATAATTTTATGTTTAGATTAAATGAGTAAAAAACTGATTACACCTCAATGTGACGCCTCCTCCATGGAAATAGTTACAATACTAACCTAAAACTTCTCCTGCAAGAGCATTCACATCAATCCCTGCAAAATTGCCGGAGGTCATCAGCAACAGATTTGAATTTTTCAATCTTTGACCAGCAAGAAACTGATGCAATTTATCACCATCTGTAAACACTTTCAACCCTTTTTGGGCAAAAGCCTGTTCCACATCTGTGGTGGTAATTTCCTCCAGTTTTTTATGTGCAACAACCTCCGGGTTAAAGAAAACCACAGCTTCATCGGCAGCAGCCATAGCTCCCTTATATTGGGGCAGAAATTCCCGGTTAAGACTGCTGAAAGTATGCAACTCTACTACCGCAAGCAAGTTCCTTTGCGGAAACTGATCCTTAACCGCAGCCACTGTTGCCTTTACTTTCGAGGGAGCATGTGCAAAATCATAGAAAACAGAAGCATCTTCCTTTTCCGAAAGAATCTGCAGCCTTCGGGCAGCTCCTTCAAAACATCGCATCGACTTCAAAAAATCTTTTTCAGAAACACCAAGCTCTTTGGCTACCAGCAAAGCTCCGGCTAAATTTTGAAAATTATGATGCCCAAAGATCTTCAACGCAAACTTTTCACCATCACAAGCAACAAGAGTCTCTCCTCCTTCTGAAGAGGCCTCCACCTCATTGTATGGTAAAACATTCAGTTCCGGATGCTCTTTGGCGATAGTCTGAAGCACCGGATCCTGCTGATAATAAATAAAGCTGCCTCCGGGGTCAATACTCTGTGCAAAAAGTTCAAACTGATGATTATACACTTCCTCGGCAGGAAAAACATTGATATGATCCCATGCCACACCGGTAACCAATGCTATCTGGGGTTTGTACCATAAAAACTTTGGCCGTCGATCAATCGGTGAAGACAGGTATTCATCACCTTCAAAAACCGCGATACCAGATTCATCCGAGAGCTCAACCATCGTATCAAAGCCCTTTATGTTAGCGCCAACCATAAAATCAAACTTTCGCCCCGTTTGCTTCAGCACATGCAAAAGCATGGATGTAATGGTTGTTTTACCATGGCTTCCTGCAATCACCACCCGCCTCTTGTTTTTGGTTTGCTCATACAAGTATTCAGGATAGGAATAAACTTTAAGATTCAGTTCCTGTGCTTTCAGCAACTCAGGATTATCCGATCTGGCATGCATCCCCAAAATCACGGCATCCAGATCCTCGGAAATATTGTCAGGCGACCATCCGTCCGATGCCGGAAGCAGCCCATGGTTTTGCAATCGGGACTTGCTGGGTTCGAAAATTTTATCATCCGACCCGGTGACATGAAATCCTTTTTTGTGAAGAGCAATGGCAAGATTGTGCATAGCACTTCCGCCTATAGCTATAAAGTGAACTCTCATTCTTGATTTATTTGTTTATTCTTAACTTATTAATCTAAAACACCTTATACATAAAACAGCTAATATAAAAACAAGCTGAAAGCCTGAGAACAATAGCCCTGGAGCAGGAGCCCCCCTCTTTACTGGTCGCAACGCCACCAATAAAGAGCAATGTTAACCTGCATTATTCACAAATAATCTATTCCGATAATTCATGAATCGAAGATCGACGAAGTCAATAAAGCAGATTAAAATAAAAGGGAAAATTAATCATTTTTTCATAAAGCAACCGGAAAATGGAAATTGCGTGACTTTGCCCTGAAAATGCAGAAATCTTTAAATACCGGATAAAACAGATTAAAATAAAAAAGCGTTCTCAGTGATACCGAAAACGCCTTTCAATAAATTACAACTATGTATTACATTTCCATGGGAAGAATATTTGCTCCCCGTTCTTTGAGACGCCATTGCCAGGACGCATAAAGATCAAAGCCTGATGACCTTGAGTTCCCTTCCGTCTGTACCAACCGATTTCGACGGGCTACAACAAACGAATTGTCGGGCAAATCATCCCATCCCCCGACAAAATAATCCACAGCTCCATTGGTCCTGTCATGAATTTTTTCTACCGAAGAGGTACAATAAAGAATCAATTCAATTTTCTTCATATCCAACAACGGACGAAGATGCCTGATATACTGATCAATATCCGAATTATCGCTATCCATAACCAGTACAATATGAGAAAGGTTGAACTGAGATGAGATGAGTGTCTCCATTAGCGGGAACTCTTCCACCGGAGAATTAAAGATAATATGAGGAACATCCAAATTTGATGCAGCTTCCATAACAGCTGATAAATCGCCGGTTCCGGCAATCACAATTTCCTTTTCGGATGGAATAACGGAAGACAAAACACAACTCAGGGCTAAATCTCGGTTAGTATCAAAAAATATGGTTTCAAATCCGGTACGGTAAAACTGCTCAGGATGGATGGGTATGTGGGTCCACATATTGATAACACTCTGATTGAGATGCTCAGGTATTCTCCCCTCTTTCGAAAAATCTACGCTCATAAAATAGGTTTTAGCAAGAAATAACTACTACCACAAATAAATCATGCAGTTATTAACTGAAAATTAAAAGCACATTACCAAACCCTTAAACCCCTTATATATCTTTGACAATCAAATATAGACAAACACGTACCACGAAGGGAAATTATTTTTCTATGGCATCAAGAACTCTTTTAATAACTTTACGCCATCAAAAAACAAAAAAATGAGTGTTCCCGAAACTTTTGTTGATGTAATATTACCTGTGCCCCTGCCACGGTTGTTTACCTATAGTGTACCATCTGACATGGCTGACATTCCTGAACCCGGAATCAGAGTGGTGGTACCTTTTGGTAAAAAGAAACAATATTCGGGGATCATTTTTTCTGTCCATAAAAATAAACCCAAAGATTACGAAACAAAACCAATTCTTTCGGTTCTTGAATCGTCCCCCATTGTTACTGCTGCTCAACTGAACTTTTGGGAATGGATGGCCGAATATTACCAATGTACTCTCGGCGAGGTTTACAAGGCGGCGCTACCATCGGGATTAAAGCTGGAAAGTGAAACCCGGGTCTATTACAACCCTGATTATATTCAACTGGATAATCTTCCTGAAAAAACAACTAAAACACTCCTGTTCCTCTCCGAAAAAAAAGTCTGCACGATACAGGAGATTAACACTTTCCTAGGACAAAAAAGCAGTATGCCATTGTTGCACAAGCTAATGGAAGAAGGAGCGGTTTTTGTAAGTGAACGACTGAAAGAAAACTATAAAGCCAAAACAGAAAATCACCTCAGAATATCAGAAGTTTTTCGTACAGAAACAAAACTCCATGAGGCTTTCAATCTATTAGAGAAAGCCCCGCGACAGCTTAATCTACTGATGACGCTGATACAGAAAACAGGAGGTGCCGGCAATGCTCTTAAAGGAAAGTCCATTGCCCGAAAAGACCTGCTGGAAGAAAACAGCAGTGCCACTGCCGCACTGAACGAACTCATCAAAAAAGAGATTTTTGAACAGTTTTCCAGAGAGGTTGGCCGCCTGGATCGTTCAGAAGATGAAATACAACAAAAAAACACCTTCTCTCCAGCCCAGCAAAAAGCTTACGAAGAGATCGAAAAATCCTTTAATAATCAAACTGTTGTCCTTTTTCACGGGGTCACCTCCAGCGGAAAAACAGAAATCTATATTCACCTCATTGAAGAACACCTGAGCCGTGGAGAACAGGTACTTTATCTGCTGCCGGAAATTGCCCTTACCACGCAAATCACGACCCGTCTGAAGCGGCATTTTGGTAACAAACTGGGCATTTATCACTCAAAATTCAGCAGTGAGGAGCGTGTAGAGGTGTATCGTGACCTGCTTGAAAACCAAAACTATAAGGTGATATTAGGCGTGCGATCTTCCATATTCCTGCCATTTCATAACCTGGGCCTGGTAATAGTAGATGAAGAACACGAACACTCCTTCAAACAGTTTGATCCTGCCCCACGGTACCATGCACGCGATGCAGGAATTATGCTTGCAATCAAACACAACGCGAAAGTACTCCTGGGTACAGCAACACCGGCCATCGAAAGCTACTACAATGCCCAAAAAGGGAAATATGCACTTGTTGAGCTCAAAACCCGTCATGAAGACATTCAGCTTCCGAGAATCCTGGTGGCTGACACCCGTGAAGCGCGGCGTAAAAAACAAATGAAGTCGCACTTCACGCCCTTGCTGCTGGAACATATTCAGCAAAGTCTGGACAACAAACAACAGGTCATTCTTTTCCAAAACCGACGCGGATTTTCTCCCTTTCTGGAGTGCAGCGTATGCTCATGGGTTCCCAAATGCAATTATTGCGATGTGAGTATGACCTACCACAAAAAAATGAATCAGTTGGTTTGTCATTACTGCGGACACACAGTGACAACCCCCTCTACCTGCAATGCATGTGGCAGTCCCTCCCTCTCCACTCAGGGATTTGGGACCGAAAAAATTGAGGAGGAAATAAAACTGATGTTCCCGGGAGCCAGAGTTTCCCGGATGGACCTGGATACCACAAGGTCAAAAAAATCTTATCAGAAAATCATCTCCGATTTTGAGGATGGCAAGGTGGACATCCTTATCGGAACACAAATGATTACCAAGGGGCTTGACTTTGACAATGTAAGCGTGGTTGGCATACTGAATGCAGACAATATGCTCAATATTCCTGACTTCAGAGCTTTTGAGCGTGGCTTTCAGATGATGGCCCAGGTAAGCGGGCGTGCAGGCAGAAAAAACAAGCAAGGCACAGTCGTCCTGCAAACCTCTTCGCCCGACCACCCAATTATAGGCTATGTGGTGGAAAATGATTACCAGACCATGTACCGGACACAAATAGAGGAACGACAACTTTACAAATACCCACCCTATTACCGGCTTATCAACCTCACCCTCAGGCATAAGAACAAGGGCATTGTGGAGAAAGCCGCCGACGAACTGGCAGCCAGGCTTCGGGCCATATTCGGAGAACGGGTACTGGGACCTCAGGAACCACCCGTTGCGAGGGTGCAAAATTTGTACCTGACCCGAATAATTCTGAAATTTGAGAAAGGACACGCTCCTTCTTATGTCAAACAGCTGATGAATGATGCCACCAATGCCATACTCAGCCAGCCGCAATGGAAATATATCACCATCCAGACCGATGTAGATCCTCTTTAGCCCAATGGATTGACTAAACTCAACTTCCCTTCTGTGCACCCGTATAAAATTAGACTAAGTTATTGGACGGATGCAACTCGTCCCGAACATTCGTGAATGGTTTCAATATATCCATCAAAAGATCAAAGGATTTTTTTAACTTTGTTGCCGGCCCGCAACCCCCTTGCAATTAGCTTAATACCTGTTTATTAATCAAATATATGCCCATTTGGGCGGTATTTTTTCAATAAAAGTATAACTTTGGCTGTTGCCAAAAAATGGGTATATTCCCGCTTTCTGTACACAGATAAATTTTGATTTTTATGGCTAAAATTATTGCTTTAGCAAACCAAAAAGGCGGTGTTGGGAAAACCACGACAGCCATTAACCTGGCTGCAAGTCTTGCAGTTCTCGAATACAACGTACTCGTCATTGATGCTGATCCACAGGCAAACGCCACGTCGGGTCTGGGGTACGATTTACGTGAAGTTGAAACAAGCATTTATGAATGCATTGTGGATGGGGCAGATCCTCAGACTGCAATTCAAAAAGGTGAGATTGAACACTTATATCTGTTACCTTCACACATAGACCTGGTTGGAGCTGAAATTGAAATGCTCAATATGCCCGACCGTGAAAAAGTGCTGAAAGGTGTGATCAACAAAATTCAGGATCAGTTTGATTTTGTACTGATTGATTGCTCCCCCTCACTGGGTCTCATTACGGTAAATGCCCTGACAGCAGCCGATTCAATAATAATACCCGTACAATGTGAATATTTTGCACTGGAAGGACTGGGTAAACTATTGAACACCATTAAAATCATCCAAAACCGGTTAAACCCCGATTTGGAAATTGAAGGTTTCCTGTTAACCATGTACGATTCACGCCTGCGTCTTTCCAACCAGGTTGTGGAAGAAGTGCAGAAGCATTTCCAGGATATGGTTTTTGAAACCCTCATTACCCGTAACATCAAGCTGAGCGAGGCCCCCAGTTACGGAAAAGCAGTGGTTATGTACGATGCATCTTCAAAAGGAGCCATGAACTATTTGAATCTGGCCCGGGAATTGTTGCAAAAGAACAACATGACCAAAATTGACAGCAAGGAAAAAACAGCCAAATAACAGAGCATATACAATACAATAAGATGGCAAGAAAAAACGCATTGGGACGAGGACTGGGAGCATTGATTGACAATTCGGAAGAGTACGGGCAAGGCGCCCCGAAGCCCGAAGCGGCAATCAATGAAATTCCGGTGGATAAAATTGAAGGAAACCCCTGGCAGCCCCGTTCCCGCTTCGACGAAGAAAAACTCAACGAACTGGCAGCCTCCATCAAGGAGATTGGCATCATTCAGCCGCTCACACTTCGTAAAGCCGGCAACAAATTTCAGCTGATCGCCGGAGAACGTCGCTTCAGAGCTGCCAAATTATCCGGTCTGGAAACCGTTCCTGCCTATGTACGCATGGCTGAAGACGATACCATGCTGGAAATGGCATTGGTTGAGAACATTCAGCGTGAAGACCTCGATCCCATTGAAGTTGCCATCAGTTATCAGCGTTTAATGGATGAATGTGACCTTACACAGGAAAGCATGTCAGAAAGAGTAGGGAAAAAACGCTCTACAATATCCAATTACCTGCGACTGCTGAAACTCCCTGCAGAGATACAATTAGGTTTGCGCGAAAAGCAAATTACCATGGGGCATGCCAGGGCCCTCATCAACCTTGATGACCAAAAAGCGCGCATCAAAATCTTCAACCAGACAGTTAAAAACGATTTGAGTGTTCGCAAGGTTGAGGAGATGGTCCGGGAACTTGCCCAAGGCGAAGAGTCAAAGAAAAAAGAGAAGAAAAAAGAAGAACTTCCCGCTGAGTACGAACAATTGCGTCAACAGTTGTCCAACTTTTTCAAGACCAATATTCAATTTTCCCGTGGCAACAACGGAAAAGGGAAGATAGTTATTCCTTTCCGCTCGGATGAAGAATTGGAAAAAATCATTAATGAGCTGGACAAAGCAAAAACCAATTAACGCAGAAGAGGTGAGGATGGATTTTAAGTTGTTGCGTGAAGCCATAGCCCCGATCACAATTGTTATTGTGCTGCTATTCGTGCCCATATTGAACGAAGCAACAGCTCAGCTCCGGCAGGTAACTGATACGGCGAAAACAACCGTTAGCCGTATAGACACAGTGGACTTTCAGCAGGGGGAGTCCATGGGCAATATCATGCCTGAAGCAAAAGAGGAAAAAATCCATTCTCCCCATAAAGCTACTTTCTATTCGGCCATTTTTCCCGGATTGGGACAGATTTACAACAAAAAATACTGGAAACTCCCCATTGTTTACGGAGCCATCGGAGGGTTAGGGTATGCAATTCATTTCAACTCCACCAATTACAAAAAATATAAAAATGCTTACCGGGACTTTCTCATACAAGACCCGGGAAACACATCGTATCTGGAGGTCCTCCCTGTGACCCTTACCATGGAAGAAATAGAAGCCAATCCCAACCTATCCTCCTGGTTCAGAAATGCTCTTGAAAAGAAACGCGACTATTACAAACGATACCGCGATCTGAGTTACATCGGCATGGCTGCCATTTATGTTTTGAATATGATTGATGCCACCGTAGATGCTCATTTCTACAACTTTGATGTTAGTGATGACTTATCCATGAAAATTCAACCGGTCATCTTAGAGCACGACCCCGTTAGGGGAAACAGTTTTGGCATTCAACTGGCATTACAATTCTGAAAAACGCACCTGTCTGAAACCTAATAAGCCCAATAGCGTAGGAACAATAATTCGCAGACAGAACCGGCCATTTCTGATACTGCAAAAAACTACGATGCAATAAACGACATATCTAAAAGGGAATAAAATATGATTAAGAAACTGTCTCACAGCTTCAAACTGATATCTGTAACTGTCGGGCTTTTGATTTCGGCCAGCGCGGAATCTTCCACACCTCAAACCATCGACAGCGACACAACCATTACAATTACCACCGAAGCAACCCTCCAACAATTTGCAGAGTCGCTGGACAGTCTGGTAGGTATCTGGTACATGAATTCCAATCCCGGTTTGGTGATGGATACCATTTACGACAGCGACCTGGTAGAACAGGCAAGTTTGTCTGACTCCCTTTACATAAAACGACTGGAAAACATCATTTCACCCTTCAAACTCAACTACAACAGTCACGTAAAGGCATACATCAATCTCTACACCAACAAACGTCGCGAACAGGTAGAAACAATGTTGGGTTTGTCGGATTATTATTTTCCGATTTTTGAAGCTGCCCTTGATGCCAAAGGACTTCCACTGGAATTAAAATATCTCCCGATAATTGAGTCTGCACTAAATCCGAGAGCCTTCTCACGTGCCGGAGCCTCCGGATTATGGCAATTTATGTATTATACAGGGAAGCAGTACGGTCTGGAGGTCGATTCATATGTGGACGAACGCCGGGATCCGTATAAGTCAACGGAAGCGGCAGTCGATTTTTTGGAAGATCTTTACAATATCTATGGCGACTGGCAGTTGGTAATTGCCGCCTATAATTGTGGTCCCGGCAATGTTAACAGAGCTATCCGACGTAGCGGAGGAAAACGAAATTTCTGGGAAATATTCTATCTGCTGCCCCGGGAAACCAGAGGTTATGTCCCGGCATTTATTGCCGCAACCTATGTATTTACTTACCACCGGGAACATAATCTAAGACCTGTAGCCGCCAATCTGCCTGTTGCATCCGATACGGTGATGATCTCGAAACCGCTCCATTTTTCGCAGGTTTCTGAAATCCTTCAAGTACCCATGGATGTCATCAGACACTTGAATCCGCAATACAGAAAAGATATTATTCCCGCACAAAAAGAAAGTTATCCGCTTCGACTGGCATTTAATCTGTCTACTCAGTTTGCCTCACTGGAAGATTCTGTGATTGGCTATAACAGAGAAAAGTATTTTCCAGAAAACCAACTGGTCATAAAGCCGGGAAACACTTCTACAAACTCCTTCTCGCCCCCTCCGGGAAAAGAAAAGATTTACTACACGGTAAAATCGGGCGATGTGGTAGGTCTTATTGCAGACTGGTTTGATGTTTATTCTTCAAGTCTGAGGTACTGGAACAATATCAGAAGAAATGTCATCCGTGTAGGCCAAAAACTGGTAATTTATGTGGACAAAGATAAGGTGGAACATTATCAGAGAATTGCCCGACAAAAAAGCGGTTATACAGCCTCCGCTTCCGCCGGGACACAACTGGCTGATACCGGAAATGCAGGCGATTACATCTATCACACCGTTGGCAGAGGCGATAGTGTATGGTCCATCGCCCGTGAATATCCCGGTGTAACCGATTCGGACATTCTCCGTTTAAACAATATTACCAATGCCCAGAAAATTAAACCCGGGCAACGACTTAAAATAAAGCCTAAGTCTTGAGTCTTTGATGCCCATAACATCTCTGCAGGAAATTTTTGAATCCCTGCTCCGGCCGTTTCTTAACAGACCTGCACCATTTTGTTGGCAACACCCCTGTTAATGGGAACAAACTCAAGCCTTAGAACTAACCAGGCTCCGGATGATGCGTCCGATAAAGATATTTTTGTATTTTCTGCTAATCTCACTACTGATCATCCTCTTCGACCAGTGGTTGGGACGCATCAGCTTTTCGGTACCGGGATACCTCAGCCAGTTCCCCGGGAATCAGCAAACAGACACAATCCCGGGATTACTTATTACCGAAATTGAGCAAACAGACACAAACATTACAACGATTACCTTACCTGACTCTCTGCCGGGCAAAGACACCCTTCCGGAAATTAAAAAACCAATTCTTTTTTCTGATTCTATTCTGACGGCCCCCCCTTTGTTTCAGAAACTTTACAGATCCTTTTGCCTGAAAGCCCGGACAGCCGACAGCCTGAAGCAGGTGGTCAGAGTGCTGCACATGGGAGACAGTCAGATTGAAGCAGACAGGATAACAGCCATCTTAAGAAAACATTTTCAACAACTGTATGGAGGTTCAGGGCCGGGGTTTGTTATGCCCATCGATCCTCTCCAAATCAACGCCAACGTATCTGTCTCTCATTCGGACAACTGGATCTTGTCCTACAGTTACAAAAAAAAGAGTGCGCCCATTCCGGTCCGCTATGGATTTCCAGGAAAAGCAAGCTGGTTCACCGATTCAATCGCCAATATCTCTATAAAACCAATTGCATGGAAATCTCAGCGGTTAAGACAGTTTCCCAATATCAGGCTGATGCTCTCCGCTGCAAAAACTTCATTGGTTCTCCGGTCAGATATAGATAATCAGATCAGATATGACACACTTACCGGAAATACAGGAGACCTTCACTTGTTAAGTTTTCAGGCCCCTGCTTTTCCTGGAAACATCAACTTTCATTTTTCGGGAGCTGCAAGTCCGGTAATTCATGGTATAACCCTCGACAATACGGGAGGTGTAGCGGTTGACAACCTGGCTATGCGAGGCCGGCCATGGCCGGGCATTCGAATTGCCGACAACCGAATGCTCCAAATGATGGCAGAACAGCTTAACACAGGATTCATCATCCTGCAATTTGGCACCAATGTTCTACCCACAAGAACAGACAATTACAATTTTTACCGCATCCATTTCCTTAAGGAATTAGAGCTACTGAAAAAACTTTTGCCGGAGGTGCCTGTGCTGGTTATCGGAGTTCAGGCAGCAGCTGAATCAAAAGAGGGGACCCTCGTTGCAATGGAACATGCCCGGCTCATTAGCGAAGCACAAAAGGCAGCAACCCTGGCTTGCGATATGGCCTTCTTCGACCTTCACAAAGCCATGGGGGGAACAGAAGGTGCCATTAATTGGGCCCAGGAAAGCCCCTCTCTGATGCTGTCAGACATGATGCACTTCAGCAGCCGGGGGGCAAGAGTGGTTGGCGACCAGATATGGATGGCACTGGACTCCCTCCGAAATCACCTTCAAACCCCAATGGTTCCATGAGTGAATTCGCCCACATATGGAGATATGAAGCCGGGGAACCATTCATGTTTACATCCGCTCTGTTCTGGGTTTTCTTCGGAATAGTACTGTTAGGCCATGCGCTAACATCAAGACAACGAATTGCCCGTACCGGTTTTTTATTTCTGGCAAGTTTGTTTTTCTATTACAAAGCCGGAGGATATTTCTTTTTCCTGCTGGTGATTTCCACATTAACTGATTTCTTCATCGGACTGGGGTTGGAGCATTTTACCCGTCACTGGAAACGTAAATTACTCCTGATCATCAGCCTGGCCATCAACCTCGGCATGCTGGGGTATTTTAAGTATGCCTGGTTTGTTGCTGATATATGGGGAGACATTACAGGTCAGGCAGTGGAAGCAAAAGACTGGCTGGCAATCTTCTCCAATGCAGTGTTCGGCAGTTCCTTCGAAGTCGATGACATCGTGCTTCCGGTTGGAATCTCTTTTTTCACATTCCAAACCATCAGCTATACCATGGACGTTTATCGTCGTCAATTGGCCCCGGTGCACAACATTCTGGACTTCGGCTTTTATGTCTCTTTTTTCCCGCAGCTGGTTGCCGGGCCCATCGTAAGGGCACGGGATTTTGTGCCTCAACTATACCGCCAGTTCTCCCTGACGGAAAAACAAGCGTGGCATGCCACCTTTCTTATTCTTTCAGGCCTGTTGAAGAAGATTGTTTTCTCTGATTACATCGCTGTCAACCTGGTGGACAGAGTCTTTGAAAGTCCGTTTCTCTATTCGGGGTTCGAAGTGCTCAGCGCCATCTATGGTTATACCCTGCAAATATACTGTGACTTTAGCGGCTACACCGATGTGGCCATCGGTTTAGCGCTGTTGTTGGGATTCAGGCTTCCACTCAATTTCAACAGTCCGTATAAGGCACTATCCATCTCCGAATTCTGGCACCGCTGGCATATTTCGCTCTCCAGCTGGCTGCGGGATTACCTCTACATCCCTCTGGGCGGAAAAAGAAAAGGCAAATTCCGTACTCATCTCAATCTGATGATCACCATGACACTTGGAGGCTTATGGCATGGCGCGTCATGGCGCTTTGTTTTATGGGGGATCTGGCATGGCATGGGTCTCATCGCCGACAAACTCGTCAAACCTTTGACCCGCAATCTGCCCCTTTGGTTGGCAAAACCGGCAGGATTCTTCATCACTTTTCACTTTGTGGTAGCCGGATGGATCCTTTTCCGCGCCAACAACCTCGTCATAGCCCGGGAAATGACCAATCGTATATTTTCTGCTTTTCATGCCGACTTGATATGGCCGGCCATACAATCCAACTTCTGGTCTTACTTACTCATCGCACTGGGCTTCATATTTCATTGGCTTCCGGCGGCACTCAAAGAAAACCTGAGAGGTTGGTTCATCACCATGCATTGGACTGCCAAAGTGGCACTGGTAGCACTGGCAGTTGTACTTCTGCTGCAATTCAGAACAACCGAGGTGGTGCCATTTATTTATTTTAGGTTTTAGGAAAAGAAGCGGGAAGCTGAGATTGAGATTGAGGTTGAGACATGAGAAACAACCAACCCGCACACCTCAACCTAAAACTCTCAGCTTAATCCCATGGCACCCTTTTTGATAAGAATCTTCTATCTTTATACCATAAAAAATTGAACTATGTTATTACTAATATTTCTGTTCTTTCTGATTGCCAGCTGGATTGTCAGCGCTCAGCTAAAGAGCCGTTTCAAAAAATATTCAAAAACCCCGTTGGACAGTAATTTATCGGGACGTGAGGTGGCTGAAAAGATGCTACGCGACAATGGAATTTATGATGTAAAAGTATTGCCATCACGCGGTCATTTATCAGATCACTACAATCCGGCCAATAAAACCGTCAATCTCAGTGAAAATGTTTATCACGGACGCAATGTAGCAGCAGCTTCAGTCGCTGCACATGAGTGTGGTCACGCTGTTCAGCACGCCCGCAGCTATGCTCCCCTAAAGTTGCGGTCAGCATTGGTACCTATTCAAAATGTGAGTTCAAAAATTTTGAATGCCGTATTCATCATGATGTTTGCAGGAGCATTTCTGTTACCGTCACTGGTTCCCTTTGATCTGGCATTGCAAATCATCATTGCCTGTTATGCAATTTTCACCGCATTTGCGTTCATCACCCTTCCGGTGGAAATCAACGCCACCCAGCGTGCTCTGGCATGGTTGCATTCTGCCAATATCACCAGCGGACGAAACCACAACCAGGCACGCGATGCCCTGAAATGGGCTGCTTACACCTATGTGGTTGCAGCACTTTCGGCTCTGGCCACCCTGGCATATTATGTAATGATTTTTATGGGAAGCCGGGATTAAAAAATAATTCATACCTCATTTAAAGCTCCGAAGTCTATTTTTGATTTCGGAGTTTTTGTTTTTACGACAGATTACAATACTGATTCATTAACTCGGCAGAAAGACACAAAAAAGGATGATTTATAGAGTATTCAGAAAGAGTCAAAAAAACATCATCCTCTGAAATAGTACTAAAGCAAAGCTTATATCTTTCCATTTGCAGGAAATAAAACAAGGAAAGTTAACTTGATCAATTGGATTTCATCGGCTCAGAGAGAAGAGGTCTTAGCACGAATAGAGTAACTGCCAGAACCACCATCAACCTAAAAAACGAGGACCTTCAACATTCAAATTAAAGAAATTTAAGAAGTCTGTTTTTGGGGGTTAATACTTAAAAAATACCTTTGCGGCCGATTTAAGTTCCGAATATCCGTTGATTTTAAATCAGATTTATTCTCTGATTAAAACCATTGCAAACCTAAAAATCCCGTTACAAACATTCAATTATCAGATAACCCATCATATTATTATTGGCTTTTATGACAGAACATTGTATAAAAGCCCGGCTCTACTTTGTCTAAAAACAAATCACCAGGGAACATTAATACCTTAAATATTTAATACTTGTTATGATTAAAAAAAATTTTAGGAACACAATCATTCTGTTTTTTGTAATTGCATTATTAGGGGCTACAGGCTGTAAAAAAAAGAAAGAAGAAGTGGTGATTTACTATGCCAACTGGATTGAAGGCGTTGCAATGACAAAAATCACCGAATTGGCACTTGAAGATGTGGGCATTCCCGTCAAAACCATGCTTTTATCTCCAGGACCTGTATTCACTGCTTTGGCAAGAGGAGATGGAGATTTTTTTCTGGAAGCATGGTTACCACAAACACACCGGGATTACTGGGAGCGTTTTGGAGATAAGATTGACAGAGTCGGAATGAATTTTGACTATGCCTCTACAGGCCTTGTAGTTCCAGGCTATGTTGAAATAGATTCTATCACCCAACTTAATGAGCATAAGGAAAAATTTAATGGCAAAATAATTGGTGTTGGCAGCGGAGCAGGTGTTTACAGGGATACGGAAAAAGCCATCAAAGATTACGGACTGGAATTTGATCAGCTTACCTCCAGCGGACCGGCCATGGTTGCAAGTATAAAAAATGCCGCCGCAAAAAAGGAATGGATTGTCGTTACCGGATGGAAACCTCACTATAAGTGGGCAAAGTATGATTTGAAATATCTGGAAGACCCAAAGGGAATTTACCCTTCTGAAAAAAGCTATATTGTAACCCGTAAAGGTTTTACTGACGAACGCCCAGGATTCAAAGAGTTTTTAGGAAACTTCTATTTTACAGAAGAGACAATGTCCGGACTTATGCTTCTCCTGCAAAAGGAAGATGACGTAGATGCCGCTGGCAGAATCTGGTACAAAGACAACAAAGAACTCATTCAATCATGGATGCCGGAAGAGTGGCTGAAATAATGAATACAACGGGACTGTCTAAAAAAGTATTAGACAGTCCCCCTTGAATACTGCATTAGCAAAAATCAATGTTTTTACTTTGTGCATTCATAAAATAGTGTTTGTCTATAAAGCTCAAGTTCAAGGCTTGTCCTTTTTGAAAATCAAGGCGTTTACTTTCGTAAATAACTGTTTTCAGAAAGGACGTAACGCAGAAATTGGACTTTTCGGGTAAACACTAAATAGCAAAATAATTCTCCAGTCTCAACATGGTTTCGTCACTTGTTTTTACGTCATCCACGACTTTTCCTTTTTCAAGAATGACAATACGGGTACACGCCTCAGCTACATGGTTTAAATCGTGACTGGAGATCAGGAAAGTGCAGTTGTTTTGTTGCTGAAAATCTTTAATAATCTGGCGTAATCGGTATTGAGAAGTAGGATCCAGGTTGCTGAATGGCTCGTCTAACAGAACAATTTGAGGATTGCCAATCAACGATGCAACAATGCCAATCTTTTGCTGATTGCCTTTTGAGAGGCTCCTGATATACTTTCGTTTATTGTCTATTTCACCATTAAAAAATTCACTAAAGCCGGCGATAAACTCCTGAATATCCCCTGGAGCATATCCTTTTAAGCTTCCGACCAGGTTAAAATACTCATCGGGGGTAAGGTAATCAATCAGAAATTTTTCATCCAGATAAGAGCTGGTAAATTTTTTCCATTCTTCGGATTCATTTACTCGTTGCTGATTGTTCTCGATGTGTCCTTCAGAAAGTTGAATTAAATCCAGAATGGCTGAAAACATGGTTGTTTTTCCAGCACCGTTGTTGCCCACAACACCCACAATGTCTCCTTGCTGAAAGGTGAGATTATCAATAGCCAATACAACATTTCCATTGTATTTCTTCACTACATTTTCTAAAGTGATCATAGCATATAAGGTTAAAAGGTTTGGCGATAACTATAAAGCATCCGATGTTTATTCTTTTTATATCGAATCAGAATTTTGTTCATGATTGATTCGTGGAATATTATGCCACCAATGCCGGTCAGTCCAAAAATCAGATAACTCCAGATATCTTCGAGCAGCAGACTTAGCAGACCGAAATATAGTATTGGCCCGAGAATAATGACTAACGCCATAATCCAAACAGAAGCTCCGGTGCCCTGGTAATTAAAAAATGAACTTTGAGATAAATCAATGGGCTTGGAACTGAACGACCCCATCCACAATACAATATGGCTGGTAATTCCAATATTAAAGATGGCACTCAAAAAATTAAAGAATAACACCTTGGCACCATAAATCAGGTAAACCGTGGAAAAAACAAAGGCAATAACCGTGGATGCAATAAACAAAAAATACTGGGCATTGAGCATATTTTTGAGTCCAAAATCCCGTGTCATCAAAAAAGGATAGTATTTTGAATGCCACGCCGGGGTAAACTGACCATAACTAACACTGAAACTACCTGTAATGAGTATGCCGATAAAAATCAGAAAAAAGTCGTAATTCGCCATCCCAGAATTACCGTAAACAATAAAACCGTATAAAAGCAGAAAGACAACACTCATAAAAGCACTTCTGGTCCTTTTGTTACGCGTAATCATCTTTAGCTCAAGAGAAATATATTTACCGATTGACCCAAATTTATCCGTCCAGGAAAAGGCATGAATATTCACATCCTTTTCAACAGGTATCAATCGACTATCCAGATACATCCCTTTGGCGATCTCATTTATATTAAAACGGTATAACAGTACAACAAAAATAAAGGGAGCTACAGCCAGAGGCGGATATACTAACACAGAATGAAAATATTGACCAATCCATACAGAAACCGGGATGATACTATAAAAAGACAACAAAAACAGTCCAATACCCAGCCCTAATATTATGGCGGACATTTTTTCCTTGTAGAAGGAGAATCTTTTCAGCCAAATACCAATCAAGTGATCAACTAAGATAAGTCCTACAAGATTAATCAGCCATCCCAGGGTGTTTAGTAGTTCGTATTCCTCTATTACCGTATCAAAAGTAAAGGGTATCAGAAATAGCAGGGGAAGAAAATTAATGATATGGAAGAAAGATTTATTTACCAAATGCCGCGCGATCTTCTTTTTCTTAAAAGGCAGAACTAACAGCGGGATGCTGTTCACAATCGGAATCTCCTGAAAAAGTTGCCGAAGTATGGCACTGAAAATAAAATAATACCACAAATTCTGGTTGAAAGCGCTTATTACCTTTTGTCCTGGAAAATATTCCTGAAGAATTGCGGGCAAGGTAAATCCCATTATCAATATGCTAATGGAAAGGTAAAAAACAAAAAAACCAACCAGTACTTTTATGGCGATACTCCTTTGCCAGTAGGTGGAGCGGTAAAAAGATTTTCGGTTTAACGAATTTATAGTCTGACTCATGGGTTAAGATTTTGACCATAAAAATATAAAACCAAAACCCGGAAAACAATAGTTGTAGAAAAATTAATTTGAAATCCAAAAACCCCGAAAGCAACTTTCTCCTGTGCTTTCGGGGTTTTTAGCCGTTTAATGTTGACCTTGATTATTGAATTAACAATTTGTCAAGTCATTTCTAATGTTTTATAATCAGAGACACTATAACCAACTTAGACCTGATAAGTGGAAGAAGCCGTATCGCCTCCGCGACCGGTCCAGTTGGTATGGAAAAACTCACCACGATCTTTATCCACGCGTTCGTAGGTGTGTGCTCCAAAATAGTCACGTTGCGCCTGAAGAAGGTTCGCAGGCAAGTTGGCCGTGCGATATCCGTCGAAATAGGCCAAAGCTGAAGAGAATGTCGGCACGGGAATGCCAATGCGTGCAGCCACAGACACCACTTTGCGCCATCCCTCCTGCGCAGCCTGCAACTTATCATGGAAGTAGCTGTCAAGAATCAGGTTCTCCAGTTCGGGATTGTGATCGAAGGCATCCTTAATCTTTCCGAGGAACGCAGAACGAATGATGCAGCCACCACGCCACATGAGAGCAATTCCACCATAGTTTAGGTTCCAGTTGTTCTCTCTGGCAGCTTCACGCATCAAGACATAACCTTGCGCATAAGAGACAATCTTGGAAGCAAACAAAGCATCGTGAATGGCATTCACAAACTCCTCCTTCTCCTCATCGAGTTGAGACACCTTAGCCTTAATAATTTCAGCAGCTCTCAAACGTTCCTCTTTTTGTGATGAAAGAATTCGTGAATACACTGCTTCTCCGATGAGCGTCAGGGGAACACCTACCTCAAGGGAGGAGATGGCAGTCCATTTACCGGTACCTTTCTGACCCGCCGCATCCAGGATTTTCTCCAGCAGCGGTTCACCGTTTTCATCACGATACCCCATAATATCACGGGTTATTTCTATCAGGTAGCTGTCCAGGTCTCCCTGATTCCAGAGGTCAAAAATATCGTGCATCTCATCATGAGAGAGTTTGAGATAATCACGCATCAGATGATAAGCTTCGCTGATAAGTTGCATATCACCATACTCGATGCCATTGTGAACCATTTTTACAAAATGGCCTGCACCATCTTCGCCAACCCAATCGCAGCAGGGGGTGCCATCGTCCACTTTAGCGGCAATACTTTGGAAGATATCTTTCACCAATGGCCATGCTTTAGGAGATCCACCCGGCATCATGGAAGGTCCCTTTAATGCTCCCTCCTCACCTCCGGAGACTCCGGTTCCGATATACAATAAACCTTTGCTTTCCACATATTTGGTTCGACGTATGGTATCAGGGAAATGACTGTTTCCTCCATCAATGATCACATCACCCTCATCCAGCAGAGGAATCAGCTTTTCAATAAAATCATCCACAGGTTGACCCGCTTTCACGAGCATCATTACTTTCCGTGGACGTTCAATATCCTGCACAAACTCCTCCAGTGAGTGTGCACCAATAAAGTTCTTCCCTTTTCCCCGGCCATTCACAAATTTGTCAACTTTCTCTACACTGCGATTGTAAACCGCCACAGTATAGCCATGACTTTCCATATTTAATACCAGGTTCTCCCCCATTACGGCAAGACCAATCAGTCCGATGTCTGCTTTCTTTATCATCTATTTCTTCTATTTAGATTTCACATTTTCATATTCACTAATAAACCTTGAAATTCATGGTTAATCCGACATTAGAGCAATTTAAACCCCAATAGGATCAATGACTTTCTCAACTCCTCATTTACATCTGCCCCGCTAATGGTCCAGGCAGGAAACTCTCGCCGAACGGGATAATTGCCCCTGATGGCCTCAAAGTTTCCCGGGTCTTCGACCAGCCTTTTTGCATCCTCATTTACATCGTACGTGGAAATAACGGCTTTGGCCAGCTTAAGGTTCAATCGCTCATCAACATCACTAACCCTCAAAGACATATCATCCAGCATTGGCAATTCTAAAGGCTGCCAGTTATCCAGATCAAAGCCAAACTGCCGGCTCATAAACTGAACAGCAGCGGCAGTTCCGTTGGCTTTACCATCCACCGAATAACCTGCAATATGCGGGGTCCCAATCATTAATCGCCCAAGCAATTCAACAGAAATATCAGGCTCATGCTCCCATACATCAAGGATAGCCCGATCAATTAAACCCGAACTAATACCTTTCATCAGCACCCGTTGTTCCACCACTTCACCTCGTGAGGAGTTAATCAGCGCACTTCCCCGCTTCATCATCATGAGTGTTGTGTCATTCAGGAGATATTCGGTTGCATAAACACCCTCCCGGGTAAGAGGAACATGAAAAGTGACCACATCCGACATTTGCAAAAGTACATTCAGGTCCACATTAGGAAAATCAGCTTCCTTAGCAGCTCTTGGCGGATCATTCAGTAACACCTTCATTCCGAAAGCCTCACCAACTTTTGCTACTTTGCTACCCACATTTCCAACACCAACAATCCCCAGCGTTTTTCCTCTCAACGGGAAATAACCCATCTCAAGGGCAGCAAAAACTGACGCGACATATTGCTTGACAGAACCCGAGTTGCAGCTTGGTGCATTGGCCCATGCAATACCATTTTCTTCCAACCAGGAAATATCCATATGATCCGTTCCTATGGTGGACGAAACCACCGCCTTCACCCTGCTTCCTTCAAGCAATGATCTGTCAACTTTTGTGCGGGTACGAATGATAAGTCCGTCGGCTTCTTTAACATCCGCCGGCCCAATTTCGATACCGGGAATGTAAACAACACGTGCATAAGGTTCAAGCACCCCTTTCAAAAAAGGAATTTTATCATCAGCAACTATCAGCATAATTTTCCAAAATTTGATTTACGGATACCAAAGTAATAATAAATAGTGAGAAGCGCATTTATTAGCATTAACCTCCAGCATACTTTTGCAAATGGATACAAAAAAGCACAAATGTTTAAAAGTATTTCTTACGCTTATTCCTTCAATGCTAAAAATTTTCCTTACTTTTGTCATTGAAAAATGATGATTAAGTGTTTTTTAACTCGAAAAAATAAGTTGTTTTTATATATTTGCAACCCGAACGAGCAAAGAACAGACCAGAACAGATAAAGTCTTAAAACTAAAAATCAACAATACTATGAGTACAGACATCGCAAAAAGAGCCGCAGACAACATACGCGTGCTTTCGGCTGCCATGGTCGAAAAAGCCAAATCAGGACACCCTGGTGGAGCCATGGGTGGCGCAGACTACATCCACATCCTCTTCTCTGAATATATGGAGTTCGATCCCACAGACAGAGGATGGGCTCTTCGTGACCGTTTCTTTTTGGATCCGGGACACATGTCTCCCATGCTTTACTCTCAACTTGCGTTGACAGGAACCTATACCATGGAGGAGTTGGCCAATTTCCGTCAGTGGGGAAGTCCTACTCCCGGACACCCTGAAGTGGATTTCGAACGAGGCGTAGAGAATACATCTGGACCTCTGGGGCAAGGTCATACCATGGCTGTCGGTGCTGCAATTACAGAACGTTTTCTGGCACAAAAATTCGGCCTCTGGAGTGCTCATAACATTTACACATTTATCTCTGACGGAGGAATTCAGGAAGAAATTTCACAGGGAGCAGGTCGTCTTGCCGGGTACCTGGGCCTAGGAAACCTGGTAATGTTTTATGACTCCAATGACATTCAGTTGTCAACAGAAACCAACGCAGTAACTGTTGAGGACACAGCTAAAAAATATGAAGCCTGGGGATGGGTAGTAAAAACCATTGATGGCCATGACCATGCACAGATTCGCGAGGCTCTCGAAGAGTCTAAGAAGATCACCGATCAGCCTTACCTCATCATTGGTAAAACAGTAATGGGTAAAGGTGCTTTAACAGAAGAAGGTGAATCTTTCGAACGTAAAGTATCCACTCACGGACAGCCTCTTGGTGCTGCTGGCGCTTCTTTCCGTAAAACCATCGAAAATCTTGGCGGGGATTCGGAACAGCCATTTTCAATATTCCCCGATGTAGCTGAATACTACAAAAAATGCATGGAAGAAAAAGCTGTTCAGGCCAATCGTAAAAAAGCCGAACAGGAAACCTGGGAAAAAGCCAATCCCGAGCTGGCTGAGCAATTCCACCAGTTTTTCTCCAAAGAAGCTCCCAAAGTGGATTATGCATCTATTGAACAAAAAGCAGATGCAGCTTCACGCGGATCTTCAGGAACAGTATTGGCGCACTTTGCCGATCATGTGGAAAACATGATTGTCATGTCTGCCGACCTCAGCAATTCTGACAAGACAGACGGATTCCTGAAAAAGACCCAACCAATGGTGAAAGGTGATTATTCAGGTCAATTTGTACACACCGGCGTTTCTGAGTTAACAATGGGAGCACTTGCCAATGGCATGGCTCTTCATGGTGGAGTAATCCCTGTTTGTGGAACATTCTTTGTATTTTCCGACTACATGAAGCCTGCGGTTCGGTTGGCCGCTCTCATGCAGCTGCCCGTTAAATACGTTTGGACACATGACGCATTCCGTGTTGGTGAAGACGGCCCTACACACCAGCCTGTAGAACAAGAGGCTCAGATCAGACTGTTGGAAAAACTGAAAAACCACCACGGACAAAACAGTATGTTGGTCATGCGTCCTGCGGATGCCAACGAATCAACTGTTGCATGGCAAATGGCAATGGAGAATACCAACTCTCCTTCAGCACTGATTTTATCACGCCAAAACATCCCCAACTTGCCGGGAAGTTCTTATGAAACAGCCTTGAAAGCCAAAAAAGGTGCTTATATCGTAGAAAAAGATCAGGGTAAACTGGATCTGGTCATGGTTGGAAACGGATCTGAAGTTTCTACCATGGTGGAAGGTGCTGCCATGCTGCGCAAAGAAAAAGGCCTCAAAATTCAGGTGGTATCTGCCATCTCCGAAGGCCTCTTCCGCAACCAGTCGGCTGATTACCAAGAGGAAGTTCTTCCTGCCGATGTTCCCCGTTATGGACTAACTGCCGGATTGCCTGTAACCATTGAAGGATTGACAGGAGCCAACGGACTGGCCAACGGCTTGGATCATTTCGGATATTCAGCTCCTTACAAAGTGCTGGATGAAGAGTTCGGATTCACCGGAAAGGCAGTTTACGAAGCTGTTTGCAACTTCCTGAAACTGTAATTTTTTCTGATCTATATAAATAACAAGGCCTCCTCAATTCATTTTGGGGAGGTCTTATTTATTTCTTCACTGTTCTTTTCAAAATTATTAAAAACTCAAAAGGCCACAGACCCGGCAAAATTTGTAAATTTACCTCATGATAGAAAAATCAGAATTCACATACATCGGCAAACTTGCCAAGCCCCATGGTGTTTCAGGAGAAACTGCCATCAGACTGACTTCCGAAGTTGCTGAATCGGAGCTTGACCCCACATTTATCTTTGTGGACATTGATAAAGGGCTCGTTCCGTTTCGCGTCAATGAATTTCGCTACAAGGGAGGAGATGTGTTACTGGTTAAATTGCCTTTGCTGGAGACCGAAAAAGATATCAGAAAACTTATGGACAATGACATCTATATTTCACCGCACGAAATATCGGGCCCGTCTGTCGGCACCAATAACATTAATGCTTTTAACGGATTTAAGGCCATCGATATTAACGAAGGCGAACTGGGAATAATTGAGAGCATCCAGGATATCTCCGGCAATCCCCTGTTTATTATCAATGGCAAAAAAGGAGAGCTATTGATTCCTGTCGCGGAAGAATTTATTGTTAATGTTGATGAGGAGAATAAAACGATTGAATTAAATATTCCGGAGGGACTATTGGATTTAAATGAGGAATAATTCTGGGAATTACTCGATTTTTTTATCTTTAAAAAACCATAATAATTACTAACCCTTTAAGTTATGGAAAACCACCAAATACAAAACTGTTAGAAATTTCTTTCAGCAGGGGAAATTCTTTAATGATCTGGAATCCTCAACACATCCTGAAAGGAAGTAGTTATTTTAAAATTGTCAATTGTGCCAAAATTGAATGGAGATACACTGAAATTCCAGGAAGGAAGGTCGTTTCAGCTGTTTTTGAACTTCAAAAAAGAGGTAGCCACTCAACCAAATATCCCCATTAGAAAGGATAGCTTCCAACTTGGTGAGCCCGCAGCAGTATTGATATAAACCAAAGGAGAACTTATTTCTCAAAACCATTAATTGCCTCTCTCCATTCATCAGGTAACACAAAAGAGGTGCCCGTACTTCGCTGAAAACCGGCCATTACAGACTCACAAACAGAGAGTGGCTCTTCTGCACCTTGTTCTATAACCCACTGAGTCATCTTTAAACTTTTATTTCCCAGTGACACCACCCGGGTAAGCACTTCAATAGGTTGCCCCAACAAAATCTGTCCAATAAAATCGATTTTTGTATTCACCACCACCAGCTGATTGTCTCTTTGCGAATCTCCAGGAAGCCACCCCAACACATCGCGCATATAATACATTCGGCCGATATCGTAGTAATCGTTATAAACACCATTGTTCACATGTCCGAAGCCATCCACATCGCTGAAACGCATCTGCACAGGGACACTATGTTTAAAATCTTCCCGCTTCATTTGATTCTCTTTAATTTCCATATAATTTTCAAAGAGGTTAGAATTGTTGATCCGCTTATTCCCGAATTACCTCAACCTGACCATCTACACCAAGCCTAATAATACCGGCTGCCGCCGGGATTGACAGTTCCTCCTGACGATACTTCACAATAAAATCCACCTCTTCCAAAATTCCGGTTTCCACATCTCCAAAGTTTTGGGGAGACGGTTTCCCTGACATTGCTGCCGGAATGTAAACAACCGGCTTCCGAAATCTTTGACACAGCGATCGTGAAAAATCTTCTCCGGAGACACGAATACCAATTTCCCCATCTGCCGAAAGAAGATTCTCTGCAATGTTCTTCCCTCCAGAATATATAATTGTAAGAGGCTTCTCTGCCAGCTCTATCAAATCATATGCAATTTCAGGAATCTCCTGAACATAGGAATTCAAACGGACTTCCGAATCCACAAGAACAACCACCTCGTCTGAATTACTTCGTTTCGTCAGATCAAAAACTCTTTTAACAGCATCCGCATTCGTGGGATCACACCCTATCCCCCAGAAAGTATCCGTAGGGTAAATAATAAGCCCTCCATTTTGAAGCACTTCAACTGCCTCCTTAATATCATTTTGGTAATTCATCCGCTTAAAACTTTATAATTATCTGATAAAAAGCTAATTAAAAATTCAAGAACGAAGGGAACCGCTGCACTCTCAAATAATATTTTTTAAACATATTCTTATGTGATATTAATGCTTAAAAAATATCATGCTCGTTTCATCCGCATAAAATTTGTCTATTAAGGTCGGACAGAATTCGCATGCAAGAACTTATACTTATTCTTTTGGGGCAATAGTTGCCATCCTCGTTTCATATCAACTTTTTATCTCCCGCAAATATAATGCTTTTTTAAGGGTAACTATCTCAACTGTCCTTATCCAATGGTAGATCAACAAAAAGCCGGACAAAGTGCCCGGCTTTTAGAATTATTCCTTAATGTTCGTTACGTTTTTGAGAACGCCGGATTACACCGCCACCCCAAAGTCACGCAGTGCATTATTCAAAGAAGTCTTTTTATCAGTCGATTCCTTACGCTGCCCTATAATCAATGCCGCAGGAACCTGATATTCTCCGGCCGGAAATTTCTTGGTATAACTACCCGGGATGACCACTGAACGAGGTGGCACATAACTCTTATATTCTTTGGGCTCCGGGCCACTCACATCAATAATTTTGGTCGAGGCGGTCAGCACCACATTTGCTCCAAGCACAGCTTCTGCTCCTACTCTGCAACCTTCCACCACGATGCAGCGAGAGCCGATAAAAGCATTGTCTTCAATAATTACCGGGGATGCCTGAACAGGTTCCAGCACACCGCCAATACCAACACCGCCACTCAAATGTACATTTTTCCCAATTTGGGCACAGCTACCAACGGTGGCCCAAGTATCAATCATAGTCCCGGAATCCACATAAGCCCCGATATTCAGGTACGAAGGCATCATTACAGCACCTCGTCCGATAAAAGCACCATAACGCGCCACTGCATGCGGAACCACCCTGACACCCAACTCCTTATAATTTCTTTTCAACGCCATCTTATCATGAAACTCAAAAGGCCCCAGTTCAATGGTTTCCATTTCCTGCATTGGGAAATACAAGATCACTGCTTTTTTCACCCAGTCATTCACCTGCCAGTCATCCCCAACCGGCTCGGCAACTCTCAGTTCACCCACATCCAGGCTTAAAATTACCTGTCGGATTGCATTCTTCGTTTCATCTTTTTCAAGCAATGCACGGTCGTCCCATGCTTTCTCAACAATTTCTTTTAAAGTTGCAGTCATAAATTCAAGGTTTTAATTGAATTGTATATTGTCTTTCCTTATTTCAAATAGATACTGCTGGAATAGTCAGCAGCACTTTTTTATGTTTCACCATAATAATCCGTACCTCAAAAGTCTATTATGATGTTACCAAAGACAAAAATGGCTTAAGCCATTTCTTGTCTTTTGGGATCCACGAATTTGTGGACAAAAAATAATTGCGTAGCAATTAGACATATATAACCTCATTTTTTTCATTCGCCTAATAATTACTTCAACTTCTCTTCAAAAAAAGTTCATCTTATCTTCAACATTTCACAATAAGACACAACACTTCCATCATCAGTTAATCCTGAGGCAAATACAAATTCAGTCTTATGAATAGAGGTTTTGATTTCTAAATTTACGGGGAGGAAGGGAAAAAAGACAAGTATTTTAGAATAAAAACACTTGTCTTCTATATTCTTTTTAAATCCAGGTGGTCACATTTACACAAGGCGTTTTAGCAAATCTTCCTTATCTCCTGAAAGGTAATCAATAGGAGCAATCTCAGGCATAGTATAAGACCCGGGCTGCTGTTTCAACACAGCGCGTGCACATGAAACAAGAATCTGAGAGGTTAGCGCCGGATTGTTAATCTTCATCTTAAACTCAAACAACTGATTTTGGGTTTGTCCGGAAACACCTTTGTGTTCCAGTAAAACACCATGTCCCATATCTTTCAGTTCATCCACACTGGGAACTGCAATGACATGCGTTTCGTCCTTACTGAAATAACTGTCCGATTTTATATCTTTGGTAACCTTTTCAATGCTCGCACCATCTTCAAGTTCAACATATACCATACGTCTGTGAATACTTGTTCCCACCGGAATGGTCATTGAAAGAGCATCTTTAACACCATCTTTTCCTTTAGCTGCAACAGAGTGGCCCATACTCATTCCCGGGCCAAAATTGGTGTAAGTAAGACCTTTGGGGGCCATAGCTTTCAAAAGCGTCCTAACCACAGAGTCACTTCCCGGGTCCCAACCGGCAGAAATAATTGCTTTTGAATTATGTTTTTTCCCGGTTTCATCAAGCATTCTGCGCAACTTCAACATCTCTTCTCCGTGAATATCAAAACTATCAACCGTACAGATGCCTTTCTCCATAATAGCTTTGGCCGTCTCGGGAATACTTCTGGTAGGAGAGCAGAGAATGGCAACGTCCACCTTACCCAACTCAGAGATGTCGGTAACAACCTTAACATCGGCCAACTCAGGGGGATTATTACCTGTGGAACGACGTACCACACCGGCAAGTTCCATGTCAGGTGATGCATTTACTGCCTCTACTGCAAATTTTCCAATATTTCCGTAACTAACTACTGCTACTTGAATCTTACTCATACTGTTTAATTTTGATTTATATTATTTCAAAGCACAAATATACAAATTGTTAGTGAGGATTTCAAATTAATATCCAAGGGCGAGTTTGACTTACATTTTGATTGGATTTTACTGATTTTTGTTGGTTTTTTATTTTATCCTTGCATTTTCATCCCCAAAATATCAGCTGGCACATTTTTTGAAACAATCCAGCCAGCCAGATAAACTCCCAGATTTATGAAAATAATCATTCTGATGATTACCGGATGCTGTCTTCTTTTTGCTCAAACACTACAAGCACAAGACAAAAATAAAATCACTGCATCAGGCACCCTTTATAACAAAGAAAACCAGAAACCTCTCGGATATGTACAATTGGTAAGTTACAACACCTACCTCTCCTACACTTCCGACTCCAATGGTCAGTTTAGAATCTCATTGCCGGCTGACGACTCCATAAGAATTGTATCAATGGGCTTTGATCCCAGGACCATTAAAGCAACCGACTTTCGTAACAGCAATATAAACGACAGTATATTCCTGTCACCTGCAAGTTATATGCTTAATGAAGTAATTGTAAGAGCAGAGGAACGCGAGATGCGCCTCAACCTACCGGGAAACTTTGGAATTAATGTGGACCCGGATGCTGAACCGGACAAATCAATTCCGTCTCCATCCATAGGCATGGTCATGAGCCCCCTGAGCCTGGCACACTCCCTTTTCAGCAAAGAAGCCAAAAGTCAAAGGAAAACACGAAAGGTCATCAACAGTATGAATCAAAAATCCGCATGGGAAGAGGTGATATCCTCAGGGATGCTTAATGACTGGATTGAAATTAAAGACCAGGAAATGGAACCATTTATAATCTTCTGTAATCAACGATTGAAAATGTCAAAACAAGACAATCTGCTCACGATCCGCAATAAGATTTTAAGACTCTGGGAAGAATACAAACAAACCAAACAGTAAACAATACATCCATCTATAGTGTTATATAACACACCCAAGATTGAATATTTATTTATTTCCGGAGAATAATAATCCATTGATCATAATACAAAAAAGGAGGAAACCACCTTGTTCAATTTCTTCACACCCACAAAAAAGCACCTCAGACACAACACAAACAAATACTTACAACAAAACAAACATTACAACAATAAGACAAAACAAAAAATGTTCAAATTTTTCATGGTCAAAAACTACGATTTCATCAGCCTCACAGGGCAATTTCTCACTAAATTGCAAGAAAAATTCATTTTTTTGTTACAAAATGCTTGATGGTATTGTCAAAATATATACATTTGCAAAGAACAAATGAATTTGAACTTTGGATATGAACCTTTTTCTATCACTCATTCTCGTCAATATTATTATTCTCGTGGGACAACCAGGCAGAAGTGAGAATGGTGTATAGCTAAATAAAGCAACCGATTTTTAAACCCCTCTCACTTCTGCGTGAGAGGGGTTTTTAATTTATACAGAAGATTACAGTTTAATTATTATGAAGCGACCATTAAGAAGTAATACGACCACACAGGGCCGAAAAATGGCAGGAGCCAGAAGCCTCTGGCGTGCAAACGGAATGAAAGACGAACAAATGGGCAAACCGTTGGTAGCCATTGTCAACTCCTTCACTCAATTTGTTCCGGGGCACGTTCATTTGCATCATATCGGCCAGGAGATAAAACAAATTGTGGAAAAACAAGGTTGCTTTGCTGCCGAATTCAACACCATTGCGGTGGACGACGGTATTGCTATGGGACACGACGGAATGCTGTATTCCCTTCCATCACGCGACCTCATCGCTGACAGTGTAGAATATATGGTAAATGCACACCGCGCCGATGCCATGATTTGCATCAGCAACTGTGACAAAATAACTCCCGGTATGCTCATCGCTTCCATGCGACTGAACATCCCCACCATATTTGTTTCCGGAGGCCCAATGGAAGCCGGGAACAACAATGGAACGGCCCTTGACCTTATTGACGCTATGGTAATGGCTGCCGATGACAATGTTTCGGATAGCGATGTGCTGGCAGTTGAACAAAATGCCTGTCCCACCTGCGGTTCCTGCAGCGGAATGTTTACCGCCAACTCCATGAACTGCCTCAATGAGGCTCTTGGTCTGGCCCTTCCAGGAAACGGAACCATCGTAGCCACACATGCCAATCGCAAAAAGTTATTTGAAGAGGCCGCCAATAAAATTGTAGATCTCGCCTATCGCCATTACCGGGACGGGGACGACTCAGTGTTACCCAGATCCATTGCTACAAAACAGGCTTTTATGAATGCAATGACCCTTGACATTGCCATGGGAGGATCCACCAATACAGTGCTCCACCTGCTGGCAATTGCCCATGAGGCAGGTGTGGATTTTACCATGCAGGATATAGATCAACTGTCAAGACATACACCGGTACTCTCAAAAGTTGCCCCAAACAGTCATTATCATATACAGGATGTGAACCGTGCGGGGGGTATTTTAGGGATACTGGCAGAATTGGCCCGTCACAATCTTTTGGATACATCGGTTCACCGGATAGATTATCCATCACTGGCTGATGCACTCAATGACTTTGATTTGCTCAGTAAAGAAGTTACCGATAAAGCCAGGGAAAAGTACAAGAGTGCGCCCGGAGGATTCCGGAACCTGGTACTGGGGTCACAAAATGCCGTTTATGAAGAATTTGATCTGGACCGCAAAAATGGATGCATCCGGAGTGTGGAAAACGCTTACTCTAAGGATGGTGGTCTGGCGGTGCTTTTTGGCAATATTGCATCCAAAGGGTGCATTGTAAAGACAGCAGGAGTTGATGAATCCATTCTTCATTTCGAAGGAACTGCCAAAGTCTATGAATCTCAGGACAGTGCCTGTGATGCCATCCTCGAGGGTGATGTAAAATCAGGCGATGTGGTGTTAATAAAATATGAAGGCCCAAAAGGAGGCCCGGGAATGCAGGAGATGCTTTACCCCACCTCTTACATTAAATCGCGCCACCTGGGTAAAGAGTGTGCTCTGGTTACCGACGGCCGTTTCTCAGGAGGTACCTCAGGCCTTTCAATAGGGCATGTATCACCCGAAGCTGCTGCCGGCGGAGAAATAGCGCTGGTAGAAACTGGCGACAAAATTGTCATCGACATACCGGGCAGAAGCATAAATGTAGAAATATCAGAAGCAGAAATGGAAAAACGCAGGCATAAAGAGATGGCCAAAGGAGAACAGGCTTTCAAGCCCGGCCCCAGAGAGCGACAGGTTTCCAAAGCCCTCAAAGCCTATGCGTCAATGGTATCATCAGCAGATAAAGGAGCAGTCAGAATAATATAAGGGAGTCGTGAAAGTCAGTCGGTAGCCTGAATTTGTTAAATTTCTTGACAACCGGTAAATTCTGACATAATCTTGTACCCCCAATAAAATATGGAGAGCAGGTTTTTTTAATTTAATTTTTCTCAAACGCAACCATGAATGTTATGGAACCACAATCTCAATTACTAATGAAAGAAGAAAAAACCAGGGAGACAAAAAGGATGAGCGGATCCGAGGCTGTAATGCAGTCATTGATCAATGAAGGAACAACTATGATCTTCGGATACCCGGGGGGGGCTATCATGCCTATTTATGATGCTCTTTATAATTATCACGATCAGGTTCATCACGTCCTCACCCGCCATGAACAGGGTGCCGTCCATGCGGCTCAGGGATATGCCCGTGTTACGGGAAAAGTTGGAGTTTGCTTTGCAACCTCCGGACCCGGAGCAACCAACACAGTAACAGGACTGGCAGATGCCATGATGGATTCAACTCCGCTGGTAGTCATAACCGGGCAGGTAATTTCATCACTTCTGGGAACCGATGCTTTTCAGGAAACCGATGTAGTAGGTGTAACCCAGCCGGTAACCAAATGGAACTACCAGGTTCGGAAAGCAGAGGACATTCCGGCAGCACTTGCCAGAGCATTCTATATTGCCCGGTCGGGGCGACCGGGACCTGTAGTGGTTGACATAACCAAAGATGCCCAGGTGAATGAAATGGACTTCAAATATGAGCCGGTAAAAGCCATCCGGAGTTACTCTCCCGAAAGCCCCATCGACTTTCATCAAATCGAAGAAGCGGCGAAATTGATCAACCTCTCCCGTAAGCCTCTGGCTTTGGTCGGTCAGGGCGTTGTCTTGGGAAATGCCGAAAAAGAATTGCTCGAATTCCTTGAAAAATCAGGTATTCCGGCTGCATGGACCCTACTGGGTCTTTCCGCCATGCCTTCTGACCATCTGCTGAATGTGGGGATGCTGGGAATGCACGGAAACTATGGCCCCAACATCAAAACCAATGAGGCAGACCTTATTATTGCCATCGGAATGCGTTTTGATGACCGTGTAACAGGCGACCTGACAAAATATGCCACCAATGCCAGGGTTATTCACATGGAAATAGACCCTGCTGAAATCAACAAAAACGTTCATGCAGATGTTCCTCTGTTGGGAAATGTAAAGAAAACACTCCCCCTGCTCACAGGTAAAATCACCAAAAATGAACACACCGACTGGGTGGCAGAATTTGAAGCCTGTTTCAGAATTGAATATAAACGAATTATCGAAAAGGAAACAGCTCCCGATGACAAAGGTCTGAGAATGGGCGAGGTAATCTCTAAAGTTTCTTCAGCTTTCAATGATGATGCTGTAATGGTTACAGATGTAGGACAACATCAAATGATGGGCGCCCGCTACTTCCGGTTTAAACAAAGCAGAAGTGTGGTTACCTCCGGAGGATTAGGCACAATGGGCTTTGGACTTCCGGCTGCAATGGGAGCCAAACTGGGGGCTCCCGAGCGTCCGGTATGTGTCTTCGTTGGTGATGGCGGTTTTCAGATGACCATCCAGGAACTGGGAACAATTTTTCAAACAAATATTCCTGTGAAGATTGTTTTGCTGAACAACAACTTTCTGGGAATGGTTCGTCAGTGGCAGGAACTCTTTTTCGATAAGAGATATGCTTCCACCGAGTTGATCAACCCTGATTTTCAGACCATAGCCAAAGGATACCACGTGCCCGCCATAAAAGTTACAGAGCGCGAAAATCTGGATGACGCCATCAAACAAATGGCCGAAACAGAGGGCCCTTTCCTGATGGAAGTTTTGGTTGAAAAAGAAGGAAATGTATTCCCGATGGTTCCGGCAGGTGCATCAGTATCTGACATCCGCCTGGAGTAAAAAAACAAGGGAACACTGGGGAAGCCTAATCAGAAGTTCCCTTTTTGTTTGTGGAAAAACCAACATAAAAGATCAAGAAAATGAAGACACCAGATAAAGAAGAGTTTACACTCTCTGTATATTCCGAAAACCATGTGGGACTGCTCAATCAGATTACGACAGTTTTTACCCGCAGGCATATCAATATCGAAAGCTTAACCACTTCCGAGTCGGCCATCACCGGCATCCACAAATTCACCATTGTGGTATTTGCTACTGCCGATAACATTGAGAAACTGGCCAAACAAATTGAAAAGCGCATTGACGTATTAAAAGTGTTTGTATTCAGAGCGGATGAGATTATCCATCAGGAGATAGCGCTTTACAAGGTATCAACCAGTTCGCTGCTCGGTGGCAATGAAATAGAAAAGCTGGTTCGTCAATACGGAGCACGAATTTTGGAAATCACACCGGAATATACCGTTATTGAAAAAACCGGACACAAGGAAGAAACCCAGGAGTTGTTTGAAAAGCTTGACCCTTACGGAGTTTCGCAATTTGTCCGGTCCGGACGAATCGCAATCACCAAAACCAAAAAAGAACTTTTGGAGAATTATCTTAAGAAACTGGAAACAGATCAAACTCAATTAAACTAATAACAGTTAACAACAGATTAATCATGGCAAAAATTAACTTTGGAGGAACCGAAGAAAATGTGGTAACCCGCGAAGAGTTCCCATTGGCAAAAGCACAGGAAGTATTGAAAGACGAAACCATTGCCGTTATCGGTTATGGCGTACAGGGACCCGGACAGGCCCTCAATCTCAAGGACAATGGCTTTAACGTTATTATTGGCCAGCGCAAAGACTCAAAAACATGGGACAAAGCCGTTGCTGATGGCTGGGAGCCAGGAAAAACGCTGTTCCCTATTGAGGAAGCTCTCGACAAAGGAACCATCATTCAGTATCTTCTTTCTGATGCCGGACAGATTGCTGTATGGCCTACCGTAGAGAAGTATCTGAAACCCGGTAAGGCGCTTTATTTCTCACACGGATTTGGCGTGACTTACAAAGAGCGTACAGGTATTATACCTCCCAAAGATGTTGACGTGATTCTGGTTGCCCCAAAAGGTTCAGGCACCAGTCTTCGTCGTATGTTCCTTGAAGGACGAGGACTGAACTCCAGCTACGCAATCTTCCAGGACGCCACAGGCAAAGCATTTGATCGCGTGGTGGCCCTGGGTATTGGCGTAGGTAGTGGATATCTTTTCGAAACCACTTTCCAGAAGGAAGTTTACAGTGACCTCACAGGAGAACGGGGTACACTGATGGGAGCCATCCAGGGAATTTTTGCAGCTCAGTACGAAGTATTGCGTTCTAATGGACACTCTCCCTCAGAAGCCTTTAACGAAACTGTTGAGGAGCTGACTCAGAGTTTGATGCCGCTGGTTGCTGAGAACGGGATGGATTGGATGTATGCCAACTGTTCCACCACAGCCCAAAGAGGGGCACTCGATTGGTGGAAGAAATTCCGCGATGCTTCCATGCCTGTATTCAAAGAACTTTACAGCGAGGTGGCAAAAGGAAACGAGGCTCAACGTTCCATCGATGCCAACAGCCAAAGCGACTATCGGGTAAAACTTGAGGAAGAACTTAAAGAGCTGCGTGAGTCTGAAATGTGGAATGCAGGGGCTGCAGTTCGTCAGCTTCGTCCTGAAAATCAGAAAAAATAGTGCAACAAATGTACGAATGAACCCAATCCCGGGTTTATTCACCATTGCTGCCAACTCAACATTAATCATTTATGGTTCCGGAAGCCGGAGAAGCCGGTTTTCGGAACCATTCATAAACCGGGAAATCACCGGACTGAAAAAAACAATCAACCATGAGCAATAAAGTCTATATTTTCGACACCACATTGCGGGATGGCGAACAGGTCCCGGGTTGCCAGTTGAATACCATCGAGAAAATCGAAGTGGCCAAGCAACTGGAAAAACTCGGCGTGGACATTATCGAAGCCGGATTTCCGGTCTCCAGTCCGGGAGACTTCAACTCCGTCGTAGAAATATCCAAAGCCGTCAGCAATCCAACCATTTGTGCTTTGACCCGCGCAGTGAAAAAGGACATTGAAGTGGCTGCCGATGCACTGAAATTCGCCAAAAAAGGACGAATCCATACAGGTATTGGAACCTCTTTTTATCATATCAACTACAAACTAAAATCCAATCCTGAAGAAATTATAAAACGAGCGGTTGAGGCAGTTAAATATGCCAGAAACTTCATTGATGATGTGGAGTTTTATGCCGAAGATGCCGGTCGTACCGACAACGAGTATCTGGCCCGCGTGGTGGAAGCTGTAATTGCAGCAGGAGCTACAGTGGTCAACATTCCGGATACAACCGGATACTGTCTTCCACATGAATACGGTGAAAAAATTGCCTTTCTGATGAACAACGTACCCAATGTGGACAAAGCCATCCTTTCCACGCATTGCCACAACGACCTGGGAATGGCAACCGCCAATTCTATGTCCGGGATTCTTAACGGGGCGCGTCAGGTAGAAGTAACCATTAACGGAATAGGTGAAAGGGCCGGAAACACCTCTCTTGAAGAAGTGGCCATGGCCATAAAAAGTCATAAAGATTTAGATCTGGAGACGGGCATCAACAGCAAAGAAATTATCAAAAGCAGTCGTCTGGTTTCCACCCTCATGCGTATGCCTGTGCAGCCCAACAAGGCGATTGTAGGCCGCAATGCTTTTGCGCATTCATCCGGAATACATCAGGATGGTGTACTGAAAAACCGGGAAAACTATGAAATTATTGACCCTGCAGAAGTGGGCGTCAAAGAGTCATCCATTGTGCTGACCGCCCGCAGCGGCCGCGCTGCACTTAAACATCGTCTTCAGGTACTGGGATATGACTTTGAACCCACAGAACTCGACGAAGTTTATCAGAGGTTTCTGGAACTTGCCGACAAGAAAAAAGACATCACAGATGAAGATCTGCAGATCCTTGCAGGACGCGAACAGGACAAATCCAACAAGCCGTTGCAGCTGGAACTGCTTCAGGTTGTTTGTGGAAAATCAACAGTCCCCACAGCCACCGTCCGCATCAACTTCAACGGTGATGTATTTACAGAAACGGCAGCCGGAAACGGACCTATCGATGCAGCATTTACCGCGGTTAAAGCACTGATTAAAAGAAGAGTTCGCCTGGAAGAGTTCCTGATTCAGGCCATTACCCGCGGAAGCGACGATTTGGGTAAAGTACACGTTCAGGTAGAGCACAAAGGTCAAACCTATTACGGATTTGCAGCTCATACCGACATCATAACAGCATCGGTGGAAGCGTTCCTGGATGCCGTCGGAAAAATTGCCTGATTTAAGAAACTGTTTAAGTTTTATCCTTTGGAATGTTTTCGAATCTTGAACGCTTATACGTCGTCAAAATTCCCTTAAATAGCGCTGCTATTCTCGTCAATTTTGACTTGTCTAAAGAGCTCAATCCGTTAAAAGCACCTACCAAAAACAAAATTTAAACAGTTTCTAAGATTAAATGATTTTGTAACCATTAAAACAATAATACCTTGGCAGGAAAAACATTATTCGAAAAGATATGGGACAAGCACGTGGTAACCAAAGTTGATGGTGGCCCCAGTGTTTTATACATCGACCGTCATTTTGTACATGAAGTGACCAGTCCCCAGGCCTTTGCAGGCCTCAGAGACCGTGGCATACAGGTAAGAAGACCTGAAAAAACAGTTGCAACGGCAGACCACAACATTCCTACGTTAAACCAGGACCAACCCATCCAGGATGAGCTCAGCCGATTCCAGGTAAATAAACTGGCGCTGAACTGTGAAGAGTTTGGGGTGCCTCTTTACGGGCTGAACCACAAATGGAACGGAATTGTCCATGTAATAGGACCCGAATTGGGAATTACCAAACCCGAAATGACCATCGTATGCGGAGACAGTCACACCTCCACCCACGGAGCTTTTGGAAGCATCGCATTCGGTATCGGAACCAGCGAAGTTGAGATGACACTGGCGACTCAGACTTTGCTCCAGAACAAACCCAAAACCATGCGGATAAACATCGATGGAGAATTGGGTAAAGGAGTGGTATCCAAAGATATTGTACTCTACATCATCTCTCTGATTGGCACAGGTGGTGCCACTGGATATTTTGTGGAATTCGCAGGTTCGGCAATCCGCAACCTCTCCATGGAAGCAAGGATGACCATCTGTAACATGAGTATCGAGATGGGCGCCCGCGGAGGCATGATTGCTCCTGACGAAACCACTTTTGAATATGTAAAAGGTCGAGAGTTTGCCCCCAAAGGTGCAGAGTGGGACAAAGCAGTTGAAGAGTGGCGCCAGCTGCCCTCTGACACAGATGCAGAGTTCGACAAGGAACTTACGTACAAAGCATCAGATATTGAGCCCATGATTACTTATGGTACCAACCCGGGAATGGGCATCGGCATCAGTAAGTCAATTCCGACCCTCGAAGAAATTGAAAAATCGACCCAGGCCACTTTCAAAAAATCCATGCAATACATGGACTTCCAACCAGGCGACGCCATGATTGGTAAAAAAGTGGACTATGTTTTCATCGGTAGCTGTACCAATGGTCGGATAGAAGACCTTCGTGCTTTTGCAGCTTTCGTTAAAGGAAAGAAAAAAGCGGATAATGTTACTGCATGGATTGTGCCCGGTAGTCACCAGGTGGAAGCTCAAGCCGAGGAAGAAGGTATCCGTCAGATTTTGGAAGAATCCGGATTTGAAATGCGTCAGCCCGGTTGTTCAGCCTGTCTGGCCATGAACGATGACAAGATTCCGGAAGGAAACTACGCTGTTTCCACATCGAACCGGAACTTTGAAGGTCGTCAGGGCCCCGGAGCCCGTACCATGCTTGCCAGTCCGCTGACAGCTGCAGCCACCGCTATTACAGGAAAGATAACCGATCCCCGTGATTTTTTGTAATTACAAGAAACACTGGAACAGATCTGATGTAATTGATTGATAACATTTTTAAGAGAACAAATTATGCCAATAGATAAATTTGTAAAACTGGAATCGACTTGTGTTCCTGTACCCATCGAAAACGTGGATACGGACCAAATTATACCTGCCCGATTCCTGAAAGCCACGACCCGCGACGGATTCGGCGACAATCTGTTTGCCGACTGGCGGTATGATAAGTCCGGTAATCCCAAAGAGGATTTCGTACTGAACGATCCTACCTACTCGGGCAAAATACTCGTGGCCAGCCAGAACTTTGGTAGCGGATCCAGTCGCGAACACGCTGCATGGGCTATTGCAGGCTATGGTTTTAAAGCTGTTGTTTCAAGCTTTTTTGCCGACATCTTTAAAAACAACTCGCTCAACAACGGATTGCTGCCGGTTCAGGTTTCGAAAGAATTTCTGGAAGAGTTGTTTCAGGCTATTGAAAAAGACCCTGCAACGAAAGTGGAAATTGATCTGGAGAACCAGAAAATTACCCTTCAGCCAAACGGCTCCAGTGAGTCATTTGAAATCAATCCTTATAAAAAGAAATGTATGCTCAATGGCTTCGATGACATTGATTACCTGCTAAACATCAGCAATGAAATCGCAACCTGGGAAAAAGCAAACAGCTAAAAAGTAAGAATACAAACCTTCCCCAACCATTGATTTTTTTCGGTGGTTGGGGTTACCAACAAAAGCCGATGAGAACCATAGAAGTGATGGATACCACCCTCAGGGATGGGGAGCAAACAACGGGGGTGTCATTCAACGATGCTGAGAAACTGGCCATTGCCAGATTGTTGCTGGAGGAGGTAAAGGTTGACCGCATTGAAGTTGCCTCTGCCAGGGTTTCCGACGGTGAGTTAAAGGCTGTCAAACGTCTTACCAAATGGGCTGAATCGCACAATTGCCTGGAGCGCATAGAAGTACTGGGTTTTGTGGACAACAATATTTCTCTGGCCTGGATTCAGGAAGCCGGAGGAAAAGTGTTGAATCTGCTCACCAAAGGATCCTTAAAGCACCTGACCGGGCAACTTCGAAAAACCAAAGAACAGCATCTCGAAGATATTGAAAAAGTCATTATTGAAGCTGGAAAAAGGGGAATTACTGTCAATGTGTATCTCGAGGACTGGTCCAACGGCATGTTGAATTCGCCGGAATATGTGGAGTATATGGTCAATGGTTTGTCCAGAACCAGTGTTGGCCGGATCATGTTGCCCGATACCCTGGGAATTCTTAATCCCGACCAGACTTATGCATTTTGTAAGTCCATGACCGACAAATTTCCGGATGTTCATTTCGACTACCACTCCCATAACGACTACGATCTGGCTGTGGCAAATGTCTATTACGCAATCAAAGCAGGCGTAAAGGGCATCCACACAACAGTTAACGGTCTGGGAGAAAGAGCTGGGAATGCACCGCTGGCAAGTATTATCGGGGTGATGAATGATCACCTGAAAGTAAAAACTCAAATTGAAGAAAGTAAACTCACGAAAATATCCTCAATGGTGGAGACGTTTTCGGGGGTACGGATTCCTGCCAACAAACCGCTTACCGGCGAGAATGTATTCACTCAATGCAGCGGTGTTCATGCAGATGGAGACAATAAAGATAATCTCTACTTCAACAACCTTCTTCCGGAACGCTTTGGACGGGTGCGTCGTTATGCGCTGGGGAAGACTTCGGGAAAAGCCAATATCAAGAAGAATCTGGAAGATTTGGGAATTGAACTCGGTCCTGAAGACATGAAAAAGGTAACAAAACGTGTTATTGAACTGGGTGACAAAAAAGAAAATGTAACTCCGGAAGATTTACCCTATATCATTTCCGATGTTTTGAAAACCGAACAGGTGGTAAAACGCATCAAGCTGAAAAACTACCATCTGTCTTTAGTTCAGGGGTTGAAACCGGTTGCCACCGTCAGTCTCCAGATAAACAAAGAAACCTACAACGAAACCTCGGTAGGAGACGGACAGTACGACGCATTCATGAAAGCATTGTGGCTTATTTATGAAAAACTTGGCAAAGAACACCCTGTGCTTTCTGATTATGAAGTTTCCATCCCTCCGGGAGGAAAAACAGATGCTTTGGTAGAAACCGTAATTACCTGGGAATACAAAAGCCAGGAATTTAAGACCAGAGGGTTGGATGCCGACCAGACAGAGGCGGCCATCAAGGCTACCCTCAGAATGCTCAACATCATAGAAAATAAAGAACACGGAATGGTTATCAATGGAAAATAACCTGCCGAAGTTACGACAGAACAAAATTCACTTTTTAATCACACCTCTCAGTCTTGGCTGAGAATGTATAACAACACACCAAATGAAGTTAAACATTGCTGTATTGCCCGGAGACGGAATCGGGCCGGAAATTGTGGAACAGGCAAAAAAAGCCCTGAATGCCGTATTTACAAAAAAAGGACATGAAGCCGTATATACCGAAGGGCTTGTTGGTGCTACGGCCATCGATAAAACCGGAAACCCTTATCCGGATGAGACACATGAACTTTGTATGAAATCAGATGCCGTTCTGTTTGGCGCCATTGGTGACCCCAAGTACGACAATGACCCCAAGGCAAAAGTGCGCCCCGAACAGGGACTGCTTGCCATGCGTAAAAAGCTTGGTTTATATGCCAACATTCGGCCCGTAGCCACGTTTCCGTCACTGCTTCACAAATCCCCATTGCGGGCCGATTTGGTCGAAGGAGCAGATTTTGTAGCTATACGTGAGCTTACAGGCGGCATCTACTTCGGACGTCCGCAAGGTCGCTCTGAAGACGGAAAAACAGCCTACGACACCAGTGTTTATACCACCGAGGAAATTGATCGTATTACACGACTTGCCTTCGACTTTGCCATGAAACGTCTTAAAAAACTGACAGTCGTAGATAAAGCCAATGTATTGGCGACTTCACGTCTGTGGCGCGAAACCGTTCAGGCCATTGCCCCCGATTACCCGGAAGTTGAAGTGGAGTACATGTTTGTGGACAATGCTGCCATGCAACTTATTCAGTGGCCTAAGCGCTTCGATGTAATGGTAACCGAGAATATGTTCGGAGACATCCTCACTGATGAAGCAAGTGTTATCACCGGGTCTTTAGGACTGCTCCCCTCGGCTTCCATCGGATTGCATACTTCGGTATTTGAGCCCATACACGGATCCTACCCGCAGGCAGCAGGCAAAAACATTGCCAACCCGCTGGCAACAATCCTTTCAGGAGCATTGATGCTCGAATCGGCATTTGACCTGAAGGAAGAAGCCCAGATGATCCGGAAAGCCGTAGATGCATCTCTGGAACAGGGAAAAGTTACCGAAGATCTGGATAAGGAAAACGCAATTTCCACTTCAGACGTAGGCGACTGGATTGCAGAATACATCAAGAAAATGTAAATCAGAGCCCAAAAACCAAACGCAATGATAAAAACCGGTGTCGTACAGATACCGGTTTTTTTATGTCAAAATAAAAAAATAGCTTTATCTTTGATTCCCTTAATTTAAATGAAGTTTACAATAGAGCCAATGAGACCTTTTATCAACATTCTTTCAATAGCTTTTTTCATCCTGACGCTTTCGGGCTGTTACAGCGACAACTACCGAATAAAGGGAACCATCGCCAACGGCAATGACCGAACTCTGGTGCTGGAAAAAATGCAACTCGACAGAGATCTGGCCATTGACAGTGTTTCCCTGGATGAGGACGGAAGCTTTTCCTTTCATGGCGAAAAATTGGCTATCCCCACTTTTTTCAAGCTCAAATTGTCAGATAATAATTTTATTACTCTTCTGTTGGATTCCACAGAACATGTAACAGTTACAGCCGATGCCAGGAATCTTGAAAATTCCTACCGGTTGGAAGGGTCCATTGAATCAAAAAAAGTACAAATACTCAATGAAAGGTTGAAAACACTTAGAGGCAATGTGGATAGTCTTCTTGAAGTTTACGACTCATTACCTGACCAGGGAAGCACCCAACGAAAAAATGAAATTGGCCAACAGCTCCTGATTGCTTTGGATGAGCATAAAAACTTCATAGGCTCGTTTGTCATGGACAATCCCCGCTCATTTGCCAGTTATTATGCGCTTTTCCAAAGATTGAGCGACAATACCATGGTGCTGAATGTAATGGACAAGAAAGAACAGGTCTATTTCGCCACCATTGCGACCAGCCTTAATCTCATGTATCCCGAGTCGCCAAGAGTTAAACAACTTTACAATTATGTGCTAAGTGCCAAAGCTCAGGAACGGAGACAAAGAATCACACAGGAACTTCAGGAAAATGCTGAAGAAACCATTCCTGAAATCAAAGAAAAGAATATACATGGAGATGAAATTGCTCTATCCTCACTAAAAGGAAAAGTTGTTCTTCTGTCATTCTGGGCCTCTTGGGACGAAGCCTCACGACGTGCCAACGATCACATGAAGAAGGTATATCAACAATATAAAGATCAGGGTTTTGAGATTTATCAGGTTTCCCTTGACAGAAGTAAAATACTGTGGGAAAACGCTGTTGTCAAAGACGAATTGCCCTGGATCAACGTGAGTGATTTACGCTATACCGACTCTTTTCCTGCACGTATTTACAACATTAACCAATTGCCCGCCAACTACCTCATCAGCAGAGAGGGTGACATCATTGGTAAAAATCTATTCGGGCACTTACTGGAGGAAAAGATTAAAGAAGCACTATAGTTCTTATTGCAATTTGTTTCTAATAGGCTTGTCCTAAATCTGACACCGATGGTCTGACGACCCCCGTTACAGAACTCAACTTTCTATCAAGAAGTGTGTAAACTCTGCTAGTAACGTCGAATAAAAAAATTAAGCAGATTGGGCCCCTACTTACCAAGCCATATAATGCATTTGATGCAAATTTCAGACGGTATTATGACCATCGGGGATTCTTCGCCATCGGGAAATTGTTGGTCCAACAAGCCGGGAAAGCGGATTTGAGAAAAAAAGCATCACTGTTCAAGCGCTTTCTCCAGTGTTCGCCTTTTCGACCAAATTATTCCGCTAATCCACAAGCAACCGGATCTTAGCATTTTTTTGGTGAATCAAATTAAAAACAGATATCTTTGTCCACTGAAATAAAAAACGGAAATTCCGGTTTTGGAGCAGAAAAAGAAAATATACTTTGCCTCGGATGCCCATTTGGGTGCCCCCACCATCAGCAATCATCGTGAACATGAAATGCGATTTGTGGCATGGCTTGACCAAATCAAAGCTGATGCCCGCGAGGTTTATCTCATGGGTGATATCTTTGATTTCTGGTTTGAGTACAAACACGTGGTACCACAAGGGCACACCCGATTCCTGGGAAAGCTGTGTGAATTGACAGACAGCGGGATTCCTGTCCACTTTTTTACCGGCAACCACGACATTTGGATATTCGATTATCTGCCCCGCGAGACAGGAGTCATCGTACACAAGGAGCCCTATTTACCGCTTATTGACGGGAAGAAATTCTTTCTGGCTCATGGCGACGGTCTCACTCCGGATGAGAAAGCATACAAAAGATTAAAAGCACTGTTCACCAACCGGATTGCCCAAAAACTTTTCAGTTGGCTGCATCCGGATCTGGGTGTCGGCATCGCCAACTTCTGGAGTCGCAAAAGCAGAGAAAACAATCAGGAATCTGAAACGGCAAAATTTCAGGGTGAAGAAAACGAATGGCTCATAAAATTTGCCAAAAACATCCTAAAAGAAAATCACTTCGACTATTTTATCTTCGGTCACCGTCATGTGGCCATCAACCTAAAAATTGCAGAAAACAGCAGAGTATGCTATCTGGGCGACTGGGTGCACCACTTTTCGTACGCTCAATGGGACGGTGAAACGCTGGAACTGAAATACTATCAAGGATAATCAACCAATTACAAAACATCATGAATACCAAAAATCTATATTCGGTCATCACCGGATCGGGAAGCTATCTGCCCCCGGTGGTTGTTCCAAACAAAAAATTTGTGGCTCAATCGTTTTACAATGAAGACGGTACCAGAATAGAAACCCCCGGTGAGGAAATAGCAGAAAAATTTGAACAAATCACCGATATCTCTGAACGGCGAATTGCAGAAGAAAAATATACCACTTCTGATATCGCTGCCATTGCTGCAGAAAAGGCACTCGAAGATGCCGGTTTCGACCGGGAGAAACTGGATTACATCATCATCGCCCACAACCTGGGAGATATGAAAAGTGGCAGTCTCTACCCCGACATCATGCCCACACTGGCATCACGTGTCAAGAAAAAACTGGGCATAAAAAGTCATAAAGCTGTAGCCTACGATATGACTTTCGGCTGCCCGGGGTGGACACAGGCAATGATTCAGGCAAACTATTATCTCAAATCAGGAGATGCAAAAAGCGCTCTTGTCATAGGGGCCGACACCCTCAGCCGTGCCATGGATCCACATGACCGTGATTCGATGATTTTTGCTGATGGTGCCGGTGCGGTAATACTGGAAGCTGTGGAAAGCGATGAACCTGTCGGGATGCTGAAGCACGTTACCCGTACAGATACCGAAGAACATCTGGATCTTTTAATGATGGGAGATTCCTACAATCAGGAGTTGAGACACGATCAAAAATACGTAAAGATGCTGGGACGGAAAGTTTACAATTACGGGTTGACATACGTTCCTCTGGTTGCACAGGAATGTCTTGAGATAAACAATCTTACCCTTAAGGATGTCAGCAAAGTACTCATTCACCAGGCCAATGCAAAGATGGATGAGGCGATTCTTAAACGCATCTTCAGATTGTACGGCGAAAAGGAGGCTGATTTCAGCACCATGCCCATGACAATACGCACCCTCGGGAACAGCAGTGTCGCCACGGTTCCGACCCTTTACGATCTGGTAACAAAAAACCAGATGGAAGGACATTCACTCAAGTCAGGAGACTATGTAATAATGACCTCTGTAGGGGCGGGGATGAACATCAATGCTTTTATGTATAAGATGCCCTGAGAAAATAGTCAGTAGTTTTTAGAAAGTAGTCAACAGTTAAAATTGTAATTAGCTTATAATTTCTGAATAGCAGGCAGAGAGCTTCTCTATCTGCCTTTCAGAAATGCTTCAGCCACCACCAGATCGAACGGTGTGGTAATTTTCACATTCTCCCGGTTTCCCTCAACCAATGTAATTTCATAGCCGGCAGCCTCCACTACGGAAGCATCATCAGTAAAATCAGGGCTAAAAGGCAATTCGTATGCTTTCTTCAAAACAGAGGTCCGGAAGACCTGAGGTGTCTGAATACTTCTGTAGGCATATCTGGGACGCATTTCACTATTGTTTCCATCCACTTTACGAATAGAATCAACCAACTCCACCACCGGAATGACGGCGCCGTATTTTTGTGCCGTATGAAAACAGCGTTCAATAGTTTCAGGAGTAACAAACGGGCGCACCCCATCATGCACAGCAACCATTTGTCCGGAAACAGCATCCAATCCGTTCTTTACACTGTGGTAACGGGTTTCGCCTCCGCGTATAAGTTGATGACGCACTTGAAAATCATATTTACGACAAAGCGCTTTCCAATAGGAAAACTGATCTTCGGGCAAGACTAAAATTATCTCCATTGATTCATTATAGCCGTAAAACTGTTCCATCGTATGCATCAACACCGGCCGTCCTCCAACAGGAATAAACTGTTTTGGAATATCCTGCCCCATACGAAGGCCTCTACCTCCAGCTACTATGATTACCGACCTCTCTAACATATCAACTTTTTAACAATAAGAACAAATATAACCAATCCCTGGGAAATTCCCTTATTTAATCGGCACTTCAGACAACCCAACTCTTTGATTTATTGTGATAAAAAACAACAAAAACTTAAAAAAGAAAAAAGAATCAAACCCTAAAAAGGAAATATCGTAAGCGTTTCTGTACAATTTTTTGAACATGGGTTATTATGGGTTTAAATTTTACTTCACTCAATCGCTTTAAGCGATTAAGAGACCAGTTATTGGTTTCATTCGGAATCCTGATTGCAGCGATCATTATCATCCAATCAGTCATCAGTTACTCCACAGTCAAAAGCACGTTGCTGGAAGATGTCCGAGAAAAACAGCTTACGGCATTTGTTCAGGCGGCACAAAGCGACCTAAGAACGCAACTGGAAAAGGGCATGGAAACCTCCATGGCTCTGGCCGATGACCCGCTGCTTATCAAGTGGTTTCAGTCATCTGAAGAAGATACAACACTCGGGCAGTTGGCATTAAGCAAAATTGATATGTTTGCCGAAAAAATGGGATATCCATCTTCATTTGCTGTCAACAAATTTACCGGCAACTATTACACAGAAAACTTCAAATTAATCGACACCGTTGATCCCGGTGATGAGGACGATTCCTGGTTTTTTCATTCTCTGGAATCAGGACAGAAGAGTGCCCTGAGTTACGATTACAACGCAGAATTGAATCAGACTCTGTTTTTTTACAATGTTCTGATGGGTAACCCCGAAAATCCGGTAGGTATTGCAGGTGTCGGAGTTAATCCCACGGCCATTGTAGATGTTTTCAACAGCAAAAAAATCACCGAAAACAGTCTGATGTGGATGGTGGATCCAAACGGGAAAATCCTTATTTCAGGAGATGAAGGGGAGATAAACAGCAACATCTCTGCAATCCTGACACCTGAACTGACAAATCAATTGATTGGAAAAGAGGAGTCCGTTATGTCCACTGGTCATGAATTCAATGGAGAAACCTACGAGATGGTATCCATGCCGGTTGGAAACACCGGATTAACCACCATATTGGTGGCTCCCACCACAGAATTGCTGGCCATCATTCAACCCATTAAAACCACCAGCATCATTCTGAGTATTATATTTCTTACCATCACCATATTTGTGGTTTTGTGGCTTGCCGGAAATATTACTGCACCTTTGGTGGAGATTTCTTCACTGGCAAGACAGTTTGCCGACGGGAACCTGACAGGAACCATCCGAGGCTCCTTTGCAGCACGTAAAGACGAGTTGGGGCAGTTGGCCAATGCATTTGGTGCCATGAAAGATGAGATATCAAAGATGATTCATCAGGCCATGAATGCAGCAGAGACTGTGCATGTGGGTAGTGAAGAGATGAACAATTCAGCGGCTTCACTCTCGGAAAGCGCCACCGAACAAGCCAGTTCCACTGAGGAGTTATCCGCATCCATGCAACAGATGAGTTCTAACATCAGTCAGAATGCAGACAATGCACGACAAACGGAAAGACTGGTTTCGGAAGCTGCCGGAGATGCCCAGAACGGAGAAAAGATCCTCAGGGAAGCCGTGAAAGCAATCGAGAACATTTACGAAAGCGTTGTTCTCATCGAAGATGTAGCCCGTCAGACAAATATCCTTTCACTTAACGCAGCCATTGAAGCAGCCAGAGCAGGAGAGCAGGGACGTGGATTTGCAGTGGTAGCTGCAGAGGTGAGAAAGCTTGCAGAACGAAGCCGGGTAAATGCTTCCAAGATCAATCAGTTGTCAACCAACAGTGTAGATAACGCCCGGAATGCCATGCAGATATTTGTCGATTTGTTACCTAAAATCAACAAATCCAACGAACTTGTGCTCGAAATAGCATCTGCATCTAAAGAGCAGGATGCAGGCGCCACACAAATCAATAATGCCCTGATGGAACTGGATAAGGTTTCGCAAATGAACGCACAAACATCCGAAAACATCAATGGAATGGCTCATGAGTTTTCAGAAGAAATTGAAAATCTTCGAAAAGCCATTAGTTATTTCAGCATTGACCAGAAGTAAAACAAAACTGATAACAACAAAAAAAGCCGCTTTTTGCGGCTTTTTTTTGTTGTTAATAATTACTCAAAGCATTTCTCAGATTCTCAAACCGTGCTTCATAATCAATGCCGGCCAGCTTAATAATCTTTCTTGCTTCTTCGGCATTGTAAATATGGGTAATTTCTGACTCCCGGTTCATGCCTGGCATGTCCTTGTAAGTCAGAAAGTAGTGTTTAAGTCGCCGGATAACCAACTCGGGAAGATCCGAAATATCGGTGAAATCTCCATAAACAACATCTCCTTTCAAAACAGAGATAATTTTGTCATCCGCCTTATTTCCGTCAATCATTCTTAGCCCCCCGATCGGAATCACTTCGGCAATAATATCTCCGTGCGTGATATCTTTCTCTGTCAGCACACAAATATCCAAAGGATCGCCGTCCCCGTTAATATCCTTCTTCCCGGTTTTTTCGCTACAAAAATTACCTACATTTTTTCCACAATAAGTCTGAGGAATAAATCCATACAAAGTAGGACTAACATTAGAATATTTCTGCGGCCTGTCAATACGCAGATATCCGCTTACTTTATCAATTTCGTATTTGATGGTATCCGTAGGAACCACCTCAATAAAACAATTCAAAATATCGGGAGCTTTATCCCCGATGTCAATCCCATGCCAGGGGTGCGATTTATATCTAAGTCCCATAAGCCTTCCGATAGGATCCATTAAGCTGTTAGCTGACATAATGCGATCTTTTTTCTTTTTAGTCATAAATTAGTTCATTCCTAAACAAGTAACCAATAATCCTTTTCATTTGTTGCAAAGAAAAGCATTATTTCCGATTAACCGGCCCATCCGGCGCGGTCAAGATTACGATATTGCACCGCCTCAGCTACATGATATGCTTCAACTTTCTCAGTTCCTTCCAGATCGGCGATGGTCCTCGCCACTTTAAGAATTCGGTCATAAGCACGTGCTGAGAAATCCAGTTTTTCCATGGCGTTTTTCAAAATACCCCGCCCTCCCTCATCGGGTGCAGCAAACCGTGCCAGGAGTTTGGTATTCATCTGGGCATTGCAATGTACATCAGGGAATTTCTTAAAACGCTCAGACTGTATTCTACGCGCTTTTATTACCCGTTGGCGAACCAATTCACTACTCTCGGCAGGTTTTTGTCCGTCCAGCTTTTCAAACGGAACTGGTACTACCTCTATATGGATATCGATGCGATCGAGCAAAGGTCCGGAGATACGGCTGAGATACTTCTGCACCACTCCTCCGGCACAAACACATTGTTTCTCCGGATGATTATAAAACCCACAGGGGCAGGGATTCATACTGGCCACCATCATAAAACTGGCGGGATAATCAACCGTAAAACGGGCCCGTGAGATGGAAATGGTCCGGTCTTCAAGTGGCTGACGCATCACTTCCAGCACCGACCTTTTAAACTCAGGCAATTCATCCAGAAAAAGAACCCCGTTGTGCGACAACGAAATCTCACCCGGCTGAGGGTAAGAACCCCCGCCAACAAGTGCTATATCTGAGATTGAATGATGCGGACTGCGAAAAGGACGACGGGTAAGCAAAGAGGTATTTCCGCTGAGTTTTCCGGCCACAGAATGAATCTTGGTGGTTTCAAGAGCTTCATCCAGTGATAAAGGAGGCAAAATAGTCGGTATTCGTTTGGCCAGCATAGATTTTCCGGAACCCGGACTACCAACCATTATTATGTTATGCCCGCCCGCAGCAGCGACTTCAAGAGCTCTTTTTACACTTTCCTGTCCTTTTACATCTGCAAAATCAATCTCACTTCGTGACTGTTCCTTCAAAAATTCGGCTTCCGTATCCACCACTTCTGGCTTTAGGTCCAAACGTCCGGTAAGAAAATCCACCACTTCATTGAAGGATTCCACTCCGTAAACATCTAATCCCTTCACAACGGCAGCCTCTCTGGCATTCTTTTTGGGAACAATAAACCCTTTAAACCCATCCGACCGGGCTTTAAGAGCAATGGGTAAAGCTCCTTTTATGGGATGCACCGAACCATCCAGCGACAATTCGCCCATCAGCATAAAATCGGAAATACGATTGCCAATAATCTGCTCATCAGCAGCCAGTACTCCAACCGCAATGGGGAGATCATATGCAGAGCCCTCCTTGCGGGTGTCAGCCGGAGCCATATTCACGACAATTCGTTTGCCGGGCCATTTATGTCCAAGCTCTTTAAAAACTGATTCGATACGTTGCTGGCTCTCTTTTACAGCATTGTCGGGAAGTCCTACAAGAAAGAAACGGATACCTCGGGTGACATTCACTTCGATGGTAATGGTAATGGCATCAATGCCGGTAACGGCGGCACCAAAAGTTTTAACTAACATAATTTCGGGTTTGGTTCAGAACCCCAATTTAAACAAAAAATCTAAACAAGTAAAGTACTCACAGCGTTTACCTTACAAAACAAAAGAAGAATTAAACAGCTTACAAAAGAGAACCGTAAGAGAATAAGACAAAAAAGCTGAAAGAAACGGGGGATTTATTACTTTTGTATATCTAAATGGAGGATTATGAGAATTACCTTTTTTAAAATACCGCAACACCGGAAGTTTCAGTACGATCCCATATACTACAACCCGGAAAAGGAGGAAAGGGAAGAGCGGTTGCGACGGATCAAACAGGAAATGGGCGTAGAGGTGGAAGAGCAAAGTGATGAGCGTGCCTACAAAGAGAGGATCAGAGGAGGAATGCGCAGACGCATCAAATCTCATTTTGAAGTGGGCCGCAGTGAGCGAAAGAAATCCAACATCCGACTGATCATTATCCTCGTATTACTCATGATAATATTCTATTACCTTCTGAATGCAGCCTCGGAATGGTACAGCCAGTTTATGATGTAAACCACTGAACCAAAACTGAATCAAGAAAGAAGAAGCGAAAGGCCAATGTCAGATATCATTCAATTACTCCCCGATTCGGTAGCCAATCAGATAGCTGCCGGAGAGGTAATTCAGCGTCCTGCCTCGATCATTAAAGAGCTGGTTGAAAATGCGGTGGATGCAGGAAGCAGCGAAATCAAGATTATTGTAAAAGATGCCGGCCGCACCCTGGTACAAATTATCGACAACGGTTGCGGGATGAGTGAAACAGATGCCCGAATGGCTTTTGAGCGACATGCCACTTCAAAAATCAGGGAAGCCAATGACCTGTTTGCCATCCGCACCATGGGCTTTCGTGGAGAAGCGCTGGCATCTATCGCCGCTGTTGCACAGGTGGAGCTAAAAACCAGACCTCACGAGCAGGAACTCGGCACCAGAATCCTCATCTCCGGATCGCAGGTGGAGATACAAGAACCTGTGACCTGCAGTCCCGGGAGTAATTTCATGATTAAAAATCTCTTTTTTAATGTTCCTGCCCGTCGCAGATTTCTGAAAACAACGGCCACCGAAATGCGTCACATTGTCAATGAATTTCAGCGCATTGCACTGGCCAATCCCGACGTTGCTTTTTCCCTGACGCACAACGAACAGCTGCTCTTCAGGCTTCCTGCCGGAAAATTATTGCAACGCATCAACGATGTCATGGGAAAGCAAAGCAGCGCTCAAATGATACCCGTGGAAACCGAAACCTCACTGGTAAACATTTACGGATTTATCGGAAAGCCACAAATTGCACGAAAGACAATGGGCGATCAGTTTTTCTTTGTCAACAACCGGTTTATGAAAAGCCCCTACCTGCATAAAGCAGTGACGGTAGCCTACGAAAACCTGGTCCAGGCAGAACATTGTCCTCCCTACTTTCTGTTTTTTGAGACCGACCCGTCGCTGATCGATGTGAACATTCATCCTACCAAAACAGAAATAAAATTTGAAGACGAACGTTCGGTATGGAAGATAGTCAGCGCCGCAGTGCGCGAATCGCTGGGAAAGTTTAACATGGTGCCATCCATCGACTTTGATCAGACCGATGAAATATCCATTCCCACCTTCCGGAAAGACGACCCGGTTTCGGTACCTTCGGTGAGCATCAACCCCGACTACAACCCTTTTGACATGGAGAAGCCACAATCGGCCTCTACACATCGGGCAACTCCCGTCTCATCCAATTGGGAATCACTCTACGAAGGTTTTGAAACTTCCGGAGATGACGACTGGAGAGATGAGGAACCGGAAACAATCATTCTCCCGTCAAAAGAAAATAATGAAGAAGATCCGGAGCAACAGACAATTCCATCAGACCCCTCATCAGAAAAGAATGGAACCGGAGCGCTCTATTTCCAGATAAAGAACAAATACATTATAACCTCTGTGAAGTCGGGCATTATGATTATTGATCAGCGCCGGGCACATGAACGGATACTGTTCGAAGATTTTCTAAAAAACATTCAGGCAAGAGCATCGGTTTCACAACAATCCCTTTTCCCCGAAGAAATTTCATTTAATGAAGAAGACGCCATTCTGCTTAGAGACATTCAAGCCGATCTGAGAGTTTTTGGGTTTGAGCTGAAGGAAAAAAGCAACCGTACCTTTGCAGTCACCGGCCAGCCTTCTTTCATCAAAAACATGAATGCGCCCCGACTAATTGATGCTATTTTAGAGGCTTTTAAGAGCGGGGAAGTTGAATCTGAGAACGAAATAAAAGAACAACTGGCCACTATTATGGCTCAAAATGCCTGTATGCGACCGGGAGAATTTTTAACACAGCCGGAAATGGCGGAATTGATAAATAAGTTATTTCTTTGCTCGGCACCCAATTTCACCCCCGGCGGGAAAACAGTTTTTTCAATTCTGGACAACGAAGAAATGGAAAAACGATTTCGCTAAAACGACAGGCTGACAGATTTTTATGACTTGCATTGAATTTGGAACAGCCATTTACACACTTTTTAAAACAGAAAAATGAGTATAGGAACATCCCCATTTGGTGGGTTAACCCCCGTTGTGAAGAACCTGATCATCATCAACGTCCTTTTTTATGTGGCGAGTCTGGTTTTGTTCAGCACCTTCGGAATACAAATTGAACGATATCTGGGATTACACCTGCCCACAGCAGAGGCATTTAACCCGGCTCAGTTTGTCACCTACATGTTTTTACATGCCTATTACTCCCCAACCACGGGGATCATCTTCGCTCACCTGTTCTTCAATATGTTTGCCCTGTTTATGTTTGGCCGAATGCTGGAAACGGTCTGGGGACCCAAGCGCTTTCTTCTTTACTACATGGTAACAGGTGTCGGAGCAGCGTTGATTCATATTCTTACACAATACATCGAAGTGGCACCTATGCTGGATGCCATTGCACATGACATGAACAATGCCTCTCCTCAGGCGCTCAAATCGTTTTTGAACAAAGCACTCCCTGCGGCAATAAACAATGAATTTACACGGCTGATCAACGAAAATCCGGAGAACCTGCAGGCCATAGTAAATGAATACATGGTGAAATACCGGGACCTGTATCTCAACAGTTTTGTTACTGTGGGTGCCTCAGGTTCGGTATTCGGCATATTGCTGGCTTTCGGAATGCTGTTTCCCAATACCCAGCTGATGTTATTATTTCCCCCGATCCCCATCAAAGCCAAGTATTTTGTCATAATTTACGGAGCCATAGAGCTCTTTATGGGCGTACAGAACTTCAGCATGGACAATGTTGCCCACTGGGCCCACCTTGGGGGAATGCTTTTCGGCTTCATTCTCATAAAATACTGGAAGAATAAAGGATTTTATTATTAATTTGCAGTATGAGTATCTGGACAGAAATAAAAGAATCTTTTCGTCAGGGATCCACGCTGACCAGACTGATATACATCAATACAGGTGTATTTGTAGTCATTAAACTGTTGCAGCTGATATTGTTGCTTACAGGTTTGGACATGGCTTATGCAAGCATTATGATTAACTGGCTGTCTGTTCCATCAGACCCCCTGTTGCTGCTTATCAGGCCCTGGTCGCTCTTCACCTATATGTTTTTGCATTATGATTTCTTCCATATATTGTTCAACCTACTCTACCTCTGGTGGTTCGGACGATTATTTGCCCAGTTGGTGGATGTACGCAAGCTCCTGACCATATATATATGGGGAGGACTTTCCGGTGCTGCCCTTTATATCATCTCATTCAATTTCCTCCCGGCCTTCCATCCACAGGGAGGGTCGTCCTCTCTGTTGGGAGCATCAGCTTCGGTAATGGCCATTCTGTTTGCAGTGGCACGTATCCGCCCAAATTTCAGTGTTTACCTTTTTCTGATCGGCCCTGTTAAGTTAAAATACCTGGCACTGGGGGCTTTTGTGATTGACCTGATAAGTATTCCCGGCATGGCTAATACAGGAGGTCATCTGGCCCATATTGGAGGTGCCCTCATCGGACTTTATTACGGATGGAAACTGTCGGAAGGCAGAATTACCGGAAACTTCTTCGATAAAATGGCAACCCAATCAGGAAACCTGTTTAAGCGCAAATCAAATCTTCGGGTTACCCACAGCCGTCCGATGAGCGACATGGAGTATAACGCTATGAAACAAAGACGACAAAAAGAACTGGACCGGATTCTGGAAAAAATTAAAAACAGTGGATACGACAGTCTGAGCAAAGAAGAAAAACAAATGCTTTTCAATGCCAGTCAGGATAAAAATTAAATTTTCACTAAATTGAAACGTCTATTCCGTTCCATATCATTAATTGTCACCCTCATTCTGGCCATTGGCCTAATGACCTCCATGGCTGTTATTTACATCAGTCCTGTCAGAATTCATGTGCTGGCATTGCTAGGTTTTCTCTTCCCGGCCCTTTGGCTTATTAACTTATTGGTTCTTATAGTTCACATTGCCCGGAAAAGCCCCCGGCTAATTATTCCCCTGCTTGTCCTGGCACTGAGCTGGAACCAATGGAACAATGTTTTTCGTTTATCGGGAGAAAAAGCGTCCGGAAACCTAAACACTCCTGTAAAGGTCATGTCGTTCAACACCAGAATGTTCGACTACTATGAATGGTCCGGAATGAAGGAAACACCGGAAAGCATTTATGACTTTATCCGTGAAGAGAACCCTGATATCATATGCTTTCAGGAATACTTTACCTCCAATAAAAAAGAAGGCTTTCACCCCAATCAAACCAAAGCCCGGTTCAGATCGCTGGGCTACCGCCACATCGAATACCGGTTTGACAATGGTCGTGGTACAGGATACGGGATTGCCACATTTTCCAAATTCCCCATCATCAACAAGGGCTCACTTCCTTTTGGGGAAAGCAGAAATATGGCCATATTTTCCGACATCAATATGGATGGGAAAGTAATACGGGTTTTCAATAATCATTTGGAATCAATCGGATTTAAAGAGAATGATTTCAACGTCATTGACAGCCTGAAATTTGAAATGGATGAGGAACAACGTCAGGGCATAAAAGAAATTGTCAATAAAATGTCCAGAGCATTTCTTCAGAGATCTTCACAGGCAGAAATTTTATCCCGACATATTAAAAATTCCCCTTATCCGGTGGTTGTCTGCGGAGATTTTAATGACACCCCCATTTCATATGTTTATCGTACTATGCGCGGAAACCTGAAAGATGCCTTCAGAGAATCGGGGAGAGGTTTTGGAGGAACTTACAACGGAAGGCTCCCATCGCTGCGGATTGATTACATCTTTCACGCACCATCGTTTAACTCGTATGGCTTTAAAAGACATAAAACTGATTTTTCAGACCATTATCCAATATCAACGATCATAGAACTTGAAGCCGAAAACCAAACCGCCCGGGAGCCCTGACTCCTGAGAACTCAGGAAGCATAAAGCCTGTTTTACCAGGACAAAGCCGGGCCCTTATTTAATTTTGAAAAAACAACGATTAACCATGAGACAATACAAAGAATTACTGCAACGGGTGCTTGACGAAGGTGTTAAAAAAGAGGACCGCACAGGAACGGGCACTATCAGCGTTTTCGGACATCAGATGCGATTTGATCTGCAGGAAGGATTCCCCCTGCTTACCACCAAAAAGCTTCACCTGAAGTCGATAATACACGAACTCTTATGGTTTATTCAAGGAAGCACCAATGTGAAATATCTTCAGGAAAACGGAGTCAGGATATGGAATGAATGGGCAAAAGAGGATGGAGAACTGGGTCCCATCTACGGTTATCAGTGGCGTTCCTGGCCCGATGCTCATGGCGGACATATTGATCAACTTGAACAAGTCATTGATTCCATCAAAAAAAATCCGGATTCACGCAGACACATTGTAAGCGCATGGAACGTTGGCCAGTTGAATGAGATGCAGCTTCCTCCCTGCCATATATTATTTCAGTTTTATGTGGCTGACGGGAAACTGAGCTGCCAGCTATACCAGCGAAGTGCAGACATATTCCTTGGAGTACCTTTCAACATTGCCTCGTATGCATTACTCACAAGGATGATGGCTCAGGTCACCAATCTGGAACCCGGCGACTTTGTTCATACATTGGGCGATGCCCACATTTACCTCAACCACATCGATCAGGTAAAACTGCAGCTTACGCGTTCCCCCAAACATCTGCCCACAATGACCATCAATCCAGAAGTAAAAGATATTGACGGATTCAAATATGATGATTTTCAGCTGAGCGATTACGATCCGCATCCACACATCAAAGGACAGATTTCAGTTTAATGGCCAAAAAATTGTTCTGTTAAAATAATGCCTAAACGCAAAAACGGAATGACGCAAAGCTTCTATTAGAAGAAGTCTGTGATTCATATCATTGCCCCATAATTTTCGAGAATTTTGTAAAAAGAAACCCCAAAAATGAAAATATCACTTATTGTAGCGGCTGACGAGAACAACGGGATCGGGATAGACGGAGATCAACCGGCTTTTATCAGTGCTGATTTAAAACGCTTTAAAGCAATAACCACAGGTAATACCATTGTGATGGGGCGAAAAACCTTTGAAGCACTTCCAAAAGGAGCATTGCCAAACAGGCGCAATATCGTAATCTCCCGGAATCCTGACTTTTCAGTTCAGGGGTGTGATGTGATTTCCGATCCACATAATTTAAAAGAAGTGGTCCGTCCGGATGAAAAAGTATTTGTGATCGGCGGAGGTGAAATCTACCAGATATTCTTTCCCCTTGCCGACAAGATAATTCTTACCCTTATTCACCACCGGTTTGATGAAATAGATACCTGGTTCCCGGAAATCAGTTCTGAAAAATGGGGTGTCGAAAGCAAAGAAGGCCCGTTTGAAGACCCCAAAAACGGGCTTCACTATTCATACATCAATTATCGGAGAAAATAAAAAGACTAATCAAATGGCTCGAAACGGGAAGCCACATGAGCATAACGCACTTTCTCCTCAAAAACACGGGAAAACTCCATAAAAGCAGGCAACCCGGTACAATGACAAAGTCCGAAATGTTCCACCTGCAGGTCTTTAAAAGCATCTACCGTTTTTGAGATCCTCCCTCTGGAGGCCCCCTTTAGGTGAGTCCCGCCCAAAACCAGTTGAATATGATTCCGTCCGGTTAGATTCATGGCCGAACGACAAATATTACCTATCCCCCGATGTGCACATCCGGCAAAAACAACCAGCTTTTCCGAATGCTCAAAAACCATAAAAAGCTCATCCTCAAAGAGATCGGCACTTAATGTTTTTCCGTGCTTTATGAGCATAGATTGTGACGGTTGCTCAAATCCATAATAACTCCCAATATCAGGAACAATCTTTAAGCCGGGGGCAACCTCCGTGATTTCATCAACGGTCCGAAAACGACTTCTGTAACGTTCAGCAACATCAGGATCCAGCCCTATAAAACGAGGCGTACCGGTGCTCTTAGACATTTTTTCATCAAATGCTTTCGACTTCAACCAAACCGGTGCATGATCATTTAATTCAAAAAAAGCAGGGAGGCCTCCCGTATGGTCATAATGGCCGTGACTGATGACTACCGCATCAATGGCCGATAAATCCACATTCATTCTCCTGGCATTGTGCACCAGCAAATCACTCTGCCCCGTATCAAATAAGATTTGCCTGCCTCCGGTTCGCACAACAAATGAAAGTCCGTGTTCCCCCTTGGTCCCCTGCTGATAAGCAAGATTTTCGACCAATGTAATGATTTCTATTACTGATGATTCCATAACACATAAAATTTTAAATACAGAAGTATATTGATGACATCCCATAGCGTGCCATATCCATAAAAAAAGTAAGGTGTAAACAGGCTAAAGAAATAAAAGCAATTTATAAAAGTATCAAAACATGTGTAACCTTTTCTACCTTTAAGGATATTTAAACACACAAACCAACAATCAAAAGATGGATTGGCTATCCGATGAAGACATAATGCTGGAAGTAAAACAGGGAAACATCGACGCTCTGAGCCTCTTATTTAAACGGCATCACAAGCATCTGTTCAACTTCTTTTTGCAGACGGGGGTAGAATATCACCATAGTGAAGACCTTACACAACAGGTGTTCTATCGAATCCTAAAGTACAAAGATAGTTACAGAGAAAAAGCAGGTTTTCGAAAATGGATGTTTACCATTGCCCGAAACATTATGCGACGCCACTTTGAAACCAGAAAACGACATCCCGAACAGGAGCTACCTGCCATCCTTTTAAATATAAGTGAGCGTCAAACAATAGATTCTGAAGAGGAAGAGAGGATAAAGGCCCTTTACAAAGCACTTGAAAAAATTCCTCCGCAGGATCGTGAACTAATAAGTCTCAGCCGTTTCCAGGGAATGAAGTATGAAGACATTGCCGAAATCACAGGAACGACAGTTGGAGCCATAAAAGTAAAGATGCACAGAGCTCTGAAAAAATTAAGAGATCTCTACTTTGAAAAAGCGGATCATTGACTACCAAAAGACAGATACCATGAAATGCAATAACACCCAAATAAACGCGCTTCTCACTGCCTATCTGGACAATGCACTTACTCCGGAAGAAAGCAAAATGGTAGAAGCACATTTGAATGATTGCAGTGATTGCCTTGACGAACTCCAGGAAATCAGGACCCTTCATTTACAGATAGAACATACCCCATTGATAGATCCACCGACAGACGCAGAAAGAAGGTTCCGGCAAATGTTGGAAAAGCAACACAAACCACAAAAACAATCCATTACAATTACCGTGGACTTTTCGTGGAAAAAAATTGCTGCCGCAATTATCATTTTTTTAGCCGGTGCTGCCACCGTACTGTTGTTCCAAAGCAAGACTGATTCGGACACTTCCTCAATTGCACATCTGGAAAATCAGGTAAGTCAAATGCGGCAGGTTCTGATGACCGCCCTCATAAAAAATGACTCACCCAGTGACCGTTTGAAAGCAGTACAATATGCCGAACAGATATCCGGACCATCCCCTGAAGTTACCAACATACTTCTGGAAACCCTGAATCACGATCCCAGTGTGAACGTACGTCTTGCAGCAGCTAATGCCTTACATCAATTTGCCGTACACCAGGAGGTACGTACAAAACTGGCGCAATCTCTCCAACAACAATCCGATCCGATGCTGCAAATTGTCCTGATAAAAATGCTGGTACAGTTCCATGAACGAAGCATGGTACCTACACTTCAAGACTTTTCGCATGACGAGAAAACTCACGAGATGGTTAAAAAAGAAGCTGAAGAAGCTCTTACAGTCTTACTATAAGAAAGCAAAATTTTTCGAGAGCACAACAAACACAAGGGTTCCCGGCCGGACTCAAACATTAACCTGAAAATTAAACACAATGAAACGAGCATGATATTTTTCAAGCATAATTATCACCAAAGAATATGTTTAAAAAATATTATGCGAGAGCGAAGCGGTTCCATTCGTTCTCAAAATTTTAATTAGTTTTTTATCAGATAATTACAAAATTTTAAACGGATGAAACATACAATATTGGTCATCATCATCTTTTGGCTGGCCTGGCAGACAGGACTGTCACAAAATCAGTACGAAACAAAAATTCCGAATATAAGAAAAGTGCTGATAGAGAAAATTCCGGGTACTCTTCTGATCGAACAGAGTCAGAACAATGTTTTCAAAATAGAAACCGACAAAGAACCGTCAGAAATAGTGGAAGATGAGCGGACCCGTGGGCTGAAACCTGTCACCTCCAGCTATGACAATACCGGACTGGGACTTTCACTAGTTCAATCGGGTAGCAATGTCACCATTTCAGGCCCAAACCAATTTGACGCCACCGGGAACTACACCATTTTCCTGCCACCTGAGGTAGAAGTGTCAGTTGATCTAACCAATCCATTTTCCGGTCAATTAGTGGAAATCCGGGGACTTAAGAATTCCTTAGAAGTAAAAACGCTCTCAGGGGACATCAAATTTTCCAACATTACCGGCCCCACTGTTTTCCACTCCATTAGCGGTAACATAGAAGGCAGTTTTTCTGATCTGAATCAGGAAGCCCCGTCGTCCATCATCAGCATCAGTGGACTGATTGATTTAGCAATGCCTTCCAATACCAAGGCAGAGGTAAAGCTAATGTCGGTTTCCGGAAAGATTTATTCCGGTTTCGAAATTGAAAAAGAGAAACCAAACAAGAATAAAGATCCCAGAGCGGGAGAGTTGGCTCAAATTTCAGGGATCGGACAGAAAACCAGCGGAAAAATAAATGGAGGCGGTACCTCTCTAATATTGCAAAGTATCAGCGGAAACATCTACTTTAGAAACAAATAATCGTTTAAAACCTAACTATCATGCTAAAAATAATATTCGTTCTTCTCATAATCATTCCATCCATTGCCGGCAAGGGGCAGCGCATAATCAACGAAAAAATGGAATGGAATCCGGAACAGGAACTGCATATTGACATGAACATTCTGGATTCAGTGAAAATCGAATCTTGGAACCGAAATGAAATCGTCCTCGAAATAAGTGTCAACATCGATGACAACAAAAACAATGACAAGTACGAACTGGAAATAAGTAAAACCAAACATCGAATTGAGGTAAGAAGCTCAATCCTGATTAAGAAAAACATCAATGCAGATATTTATGGGGTGCTCCGTTTACCTGCCAAATGCCCGCTTACATTTGAAACAATAAACGGAAATGTAGAAATCACCCGACATGAAGCCGCCCTCAGGATCCGATCAATCAGTGGTTTTATTGACCTAAGTATCAACCCTGAAAGATCATTGAAGTTTTACCTCAAATCCATTTCCGGCGAAGTGTTTACGGACTTACCTCTAAATCAGGAAAAACCCAACACACCCATTGTGGGAATAGATATGGAAGCTTCTCTTAACGGCGGAAAAGATAACATCGAACTCGAAACCATAAGTGGAAACATTTACATTCGGGAAGGGAGCTGACTGCAACACCTACAATAAACTCTTTACACAAAAAGGGTGGTTTTTACCGATTATGCGTAAAAACCACCCTTTTATATCAGACCCTATAAACCAGGTTAATGGATTGTAACCTTCAGAACGATATTACGACATATATTTATATCGCTTAATACTCTTTTTGGGTGTTTTCTCAAACTCTTCGGGGAAGAGCACAATTTTTGAGATGTTCATAAAGGCAGGAAGCTCCTGATTCACTTCCTTTTTTATATTCTGCAAAATATTTTCAATGTCATCGTCTCCAAGATTCTGAGCATCCACAGCTTCATAATCCGGATAAACCAAAGCCTCAATTTTACCATCATCATCCCTCACAAGACATTCCTGAACATACTCCTTGTTATTAATCACGGCCTCAATCTCTTCAGGATAAATATTCTGACCCGATGCCCCAAGAATCATGTTCTTACTACGTCCTTTGATAAAAATGAAGTTATCATTATCTATCACGCCAAGGTCGCCGGTATGAAGCCATCCGTCGGCATCAATCATTTCATCGGTGGCTTGTTTGTTTTTATAGTAACCGACCATATTATTATCCCCTTTGACCATAATCTCACCCACCTTGTTGCAAGGGTCGTCAGAATCAATTTTAACCTCCATTCGGTTAACAATCCGGCCGGCCGAGTGAGCTTTGGTACCATTCCATGGAGCATAACTAATAAGGGGTCCGCACTCTGTCATCCCGTAACCGATGGTAAGTGGGAAACCGATTTTTCTTAAGAACAATTCGACGTCCTTATTTAGGGCAGCCCCACCAACAATCATCTCGCGAAATTCACCACCAAACACCTCCACTAGTCGCTCTTTAATTTTCCCATATACCACCTTGTTCAAAATCGGCACCTTCAGCAAAGCTTTCATGGATCCCTTCTCCAATTTGGGAAGAATCTGTTTCTTAAAAATCTTCTCAAGAATTAACGGTACCGACAGAATCAAATGGGGCTTAACTTTTCGAAAAGCTTCAGTGATAATGGCAGGAGAGGGAGTGCGGGATAAAAAGGTAATATGACATCCCTCTGTAAATGGCCATAAAAATTCAAACAAACAACCATAGGCATGTGCCAGTGGCAGAAAAGAAACAAACCGCTCTCCGGGAACCACATCAAAGGTTTCACGCGCATATTGGACATTGGACCAAATGCTCCGGTGAGGCAACAACACACCTTTAGAAAATCCGGAAGTTCCTGAAGTGTATGACAAAACCATCAGGTCTTCAGATTTTGGTTCAAAGAATTTAATTTTACTCACATTGAATTTGTCACCAAGATCATTAACATCCTGACGGGCTTTTTCCACCGCTTTTTGTACTTTCCCATGGTTATCCACCAGTACAGAGAAGTCATTTACCGATACAATACCCTTTAAACCGGGCATTTTGGTCTCATCAATCTTCTCAAATATATTATCTGTGGTAAACAACAACACAGATCCCGAATGATTCACTATATGGTTAATATCCGAAGGACTAAAATCCGGAAGAATAGGAACTACCACTGTTCCATAAGTCACAGCACCCAGATATGAAAGCGCCCAATTGGTGGAATTCCGTCCAATCAAGGCTACTTTATCACCTTCTTTAATGCCAAGAGCTTTATAAACTCTGTGGCAACGATAAAGGTACTTCCCAACTTCACGGAAGGTGATGGTATCACCTTTAAAGTCACTAAAGGCCGGCAATTCAGAGTAATTCTCCAAAGCGGACTTCACTAACCCTATGTAACCGTTTTGTTCCATTTTTTGATTGTTTTGGTTATGCCTGATAAAATCAGGCGAAAGTTTGTTTACGGGACAGGGAGGATTTTGTATTGGCTATTTACTGCCATAAAATGTCGTAAAAACAAAAAAGCAAAAGTTCAACTTTTTTTTAAATCTGCCAAACCCGACATTTATATTTCACTAACCTACTCAGAAGTAAAAACATACGAATCATCATTCTGTTCACTTTATACTCCTCTCCCCTCCTCTGTGGCTGTGCATAATTTTTACTAAATTGCACATTACTAACCATGCAAAAGATATGGCATGAAAGACCTGTTAATCAACCATCTGAAAAAAAACAACCGTTTCTACCTGATGTTTTCGGGTGGATTTGACAGCAGTGCCATTTTGGGATGTGCAATGAAAGCAGGGCTGGATGTAGTTCCGGTATGGATTGACAATGGATTCAACAGAGTAACAGAAAAAGATATCAGGCAACAAGCTGCCAATCTGGGATGTCAAAATCTGGAAATTATTCAGATGAAACCACATAAAAATATACTTAAAAATCCGGTTGACCGGTGTTACCATTGCAAGGGGCAAATCATCCATCCCGTTATTACCCGCAAAGATGCACCCGTTTTTGATGGAACCAATGCATCAGACAGCAACAACTACCGTCCGGGAGTAAAAGCTCTTCGCAAGGGTGGGGTAAAATCACCCCTGGCAGAACTTCATATCACTAAAGAACAAGCCCGGGAACTGGCCATTACCCTTGGTGCTGATCCGGTAATTGCCAACATGGAGGGTTGTCTGGCCACAAGATTTAACTATCATGTAGAAATTACTGCTGAGAAACTCGAGGTTCTCCGGAAAATAGAACAGGACATACTCAAAACCACCGGTGACCACCACCTGCGCTGTCGTCTGGATGATGAAGAACACTTACGCATAGAATGCCGGAATCAGGCAACATTTTTACAACTAATTGAACCCAAATTCCGGGAAAAAATCGTGAAAACCGGAAAACAGATTTCAACCTTTGTTACTCTTGATCTGGAAGGGGCTCGAAAAAATGCATTTGATAAAAAACTTGGTTTATGACATTTGACGAATTATACGATCAGATATCCAAAGGCGAAATGTCGCGCGATGAAGCACGAAAACATTTTTCACTGGAGTGGATGGAGACTGCCCGGAATTATATTGCCGATGTTAACCGCGGAGCACGTATTAACATCCCTGAAATAATCTATGGTGAATACAAAACGGAAGAACAAACCATTGAAATGGCGGAAGCTTTTCTTTCAGAGCATTCCCGGATACTCATTTCCCGAAGCCCGCACCACAAAGTCCTCTCTGAGCACTTCAAAGATCGTTTTCACATTCGGGAAACCCCATTACTTTTGGCCATTGGCGACCTGCCTGATCAGCGCGGCAATATCCTGGTTATCAGCGCAGGGGCGGCAGACCATCCGGTGACTGCCGAATGTGCTCTGGCTCTGGAAGCGCTGGGTGTAACCCCCCTTGTATTTGAAGACAGAGGCATTGCTCATCCTACCAGAGTATTGGATGCAGTCATGGAAGGGATGAAAAACAATGTCTCGGCCGTGGTAGTTGTGGCCGGAATGGAAGGAGCTCTTGCTCCGTTTGTCTCCTCTTTGGTTCCGCTGCCGGTAATCGGGGTGCCCACATCAGTAGGATATGGCTTCAGGGCTAAAGAGGCAGCACTGACATCAATGCTGGCATCATGTGCTCCAAATCTCACAGTAGTAAATATAGACGGAGGCATCAGAGCTGCTGTTGTCTCCGGTTTAATCGCAAAAAACAAATAAATTATGCAACTTTATATATCTCCCGAAGGCGGAATTGCCGGCGACATGTTTGCCGCAGCACTCATTGATGCAGGTGCAGATGCAGAAAAAGTAACCACAGCGATGCAAGCTGCCGCTGAAAAACTGGGAAGAGCTTTTGTAGGGCATCGGAAAACCAGTGACGGTTCAAGCAGACTGTTTATAGAAGTTGAGCATCACCACGGGCATCTGTCCAGTCACCGGGCCATACACCTGCTGGAGCACCTCTTTGAAGATTTTGGAGTTCTTCCGACCTATCGTGAGTTTGGATTTCGAATGCTGAACCACCTCATTAAAGCAGAAAAAGAGGCGCATGAGACTTTCGAATTTGATATGGAGGACCATCATCACGGGCACCACCACACACACGGTTCAGATCATCACCATCATCATGACCATGAAGAGCCCGAAGCCTGGTTGCACGAAGCTCAGGACATTTTAATTGATGTAATGGGAGCAGTGATGGGCTTACAGGATCTTCAGGCACCTGTAAAAGCAATACTCTCAGCTCCGGTAAGTTGGGGTGGCGGGTCCATTAGTTTTTCGCATGGCACACTAAAAGTTCCGGCCCCTGCAACAACTGTAATGATCAAAAACAACAAAATACCGGCTCAGGAGGGGCCTATTGAGACAGAGCTCTTCACACCAACGGGAGCTGCAGTATTATCTGCTTTGGAAGCGACAGAAATCAAACCTTTACCGGTAATATCAGAAACAACCAGGCAGGGTTTTTCCAGAGGTACAAAAGACCTACCTATTCCTCCTCTGAAAATTACTTTGTTTGAATAGTGTCTGTCCATAACGTACCACATGCTTCGTTACGCCTGCTGCCAAAATACTCATCCCGAAGAATCGGGACTCCGTTTTGGCAGCTTCGCAAGTTCTTGAAAAATTACAATATTGACTATGATGAGCAGCATATTTGGGATTAGGGTGCTTATGCCACTTCAAGACGGATACCATACCCCGTTACAAAACTACGTTTCATCTCGGACTGAGATTTATGAAGTAAAAAAATGCATTTCCCTTATGGTTGTTAAACCTTTTGGGGGATAAAACATGTCCACTCTGAAACCATATTCCAACAGGCCAAAGGCCTGGAAGCAATAGCCTGGGGCAACGCCCCAGGGAAAATTACACATAAACATTGCCAATCTTAATAAGTTTGGGGATGTTCAACAATTTAATTTTTCGTCCGTTCAGCTCAATAAGATTATCGGCTTTAAATTCAGATAAGAGCCTGATGACAGACTCAGTGGCCGTTCCAACCATATTGGCCAGCTCTTCCCGGGTTAGTGAAATTTTAAGGGTATGCTCTTCATCCAGATCAAAGGTATCCATGAGGAGTAAAAGCACTTCAGCCAGGCGCTCACGAACGGTTTTTTGAGCAATATCGGTGAGGAATTTATTCGATTCCCCCAGTTCCCGACAGGTCAGCCGCATCAGAGCCATGGCAAATTCAGGATTTCCTTTGATAAAACTGGTAATGGTATCACCGGGAACATAGCACAAAACAGCATCCTGAATCACTCGTGCGGTAGTGCAGGCCAATTCATCACTTACAATGGAGCGAAATCCGATTAAATCCCCACCTTTGGCAAAACGAATGATTTGTTCTTTTCCATCGAAACCGGTTTTATAAATTTTCAATACACCTCCGGCCACTATATAGGAGCCATTAATCCTGCTGCCCTCATCATATATAATAGATCCTCGCTTGTGACTCGTACAAACAAGACTCTGACTGAGTGATTCTATTTCGGCATCTGTGAGGCCATTAAATATACCAAAGGATTTCAGATCAATTTCTTCAACGTTAACTTGTTCCTGGGATCTTTTCATTTCTCGTGGATTTTTTTGTGTAACCAATTTGGTGGTGCTGTTTATAAGGGATATTATATCAATTCTAACCTCCGATAACTCCGAAACATAAAACACTTCATACCTGAAGCAAACAATAACAACAAGCAATCCGTCTGCATCTCAACAGGACATAAACACGTTCACCACAACCAATTAGCCCATTTCCCAAAAGAACACATCCCGTTGTCAACAGTGACATCTGTCATTACCCAATACAAATATAAAAAGAAAGATTATATTTGCACTAAAATCGTAAAATGTAGATATGTTTATACGTAAACATAAAAACATTTCCTTTGTTTTACTGATACGATTTTCTTGAAATTGGTCAACTTTATCACTAATATAAACAATCCATTGAAAACTTAAAAACAGATAATATGAAGACATCATTAGACCTGAACTGGACCGGAAATATGTCGTTCGAAACAGAAATGAACGGCCACAAGGTTGTATTGGATGCTGACCCTTCTGTAGGAGGCGAAAATAAAGGAATTCGTCCTAAACCGCTAATGTTGCTCGCCCTCGCCGGGTGTACGGGAATGGATGTTGTTTCGATTCTGAAAAAAATGCGTGTACAATTGGAGGATTTTAATGTAACAGTAGAATCCAACATGACTGAAGAACATCCGAAGCATTACGACAAAATGCATGTAATCTATACATTCAAAGGGAAAGATCTCCCCAAAGACAAAATTGAAAAAGCGGTAAGTTTATCAGAAGAGAAATACTGCGGTGTATCGGAAGTTTACAAAAAGGCAATGGAATTAACCACTGAGATACGAATTGAAGATTAACAATCAGAGTGAAGAAAACAAAACCGGTGTGAGGCCTGCTCACACCGGTTTTTTATTTTCCATGTTAAACAACATTCCGCTCAACTGGCTTTCAGTCGTCCCATATTCACCCGTTCAATGCGTTCCATGGCAAAGTCGAGTTTAATGGTAAGTTTTTTAGTCTTTTTGGATGGTGTATGAAACATATGATCGATCATAATGGTTTCGCAAATAGATCTCAATCCACGTGCCCCGAGTTTAAACTCAACAGCTTTGTCCACAATATAATCCAACACATCCTCTTCGAACTCCAGCTCAATTCCGTCAATCTCAAAAAGTTTTTTGTACTGTTTGATGATAGAATTTTTAGGATCAACCAAAATTCTGCGCAAAGTTCCTCTGTCCAATGGATTGAGGTAAGTCAACACCGGAAGACGTCCAATTATCTCAGGAATCAATCCAAATGATTTCAAGTCCTGGGGAGCAATGTATTGCAGCAGGTTGCTTTCATCAATATTCTCCTTGTCACGACTGGCTGAGTAACCAACCACTTTAGTATTCAGTCGCTGGGCAATTTTCCGGTCAATCCCGTCAAATGCTCCACCACAAATAAAGAGGATATTCTTGGTATCCACAGGAATCATTTTCTGGTCGGGATGCTTGCGCCCCCCCTGAGGTGGTACATTGACAACCGATCCTTCCAGCAACTTCAGCAAACCCTGCTGAACACCCTCGCCCGACACATCGCGGGTTATGGAGGGGTTGTCACTTTTGCGGGCAATTTTGTCTATCTCATCAATGAAAACGATTCCCTTTTCAGCGGCCTGAGTATTGTAATCGGCAGCCTGAAGCAAACGGCTGAGAATGCTCTCAATATCCTCTCCCACATATCCGGCCTCAGTAAGAACTGTAGCATCTACAATGGTAAAAGGAACATGCAACATCCGGGCAATGGTCCGGGCCAACAAAGTCTTTCCGGTACCGGTTTCACCTACAAGGATAATATTGGATTTCTCAATCTCTACCTCGTCACCATCGTCCTTTTGCAACAATCGTTTATAGTGATTGTAAACAGCAACGGACAGGTACTTCTTTGCTTCGTCCTGACCAATCACGTATTGATTCAGAAAAGAATTAATTTCAGCCGGCTTTAACAACTTAAGTTCTCCCACATCGAAAGAACTCTTCTTTTTCATTTCCTCTTCCAAGATAGAATGCGCCTGTTCTATACAACTGTCGCAGATATGTCCGGAAATTCCGGCTACCAGCAAATTTGTATCTTTCCTGCTTCTCCCGCAAAATGAACACTTATCCATAAAACTATTTCCTCTACTTCCTTTATTACACAGCCCCTGAAAAAACAGGTTCAACCTGAATTATCCACAAAAAATCAAATGCAACATTCAAAAATTCATGGACGATTCAAGCTTAAGCCATTTAAAAATTACTTTTTGTCTTTGGTACGTTTCAGAACTTCATCAATCATCCCGTACTTCTGAGCCTCTTCAGCAGTCATCCAGTAGTCACGGTCTGAGTCTTTCTCAACCTTCTTCACTGTATTTCCTGAATGCTCGGCAATAATCTCATACAACTCTTTCTTCAGCTTTAAAATCTCACGGGCGGTAATCTCAATGTCAGAAGCTTGTCCCTGAGCTCCTCCCATGGGCTGATGAATCATTATGCGCGAATGAGTTAACGCAGAACGTTTCCCTTTGGCACCGGCTGTCAGAAGCACAGCACCCATACTTGCAGCCATTCCAGTACAAATGGTTTGTACATCCGAAGAGATAAACTGCATGGTATCGTAAATCCCCAGTCCTGAATGCACCGAACCTCCGGGAGTATTAAAATAAATACTGATGTCTTTGGTGGAATCCACTGAATCGAGATACAGCAGCTGAGCCTGAATAATATTGGCTACATAATCGTCAATGGGTACACCCAGAAAGATTATCCGGTCCATCATCAAGCGTGAAAACACATCCATACTGGCCACATTTAACTGGCGCTCCTCAATAATGGTAGGTGAGATGTAGCTACTGGTAATTGCCGTGTATTTATCCAACACCAAACTATTAATACCCATATGTTTGGTAGCATATTTCTGAAAATCTTTTGGATCAATCATATTTTCTGTTTTGAGTTTAACAACTTGCTAAATTAGAAATAATTTGGTTCACTCAAACAAACCTTACGGGGATTGTTCCGAAATATTTTGAGACATCGTAAATACCTCATCTGTCCCCCCGAAAAAATTTTAACCTGAAAACATAACCATCGAAAAAACTAAAAGTTTCCGGCGACAGAAATATTTCCAGGTTAAAACAATCAGCTCTCAGCCATACTCAGGTGAGTAACGGAGAGTCTGTTATTACTATTTCTTTTGACTTTTTTCAAACAGTTTGTTGAATTCGTCTCTTGAAACTTCTTTCTCTTCCACCTTAACGGCTTCTTTCACAAAGTCCATCACTTTATCGTTGATGGCACCTTCGGCCATGCTTCGTTGCTGATCTTCATTTTTCAGCATATCCATGGCATAGCTTTCGATGTGCTCATCGGGAACATTGTTAAGGCCGTATTGCATAAACTGCAGCTTAGCAGATTTCTTGGCAAAATCAATTACGTCCTGTTGCTCAACCTTCAACTCATTCTCTTTAATTAGCTGATTACGAACAATCTGCCACTTAAGATCCTCGAGGAAACGAGGCATTTCCTGATCGATTTGCTCATCAGTAAAATCCTGCTCTTCTTTATTCTGATTTGTTGCCTTAATCCAACGCTTCAGGAAGTCTTCAGGAAGCTTCATATCCACTTTACCCATCAACTTTTCTTTGGCATCGAGCGTAAATTTATACTCAGATTCCATTTTCAGCGTATTCTCCAGATCTTCTTTCACCTGAGCAGTAAACGCCTCTTCATTGGTTACTTTTCCGGGACCAAAAATCTTATCAAAAAGCTCCTGGTTCAACTCAGGATCAACATATTCGGTAATTTCCTTAACCGTAAACCTGAATTTTCCGGCAAGCTCTGCAGCTTCTTCTTTGGAAATTTTAAGCAAATAAGAAATTTCTGTATCGTTGGGGAACGCCTTCTTTGGTTCGAAAACGATCTCATCACCCACTTTGGCACCAACAATCTTCTTTTTCTCTTTCTCTGTTTTTATAATAGCCGTGGACATCACAGCATCTTCAGCCTTGATACCATCTTCCATGGGTTCTCCCTTCTGATCGAGCTGCACAAAGTCTCCCTTCAGCATACTTTTCTCGCCGGCTTCTTCACGTGGCTCTGTAGTACCAAAGCGACTGGTCACATTTTTCTTCTGACCATCCAGCATATCATCAGTCACCTCAATATTGTAGAAAGGCAGTTTTTCTCGCTTGGTAAGTTTCACCTCCACCTCGGGAGTCAAGCCAAGGTCGAATGAAAACTTAAACTGCTCATCATTATCAAAGTCGATGGTTTGTTGCTTCTCTGAAGGCAACGGTTCACCAAGAATGTCAAGTTTATTCTCTGTAATATAAGAGGAAAGATTTTCAGAAACCAGTTTATTGATTTCATCAACCAAAACGGCCTTACCATACATCTTTTTCACCAGACTGGCAGGAACCTTTCCGGGACGAAATCCGGGCATATTCACTTTCTTTCTGTAATCTTTCAGGACATTTTCTACCCGTGGTTCATAATCGTCCTTCTCAAGGGTGATATGCACAACGGCATTCAAATCATCAATTTGTTCTTTCTCAATGTTCATGTGAAAACAATTTTCAATTTTTAGCCAACATTAAACCAACCACCGTTATCAAAAAGAAAACCTACAGTTGATCGGTTTCGAAAAACTACTAATAAGGCCGTAATGTCAAAAAAACGGGAACACAAAAGCTCTCGGGTCAGACAAAAACGAGTGCAAAGATAATGAAGCATTTACAAGTTGCCAAACCAGAAAACTCCGACCGGACAATTTTTCATTATTTTAACCTGTTTTTCGGGAAACCATACCATTAAAAAAACCGCCTTTTGCGACCAACGGTCACCCAAGGCGGTTATATTTCCTTACTTGTGCGGACGGAGGGACTCGAACCCACACGCCTCTCGGCACTAGATCCTAAATCTAGCGCGGCTACCAATTACGCCACGTCCGCCTGATTTTGCGGTTGCAAAGTACGGTTATTTTATTTCAATTTCCAAGAAAAAAATCATTTTTCTTGCAATCCGGATCAGGAGTTCTTTGCATGATCAAAGTTCCGGCGTTTTAACTCAAAGTCATCGCCAAGATAAACTCTTCTTACATCGGGATCTTCGGCAAGTTCCTCTGCTGAACCAGCTTTAAGAATATCTCCTTCAAACAGCAAATAGGCACGATCAGTGATTGACAACGTTTCGTGAACATTGTGGTCGGTTATCAGTATTCCGATATTTTTATATTTCAGACGTGCAACAATTTCCTGAATGTCCCGCACCGCAATGGGGTCGACACCGGCAAAGGGCTCATCCAGTAAAATAAAACTGGGATTGATGGCAAGGGCCCTTGCGATTTCAGTTCTTCTCCGTTCACCTCCGGACAACTGGATTCCCAGGCTTTTTCGAATGTGTCCAAGTCCAAACTCACTGATTAGCTCTTCCAGACGTTGCTTCTGATACTCTTTGGAGTAACTGGTCATTTCCAGAACTGCCCTGATATTATCTTCCACGCTAAGCTTTCGAAAAACACTGGCTTCCTGGGCCAGGTAGCCAATACCCTTCTGGGCACGGCGATAAACAGGTTCATTGGTAATTTCCTCCTGGTCCAGAAAAATCTTACCATCGTTAGGGGTAATCAACCCCACGATCATATAGAAGGTAGTTGTTTTACCGGCTCCATTAGGCCCCAGCAAACCCACGATTTCTCCCTGATTCACCTCTACCGACACCCCTTTAACCACTGTTCGGTTGCGATACCTCTTAACGAGCGTATCCGTATGTAATTTCATCTTGTGCTCTTCCATAAAATAACTGTTTTAACCCTGACGGGCCAGTTCTTTTTGTTTTTTCTTCTCCACACCCCTTGCAATCATTATGCCTGCTTCATAAAGCAAAATCAATGGCAGACATACCAGTATCTGACTAATCACGTCAGGCGGAGTAATAATCGCTGCCAACGCCAAAGTCACGACAATGGAATGTCTCCGATACTTCTTCAATGTATCGGCAGTTACCAACCCAACCTTGCTCATAAAATAGATAAACATGGGTAGTTCAAACAAAATACCACTGGCCAGAATAATAGAAGAAACGGTACCAATGTACGACCCCAGATTCACAATATTTTCCACCTTCTCGCTTACCTGATAGTTCCCCAAAAAATGAACAGACAAAGGGCTAATCACATAATAAGCAAAAAGAATGCCGATGCTGAAAAGGATAGAGGCAAAGAAAATGGCACCCCTGCTGTGCTGAACTTCCTCTTTATACAGAGCCGGCTTAATAAACCGCCAGAACTCCCAGAAAATCAACGGAAAAGCAACGATAACTCCTGCAAGAAAGGATATCCATAAGTGAGTCGTAAACTGCCCTGTCATATTGATATTCTGCAAAGAAAGTTGCTCCTTATTTATACAAAGCATCGGAAGGTTGAAATCTGCAGCAAGTCCGCAAAGCAATTGGTTGGTGAAAAAATCTGGATTTCCGGGCCCCAGCAAAATAACATCGAAAACAATATTCTTGAAAACAAACGCCAGAATCGCAAAAACAAAGATGTATAAAAAAGATCGCACCAAATGCCATCTGAGCTCTTCAAGATGCTCCAAAAAGGACATTTCTTCCCGGTCAGTTTTTCCCATTTTTATCTGTTCTCTGATCAGTTAAACTTGATTGCGAAGATAAAAACACTTTCTAAATAATTTGTTTTTACTGAGGTTATTTTATACCTTCAATAAGAATTAACTCTGAAAAGGGCAAAGAGAATATACCTAACCTATAAAAAAGTAAAAAAGACTATAAAAATCAGTTGAACCTATCGAATTTCTAAATAATCCATTAAATTTGTTTGCTTTGTGGGTCAAAAAAGGAAAAAGGAGCATTAACAGACTGATTTTGTGTTGAAAAATTATGAATAGTTCGAATTTGTTATGACTAAGCAAGTTGACCTTAGCAGTTATTTAAAACGCCATTTTGGTTTCGACACATTTAAAGGAAACCAGGAAGCGATCATTCAAAACGTTCTGGACGGGAACGACACTTTTGTGCTGATGCCCACAGGGGGTGGTAAATCTTTATGTTACCAGCTTCCGGCACTTATTCTGGACGGAACGGCCATCATCATATCTCCCCTGATTGCCCTGATGAAAAATCAGGTGGACGCCATGCGCAATTTCAGCGAAGATGACGGAATAGCTCATTTTCTGAACTCATCATTGACCAAGTCAGCCATCCAGCAAGTTAAAGATGATGTTATTTCCGGAAAAACACGTCTATTATATGTTGCTCCGGAATCTCTGACCAAAGAGGACAATATCCAGTTTCTGAAGCAGGTAAAAATATCCTTCTACGCAGTGGATGAAGCCCACTGTATTTCGGAGTGGGGACATGATTTTCGCCCGGAATACCGCCGCATACGTCCCATCATCAGCGAAATAGGAGATGCACCGGTAATTGCTCTGACAGCAACTGCAACCCCCAAAGTTCAGCACGACATACAGAAAAACCTGGGTATGTTAAATGCCCACGTTTATAAATCTTCTTTCAACAGAGCAAATCTGTTCTATGAGGTTAGACCAAAAGTCAATGCCACCCGTGAAATCATTAAAATACTGAAAGAAAATACCGGTAAATCAGCCATTATCTATTGTCTGAGCCGGAAAAAGGTGGAAGAACTGGCGGAAACACTGGTGGTAAACGGCATAAAGGCCCTCCCTTACCATGCAGGGATGGATGCAGCCACCCGCTCAGGCAATCAGGATAAATTCCTGATGGAAGAGATTGACGTAATAGTGGCCACCATTGCTTTCGGAATGGGAATTGATAAACCGGATGTACGCATTGTAATTCACTACGACATTCCCAAAAGTCTGGAAGGATATTACCAGGAAACGGGGCGTGCCGGTCGTGATGGAGGAGAAGGCCGTTGCATCGCTTTTTACAGCTACAAGGACATTCAGAAACTGGAAAAATTTATGCAGGGGAAGCCACTGGCAGAGCAGGAGATTGGAAAACAGTTACTGTTGGAGACCGTTGCATACGCTGAATCATCTGTATGCCGCCGCAAAATGCTGCTCCACTATTTTGGAGAGACCTATACCGAGGAGAATTGCAGCACCTGCGACAACTGCGTCCATCCCAAGGAACAATTCGAAGGGAAAGACCACATCGTTAAGCTGTTGAAAGTTGTCAATGAGCTTAAAGAGCGATTTAAAACAGAACACATCATTCAGGTAATGATAGGAAAGGTTACCAGCATTATAAAATCCTACCATCACCACGAGCTGGACATCTTCGGATGTGGCGGTGAAGAAGATGAGAAGTTTTGGCATGCGGTTACCCGCCAGGCACTGGTAGCGGGACTCATTACCAAAGACATTGAAAGCTACGGACTTCTGAAGTTGACCGAGAAAGGGCTTCAGTATATTGAAAAGCCCTACAGCATAATGATTGCCCGCGACCACGATTACGATGAAATGGAAGAAGAAACGCGGTCAGGCGGAGGAACTGCTGCAGTGGATACCGTTTTATTTTCCATGCTAAAAGATTTGCGCAAAAAGATTTCGAAGAAGAAGAACCTTCCTCCCTTTGTGATTTTTCAGGATCCCTCACTGGAGGCCATGTCCACTTATTATCCCGTGACCTTGGACGAGCTCCAGAATATGCCTGGAGTGGGAGCCGGAAAAGCCAGGCGGTTCGGAAAAGATTTTGTGGATCTTATCCAACGACATGTGGATGAAAATGAGATAGAACGCCCCATGGACCTTGTTGTCAAAACCGTGGCCAACAAAAGCAAATCAAAAGTCAGCATTATTCAAAACATCGACCGTCAGGTATCCCTGGAAGACATTGCAAACTCCAGGGGGATTGAACTTATTGAACTTCTTCAGGAAATTGAATCCATTGTATATTCCGGAACCCGTGTAAACATCGATTATTACATCGATCAGGTGATGGATGAGGAACATCGGGATGACATTTTCTATTATTTCAAGGAAGATGCAGAGACAGATGACATTGGGGCTGCCCTTGATGAGCTGGGTGAGGATGAATACTCAGAAGAAGAGGTGCGGATGGTTCGCATCAAATTTATTTCGGAAGTGGGCAATTAACCTGATTTATTCACAAATAATCTATTCCGATGCTCAACTACCTGCGAACTGCACTCGTACTCAATAAAAATGATTTGAAAATAATTCATTATTCATTTTATCTGCGGTTGATTGTATTTCTTGCTATTTGAACATCTCATTACGAATATTCATGAATTAATCAGACTAAAATTTTATCCGAACCTGAAAAGTCAGATCAGTCTTACGGCTGGAAGCCACCTGTTGGTTCCCGGAACCAATTACATCCCGGTCGTTATATTTCCACCGGGCAACCCGGAACCATAGATGCAAATTAGGAATAACCTTGAAATTTCCCATCAGCAAATACCGGCTTCCTCTTCCGGAATAAGCAGGTACCGAAAACATATACAAAACATGGGGTTCATAAGAATACAACCGTGCCTCATAACCTGTTGTTGAAAAAAAAGCCAACCTGCCGGTCAGGGCTATGGTCTGTTTCTCATTGCTCCATTTCAGATCTTGAGCAACCATCTGACCTTCCTGGTTTTCTTCAGTACCATTTACAAAATGCCACTGCATCTGAGAGGTAAACTGCCATCCGGGGTTTATCTTTTTTCTGTATTGAACTTTCAGATGGTTATATTTTTGATGTGCAATGCCATTTGCAGATAACCCCACATCCCGGTTCACAGGTTTTTCCCTGTACCGGTATTTTAACTGAAGTCTGCCATCCCGTCCAAAATCTTTTTCCACATTTCCCAGCCAGTCAAAACCGGAAGAAGGAGCATCAACACGAAACCGAAGCCACCCGAACCGGTAATAATCAAAATAGGAAGCAAACACCAACTGCCATGGCAACTCCCACCGGATTCCACAATAAAACCCGCTCTCTCCCTGAAAACTACAGCTTTCTGCCATTGGCCCAGCCAATGGAGCCTTGTAATACATTGATATCTGTCTGTGACTCAAAGAGAGCGAAAAACCGGGAGCAGCTCCCCACACCAGTCCGTTGTAAAGTGCGATATTCTCCATTTCATTGACCGCGACCTCTCCAAAAACCAACAGATTTTTCCTGCTGATTACATACCCCAGCCAACCGTTGTCTGTCTGCTTCCCTCTAAAATAAAACTTATTATACGGAAGAATGTCAGACTTCAGAGGCCTGTCGAGCCGATATTTTAACCAGCCTGCCTCCAGATTCAACCAACGACCTGACCAGGAAACCTTTCCTCCTGCAATCTGCTCAGTCACATTGTGACGCTGCATGATCTCTGTTGCGGTACGATGAAAACCATCTTCCCGAAGACTTGTGAGATCCCCTGCCTCATCCACACGTCCATCCCGATACTTTGAAGAAAAAAACGGAGTAACCTCAAATGATTTGTACCCCAGCACAGCGTACCCTCCTTCCAAACCAAAGGCCTCTGAGGCGGACAGTGAAGGTCTGAAGTCGGCACGCCTGTTTCGAATACTGGTGGTCAGACTGCTTTTTCGCATCGGCATCCCCGACTGAAGTACCAGCCCCTGACCAACACTGGCTGAATATCTTCCTGCCAGAACTTCTCTCAAAATACCCTTTTCATGTTTGTAATGAACATATCCCGACATTAGGTCAAAGCCCTCTATCCCTCGTCCAAACATGGGCTCCCCGACGTCTTTTTCCAGAATCATTCCGGCTGAGAAGTAGCGATTGGTTTGTAACTGAGTTCTTTCATACAAGCTAAACCTGTCTCCCAGGTACAGCTTATCTCCGGAGTTATTTTCCTCAAATCCTTTTGCCTTCTCCGGTTGGTATCCGGTTCTCATAAAGGAATCGCCCCAAATCCTAAATTTTCCCGGTTCCGTATCCCGAATACCAAAAACTAATAACGGCTCCATCTTCTGAATAACATCCACCGGCAATCCTTCCACAGCCTGAAGTTCATAAATGGTAAGAAAAGGTCCGTTCACATATCTCTTAAAAAGAATATTCTCGACCTGAATATCGGTCAGAAAAAAAATCTGCTCCAATTCTTCACGTCCGGCAATATTAATATTGATGGGATTGCCGGCAAGTCTGATCAGTTGCTCTATAAAAAAAGAGAGATCTTCTTTCTCTGTTTCCTCTGCATAAACCGAAGCCACCTCTTCAGCCCATTCCTGCAGCCCTTCATTAATTTGTGAAAATGCACCCTCCGCATCAATCAAAAACACCATGATACACAAGAGTGCTTTCAAATGCCCCTTAATCACTTTCCACCTCCCCTCTTACCGGGAAGATACCAGACAATTCCTGCAGTGGATGATAACCCCAAACGGTCATGGTGGCTGGCCGCCAATGTAAGCTCAAACCCTTCCCACCAGACCGACACTCCAAGACCTAACCGGATTGGTTTTGCTGATATGGCACTTCGCAACTCAACCAGAGAATGAACACGCGCTGACATTATGACCCCGTAAACCTGACGAGACAAATCGTTTCGATGAGAATATTCTACAGCAACACCAAATACCGGAGATAACTTCACATTACACGCAAAAGCCAGAAACGATGGCAATGGCTGTTCCGAAAAATCATCTTTTAGTGATTGTCCGGCAGGATTTCGACCGTAAACTGCAAACATCGTTTTTTCTGACACATATAAAGAAAGTCCGGCATCAAAAGTAAAAGTGTCTGAATTATCGGCGCCCCGGATAGTGCGAATCAAATAACGAAACCGTACCCCCATTTTTAAATAAGGAGCGATTTCCCGAGCCATTGAAAAAGAAAAATGCTGATGATTGAAAAGTTCATTTCCAAACCGGGAATAATCTATTCCTCCATGAAAAAAAGACATGGGAACCACAACAAAAGCAGCTTGTGAAGACAATGCATCAACGAGAAATGAATTATGATAGCCACATCCCACTGCAATGTGATTGACATTACAAATGCCGGAAGGATTAGCAAACAATGACCAGACAGTAGTGTCGGAAGCACCCGACAAGACGGGAGAATAAGAAACGGGGGACGGGAAATCATATTGCTGGGCTCTGACATAGAAAACGCCAAGGAAGAAAAGCCCTGCCAGGAACAGCTTTCTTTTCATGAATGGTTAGAATTACAGGTTTGTTGGTGATTATCTGCAAGTTAATCATTTCACAAATACAACGCAACCATCCGAAAAAAGAAAAATCAGCCCAAAACCACTCCTGCGAATACAATAACAAAACCTGTGATGTACCCAACATATACCTGCGATGAAGAATGAGCATTCAGACAAAGCCGGGCCATTGCAACAAGTCCTGAAATCAGCACCATCAAAGAGACGAGTAAAAGCAGATCCACCCCGTATTTAATCATCATTGCTGCCAAAACAGCGGTTACCCCTCCTACGGCAATGGCATGCAAACTTATTTTCCAGAAGAAGGATATCCCTGCCGCCAATAGAACAGCGACCAATATGGAAAGCATATAATTCTCAATCAACGGAGAAACATTCAACCGACGCAAAAGAAAATACCCCAGAAAATAAAAAACACCTGTCACCAATACCGGATAGATCCGTTCCCGCGCTGTTTCCATCTTAAAACTTTTGATGACCTTCATTTGAAGAAAAAGCGGAAGCAATGAAACAGGCAGCAGAGACGAAGAAATGAAAACAATCAGATAAACTAACCTTTTTATCTCAAAAGGCATATATGAAAGATGCAGCCCGGCATTAAAAATAAGGAACAACCCAAATGTTGGCATCAACATAGGGTGAAAAACAATGGAGAGAATTTTGCTGAAAAGCTTCATGCACAAGTGTATAAAAAAGTTTGTCCGTCCCTTCGGAGTTTACCACTCTTTCCGCAGCCGTGCCACAGGGATATTGAGTTGTTCACGGTATTTAGCCACTGTCCGCCGTGCAATATTGTATGATTTTTCCTGAAGGATTTTGGCCAGTCTATCGTCAGTCAACGGCTTTCGTTTATCTTCGTTCTCAATACAGTCCTGCAAAATACTTTTTATCTCACGGGTTGAAACCTCCTCCCCCGAATCTGTTTGTAAACCTTCAGAAAAGAAATACTTCAACGGAAAAATTCCAAAATGCGTTTGAATATATTTACTGTTTGAAACACGGGAAACCGTGGAAATGTCCAAATCAGTGCGCTCCGCAATATCCTTAAGAATCATAGGACGCAACCTGGTCTCATCCCCTTCCAAAAAGTAATCGTACTGATAGTCCAGAATCGACTGCATCACGGTCATCAGGGTGTTTTGTCGTTGTTTGATGGCATCGATAAACCATTTGGCAGAATCGAGCTTCTGCTTCACGAACATCAGGGCCTCCTTCTTATCTTTGCTCTGATTCTTTTTATTGGCCTGATAATCTTCAAACATTTCAGCATAAGTATGACTAATGCGCAATTCGGGCACATTACGATTGTTTAAAGAAAGGCGTGGCTGGCCGTCCTCGATATCCAGAATAAAATCCGGAATAATATGCTGAACAGTTTTGGTTACCGGATTGCTGTATGAACTTCCGGGTTTTGGATTGAGATGCAAAATCTCTTCAAGAATCTCCTTCAGCTCCCCCTCTTCGAGGTGCATCCGTTTCTCAATCTTATCGTAATGTTTCCGGGTGAACTCATCAAAATGATGCTTTATCAGATGATGAGCTTTCTCCACCAAAGGATCTTCATTTTCTTTGCGATCGAGCTGCAGCAACAGACATTCCCGAAGATCGCGGGCACCAACCCCGGGAGGGTCAAAATCCTGAACCATCTTCAGAACTTCCAAAGCTTCTTTTTCATCAACTTCCACATTCTGTGCGAAGGCTAAATCATCGATAACCTCATCAACCTCACGACGCAGATAACCGTCTTCATCAATGTTACCGATAATGTATTCGGCAATCAGGGACTGACGCTCGTCCATGATGCGCAGCCCCATCTGACTTACCAGATGCTCATGAAAAGTCGTTCCTGATGAAAAGGGAACGTCTTCCTGCTTATCGTCTTTGGAAAAATTTCTGGAACTTAATTTATAGGCCGGAATATCTTCATTCTGAATATAGGCATCGATGGACATCTCATCTTTCTCATTGTCCGTTTCAGTGCTGGTATCTTCTTCATCAGGATCACGGGAATCACGCTCAAGTTCGAGCACAGGGTTCTCCTCCAACTCCTCTTTAATCCGCTGTTCCAGCTGAGTCGTCGGAATTTCTAAAAGCTTAATCACCTGAATCTGCAGTGGTGAAAGCTTTTGCAGCAATTTTTGTTGTAAACTCTGTTTTAACATTCCCTGAATCTGTTTAAAAAGACGAAGCTACTCATGACAAATATCGGGCCCGTCTTTCACAAAATTACAGTAAATTCGGGAAATCAGGAAACATTAAGAGGTTGTAATGAAATAAATTGACAGATTTAACGAAGTTATTTTGTTCTTTACCGACTTGAAAATAATGCGAATAGCCAGCTATTTAATGGATTTTCAAGGAAGTGAAAGGGCAAAAAGACAAGTTTAACGCGAAAAGTTTTTTCGGCACAATCCCTAACCTGCATTATTCACAAATTATCTATTCCGATGTCCAACTATCGGCAAAATACCAGCGGCCTCGCCAAATTTGATTTAAAAATAGTTCCCTATTTACTGCACCAAACTTGCCGGGGTTGTTTGTATTTCTTGATATTTGAACATCTCATAACGAAAACTTATGAACAAAGCAGACTAAGTGTTATTTTATGCCTTTAAAGAGCGTCGGATCATCTCTTCAAATGCCTGATCCAACTTCGTCACAGCTTTAGTTCCACGTCTGGTGTAGCCGGGAACCGAATAGTAATAAACATCCATTTTGCCGTGGATTTCATCAAATTTCAGAAATGCACAGGCCAGGGCATTCCGGAAAGAAAACTTTGTTCTCAATTTCAATGAATGTTCCCCCTCGCGGGTCATTACATTTTGCTCTTCGATTAGTTTCAGGAAGTACCCATAATCAAAACGATCAGTATCAACCCCGAACACTCTGTGACGCACATCTTTAAATTCGGGTGGTGTCAGGGCTGCTGAATCAGGATATTTTAATCTTCGTAAATGAAATAAAGGAAACACAAAACCCACAACTGCTATGACAATAAGTACATTATAGATGGAATCAGTTGCTTCCTCCCAACCATATGAAATCCACAATAACACCATGAAAAAAGTTAAACCAAAAAGCAATCCGGCAAAAGCAGACAATAAATAAGTTCTGTAAGTTCGCATAAAATCAGGTTAGAATGGTAAATAATCAAGAGTAAGGTAAAAGAATCAGTTTACTTTTCAAATAATCTTTCAATCTTTGCGGTTACAAAATCTGTTTAAACATCGTATTATCGCAGAATTCCTTGCCCATACTTCCGATTCTGAAAGACAAAAAGGTTTATTAAAAGACAGAAAGTCTTTGAGCAGTCGCCCAGGGAATTTATATTCTTCCCTTTATCCTCCTTTTGGGGTTGCGAAGCGACCAAAAAAGGCGGGGGAATAGATATTACAAATTCGCTGAGTAGTTGTCCCAGTCTATTGCTTTCAGGCCAACAGCCTGTTTACGCACTACCTGTTCTATGGCAAGGCAGGGTAAATACCCAACAGAGTATTAAAGTCAACAAACGAAATTGATTATATAAGAAACATGGATTTAGAAAAATTCAGGGAAGAGTCGCAAAACCGCTCCAAAGGAAACAAAGCTTTTCTAGAGAAACTCCGGCGTCGGAAACCCAAAAATCTGGATAATATTGTTCATCAACTGCACCACAACGCCTTCAATCACATCGACTGTCTCGAATGCGCTAATTGTTGCAAAACCACCAGCCCCATTGTCATCGACCGCGACATCGACCGCATCGCAAAGCATCTGAAGATGAAACCTTCCCGGATGATAGAGCAATACCTGCAACTGGATGAAGAGGGAGATTATGTCTTTCGCGAAACGCCCTGCCCTTTTCTGATGCCTGATAATTACTGCATGATTTATGAGGTGAGGCCACGTGCCTGTCGTGAATACCCGCACACCGACCGGGCACGTTTCCATCAAATATTGAAACTAACCTGGCGAAATACGCTGGTATGCCCCGCAGTTCTGGAGATTGTGGAAGAACTTAAGAAAGATTATTAACAACTTTGTAATGCAATAATTGAACCCGAATGATACTCTCAGGCCAACAAGCCCCGAGAATCAGGAACCCATTGATGGCCGGCAAAAAGATACAGATTGCTCCGAATCGGCCACAATAACGAAATCTGGCCGTTTTCGAAGACAAAAGTGATAAGAAATAAAGATTATTCCATTCTGGAAAATTGCATTAACAGAAAATTTTCAAACCGAGCTCTTTCTTTGCTCCTTTTCATGGTTTTATACTAATTTTGCTGACAATAAACCAATTGTTAATGCCGTTTGTTTTTTAGATCATACCATACAGGTCAGCCAATGGGACAAAAAATAATTTCCTTTGTAGTAACACTTTTACTGTTATCGTTCTCCACAGCAGCCCAGCAAGGAGGGGAATCAACATTCGGTATTTTACATCTGACCCCCTCGGCACGAATGACTGCTCTGGGTGGACATCAGGTAGCACTCACGGACAATGACCCTTCTCTGGCTTTATTCAATCCTGCTCTTGCCGATTCCTCTCTCCACAAAAATGTTTCACTCGGTTACTCCCCCTATATTGCCGACATCAACTACGGCTACGGTAGTTTTGCCTACAATCTGCCGGGCACAGGAACTTTCTTTGCCGGTATAAACCACCTGGGCTATGGTGATATGATTATGGCCGACGAGAATGGTGAGATACAGGGAAATTTCAGTGCTTCAGAGACCGTTGTTTTCCTGGGCTATTCCAAAAAATTATCCCCCCGGTTTACTGGAGGTCTGACTTTCAAGCCTGTTTTCAGCACCATTGAGACCTATAATTCATGGGGGATTGCTTTCGATGCAGGCGTTACTTACCACCATGCCAATGGCCGGTTTCATGCCGGAGCCCTGCTAAGAAACGGAGGTCGCCAAATCAGCCGCTACGGAGAAACATCAGCCGCTTCGCTGCCACCCGACCTGCAAATAGGATTTTCCACTCAGTTGGCACACGCCCCGTTCCGATTTTCGGTTACAGCACGTGACTTACTTTCCGGATCACTGGATTATGAAATTCCCGAAAATGATTACGGAATAAGTGTTCCCCAACCCGAGAGTGCCAATGCAGGTTTTGGAGATCAATTGTTGCGACATCTTATTTTTGGCGTAGAGTTTCTCCCCTCAAAGAATTTTTATGTGGCCGCCGGCCTGAATCCCCGTCGACGTCAGGAACTCAGAGTCGATTCTAAAGTATCGACAGTGGGGTATTCATGGGGCTTTGGATTCCGGGTTTACAAATTTCATTTCGCCTACAGCTCGGCCCGCTACCATTTAGCTTCGTCCTCTAATCATTTCTCGATAACCACCAATATTTCGGAGTTTTGAGTTCTGGGGTTGGGGTTCTGAGTTTGGCGTTCCGGGTTTGGAGATTTTGAGGCAGAATCTAAATTTCTTCTCATTATCACTATCTTTGTAAGGCATTCCTAAAAAAAGATTATGACAAAAAATATTCACTCCCTGATTATTGCGATTGACGGGCACTCATCGTGTGGTAAAAGCACAGTAGCCAAAGACCTGGCGCAGCTTCTAAAGATTGCTTACATCGACACAGGAGCAATGTACAGGGCTGTTACACTATACGCACTTCGCAACCATCTAATTGCAAACGGGAAAATCGAAGAGGAAGGGCTCAGATCATCTCTGGAGGACATTGACATCCGGTTTCGCACCAATCTTAGCAAAGGGACCAATGACACCTGGCTAAACGGTGAAAATGTGGAAGAAGAAATCAGAGACCTGAAAGTAAGCAACAATGTAAGCCCGATAAGTGCCCTTGGTTTTGTCAGAAAAAGACTGGTGGAACTTCAGCAACTGATGGGCAAAAAAGGGGGAGTGGTCCTGGACGGCAGAGACATCGGTACGGTGGTTTTCCCCAAAGCAGACCTTAAAATATTCATGACCGCAGCACCTGAAATAAGAGCTCGACGGCGTTTCGATGAAATGAAAGCCAAAGGACAAAATCCTGCATTCGAAGAGGTTCTCAAAAACGTTAAAGACCGGGACTTAATGGACAGCACCCGAAAGGAAAGTCCACTAAAGCAGGCCGAAGATGCGGTGGTACTGGACAACAGCCACCTGTCCCCTAAGGAACAGCTGGATTGGATTCTTGACAAGTTGACCGAAATGGGAGTAAGTATTTCTAACGAGTAGTTTCAAAACTCTATCAGACCAATAAAGTATAACAATGGATTCTTCTGTAAACAACAAACAGTCCCTATATGTGGAGATAGACGATAAGTCGGGGTTTTGCTTTGGCGTAGTACGTGCCATAAGTAAAGCAGAAGAAGAAATTGGCAACAACGGAACCATTTACTCCCTGGGCGACATCGTTCACAACGATCTGGAGGTGGAACGGCTCAACAACAAAGGAATGCAAACCATCGACCACCGTGACCTGGAGAACATGAAAGAAGGAACTGTCTTTTTCAGGGCACACGGCGAACCGCCCGAATCATATCAGAAAATCAAAGAAAAAGGATTGAAGCTTATAGATGCCACATGCCCTGTAGTCCTAAAGCTGCAACAAAGGGTGCGAGTCGCCTATGAAGAAATGAAAGATAAAAAAGGGCAAATTGCCATATACGGAAAGATTGGTCACGCAGAAGTAAAAGGCTTGTCCGGTCAAACCAACCATGAAGCTATAATACTTGAGAAGGAAGAAGATGTCAGACTGATTGATCCGGGCAGGCCGGTTGTTCTATTTTCACAAACCACTAAAAGTCCGGAAGTTTTTAAAAATATTGCCGCAGCTCTTCGCAGAAGAGCCATCAACAATGTTGAAGTCCAAATAAATGACACCATTTGCCGTCAGGTATCCAACCGGGCACCTCATCTTCAAAGGTTTGCCCGGAAACATGACGTGGTCATCTTTGTGGGAGGTGCCAAAAGCAGCAATGCACAGTCCCTCTACAAGTCCTGTCTGGATGTCAACCCGCAGACCCACTTTATCAGCAGCCCTGAGGATCTTCAGTCCCTTTGGTTTGCCTCCAGACCCCAAAGCACAGGTGTTTGCGGTGCAACCTCCACTCCCGCCTGGTTGATGAAAATTGTCGCAGAAAAGATCAGGACATTTTAACCGGCAATTTAGAGCTTCTTCAAGAGCGACTGTTCTTTTAAGACCTGTATCAGTAAAATATCAAAAGCCCGTTTATTCTACCTCCCTCCAAACATCAATGACTGGTTCTCTGATAAAACAAAACCTTTTTGTTATATTTGAGAGAATCAAACATTGAAAACAGAGAGTTTATGACCTCCATAAAAAGCATTGCTGTACTGACATCGGGTGGAGATGCTCCCGGAATGAATGCAGCCATTCGGGCTGTAGTGCGTGCCAGTATCTATAACAATTTAAAAATTTACGGAATCAAACGTGGCTATCAGGGCATGATTGATGATGATATGGAAGAGTTACAATCCAACTCAGTCAGCAACATCATACAATCGGGGGGGACTTTCCTAAAATCGGCCCGTAGCATGGATTTCAGAACAGAGGAGGGAAGAAAAAAAGCCATTACAAACCTGAAAAAACGAGGAATCGATGCCCTTGTAGTGATAGGTGGAGATGGCACCTTTAACGGGGCCCGGATTTTTGGTGAGGAATACGATTTTCCGATAGTGGGAATTCCCGGAACCATTGACAACGACTTGTACGGAACCGATTATACCATTGGATACGATACTGCTCTGAACACCGTAGTCGAGGCAGTTGACAAAATCAGAGATACAGCCACGGCCCACAGCCGTTTATTTTTCATCGAAGTTATGGGGCGCGACGCAGGGTTTCTGGCACTTCGCAGCGGAATTGCCTCGGGTGCTGAAGCCATATTGGTTCCTGAAGTAAAAACAGATTTTGATCAACTGGAACATTTTCTGCAAACGGGATTTAGCAAAAAGAAAACAAGCAGCATTGTGCTGGTATCTGAAGGTGACGAAATAGGTGGTGCTCTGAAAATTGCCGAACAGGTAGGAAAGGATCATCCCGAATACGATGTGCGGGTAACAATTCTGGGCCATATTCAGCGGGGCGGTTCCCCATCGGCCTTCGACAGGGTTATTGCGAGCCGAATGGGTATTTCTGCGGTGGAAGCTATACGTAACAATCATAAAGATGTAATGGTGGGAATGACCAACAACCAGATTGTATTTACTCCCTTTTCAGAAGCTCTGAAAAACAAAAAACCATTAAACCCCCAACTGCTGGAAATTACAAAAATTCTATCCATATAGTCAGAACAAAGGTCACTCTTAGTGCGTTCGTAAAATATTGTATTTCCCTGAATTCTGTAAAAACAAAACAGAGCCAGATACTGTTGATGATGTATGAACTATCTTGCACATTTATACTTGTCGAATAATGATCCTTTGGTAATGGTTGGCAATTTTATCGGTGACCACGTCAAAGGGAGAAGATTTTTGCGTTACCCCGACAGCGTACAAACAGGTATTCTTTTGCACAGACATATTGATACTTTCACCGATGCACATCCTGTGTTTAGGGAAAGTTCCGGATATTTCAGAGATGGATATCGCCGTTATGCCGGGGTGGTAGGAGATATTATTTATGATCATCTGCTGGCAGCTAAATGGAACAATTATTCCGATGAATCTCTGAAAAGCTTTGTCAACAAATCCCACAGAATTCTGATGCGGCACTATTTCACCTTACCCCCAAGAGTCAAGCAGTTCTTACCATTTCTGATAAAAAGTCGTCGTTTGGAAAACTATCAGACATTTGAAGGGGTGGAGCGAACCCTCCGCATTATGTCTGCCAACTCATCACTTCCCGACCATACCGACTTTGCTTTAGAGCAGCTGGAAAAACATTATATAACTCTAACCGGGCAATTCAACCGGTTTATGACAGATATAATTGCCTCATCCAAAGTATTTTTAGAAAATACTGAGAGGCCCCAAAGCTTTGAGCATACGGAAGTTTCCTGACAAATCTTTTCGCAGTTCGGTTTCACGAAATCCGTTATCAGCCAGCAACTCCATTGTTTCCCGGCCCATGTCACGATTGATTTCAAAGAATAAAAGACCATCAGGAAGCAAACTTTCGGTAGCCAACCGGGTAATGTGTCTGTAAAAGACCAGCGGATCATGATCTTCCACAAAAAGAGCCAGCTGAGGCTCATGGTTCAGCACGTTTTCCTTCATCATGTCCTTTTCCAATTCCCGAACATAAGGGGGATTGCTAACAATAATATCATATTGCTCCATTTCATCAGGAGTAATCTTTAATACATCTTTCTGCACAAAAGAAACAACAGCCTTGTTTTTTCGGGCATTATTTTCCGCAACCATCAAAGCATCGGATGAAACATCCCAGGCCGTGACAGTGGCACCGGGCAAATGCCTGGCCAAAGATACAGCTATGCACCCGCTGCCTGTGCCAATATCCAGAATTCGTAATGACTTGTCCGCCGTTACACTTTCCAGAATCCACTCCACCAGTTCCTCCGTTTCGGGGCGGGGTATCAGAACTGACGGATTCACGTCAAAGGAAAGTCCAAAAAACTCGGTTTCGCCAATAATATATTGGATAGGTTCATGGTTTTTTAATCTTTCCAGTACATTTTGAACAAATAAATGGTCGGAATCGGTTAATTTTGTATCCTCACGAAGCAACATATCGGTTTTTGTCCAGCCGTGAAGGTGGTCAAAAATGAGCCAGACAAACTGAAAGGCTTCATGCACATTGTAAAATTGCGAAAGTTCTTCTCTGAATTGACGGATAATCTCTTTTACTGTTAATTGCATGATGGCTGGTTTGAAAATGTAAAAATAGAAACATGGAAGCACAACGCCAAGACAAATTATACATGCAACGATGCATTGACCTGGCTAAAAAAGCTGAAGGCAACACTTATCCCAACCCCATGGTTGGGAGTGTCATTGTGCACAACGGAAAAATCATAGGGGAAGGATATCACCGAAAAGCAGGAGAACCCCATGCCGAAGTAAATGCAATCAACTCGGTTAAAGATGAGTCCAGGCTTCGTGAGGCCACATTGTATGTCAACCTTGAGCCATGCGCCCACTATGGGAAAACCCCACCTTGCTCCCTGCTTATCCGCCAGAAAAAAATTCCCCGCGTGGTGGTTGGCTGTACTGATACCTTCTCAAAGGTAGCCGGTCGCGGCATTGAGATGTTGCGTTCAGCAGGCGTGGTTGTCACTGTAGGTATTTTAGAGAAGGAGAGTAGAGAACTCAACCGACGTTTCTTCACATTTCACGAACAAAAGCGGCCCTATATCCTGCTAAAATGGGCACAAACAAGAGACGGCTATCTGGACATTGACCGAACCTTGCTGGATGAAGCACGCCCCACCTGGATTACTGACGATTGGGCCCGGCGGATGGTACATAAATGGAGGCGAACGGAACCATCTATTCTGGTTGGAACAGTTACCGCACTGAAAGATAACCCCTCACTGACCGTTCGTGACTGGTCAGGGCCCAATCCTCTGCGCCTGGTGCTTGATCGATTTGGTAAATTACCACATACACTCACCTTATTTAACGGGAAAACCCCAACACTCGTATTCTCTGAAGAGGGCACACCGATTTCGGAAAATGTGGAGACCGTTTATCTGACAAACACAGAAAATCCGCTTCTTGCAGTTCTGGAGGAACTTTACCGAAGAGACATTCAGTCTGTGATGGTCGAAGGCGGAGGCATACTGCTCAATGCTTTTACAGATGCAGGATTATGGGATGAAGCACGAGTCTTTATCGGAGAAAAATGGTTTGTTTCGGGGGTTGAGGCACCCAAAATCAGACAAAAACCCGAAGCCTGGGAGAAATTTGGCAACAGCCGCTTGTTCATTTATCGAAACAAATCGTTATATTAGAAACAGTTTCGTTTTAGCCTGATTGATTCATACATCCGGTTCTGTTTTTAAAAGAAAATGATAAATCTGTTGAATCCTGTTTTTACCAACAACATTTTGCCATTTATTCTCGCAGGATATGCGATTAGTATCCTGGTAGTGGTTATTATGATTGTACTTGAAAACCGGAGCCCGTTAAAAACCATCTCATGGGTGCTGGTGCTTCTGCTATTGCCCGGACTTGGATTTATTTTCTATATTTTTTTCGGACAGAATTTCAGGAAAGAAAAAATCATCGCCCGCAAAGGGTTGCGAAATCACCACCGCATCAATTACCTTGCTCACTCACAAATCACACAGCTTGCAGACGGAATTCTAAGCAAAAATGATATTGCCCGTGAACCCACGGGAATTGTCCGTTTGTTGCTCAATAACAGCAGCTCGGTGGTCACCACCGGAAATGATGTTACATTCCTGAATAATGGCACGGACAAGTTTGAGGCTCTCATCAGGGAGCTGAAAAAAGCCGAGCAATTCATTCATCTTCAATATTATATTTTTGCCGAAGATAACATTGGAAATCAAGTCAGGGAAATCCTCAAAGACAAAGCCCGCAGGGGCATAGAGGTCAGACTTATTGTAGATGATGTGGGCAGTTGGGAGTTAAAAAGCTCCTTTTTCGAAGAAATGCGTGATGCCGGAATTGAAGTTTACAGCTTTTTGCAGGTACACTTCCCGTTACTTACCAGCAAAGTCAATTACCGGAATCACCGAAAGATAGTTGTCATTGATGGACATATTGGGTTCATTGGAGGTTACAACATAGCCGACCGTTACAAAGATGGAGATGTAAATTCTTATGGAATCTGGCGCGACACACACATCATGATCAAAGGCGATGCGGTAAATTCGCTGCAGAGCATTTTTCTTATTGACTGGTATTTTGTGAGCCAGACCGAATTGTCAGATCTAAAATATTTCCCACAGAGTGAAGCGGTGGGTGATAAAACAATGCAGATTGTTGCCAGCGGGCCCGACTCCGACTGGCCGGCCATTATGATGGGTATCTTCCAGGCGATTGTGACTGCCCGGGATTACGTCTATATCGCCACCCCCTATTTTATGCCCAGCGAAAGTGTATTGCTTGCCCTGAAAACGGCAGCTCTCAGTGGTGTGGATGTGCGTATCATCATCCCGGAGAAAAGTGATGCCTTCATTACGCTGCTTTGCTCCCGCTCTTATATCCGGGAGATCCTGGAAGCAGGGGTTCAGGTCTATTTTTATCAAAAAGGCTTTTTGCACTCCAAAACGTTGGTGGCCGACGACCGAATCTGCATCGTGGGTTCGGCAAACATGGATTTCCGAAGTTTTGAACAGAATTTTGAAGCAACCGCTTTCATCTATGACAAAGAAACCGGCAGGCAGATGAAAGAAACATTTCTTCAGGATCAGGCAGACAGTGAAATCATTCTGCTTCCTGAATGGATTGACAGACCTTTCCTGGAAAAAGTCAAAGAATCCTTTGCCCGACTGTTCAGTCCGCTTCTATAGTTTACCGCACCAATGCAATCCTAACCTGGATTATTGACTTCGTTGAGCTTCATTTCATAAATTATCTTCAGGTGCTTTCGCCCCTTCGGGGCTCTATCCCACACCACTACTAAATCCAAAGGGCGTTGCCCCATGCTGGTACTTGTGCCCCTTCAGAGCGCATACCATGCCCCATTACACCCCTTTCGTAAGCTTATAAAACAGTGTTTCAGAAATATTCCCTCCACTGATAATAATTCCAATCTTTTTGCCTCTGAAAAAGTCCCGGTTTTCGGTAATCGCAGCCAACGGCACAGCAGAAGAAGGTTCTGCCATTATTCCCGCCTGTTTGCGCAGCAACACCATAGCAGCCCTGATAGAATGCTCCCTCGCGGTAAGAATCTCATCCACATATTCTGAAATAATTTCAAAATTCAGTGTTCCCAAAGAGGTTTTTAATCCGTCGGCAATGGTCTTAGGATTATCAGAAGGGATAATTTTACCGGCCTTCAGCGACCGGCAGGCATCATCCGCCTCCAGAGGTTCGCCTGCAACTACGAGAGTCCTTGGATTCAGATTTTTGGCAGCAACAGCACTTCCACTAAGCAGCCCCCCTCCTCCGACGGGAGTCATCAGAATATCAAAGGGTCCTGCTTCTTCTATAAGCTCAATAGCCGCTGTTCCCTGACCGCAAATAACATCGTAGCAATCATAAGGAGGTATAAAAAGTGCTCCTGTTTTTGCGGTCACCTCCAGTAAAGTATCCTCTCTGGCCTGCAGAGTCGGTTTACAAAAAGTGATCTGACCTCCGAATTTGCGAACATTCTCCACTTTAATCTCAGGAGCATTTTCCGGCATTACAATATAAGCCGGAATTCCCCTGTTTTTTGCAGCCAGGGCAAGTGCCGCGGCATGGTTCCCGGAAGAATGGGTCGCCACCCCTCTTTTGGCATCCTCTTCCCTGAGATTCTGTACCGCATTGGTAGCTCCCCTGAACTTAAAAGCTCCGGCCTTCTGCTGATTTTCAAGCTTAAACCAGATTTCTGCATCCAACATCCGATTTAACGACTGACTGGAAATTACCGGTGTACGCTCAACGTATGGAGCAATTCGTTCCCGCGCTTTGAGAATATCCTGGAAATAGTTCATCTGCAACAAGTAAAAAAGGTACACCCAAAGATGTACCTTTTTATTGATAATTAGAAGAAATAACTATTAGAAAATAGAGAAAGCCACCGTAAGTCCGGCCATTACCACTGACACCATAGTCATCAGTTTGATAAGGATATTCAGCGATGGTCCGGATGTATCCTTAAAGGGATCACCCACAGTATCACCAACCACACCGGCGTGGTGTGCTTCACTGTTTTTACCACCAAAATTACCTTTCTCAATATATTTTTTAGCATTATCCCAGGCACCACCCGCGTTATTGAGCATCACAGCAAGCGTAAAACCGGCAGTAAGACCACCTGCCAGCAAACCTACCACTCCGGGGACGCCAAAAATAATACCAACAACTACCGGCACAGCAATTGCCAACAATGAAGGCAGAATCATCTCACGCTGAGCTCCTTTTGTGGAAATCTCCACACAACGGGCATAATCAGGTTTACTCTTACGCTCCATGATACCGGGAATTTCTTTGAACTGGCGACGAACCTCATCCACCATTTTACCTGCGGCACGTCCTACAGCTTTCATGGTCATTGAGCTAAACACAAAAGCCATCATTGCCCCGATAAAAAGACCGGCCAGCACCATTGGGTTAAAAAGAGACAAATCGTATGCCGAAGAAAAATCACGAATACTTGCTTCTGATATCTCAACAGCTTTCTGACCCTTCTCTACCAATGGCTCCGGATTATCTTTCAAATAGAAAATATAATCGCCCACCTGTTGAATACCATCGGCAGAAGCTTTGGCCAGTTTCCCGAGCCACAGACGAACTTCTTCGATATAAGCTGCCAGCAAGGCCATTGCTGTCAAAGCTGCAGAGCCAATAGCAAAACCTTTTCCGGTAGCAGCGGTGGTATTCCCAAGCATATCAAGTGCATCGGTGCGCTCGCGTACTTCAGGAGGAAGTTCCGACATTTCGGCATTTCCTCCGGCATTATCAGCAATAGGACCAAAAGCATCAGTAGCAAGCGTAATCCCCAATGTGGAAAGCATTCCTACAGCAGCAAAACCAATCCCGTAAACCCCCATAGCAAAGTTTTCAAATCCGCCGGCAAAGGCAAACGAGCCAACGATTCCCAATACAATAGTCACCACCGGAATCCAGGTAGAAAACATTCCCACGGCAATACCTTCGATAATGGTCGTAGCGGGTCCCTGTAGTCCCTGGCGGGCTATTCCCTTCGTGGGAGCATATTCATCAGAAGTGAAATATTCCGTACCCTGTCCGATAATCACACCGGCAAGCAAACCAACCACCACAGAACCAAAGATTCCCCAGGTAATCCAGTCAAGATAAACCAACACTGCAAGAGCGACCAGAATCATGAAAGAACTACCTCCGGTTCCCAGCAGCAATGAGGTAAGCAGATTTTTCTGGGTAGCCGACTCTTTGGTACGCACCAGAAAAATTCCGGCAATGGAGAGAAGAATCCCCACGGCAGCCACCACCATTGGAGCCATCACCACCTGCATTTGTTCCGTACCGGTAAGGGCAGGAAGGGCAGCCCCCAATGCAGCTGTAGCAAGAATAGATCCACAATAAGATTCATAAAGATCGGCACCCATACCAGCCACATCGCCGACATTGTCACCAACGTTATCGGCAATGGTTGCAGGGTTACGCGGGTCATCCTCAGGAATACCAGCTTCTACTTTACCTACCAGGTCGGCACCCACATCGGCAGCTTTGGTAAAAATACCACCACCTACACGTGCAAAAAGAGCCTGCGTTGAAGCACCCATACCAAAAGTCAGCATGGTTACGGTAATCTCAACCATCTTCTCTTTCTCGGAAAGGCCTTCATGCACAAATGTCAGACCGGCCCATTCAAGACCATTGACCATATTTTCAGGCGTAAAAACCACCTCATTAAGGAACCAGAACCACAATGCAATGTCAAGCAAACCAAAGCCTACAACCACCAGTCCCATTACAGCACCGCTTCGGAAAGCAATTTTAAGCCCCTGATTCAACGATTTGGAAGCCCCTTCGGCAGTCCGGCCGGAAGCAAAAGTGGCAGTTTTCATTCCCAGGTAGCCACACAACCCGGAGAAGAAACCACCCGTAAGAAAAGCAATAGGAACAAAGGGATTCTGTACTTTCATAAAAGCCAGCACACCCAATAAAATTACCAATACAAGAAAAACAAGGGCAACCACGCGGTACTGACTCCGGAGATAAGCATTGGCCCCATCACGCACGTGACGGGCAATCTCTTTCATGGTATCGTTACCTTCAGAGTTTTTCATCATCTGTTTGAAGAAAAACCAGGCAAAGAACAGCGCTATCAAAGAAGCGACAGGAACAAGCCAAAATACTGGATTCAACATAGTTCAAAGATTTATGGTTATTATTAAAACTGATTCTGATGGTTTATATTTAGTGCTTGCCTGAAAAGTCCAATTTCTGCCTTACGCCATTTCTGACAAAAGTTATTTACGAAAGTAAACGCCTTGATTGTCAAAAAGGACAAGCCTTGAACTTGAACTTTTCGAATCAAGCACTCAGAAAAAACTTAGTTTTCTTGCTGGCACTATTAAGATTCTAACCTGAATGTTCATTATTCAAAATATCCAGGCCATATTGCTTCACATTAAGCTCCTGCTCCTCCAACCTGCTTTGTATCAACCACTACCCTCAATGTCCGGAATCCGGTACTGATGACCAGTCCTGAATTTGGCATAAAAGAAAAAAATCAGGATTTTCTTTTTGAGCCAAAACAGTCACAAGATAAAAATTTTATTGACGAATTATTTATGAGAAGGTGTTAATTTTTGGGGGTATTTTTCACCACCCCGGGAATACATTGAACCCAAACTGCCCATTATAGAAGCGATTCTGGTGAAATGGAAATGCAAGATAAGGCTCCACCACAATAAAACCGAAAAAGTTGAGTCTCAATGACATCCCGGTACTAAATACGGGAATTCTTCGACTGTCTGAGGATGTGGTCAGGGCAGCGACAGGCCTGCTATCTGCATCCCAGGCAATACCGGCATCAACAAACAGGGCCATTTCAGAAAAAAAGGTGGACGAACGAAACCATGCAAAATCAAAGGGCCCGGAAAAAGGCATTCGCCATTCCAGGTTTGTAATGAACAGGTTATTGCCAATCAACTGTTTAATACCGATACCCCGGGTACTCTGAGTACTATCCATATAAAACTCCCCGGTATCATAACCTCTGACCAGCCAGGGATATCCGACAAAAAGACGGGTCATCCGATTGGTATTCCGATCCGCTCCATGACGTCCGTAATAATAAAACCTATAAGCAAAACTGAAAGGACGCACAAATTTATACCTTCGAAAATCCACCAGAAAAGCATGAGCATTCACCCCGTTCAAATATTTCTCTGCCTGGATACGGGTCCTTGTGCCATCCACCGGAGATGCTATTCCTGACCGTGAATTATCAAAAACATAGGCTACATCCAAATTTCCGACCCAGTAGCCATCGGGAGCATCAATCTTTCGCCCGGTTTCATTGTATGTGGGATAATAGGAGCGGATGTTTTCGATTTTCTCATATCGATAACTGTAATGGGCCATCGACATCCCCGCTTCAACCCTTGCACTGCGGCTAAGTGGCAAAAAGGAAAACACGGCCCCTTTGTCCTCGAAAATCCTGCGGCTGAAATAAACCAACTCCTCCTGATCGTCCTCCCCCTCGTATGAATAATAGCCCATCCGATATGGTATGTGAGAAAAGCTCACTCCTGTTTTTATGCGGTGTCTCTGATGAAGTAGTGCTATCTGCCCTCCAAAGTCATAAATTTCCCCGTTGATGCTGACCCCTCCATAGAGAAGATTGTTTCCCAGAACATCACTAAACAGGGCCTCAACACTACCGGCCACTCCTGTGCCAAACCGCCCGGTCATCACCCCGGCAGCCATATTTCCCACATAATCAAGTTGCCATTGGTTTTCAGGATCTGCGGCTTGCATATCTACTGTTTCAGCAGAAAGAACCCCACGGTAAATCAGGTTCTGATCAACCCTTGAAAAGCGTTCAGAATAGGGAGCCAAGCGAGCAGCTCTGTAATCGAAAGGTTGTGGATCTACCCTTTTGGCCTGATGCAATAAGCCCTCCAAGGGAGCTTTAATAATTTGAAACACTCCGGATTTCAGCATGGAATAGTAGAGCGTATCCTGCGCCATATTCAATGCCGGTGACATTTCTGTAATCCCCATAATGCCTGTGGCATAGTCCGTAGCGCGTTTAAGGGCCCCTGTTGGACCATCCAGAACATACAAATCGCGCCTTCCGTTTACATTCGACAAAAACAACACCTCCCTGTCATTAATGGGTAAAGGATTCAGATTTTTTGCCCCGGGAAAAGTGGACACCACTTCGACTTGACCCGTTTTAATACTTAGTTTGGCCAGATTAAAATTTCCGGGAAAGAAAAAAGATTGTTCGTGGGCGGGTTCATCAGTAATAAACCAGAGCCATCGACCATCAGGCGACCAGGCAGGCTGCATAGCCGCATAAGAAGATTGAGTCAGAAACTCAAAGGAGTTGTCGGCAAAACTAAAAAAGCATAGATTACTAATGCCCATACGCATGGCACTAAAGGCAATGCCGTTTCCGTTGGGCGACCAGGCTGGAGCAGAGACAGCATCCACATCCGGGTGAAAAATGATGCGATCTGTCTGCCCATTTTCCACATCATAAAAAATAATTACAGATTTCCCTTTCCGGTAGGCAACAAATGCATAATACCGGTTATCGGGCGACCATGAACCGGCGGTCTCTGTATATTCAAGGGCGTCAATATCTGCATTATGTGAACTGGTATATATTTTGGAAATTATTTCCCCCGAAGCTGCATCTGCCAGGAATAAATCCAGCGAATAAATATCCCGCTCTGAAAGAAAAACTATGTACTTCCCATCCGGACTAACGGAAGGGGACAGATTATACTTTCCTGAATTTTGAGATGAAAATAATCGTTTTCCAATCATTGTATAAGTGCTGTCCTCAGCCGTAATCAACTTAGAGGTTAAAGTACTTCGCCAGGCAGACGAAAGGGAATCGACCGTTAATCCCAATTGATTCTCAATAGCACTATGATAACCGTTTATTGCCGAGGCTACGAACAACCTTCGAAGATACTGTTCCCCATAGCGGGATGCAATATATGACCAGAAGGCCTGCCCAAAACGGTAAGGAGAATAACGGGAATAATTACCCAACTCATTAAGAGAGGGGAAATCATTGCTCAGCAGAGCATCTCGCATCCACACAGCAGTGTATGCATCGCTGTTGCCAACCGAAAGATATTCTGCCATCCCCTCAATCATCCAAAGCGGCACTCTCGAAATAGCTCCGAGATTCAGGTTACTGCTCTCCTCAATAATATGATACTGAAAAGCATGAACCATCTCATGTCCCAGTACATGCGAGGTCTGATAATCAGAAAAAGAGAACGGCATTACCACCCGACGTTTCAACCCTTCCGTTACACCCCCTGTTCCAACACCAATATCCCCCATAATGGCATTGGTCTGCTGAAAATCGGCATGATTGCGATACATCAGAACAGGACTCCTATTGTCAAACGTATCTGCCAGAATTTGATGATGATAATGATACCATTGCTCTGCAAGACCTCCGATGAAAGCAATGCGCGAAGAGTCGGAGAGGTAATGATAAATATCAAAATGATCGGTCTGCGACAGATGAAAATCAAACGAGCGGTACGAAGGTTTGTTTTTGCCAAAATATTGTGCTTTCCCATATTCCGCAGAAAAATACAGAAACATCATACAAAAAATCAATATTTGGAAAGTACGGGCCATGCATCCATTAAATTAATCTGCTCATTAAGTTACGAATAAACTACCTTTAGGGTTTAAAAAGAATCCGAAAAAATGGAAGCTCCTAACTTGTCTCATATGCATGGAAGCATCAACATTCGTGAGATTGAGTCATCCGAAATTATCCTTTTGGAAAAATTTCTATACGATGCCATTTTTATTTCTGAAGGGATGGCTAAGCCTGCAAGGTCAATTACCCGAAAACCTGAATTGGCTGTCTATATTAAAGATTTTGGGAAAAGCACCGACTACTGCCTGGTGGCAACAAAAAAGGGAATTCCTGTTGGGGCAGCATGGTCAAGAATATTCCAGGAAAATGAGAAAGGATTCGGTTTTGTAAGTTCAGGAATCCCCGAATTATGTATGTCTGTAAATCAACAATTCAGAAAAAAAGGAATTGGGACACGATTGCTAAAAACCCTCCTTCTCCACCTAAAAAAAATCAATTACCATCAAGTATCATTAAGTGTTGATAAGAAAAATTATGCCTTCAGAATGTACCGGAAAATGGGGTTTGAGATAGTAAATTCAGACAAAGAGTCCGCAACAATGATCAAAACTCTTTAATTCTAATTTCATAATTCTGACAATGAACAACCCACAAATCCATTGATGATCTGTGGGTTCCCTTCTTCGGCTTGGATTTCTTTGCAACCAAATCGACAATCTACACCGTTTTTCCTTCCCGGAAATCTGCCAAAAAAAGGCCGCCTGGAGATTCATTCCAACCGGCCTTGTAATGTATTAATATTGTTGATATAATTTAAATGCTCAGCTCTTTAACTGCTCATCCTGCTTTAAACTTTTGATCAACGACAAACTCACCAGCACCAAAATAATAGCAAAAGGAAAGCCTGTCGAAATAGAGGCAGATTGAAGCGCTGTTAAACCGCCCCCTACTAATAATGCGATGGCAATAGCTCCTTCCATGAAAGCCCAAAATACTTTTTGTCCTTTCGGGGCATTCAACTTTCCGCCTGCAGTCATCATATCTACCACCAAAGAACCACTGTCGGATGAAGTAATGAAAAAAGTACCTACCAAAACAATGCAAATAAATGCGGTGATTTCATAAAAAGGCAGGGTCTCAAGCATTTTGAAGAGCCCGACGGAGCTGTCCTGTGCCACGATGGAGGCAATATCCAGGCTGCCATCTAATTGCAGATTCAGAGCGGTTCCTCCCAATACCGACATCCATAAAAAGGAAAAAACAGAGGGAATGACCAGTCCAAAAACCCCAATTTCCCGGATGGTTCTGCCTTTGGATATTCTGGCAACAAAAGTTCCCACAAATGGCGACCACGAAATCCACCATACCCAGTAGAACATAGACCAGCCTTTAAACCAGTCGCCGGGAGTACCATATTGATTTCGGAATAAGCTCAATTCAACCAGGCCTGAGAGGTAAGTCCCTAAGCTTTCCACAAAACCATCGATCAGGCGCAGAGAACTTCCCAGGATCAGCACAAATGCAAAAACAACCAGTGCTATGATGATATTGGCATTGCTTAAATATTTGAGTCCTTTGTTTAGTCCTGTTACCACCGAGATGGTAGCAATTAATGTTATTCCTATGATGGAAGTGACTTGCAAACTGGTGGAGTTTTCCAAGCCAAAATACTCCGATAAGCCGGTACTGAACTGCAATGCCCCAAAGCCGAGTGAAGTGGCCAGTCCAAACAACGTTGCCAGAACTGCCACAATATCAATGATATGGCCGGGCCATCCATTCAGGCGGTTACCAAACAACGGAACCAGGGTAGATTTCAGGGATAATGCTGCGTTTTTGTTAAAGGTAAAATAAGCCAGTGCGATGCCGAGCAACATGTAAATTCCCCAAACATGGAACCCATAATGAAAATAGGTATTGCGAATGGCCAGGCGGGCTTTTTCAACATCTGAGGCTCCTTCAATAATGGGATTGTTAAAATGCAGCATAGGCTCTGCAACACTAAAATAGACCAGGCCAATACCCATTCCGGCTGAAAACAGCATTGCTACCCAGGAAAACTTGCTAAAGCTGGGTTTGGCGTCTTTCCCGCCTATTCGAATATTTCCAAATTTGCTGAATGCCAGATATAACACAAATATCAAAAAGTAATTAATGCACAGGGTGATAAACCAACCAAAATTACTCGACATATAATACTGAAAACCGGAAAACCCGGCTTCGGCATCTTTGCTGAAAAGAATGGTTAAACTGACAAATAAAAAGGTAATTATGGCTGCCGGTATAAACACCGGTTTTGAAATATCAAAATACTTATTTTTGAAATTCTTCATTCGTTTAAAAATTTGTAATTATGTGGCCGGATGCAACTTGTCATGCTTTTGAATCCTTTCCTTCTGCGGTTTTTAGGATTAAAAAATCATGAACATTCATTTATATCGCTTAGGAAATTGAGTGCTACCACGTATGATTGTGAGAATCTTTACTGTGTCTGAATGCTTCTTCGGGTGGTATGCTCCAGCATGTAAGCAGGAGTCTGGTAAGTTTTTTCCTTAGTTGACTCTTGAAATAAGAGCATATGGGCTTTACATCGGAGGGGAGGCGCTAAGGCGGGACTTCCAACTCACTACTTTCTGTGCCCTTTCCGGCAATATCATTTACCAGGCCGGCTTGAATATCGGCCCATGTGGCAGTTTGATTCATAAATCTGCTGTAAAAACTAATGGTTTAAAATTTTAAGGGTGCGAAATAACAAAATACATTAAGATTTTTGCAGCAATTTTTTGTTAAATTTCTGAAAACAGGTGATTGACAATCATTAAGATTTTAGCAAGAATAAAGATTAATTCACTGATATAAAGAGGACCCATGCCGTAAATGTGCATTTAAACTTTTTAACATTCCGAAAATTCTGCAGTCAGGCTTATCAGTATTCCTCCGTATGGTTATTATTGGATTTCATCAGTATATAATTAAACTAAGTTATTGGTCTGATGGAACTCGCATGTAAAAACTTATACATATTCTCGTGTGGCAATCGTTGCCATGCTCGTTTCATAGGTGTCCGGTAAAAAAATGAGATTGCTTCACTAGTAGTGCGTTTGCAGGATATTGAGGAATGCTCAAGGTTAAAACTTTAGGGAAAGTTTTTCTTTGAGCAGCTGCGGCGGATTCCTTCCTCTGAAAGCGGCAAAGCCTAAACCTATCCGCCCGCATCAAGCTTAATTTCCGGCTGACCCGAAAGGCCTTGAAGTCGCCCATTAAGCCTTCTCACCAACCGCCGGCTCGGGAAACGGACGGGGCTCCACACAAAAAAACCGTGAACCTAAAGACCCACGGTTTGTAGATTATAATAAAAACTCTGCATCATCGCATCTCAGCGGATACAAAGTCTTTTACGATTCTGCCCTGAACTGTTCCAAAAATCTCACATCATTCTCAAAGAACAGACGGATATCGTTGATCTGATATTTTAACATCGCGATGCGCTCAATTCCCATCCCGAAAGCAAAACCGGTGTACTCATCCGGATCAATATCACAATTGGTCAATACAGCGGGATCAACCATTCCGCATCCGAGAATCTCCACCCAACCTGTGTGCTTACAAATATTACAGCCTTCTCCTCCGCAAAGGGTACAAGAAATATCCATTTCAGCAGATGGCTCAGTAAACGGGAAGTACGAAGGGCGCAGACGAATCTCGGTATCCTGACCAAACATCTCTTTCGCAAAATAGAGCAATGTCTGACGCAGGTCGGCAAACGATACGTCTTTATCGATGTAAAGCCCTTCCACCTGATGAAAGATACAGTGGGCTCGGGCAGAAATAGCTTCATTACGGAAAACACGGCCGGGGAAGATGGCACGAATAGGCGGCTTCTGATGCTCCATGGTACGAATCTGAACCGAAGAGGTGTGTGTACGCAATAAAATATCAGGATCCTGATTGATAAAAAAGGTATCCTGCATATCCCGGGCCGGATGTTCCGGCGGGAAATTCAAAGCTTCAAAAACGTGCCAGTCGTCCTCAATTTCGGGCCCTTCAGCGACCGAAAAACCAATACGATCGAAAATTTCTACAATCTGATTGCGTACAATAGAGAGCGGATGACGACTACCCAGGGGCATCGCACTTCCGGGAAGTGTAAGATCTGTTGCTCCTGAAGTCAGCCCTGATTGTTCAAATTGCTCCTTCAGTTGAGTGATAGATTCCTGGGCGGCATTCTTCAATTCATTAATAGCCTGTCCAACAGCCTTCTTCTGATCATTGGGGACATTCTTAAAATCATTGAAAAGCTGGGGAATAATTCCCTTTTTACTGATATATTTAATCCGCAGTTGTTCTGCCTCTTCAGCAGTTTCTGCCTTCAGGTTCTTTACTTCTTCCAGTAAATCTTTAATCTTATCAAGCATTGTTTCTGATTTTTTGGAACAATTTGAACCACAAAAGTAATAATTTTTTCCACCTGCTTAAATCTCGCCGGGGTATTATATTTTTTGGGGAATGGAAGTGGATAGAGATATTCATGCGGCAAAAATGTTTAAATTGTAATGTTTGCGGCACAACTAAGCCCCACCTGCGACAACAAGCACAACCACCAGAGCCATTGCCGCAATTCCTCCCATAAAAGCCCCGAAACCGTTGGGCTCTTTAATATAGAAGTTGTTCTCTCCCTCATTTGTAAAGTATCCGGGAGTAAGAGAAGTATTGGTCAGCTTTTTCACACTGAACTGTTGACTAACAAATACCGGTTCCTGCTCCTTCCCATAAGGGATAATTGTCAGAAATAAACGATAAGTAGCGGGAGACTCCTCCCCGGAGAAAGACACTGTTCTGGTTTTATAATACCCATTGTCTGTTCTGAGGTTCACTTTCTCAACAGGTTTCGTATCCGGAAAATCAAAGAAAGACCGCTCAAGAACGGGCCCTTTCACACGCACTTTACTATCAGGTGGAATAAACAAAATTGAGGGATTTGTTTGAATTTCACCTTGAGTAGTAGTATAATAGTCCCGATCATAAACATAGGATTGCCGACTGTGCGATACAGACGAAATCTGTGAAGTATTATCGAAAAAGGGAATCGTCTCACCTGCTCTGATTAGCGAAGATTTTGACTTATCAACCAAAACAGGGCGCAAGGAGCGGTTAAAAATCTCCACCTGAATTTCTCCTCCATCTCCATCAAACGAATAGCTGATTTCGAGCGAATCTGTCAGAGAAACCCCGACATCGTCCGAAGCATCTGTCTTCAAAGGGGTAAGCCCTACATACTGATAAGTGCTACAACTGGAAAACAACAAAGTAACCAGTAAACTGAGGATTAGAGTTACAGTTTTCATGTGTTTCAAATTTTAGTTAGAAGGCCTGATGAAACCTGAATAGCGAAATACCATCATCAAGTATTATTATCCTATTTCTCAATAATTTCAATGGTTTTAATCCGGATATCCTGCACTGGGCGATCTTCACCATAGGTTTCGACGGATGCAATTTTGTCAACAACATCCATGCCACTTACCACTTCTGCAAAAACAGAGTAATCTCCGTCAAGATAGGGAGCTCCGCCAACGGTAGTATAGACTTCCCGCTGCGTGGGGGTAAAGCGGAACCCCTTTTCCTGTTCTATATCATTGAGTTCCTCATCGGTAAAAATACGGCCTGCAATAATGAAAAACTGAGAACCGTCTGAGCGGTTTCGCGGATTACGGGCGGCCGGAAGTTTGGAGGCTGCAACCGCTCCACGCTTATGAAAAAGGGAGGGGACTATTTTGGTAGGTAAAGTATAGCCCGGACCTTTCCAGCCCACCACATCATCTTTACCTGCATATTTTGAGTCGGCCGCTCCCATCTGTATCAAAAAGTTTTTCAGTACCCGGTGAACCGTCAGACTATCATAAAACTGGTCACTGACGAGTTTTATAAAATTATCCCGATAGGCAGGCAACTCATCGTAAGTACGAATGACAATATCTCCCATCGTGGTTTTTATGCGAAATCCGGCTACTTTTTTGTAAGAAATATATACTTTGTCAGTTTTGGTTCGGAGATCATAGATGGAAGCAGCACGCTCGTTCTGCTCTTTCAACAGCCGGGCAATGTACTTTTTGGAAAGCACTACCCTTTGTAAAGAGTCCCTGGAGCCTCTCTCCTGAACGATACCCATAAATTCATGATTCAGTCTGAAAGCCGGTTTGCTTTCTTTTATGTTATCCGGGACAGTCCAGAAGCCCAACGAATCCAGCTCCTGATAGTCACCTGCAAGGGCCTTTACAACAAAGAGTTTTCGTTTGGGTCTTTTCAGGGTGTACAGCGTATCGGGCTGTGCAAGGCTGCCTTTAACCTTGATGTAATCCGTGTTATTTTGTTTTACCTTCAGCACCACCAGATTTAGATTGTGATCGTAGGCGGTATATCCTTCTACTTCCGTCATATCACGGGTTCCAACGGGAGCAATCTCTGCTTTGTAAGCTCCTTTGATCCATTCGAAGTTGGTGAGCACCAGATTCTCGTCCACAAAAAAGCCAAAACCTCTGTTCAATGCACGATTGTAGTGATCGTAAGTACGAATCTCGACCATCCCTTTGATATTATCCTGATAAGAGCCAAAGGAAACCTTATCTTTTATTGTTTCCTTTTTCCCGGAAGAATTATTACATCCCACTACGGAAAAAATCAAAAGACTGAATAGAAAATAAGAAAGTAAACCAGAGTTCCGGTGCATTTTAAAAGCGTTTTATTGCATTATTTCTTCCACCTTAATAACCACATCAGTAAAAGGGCGGTCGTTCTCATCTCTTTTCAGCGCAGCAATTTTATCAATAACATCAAACCCCTCGACAACTTCTCCAAAAACGGTATAGTCACCATCCAAATCAGGCAAACCGCCAATACTGGTGTAAGCCTCACGTTGAGCATCTGAAAATTCAATGTAATCAGACAATGAATATTCAAAATTGATCTTCTGCTTTATGTCGCGAAGTAACTCATTGAAAGCACGGGGATCCTCCTTCTTCAGCCGGGCCAACTCCTCTTTTCGGGGTACATAGAACTCTTTTTTCAGCCTGTTTTTAATGGGGATATTGTTGTTCTTTTCAATGATTTCCAATTGTTCATCTGTCCACACCCTTCCCTTAACAATATAAAACTGGGAAATATCCGACATCCTGAAATGATTGACATCTTCGGGTTGACGGGGAGCACATAAAGCACCCTTTTTGTGAAAATGGTGTTCGTGGGTCTCGGCATCAATGATAACTGCAGAATTGCCATACCCGATATGTTTACCAGCAGGAGCATTGCGTGAATCAGAGGACCCTCCCTGAATAACAAAGTTTTGTATCACCCGGTAGAAAAGTGTTCCGTCGAAGTGATCACTGTTTACCAGTTTTAGAAATTCATTCCGGTGATTAGGAGTGTCGTTGTACAATTTCACTTTCATGTTACCCAGGTTGGTATTGATGAGTACATAATGCGTGTACTCCTGCCCGTAAACAGTGTTCATTGCTCCAAGGAGACAACCTGCCATCAGAAAAATAAAAAATCTCCGCATATCTCTCAGGTATGATTAAAAAAATGACCGGATTACAAAATGCAACCCGGTCAAAAAAGTATGCAAATATTATTCCTCAATAACTTCCATAGTCATCTCAATGTCTTCGAGTGGACGATCCATCTGATCAGTAGTTACTTTTGCAATAGAATCGATCACATCAAGACCTTCTTCCACTTCCCCAAACACGGTATACGCATCATCCAACATGGGAGTTCCTCCGATAGTTGTGTATGCCTCGCGCACCTCCTCGGGAAATTCAAATTTGGCTGAATCACCTAATTCAGCTTTGGTTTCCTCTTCCAATTTTGAGATGAGCGCCTCAAAACCTTCACGATCGCCACGCTGACGCATCGCCATCAAAGAATCCTGGTAAGGAGTGATTTTATCAAACATCCGAGCCTGAATAGCTCTCTGCCCCATTTGATCTTCAAAATTATCCAATTGTTCGGTGGTCATCGTTTCACCCTGGACAATGTAAAACTGTGAACCCGAAGATTTACGTTCAGGATTGGCCTGATCACCCTGACGGGCAGCAGCCAAAGCGCCTTTTTTATGAAAACGTTTCGGGAAATTAATTTCTGCAGGCACAGTATATCCTGGACCTCCGGAGCCGAGCCGGGCACCTTTTTCAGCACCTTTGGATTCGGGGTCACCACCCTGAATCATAAAGCCTTCAATTACCCTATGAAACAAGAGGTCATTGTAAAAACCCTCTTCCGCCAGTTTAAGGAAATTCTCCTTGTGCTGAGGTGTATCGTCGTAAAGTTTAATTTTCATATTGCCATAAGGGGTTTTCACCAAAACCTTTTTCTCAGGTTCATCGCAATGGGTAAACAATACGCCCAGAGACACAACAAGTGAAAACAGCGTAATTTTTCTAAAAGAAAGAAATGATGTCATGGTTCAAAATTTTCTGATTACTGTAATTGAATTTTTAGATATTCGAATGCGGATTTTTTAAGCACATGGTTCAAAAATGAAGGAGTCAGCGATTTTAACCGTTTCACCTCTTCAAACTGCGGCCACCCCTCTTCATCACGACCGTTGGCTTTCAGGTAACCTTCTCTGCTCAACAGGGTACATTTTCCGAGATTAATCAAATCCATCTTCTCCTGTCTTTCGTAGGGCTTCATCCCCTTCCCCAACTCCTGAATCCCAATAAGAAACAACATAAAATCAAAATCCGCTGTCACCTTAAACTTTTTACTGATCTCCAGAACCATCAAGTCCCAGTTTTCTGCGTTGTATTCTGTCATAACTATATCCCCTTTTCCCCGCCTGAAGACGTTTCTTACATATTTCCTCTACCTCAGGGGGATGATTGTAAAAGTCAAAAATAATAAAAGTTAAGGAATTGCATCAATGCCAATAAAAAAGCCGGTCAGGAAATTCCTGCCGGCCTTTTGTGGGTTGTACTGGATTCGAACCAGTGACCCCTACCCTGTCAAGGTAATGCTCTAAACCAACTGAGCTAACAACCCCTGCTTTGTGCTGCAAAAATAGTAAAAAAAGGATTCGTTCCTCATGTTGCAAAAGAAAAATCAACAAAAAAAGGTTCGGCAAACCACCGAACCTTTTTCTCTGGATTTTTTTTCTGATCTAAGGGAAAGGCGAAACTTTCTTGGCGACAAAGATAGACATCTTTTAACAACCTCAAACAAAAAGTGGATATTTTTTGATTTGAAGTGGATAAAAATATCATTTCCACACCTCCACACACCTGATTACCCCCTGACATCAACCTTTGTAAGTGATTTTAACATTTATCCTGTAAAAAAATAGTTTTTATCTTTTTCCTGCGATGGCATCCACTGAATATTTACCGGATCCCAGGAAGAAAGTTGCTGCAAACGCAATAAAGTAAACCAAAGCAAACTCTTTGGAAGCCCCTCCGGCAGAGAATAATGGATCCCCGGAATGTACGACCAATGCTGCAGTGAGCATGGTAATCATAAGCGGAATAGATGCCAGACGGGTTCTGAGACCTATCAGCACCATAATTCCTGCCACAAATTCAGCGAGAGTGGCCAATACCAGATTAATTGTGGGACTGATGCCAAACAAAGCGGGGAACTGAATATTTCCGGAGAGCAACATTTGAAGTTTGCCCAACCCATGTCCGAATGCTATGAAAAAGCCAAATCCCACACGTAATATAAGTGCAGCTAAATCTTTTGATGTTTTCATGTCGATATTGTTTTTGATGAATTAAATTAACAACGAAATGACAATTTGGTTTTAACCAGCCTTATTGATAAGAAAAATAAGATGATAACAGACTGATAGCCTGAGAGCAATTGCCCCGGGCATAACACCCGGTCATTAAAGACATCCCCCCTCTCAATATTGGTCGCGACGCGACCAATATTGAGAGGGGGGAGAGGGGGGAGATTTGTTACAATTTCCCTGGGGCGCTGCCCCAGGCTATTGCTCTCAGGCCGTTGGCCTGTTGAAAAATAGTTTTGAGAACAAAAAACCTTGCCCTCAGGAGAATCCGGACCAATTGAAAACGCAACATCATTATGTATTTAAACCCTCGCTTTTAGAGAGACTGCTTTATTTTACAATGTCCAACTACCTGCGAAATACAACCATCCTCATGAATTACTCTAACCACAATTCATCAATATAAAAACCAAAAACACCTTCAAACTCCTGAGCAGGTAATACAATCTGTACCATTTCTATTTCAGCCATATTAAAATCTGTAGCATCTCCCGGGCCGACGAACCATGGCAGATAATCGGGAAATGACCGGGGAACAATAGCAATGGGTCCTGCATCAAAATCCTCCAGGCTTACCATATAAAATTCATCATGGGCATTCAGTTTCATCTGGTATTTCCGAACCAGTCCGGATTTGTCAATCAGAGAAACATGAAGAACAGGAGGCATTCCGGCCCTCACCTTCGCCTTAAGAACCAACTTCTCCTTTGATAAAATGCTTTTTTGACGTCCGGCAATTTTCTCCTTAAAATAATATTTGAATGCATGAAACGGCTCATCGTTTGCAAGATTTGCTATGTCAGGAGAAAAATGGTAAGAGAGCACTCGTCTGTTAGAATTCGGAACCACCCCGATTCCCTGTCGCCACGAAGATGCCGAAAACTCATAATCATCCGCACTCCACAACAAAAGAGGAGCATCATCCGGTAAAATATCAAGACGGTAGCTCTGGCGGGAAGAAAAGTCCCAGTCACGGGGATTTCCTGCAATACCCGAAGGGAAAGTTCTCCAGCCACTCCCGGTTTGCCTCACTCCTATATAATAGTTCAAGGTTTGGTTCCTGTTAAAATCTTCTGGTAGCAAAACCCTGTATTGATTAGTAACAATTTCTTCAGCATCAAAACGCCGACTGTGGTAATGTCCCTCTCCTACAAATACAGCAACCTCATCAGGCTTCTCCGCGGAGATTACATCAAAAGAAATCTCCACCTCATCACTCATATTCATTGATTGGGACGTTTTGTTCTGTACCAAAAGGGTATCCAGATCCGATGCCGGAGCTACAAATTCATTGAGCACTATATTTTTAAAAGGGCTCTGAACATCAATTTTCGTGGTAACACCCTTCTTCCTCAATAAATAAACCCCGGGAGTAAGATCAATTGCCCCTTCATCGGCAATAGCTACCAGAGAATTCCCATCATTGATAGCCTGAGCCGAGAAAGCATCTCCCAATTGAGGTAAATGAATCGTTATGGAATGTGCTGCATGCAGCACAGCAGCTTTTTGCACATTGGGATCAACCGAACTGTAAGGATCCATAAGCCATAAGGCATCGGGCATCATCTCCAGGCGCCAGATTCCAGACTCTATTTCATCAAGAAAATAAGCACCCTGCCCACTGTATTTCACCACAGGACTACTACCAAAACCTGCTATTTCCTTCAGTTTCGAAACATCTGAAGGCATTGAAAATGTATTATTTGTGTAAAAAAACCGGTTTTCTGAAAGGTATTCGGCCAGATTCTGTTCATAACTGACCCTGACATCCCCAAAAACATTATTCTCTGGAAAATCCCCAAAATCAGCATTTCGGGGAATTTCATGAAAAACGGCTGACGCAATCTTTAAGCTAAGGGCCTTTTGAGGGGCATAAGCCAGATTCATAAAGTGCGTGCCATAATTGGTGTTGAACGGGGCCAGGAACATGGCATCATAAGCAAATTGTGTTGCCAGCTGCAATCCGGCCTCCCTGAAGCTTCGGCCCATAACGGGATACATATAATTTCCGGACACATCTGCAGGATCAAATTCATAAACAATTTTAGCCTTATTTTTGAACCCCGGATGATCTTCATAAGGAATCTTGTATTCCGCCACATGTGGCAGGTAATTTCCTTTCAGTGCATGGTTGGCCACCAGTCCCGACGGATACCATTGAAAGGTTCCCCCATCCACATCGGCCTCCATATAGGCATCTGCCAAATGGATACTGTGACTCATATTATAGAAAACAGGCTTTTGCAAACCGGTTTTTTTCATCGAAGAAACCATCCTGTTAATGTAGGCCTTCACCTCTTCTACGCTCCCACCGTGATGTGGTTCGTTGGAAACTTCAAAAGCAATAACATCAGGGTCGTCTTTATAGGCAATCCCAGTATAGGAATTCTTGTGATAAAGAAATTGCTCCAGATAATTGGCCTGTGCTTCTATGGCATCAGGATTTGTCAGACAGGCATCTTTACCATATTTATTGGAAAACCCGGGCGTATCTTCGTCAGGCTCGGGCCAGCCGTTGCCCCAAAACGCAATGGGAGTAATTACAAATCGCATTCCGCGCTTTTTCATCTCATGAATGGCAAAATCGAACAACCACAGGTGCTCATTTTCCAACAAATTACCCACAGAATCGGAAATCTCCGTATCCCACACATGTACCCGATAAAGATCCAGATCGAGCCGGGCGAAATGATATACATCCTGCCTGATGGCCTCCTCATGATCAATGCCCATCCTTTCAGCCATCCGGAAAGCATGTGCAAACGGGACGGAGTAGTTGACTCCAAAACCCACTATTTCGGATTGATCATCATCCCAGCGCAACACACCATCATCATCCACATAAGCATGACGGGAAGGCTGACCTGATGCAGCCGCAAATACAAAAAACAGTATGATTAACAGTGTTTCTCTCATATCATTCAATTTTAGGGTTTCTGAAAGCCAGCAACCTTTTTTTAATTTTGGAGCTGCTGAATAAGTCAGCAGCCCTATTTTAAATTTATATTTTATTGTCCTTTTTGGCATTGCCCCAAAAAGAACCAAAAAAGTCTAGTCCGTTTAAACCTATCCGCCCGCGAAAGTCAAAATTTCCGGCCATTGCGCAAGGCCTTGAAAGTCGCCCATTTTGGCTTCCCGCTATCCGCCGGCCCGGAAAACGGACAGGCCACCGCGCCTTTTAAATAGGAAAAGTCCTTAAGCCTAAAAATATTCTTTTGAACAGTGATATTTTGACAATTAATCATCACAGGTGCAGACTTTTTGAGAGATTTACTTGAAAAATCTTGCACTTTGAATGATATTATCGGCTGTAATTAATTTATTATTAATCTTTTAATTATTTTTCAGCAAGCCCTGATTTAGTTTCTATGCATTGCCCCAGAAAGCCTTGGCTGCTTAACCTTATTACCCCTTGAATATGAGGAACCTTCACTTTAAAAAAGCCTTACAAGTTGTAATTCATTTAGTTCTATTGTCCAAAATAAAGCCCCTGACAGGATTAAAAACCCTGACAGGGGCGGATCAAAAAGGGAAAGATTGAATTACTGATTCAAGATCATTTCATAAGTGAGATTATACAAATCCACTGTTAAAGTGTATGTTCCTACCTCGGTATCATCGGTAATGTTTGCTCCACCATAACTAAGGGTCCCATCGCTTCCGCCGAATTTATCATCCCAGTTATCTGATTCAATGTAAAGCGCAAATCCCCAGGGAGAAGGCGAAGTTACCTCGATAGTCCCCGAATAAACACCGTCACCGGTTTTGGGAATAGATGTATTAAAGTCCCACACATCATTAAGACCTGACAAATACAACACATCTCCTAAGGGAATTAGCTCATAGGTCATGTTTTTCACATCCGCTTTTACCCAATAAGTCCCCGGGGCGGGAGCAGGAATATTGCGGCCTTCCACATTCATCTCCAGCAGGCCTTCACTCTCGCCCATGGTGTAATAATCGACTCCCCATTCCGGTGCTGTAAACATCTGGAATCCCCACTGGGAATTAATGTCCACTAAACCTCCGTAAAGCGTATCATTCAACTGAGGAATAAAGTTATCAAAAGTCCAGCTGCCACCGGTCTCTCCGTCTTTTGACCCGGGAAGATACAAGAAGGGAATAACAACTTCTTCCTGTGGCAGATTTTCTCCTTCTTCAATAGTATAAGTCCAACCCGAAGCACCTGTCAGATCAAGTGTGATAGTATTGGTTCCTGCTGATGGCACTGTGAAGTTTCCAGGAGCATCTGCAAGCACAATTTCACCACTCTCACCTTCTGCAAAGGAAACAGTTGTGGTAAGTGCCCCGGCATCTGCATCTCCGGTGCCGGTATTGTAGAGCAAGGCGTCACTGCTCAGCGTGACTTGTGCCCCTGCAGCCGCCGTTTCAATCACTCCGGCCCACAACTCCTGTGATTTAAAGAAAGCCAGTGAATCCTCAACAGCTCCTCCCATCGAAATTTTGGGCAGCCAGGTAGCTGTCCACTCCATATCTGTGGTATTCATGGTCACATAATACTGTCCTCCGTTGGCCGGGAACCAGCAATTCCACATGGTTGCTGCGTCGGTGGAAAGTTCAAAAGGAACTGCAGACACACCATTATTCCCATAAATGGCACCATCTCCTTCCTGAAAATAAAAATTCATCCACCCTGTCGCTTTAACAAAGCCGGCATATTCACCATTCTCTTCGGGAGAGTAGATTGTTGCCAGGGTATCATTTTGCTCAGAATTAAGGAGATAAAGTTTCGACATATCAATCACAAAAGGTGTGACTTCAACAGAAATGACATTGCTGTAAACAGGATCCATGTTGTTACCGACCGATGAACGCACTCTGAAATAAAGCGGTGAGGGCACATCAGGTTGCAATCCGGCATCCTTGGCCAAAGCATTGAGGCGGGCGCCTGTAAGTGCCAGCTGATCTCCGGTGCCCTGCAACTCAGTAAACTGAATAAAATCAGAAGATGCGGAAACCTCAACGGTCATTCCCGGCAAACCGGAAGCCACATCCATTGTTTCGTTGCTCACAGAAAGCTCTCCCGATTGCCAGGAGAAACTGAGCACCTGAAGGTCAGAATTTTCAATTGTCAGTACCACCTCAGAACCCGATACTGAAAGATCAGCAGCCTCAAGTCCTGACAGATAAATATTGTCTCCTTCCTTTTCGCAGCCCAAAACCAGCAAAAAGAGTAAAAAGACTCCTATATATGTTTTTATATTTTGCATTGTCTTACCAAATTTAAGGTTAGTAATTTTCATTTGACAAGTTAGGATTAGCGGAAAGCTCCGTTGCCGGAATGGGATAAATATTGTACTTCTCATTCACAGCCATCCCGTCTTTAACGCCACCCTTCCATTGCCAGATGTATTTATTGGAAGTAAATGCATCAAACCGGATAAGATCTGTGCGTCGCACTGCTTCCCAATAGAGTTCGCGTGCCCGCTCATCCAGGAAAAACTTATAGGGAATCCCATCATTGGTTGCTGTCAGATCATTTTCCGAAACCTCTGCCACATTGCGGATAGAACGAAGCTCATTGACATAATTCAGCGCAGTACCCAAATCGCTGTTTGAGCGTGCCGCTGCTTCGGCATACATCAGATAAGCATCAGCCAGACGGAACATTGGGAAATCTGTATCCACACCGTCGTTTTGAGTATTTGAGGAAGCCTCTCCGGCATCGGTCTTGTTGCTCCATTTCAGTACAAAGTAACCTCCACTCCGGTCATCTACGCCGCCATCCATATACTGACTTTGACCATCGGCATAAAACATGGCACGGGAATCATTTTCCAGATCAAACAAAGCGGGCATCTCTCCACGAATACGAAACATACTCCAGGCACTTGCAACACCGATCGTATCAGCAGGAGCACCATAGTCGGTATCTACGGCTCCACAAACCAGATAAGTGGTAGCACCCCAAGACATTACATTCTTACTATCCACCACCAGAGGCCAGATAATTTCGTTGCCGGGGCCTACACGCTTATGATTATCTGCATTGAAGAGTTTGCCATAATCATCTTCCAGTTCATAGCCTGCATCAATAACCTTTTGAGTATATGTCTTAACCTCTTCGTAATGGGTACCTGCCTCATATACTTCAGCATTGAGATACAAACGTGAAAGCAACATCCATGCTGCTGTTTGTGGTGCATGTCCATACTCACAGCCGGCAGCTTCAGTCATATTTTCGCTACATTCAATCAATTCAGTTTCAATAAACTCAAACATATCAGAAGCCTGATACTCATCGGGTAAAGAAGAACTACCAATCAATTCTTCATCCGCAAAAGGAATATCGTGAAACAAGTCCAATGCATGAAAGTAAGCCAATGCCCGCAGGAATCTGGCTTCAGCACGGTAAGTCCTGATTTTCGACTGCTCTGCATCAGTAAACCCTGCGATACGTTCATCCGTGCTGTTCTTAAGAAACTCGTTGCACAAAGAGATGGAATAATAGGAACGATAGTACATATCCGCCACCCAGGGATCGTTGGCATCCCAGGTGAGAAAAGTGAGGTCGCCAATGTTATCCCCCTCAATCCAGGTGGAACCCAGTTCGTCGGTTCCTGCTTCCTGAACATTAAAATAACAACGCATATAATCATATCCGTTATTGCTGCTAAGATCTGCGTCTCCTCCGCCTTTTTCCTGTCCGGCGGTAACAAAAGAAGCATAGCACTTGGCAAGAGCCGAAATGTAATTGTCCGGATTGGCATAAACCGACTCGGAAGTCTCTTCTATTTCAGGATACTGATTCAGGTCATCGGTACATCCGAAGAAAGCCCCCACTGTAAGTATCCAAAGTGTATATATTATTTTTCTCATAACGTAATTCCTTTATTTATTAAAATTCCAGGCCAACACTCAAAGAGAAAATGCGGGGACGAGGATAGAACGAAAGATCCATTCCCTGCGGCACTTCCGGATCAACACCGGAATACTCTGTGATGGTAAAAACATTTTGTACCATTGCAGTAGCATTCACATTGAGCCAGTTGGTCACTTTTCCAAAGTTATACCCTAAAGTGAGGTTATCCATTTTGAGGAAAGAGGCATTTTCAACGTAGTAATCTGACAAATACTGACGACTCTGAAATCCGGTCTCCAGGTAACTCTTGTTCAGATTATTGAGCTGATAGGCATTGTAAGACATGGTTCCCAGTGCCCCGGTATTCATGGCCATCCCATTATAGACATAGTTGCCTATATTGGCTCTGAGACTGGTACTCAAAGTCCAGTTTCGATACCTCAAAGAAGTGCTGAAACCCAAAATATAATCAGGGGCAGGAGAATTGTAGCGATACAAATCTTCAGAATTGATCTCACCATCATCATTCAAATCGGCATAGGCCCCTTCAATGGGTTTTCCGGATTCCTGATCGTAAAGCTGATGATAAACGTGAAACATATACGGTTCATAACCCTCTGTCAACACCTGAAAGTAATAACTGTCGATGGTTGGGCCTATGGAAGTACTGGTAATCTCTGTTCCTTTGATTATGGAGAGATTTTTAATGTTCTGCGTCTGCCAGGCAGCGTTGAATGTGAGATCCCAGGTCCACCGGTCATTGTCAACAGGCACTGCATTCAGGCTAACTTCGAAACCTTCGCTGTCCACATTCCCCACGTTGGTAAGAATGTTTTTGTCGAAATTGGTTCCCGCCGGAGAAGGCACTGTTGCCAAAAGATCTTCTGTTTCCCTTGTGTAATATTCTGCAGAGCCCGACAAGCGATTGTTGAAGAACCCAAAATCAACTCCGAAGTTGTAAGCCCTGGTGGTTTCCCATTTTAAATCGGACACATAAGCCTCCGGACGATAGGTATTCACAGGGTTATTGCCAAAGATGTACTGGGCACCTGTCTGACTAATAGTATAAACAGGCAGATAATTATAGTTTCCGATTCCTTCCTGCTGGCCTGTAATACCATAGCTTGCACGCAACTTCAGATTGCTCAGCACATCAATATCTTTCAGGAAGAATTCCTCAGACAATCGCCATCCCAGAGCAACGGAAGGGAAAGTACCCCAGCGGGTATCTTCACTAAACCTGGATGTCCCGTCCTGGCGGATTGTAGCAGTTAGCATGTAGCGCGATGCAAAGGTATAATTCAGTCGTCCGTAGTAAGAGATCAGTGCATGTCGCTGATCCGATGCTGCAATGGAGTTCTGCACCTCACCGCTCACGTTCAGTTCTTCATAAAAAGGTCTGGTACTCTTCCAGAACTGATAATCATAACCTGCTGTTAAATCAACAGTACTATTTATGTTTTCCAGATTCTTATTGTAGTTAAGATAGGTCGTCAGCAAGCGATTTTCTTTTTCCTCAGGGCCATACGTGTAATCCCGGCCATTGGTCATGTAAAATTCGACTGCATCGGCAGGCACAAAAATATCACCCTCTCCTTTGGCATAATCATATCCAAGGATGGCATGTACCTTCATTTCAGGCAAAAATGGAAGTCTGTACTCAGCATCCAGATTGGTAATTACCCGCCCCACATCACTGGTAGAGGTATTTTGGTTTAACAGTCCAACCGGATTAATGACAGCCGACGTTACCGGAATTCCTGATCCATCAATGGCTTCGTTGTAACCGCCAAAAGTATCAGCACCGGAATACACGGGGATGGTAGGATTAAAAGTCGCTGCCCCCCATATTGCATCTGTTTGTGCAAAAGTATTTTTATTCAACGCTCCTTTTACTCCCAAAGTCACTTTCAAATCGTCATTCAGAAATGAAGGAGAAACCGTCAGGTTACCGGTCATTCTCTCGGCGTTATCGGTTTTTACAATACCATCCTGGTTGTAGTAACCCAGAGAAAACCGGAATGGAACCTCCTTCAGTTGCCCTGAAAAACTAAGGTTGTTATCAGTACCGAAAGCCAACTGGTATATTTCATCATTCCAGTCAGTATTGTAATCGCCCAACAAAGCCTGCTGAGCCGGCGAACCATCACGATTCACTACATTTCTGAATTCTCCGGTGGAAAGCATATCCGCAAGTTTGGTTTTCGCCTGCAGAGAGTTGGTCGTACTGAAAGTAACCTTCAAATCATCGCCAGCCCCTTTCTTAGTTGTTATTAAAATCACTCCGTTGGATGCTCTTGATCCATAAATCGCTGTTGAGGAGGCATCCTTCAGAACTGTCATGCTCTCAATGTCATTGGGATTGATCAGACTCAGAAAGTTATTGTCATTTCCACTGATTCCGCCTGACTCCAATGGCACACCGTCCAGTACAATCAGCGGATCGTTACTGGCATTAAGAGAAGCACCGCCCCGAATCCGGATAGAATTACCGGCAGAAGGCGATCCGCTCTGAGACATAATTTGTACCCCCGAAACTTTTCCGTTGATCAATTGCTCAGGAGAACTGATAATCCCCTTCTGGAAGTCCTTACTGTTCACATTGGACACAGCACCTGTAAGATCTCCCTTGCGTTGCTGCCCGTAGCCAATGACCACCACTTCATCAAAGCTGATCACATCGGGCATCAGAGTAATATCCAAACGGCTCTGATTCCCCACTTCAATCATTTGGGTTTCATACCCGATATAGGATATGCGCAACACATCGGGGTCGGAAGCCTGAATGGTAAATTGTCCATTGGCATCCGTAATGGTTCCCGTTTGGGTGCCATCAATAAGAATCGTAACACCGGGAAGCGACTCATTGATCTTCCCGTCAACGATGGTACCGGTAATGGTCTTTTGCTGAGCAATTGCCAGGGTTGCAAAAAGCCATAACAATAGCAATGCGACCGGTTTTTTCTTTGGTAATCGCAGATTTTTCATATTCATAGTTGTTTGGTTTTTATAATATGGGCTCTTGTATAATGGATTCATGAATCCATTTTACCAGGACGTTATTATGGTACTTCTATAGTGAGCGGGTCAGCAGCAAGCCCGTTGGCCGATGCCTTTATGGTAATGACACCTCCCTGATCTCCGGCTTTCAGGAGTATGGTAGCAATGCCCGCTTCTGCACTCACCGGGTTCGCACCAATCAATTCGGCGTCCCCTTCTACTGAGTAAGTAACGTTATTAAAAGCTTCGGGAAGTATTGTGCCATTCGCATCCGTAACAGAAGCATACAGGAAAACCACATCATTCTGCCCTTTCTCCAAAGGACGACCGCTTTCGTCAATCCAAAGATTTAGTTGTGCAGCCTGTTCCGGAGTGCGCCTGATGGTTTCTGTCATTTCCTGCCCGGCCACATATCCTTTTGCAGTCAGTTCGCCCGGTTCAAATCCATTGAGGTGAAAGGTAAAAGGGGGATGTTTGAGGTGGGAGCTGATGCGATCAGCATCAGGCTTTTGTCGCCCGAAAGACTTACCGTTTACAAAAAGTTCCACCTCCTCGCAGTTGCTATATACTTTCACTTCAGAAAAAGAAGGATCGTTATAGAAATTGGCAATTTCGATGAATGGCCCGTAAAACTCCTGACTCACTTCAGGCTTAATATCTGCCTGGCTCTTGTAGAAATAGAAAGCAAACTTGGGCAACCGGAAGAGATCCATAACACCGGAAGCCTCAAGATCAGGGGCATAGCCACGGTTATAGTCGAACATTAGCCAATTGGCATCACCGCAGGCAGGCCCCTGCAAATTGCTGTTGTGGGCTTCCTGATAATTAAGAGCCTGCTGCGCCAGCCGCTTTTGACCGAACCCACGCAACTGACGTGAGTTACGCTCTTCTGATGTAAGATCTTCAAACGCTTTCTGGTTAAACCCGGCATTTTGGGCATAATACTCCCAGTCGCCGTACTCAGCAATTAAGATGGGCTTCTCCTTATCGTAGCGATTCCAGTAATGAGGGGATTTCCCGTGTTGTCGTGCAGGAATATAAACGTCATAGACATCGTCAATCCATCCGCAGGTATAAGTATCCTCATGCGGGTATTCCTCATGGACGGCAGCATGTGCCCGCAGCATAAATTCCCGGGTCATCCCCGATTCGTTAAGTGAGGCTTCCCAAATCACCACGGAAGGATGATTGCGATCGCGACGAACCATATTCCGTACATCCTGAATCGCATTGTCCTGAAACGCCTCGTTGCCGAAAAACTGCCAGCCGGGAATGGCATCCATCGTCAAAAGTCCGAGCTCATCACAAGCCCTCATAAACGAACGGGAATGCGGGTAATGTGATAAGCGCACAAAATTGAATCCGGCCTGTTTTATTTTGTAAGCATCGCGGTAATTGGCATTGTCGGACAAGGCATAACCAATGTATGGATATTCCTGATGGCGATTGGTTCCTCTCAGAAACAAGGGTTCGCCATTGAGATAAAACTGATCGGCCGTCCAGGAAAAAGTCCGGATACCGATGGTTTCAGAAACAACATCCACCACTTTTTCATTTTCCAGCACTTCTACGGTCAGATCATACAAATTAGGATAGTCGGGCGACCATAAAGCAGGCTCCTCAACATCAAATGAAGTCTGGAAAACCTGATTTCTCATGGCTTCCACATTGTGCGCAGCAACGATTTGCTCTGTTATCACATTCCCGTCAGCATCGTTCATTTTTACGCTCAAACCAATATCAGCAGAATTTTGACGCTGATTATCCACATCCACTTTAACATTCACAGTAGCTTTTTCGTCCGAAACATCAGAATAAGTCACAAAAACACCACCTCCCGCAACGCGGTTAGCTCCAACAGGATCGGTAACATGCACCTTATCCCTGACCATCAGCCAAACATTGCGATAAATACCGCTAAACCAATTGAAATCAAGATCGGCTATGGGTTTGCCCGGAGGCACCAGTTCGTTGTCCTCATTATTGAGTCGCACCAGAAGAACATTCTCTTTCCCGTATTTCAAGTGCTCACTCAGTTCAACATAAAAAGGCAGGTATCCTCCCTGATGTGTCATCAGCTTTTCTCCATTGAGGAAAATATCAGCGACCTGCATGGCTCCTTCAAACTTTAACGCCACATGTTTGTCTTTCAAGATATCAGGAGCCGTGAATGTCTTCCGGTAGAAACTGGTTCCCTGCCACTGCTGGTCTTTTATCACCAGAGGCTCCACTGCTGCAGTATGCGGAAGAGCAACCTGCTCCCACCTGATATCAGCATCACCTGAACTTAGTTTATTTACATCGTCAACTTCAGAATCCTGAATAAACTGCCAGTCTGCATTAAACAAATTGGCGCGTTGATCAAAACCTGAATGGTCGGAATTGTTCCGGCACGAAGCAAGCGTTAGAACTCCTATGGCCATCAAAAGTGCTCGTTTCAACATAATTTTTATTGATATTAATAGTTTACATCAAGATAATCTGCGGCTTCGGTGATATTGCCGTCAAAATCGAAAAGTGCACAGTTCTCCCAGCTGGATCCGATTCCCCACAGATCTTTCATTCCGGAAGAGATCCAGGCCGGTTCCCAGTAAATAACTCCAATGGCACCTGCATTGGCCATATTCTGAGAAAGGGTGGTCAGGTATTGCTTTTGTCCCTCAATAGTGTATGGAAAGCCTTCCAGAGGCACTGTTTCTGAAGAATAAATATTGCCGTAGTTATCATCGTATTCTGTAGTAAAAGGATAAGCTGTCTCCATCACAAGAAGATCTTTACCGTAGGTCGATTTAAGATCGGATATTAATACCGGTAACTGATCAAAAGCAATAGTCGTATGCCATATATGATAGTAAGAGAATCCCATGATCTCAAAGTCTTGTACATTCCCTTTGTTAATGACATCAGCCATCCACCATTCCAGATTTTTTGGATCAGCGATGTGCAGGGCCACTTTTATTTCTGAGCCCGACTGGCTTTCAATATCACGAACAGCCTCAATTCCCGCATTGACAACCTTCCCAAAGGCCGCCCAGTTACCATCATAAACATTCAGATCCGGAAAGCCTTCCGGAATATTTGTCGTCATCATTCCGGGGTTGGTCTCATTCCCAATCTGCACCATTTGTGGCAACAGGTTTTTGTCATTCAGATAAGAAAGTGTTTCATAAGTATAGTTGAACACCGAATCCGTTAGAACATCCAGACTGGTAATATCCTTCCAGGCGGCAGGAACATCCTGATGTCCGGGATCTGCCCAGGTATCACTGTAATGAAAGTCCAGTAAAACCGCCATGCCATTTTGGTGAGCACGCTCAATAGTTGCGGCTACATCGGCAAGTCCACTGTAAACAGGAGTAGCTTCTCCATAAATATCTTTTACCCAGGAAGGATTGTGCCAGAGACGAACCCGTACCAGATTTCCTCCTTTTTCACTCAATACCTCAAAGGGATCGGAAGCAACACCTTCTTTCTTATAGATACCTCCATGGTCTTCCACCTGGTTGACATACGAAAGATCCAGGCCTTTGATAAATGCCGGCAATTCAGGGATCTCAGTCTCTTCTTCCTCCGTGCCATTTTCAACCGGCTTCCCATTGTCATCATCCGAACAGGCAAAACTCATCATGGTAGCAAAAAATAGTGCCAGGATAAATACTATTTGTTGTTTCTTCATATCTGTAGTCGTTAGTTATGTAACTATTTTCTAAATCTCACATCAAAGCTAAACAACCTCTAAAAAATGTAATTGCCCTTATCTTGCAAGTTGTTGTCAAAATCTTACATCCGTACAACAACCACGAATAAAGTCAGTCGAAACACAAGAAAAACAAGGGTTTTAAAAAATTGTCGAAATCTTACAAAAACTTGTTGAAATTCATCAACCCGCTAATTTCTGTTAATTTATTTCTATTTTTACCATAATACCAGCAACCAATTTTTATCTCATAAAAGTCCTATGCCATTCCGCCCACCGACATATTTTCTTCTGACAACAGTTCTGCTGCTGACAATATTTGTGGCCAAAACGGGAGCAGCTTCGTCACTCTATTTTTCAAACCTCACCATTGAACAAGGTCTGCCATCCAATGTGACCAACTCTATCGTTCAGGATAAACACGGTTTTATCTGGATTGGAACCCAGGAAGGAGTTTGCAGGTACGACGGATTTAAAATGATGACATTCCAGCACACCGGTGAATCCGGCAGCATCCCTTCCAACAATATTTCAGCGCTGGTTTGCGATGGCGATCGCATCTGGGTAGGAACCTGGGACGGGCTTTGCACCATTAACATCCATACATTCGAGATTGAAACCATCAACATAGGAAAAAACAAGACCATTCGCACCCTGTTTAGGGACAAGCAGGGAAATATCTGGATCGGAACTGCCAACGGTCTTTTAAGACACAATCCGGAAAATAATATTTTCAACTGGTTCGATCGTTCCAACTCGGGATTGTCACACAACACCATCCGCTCCTTTCATGAAGGAGACAACGGAGATTTATGGATAGGCACCTATGATGGGCTAAACCGCTTTCGTGACGGAGAAATAACCTCTTTCGATGTTAAGGGAGCATACAAACCTCTTCTGGAAAACAACCTCATCGTTTCCATCAGCGAATATTCCGGTAATTGCGACTCGTTGCTGTGGATAGGAACAGAAACCGGTCTGGCTCTTTTCAATACCAAAACCGGAGATTTTAAGCTTTACAACGCTACCAACACCAATTTCAGTAATGAAGTCATAAAAACCATCTACCATGCATCCGATTCAGTACTATGGCTGGGGACAGATTTTGGATTGCACCTTTTTGATATACAGAAGGAATCGGCCACTGCATATTTTCATGATCCGCTGATCAACAACACCATCGCCAACAATGTGGTATGGCAGATAATGGAGGACAATAAAGAAAGAGTGTGGCTCATCACCTCCGGCGGAGTTAGTATTGCAAACAAAAGTGAACCCTACTATCATCTGCATGAAGAGTTTTTCAGCAACAAAGAACCAAGAATTGGCAACCAGATAAGAGATATTCTGACAGACCGGAGTGGCCATGTATGGCTGGCAACCATCCATGGGGTGGTGAAAAAAAATGAGGAAACGGGGCGAAGAACCACCTATTCATCTACCTCGCAAACAGAAAACAAAGTTCTGCTGGACAATGTCTATGCACTTGAGGAGGATGAAAAACAAAGAATATGGATCGGTACTGCCGGCGGCATAAACATCCTGGATCCCAAAAACCAAACGATGTACGCCATCACCGCAGGCAAAGAAAACGGCCTCACCTCCAACTATATCAGCAGTATTGTACAGGCTCCTGATGGCAGCTTCTGGGTCAGTGCATGGGAAGGCGGGGTTTTTCGAACTGAAGCAAAAGGAGAATCACCACAAAATTATCAGTTTACCCGAATAGACACCAACGGGGACGGACATTTAATACGAGGAAACCGGAGTATTTACTATGCTATTGGCAATCAACTCTGGACGCTGGATGCAAAGAAGGGCAAACAGCCGGTCAGCACAGTCAACGGAATTATTGCTAAAGGTGTGATTACAATCCTTCGGGCAGGAAAAAACAATACGCTGTGGATTGGCGCAGAAAACCGGCTGATTCAATATCAGGAAGCTTCTGAAGAAATCCGGGAATACCACATCAACGTCAACCATCCGCAAAAAATAATCAACCTGGAAGAGGACAATGATGGAAATCTCTGGGGCACCACTCAGAATTCCATTTTCCGTTTGGATATCAGCAGAGAGAAAGTAATCACGATTCCGGTGGAAGAAGGCTCTCCCTTCAAGGGATTTGACTCCAATTGCAGTGCGCAAAAGCAGAACGGAAATATCCTCTTTGGGGGTGATAACGCCTACCTCGAAATTACCCCCTCACACATCAGTTATCCGGAAAGCAAACCGACAATGTTCATTTCAGGACTGCGAGTCAACAATCAAGCAGTCACCCCTTCTCAAAAACCTGACATCCTGAAAGATGACATTGCATTTTCCAACCAGATAGACCTGAAGCATCACCAGAATTCGCTGACCTTTGAATTTTCCGCATTGGATTATCTCTACCCCGACAACGGACAATTTCGCTACCGTCTGAAGCCGGAGCAGGATCAATGGCTCCAGAGTTCCAAACAGAAGAACTATGCAGTATATGCCAATATCAAACCCGGGAATTATACTCTTGAGGTTCAGGGAACCAACCACCTGGGTGTCTGGAGTGCAACAAAAAACCTGCAAATTCACATTGCCCCATCCATTTGGTTGAGCAAGGGGTTCCTGATATTGTATATTGTGTTGATTATCGGTATCACTTATTTTATATTCCGCATCTACAGCTACCGTCAAAGACTTAACAACGAGTTGAAAATCGTAAAGATTGAAAAACAACACAGTGAAGCGCTTTACCAGGCAAAGATTCGTTTTTTCACCAACATCTCCCATGAATTCAGAACACCTTTAGGCCTGATTATGTCGCCTCTTAAACAACTTTCGAAAGTCGATATTAAAGAGCCGGGATTTCAAAGGATGATAGAACTGGCACACCGCAATGCAGGGAGACTTTACAAACTTATTAATCAACTGCTGGATTTCCGAAAAATTGAATCATCTCAATTGCAGCTTATCCAACAACCTGTTGAGATTAACGCTTTCGTAAGAGAAGTCCATGCCTCTTTTGATGATTTGGCACAGAGGCATCAAATTGATTATCAGCTTCAACCCCTCCCGGAACCTCATCAATATCTTTTAGATGCAGATAAAGTGGAAACCATCCTCTTTAATCTTTTGTCCAACGCTTTTAAATATTCCTCTGACGAAGGAACTATTAACGTCACCCTCAACATTACATCATCTTTGAACAACGCGCCCACGCTGGAAGTGAGTATCCGCGATCACGGGCCCGGAATTGCAGAACAGGATCGCGAACATATTTTTGAGCTTTTTTACCGGACCGACGAAACCATCAATAGTCATGAAGGATCCGGAATAGGGCTAACCCTTGCCATGGAATATGCCCAGTTACACGGAGGTACCATTCAACTAAAAAACCATCCGGGTGAAGGAAGCGAATTCATTCTGATGCTGCCTGCAATTGAAACCACCGAACAGCATGATGTGGTCAAAACAGAAAACACCCTCACCAAAAAACAGCACGAGTCTTCAGATACATCCGACCTGCCATCAGATGCAAAAAAAATATTGATTGTTGACGACAACACGGATTTTCTTGATTACCTGAAAATCAATTTTGAAGAGGAATACTCCCTGACACTCGCAGAAAATGGTGCCCAGGCATTAAGAATGGCAAATGCAGATCATCCTGATCTTATCATCTCGGATGTGATGATGCCGGTAATGGATGGCATGGAACTCTGCGGAACCCTGAAAACCAACCAGGCATCTGCTCACATTCCCATAATACTCCTGACTGCCAAAACCCTTGACATGGACAAAACAGAAGGGATGAATCGGGGAGCAGACATGTACATTACCAAACCCTTCGACATTGATTTCCTGAAATCAAGCATCAATAGTCTCTTCCGGCGGGAAGAGCAGATGACCCGCTACGTCAGGAACCAATTATTGCTGATTCCGGTAAAAGAGGAGCCCGGAGAACGGCCGGAAGAAATTTTCCTGAAAAAAGTTATGAGCATCATCCGGCATAACCTCTCCAACCCTGATTTCTCAGTAGAAATGCTGAGTAGTACAGTGGGCATGAGTGCCACACACCTCTACAGGCGACTAAAAAGTATTACAGGTCTTTCTACACGAGACATTATCAACAACTACCGGATGCAAAAAGCCGAACAGATGTTATCCAACCGGGAAGGCAATATCACAGAAGTCATGTATGCAGTAGGATTCTCAAGCCTGTCAAGTTTTTCCAAAAGCTTCAAAGCCAAATTCGGAGTGTCGCCAAAAAGGTATATGGAGAGGTAGGGGCAGCTGAAAAAGCCAGCAGCCTATTTAAAATTTATTTTTTATTGTCCTTTTTGGCATTCCGCGTGTCACCGTAGCTTTAGCGGAGGCACTGCCCCAAAAACGGAACGAAATCCCGATTATGGTTTTTGTGAGTTTTTCAGCAAGTCCAAAATAAAAAAGCCATTCTACTTTTCTCAGCAGAATGGCTTTTTGTTTATTTCTTCAAAGATTAATTTGAAGGCGGATTGTTTTCCACATCCTTTTTCTTACTAAAAATATCTCCCATCACCCCACCAATCAGATTATTTTTCATTTCATCAATGGCATTGGGATGTATAGCAGAAATTGGTTCATGCTTACCATCCACACCGGTGATCACAGAAATTTTGTCTGATGGGAAGAAGTTCAGTGTTTCAGCAAACGGCCTGATTAATGTATTGAAGTTCTCAATCAGGTAAATCTGGTTCCCCATTTCCGGGTTCTCCCGAAGGATATTAATGGTCTCCTGAAGCTCTTCAATTTCTCCTTCCGCCTTACCGATAACAGCCGCCATCTTTTGTTTGGCCTGCAGAATCATTTTTTCCTTCTCCGCAAAAGCAGGCGTGACTATTTCAGCCTGGAATTTCTGTTTCAACATCTCAACCTTCTGGCGTTCTGCTTCAATTTCCGATTCCAGCACAGCTTTTTCGGCTTTAATATCCTGTACCACTTTTTCCACACCCACTTTCTCGCGCTGCTTCTCTTCCATTATTCTAACGCGTGTTTCGGCCACCAATTGCTCATATTGGTTTTCAATATTGCGAACCCGCACTTCTGCCTTTCGGGCTTCTTCCTGTTCCACAGCGGCAGCTCTGGACTCAGCCTTGGCTTTTCGGGCTTTAGTTTCAGCATTGACTGTTTGCACCCGTTTAAGCAAAGCAATATAAAGGTCCGGTTCTTCAACCCCCTTCAAGCGGTGATCATCCACATCGGCAATATTCATAGTGGTGATTTCAAGACCAATGTTTTCAAGGTCGCTTTTACAGACATTAATCATTTTTGCCACAAGGGTATCTTTATCCTGCATCACCTGGACCGGCGTCATTGTAGCAATAGAATCCCTAAGGTGTCCTTCGATGATGTTACTGGCAACCTGCTTCAATTCTTCAGGATTATCAACCATGTGAAGAATACGGGTAGCTGCCAGGCTACGACCTGACTGATTGGATGCAATGGCAAAACTTACTGTGGCCTTTACATTCAATGGAACAACACCATCGGCAATTGCAGAATCCACAACAACCTCAATGGTATGAGGCGTCAGATCCATCTTGGCAAATTTATGCAGCAAAGGAATGGTAAACATACGACCACCACTGATCATCTGAAAGCCTTTTTTGCCGGCTACTCCGGAAATAATACCAAGCTCATTACCACCAACAATTCTCATATTGGATATTACCTGAATCAGTAAGGTAATAATTATTAACCCAAAGAATACACTAACAAAAACTATCATTTTACCTCCTCCACTTTTTTAGTTGACAAAAAATCTTTTACAGCAATACCTGTAGCTTTCTCGAACTCACCCAGGAAACGCACAAAGGACTCTGGGCCACGATTTACAGCCCCGCTAAATCCTTTTTCGTTATCCATCAATATGTAAGAATCCACAGAAAAGCCTGAACTATACTCTTTGAACGACTCATAGAGCGTAGGCAACTGCTGCTGGAGGAACAACACAGAAGCACCGAACTCCTTACCTTCTGAGATAATCTTCACTTTCTGTTGCAAAATCCGGTTTCGGGCACTTTCAACAATTTTCACAGCCTCTTTTTCTCCCTGACTTAGAATCTCTGCCATCTCATTTGAAGCTTGCTCCTTAATAAGCACCTCCGTGTCGTTTTTGAGTTTCTTAAGTGCAGTATTTAACTCCTCTATTCCTTTTCGGCCCTTGTTGCGGGCTGCAGCGATATTATTATCCGCCTCAAACTGAACCTGATTGATGCTGGCCTCACTTTCACGGCGATACATTTCAAGTTTCTCGTTAGCAGTAATAATCTTTTCATTGGCTTTGGCCTTTGCGATCTCAATTCTTCTTTTTGCATCCGATTCTGACTGCTCGGCCAATGCTCTGAGGCGTGCTTCTTCTATTTCCACCTCCTGCCTCTTTTCAGCAAGTGTTTTTTGCGCCAGGTTACCAATATAATTAGAACTGTCCCAGATCTTCTGAAGGGAAACTGAAACTACTTTCATTCCAAAACTGGCAATATCACTGTTGATGTCCACCAACAAAGCATTCCTGAACTGGGCCCGCTCTCCATCCGCACCTGCTTCTTCCTCTTCATTGCTGGTGTGTCCTTCCTGCATTCCGATGGCTTCCAGCGGGGTGGCCTTATTCAAGGCACCTCTGAAGTTACCAATCAACGTTTGACGGACCTGCTCCTGAAGTTCTTCAACATCTTTTCCCATTAAACGCTCTACAGCAGAATAAAGCATTGAATCTTTTTCGTCATCAATACAAACGCAGGCAGTTGCATCAGCGCCCACGGTAATTCCGTTGGCCGAATTTACACCATCAACCTGCACATTAATGGGCAACACCCTAAGGTCGAGATACTGAGCACTCTGAAAATAAGGAACTACTGAACTTCGCCCCCTTTCTACACTGAATCCAAATGTTTTTCCGTTCTCTTTTCGTTTCCGTCCGGTAATGACAAGCAACTTGTCGGGCGGGGCCACTTTGATAAATGCTTTTAGAATGCCAAGCAGCAGAAAAAAAGCAACCACTGCAAGAACACCTTCAAAGATTCCTCCTGAACCCTGTTGAAATAATGTTTCCATGTTTTATAAAAATTATTGGGTTAAAAAAATGTCAGTTAAGGCTTCGAACATAGACCACATCCTTATCCACATTGCTAATCACTACAGGGTCTCCTTTATTTATGGATACTTCTCCGGAGGCAGGCTTTGCGTAGCGCTCGACGGTCATGGTTCCAAAAAAAATCTTCACTTTCCCCAGGCTTTCTCCTTTCATGGGCAATAACGCTTCCCCTTTCATGTTAAGAAGCTCTTTGTCTGAAAAACTTGAATCCAGCTTATTTCTTTGAATTTTCCTGAAAATCTTATAAATCCCCACTGTCCCCAACCCGACAAAAACACTCCAAATAATACTTGAAACAGCTGACTCGCCTGTCAGGAGTGCGAATATCCCGGTGATGCCAAATCCGGCACAGAAATAAACAAGCACTCGCAAAAAGGAAATAAACTGTAAAAACCCTCGCGCTTTATACCTATTGTAATCCACCAGATTGGATCCATCAGAGCTATGGTGCTCAGCGTCATCGGATGAGGCATCTCCTTCCTCCGCCCCGGTATCTATATCACCTTCGAAAGAGGATAAAACACTCGAAAAAAAATCTATCAATATCACACCGGCACCAAAAACTCCGGCCACAATATATAAGTAGTACAATCTCTCCATTGAAACAGAATTATATTTGATTTTGTGCTACCGCTTTCAGCTTACTTTTCAGTTCACCTTCAATCTTGGAAAGCTCACTCTCGGCCTGCTGACGTTTTACCCGACCCTCTTTCTGAATGGACAATGTCTCTTCTATGGTTGAAATCAAATCATCATTGACCTTTTTGAGTGTTTCAATTTCCACAATCCCCTTTTCGCTCTCCCGCGCTGTCTCCAAAGTTCCCTCTTTCAACATCTCTGAATTTTTCGACAAAAGGTCATTGGTCGTTTTAGTCACACTCTTTTGCATCTCCAAAGCACTCTTTTGTCTGAAAATACTCAAGGCTATAACCACCTGATTTTTCCAAAGAGGAATCGTATTCACTATGCTACTTTGAATTTTCTCCACCAGAAGCTGGTCATTATTCTGAATAAGTCTCAGTTGAGGGGCCGTTTGTATGGAGATGGTGCGACTCAGCAATAAATCGTGCACCTTTTTTTCAAATCGATCTACCATCTGAGAGAAATCGCGATGTTTCTGAGCGTCCGAGGGATCATCAGATTGCTCCAGGCTTTTTTGCATATCAGGCAAAACAACGTCCCGTAATTCCTGCAGTTTGAGTTTTCCGGCTGCAATGTAAAGATCCAGTTCTCTTAAATACTCCAGATTTTTATCATAAAGCGTATCAAGCATTGTAATGTCCTTAATCAAGGCCATCCTTGCTTTCTCCAGCTCAACAACGATTTTTTCAATCTGAACACTTACTTTCTCATAACGACTCATGAATCGTTTAACAGAACTGAACAAATTTCCTATTAACGGAATTTTTGCCAGAGATGAATCCCCTCCCAAATCCCCGATTCTCATGCTTTTTACCTGGGTTCCCAAATCGGTCAATATTTCACCTACATAACCGGCATCTTTCGATCTAACTTTTGACAAAATATTATCAGAAAACTCCGCAATCCGGCTTTGAGAGCCAACCCCAAACTGTATTACAGACTGGGAATCTGATACATTGATTGAAGAAGCGATCTCTTTGGCTTTTTCCAGTTGTGCCGGTTCAATATTTTCAAACTCTATGGTTTTGAGTTCATTTCCGGGTGATACACTTTCATTATTCATCAGCATAAAATTTGTCTAAGTTATTGGTCTGATGGAACTCGTCCCGAAGTTTCGGGACTCGTTTCATTTAAAAACCCTCCGATTTTATGGTTTTGGCTAAAACTTTTAACTCCGTATCGAGATCCATCACATCATCTTCAAAGAGCTTTTCAAGTTGTTTTTGATAAGCCACTTCAATTGTATCAAGTAAATTCTCCGTTTTTTGAAACGAATCTTCTGCTATAGACAGATGATCCCGGTTGTTTTGAAGTGTTACGTATTTATCCAGAATGGAATTGGTTGCATCGAGATAGTAATTAAAAAACTGTCGGGCAGCCCGATAATCAGAAGGATTATCACGAACTGTATCCAGGATTTTTTGTCCCAGCCTGTAGATTCTCCCTATTTTAAGACGAATCTCCTCTTTATCTATTTGTACCGATTTGTGTTCAAGGGAACTTAATTTCTCAAAACCTGCCTGCAGTAAAGAATCAATACCTGAAGTAGTGTTTCCTTTATGCATCGGGAGTTCCTCCTGAACATTATTTCCCGTAAATCCTGAAAGAATAAAAAACAAAAAGAGCCCGATAATTAAAGAAAGAATGGCCGATAACCCCAGAACAAAGAACAACAGCGAAAATGCCCCAATGGAGAAAAGAAGGTGAAATATATGTGTGAAAACTTTTTTCATCGTTTTCAATAGCCGGGTTAAGAATTAATAATTTGTATCTACCAAAGATAAAAACAATATGCTTTATTGCACCACAATCTCCTCAGAATATTCCGAAACCTGATTTTCATGTGATAAAGCCCGAAATTAAAATGATAAACGATTTAGAATCCCAATTCTCCAGCCGGGCACCAGAATCCTACAACTCTGCACAATGTTTTTTCTTTTCGAACGGAAGAAGTCGTTCTTTGTCTATTATTAACCTTAAAATCAATAGACAATGAAATGCAAATCATTTATCTTAGCCGGCTTGGTTGCAGGCATTTTCATTTGCCCCATAAAAGGACAAATGATTACAAATGTTGAACTCCCGGATCATCTCCCGAATGATATTGAGCTTGATCATAGTAAAAGACGAACTTTCCATATTATCACCGATTATATGGACTATGACCTGAAAGGAAATTTCAGAACTAAAACACGTGTTTCCGGTGTATATACCACAGGACTTCCAGGAGATTCAATAAAATGGAATAACATTCGAATTGCAAGTGCTCCTGATAAAGAAGCATCCTTTTCTGAAGGAGAAAGACAAGAATATATCGATAATTTCTCCTATATTCAGGATCAGAATATTTTGTCTGTCGATTTCTTCCGGGAGATTCCTCAAACAGACATTAGAGTACGCAACCTCATCTGGGATGTGGCAGGAATATACTGGTTTGCTTATGGAAACTGGGACAATCTGAAGTTGAATCAACCATACCGCGACAAACAAATAAACAATCAGGAGATGGATCTTTCGGGGCAGGGCAGTTTTGAGAATAGGAACGCAGAGGTTACCTGGCTTGGAATAACGATGCTAAACCAGGAGAACTGTGCCCTCATCAAATACTCCACAATGAACAATCCGTTACATGTAAATCTCGAAAACATGAAAATGACAGGACGAAGTCATTATTGGGGTGAAATCTATGTATCTCTTGAGGACAAAGAAATTGAGATGGCAACCATGACAGAAGATGTGGTTACAGACGTGATATTATTTGCTGAAACCCATTGATCCAAAGGAGCTAAAACAAGCTGTGGATAAATACCTGTCGATGCATTTGCAGCCAGAAAGCCAGCTAAATCTGGAGACGGTATTAAAAATGTTTCCGGGAAAACGTAAAGAACGATTTCTGATAAAAGTAGGGGAGCACTTTAAGTCCATACCGGTCACAGATATTGACTGTTTCTTTATCGAAGAACGCTGCACATTTATTCATTCGCGAATCGGGAAAACCTATGCATTGGATTACTCGTTGGAGAAAATTGAAGAACTGGTCGATCCTGACCGGTTCTTCAGAATAAACCGGAACTACATTGTAAACTATTCGGCGATAGAGGATGTGGTGGCCTATTCATCAAGCCGGCTGAAAATTAAGCTTTCCGGACTATCGGAAATCCACCTTTTATTAGTTAGTCGGGAACGTGTAAATGGTTTTAAGGAATGGATGGATCGGTAAAATTCCTCCGGGGAAGTAACCTTCTTTAAAAAAACAGCCAGCATAAAACCATCACTTTTGTAAAAGGTCACCATCCACCATTTTTTTTACTGTTTCTGTAGTTGGAAAATAAAAATGTTCTTATATTTGCATCGTGCACGATTTAGTTGCCTGCGATTTTTTTCAACCAACGATTAACTGAAAATTTAAGAACATGGAAAATAATTTTTATCAATTCTCAGCGAAAACGCTTTTCGGCAAAGAAGTGACAATGGATACCTACAAAGGGAAAACGGTGATTGTAGTTAATACTGCAAGCAAGTGTGGACTTACACCGCAATATGAAGGTTTGGAGGCACTGTACAAAAAATACAAAGACAAAGGACTGGTAATTCTTGGGTTCCCCTGTAACCAGTTTGCCAATCAGGAGCCCGGTGATGAGAAAGCTATCTCCGAAACCTGCTACACCAACTATGGGGTAACCTTTCCCATGTTCGAAAAGATCAATGTCAACGGCAACGAAGCCCATCCCATCTTCAATTATCTGAAAAAGACGCTAAGCGGTTTATTTGGCGGCATAATCAAATGGAATTTCACAAAGTTTGTGATTGACAAAGAGGGAAAGCCCCTCAAGAGGTTCGCCCCAACTACCAAACCGGAGGAAATAGATAAGTATTTGCAAACGATTTTGAATTAACTTTGCAATGCAAAACAACAGGGAATCGAACTTACCGGTTCCCTCCAATCCACTCACAATGGCCTACGAACAATTAAAACTCGAAAACCAACTGTGCTTTCCGGTATATGCCGCATCACGCCTTATCACCCGTGAGTATCAACCTCATCTGAACAAGCTCGGCATCACTTATCCTCAATATCTGGTGTTAATGGTATTGTGGGAACATAGCTCCCTAACAGTCAAAGAAATATCCTCCAAGCTAATCCTCAACACCAATACTTTAACCCCGTTACTGAAGCGAATGATGAATCAGGGGATTCTTACCAGACGAAGATCTGAGGATGATGAACGTAAAGTCATTGTAGCGTTGACCGAAAAAGGTGAAAGAATGCAACACGAGGCAGCGGAAATTCCGGAAAAACTATTGACCGGCCTGCTGTCAGAGGGTATGGAGGTAAATGACATTATCGACTTACGCGACAGATTAAATGCCATCATCAAATATCTTTCGGATAAAGAAAATTTGCTCTAACCCGACGACAAACATTGCTCCAACGTATTTTCATGGCAGCGATAGCACAGCAAGACGTCCCCGGTTTGTTAGTCAATCAGGCTTTCGGTACTCTGCCTCATAAAAAGGGATTCCAATTTTAAAGTGATCTTCCCTGATCAACTGAAAACCCGCCTGCAAAATCATTTTATCTGTTGGCCTGTTGAGTTGGCAACCCTCTGCAATTTTAGCCCATGTGGGAGTAAGAAAATCCTGTATTTTACCGGCTGAATGATTGTGCGAACGGATATGCTCCAGCACCAAAAAGCGACCACCTGGTTTTAGCCATTTCATAAAATTCCCAAGCGCCATTTCCGGATTCGGGATTGTACAAAGCACCAGCGTACAAACAACAGCATCAAGGGACTCCGGATCTACCAGGTTAACCATGTCATCATAGCCACATCCGGTATGATGCAAATTGATTTTTTCAGGAAAAAGCAATAGATCTCTTTTCCTAAGGGCTCGTTTAATCATGTGCGGGGACGGCTCAATGCCGGTAACTTCTGTTTCACGATTGTAATACCGAAGATTGGTCCCTGTCCCAACCCCCACTTCAAGCACTTTTCCTGAAAGACCCGTCAGCAACCTGGCCCTTCTCATTTTTAGCCATGGCTTCTCTATGAAGAACATCAGATAATCATAAACTGCTCCGAAGGTCTTACTAAACTTCATGATAACTACCGTTTTATTATCCGACAAATATACAAATTAACGATCCTCTGAAATTCTCTTCACTTCCTCCAGCAGCAGCGGGAAAGCCGGAAATGTCATTCCATGACCATACCCGTCCATCTCATAAAGACGGGTTTCTTTATGGCCAACGACCTTCATCATGCGCATCAAAAAAGCATTCTCTTCATAGCGCCCGAGCATCTCTTTTTCACGGTCGCCCGTAATCAGCAATAAAGGAGGAGCATCAGCGCGCACATGAAACAAAGGAGCCATATCGTCAACAACAGGCTGAGTTCCGGGGATGCCCCGCTCTTGTCTGATGGTAAAATGCGTAATGGTATGTCCGCTAAAAGGGATCAGCCCTGCAATTTGATTGGCATCCACGCCAAATTCAGCCAGCCAGCGTTTATCCAGCCCAATCATACTAGTCAGATATCCACCAGCCGAATGCCCTGAAACAAAAACAAGCGTAGAATCACCGCCATAATCTTCAATATTTTTAATCGTCCAGGCAACAGCGGCAGCTGCATCCTCCACATATTTTGGGGACTTAACTTTGGGATGCAATCTGTAACTTACTCCAACAACACAAACTCCTTTATTTTTTAATGCTTCCGGTATTTCTTTCTGTCCCTGTGTTAATCCACCCCCATGAAACCAGACAATGGTACCAAAAGTTTCCTCATCCGTTGGATAATAAATATCTAGCACACAACGCTCATTAATGTATGCATCAGACTGATTCACATCTTCCGGATAGTAGTGAATATTTTGTTCGGTTATGCAGGCAGTTTCCTGAGCGGCACTATGTAAGGCAACAAATAGCATCAGGACTAAAAGGAGTTGAATATTTTTCATTTTTGAAAAATTAAAAGGTTTTGAATATTAAAAAAACTATTCCTCACAAAGATGCATACTTATTTTGCAACGCGTTTCAAAAAACAACGAATATAAAACACCTTTAGCGTCGAAAGCAATTATATTGCACATTGCTATAAATATAGGGGCCCTTCCTCCACAAACCAAAATTCCATTATTTCCTAATATTGAATCCAAATTCTTACCTTGTACCCTCAGGCGCCATTTGCATAAATCCATATCTTATGAACAAAATTTCTAAACTCACATTGATGGTGATTCTTCTCTCACCCATCATCTCGTCCTGCATTCCCTACCCTCAGGAAAGCAATTACAACGATTTCAGATTTCTGGAATTCGATATACCTCAAATGCAAGCGGGTTATGAAAAAGGAGAATTCACAGCTGAAGAAGTGGTAAAGGCCTATATTTCAAGGATTCAGTCCATTGATGCCTCCGGTCCGGCAATCAATTCAATGATTGTAGTAAATCCTGATGCGATAGCAATTGCAGCAAGGCTAGATGAAGAGCGTGCTTCCGGAAAGGTTAGAGGACCACTGCATGGCATTCCCGTGGTGCTAAAAGACAACATTGACACGCACGACAAAATGCCAACCACGGCAGGATCCAGAGCCTTAAAAAACTCCTTCCCGTTACAGGACAGTTTTGTGGCCCGAAAACTCCGGGAGGCTGGGGCCGTTATTCTGGGCAAAGCCAATTTGAGCGAGTGGGCCAACTTTCGGGGAGAGCTTTCGCCAAGCGGTTGGAGTGGGGTTGGAGGACAAACCAAAAACCCATATATCCTGAGTCGCAATCCATGTGGATCCAGTTCAGGTTCCGGTGTAGCAGTATCGGCAAATTTAACCATGCTTGCCATAGGCACCGAAACCAACGGTTCGATTGTTTGTCCTTCTCACGCTAATGGAATTGTAGGGCTAAAACCAACGGTAGGCCTTGTCAGTCGTACAGGAGTCATTCCCATCTCATTCACTCAGGACTCCCCCGGCCCTATGGGACGAACCGTGACCGACGTAGCCATCTGTCTTTCTGCCCTTACAGGAACCGATTCCACTGATGTAAAAACCCTTCAAAGCGCGGGGCATATTCAACCGGACTACACAAAATTCCTGAACAAAGACGGACTCAAAGGAAAACGAATTGGCATTTATCAGGACCCTCTGGGTGCCAATTTCAAAGTTGATTCCCTGTTTAGTTTAGCCAAAAAAGATTTAGTGGCTGCCGGAGCTGAACTTATAAAAATTGAACAGTTAGTGGAATCAGGAACCGGAAATCATTCATTTGAGGTCATGCTTTTTGAATACAAAAACGGACTAAACCAATACCTCCAATCGCTTGGTCCGAAAGCCCGAATTAAAAATCTGAATGAGTTAATCGACTTTAACCATCAGGACTCTGTAGAACTTCAGTTTTTCAACCAGGCATATCTTGAAATGGCCAATGAAAAGGAGAATTTGCCCTCAGAATCTTATCAGAAAGCCCTTAAAAGCATGCAAGAAGGCGCACAAACCAATGGAATCGATAAAGTAATGGCCGAATTGAACCTTGATGCCATCATTGCCCCAACCGGCAGTCCGGCGTGGAAAACCGATCACATAAACGGAGACAGCTTTCAACTGGGAAGTTCAGGCCCTGCGGCAATGGCAGGTTATCCGATCATAACGGTTCCAATGGGCTTTGTTGAAGAATTGCCTGTGGGAATCTCCTTTTTTGGCCTTGCCTGGAGTGAACCAGCATTGCTGGAAGTGACTTACGCTTATGAGCAGGCTACGAAGCACCGGAAAGCACCCCGGTTTATAGAAGATTTTTAATAATAATTACCAATAAAACGAACATGATATCTTTAAATCATAAATATCACAAGTAAATAAGTTTATAACATATTATGTAAGAGCCAAGGGGTTCTTCCGAGGAATTCTCAATTTTTTAATTGTTTTTTATCTGGCAATTACAAAATATTTAACGAATGAAGGATTTTTGCACCAAACAAAAGACAAACTAGACCACCAATCCAGAGGAGACAAAAAGATTCTTTTTAAGAAGCTGACTGACCTTTCTACGAAGTCTTTCAGCTGAAAAAGGCTTAGAGAGAAAATCATTAACCCCCTTCTCTTTGGCTTCTCTCACATATCTAAGATCTGAAATGCCTGAAAGCATTAAAACAGGGGTATCCAATCGTTGGTGCCTCCGAATAAAACTGGTGACTTCCAATCCGTTGCGCTCGGGCATTATTGCATCCGTAATTACCAGATCGTAAGCTTTCTTCTTCAATTCATCGATGGCTCTGGCACCATTTTCCACAATTTTAAGCTCACATGTATCATCCGAAAGCACCTGCTCTGCAATTTCAGCCATCAGCCTGTCGTCCTCACAAATCAATATGGCAGTTCTCTTCTCAGTCATCCATTCCTTATTTTCTTTTTTGTACGCTAAGTCTCTATAAAAAGTTTCTTAATCAATAAAAGGTAGCGTTTCGTCAAAATTTCCAGCCAAAGCAAAAACCAAATAAAAAATTATCTCCCTACAAAGAGATGAACACCCAATATCTGCCAACCACCTAACCGGATCAACGCGTAATAAGACCTCTCACACTGCATAAAAAAATACTGCTATAAAATGGCAAACAGCGGCGGCAAGTACAAAAAAATGAAAGATGGCATGATTGTAAGGAATCTTTCCTATCTGATACAAAACAGCCCCAACAGTATAAAGCAGTCCTCCGGCAGCAATCCAGAGGAGTCCGGCAAGTGCCAGATGCTCCAACAAAGGCTTAATAGCAACAACCATTACCCACCCCATCACTACATAGCCAATGGTTGAGAGAACTTTATATCTACCTGCATAAAATATTTTCAGAATCACTCCCGCAAGAGCCATCGTCCAGACAGCAATAAACAATGGCCACCCCCACTCTTCGCGAATAACAATCAATGTGAAAGGAGTATAAGTTCCTGCAATTGAAATATAAATGGCAGCATGATCAAAAACTTTTAACCGATATCTATTTCGGGGATTTTGGGCTGAATGATACAAAGTAGAGGCGCCAAAGACAACAATCTGGCTAAAACCATATATCAAATATCCCAACCAATGCCAGATCGACTGTAGTTCAACAGATTGTTTGACAAGAAAAAACAAAGCTACTAAACTCAGGACAAACCCAACACCATGGCTGGCAACATTGAGTTTCTCTTCCTGAGGGGAGTAGGTATTTAGTGTTAACGCTGATTTTGGCATGAATGCAAAAGTACGACATTACAGGTTATATCAGGTGCCAAACCATTATTTTTTCTTCGGTGTAAACTCTTTCCGCGCTTGTGTACCGCAATTTGTATTGCCCCTAACATATTCAATATTGCCTCGTATTCCCTACCACACAATCATCGGATGATAGATCAATGGCTCCAGCATTGCAGTAAAAAGAAATGGGGCAATATGGGATCACTTGTTTTACCTGAGACCAATACACCGATTAACAAAATGAAAGCACTTGCAACACGGTTGCATTTTAATTTAGAATTGCTTAATATTGCAACATGGTTGCAAACAATAAAGACATTTCATCGTTTCTTAAAACCCATGGACTTGCAGGGACAATCATACGGAAACAGGTTCTTAGCCACCTGTGGGGAGACGGCGTGGCCCTTACCCAAAAAGAAATTGAAGAAAAACTGCCTCCAGAAACTGACAGGGTAACCCTTTACCGCACACTAAGACTTTTTACAGAAAAAGGGATTGTTCATAAAATTGTGCTCAACGGGGAAACACAGAAGTTCAAAATAGCCGGCCGGTTTCGGAAAAGCGATCATGCACATTTTTATTGCACAAAATGCCACAAACTACTGTGCATGCCACAACTGGACGTGGACTTATCAGATCTGCCGGAGGGATTTCAATTTTCATCAGCGCGTTTGGTTGTTGAAGGAATCTGCGACACATGTAGCCAAAAGAATCAGACTCAAACACAATGACATAATTCAACTATCACCAGAGAATCACTAAAAATCAATAGTTAGCCATGATTAATAGATTCATTTACATAACAGGGGCCATTATGCTTACACTTTTTACTTTGGGCTCTTGTTCTTCAAGCAAAACAGAAGAAAAAGGAGTTGCCGTGACCATTGAACCATTCCGGTACTTTGTGGACCAGTTAATGTCAGAAAGGGTGCCCGTGAGTGTAATGGTCCCCATGGGATCCAGTCCTGCCACCTACGCTCCAACAACCAGTCAACTTATGGCTCTGTCATCAGCCAGCGTTTATGTTCAGGCAGGCCATCTGGGATTCGAAGATGCATGGATGCACAGATTAAAAGAACTCAATCCGGACATGGACGTTTTAAATCTGAGCAAAAATATTCAACTCATCAAAGGTGAAGATCACCAACATGGTGACCACATGCATGAGGGGGGAATTGATCCCCATATCTGGATGTCACCTAAGATAGTTATGGAATTACTGCCTGATCTGAAAAACGTACTGATTAAAAATTTCCCTCAGGATAAGAAAATTATCGATGCCAATTTTTTGAGATTACTCACGGAAGTGGAAACCATTCACAATAATTTCTCCACCCTCTCAGATCAGGAAAAGTCCAATAAGTTTATGATTTTCCACCCGGCTCTAACCTACCTTGCACGAGATTATGGCCTGGAACAAATATCCATTGAGTATGAAGGTAAAGAGCCCTCGCCTGCAAAACTCAAAGAGCTAATAGACAAAGCCTTAGAAGAGAAGATAAAAATCATATTCATACAGGCAGAGTTTGACCAGCGAAACGCAGAGATGGTCCGTGAGGCAACCGGGGCTCAGCTCGTCGTCATCAATCCTCTGGGATACAACTGGCCTGCCACCATGAAGAATATTCGTGAACTTCTGAGTAATCATCTTAAATAGAGTCTGTCCATAAAGTACCATGTACTGACCAAACACATGACTTTTTACAAACTTTCCCGACATTATAGACGGGCACTAAATAGACCAAAAGAGATGTCCAAACCGCTGGTTTCCATACAAAACTTATCTGCAGGATACAACGGAACTCCCGTTTTAAAGAATGTAAACCTTGATATACACCCAAATGATTTTTTAGGCGTAATTGGTCCAAACGGAGGCGGAAAAACAACACTCTCCAAGGTATTGCTGGGGATTCTCAACCCGCTCTCCGGCAAAGTATCTTTTCCGGCCGGTCGTCCCAATATCGGCTACCTTCCACAGGTTTCACAAATAGATCATTCATTTCCTGTATCCGTAAAAGATGTGATTCTCTCAGGAATGGCCCGTCCAAAAACCTGGTGGAAGTCCCTGTCGAAGGAAAATAAGGCAAAGGCCGATTATCTAATATACAAAACAGGACTCTCAGGCCTGGGCAACCGTCCCGTGGGCCAATTATCCGGTGGCCAGTTTCAAAGGGCATTGCTGGCCAGAGCTATCATAAACGATCCTCAACTGCTGGTATTGGACGAACCCGATACTTTTGTGGACAGAAGTTTCGAAAAAGAACTATACGCTCTCCTCGAAGACCTGAACCAAACAATGGCGATATTCCTGATATCCCACGACATAGGAACCATCTCTTCCATGGTAAAAACCATTGCCTGCGTAAATGGAACGCTGCATTATCATCCATCGAATGTACTGACTGCAGATGTACTAAAAGTTTACAACTGCCCTATTGATCTGATAGCACATGGTCCGGTGCCACACAGAGTGCTGAAAGATCACGAATAACAAACACCTCCTGAAATCCAACATTCAATCACATAAAGAAATGACCATGCAAAATATAATCTCACTTTTCGAATATCAGTTCTTCCAAAATGCACTGATGGCTGCCATTCTCACCAGCGCGCTGGCAGCACTGATAGGTACTTATATCGTAAGTCGCAAGGTTGTTTTTATCAGCGGAGGCATTACGCACGCTTCTTTCGGAGGGATTGGGATGGCCTATTTTTTTGGACTAAACCCGTTTCTGGGGGCAGTTGTGTTTGCCATAGGCGCATCTCTGGGAATTGAATGGATTTCAACCAGAGGGAAAATGAGAGAAGACAGTGCCATCGCCATTCTGTGGTCACTGGGAATGGCACTGGGAATCATTTTTGTTTTCCTCACCCCGGGCTATACTCCAAATTTGATGAGTTTTTTATTTGGGAGCATTTTGTCCGTGGGGATGGCAGACATCCTTGTCCTTGCAGTAGTTTTGGTAGTCACCTCACTCTTCTTCATAATATTATACCGGCCTGTTGTGGACACCGCTTTCGACCCTGAATTTGCCCGTACCAGGGGTGTTCCTGTTACATTCATCCGAAACAGCATGGCCATTCTGGTGGCGGTCGCCATTGTATTATCCATTCGTGTAATGGGCATTATCCTGGTGCTAAGTATTTTCACCATTCCACAAAATACCGCCCTTCTTTTTTACGGGAAATTTTCCGGTATCATCAAAGGATCAGTACTTTTCGGCATCAGTGGCTCCATTCTGGGACTAATAGCAGCATCGGCCTTTGACATTCCGGGAAGCGCAGCAATTATTTTTATGCTCACCTTGCAGTTTCTTATTTCAAAAACAATTGTTCTGATAAAAAAAAGAAACCAATCACGAATGTAAACCGCTAACACTCATTTTCCGGTTCTGTCTTTCCATCGTTCCCGGATAAAAAGGCTGCCAATTCCGGCAACAAAAATATAAGGAGGATACAAAAACGAAAAAGCAAGGAATCGAAATGTCCCGGAAGAGACAGCAAAAAAGTCCTTTCCCTGATTTATAAGCATCCGGTCAACAATTATTTTCATTGCCATAGCTCCCAACCACAAAAACAGAACTCTGAAGTCACTAACAGCAAAAAAAGGAAGTACCGTCAACCAGCTGTTCGTTACCAAAATCATCAATGCCACCAATTTCGCCCGAATATCAGTATATCCTTTACTTTTTCCTCCCCACCTCATACGCTGTAACAAAAAGTGCTTCCATCCTGAAGCGGGATGAGTTTTTACCATTGCCTGTGCCGACTTAAGGTAGGTAATCTTAAATCCTTCGGCCTTAAAAGCATGAAGAAGGAACACATCATCACCGGACAAATATTTTGCTCCCGGGATTTTCCTGGCTGTTTCCAGATAGGATTTCTTCTTAAAGGCAAGATTAGCTCCACTCCCAATCACCGGGACACGACAACCTGCAGCCCCTGCTGTAACCATCTGCAATGCCAGATAATCATTTTGCTGAAATGCTCCCAGCAAACCAGTCCCCTGCTCCATCCCGACAGGCATAATAATCATATCCGGATTCTGATTGATATAGGTTTCAGAAATGGTCTGAAGCCAGTCTCGTCCAAAGTGGCAATCAGCGTCCGTTGCCACAATCAACTCCCCGGTTGCAGCAGAAACTCCATGCCGGAGGGCAGCCTTTTTCCCATGCGCAGGTGAAGATTCCACCCGCAGCCAGTTGCATTTTATTTGCAATTCATGCAACAACTCAACTCCATTGTCTGCAGAATGATCATCCACCATCACCACCTCCAGGTGATGAAAGGAAAATCGCTGCCTGCCAATATCTTCCACAAGTTTCATCAAATTACTCTCTTCATTTCGAAATGGAATCACCACCGAAATAAAAACGCTTCGTCGGGAACGATGTTTCGTATTAATTTCAGGAAGACGATTCCATCCTTTCAAAAAGTAGAGAATCAATAATATATAACCGGCAATGATAATAAACGTTGATGCAGAAATCCAGATCATTTTGAAAAAGAAGCGGGTGGCTTTGCACAGAACAATGACCACCCGCATTTTTTATAATGTTATTAAAAATCCTAAACTACCATAGAATAAAACCGGTTCAGCAGATCATTTTTTTGTAAGAATCCAGTTTTCCATTTTTTGCTCCTGCAAGACTCGTTCCTGAGCTTCTCGTGCTTTAAGCACCGACTCATAAGAAACAGCACTCACCAGCACCATATTGTTGTAAGGCAAAACAGAAGCGTCCACAAAGCCATTTGCTTTAAGCTTTTTCACCAGCTTCTCTGCATTGGCTTTCTCTTTGAAACTACCAACAATAATATGATGTCTTGGCCCTTTGGCTTTCTCTGCTTCAGCTTTCTTACGAGCTTCCTCTTCTTTACGCAGGTGTTCTTCTTCCCGGGCTTTAACCATAGCAATACTATCTGCTTTTCGTTTAGCAGCCAATGTATCCACCACCTCTTTTTTCACAACTTCAGGTTCCTTCTTTTTATCCTCACCTGTCCAAAAAAGAAAATACAACACAATCAGTACGATGGGGATAAGAATAAGCAAAGCTATCAGCCAGGGCGGCAGCCCGTTTCGTTTTTCCTTTTGAACCACCGTGGTCTTTCCGCCTGATGCAGAGGCCTCTGGTTTTTTATTCCGGGCAGTTGTTTTGTCTCCCTTCGGGGGCTGTTTTTTATCCGATTCCTCTTTCTTTTCATCCAGATTCAGAAGCTTACCGTCACTTTTAACTTCTGAAGCCTTTTTACCCTTTTGCTTCTCTTCAGCTTTTTCCTTTTCTTCAGCAGCCGGATCTTCAGGGGCATTGTTATCAATATCAAGTAATTGTGCATCACCGGTTGCGCTCTTTGATTCTTTTTCGGCCTTGTCATCGGGCAAAAGATCTGCCAGATGCGGATCCTGTGTGAAGCGGAGAATACCATTCTGATCTTTGGTGAATGTACCAAGCTTTTCGATGGTATATTCTCCCTGCTCATCCAATTCTTTCTTAATCTTATCCACAAACTCAGAGACCATATCGGTAGCTTCTGTAGTTTGAATACCTTTTTGAGTACTGACATGATTTATGAGCAACCCGTCATTAAAACTCAGGAAGTTGTTGAATAACACGGTGGTGCCACTATCCCTGGAGACAATAAAAGCCCCGAAATTAGGCACAATAACCCGATTATTACTTTTTATTAATTCAAGTAAATATTGTTCCATACCCCACTAATGGTTTTAAATACAATCATTTTCAGAAAATAAATATAGCGAGTTTTACACAAAAATAAAATTCTTTATATTTTATCACCCGAACAAATACTATTTGGTGTTTGTCTATAAAGTCCAACTTCTGCGTTGTTGCTCAAAATCTAAATCCTCAAATACATTAGTATTCGGCGGTTTAGATTTTTCACACGCCTTGAATTTGAACTTTCTATCTAAAACATGTGAAAAACGCTTAGTTTATGGACAGGCACTATTTCTCTTTACTTTGACACATTATCATTTTGCTTAAAAATCGGCTAAATCCGAAGAACCGAGAATAACAGGTTCTTTTGGTCCGACCCGATAAACATTTGTAACTTTGGGGCAATTCCGGAGTATTATTTCACGGAAAAGCAGAAACTGTAACTTGTCCAATGGTTAAAATAAAATCAGATATAGAAGGTTTTCAGGCAACACGGCCTGTGCTGACAATGGGAATGTTTGATGGCGTTCACAAAGGACACCTGGCTCTATTAACATCATTGATTCAAAAAGCCAAACAAATCAACGGCGAATCCGTGGTCCTTACATTTTGGCCACATCCCCGAATTGTATTAAGTCAGGAGCCTGAAAAACTTCGACTGCTGACAACATTGGAAGAAAAAACCCGCTTATTGAGTGAGGCCGGTATTGACCACATCATTATATTACCATTTACCAAAGAATTTTCTGCACTCTCGGCACAAGAGTTCATTCAAAAATACCTGGCAGGCAAGATAGGCATCAGTCACTTAATTGCCGGTTACAATCATCGGTTTGGACACGGCGGAATTTCACGCCCCGAATTGGAAAAACTGGCAGAACAACATCATTTTGGATTGGATTTTTACGGTCCGGTAACCATCGGCGGTGTCAAACCCAGCTCCACAACTATTCGACGCTACATCAGCGATGGAGACGTTTGGGAAGCATCTGGTTTTCTGGGAAGATTCTATTCAATAAAAGGACGAATTGTGGGAGGTAAACGACTGGGCAGAAAGCTTGGATACCCCACTGCAAACATCCGGATGGACGAATCCATTAAACTAATCCCCCACGATGGGGTTTATGCCTGCAAAGTGCATCTGCTGGGAAAAAACTACGGGGGAATGCTCAATGTGGGTGGAAGACCGACCATAGACGGGGATAACAGTGAAAAATCCATGGAAGTGCACATCTTTAATTTTCATAGAGAAGTGTATGCAGAAGAAATTCGGGTAGAATTTATAATGCGCACCCGCCCGGAAATCAAGTTCTCGAATATAGATGCCCTGAAAGAGCGATTAAGAAAGGATGAAGAAGAAGTAAATGCAATACTCCGGGAAAAAGGAATCATCCGGAGTTTGTAATACATTTTTAATGGTTGCTTGTTGTTTTTAACAGCAGGACACTTTATTCAATTCAAATACTTTCACAATCAAGACTTTATTAGATGTCATATCTATTTTGTAACTTTGCACTCAGATTTTTTTGAAAAACCTGTTTTGCCCTCACGCCACACCAGCGTATAACCCGGAAATACAGACGTCATATCGCAACAACAGATACTTAAAACATATGGATTACAAAATTAAAGACATATCTCTGGCTGAATATGGCCGGAAAGAAATTGAAATCGCAGAAAAGGAGATGCCGGGTTTGATGGCATTGCGTGAAAAATTTGCTGAGGAAGCACCTCTGCGTGGAGCCAAAATCATGGGTTCTCTGCACATGACCGTGCAAACTGCGGTACTGATTGAAACATTGACTGCACTCGGTGCTGATGTTCGCTGGGCCAGTTGCAACATCTATTCCACTCAGGATCATGCAGCGGCTGCAATAGCTAAGTCAGGAGTTCCTGTTTTTGCATGGAAAGGCGAAACCCTCGAAGAGTACTGGTGGTGCACCGAGCAGGCGTTGAACTTTGGCGATGGACAAGGTCCCGATTTGATTGTGGACGATGGCGGGGATGCCACTATGATGATACACAAAGGGGTGGAAGCGGAGAAAAACCCTGCCATCCTGGAAAAAGATTACAGTGGCGAGGGCGAAGATTTCCGCGAGTTAATGGCACTTCTCAAGCGCCTGCACACCAACAACAGCGATCGCTGGCATAAGGTAGCCAAAGGCCTGAAAGGGGTAAGTGAAGAGACCACCACCGGAGTGCACAGATTGTATCAGATGATGGAGCGCAAAGAGTTGCTATTCCCGGCCATCAACGTAAATGACTCCGTTACCAAATCAAAATTTGACAACCTTTACGGTTGTCGCGAAAGTCTGGCCGATGGAATCAAGCGTGCCACCGATGTAATGGTAGCCGGAAAAACAGTCCTTGTATGTGGATTCGGTGATGTTGGTAAAGGATGTGCTCAGAGTATGCGTGGCTTTGGTGCTCGTGTACTGGTAACCGAAATCGATCCCATTTGTGCACTTCAGGCAGCAATGGAAGGATATGAAGTTACCACCGTGGAAGATGCAGTTAAAGAGTCTGACATTTTCATTACTTCCACAGGAAACCGCGACATTATCACCGTGGAGCACATGGGGCAAATGAAAGATATGGCGATTGTCTGTAACATTGGTCATTTCGACAATGAAATTCAGGTGGAAAAACTGGAAAATCTGCCAGGGATCGAAGAGACTAATATTAAACCACAGGTAGATAAGTTCACTTTCAGCGACGGACACAGCATTGTGCTTCTTTCCCGTGGTCGTCTGGTTAATCTGGGAAATGCCACCGGGCATCCCAGCTTTGTAATGAGTAACTCATTTACCAATCAGACACTGGCTCAGTTGGACCTGTGGCAAAAAGGTTATGAAATTGGTGTTTACACTCTCTCCAAAAAACTGGACGAGGAAGTGGCCCGTTTGCATCTGGGCAAACTGGGTGTAAAACTCACCGAACTGACTCCGGAGCAGGCAGATTACATCGGGGTGACCCCGGAAGGCCCATACAAGCCGGAGCATTACAGGTACTAAAACCAAATTCTATCATTAAGTATAAACGGGCGGTAGTAATATCGCCCGTTTTTTATTACTCTGCCACCAATAATAAAATATTAGTACCCGGACGATACCACAAGCATGTTGTTGGCACTGACCCCTGTTTCATAAACATGGAGATTCCTGGTGGAGGGGCCTTCAATAACCTCACCGTAAGGTGATGCCAATAAATATTGAGACCCGCAACATGGACAAACAGCAATGGAAGGATCCTCTTCCAAATCAACCGTCAAACTGCAACCCGTACTTTTTTCATGAGGACACATCAAATCAAAAGCATAATAAGTTCCACCTGAATTGTAAACCACAATCCCATTAACACCGACAAGATCATTCATCATATCGCGTCGGGCAGTGAATACACTTTGGGAATATTCAGCATAACTCAGATCAAAATATCCGACGAAGCTGCGCCGCGGAAAATCATCACGCACAGCATCACTGCATGAAAAAAAGGCAAGAAAAAAGGCAAGAACAGTTGTCACTTTAATAAACCGATCCTTAAATTGAAAAAAAAATACACTCATACAAAAAAGAACATCAGCAATATAAAATTTGAGGACTTTCTTTGGTTAAGTCAAAAGTTGGGGCTAATTTAGGACTTTAATTTCAAACAATAAGCTTTCATTGAATGGATGGCATCGGCGAAATAATATACATCATCATCATGGTGGTGATATTCATCTTTTCGGCTTTAAAGAGAAAAAAGCCGAAAAGGAATGATATGCCTGCACCAGAGAATCAGGAGTCCAGAAGTCCATTCGATGAAGTATTCAGTCCTTTCAAAGAAATTTTTGAAGACGAAGAGCCAACACCTCAGATGAGTCCTCAAGAGCAACAATCGGAAGAAGAACCGGCTGCCATGGATAAGGGGATAAAAAATCTGAAAGGTGCACCATTTGTCAAAGAAGACTACGTATTTACGGCAAATGCATCCCCCACAGACGCCCGCCGACAACGAAAAAACCAGGCACCGGGAAGACAGGAAAACCTAAAATCAGAAGAATCAGGGTCATTAAGGGAAAAAAAAGAAAGTTACAACAACTTAAACGACTGGTTTAACTTAAGAGAAGCGGTCATCTACTCTGAAATTCTCAAAAGACCCGATTATTAGGAACTTCCACCTCATCATTGTCCGGACTTAATTTTTTTATACCAACAACATTTGCTAAATTTGTAGCAAAGAGTCCCGGACTATAATATAGTCTCAGGGATTCTTTTCTTTTTATATACCCACGATAAATTAGTGAATAGATTTTAGATGATAGTAATTAGATAATCTGACAAAATTGATTATCTGAAACCAAAACACAAATAATAAACAATTTCAAATAAATAGGAGGATTAAACAATGTCTAATGTAAGTTACATAACCCAGGCAGGGTTAAAAAAGCTTCGTGAAGAGTTGGTTCAGCTGGAATCGGTTGAACGCCCAAACATCTCGAAACAAATAGCCGAAGCCCGCGATAAGGGCGATCTTTCAGAGAATGCAGAATATGATGCAGCCAAAGAGGCTCAAGGCCTTTTGGAAATGCGCATTGCCAAACTGAAAGAAACCATAGCCAGTAGTCGCATCATTGATGAGTCGAAAATTGACACCTCAAAGGTTCAGATGTTGAACAAGGTTAAAATTAAGAACCTCAAAAACAATGCAGTAATGACCTACACGCTGGTTTCAGAATCGGAAGCCGATCTGAAAGCCGGTAAAATTTCTGTTTCCACACCTATTGCACAGGGATTGATGGGCAAAAAAGTAGGAGATAAAGTAGAAATCAAAGTACCATCAGGTGTAATGCCTTTTGAAATCATTGATATTTCTTTGTAATTTCACAAAAACAAAGAAATCATTTTTCATAAATTTCATTGAGCTATGGCAACCATTTTTTCCAAAATTGCAGCAGGAGAAATTCCCAGCTATAAAATTGCAGAAGACGACCGTTTCTATGCTTTTCTGGATATCAACCCTCTGGCCAAAGGACATACGCTGGTCATCCCCAAACAGGAAACAGATTATCTGTTTGATCTGGACGACCAACTCCTGGCAGAAATGATGGTTTTTTCAAAGAAAGTGGCCCTGGCTATAGAAAAAGGGATCCCCTGCAAACGCATCGGGGTAGCAGTATTGGGACTTGAAGTTCCGCACGCACACATACATCTGGTGCCACTAAATGCAGAATCAGACATTAGTTTTTCAAAACCAAAACTGCAGCTGCCAAAAGAAGAGATGGAAGCAATTGCTGAAAAAATCAAATCAGGTTTTTAGGAAGTAACCAACATACTTCTAAAAAGCCGTCCCCGAAGCCTCAAAACTTCGGGGACGGCTTTTTTTATTGGGCCTCCGCCCTCCCCCAACCCATCCCAGGGAGGGGGATAAAGCCTCCCCTAACCCCTCCGAAGGAGGGGGTTTAAATAACCTTGATAATTTAAGGTTTTTTCGTTGGGGGTCACCTTCTTTTTATTTCACTCTTCCCGGGTTTTGCCGGATAAATTCTTTCCAGCTTTTGGCTCCGCCACTGCTGACCAGATTTTGCTTCTGAAAAAAGTGACAAACAGCAGCCGCCAGTCCATCGGTAGCATCCAGATATTTGGGCATCTCTTCCAGCTTCAGGTACTGCTGCAAAAACATGGCTACCTGCTCTTTAGAAGCATTACCACGGCCGGTAATGGCCTGTTTGATCCGAAGGGGAGCATATTCAAAGATGGGCATTGAGCGGGAAAGTGCAGCGGCCATAGCCACTCCCTGGGCACGCCCCAGTTTGAGCATCGACTGCACATTTTTGCCGTAAAAAGGAGCTTCAATGGCAAGCTCATCGGGATGGTACGAATCAATCAAACTTACCACCCGCTCAAATATTTTTTGAAGTTTCAAATAATGATCCTTGTACTTGGCCAGTTCCACAGCACCCATAGCAACCAGTTTTGGGGTTTTTCCTGTTACCTCAATAATCCCATACCCCATAACGGTCGTCCCGGGATCGATTCCGAGGATGATTTTCTCAGCAGGTATTTTGGCCATAAAGGGCTCCTAGTCTATCTTAATTAATACCGAGTTAAAATTGGTTATACTTTCCCCAAACCGGGCCCTGAATTTGCTGAACACAGGAGCAGATTCCTGTTGTAAAATTTTCAGTTCCCCAGGCGTGGAGCAACGTATCTGAACAGAAAAAACCAACATCTCCTGATTTACATCCGACTCCACTTCAAAAATCTCTTTACTACTCCCCGGCACCAGTTCCGAAACAAAGGGGAAGAATGTTTCCTGAAGCCAGCTTTCCCAATCGGAACGATACTCTTCGGTAGTATAAAAAGATGCGTTGAATATATGTCGTTTGTTTGTCATATATAGTTTATAAAGCCCCTCCGGGGAATTTAGGTAGTTCTTATTTGATACCGGTCTAACGATGTAAAAGTCATGAGTCTGGTCAAAAAGTGCCAGTTGCTAAGCCTGCCCTGATCCTTCGGGGACGCAAATGGTACTTAATGGACAGACTCTTCTATTTACCTTGTCTATAAACTAAGCAAATTCTGTTTTTAGAAGTGTGTTTGTTCAGAAAGTGCCAGTTACAAGGCTTGCGAAGTCCGAAAATACGGAGTTTACTTTTCGTAAATGAGTAATTTTCGGACAAGCGTAACGCAGTAAATGGTACTTTATGGATAGACACTTCTATTTAATCAGTTCAGTTCCCATAAACGGAACCAACACTTTCGGAACTCTGATTCCCTCCGGTGTCTGATTATTTTCCAGAATAGCCGCAACGATCCGGGGAAGTGCCAATGCACTACCATTCAGCGTATGTGCCAACTGTGGTTTCTTCTCCCCTGCTTTTCGAAAGCGCAATTTCAGGCGGTTGGCCTGATAAGTCTCAAAATTTGAAACCGAACTCACTTCCAGCCAACGCTTTTGTGCTGCTGAGTAAACTTCAAAATCGAAAGTCAACGCAGAAGTAAAGCTAAGGTCTCCTCCACAAAGGCGAAGAATACGCCATGGCAATTCCAGCTTTTCCACCACCGACTGAACATGAGCAACCATTTGCTCAAGAATCTCATATGAGTTATCAGGGTGAGCCACCTGAACAATTTCCACCTTATCAAACTGATGAAGGCGGTTCAGTCCCCGTACGTGTGCTCCCCAGGAACCAGCTTCACGCCGGAAACAGGCAGAATAAGCACATTGTTTTACCGGTAGATCTTTCTCATCCAGCACCACATCCCGGAAGATATTGGTCACGGGCACCTCGGCGGTAGGAATCAGGTAAAGGTTATCCTCAGTCACATGATACATCTGACCTTCCTTATCGGGAAGCTGTCCGGTGCCAAAACCTGAATCTTCGTTAACCAACAGTGGTGGAAGCACCTCATTGTATCCTGCTTTGGTAGCTTCATCCAAAAAGAAATTTATAAGCGCACGTTGCAAACGGGCACCCCATCCTTTATACACCGGAAATCCGGCACCGGTCAACTTGGTTCCCAATTCAAAATCAATCAAATCGTATTTGGAAGCCAGTTCCCAATGTGGAAGGGCATCTTCAAGCTTTGGAATTTCACCCCCCTCACGTTCCACCAGGTTATCATCCTCTCCTTTCCCTTCAGGAACCGAAGAGTGCGGAAGGTTAGGGACCTGCACCAAAAATTTCTGAATATCAGATTCTGTCTCCCCAAGTTGTCCATTCAGAACACGAATCTCCTCCTTCAAAGCACCCGTTTTCTCGCGAGCCTCATTGGCTTCATCGGTTTTTCCCGATTTGAAGAGCTGACCAATGGATTTAGACAGGGTATTCAGTTCGTTCTGTTTCTTGTCCGCCTCCGCCTGTGTGGTTTTACGATCATTATCGGCAATTATAATTTTATCCACAATTTCATCGGCATCAAACCTCTTGGTTTTCAACCGGGTCACAACATCCTCGCGGTTTTCCTGAATGTACTTGAGTGTGAGCATATTTTCGGTATATGTTTGTTTTGTTTTGGAAACACAAAAAATCTCCTGAATTTGTTACGAAAGTAACAAAAACAGGAGATTCAAAGAATTTTTTTATGAATAAACTTATTCTGCAGCTGCCGGATCAACAGAAACAAAAGACTTGTCTCCCTGTCTTTTACGGAACACAACTGTTCCGTCGGTCAGTGCAAAAAGCGTGTGGTCTTTTCCCATGCCGACATTATCGCCCGGGTGATGCTGAGTACCACGCTGACGTACAATAATGTTACCGGCTTTAACGCCCTGGCCGCCAAAAATCTTAACGCCCAAACGTTTACTTTCTGATTCGCGTCCGTTTCTGGAGCTACCTACACCTTTCTTATGTGCCATATCGCATTAATTTTTTTTCGTGATTAACCTTCAATGTTTTCGATCTGAATCTGGCTCAGATACTGACGGTGTCCGTTTTTCTTACGATACCCCTTGCGGCGTTTCTTTTTGAAAACGATTACTTTTTCACCTTTCAGATGGGCCAATACTTTGGCAGTAACTTTGGCACCTTCCAAAACGGGAGCACCAATCTTCACATCACCATCGTTGTCAACCATCAAAACCTGGTCAAACTCTACTGAGGCTCCTTCTTCTGCATTGAGGCGGTTCACATAGACCTTTCTGTCTTTCTCAACTTTGAATTGCTGGCCTCCAATGGATACAATTGCGTACATTGAAATACAATTTTAAGATTCTCTCCGACAGGTGGTTTCCTTCCTGGAAATCTCTTTTCTACCCGTACGGATTATTTCGGTCTGCAAAGGTAGTAACTTTTTCTTTTTATCAAAAACACCTTAAGTATTTCTTTTAAAAAGGATAACTATGGTCCGGAGAAACTGATTCTCTTCGAAACAAGCATCTTATTAATCGCAAAAAAATGCTGCTGCCTTAAAACAAATCATTAATTTTGTGGTCTTCAGGACTAAAAACACTAAGCTGATGCAGAGAACAAAGGTAGCCGACCTGTTGAGGTCGAACGATATTGGTAAACCATTTACCGTAAAAGGCTGGGTACGTACCCGCAGAGGAAACAAACATGTGAATTTTGTGGCCCTGAACGACGGGTCTGGCATCAATAATCTCCAGGTAGTTGTGGATATGGAGAAATTTGATGAGGCACTGGTACGTCGCATCACCACCGGAGCTGCCATTTCGGTGGACGGAGAGTTGCAGGAGTCACAGGGTGCCGGTCAAAATGTGGAATTGCTTGCCAAAACCATCGAGATTCTGGGAGACAGTGATCCTGACAAATATCCACTTCAGCCCAAAAAGCACTCGCTGGAATTTTTACGAGAAATTGCCCACCTGCGTTTCCGAACCAATACATTCGGAGCAATTACTCGTGTGCGCCATGCCATGATTTTTGCGGTGCATGAATTCTTCAACAAGAAAGGTTTTTACAATATTCATACCCCCATCATTACTGCTTCGGATGCTGAAGGAGCCGGTGAGATGTTTCAGGTAACCACCCTGGACGTGGACAACCTACCGCGCACAGAAGAGGGGGAGATTGATTACTCCAAAGATTTCTTCGGAAAACCAACCAACCTGACGGTCTCCGGACAGCTGGAAGGAGAACTGGCAGCTTTGGCCATGTCTGAGATATATACTTTCGGCCCTACTTTTCGTGCAGAAAACTCCAACACAACACGTCACCTGTCAGAATTTTGGATGATTGAACCCGAAATGGCTTTCTATGAACTGAGTGACAACATGGATCTGGCTGAAGAGTTTTTGAAGTATCTCATTCAATATGCACTTGATAATTGCATGGATGATCTTCAATTCCTGAGTCAGAGACTGCAACAGGAAGAAAAAGGGAAGAAGGATACCGAAAAGTCAATGGAGCTGATTGAAAAGCTGAAATTTGTTCTGGAGAATGATTTTATCAGGTTGACTTATGAGGAAGCCATTAACGTATTGGAAAACTCCAAACCCAACAAAAAAGGAAAATTCCAGTATCCGGTAAAGGGTTTTGGCACAGATCTGCAATCGGAGCACGAGCGTTATCTGGTAGAGAAACACTTCAAAAAACCGGTAATCCTTACCGATTACCCAAAGGAGATTAAGGCATTCTACATGAAGCTGAACGATGATAACAAAACCGTTCGTGCCATGGACGTGCTTTTCCCCCAAATTGGAGAAATCATCGGAGGGTCACAACGCGAAGAGAGTTACGAAAAACTCACTGCCCGCATGGCCGAAATGAACATCCCCGAAGAGGAGATGTGGTGGTTTTTAGATACCCGTCGCTTCGGGTCTGTACCTCACAGTGGATTTGGCCTTGGCTTTGAGCGCCTGATGCTGTTCGTCACAGGTATGACCAACATCCGCGACGTAATTCCGTTCCCCAGAGCACCTAAAAGTGCCGAGTTTTAAAGCATACAGAATTTAGGTATAGTACCCGGCATTAGCCGGGCGATCTATATCCATTCCATTATCAACCCCTCGATTCCGATCGAGGGGTTTTTTGTTTAGCATCTTCGACAGAAAGAGTCCAATAAACAAGATTGCATTCCATCCATCCTGACGATTCCTGAATGACGATATGCCCATTTTGACTTTCTTCCCTATTTAAATTATGACCGGCGACCTGCCAAAGCCGGGCATCGCTTATCCGGACAATAGGATTTTATGACTGAATCAGCCTTTAAAATCTTTTTATTACCTTTAGGCCTCAACCCCTAAAAACAAAAAATCATGGGCATCTTTTCTTCCCTGATGGGCAATGCCGGCATGGTAGAGCCGGAAAAACTCAGAGCCGAGTACAGCAAACTACTAACCGACAACGAAGAAATTGAAATCGGCTTCAAACTTTTTCGTGACACGTTCATTTTTACCAGCAAGCGCCTTCTTTTAATTGACAAACAAGGACTCTCGGGACGAAAAACAGAGTATTTCTCCGTTGTTTATGGCAGCATCTCCCGTTTCAGTATCGAAACAGCCGGAACATTTGACCTGGATGCAGAGTTAAAAATCTGGATATCGGGTGAAAGCAATCCGAGTGTTCAGAAGAAATTCAATAAATCTGTGGATGTCTATGAGGTTCAGAAATTGTTGGCTACGCATGTGTTGAAGTAGCCTTCTTCTTAGCCTTACCTGAAAAGATGCCTCCCAACATGTAAAAGATAGCTAGATCAAAAGATTAATTAAAACCAAATTTACCCAACAAACCCGATGTCATGCGCATTTCATTCCTTTTCCTTATCCTGACCTTTTCCTTACCAACCTTTGCCCAGGAATATACCCCCATCCCTGCCAGACAGGTTCAGGTGGTTGATACATTTTACAATGTACATATCATTGAAGATAACTATCGCTGGCTTGAAAAGACAGAAAGTTCCGAAACGTCAGAATGGATTTCTAAACAAAATGACCTCTCCCAGGATTGGCTCAGGAAAGCGGAAAGAAGATCCAATTCTTTCAATGAAATAGATAAAAACAAGCATATTCGGTATAATTTCCCCAAAAAGGAAGGCAAATACTTTTTTTCATTTGCCTATACCGACACACGTGTAGGATCATCCCTCCTGATTAACACGAGTCGTAACAAAAAGACAAGAGAAATCCTCATTGATCCCTACAACGACATTTCCCGAAAAGATAAGATCAATATTTCTGATTATCAGGTCTCCAAAAACGCTGAATTGCTCGTCTACCAATACATCCGAAACGGAAGTGACTGGCAGGAGATTGGTGTGGTACAACTGCCTTCCGGCAAGCAACTGAAAGATCACCTTAAAGGGATAAAATTCTCAAACCCGGCATGGTTGGATGATGGATTTTTCTATTCAATCATTGATCAGGAAGGCAAGTTTGGCCAGACATCAGGCCAAAAAGTCTATTATCATAAAATAGGCAACACCCAGGAAATGGATGAATTGGTCTTTGAACGACCCGAAAGGCCCTGGGTTCAATTGGAATTTATGACCACCTCGGATGAACGCTTCTTTATATTAACCGAAAAGGATGAAAGGAACGGCAAGTTAAGCGTTTTCTATAAAGACTACTATTCACATCAGCCCTTCCTACGACCTCTGATCACCAATTTCGACAGAGGATTGAAGGTTATTGACAATCGTGGGGGAAAACTAATAGGCCTCACCGCAGATAATGCAGGAAGCAGCCGAGTAGTACAAATCGACCCCGAAAACTCTTTGCAATGGAAAGAAATCGTTCCACCTTTTTCGGATGGAGTGCTGCTGGATGTGATGCCCTATGAGGATCGGTTGGTACTTACCTTACAATCGAATAACCATCCGGTACTACTGGTAATGGGGTACGATGGGAAAGTCTTACACAAAGCGAGGTTTCCATTCATTTCTGCCATCCATGGTCTGGAGGGCGAACCCGAGGAAGACATGGTTCGCTTCATACTTACCTCCTGGACTGTTCCCCCGGTGGTATATGAGTTCAACATTCAAAGCTTTGAGAAAGAAGTAATAGAACGCACTGAGGTTCCCTTTGATTTTGAACAATTTGAATACACCGAATTAGAATACAAATCAGAGCAGGGAGTCAAAGTGCCATTGGTACTTGTGCACAAAAAGGGGGTTGAGAAAAATGGAGATAACCCTCTTCTTTTAACAGCATATGGAGGATTTGGCTCAGTTTCAACGCCTTCCTATCGATCAGAAATAATTCATTTCGTGGAACACGGGGGAATTTTTGCTTTTGCCAACATTCGCGGAGGAGGCGACAAAGGTGCCAAATGGGCAAAAGCAGGAAAAGGCAAATTCAAACAAAATTCATTTGACGACTTCATCGCTGCTGCCGAATATCTGGTTGATCAGAAATATACCAATCCCAAAAAGTTGGCAATTACCGGAGGCTCCAATGGAGGCTTAGTAGTTGCCGCTGCAGCGACACAACGTCCGGATCTGTTCAAAGCTGTAGTACCGGTGGTTGCACCCACCGATATGATCCGATTTGAAAAATTCACTGTTGGCCACTGGCATATCGATGAGTATGGGACCGTTGCTGACAGTACCAGTTTCTGCAGACTGAAGAATTATTCTCCCTACCATAACATTACAGATGAGGTCAACTATCCTTCAATGCTTGTGGTCACTTCCGAAAACGATGACCGGGTGCCTCCATTCCATAGTTACAAGTTTGTTGCCAAACTTCAGAACCGGAAAGAACAAACCAACCCAATCCTTTTAAAAGTGCAGGAAGATGCCGGTCACTATGGAGGACTCACGTATTCTTCCAGGACACAAAACGGAGCAGATGTTTATTCTTTTATCATGCACGAATTAGGCATGGAGTAACAGAAAAAATCCTTTGATTTAACCATTGCCAAGTCTCAGTTTATGCCCAGATTCATCATTGTTCTCTAATGTACATTATTATCTCAAACAATAACATTTGCACAAAGTCCCACAAAATGGACCGTTGAAGCAGCAACCTCCTACAGAATCAATACTTCGGAAAACCCAAAGGGGTTTGGTGCATTATTATCACGACATTTAAAAGGCAATTTGTGGTTGCAATCAGGACTAATCTATAAATACAATAAAGATCAGGTTGAAGTCAACATAACGGGCGTAAATGATTCCTTTACGTATGATGCAGAATTGAGGCTTAACTACATAAGCATTCCGTTAATGCTTATGTACAACAGTAATTTTGTCAACATTGGATTGGGAACTTACTATGAAGAGTTCCTGAATTCAAAAGATCTGTCGGATAATCCATATATTGAAACCACCGCTTCTCCCGGAGAAAAAAGCAAATGGTACTTAACGGGTTCTTTAGGATACCCGATTTCAATTGCTAACCAGCTGCAACTTGAACCCGGAATATTGTTTAACCTCGCGAACGAAAGAATTTATACAAATCTAAAAATTTCACTCAAATATAAATTCTAAAAATGAGGGAATTTCTTAATCCGAGTGTTTTGCCTGAATAATTCACAAATCATCTATTACGACAATTCATGAATTAATCAGGTTAGACTTTATCTCTCTGCTTGCGTAACTGTGAAATAAACAAACCACCGATTACAATGGCAATTCCGGCAAACTTCTTAAGTGTAAGCGCCTCATCCAGCACCATCCAGGCAAAGATGGCAGTAAAAACCGGGATCATATTGGCAAACACATTGGCACGGGTGACTCCGATTCGGGCAATGCCATAGGCAAAAAAGATAAAGGCAAAAGAGGAAGCAAAGACTGCCAGTAAAAGCAGGGCAACAAGTGCGTCAACAGTAGGGGGAGTAGCAACAAAATGCTCCCAATCATTGAGGTAGAAAAAGGGAAAGAAAAACCCGATGCCAAACAGATTTTGCCAGGCAGTAAGATTCACCGGCGAATAGCGGTTCCCCATCCGCTTAATTACAACAGAATAGGCAAGAGCAGCAAAAACGGCAAGAGCCATAAACAACAACCCTTCGATGGGCGCTTTCAACTCAAAACCATTTTCAAATAGAATCAGTCCCACCCCGGTAAAGGATATCACAATCCCCAGCAGGTTGAGCCACGAAAAACGCTCATTCATAAACAACACTCCGGGAATAGGGGCCAATAGAGGAATGGTACTTACAATGACAGATCCCATAGTGGAGCTGAGATAATTCAGTCCATTACTCTCTCCCATAAAATACAGAAAAGGCTGAAAGAATGAGAGCGCCATCAACCACTTAAGATCTTTCTTTCGCAAAGGCTCCAATCGCTTGGTCAATGCCAGATATCCAAAAATGAAAAGAGAGCTGAGTACTAACCGCATCCAGATTGTAGAGATAGGTGTCCAAACAGTAAAGGCTACCTTGGTCCATACAAACGAAAAGGCCCAAAAGAGCATGGTGGCAGTGAGGGCAGCAAAGACTTTTATGCGGTGGCTCATGGAACGCTGTGAGTGGTTTCTATGCCACAAAAATACACTTCCGCATGAAATGGGGATATGATAAATATTAGAAAAGTTGTGAAGTAGTGAGGCAGAAGGAGGAAGTTAAATTAATTTTTTCTCGCCCACTTTTCTTTGACTAACACAGATCTATGATTCCCATTTTCCATAGGGATCTTTAATTCTCCTTCAAAAGTTAAGGTGTCATTTTTAATCTCATACGCATAAATAACGGATGTTGAGCGATTCAGGATTTCTTTAAAATGATTGTCATCAACAGTTTCAAACTTTCCCTTAAATTCTATATTCTCATTGCCCTGTTCATGATGAGAGATATAAAAGGTTCCATCTGAATTAAAAACTTTAGTTCTATCTTCTTCATAATTAAAATTTGGCTTGCCATTGGAGGAGCCTTCAATAAACGACCACATTCCAACTAATGGACTCTCGGCTTCTTGCATATAATTACAAGAACCTAAAACAAAGAAGAGGAATACATGAAAAAAGGATTTTAAGCTTTTCATTCCGGGTGACGGTTTTTAATGGTTAACAGGGTTTTATGGGCTATGTTGGAAGGATTATTTTCTGAAAAAATGATCTGAAAGTTCAATTAAACAGGCTGGGTTTTCATCATCCTATTTCTTAAATTTTCTTACGTTAAATCAGAAGCTTTTTTATTGTCTCGATTGTTCCTTCCCCAGAATAATTCAAGAAAATAAAGCGATTATTATAAAACCTGCAATTAAGCCGGTATTAGTCCCAGGATTTCCGAAATGTTTCTTTTTGCGTTTGATTGATTCGTCTTTTCACCTCCAGAAATATGGCGACCAGGCACAAAAGTAATCCGACTCCCAAGAAAGAATAAGTAAGATATAGCTCCTCAAACCAGAGTTGACTTAGCACCCCGAGCGTTGTTAGCAACAGTCCAACGACTGATAATACATGTGATTTTTTCATAGTTGATCGGCATTTAGGGTAAATACAAGGTTTATCTATCTGATTAATTGTATATGGAAAGGTATGTTTTAAAACAGACTGTCCGTCTGGGAAGTAAAAAGCAGACAACAAAGAAGCAAATTTTCATCATATCGCTGGGTTTTAAGGTTATGTATCATAAACAAAAATACGAAAACTTATAAAAATTCAAAACACAATTTGTTATTTCCCTGCTAAATACTAACTTAGTTTCTGCAAACAATTACTTGTTAACCAACCCGAAACCCAGGCAATGAAACATAATTATTCAACACCCCCTCGCGGTAGCTCCCTTCAATTAACCAGTAATTATCATTCGAAATATTTCTCAACTGCTCAACCTAAAATCACTTTTTGTAATGAATTTTTTCATTGACTATCTCCGGACAATTATTCAAAGCAGTAAACCACAACCATTATTTTTTACAGGTATCAAATAGCGCAATAAATAAAAGCACTGCTTTTCCAATAAACTAATCACTCTAATTCTTTTATCATGAAAAATTTATTTTTAAGTATTCTACTGGCAACCATTCTCTTCAGTTGCGGCCAGAAAAGACCGTCCGTCATCGAAAACCCTGTTTTTGAAACCTGGAGCGCCGATGTTGCTGAAATCACTAAAATTGAACTCACCGACAGTGCGACCATTTTATCCTTTGATGTAGTTTTTCAGCCTGGCAGCTGGATTCGCGTCCCTCCGGAATCACACATCAAAGAGCACGAAACCGACAATATTCTGAAGCTTACAAAAGCCGTGGGTATTACTCCGGGAGAACAATTTACGATGCCTGATTCAGGAAGAACAGCCTATCAACTATATTTTCCACCATTGGCACCAGAGGTAACCAAAATCGATTTCATCGAATGTGACCACCCTGATTGCTGGAAAATCCGTGGAATATCCCTGATGCCGGAGACAAATATAAAAATGGCATCAGCGATCCAGTCCGACTCGAAAAACAAAAAAAATTCGTTACCCAAACCCGGATTCTACAACCAACCGGCAAAAGTTTCAGGACAATTATTTGGGTTCAATAAGTCCATGATGCCTTATGAAATTACTTTCTATTCTTCTAATTTGCTTACTGGTGCTCACCAGGGGACAAAGCTGACTGCTGAAGAAGATGGCTCATTTAGTGGTGAGGTGCCACTTTATCATCCCTCAGTTGTTTATACAGATAAATTTGGCGCCTTATTTTTAATTCCCGGAAAGGACCTAAATCTCTCAGTTGACCTAAAGAAAAAGGCACGCTATGAGTCGCGTTACAGAAAAGACAAGCAACCCGGAGATTCTCTTTTCATGACCACCAGCGGTAGTCCGTTGACAATTTTGGAACTGAAAGAAGTAAACAATGCGGTCAATAGTATTATTCAACAAGAATCTACCACACAAGAAGTCGCAGGAATGACTCCTGATGAATTCAAAAATTACATGGTTAATAAGTGGCATTCTACAGAAGAAAAAATAAAAGATAAAAACCTAACCGAGGCCCAACACAAAGTACTCTCCAGCATAATTCAAAACCAAATTCTGATGTACCTGATGAATTATGAGTCGTTTTTAAAACAAGCCCATTTTAAGGCCAACAATATTTCTTTTGACCAATGGAGAGAGGTAGATTTTAAAGTAGAAAAACCGGGAAATAATTATTATTCTTTTGTTCCGGAAATCTTTGAAGACAATCTAACCTATGATATGAACTTTTCAGGATCATTAAAAAGTATCCTGAATCTTCCTCTATTTGGCACTACCGGGAATCTTAACAGAATAGAAAAAGCCTCAGCCATTGCAAGCATTATGAAGCAAAACCTGAATAAAAACAACAACCTGATTACAGAGGCCGTTAAATCACAGGTTCTGTTTGAAGAGATACAAGAACTTCATTACTTTTCTGAAGAGGACAAAAAGCAGCTTAAAACACTCTTCTCTGACGAATTTATCGCCAACTACCTGATAACAGAAAGCGACGATCTTAAAAAATTAGTGGAAACCAACAAAGCTGCATCAGGAGATGGATTTGTCATTCACGAAATTCCGGCAACTTCCGAAGATAAGGTGTTTGAGGCCATACTTGCTGAACACAAAGGAAAAACTATCGTTGTGGACTTCTGGGCTACCTGGTGTGGCCCATGCCTGGGTGCCATGGAGCAAATAAAACCGCTCAAAGAAGAGATGAAAGAGGAGGATGTCGTGTTTGTTTACCTTACAGGAGAAACATCTCCCACCGGTACATGGAATAAAATGGTGCCGGATATTCACGGTCATCATTACAGGGTAAATAATGTCCAATGGCAATATTGGTACGAAAACCTGAAGATTGAAGGCGTTCCCACCTTTATGATTTTTGATAAAGAAGGGAAGCAGATTGCACGCCATACGGGATTCCCGGGGGTTGATGCCATGCGGGAAGCAATCACAAAGGGATAAAATATATATTAAGATGATTAATTGAGGGTTTCACTTAAAGTGAAGCCCTCAATTGTTTGCTCACTTTGCATCTCCGCATTTAAAAAGCAAAGCCCCCACCGGAAACCGGCAGGGGCATAAAATATCACAAATGAAATCCTTTACTCTGCGCTACTTTGCAGCAAAAGATTCATAATATCAATAGCAGCACGCGACACCGATGATCCGGGGCCAAAGATACCCACTACGCCACAATCGTAGAGGTACTGGTAGTCCTGGTGAGGAATTACACCACCGGCAATCACCATGATGTCTTCACGGCCCAGCTTCTTCAGTTCATCAATCACCTGAGGAACCAAAGTTTTATGACCAGCAGCCAGAGAAGAGACACCCAACACGTGAACGTCGTTCTCAACAGCCTGACGGGCAGCTTCAGCAGGAGTCTGGAACAATGGTCCCATATCCACGTCGAAACCGATATCGGCATACCCGGTAGCCACTACTTTAGCACCACGGTCGTGACCATCCTGACCCATTTTGGCAATCATGATACGGGGCTGACGACCTTCTTTTTCTGCAAACTCACCAGCCAGGGCACGAGCCTTTTCAAACTCACTGTCATTTCCGGCCTCTGCAGAGTACACTCCGTTAATTGATCTAATCACAGCTTTAAATCTTCCAACAACTTTTTCACATGCATAAGAAATCTCTCCCAAAGAAGCACGCTTCTGGGCAGCATCAACTGCCAGAGCAAGAAGGTTCCCCTCACCGGTTTCAACAGCTTTAGTCAGAGCAGTCAGTGAAGCTTTTACCTCTTCTTCATTCCGGTCGGCACGCAACTTCGCTAAACGCTCAAGTTGAGACTTCCGAACAGCGGTGTTGTCAATTTCTAAAATGTCGATTGGGTCTTCTTTCTCCAGACGGTAACGATTGTTCCCGACAATTACCTGTTTGGCACTATCGATCTTGGCCTGTGTACGAGCAGCAGCCTCTTCGATACGCATTTTGGGCAATCCGGTTTCGATGGCTTTTGTCATACCACCCATCTCTTCGATCTCTTCAATGTGTGCCCAGGCTTTTTCAGCCAACTCCTTCGTCAGAGCTTCCACATAGTAAGACCCGGCCCAGGGATCAACGGCTTTGGTAATTTTTGTCTCTTCCTGAATGTAGATCTGAGTATTACGGGCAATCCGAGCTGAGAAATCGGTAGGCAGTGCGATGGCCTCATCCAAAGCATTGGTGTGCAAAGACTGGGTATGTCCCAACGCAGCAGCCATCGCTTCCACGCAGGTACGACCTACGTTATTGAAAGGATCCTGCTCCTGCAGTGACCAACCGGAAGTCTGTGAGTGCGTACGCAACGCCAAAGACTTAGGATTCTTAGGATTGAAGCGCTTCACAATTTTTGCCCAAAGCATACGTGCAGCACGCATTTTGGCAATCTCCATGAAGTGGTTCATCCCAATAGCCCAGAAAAACGACAAACGAGGTGCAAAAGCATCGATGTCCAGTCCTGCATCCACACCGGTTTTCAGATACTCCAAACCGTCGGCAAGGGTATAACCCAGCTCCAGGTCGGCAGTGGCACCGGCTTCCTGCATGTGATATCCCGAAATGGAGATACTGTTAAATTTAGGCATCTTCTGAGATGTGTACTCAAAGATGTCTGCAATGATACGCATAGAAAATTCAGGCGGGTAAATGTAAGTGTTACGCACCATGAACTCTTTCAAAATATCGTTCTGAATGGTACCGCTCAACTCCTCAAGTTTGGCACCCTGCTCCAGACCTGCTACAATGTAGAAAGCCATTACCGGCAAAACTGCACCGTTCATAGTCATGGAAACCGACATTTTGTCCAACGGAATACCGTCGAAAAGCACCTTCATATCAAGGATAGAGTCGATGGCCACACCAGCTTTACCGACATCACCAACCACACGCTCGTGGTCAGAGTCATATCCGCGGTGGGTCGCAAGGTCAAACGCTACAGAAAGACCCTTCTGACCGGCCGCCAGGTTGCGACGGTAAAATGCGTTGGACTCTTCGGCCGTTGAGAAACCTGCATACTGACGGATGGTCCAGGGACGCATGGCATACATTGCCGAGTAAGGTCCGCGAAGGTAAGGCACCAATCCTGCAGCATAGTTCAGGTGCTCCATGCCCTCCAGGTCTTCTTTATTGTAAACGGGTTTTACCGGAATCTGCTCAGGTGTCACCCAGTCTTTTTTAATGCCGTTCTTTTTCTCCCAGGTTTTGGGATCAATCGGGCATTTATCTCCTTTAAATTCTATTTTTGAAAAATCTGGTCTCATGATTATTTTATTTTAACGCAGAGGCGCTAAGGCGCTGAGATTATTATTAGAGGTTATTGACTTTTCGGTAAATACCCTTGTGCAAGACAGGAACATTAAAGTTGATCAGTAATCCAAGCTTTTTATTGGCCAGTTTAAGGTAGGTTACCAACTGCACCTCATGAACCGGATGTACTTCTTCAACAGCTTTCAACTCAACAATCACCTCTTTTTCAATTAATAAATCCAGAATAAAATCCTTCTGTAAAGACTCGTTTTTATAGATCAATGGCAAACGTACCTGCTCCTCTACAAGCAATCCTTTGTTTCTCAACTCATGAGCAAGGCAGGCACCATACACAGATTCAAGCAGTCCGGGGCCAAGCTCCTTATGAACCTCAATTGCTCCTCCTATTATCTGTGAGGAAATATTATTTAGTACCTCTTTTGTCATCTCTCTTAATAAAAACTTTGCGTCACCGCGTCTTTGCGTTTAAAATTTACTGAATATTCAACATTTGGTTAAACCCTTGCAACGTTTCCAGCAAGTTGGTACGCACATTGATAAAATATTCAATGCCCTGAGCTTTCAGGTCGTCCGAACAAGCAGGAGCTCCGGCTACCACAAAGATGGCATCGCCATTGAGTGCTTTAAAGGCAGCGGGTGCAGCTTCAGCATATTCTTCATCAGAAGAACAAAGCACCACCACATCGGCTCCGGCTTTCTTAGCAGCTTCAACGCCAGCTTCCACAGTATCAAATCCAAGGTTATCAATGATTTCATATCCGGCACATCCGAAGAAATTTCCGGAGAACTGCGAACGCGCCAGACGCATGGCCAGGTTTCCGTAGGTCAACATGAAGACTTTAGGACGCTTGGCAGCTTTTTCTGTAGCCAGTCGCAACGCTTCAAATTCTTCAGCACCACGGTAAAGTTGAATAGGCTCAACGGTATTACCTTCTTCAGAGTCAGTAAAGGCTTTGTCTTCACTGATTTCTTTGGCAACTGCTTCCAGATTGTTTGGATATTGGTTGGTCCCCAGCAAGGTGTCTTTTCTACGGGCAAGATCTTTCTTACGTGTTTCAGAAGCCTCTTTTACCTGAGCCTGAATAAACCCGGCTTTCAGAGCGGCAGTGTAACCACCTTTTTCTTCCACTTCCACAAACAGCTTCCATGCCTCGTTGGCAATGCTGTCCGTCAGATTTTCTATGTAGTAACTTCCGGCCGAAGGATCCACAATCATGCTGAAGTATGATTCTTCTTTCAGCAACAATTGCTGGTTACGGGCAACACGCTCACTGAAAACATTAGGCTGACGGAACACCTGATCGAAAGGAGCCACAGTCAGTGAGTCGGTTCCGCCAATAGTGGCACTCATCGCCTCAGTCTGCGTACGCAGCATATTTACATATGGATCATAAATGGTCTTGTTCCACTCCGAAGTTTCGCAATGCGTGTGCATTTTCTTCACTTCAAGACCGGTAGGTTTGTAAGCATCCACAATTTTAGCCCACAACATACGTCCGGCACGCAACTTGGCAATTTCCATAAAGTAATTACCACCAATTCCAAAGTTGAAACGAATGTTATTAGCTGCTGTGTTGACGGCCTGATTGCGTTCGGTAATCTGAGCCAGGTACTCATTACCCATAGCCAGTCCGAAAGCCAGTTCCTGAACGATAGTCGCTCCGGCATTGTTGAAATGCTTGGCGTTTACACTGATGGTCTGAAACAGAGGCAAAGCTTTTCCTTCGCCTGCCAGTTCAGCGGCATCATCAAGGAGTTCTTCCACTGGTACACACGATTTCCCGCTTACAGTAAGACTTCCCAGCGGATCAAAGTTCAAAGAACCTTTGATCTCCTCAAGCTTACAATTACGTGCAGCAAACTCTTCCACCACCAGCTGGTAGAGCTTCTTGTTGCCATGCAGTGTAGAAAAGTTCAGTTCCACTGCTTCGGGAACAATATTTTTCAGAAGAGCAGAGATGTTCTCTTTGGTGATGAGTTCTTCTTTCTCGATGAAGAATCCCAGAGAATCGATCCCTTTGTTAAGGATATCCAACGCTTTTTCGTTGGCTTCCTTCACATCTTTCACCACAATATCCTGACGAACCATCCACTTATTGTGGGCTTTTGTCCCGCGAACGAAAGGATATTCGCCCGGAAGCGTGTCAAGATACTCAAGGTTTTTAAGGTCTTCCTCCCTGTAAAAGGGACGAACATTAAAACCTTCATTGGTTCTCCAAACGAGCTTTTTGTCAAAATCAGCTCCTTTGAGATCCGCTGTTATTTTGTCCATCCACTCCTGTGTCGACACTGGAGCGAATTCGCTAAACAACGGTTGATTTGATTTATCTGCCATAATGTAACTGTTTATTTGTGCGAATTAACAGGGCGCAAAATTAACGAAATTATTCTGGAATGGGAACAAAACCAGTTTGTTTATGGCATGTTGTTGAACATATAAAGCTCAAAGTCAGGAAAGAAAGCTGCCAAAGGTTAGCTCTAAAGTATTTGCTTTTAGCTCATAGGTTACTTGGGTAGTAATTACTTTATTGGTTCCTAACAATGATGCATAACTTAAGAGCCTATCACGAAATTTCGAAAAAACATAAAGGACTGTCATAAAAGTAATATTTCGAGATTATTACTTTCAAGCCCTGATAACACAAGCGTTGTTTTTAGGCATACCTGCCTAGTAGTGCGACAGTTCTCTTAAAATAATGATTTTGGACAGGGTCAAACAATTACTGATATATGCGCCCCCTTTAGTTTCGATATACTATAGCTTACAAACACCTGTAAATATTAAGAGCCCTTCAGTCCCGGTTTCTTTATATGAATAAAAACCTCATGAAGGTATCGAACACCACTTATCAATAACAACTCAGACCATCCGATTCGAAATGGCAAAAAAGACCGCTTCGGAAGTATTACTAACACCAAGTTTCCGGAAAATATTCCGCTTATGCTGCTTGACTGTTGACTCTGAGATATTGAGGCTTTTACTGATGGTTTGATTTCCATCGCCTTTTACACACAATGAAAGCACCTCTTTTTCACGACCGGAAAGCTGGTTCTGATCACGAAGGTCAAATCGACGTGTAAGTGCATTGAACTGATATTGGAAAGGTTCCAGCAAATTCTGGATAACCGCATTGCCCGGACCTGAAGCATGAGATGGGGTAACAAAACAAAGGGTGGAGATGAGACGATTGTCATGGGACAGCTGTAAAGGTACCAGTCGCTGAGAAATCAATATCAGACTTCCATCTTCCTGACGGATATGAAAATCAACAGACAAATAACAGTGCTCACGGTAATCTTCGGGATGCTTGGTGTTAAAAAACCTGAATCCGTTTTCATTAACATCCATTACCACCGGCATATCTTCAGGAGCAATAATCTTTTCATAAAAAGAAAATCCCATTTCTTTTACCTCCTGTGCACTATGTCCACATAAAAACAAAGGATGCTCAGACACATAAAGAAATTCTCCTCTACTGAAATCCGCTACATAAATGCTTTGATTCAACAATCTGGAAAAGATATCCAGAATCTTCCAGACATCAGGTTTTTCCAGTGGTTCTTTCCCGGCGGAGGAAGCACTGCCCACAGAATCGATAAGATGTTTTACGAAAGACATAACTTTTTGGCAAAAGATTAAACGTTTTCAAAGAATAAGTAAGCAAAAATATTAAATATTTCACGGTCTCCAGAAAAGAACAAAATATAATAATCTACAAAAAAACAGAGTAATCCAGTAATTTTACAACAAAATTTCAATGATACAGGTATGAGTCCAAACCATTATAAACATCAAGAAATGAAATAAACCCTAAACCAATTATTTCTTATTGTTTTCCAAAAAATCCTACTTTACAATAATAAAAAACTATACTAAAGTACTATTGATGAGCCTTTTTTCTTGAGTAACATTGTAATCTCAAAATTGAGCTCATTTTAAGTTTAAATTGTATTAAAACACAATGTTCCGGGACAGGATAAAATTGCCCTGATTAAAGGGGCCCTGCCCGCCTTAATACTTAACAACACCCAACCCAAATACCCAAACAGGCTTTGGTTTAAAAGGACACCTGAGACCATTTCATAATTCGTGAAATACTCGGGTGTCTTTGTTTTATCCAATCAACAAGACGCATGAATTCCGGTTGTTGTAATGAGTTCTCGTCTAACAAACCAATCATCCACAGAGACCTGTCTTTTAATCTTCTATCAGGACTAAGCTGGCTTTAACAGCACAATGATCAGACAATGACATTGGGCGGAGTTCAACCTCATCAGAACGCTGAATAACATTCATACTCCCGGGAACAAAAGATAGATTAGAAAAAATGTAATCCAGTTTGCGGTTCCAGAAGCCATTTTTATCGGTGGTATGGGTAAAAAAGGGCAGATTGTTGTCCTGATATCTCTCCAACGGTACAGCAGCATTAAACACCTCATAGAATGGCATCATCCATTGTTCTTCACCCGAGTAGTCATCGGCTTCAAAGTCCCCATTCGTACAGGCCGAATCGGGAAACCCCTTAAGCTTTCGGGTACCGGGAGGCAACGCATTGAAGTCTCCGGCAAGCAGGAATTTCTGGCTATTGCATCTGAGCGAGTCTGCATATTCAAAAACCTGGTCTATTTGCTTCTTTTTGGTTCCATCACTGGAATAAGCCGCCAGATGTGTATTCAAAAGATGAAGGGTGTCACCATTCACCACCGTAGAAACATCCATGAGGCATCGTTTTAAATAAAAATAGCGAACCAGGCAATTTTGTTCCTCTATCAGCGAAAGCGAAATGCGTTTGGCTCCCCAAAGCGGCGTCCTGGAAAATATGGCATTTCCCGAGTTCATCTTTCCAAGCCCCTTGGAAGGGATATAATCAGCTTTCCACTGGGGAGTATAGACTGCATAATTGAATCCGGTGTGTTCCAGAATCCACTGGATCTGATCAGAAAAGGCACTTCTTCTGCTGTCCACATCGGCTTCCTGAACAAAGAGAAAATCAGGCTTGTGGTGATTAATAAAAGCGGCAATTCCCTCAAGATGATTGAACACCTCAGACGAATCCATAATCACCCTGTTGCCATGGCAATCAAAGAAAAAATTAATTCTCCCTCCTCCAAATTTTATATTCCACGTCATTACGGAAAGGGTATCTGAAATGTCCTGATGTTCTTTTTTCGCGTGAGAAGCATAATAAGCAATATCATCAGCATCCAGACTCGTTCCGAACGGGTCGCACCCCAAAAGAAAAACGGCGTAGAAAGCCAGAAGAAATAATTTTTTCATTCTTATAAAATTAACGTAAGTTATTGGTCTGATGAAACCCGATATTCTTTTACACATACTCTTTTGTGCAGTTTTGAGAAATCAAAGCTCCATGCTCGTTTCATCCGTTTAAAATTGGCTTAAGTTTATAGTTGCATGTGGATGTTTAAAGATTGCTTCGGGCTGAGCCCTCACAATGACATTTTTTTACTGCCAACTTATTCTCCATCGACCGGGGACTTTGTCCTTGCGAGGGCCTTGCCCGAAGCAATCTCTAATTGCAAGAACGTTATTTTAAACCATAGCCATTTAAGAAAAAGGTAGTCCAAAATTCACCGCATTTGTTATTCTGAGTGCCTACCCCAAACAAATTTTGGGGAATAATGGGAATATGACAGATGTGGCTCGTCCCCGCAGGGGGCAAACTTGAATAACCCCGGGTCGAAAACCCGGGGAGAAGCTGACCAAATGAGACCGGGTCCCCGAATGGGGGCCAATTATCAACATGCTGATATTTTGGTTTTTACATAAATCTGTCATTGGTAGATCTCTTAGCCTCTAAAGATCAGCAATAAATAGATTCTTCACCACGTTACTCTAAAATCGTAACTTTTGGAACACCCTATTTCATCGCTGAATCAAAAGAATTCCCAGAATAAGCAATACGATACCGGCCACCCGGCTCAAAGAGATGGCATGCACGCTAACGCCAAAAAAACCAAAATGATCAATAACGGCAGCAATGATTAACTGACCTGCTATTGAGGCCGCCAACATGGTGGTCACCCCAATCTGCGGAATCAGCAACACCACTGATGTGACAAACATTGCACCTATGACGCCGCCCAGAAACAAATACCAGGGAATTGATTTTAAATCGGAAAAGGAAGGAACGGAAGTACGCAAAATAAGATTCAGCAGAATCAAAATAATTGTACCAACCAGAAAATTGGTTAAAGATGCCTGCAATGGGTGCTTCAGAAAGGAAGAAAGCTGGGCATTAATGCTGCCCTGAATCGACAAAAAACCACCAATCAGCAATGCTGCAATAATGAGAATATATTTAGTCATGCGCAATCATTTTCCGCGCAAGTTACGGAGGTTCGGGCATTCGAACAAATGCTATTGTTTGGTAAATACCGACATTTGATTGTCGAAATTAAGGTAATATTCCCCACGATCAAGTCCCTGAACACTTACGGAGTCATCATAGCCTTTAAAAACTATGCGCCCCTGAATATCGTAAATTTCGTACAATGTTGGTTCTGAAAAAACCAGACTGTCTTCAACCTTCATAGAAGCTAAGGATACGGCGGGTTTATCTTTTTCCAGAACCACTTCAGGCGATAGTTGGCGTTTCTTATTATGATCGGTTTGCCGAACACGGAATCGGTTCTCTCCGGAATGCATCCTGACAGAGATACTGTATTCATGGGTTCCCGGAACACCTTTCCCGTTAACTGAACCTACCTGAACCCACTTATTCCAGCGATATTGTTCCACAATAAACGGAAGAGTCCCTGATTCATGATTGGTTTTCCAGATGAGATTGTCCTGATGAATAGCAATATCAATGGTTTTAAAAGATGCGCGGGGAGCCAGCACTTCCGGATTTATTACAGCAGGCTCGCAGCCCTCTTTATATTTTATAACAACTTGAACCGGTTCCCCGATAGCAAAACGAAAAACAGAAAGGTCAACCTCAAACGAACTGGAATTGATTTCATCGGTGGTAGTTTGTCCGTTTACCATTACCTCAAAGACACAAAAACCTACACCTGATTCGGCATAAGGATTTTGCACATAGAGATTATCTCCCTGGTAAGAGCCATTAATTTCTATCTCCCCGGCAAAAAGGGAAGCAGCAAACATGCTAAACATAAAAATCCAAAGAAACCTCATAGGATTCGGGGATGTGGTTTTCAACCTGCCTTATTCATGAATAAGGCAGATTAACACCTGTTTACAAAATCAGTAGTGCAATTTAAAAATTAAACCCCCGAAGTGCAAAAAATGCCAACTCCCTGAAAGCAACTTTTACGCCTTTGTACGCATTTTTTTGACCAACAGCACATTTTAATCAACCGGATCATGCCAATCCCCATTATTTTTAATGAGCTGCACTAATTCTTCCACTGCAGCTGATTCGGGAATATTCTTCCTTACCAGCTCCCTGTTTCTAAACAGAGAAATATGGCCCGGACCGGCACCTACATATCCGTAATCGGCATCAGCCATCTCCCCGATACCATTAACGATGCATCCCATAACTGCTATTTTCAATCCTTTAAGATGTCCTGTTTGTAGCCTTACTTTGGCCGTTGTACTCTGCAAATCAAACAAAGTACGTCCGCAACCGGGACAGGAAATATATTCTGTTTTTGAAAACCGAACTCTTGACGCCTGGAGAATGCCGAATCCCGTTGACACCATGATGGGAACCGATTGCAAAAAACCTGTAAGAGCTATTCCGTCACCATATCCATCCAGAAACAAAAGACCGCTATCAGCTGCTGATTTCAATTGAAAATCCTCGTCTGTACATTCATCATAGGTCTGTGATACAATGACAGGATGTGTAAGGCCTTCATTTTGCATCGTCAGAAAAAAGGCACGCCTATCAGCAGTGTTATTTGGATGGTCTGATTCAAGTAAGATGACTACATTCTTTTTCTCTTTCAACAATTCCTTCATCCCGGCAGTCAAATCGCTGTTTCTGCACTCTAAAAACAAAGCCCCCTCTTGACTGATCCAGTTTTCATCTACCTCAAAAAGAGGATAGACAACGGAGGATGAATCCTCATAACTTTCAGCAGGAACCACTTTTATGACATCGGCCCAGGATTCAGGGAGTCCGGATAATTGATCATGGTCACAAATCACAATTTCAGGTGTTTCCATTCCTTCAGAAATTATGGGCTTCCCCCTGACATCCACCACAACAGCCGCAGGCATTTCTCCTCCTACATTCACCACCTGATGCGTTGATCTTTTTTGATATTTAAACGGACTGTAAAAATCTGTTTCTACCGGAGGAACCGGAACATGCCCCGCCCTTTTCCCATAATGCTCCACCAACATAGCAGCCACAGGGATTTCATTTTCAGGAGGCTCGGTAAGTGAAACCCGGATAGTATCTCCAATACCATCGGACAGCAGCGCTCCAATTCCCACAGCCGATTTCAGGCGACCATCTTCACCGCTGCCGGCTTCTGTAACGCCCAGGTGCAGGGGGTATCGCATATCTTCGCGTTTCATGGCAGCCACCAGCAACCGCACCGTATGCACCATCACTCTGGTATTACTGGATTTTATGCTAAGTACAATGTTCTTAAAATCTTCCTCCTTACAGATTCTCAGGTATTCCATACAGGACTCAACCATTCCTTCGGGTGTGTCCCCGAATTTCGACATCATGCGGTCTGACAAACTCCCATGGTTGGTCCCTATACGAATAGCAGTCCCATGTTTTTGGCACAATCGGAGAAATGGAACAAGCTTTTCCCTGATTTGCCGAAGCCCCTCCTGATCCTTCTCACTGCCTGCCACAACCTCCTTAAACTTTTTCGCCCCTCCGGTAAAGTTTCCCGGATTGATGCGTACCTTTTCGATAAGAGTGGCTGCAATTTCTGCAGCAGCGGGATTGAAATGTACATCGGCCACCAGTGGTACAGTACAATTTCTTTCCATCAGTCCTTTTTTAATAAACTCCAGATTCGTCGCTTCCCGCCGTCCCTGAGTTGTAATTCTGACCAGTTCTCCTCCGGCTTCAGAAATCTTAATGCCTTGTTCCACTGTCGCCAGGGTATCCAGCGTATTTGTGGTGGTCATCGACTGAATTATCACCGGATTGTCTCCTCCAATGATTACATTACCCACGTTAACAGGATCTGTTTTCAGTCGGTTGTACTGAAAATAGGAATCACAAAAATTCAGCTGGTCTTTCATAATATCTTTTTTGGTGGAACCAAAATTAATAACTTTGAAGCAAACAAAGAGAGAAATGTCTATAACGGTATCAGAAGTTTCGAAATTTTTTGGCAAACAGAAGGCGCTCAACAATGTCTCCTTCATCATTCCCACAGGAGAAGTTGTAGGTTTTCTTGGTCCAAACGGTGCAGGCAAATCCACCATGATGAAAATTCTAACCGGATATCTGCCGGCGTCATCAGGAAGCGTGGATATTTCAGGTACACTTATTGACGGCAACAATCTGGAACTTAGAAAAAAAGTCGGCTATCTCCCTGAGCACAATCCTCTGTATCAGGATATGTATATTGAAGAATATCTGAAATTCGTTGCTGACATTTACAAACTTCCGGACAGTAAAAATCGTATTGCTGAAATCATAGAAACCACAGGACTGACTACTGAAAGGCATAAAAAAATTGGCGCCTTGTCAAAAGGTTTCCGGCAAAGAGTTGGACTGGCGCAGGCATTGCTCCCTGACCCCGAGGTACTGATTTTGGATGAACCCACCACAGGACTGGACCCCAATCAAATAGTGGAAGTCAGAAACCTGATCACTAAACTTGGCGAAGCAAAAACAATTCTTCTTTCCACGCATATTATGCAGGAAGTTCAGGCAATTTGCGAACGGGTAATCATCATTAACAATGGAGTCATCGTGGCCGATGAAGCAGCCACGGACATGGAGAAAAGCTTTGAAAATAAATTATCCCGGGTCTATGTGGAATACGATGGCCAAACAGCTCCCGAATTAATAAATGCCATTGAAGGAGTAGAGTCCGTTTCCCGAAAAAACAATGGCTACCTGGTCAATGTCAAATCGGGTTTCGACGTGCGCCCGTCATTATTTAAGCTGGCAGTGGATAACAATCTGGTGATCATGGCATTATCAGTAGAAAAAGAGTCGCTGGAAGATTTGTTTCATTCGTTGACAGCCTGACTTCAACGGTCAAGGTGCCAACTGCGAAAGGGCCCACTCACCATCAGGCTGAAGAGTGTAAACAAACCGTTGGTGCATCCTGTTGGGTCGCCCCTGCCAAAATTCCACCTTGTGCGGAACAATCAGATAGCCGCCCCAATGTGAAGGACGGGGTACTTCCTTATCCTTAAATTGCAATTCAAATTCTCGAAAGCGTTCCGATAAAAAATTGTCTCCGCTGATGGTCGTGCTTTGCGGCGAAGCCCAGGCTCCAATGCGACTCTCCCTTGGACGTGAAGCAAAATAATTGTCTGAAGCCTCCTGGGATAATTTTGTTACCCGCCCTTCCCAGCGCACCTGTCGTTCCAATAAAGGCCAGAAAAAATTTGCCGATACTTTGGGATTATGGTCCAGTTGGACTCCCTTGGAACTATGATAATTGGTAAAAAAAGAAATGCCTGCCTCAGATACATTCTTCAGCAAAACTACCCGTTGCGTAGGCTGCCCTGTGGTGTCAACGGTAGCCAGCGACATGGCAGTAGGCTCCGTATCCTCAGCGGCGATGGCATCTTCCAGCCAGTTCTGGAACTGCAATATCGGAGACAGTTCCAGGTCTTCGCCCTTCATCTCCTGTCGTTCATAATTTCTACGGATATCGGAATATTTACTATGCAAAATAAAAAATTTTGTGATTCATTGTCTCTAATCTGGTTTATTCATAATTTTTCGTCATGAGATGTTCAAATGCCAATAAATTAAGGCAACCACAAAGGAAATTGATGACGGGAATAATCAATTATTTTCAAGTCAATTTTCTTAAGGAGGCCTCTATCTGGTCTGTCCATAAAGTACCATTTGCTTCGTTACGCCATTCCCGAAAAGTACTCATTTACTCAAGTAAACTCCGCATTTTCGGGAATACCAAGCCTTACAAACGCAACTTTCTGAACCGACACATGACTTTTCACAAACCATCCCGACTTTATAGACAGGATCTATCTAACACCTGTCCATAAATAAAGTGTTTTTCACGTGTTTGAGATAGAAAGTTCAAATTCAAGGCGTGTGAAAAATCTAAACCGCAGAATACTTATGTATTTGAGGATTTAGATTTTGAGCAACAACGCATAAGTTGGATTTTATAAACAAACACTAACTAATTGGTTTTAAAATCAAACTTTACTGATGCTAGATCTTCATTGGCCTTTGCAATCTTCTGCGACAGACTCTCTTTATATTTACTTACAGTTTTATAAACCTCTTGATCGCCAGTTCCAATGATTTGTGCGGCCAGAATTCCGGCATTATGAGCACCATCCAGCCCCACTGTGGCCACGGGTATTCCCGGAGGCATCTGCAAAATGGAAAGAATGGAGTCCCAGCCATCAATAGAGATGGAAGCTTTGATGGGAACACCAATAACCGGAACGGGAGTAAGGGCCGCAATAACTCCCGGCAGGTGAGCGGCTCCGCCTGCTCCGGCAATAATGACCCGAATTCCACGATCATATGCTTCCCGGGCAAAAGTCATCACCTGATCCGGCGTGCGATGCGCCGACAGTGCATTGATCTCGAAAGGAATCTTAAAATCGTTGAGAATTTTGGCCGCTTTTTCCATCACACCCAGATCGGAAGTACTGCCCATGATAATGCTAACCGTTGGCTTCATATCACAAAAGAATTAAACATTCCTGAATTTGAATATCATAAAACTACAAACTTTAACCAGTTTTAATCCGTAAAGAGATAACAGAAATCCCCTCAGTCTGTTCATTTTTTTATACTTTTGCACTTTAAAAACCGATAAAGATATATCCTCCGATGAAGCGCATTCAACTTTTAGACAAGCAATTTGCCCTTTCGATACCTGCCAGTGACATTAAAAAGGCCCTTTGGGAAATGGCCGAAAAAATGAACAGGGAACTAAAGGACCAGAATCCCCTTATGATTTGTATATTAAACGGATCTTTTATGTTTTCTGCAGATCTTATGAAACTGATTGATTTTCCATGTGAAATCAGTTTTGTAAAACTTGCCTCCTATGAAGGAATGGGAAGTACCGGAAAGGTGAAACATCTCATCGGACTGAATGAAGAAATTGAAGGCAGAACAATTGTGCTGCTTGAAGACATAGTGGATACCGGGGTTACCATTGAGAATCTGATGAAACAATTGGACACTCAAAACCCCAGGGATGTAAAAGTAGCCACATTGCTATTCAAACCTGAAGCGTGCAAAAAAGATGTTAAACTTGATTATGTAGGACTGGAGATTCCCAATGAATTTATTGTGGGGTATGGCCTTGATTATGATGGATATGGCAGAAATCTTCCGGATATTTATACCGTAATTGAATAAACAGAGCCCTTATGCTAAATGTTGTTATTTTTGGCCCCCCGGGTTCGGGTAAGGGCACCCAAAGTGAAAAAATCATTGAAAAATACGGACTTACCCACATTTCCACAGGCGAGATTCTCCGCAAAGAAATCAATGAAGGCACCGAACTTGGGATACGTGCCAAGTCATTAATTGACAACGGGCAACTAATCCCGGACGAAACCATTACAGAAATCCTGAACAAGAAACTGGATTCTCTCACAAACACAAAAGGAGTCATTTTTGATGGTTATCCACGTACTGTGGATCAGGCAGTGACGTTGAAAAAAATCCTAAACGATAAAGGTCAGGATGTCAACATCATGCTTAATCTGGAGGTCGAAAAAGAGGAGTTGATTGAACGCCTGCTGGAAAGGGGGCGCATATCAGGAAGATCTGATGACAACCTGGCAACCATTGAAAAACGAATTCTGGTGTACGAAGAACGAACCGCTCCGGTTATTGATTTTTACAAAGCCGAGGGTAGCTATCAACCCATCAAAGGCTCGGGGAAAATTGACGAGATTTTTAACCGTATTGCTGTGGCGCTGAATAAGATCAGCTGAAAAACCTCTGGGGCACTGATCGTTTTCAATCACGGAAAATCAAAGAATTCAGCAATACCACTTCCAGTAGGAGAGGAGTCGGGAACAAGTTAATGCTTGTTGATAACTTTTGCAAAAACACTTTTAATATACCACACCATGTCGGGTACCAACTTCGTTGATTATGTAAAGATTTTTTGTCGCTCAGGAAAAGGTGGTCCCGGATCCAGACATCTCCGTCGCGAAAAATTCATCGCCAAAGGTGGACCTGACGGAGGTGACGGTGGCCGGGGCGGACACATCATTATCCGCGGGAATCGCAATACCTGGACATTACTGCACCTAAAATTTCAACGTCACATTTTTGCTGGCCACGGGGAGTCCGGGGGCAGGCAAACTTCGACAGGAGCCAACGGTGAGGACAAATACATAGAGGTTCCACTGGGCACCGTTGTAAAAGACGGAGAAACCGGAGAAACCCTTTTTGAAATCACTGAGCACAACGAAGAACGCATCCTGGTAAAAGGGGGTCGTGGAGGCCAGGGAAACAATCACTTCAAGTCGGCAACCAACCAGACTCCCCGATACGCCCAGCCCGGAGAACCCGAAACAGAAATGTCGGCCATCCTGGAATTAAAAGTGCTCGCAGATGTTGGACTGGTGGGCTTTCCAAATGCCGGTAAATCCACACTTCTTTCTGTGGTAAGTGCCGCCAAACCGGAAATTGCAAACTACCCGTTTACAACACTGGTACCCAATTTGGGAATTGTGGAATACCGCAATCACCGCTCATTTGTAATGGCCGATATTCCCGGGATCATCGAAGGTGCCCATGAGGGGAAAGGTCTTGGGCTGAGATTCCTGAGACACATCGAACGGAACTCCATCCTGCTTTTTATGGTGCCGGCCGACAGTGACAACATACATCAGGAGTACAAGGTGTTGTTCAACGAACTCAAACAATACAATCCCGAATTGTTGGACAAACAGCGGTTACTGGCCATCACCAAGGCAGACATGATTGACGATGAATTACAGGCAGAGATTGAAGCAGATTTGCCTGATGTCCCTTGTGTGTTCATTTCTTCCGTTGCCCAAAAAGGGATTACGGAACTGAAAGACATGATTTGGAAAGAGCTGGAAACTTCAAATAAAGAATAGAGAGTAATCTCAGCCTGCTTTATTAACTTCATCAATCTTCGATTCATGAATTATCGCAATGAGATGTTCCAAATCAAGAAATACAATCAACCGCAAAAATAAACGGTCCAGAAAATAATACATTTTTTTCAAATCCATTTTGTTGAGGATGATTGTTTGTCGCAGATAGTTGTTTGTCGGAATACATTATTTGTGAATGAAACAGTCCTCCAAAAAGCGAGGCTTTATCCTTTTAAATGAATACATAATGTTGTTGTGTTTTTAAAAGACCGAAGGTCTTTAATCAATAGCCTGAGGCAACGCCCCAGGAAAATTGTAACAACTACGCCCCCTCACATTATTGGTCGCGACGCGACCAATAATGTGAGGGGGCGTGGAGGATACCTCAAAACCCAGGGCGTTGCCCTGGGCTAGCCTGTTTACACCTTTCCTGTCTTATTTATAAGGCAGGGTAAAACTACTTCTCTGCTTCCCTTCTCCGCTCAAGTTCCGCTATAATTTCATCCATTTTACTATCGCTCAGCTTATAGAAAATCATAATTGCACCCGAAATAAGCGCTGCAATTCCAGGGACAAAACTCATCATATATTTGATACCTTCAATAGTTTCGGGAGTTTGAGCAACATTTGCTTCAAAACCAAAAAACGCCAGTAGCCATAAAGTAATGGAGCCTCCAAGAGTCCATCCAAGCTTTTGGGACATACTTGAGGCAGAAAACACCAACCCGGTGGCGCGACGACCTGTTTTGTACTGTGAATAATCAGCAGCATCAGCATACATCGACCACATTAACGGGAAAATAATTCCTGCGCAAAAACTAATAAGTGCCTGCAAAAAATAGATAAAGAAATAATTTTCGCGATTGCAGAAATAGAAAACAACACTCAGCGCTGCAGCCATAAACATGGCGTACATAAAAGTTTTTCTCTTCCCGATGCGTGCAGAGACTGGCTTGGCCATAATAACCCCCAGCATATTGGTTGCCTGACCAAGAAAAAGATAAAGCGTACTATAAGCAAAGGAAGCTGAGAAAATAGAAACCGCCGTTTCGTCCACCACATAATACTTAAAGTAATACATGGCCACGCCGTCCCGCACTGAATTAAAGATCAAGGTCATCACTCCGGCCCCCAGAATTACGAACCAGGGGATGTTGCCCAAAAGGTTTTTGAAATCTTCTTTTAAACTGCTTTCCTGATTTTTGGGTGGCTTGATCCGCTCGCGCGTCCATGAAAAAGTCAACAGGAAAAAGCCAACAGCAATAATCCCAATAACTACCATGGTTAGCTGATAAGAAACCTCCACGCCCACATTCACAATATTGTTGAAAAAGTCCACGGTGGGCTGAAAAACAGCCACCACAAGCAGACTACCCCCAAAGGCAAAAACCATCCTGTAGGAAGCAAAGCTGGTTCGTTCGTCAGATTTTGCGGTCATCACCCCCAGAAGGCTCGCGTAAGGCACATTAATGGCCGTATAAGCCATCATCATCAGGGTGTAAGTAATGTAAGCATATACAATTTTGCCATTCATACTCAAATCAGGAGTAGTAAAAAGCAACACTCCAATAATGGCAAATGGGGCTGCAATCCATAAAAGATAGGGACGGAATTTCCCCCAACGGGTGTTGGTGCGGTCACCAATAATCCCCATAATGGGATCGTTGGCCGTGTCCCAGATACGTGTCACTAAAAACATTGTTCCGGCAGCAGCAGCCGGAATACCAAACACATCAGTATAAAAAATTGCCAGATAAAAAGTAAAAATCTTCCAGTACATGGAGGATGCGGCATCACCAAATCCGTAACCAATTTTTTCTCTGAGTTTTATTACAGTAGAACTCATCTGTCTATTTGCTTTAGATTAAAATCATGTTGTTTTTCGTTTAACCTGCCAAGGTCGGCTTCAACCAGCACTTTGAAAATAATTATTTCAGGCATAATTAGCTGATAACTAATTCCTGCTAATTGGCTTCAGGGAGCCTTTTGATTCGTTCAATACTTTCAATGAGTGCCCTGGTATTGTGATAAGGACATTTCCAGAAACCGACTTTTACCTCATTTGGTAATGGCTTACCATCTTCACCGATTAGTCCAAACCAACCCCCGTTTTCATGATCAATCACATGCTCTTTGATGTATTGCCAGATTTTCAGAAACATCTTGTAAAAGTGCTCATTTCCTGAGTGTCCGTAAGCGTCGAGTAATCCAACCATGGCTTCTCCCTGCACCCACCAGTGACGATCGGTGTGCATTTTCCCCTCGTCAAAATCGTATTCGTAAAGCAACGAGTTGTCATCAGCCATCCCTTCGTTCATGACCGCTTCCACCATCTTCAGGGTTTTCTGTTGCGATTCTCTCAACAAATCAGAATCACCAACAAGTTCGGCCGCCTCATTGATCAACCAGGCTCCTTCTATGTCGTGTCCGTAGGAGATCATATTACTCTGCACCATCCAGTCGATATCGAAAAAGAGATGCAAATGACCGGTTTGGTTGTTCAGGATTTTATCCAGAAAAACGCGAATCAGAGACTTCATCCGGTCTTTTAATTTATCATTCTTCCAAACTCTGAAAAGATTGGAGTAGGGCTCCAGAATGTGGAGATGCGTATTCATGCTTTTAGGACTGTTGGCATCCTTGGCACTCAGTCGCATGTCGTCCAAAGATTGCCAGTCGGCAGATAAAGCCTCCAGGTAACCTCCATGAACAGAATCATGACTGTGCTGCTCAATAAGATCAAACAGTTTTATCGCGAAATCCAGACTCTCCTGTTTACCGGTGGCTTTGAAATACTCTGCGAGACCATAAATACCAAAGCCCTGACCATAAATCTGCTTGCGGGAATTGGAAACGGAACCCTTATAATCAACAGCCCACACCAGACCCCCGTTCTCCTTATCCCAAAAGTGAGATGTCAGATAATTGTAGGCGCGATGGGCCAACTGCAAATACTCCTCCTTCTTCAAAAAATTATACGCCAAAGAAAAAGACCAAAGAATACGGGCATTTAAAACCAATCCTTTATCGGCTCCGGGCACTTTTTTTCCCCGGGTATCTACTTCCCCGGCAAAACCTCCAAACTCGTCATCCACAGCATGCGAAGACCAAAAGTCAAGAATACTGGTAAGCTCCTGATGCAGTTCGGTTATTAACTGTTGATTATTTCCCATTATAATCTAATATTTAACCTTTCATAAAGGCCTTATTCCTATCTATCAGCTCATTAATATTCTCTACCGAGCCCGCACTGTGAAATTTATCCTGCGGTGAATTCACACAATAATCCACCAGTTGATCAATGGTAGAAGTCGCTACATGCATACGAGTATCCGACGAAGCATAATAGAGGAAAACTTTTCCGTCATCATCGGCAATCCAACCATTGGCAAACAGCACATTAGAAACATCACCCACACGCTCCTTTTTAATCGGCCCCATGAAGTGTCCGACAGGTTTATAGGTCACAACCCATGGCTTCTCCAGGTCGGTCATAAACATATAAAGCGTGTAACGCAGACCTGCAGCAGTATTTCGCACCCCATGTGCCAGTTGCAGCCATCCCTTATCTGTACGAATGGGAGCAGGTCCCAAACCATTTTTTACTTCATATATGGTATGATACCGCTTTCCATCAACAATAATCTCTTCTTTCACCTCCGGATGCTCAATATCATCAGCTAAGCCGAAGCCAATACCACCACCTTTTCCCGTATCGATGAATCCATCCTGAGGACGTGTATAAAACGCATACTTACCATCAATAAAGTGAGGAAACAAAACCACATTACGTTGTTGCCCGCTGGTAGATTTAAGGTCCGGCAAACGCTCCCAGTTCATCAGGTCTTTAGTACGGGCAATGCCAGCTGCGGCCACAGCACTACTGGTATCTCCATCAGGTGCATTGGGATCTTTACGCTCGGTACAAAAAACACCATATACATAACCATCGTCGTGCTTTGTCAGACGCATATCATAGACGTTGGTATCCGGCACATCATTTTGCGGAAGTGTAATGGGGCGATCCCAGAAACGAAAGTTATCCACCCCATTAGGACTCTCGGCAACGGCAAAGAAAGATTTACGATCATTCCCTTCGGTTCGAACCGCCAAAACATACTTGCCCTGCCACTTAATAGCTCCCGCATTAAAGGCAGCATTGAACCCGATACGCTCCATAAAGCGGGGATTGGTTTCCGGATTCAAATCAAAGCGCCAATGCAATGGCACGTGATCACGGGTAAGGATTGGGTGCTTGTACCTGTTAAAAATCCCGTTGGTGCTAAACACCTCCTCATTGGAACGCGAAAGCAATGCCTCATGCTCTTTACTTATGCGCTCAAATCTTTCTTCAAACAAACTCATACTTCTTCCTGGTAAATATCGTTAAGTGGTCAATTATTTCTTTTTGAACTCATTCCAATCCTCAAGGAGCCAAATCTGCTCATTCGAAACAAACGCTTTAAAATCAGCTTCCGAAGGATGCCCCGCATAGCTGCTGAAAAAATGAGTGGTATCTGCATTGCGCCACAGCATCACATAGGCAATCTGAGAGGCCACCTCACTTTGCAAAAACGAAGGTCCCAGTTTTTGGGTAAACCATTTATCATCGATTACTTTATTCAGCCCTGATTCCGTAAAAGCGGCAACTTTACCGACTTTGTTTGCATAGCTTACAACAATTTCCAGCTTTTTAGTAGCTGCATTCACATTCACAGATCCTTCTCTGAAATCCCCATAATTATCCATTCCGATGACATCCACAATATCGTCACCCGGATACCATGTCAGGTATTCCTCCTCAGTATTAAACCGATTATCCGGGGAATAAGCAGTCAGGAAATCCAGTCCTTTTTCATTCTTCAGATACTCCACGGTAAAACGAAACAGCACTTTAAACTCTTCAGAAGAGCACAAAGTGCTTCCCCACCAGAACCAGCCCCCATCCATTTCGTGCCAGGGACGGAAAATAAAAGGAACTTGTTGCCCGTCTTTTGTTTTCAATGATGTGAAAAACGCAGCCACAGCATCCAGCTGTTTTTTGAATGCCTCATGGTGACTACCACCCGGTATAATATGTTCCACTACTCTCTGATCTGTATCCCAGGCACTTTTGGTTGTATCCACTGCACTGTATGGATGCCAGCTGAAAGTGATAACAGCTCCTTTTTCATGACCTCTGAGTACAAACTGTCGCATTTTGTCAAAAGGTACGCTGTCCAGATTTACCGAATGTCCAAGTTCTATGCCCCCGAGTTCCCAACCAAATAAGGCCGGATAATCACCTGCTGCTTCTTTGGTATCTGACCGGCCTTCTTCATAAGCCCAGTTCACGCCATACGCGAGATCATCCTGATGCCCAAATAGAACACCATTGTCACCTAAAGATTTCAACTGTTCAAAGAGCATATTTACCGGAGACTCCTGATCCTCTATCAATGGTCTTGAGACGCAGGATGCAAATAATGCCCCTGTAAGAATTAGTGTGAGAAATTTCTTCATCATTTTTTAACAATAACATTATCAACAAAATATCAGACTACTCTACCGGGATAAGACGCAACATAATCACGTCGTGAGAAGGTACTGTTCCTTTAAATGCCTTTTCAGTTTTACCCTCACTTTTCTTCGTCCAAAGATTGCGCATGGCATAAGTAATCTCCTCAAATCTGGCTTCATAACCAAAAATCTCATCCACCACATTCTCCTTTTTCCAGTCAAACCTCAATCTGACATCCTCCTGACCACGATTGAAAAAACAAACAGCCCATTCACCATTATCCAGTGGTTTGAACCAGGTTTCCAGACTGTCCTCACTACCATACTTAAAGCCCTGTACACCGAGTGAATCCTGATCAACGGCAATGACCTCATCGTTGGTCAGAATCTCTATTGTTTCAGGAGTCATATCGCGCAGGTCATTTCCGGAAATCAGAGGGGCGGCAAGCATTGCCCACATAGAAAAGTGAGCGCGATCCTCATTTACCGGCATACCGTTGCCTACTTCAAGCATATCAGGATCATTCCAGTGACCCGGACCTGCATATTTTCTCAAACCATCCTGCATATCCAGGATACGGGTTACGCCCCATGAATAATAACCACCATGATCATGTTTGCAATCCCAGCAAAGGTAAATGTCACCGGTAGTCCGCCACATATGGCCGACATCCCCGGCCCACTCCCAGGGTTGATTGTCACCCCATTCGCACATACTAAAAAAAATGGGGCGTCCGGCCTTGTAAAGAGCATCGCGCATGGTAGAATATGCACCAATCGGATTCACATTCTCGGTGTTACACCAGTCGTATTTCAGATAATCAATGCCCCATTCTGCATATTGAAGTGCATCCTGATACTCATAACCGCGACTGCCCGGGTATCCGGCGCAAGTTTTGGTTCCGGCGTCGGAGTAAATTCCCAACTTCAGACCTTTGGAATGTACATAGTCGGCCAAAGCCTTCATTCCATTTGGAAATTTGGCAGAATCGGCATAAATAAATCCAAGGCTGTCGCGGCCTCCATGCCAACAGTCATCAATCACCACATATTCGTATCCGGCATCTTTCATTCCGCTTTCCACCATAGCATCAGCAATGCCACGAATCATCTCTTCATTTACATCACAGGCGAACTTATTCCAGCTGTTCCAGCCCATGGGAGGAGTGTCTGCCAATCCTTCAAATTTTTGGGCCTGTACACCCATTCCAATAAATAAAACGACGGCCAAAAGCCAGGAGTTTTTGATTTTCATGTCGCAAATAAAATAAAGACAATTACTACTGATAAATTTTCAACAAAATAGCAGATTTAAACACTCAGGGACAAGTACAATTATTTCAGTTACTTATACAATACAGGCTTTTTAATCGCCAACTGAGTAAGAGATATAAATCAAACACATAAACCCCTCATTTCACCAATACATTTTAATCCTTTGTTTTTCAAAACTATCAAAACCCAAAAACCCTGAACCAGCTATAACATATCTGATCCAGGGCTTATTAAAACAACCAATACTATTTTAAAACAGATTCATTATTTAGTGTCTATTCATAAGACTACATTTCGACAGTCTCAATGTGGTGGGTTATGCCTGTATTATTTTAGATCGGGCATTTCATCACGCGTAATTACAGCATCGTGTGAAAAAGCATCCTCCCACCACTCAACATTGGCATGTCCATGTGTGGGATCATCAAAAGCCACAGATTCAGTATCCACGGTTCTATCATAATCGTACCATGGCATGAAGTAAGACCAAAAGGCACCACTATTCCATTGTTCGGAAATTTCAGCCACACTCCCGTTCTCACTCAGCGCGATCATTTTGGTGGGATAGGTCGTCTGAATTTCTTCAAACTGAGCCGCAATATTTTCGCCAGATCCATTATTATAAATATCACGACCAACAATGTCCACATACTCATCTCCGGGGTAAAAAGCATCATCTTTGGTCTGAGTGGTCCACACCCAGATCAAGTTATTCACCCCCTGCTGTTCGAAATACTCAAACATATAAATCCATAGATTCCGATAAGCTTCGGCACCGTCATACCCCCACCAGAACCAGGCAGTGCCATTGTCATACTCGTAAATGTTACCGGCAGCTTCATGCAGTGGGCGCCAAACAACAGGTATATTCTTGTCTCTAAGTAATTTCAGATATCCTGCCATTTCTTCCAAATCGGCTTTCACAATCTCATTCTCCCAGGTCCCCTCAACCAAAGCATTGGCCGCACTAAACTCTGTATCCTCCGAATAAGTCGAAAATTGATTGTTATCCGTCACCCCCTCTGATGGGGGAACATTCCAATGCCAGCAGGCACTTACAATACCGTTATTGGCCCACCAATCTTCTACCACCTGCGTATCATTGTAATCAATCCAGTTGGCAGGCGACCAGTTCAAATGAATATAATCGAAAGTATTCATGGCAGGATATTTCCCTGTGTGCTTATAGACCCAGTCGGCTTCGTTGGTATTCCAGCTCACATTGGCCACAGCCCCGGAAATAATCTTCATGCCATAATTCTCTTTCAGGAAATTATAAACATTTTGAGCCTCCTGCGATGGATTGGCTACCACCAGATCCGCACTAATCTCCACCGGCTGGGACGCTGCCTCAGTTGTAAAGCTAAATTCCACCGCGCTTTCAGAAGGTACTCCGGAGGTATTTTTTACTGCTCTGGCAGGGACATTTATCGTATATTCCTTCCCTTTTTCAAGTATCTCTTCAATCATTACTTTGGTCAGATGGGATGAAGCATCTGCCGACTCACCGTTAATGGTAATACCGTGATTTTCAATAAGCGTAATCACCTCATCATAGGTCAATGATACCTCAGAGGATACCGTCACCTCTTCTGAACCATCAGCAGGGGTAGAGGACACAAACAAAGGTGGAACTTTTGGGGTTTCTGAATCACTGGAACAACCGGAAAAAGAAATAAGAATTGCTAAAATCAAAAATAAACTTCTCAGCATACCCTAATATATTTTATAAAAGAAGCGGCCACCGCAGGAAGCAGGGCCGCTTCTTAACCATCAAATCATTTTTTTATTTAGGATCAAACCTCAGATTATCGAAACTAAGGCCTGCCCAATCCATTCCTGCCGGATTATTACAAATAATTCCAAAATCGCCACTTGTAGGAGTGGGGCTCGGTAAGCTGGATGCATCCATTGTCACTGTCATCCATGCACCATTCGTATCAATATATCCATCTTTTTCAGGCAATGGGATTACGACTGCATTACCACCTATGTAAGCCGCCATTTCATATCCATCATTCACTGCAACCGGAGTTTCAGTTTTTATATCAATTTTCAAAACATACTCGGATGGATTTACTGCAGGCCATCCACCATCAGGATCAGGATGGTTACAACCAACAACCCACCACCCCGGATTTGACAACAGAATTACATATCCCAGAGGCTTACAAATGGCTGCGTCATAAGAGCCGCCCCAGTTATCCCAGTCCAGCCCGTGCCAGTCAGACGATTCTCTGACATTGAAGTCCATGATCATTTCCGTAAATTCGGTAATAGGATCTCTACCAAAGGCAATCTCAGGTGAGAGAGTGGTTTCTCCATCAACTGTAACAAAAGTCAGTTGACCAGGACCCATTGTAACATTTTCCGGAACGTACACTTCCAATAAAGAGGCTGTTTTTGTTCCAAACATAGTGGCTGTTACACCACCAGGGAAAATAACATCAGTCAAAAGATCAAGTTTTTCCCCTTCAATTACCAACAAGCTGCCAGGCATGACAGCTGAAGGAACGCTGGTAATCACAGGCACATTGATTGATATAAAAGTGAAGCCTTGCGTAGTGACGACTTCCTCACTATTCTTTGCAACAACAGTCAAAGGACCACTTTCTGCCCCATTGCGAACAGCCACATATACCGAATCTTTACTTTCATCATACTCAGCCTCCACATTCACCCCTCCGGAGAAAGTAACACTGGCAACCAAATCAAGGTTCTCTCCTCCAAGACGAATGGTGTCGCCAGCAGGAGCTGCATCAGGTGCAAGTTCGCTAATTGAAGGCATAATCATCTGAAGCTCCTCAGAAGAAGTCACTTCCTTTTCGGCTTCTGTTGCAAAAGCTACAACTCCACCGGGAGCGTCAACAGGCACAGTAAACTCTATTTCAGAATCGGAAATTACCACAATCTCTGTTTGAGAAACCGCTCCAAACAACACTTCCGAAACAAGATCCATGTTCTCACCGGTGGCTCTTAACAGAGTTCCCGGTTTTACCGGATTCACATTAAAGCCGGTTATTGTTGGAACCATCAGTTCTATTTCCTCAACAGAAACAACCTCAAGCCCCGAACCCGGTATGATGGTTATAGTACCATCGTGTACTGCTGCGGGAATAATCACAACAATTTCGCCTTCAGTCTGACTAACGAAATCATCACTTTCCACTACCTGCTCTCCGGCAAACTCAACTTTTCGCACAACATCAAGGTTTGAACCGGAGATCGTCAGCTCTTCACCTGCTTTAACAGGATCGGTGGTAAATGCATTCTCTTCAGCAAAAGAAGGCAATACAACATCCAGGGTTTCTTCCGTATAAATAATAATTGGATCTTCAGCCCCATCAGAAACGCCGATAATACCGGTTTGTGCTCCATCGGGAACAACCACCTGCAGCTCTTTCCGGCTTTGAGACTCAAAACTAACGGAATCAACAGCAACGACTCTGTCTGTAAAAATCACCTCTTTCACCAGGTTCAGATAATCTCCCTTGATGGTAAGAATATCACCCGGCTTAATAGATGCCGGAGCGAATTCATCAATAGAGATGGGTTCAGAAAATCCGATAGGAGTTTTAGTTGTAATATCTCCTTCAGAGGTTTTAAGCACCACTAACCCCTCCACAGCAGTCTGAGGTACAGTCAGGGTAATTAAATCAGTAGATCTGCTTGTGAAGTCGGCCGCAGCGATTTCAATACCGTCGGGAATAACGACTGAGGAAACTTTGTCCAGATTATTACCAATAAATCTCAGTTCTGCCCCTCTGGCTACCGGCATGGGCCCATAACTCAGAAGTTCCACTTTGCTTCCATTTTCATCATCGTCATCTTCACACGATGTGAAAAGCATCCCGGCACCAAGCACAAGCAGCATCAACATACTGAATGAGTACCGGATATATTGCTTATATTTTTTTTGCATAATTGTAAAGTTTACGTTTGATCAACTATCTGGGAACTACACGCACATTGTCTATGGCGATAAAAAGATCCTGCTCAAGATCGGGATCCATAGCAGGCCCAAAAACAAAAAAGGTAAAGCCACCAAAGTCTCCCGGATATTCCAGGGAAAGACTGTTTATAGAGGCATCGTGCGAGAACCGGAATTCTTTCATCGGAATGCTCACCGTAATCCAACCATCCGTCTGGAATTCTTCTCCGGATTCATGCCAGGGACGCCACAAGGCCCGGCCCAACTCCATATCATTATAATACCCATTGTTTAAATCTGTCGGATCCGGAATATCTTTTGGAGTGAAAATGCACTGCAGGTATCCAACAGCCCATGGGTTTACCACATTAACCTCGAATTTAAGAGTCATATCCTCAAGATTGTTTTCGCCCAACTCAAAGAGTGGATCTTTTTGTAAAGGATTTGTGATTTGGGACCCCCAAAGGTTCATTGCAAGATTGTCTTCGACCCAGCCCCAGTCGCCAAGAGTTCCTGTAAGGGCAAGGTAATCTCCTGAAACACCATCAGGGCTTGTTCCCTGAGTATTTCCGGCTCTCCATCCTGCACCGGTTGTCTGATCGAAATCGAGAAAAACATTTCTATCATCACGGAAATAAAAAGATGACCTTGTAGATCCGTACATTGATTTTACAGTGATGGGGCCAACACCCACACCTTCGGGAACAATCACTCTAATCTCATCCACATCATAGCTTTCCACCTCTGCAGCAACATTACCCGGAAAAATAACTTCCAACGGTTTGTTTTCATCACCCAAAAAGTAGTTTCCCTCTATAATGGCTACCCCTCCGGCTGGAACATATTCGCACTTCATTGATCTCAGCAGGGGCTGCGGCACCTGCACCTCAAATCCATAAGTATATTCAGTTCCTCCGGCAGTCACCAACTTTATTTGATTGGTAACCTCTTCAGGAATAACATTGGGAATCGTTACAATAATGGTCTCGTCGGTAATGTAATTTTTATTCAGTTTGGCAGACTGGTCATTGAACCATACTTCCACCACATCACCCAGTCCTTCTCCTACCATAGCTATGGTATTCCCCAAAAAAGCACGTACTACCAGGGAATCAGAGGCCTGAGGATCTGTGACCCTGACGTACTCAATTTTCGGAGAATCGCCCGAAGAATCCGAGTCATCTTCGCAGGAACTCATCACGGATCCTGCAAGAAATCCGATTAACAAAAGCAGCATCAAAGAGAAGGATCTGCTTCTTTTTATATATTTTTTCATATTCATTAGTATAAAATTTAATTATTAAGATCTAATGGAACTCGTCCCGACCAATCGGGACTCGTTTCTTCATTCTTAAAAATTACACTACGTGTTAATACTCTATGGTCTCGAAGTCAAATGGCACCGCACCTTCACTCAACCATGGATTCATTGACATATCAATTTCAGGGAACGGAAGAGTAAAGTCCATTTTAAAGATACTCACCTTGAAAGAATTAACAGACATGTCTGATTCATCCACTTCTCCTTTGTAATACCCATACAAGTCGCCCTCATAACTTCCACGCTCCTGAGCATTAATCATAGATATTGCTTTGTCGGGATCGTAGTAAGAAAGTCTGACATAATCGTACCAGTTATCGCCTTCCAGGGCCAGTTCCTTTCTGCGCTCGTTAAAGATCATCTCAAAATCGAGTTCCTCAACAGCAGCAGCCCCGGGGATTGCGCGCTGACGCACAGCATTGAAATATTTCAACGCTTCGGCATCAGTAGTCTTTTCGCTATTCCCCAGAATTGCTTCAGCATAGATCAGGTAAACATCAGCCAATCTCAGAATATGAGTAGCAAGATCAGTCGCCATACGCTGACCAAGGTTACCATTCTCAGCAGCATGATCGCCCTCATAATGACCTACAATATGTTTCACAATATTGGCACCAGTGGGAACTCCAAATGTGGAACCTGCAACATTATTGTCATTGTCCATGGTAACGGTAAAACCACCCTCGTGGCGCCAGAAATACTCGTAATGATCGCCCCACATCATCATGGTAGCCTTCCGGCGGGTATCGTCATTCTGACGGGTGGCGCTAAGCGCATTCTCTCCAAAAAGGTTCTGAAGATCAATCGTAACACCTCTCCAGGATCCCCACGTGTCACCGGCTATTCCTGTAAAGTTATTCAGGGCCACATCCGACTGGATAGAATTTTGTGAAGTCCAGGTGTTGGAAATAGTCCATCTCCATGAAATCAGATTTTCAGGGTTATAATTTCCTGTACTAATGCGAAAAAGGTTGCTGTAAACGGGTTCCAATTGCCCCGGATAGTTATCAATCACCTGCTTTGCGTATTGTTTGGCAAGATCAAGATATTGCTGATCGCGAGTCCCGGACTGTCCAAGTCCTGAACGAGTAAGGTAAACCTTTGACAACAATCCCATAGCAGAATATTTGTGAATACGCCCGGCTTTATTCTCCTCAGGAAGTAACTCAATGGCTCTCAGGAGGGTTCGCTGAATATATTCATAAACATCTTCCAGCCTGTTTTTTCTAAGCTGATTGGCAGTTCCTGCACCAATAATCTCAGTGTTGCTGTGAATAATCGGAACAGCACCCCAGATGCGGGCAAGATAAAAATAAGCAAGAGCTTTCATGGTCATGGCTTCACCGATAACCGTATTTTTCACATCCTTACTCACATCCGACCCTGCTTTACTTCTAACATTTTCTATCACAGCATTACAATGACCATTTACCAGCCAAAGCGAGTTGGATGCATTCACAAGATCCTCATTAGTTGAATTCAGGTTGAAATTCTGGTAAACCGTTTCAGTTCCTGTGTAAACATTTCCTGCAAGCTGATCACCAATCCACAGGAATCCACGCTGAAAGTCATACCACGGGGAGTTGTACAAGATGTTCGCTGCCTGAAAGCATTGATCATCTGTCTGATAAAAATTATCAATGGTAAATGAATCCTCCGTTGGCCTGTCAAGAAAATCTTCACAGGAGGTAGCAGTAATCAATAATACTGCCAGGATCCATAACACTTTATATTTCATTATTCTTTTCATGTGATACCAATTTTCTAAATTATGCAACATGCAATACCCTTTATACCAAAGACTTTGCTTCATAATCAAGTTCATCATTTATTAAAATGAAACATTCAGACCAACGGTGTAAATACGAGGAGCAGGATAGCGCCCGTTGTCAAGTCCGTAAACATTCTGGCTGGTCTGACTGGCACCAATCTCAGGGTCGAAACCCGAGTATTTGGTAATCGTGTAAAGGTTCTGCACTCCGGCAGAAAGTTTCAGGTTATCAATACCCCAGCGTGAAGTCAACCGGTTAGGGACATAATAAGCCAGAGAGATGTTCTTAAACCTCAGGTAAGATCCATCCTCGACATAACGATCTGATATGCGCATGTTATCATTGGGGTCACCGGCAATTGTTCTTGGCATGTTGTCTTTCCCCATCTGAACAATTTGTACGTTATCGATATCATTGTACCAACCATCAACATCATTAATCGGTCCTAAAATCGTACGGTCTGTTACCTCCGCCAACTGATTGTCCCACATATTATCCATGCCGGAAAGACTGCGTCCGATATAATTCAGGACTTTATTGCCATAATTACCGTTCATAAAAACTGTTAATTCCACATTCTTAAATCTGAATGTATTGTTCCATCCAAATGAAAAAGTAGGCCATGGAGATCCCAGAAATGTCTTATCATGCTCATCAATTACTCCATCCGGTTTACCATTGGGGCCTGAAAGATCTTTAAATTTCAGGTCACCCACCCAGGTGGTGGTAGCCCGGTCCCAGTTCAAATCACCTGTTTCGGGATCAGCATTGGGAAATGCCTCCTGACGGGGACTGTTAATAATGTCATTTTTACTGGTAAATACTCTGTCAACTTCATAGCCGTAAAAGCCATAAAGCGATTGACCTAATTCTGTCATAGTTACTACATCGCTCCATTGTCCATACCCTTCAATGTGTGCAGAAGGAGTTCCGGTAAGACCGAGTAAGGTATTGTCATTCATTGTGAAGGTAATTCCGCTATCCCAGCGGAACATGGGAGTTACAACAGGTCTGGCATTCAAAGTTATCTCCACTCCTTTGTTCTCTATTTCTCCAAAATTTCCTGAAGGAGGATTGAGTCTTGAAGATTCGTTTCCGCGAGTTCCCATATAGGAAGGTAACTGCATGGCCATCAACATATCGGAAGATTTCTTTTGATACAGATCCACAATCACATCAATTCGATTATCGAATAAACCCAGATCAATACCTAAGTTGTATTGCTCCTGCTTCTCCCACTGAATATATGGGTTCGCAATATTGGTCTGACGATAACCATCACCCAGTCCTGTAGGCATTTTGGTAATAGAGGCACCCCATTGATAACCCCCAATGCTGGCATTACCGGTTTGTCCCCATCCTGCACGGATTTTTAAACTATTCACAATTCCGCTCAAACCATCCCAGAAAGGCTCATCAGACACTCGCCACATTCCGGAGAATGCATGGAAGGGAGCCCAGCGGTTTTCAGGACCAAAATTTGAAGATCCGTCATAACGGAAAGTATAAGTCAGGTAGTATTTACTACTGTAATTATAGTTGGCTCTTGAAAAGAAAGAGGCCATTGAGCCACTACCAAACCCCGAGCCAACAATCATGGTATTATTATCCCCCAGACTTGGAGAATGAATCAGATTACTGGGTAAAGCACTACTGGAACCGTTCAGATATTCCCAGGTAGATTCGGAAACCTCCTGACCAGCCATAAGACTTGCACTATGGTTTCCAAAATTTCTGGAATAAGTCAGGTAGTTCTTCAACTCCCAAAAACGGTTCTTATTGTACTGCCAACGAGAGCTATTTTGCGTATTGGCTACATTCCCATACTGATAAGTAGGAGTAAAAGTATAGGCATTGGTATTACCAACATCCATAGAAGCCTCTGTCCTTAATGTCAACCCCTCAATAAAGGTAATATCACTGTAAACATTGGCTGTAAAATTTGTTCGTTCAAGTCGGATTTCTTCATCCAACGCTTTTGCAATAGGGTTGATTTTACCGGGTGAACCTTCACGCTCATCCCCGGACCAGCTGCCATCCACATTGTAAACAGGCACATCCGGCGAAGTCTTCATTGCAACATTGATAATACCATCTTCACTGTTGTTCAATCCCAGTTGATCTTCACTTTGAGCAAACGTAATGTTGGTACCAATGGTCCACCAGTCCTTCAACTCAGAATCAAGATTCACACGACCGGTAAAACGCTCATAGCCGCTACCAACAACGGTACCTTCCTGATCGAAATAACTACCGGAGATGAAATACTTGCTCTTTTCAGTTCCTCCCGAAGCACTAATCTGATGGTTTTGCATGGGAGCTGTTTGAAACACAGCATCCTGCCAGTCAGTCCCGGTACCAAGCAGAGAAGGATCCAGAAGCTCTTCACGTGATTCACGGCCCTCTGTTTCCGCAGCAATATTGTTGCTGTATGAGGCATATTGACGCAAGTCCATCACGTCAATTCTTTTAGCCTGCTCCTGAATACCATACTGGAAGTTATAGTTGAATTTTGCTTCACCACTCTTTCCTCTTTTTGTGGTAATAAGCACAACACCGTTAGCTCCGCGCGAACCATAAATGGCAGTTGCAGAAGCATCCTTCAGAATCTCCATCGATTCAATATCGGCGGGGTTGATATTTGACAAACCACCACCAAAAGTACTTACAGGGGCATTTCCCAATTTATCACCAAGACCAACACCATGTCCACCCTGGCTTACATTCTGAATGGGTACCCCATCAACCACATAAAGCGGCTCAGCCGATCCGGCACTCAAAGTACTCTGACCCCGGATACGAATAGAAACTGATGCACCCGGTTGACCGGAGGTGGAAATAGCGGTGACCCCCGCTGCACGCCCCTGTAAAGCCTGGTCAAGGTTGGCAGAAACACTTTGTTGCAAATCTTCACCTTTTACCGAGACACTCGCGGTAGAAACATCGCTTTTCTTCATACTACCATAACCCACTACCACAACCTCATCAATCGAACGGGTTTCAGGAACCATTTGAATATCCACCTCCGAGCGATCGCTCACATCAATGATCTGGTTTTCAAATCCAATAAAAGAAAACTGAAGAACGTTTTGTCCTTCCTCTAAAATTACGCTGTAGTTACCATCCATGTCAGTTATGGTACCCTGTGTGGTACCCTGGATAACAACGGACACCCCCGGTAAAGGTGCACCCGTTTCATCGGTAACGTTTCCGGTTACTGTTTTCCCCTGCCCAAAGGCCATTACCTGAAAGGCAAGAAAAAACATTGCTAAAAAAAACCGCAGATTTTTTCTCATAAGAAACAAATTAAAATTACACTGTAAAACCAATTTATGTCAGAAAGGGTTTTTTACATTTTTTCACATCACAAATGTATTGCTTGCCAAAATGCTTTTCTAATACTTTTTTATCATTTACCGTTAGTTTTTTTACATATCACAAACCTTTTTAGCATTATAAAACAGAATAATTCCGGTAATCCATCTTATAGCTCAAGTTATTCAACGCGAAAAAATAAAGCCCGTGTCTTTAACTTACAGGACTTTGACACACTTCTATCTTTTATCTCAGATTCTAAACCAAGAAAGAATATAAAATCACAATACTTCATTTTTATTAAAAATGTATCACAAAAAACTGATCATTTTTTATCCAAAACGTTCATCATTTCAAAAGACTATTGAATTATTACAGATAGTTTGATTCAAAAACAAACCCAATCTATTCTCTCTAAGAGTATTTTTTAACAAATAAAAACAATTCTGCAATTAATAAGAGGGGTGAAATGTATCCAATAAAGGGTGTAATTGTATTATAAAAAGAAAAGCCGCCTGAAAAACAGACGGCTTCATCCATTATCAAAAAAATCTCTACTATTCAACCGGGGAAAATCGAATGGATTGTCCACCTCCTGCAGCGAGATTGAGACTCATTTCAGTATCAGCCTCCACTATTTTCTTAGTAATTTTAATAGCGGTAGGATTAGATTCCCAGTGGGCATCAGCCCCATCTGCATAGATTTCGGCTAAGTATTTTTTGTCCGGATCCAGAAAGGACAGTTTGATTTTAAAGTCGCGTGCTTTTTCATTGGTCAGACTCCCCAGGTACCAATCTTCTGAATTCTTGTCCTTGCGCACCATAGTGATGTACTCTCCAATCTCTGCATTCAGCACCTTGGTGTCGTACCAGTCAACCGGGACATCAAGGAGAAACTTCAGAGCCGGATGTCCTTCATAATTTTCCGGTAAATCAGACATCATCTGAGTAGGTGACAAAACAACGACATAAGCCGCCAACTGCTTCGCAATAGTGGTATGAACCCTGCGCCCCTCACGATACTTTATCATTATGTCAAAAGTCCCGGGCGTGAAATCCATTGGCCCTGCCAACAAGCGGGTAAAAGGCAAAGTCGCAAGATGAGAAGGAGGATTTCCATCACTCCACGCATCATATTCCATTCCACGACCTCCTTCACGGGTCATCATATTGGGGTAGGTCCGACGCTCTCCGGTATCCTTAATCGGTTCATGGAAATTAACAGCCAGTTTATTTTCAGCGGCCTTTTTAAGAATTCTCCGGTAATAATTGACCCCAAACTGACCATGGTGCCACTCTTTCATGTTGAGTTTAGAGCCTACCTGACCAATTTTAATGTCATGGATTCCGATCTCCCGATAAAGTGCAAACCCATCATCCACCTGATCAAGGTAACTAATAAGATTAGATCCTGTTTCATGATACCCGATCAACTTAACGCCTCGTTTGTTGCCATACTCCACCACTTCTTTCAAATCAAAATCATCCACACTTTCTGTAAAGCTAAACTGATGCATGCGATTTTCGTACCAGGCAGGTGTCCACCCATTATTCCATCCCTCAATCAGCAAAAGAGGTACATCATGCTCCGAGGCGAAGTTGATATATCTTTTCGCATTTTCGGTGGTAGCACCAAGATCTTCACTTTCCCAAAACGTATATTTCCCAATATGCATGCCCCACCAGATTCCCATATATTTCGAAGGTTTTATATAGGAATGATCCTCCAGTTTATTTGGCTCATTAAGATTTAATACTATATAATTGGTTATCAGGTCACCTGGTTCTTCACCAATCTGAATCGTTCGCCATGGTGTTTTCATGGGAGCACTGGTCTTCACTTTGGTTCCATCAGCCCAGGGCACCAATCCGGTAACCAGTTTGTTCCCGGGCATTGAAACAACGGTATAACTGGCATAGTCAACCAGTGCTGCTTCATGCAAAGAAAGATATAATCCATCCGCCGTTTGCATGGTCAAGGGCGTATGCACCGTATCCATCTTACTGATGCCCGACCTGGTAAACAAATATTCATAACGATCGGGCTGATAAGCTTTGATCCACCATGCAGTATGATCATCAGTCATAGCAAATTCCGTCACCTCATCCATAATGACAAAATCTTCCATACCCTCCTGTTCAGGTATTTCATAACGGAAGCCGACGCCATTGTCAAACACTCTAAAGAAAACAGACATTTGGCGACCAGCTTCTGCCGTTTCCTGAAGATCAACCCTCAGTTGATTGTAATGATTACGGATAAACTGTTTTTCGCCCCATACCTGTTCCCATGTGTTATCATAAGAAGTAACTTCACTCCCGGTAATTTCAAAGCCTTCGGTCAGAGGCGCCTGATCCTTTAATATAAACCCCATTGCAGAGTTCAGCACAACCTCCTGCCCCTTGTAGGACACACTGTATTGAGGCTTGGTTTCATGCAGCCCAAAAGAAACATTAATATTCCCATCGGGTGACTGAACAGTCACTTTTCCCTGAGAACATGATGCCAGTACAACCACCGACATCAGCACTAAAAACAAATTTCTTATCATATTGATTTTATTAATTGTTTGCTGTTGCAAGAAAACAAAAACAAGGAAATTCCAGGGGATGAAAATGTTTTTCAAACAGGGTTGAAATGTCTTAAAAGACAAAAAACTGCAATCTTAATTACATTCTATACACTCACGAAAACAATTATTCGCAACCATTTCTCCTTCAATCTCAACGAGCAGGTTGTCTCTGCAAACATCAGCCTGCACAAAAGCAATAGAAACATCCGGGAAATATTCCTTACAAATTTGTTGTACAACCGGAAAATCCTCCTCTTTTTTCACATACACCCGCAGCAAAGTATATCTCAAGGCATCCATATTGAGGGTCCCTTCTGCTGATCTGGTTATTTCTTCAAGATTGCCAATGGTGACGCGTGTTTGCTCCTCCACATCCCCAATTCCCACCGTCTCCTGACCAATAATGGAGGCAGTTCCGGATAAAAATAACGTAGAATTCCCGGGCATTTCCAATAATCTGGCTCTTTCGAACTGAGGGGGTTGCTTTGCAGCCGTCTTCATCGGCGCTGAGCCAACCAGCACCTCCTGACCATACACATAAGCATTCTGTTGTTTCCGGTTATTTACAGGAGCTGTGGTAACACTACCAACAAATGGCTTCACGGCAAAAAAATCAATGGTTACCCCGGGTATTTTAACACCAATTCCGGTAGCAGCAGGAAAATCCTTCCGGGTACGGTAATGCTTGTAAAAACGGCCACGCACCTCATTAAAAACCTGATAATTTTGCAAATCCCGGCCATCGGCAGCATTAATCTTTAGAATCCCTCCCACATAGTTCCATTGCCTGATGACATGATCCATGGTCATGCCTTCTGTGTGCAGGATTTCCAACATCTGTCCGAAGGCACGGATGGCATCCTGCTCAATGTCTCCAACAAGCTCAACTCCTCCGGCTCCACTCATCCACAACTCTTTAACCATAGCATCTTCAATCAAGACATAGGGAGTATCACAATGCATTTTGTAATGAATCTGCAACTCCTGTCCGGTAACAAAACCCGCCTCCACAGCAAACGAAGAATCAGAAAAAGGCTTTTGAGAAACGATATTGAAAGCAGGAACCTCATCATAAAAACAATCAAAAACTGCCTTGGAAAAATCAGCTGCTTTGCCTCTATACTCATCTTCATTTTCGCAACTCACAAAGACAGTTAGCTTAAAAACCTGTCCATTTATTTCTCCCGCATGAGTTTTAACTTCGAGCAGCAATTTCTTTATTCCTTCTATAGAATTACTATACTTGTCAAGCTCCAAAAACTGGTATGTTTTTTCAATCCCCATAAAATCATTTTCCGAAAAATACACCTCTAATGAGTCTATCAATCATTTCTTTTCTCGAACGACAACTGAACATGTTCATTTTTAACCGCCTCCTCAAGTTGACCCAGGTTCATATTAACAGGTTGATTAATAAACTCGGGCACATTAAATGAGTAGAAAGTCATATCATAAAAATCAGGGTCTTCCTGAGGCAATAAAAAAGGTTTGCCTGCATTTCCCTGCTCGTCAATATGGGCAATAAATGGCATGGTATAAAGTCCGTTAACCCTACGACTGCTAAACACCATCCATCGTGAATTGGACGACCATGAATGGTAACTCTCTGTCTGATCGCTGTTAAGTGTTTCAAGCGGTTTATTAATTCCTGTTTCCGTGTCATACAACCACAAATCCGCCTCCGGGTGCCAGATTGAAAAATTCCCATAGTTAAACTTTGTATAAACAATGAACCTGCCATCATAAGAAGGACGGGGAAATGAGACGCTCTGGTCCAATTCGGCAGCATTGAACAGTGTGTCTATTGCAGATCCAAACATTCCGGTTTCCGGATCAAAGTCAATCCTCATCAAATTATATTTAATATTTTTTATTTGAAGCGGAAGCGTGTCAACCCGGGCTGAACAAAAGAATAAAGACTTCCCATCCGGAGAGAAAGCAGGAAATGTTTCCATGTGATTCTTGCTTTGCAAATGATCACACGAAAAAAGTGTGTTCTTGTTAACATCGAAGATTACAATATCTGAGGCATGATCAAAAACTTCAACTCTTTTCTCATTGGCAGCATGAAATGTTTGTTGTGTTTTATTCACCGAATAGGCGATATAATTGCCAGTGGGATGCCAATAAGGATACACACATTTTGAAAGTGTTTCTTTTGTTTTTGTATCCAGCACTTTTAAGTTTCCGTCTTCCAGCAAAACAGTGCCTCCCTGCGGTCCGCGAATATGCAAACTCATATTAGCAGCATTCGTTTGTCTGTAAGAATGACAATTCATACAGCTCCCCTGGAAAAGCGTATTTTCTACAATCGCATTTTGATTGAAATTATCCAGAGACCTTTGATAAATCCCCATTTTACTGTAAATCTCATAACCCGGGGCAATTAACCGATAGGAAAGGCCATAGTCAATGGGGTCGCCGCTGACATAAACAGGAAAAGGCGAAAAACGATACCATTCTCCATTGCGATTTACATCAAGATGAAACATAAGACTATCCCCTTTCGACGTCTCAAGAAGATGCTTCCATTCATCCAAAGGCATCTTCAGTGTTTGTTCTGCTTTCACCCTTAGGATCTTGCCATCACTGTTCTCAATATATAATTCCGAATAACGAACAGAGTCCCATTCAATTCGAAAGTTGAGAGGTGCAATTCCCGATGGGATGGTCACCCCAATATAATCGGGGAAAATTTCCGGATATCCCTCCTTTTTCTGAACTTCTGATTTTCCCCCAACGCAGGAACTAGTTGCCAGCAAAAGAAAACTGACCATTGAAAAAAGCAAACCCTTCATGACAAACCTTTTAATTCCTAAAATGAAAATAATACCAATAAGTTTCGCCGAATTTTTTGTGCAACAGCGGTTGCGGATCGGGCTGAGATGTATAAATTTTCCTGTATCTATTCAAAGAAGATTTGATCTCATCTCTTATTGGATACGGTATTTCTTTAATAACCTCACTTTTTGAAACATCCCATGCATAAACCAAAGCCTCCTGAAAATGCCGTGGAATTCTGAAATAAGACAAAGACTCACCTAGTGGAAAATACTGCACAAAATGTTGAATATCTTTATTCAATAAACAATAAGCCATCAGATACTCAAAAGCCAGTTTATTTTTCTTTTCGGAAAGCATAATTCCAAGCATCATATCCTTTTCCTGATCACTAAAGAAGAAATCTCTGTCCAGCTTCATACTCCTTAAGAGCCCGTATTCAGGGTGTTGATTGATAAGATCCTCTTTTTGCATGGCTCTTTCAAGATAAGTAGCCCACTTACGGTAATAAAATGTGTTTTGAAGAATTTTCAGATACTTCTTTGAAAGCACATAGTTTCCGTTAATCAAGCTTGTCTCGGCAAGCCGTTTCATCGTCCTTACACTTTTCTGATAATCAGGCAAAGCCTCCATCGCTTCAAAAGAAAATCGCTGTGCTGTATTAATAAACCCCAAATGGTAATAGACCTCTCCGGCCACCATCGGAATCGTAAAATCTTTAGTAAAGTCCGGAATCAATCCTTCATCCCCCTTTTGGATAAATTCGAACATCCTGTCTCCCAGTTGTCCTTTTTTCCCCAAAGCCAGATTCAAACAAGTAACAGAAAGCGGACTTTGAGGTGCCTTTTCTTCAGCCTTATGGATAATCTCTTCCCATTTTCGCATTCTTACATAAAAATCATATTCCATTATTCCCTCCCGTTCAAAATCAACCGACCGATAGATAAACCAGCTTCCAAAAAGAAAGAAAATCAGCACCTCAACTAAAAGGATATTCTTCTTTAAACGAAAATTTCCTTTGGAAAGAAATTTGGAAAGAAATGGCAATAATACAAGCAGAAGTCCGATAATCCCCACGATCACCGGAAAATTTATGGGAAACCGGAAGTAATTAACACCCACAATAAAGGGAACCAGGGGAAACATTCCCAACCTGTTTTTTAGAAAGAAAGGAATTGCCAAAACAAGTAAAACACCCAATGAATTAAACAAAAGAAGGAATTTCCACGAACGGGTTTTTTCATTCAATTCATAAATTAAGAGGAACAAAAAGAAGAAGAGGACACTTCCTCCGGCAATCAAATAAAGTAGCGGGATTCCTAAAAGAATAAACAGTATTTTCACCAGACCCGATCTGCTGAAAGTATATAGGTAATTGGACAAGCTAATGAAAAGAATGGCAACCAATCCGCCTGTCAGGTAATTCTCATCACATAAAAGTCCCCAATACATCAAAACCGGGAAAAAGGAAAGCACAAAAAAATCTTTGGCTGCTCCTAGATTTCGGATCGTTCCAAGCAAGCTTCTCTGGAAAAGAATTAGCAAGGTGGCTATAATCAGGCTCCCGACCCAGGGATAAAAATAAAACTGCGTAAAAAACGAACCCAGGTAATTACTCAAACCGCCCGGCTGCATTACTCTTTCAAGAAAATAGTCCGCAGTAAAAAGAAATAACTGGTACTGTTCCTGATAGTGCAGATGGAAAGAATAAAACAATCCAAAAAACAAAAAGATGAGTAACCCCAAAAAAAGGGAACTTAAGCCGGAAACAGATATATTTTTCAACATAAAAACTAATCAGTCAATAATATATTCACCAGTAACAATTTCAGATTCCGCCCCACCCGAAACCAATTGTATTCTATTAAATACATAAGGGCGAGCAGAAATCGCCCGCCCTTAAGCCTTTTTTATAGATAAGTGCTAATCATTTACAGCCTCAAATTTATAAAGCCAGGTCTCACCTGTTCCATTGTCACCACCGAGAATAAGTGTATTCTCTGTTACTGAGACAAGTGCTAATTCTGTAAACACCGCATTTCCACCATTAACATTCACTCCATAGATGATACTGATTCCATCCAACTTGATGGTTCCCACGGAGTAACCATCAACCTTCGACCCCAGATCCAATTCTACAGATCCGGTATGAACACCAACGGGATCAATACTGGTATCACCTCCCTCGTAAACCTCTTTGGTCAAACTCAAATCTGAATATTTGAAAGTCATGATCCCATCCTGTCTTTCAATCATATTCTCATAGCTGTTCTGCCACCAGCCGGCACCCGGATCAGTAAATCCATGATAGGGACCATTGGCCCATACCACACCACTACGTGACCATCTCCAGCTTTTAGACACATTCGGATCGGCAAGGAAATCCCCAAAAAGGTTTTTGTACTCAGCCGGAACGGTGGTCAGTTCTTCCACAGTGACTTCCTGGGTATAAGCATCCTCTATAACTGATCCGTCAGCTTTAGCCAAATCCAGAGAGAGAGTAAAAGTACCAAGAGATGTAACAAAGAGCTCCAGCCGGTTTTTATTTCCTTTAGCATCACCAAAAGTCCAATCACAAAGATAAGGTGCATCACAACTCAACGTCAGTTTATTTCCGGGTGTTCCGTCTTCGGCAACTTCCTGAACCACATTTATATTGTAATCAACATAATTGGCATTTCCCCAGAAATAGGGTTTGGAAGTTTTATCCACTGAACCATCTGCATTGTACTTTATACCTAAACGGGCCTTGACATCTGCCGGCAGATTGGTCATCGTATCAATCTGTACGGAAAGGTTATCTTCCACTTTTGACCCGTTTCCATTCAATCCAACAAATTGAACTTCCTTTGTCCCGACATTATCGAATACAACAGTTGCATAGGAGGACTCAATCTGAGAACGATCAGAGATCCACCTCGAAAGAAGAGGAGAATTATTTTCTACAATAACTTCATTCGAGTTCCTGCCATCTACCATTATCGGTTTGGCTGACAGCTGAAGGCTCTCCTTGCTGACAACACCCGATAATGAATCACGATCTTCAATAGGATCGCAAGCTGCAAAAACAGCAGCAATAAGGGTAACATATAATATTATTCGTTTCATGAGATTCTGTTTTTAAAGTTTTACCAACCCGTATAGTTACTCGAAGCAGTTCCATAACCCGGAGTTTGCGTCAATACGCCTTCCGACAAGGCAATTTCAGACTCAGGAATAGGGAAAAATCCGCCTGTAGCTTCATATCGAGCTCTATATCCCCCACCAAAAGATTTCATAACCGTTGGGGTTCCACTTTCATAAACCTTCACACCCAGCTGTTCTTCAAGCAACTCAGGAGCATCTCCCCAACGCCGGATGTCGGCATAACGTCTTCCTTCAAATGCAAGCTCGAATCGGCGTTCACGCTTCAAGGCCTCTAATGAATAACTCACAGGATCCAGACCGGCCCGGACACGAACCTCATTCATTTTGTCAGCTGTTTCTGTCAATTCTGAGTGCATTAACAATACATCCGCAAATCGAATCAACATCAGGTCATTAACACCATCCAACTGAAAGTTATCGGTTGCATCAAACATTGGGACAGAGAAAGAAGAATAATAGGTTGGATTACCTTCTCCATCCACTTTCCCTGTTTTTGCACTAATGTGAACACTTTTCATTTGCCAGTAATCGGTTTCTTCCATCATAGTCCAACCGCCAAATGAGTAATCCGGCAGATCGGCAACAGGCATTATCGATGCTTCTCTCCTTAAGTCACTGGGTTCTGCATCTTCCCAGGTCTCCCAAAGAGTTGGATTGACAGGTCCTGCACCCCATCCCTGCCCAAGAGGGAAGGTATTGCCGTAAGGCTGACCGCCACGGATTCCAAAATGGAGTAAATATTGATTTGAGTATCCAATAGTAGTACTCCAATCGGCAAAGTTGGAAAATTTAATGGCAAAAACGGACTCCTGATTTCCATCACCAGCCCAATTCAGATCACTTCCATCGACACCTGTTTCGCCAGACATTTTTTCAAAATCGGACAGCGTGTATTCATTGGTATAAGCCCACAGATTTCTGAAATCTCCAACCAGGTCATGTCCACTATTGGCAATACAGTCTTCCAGATAGCTTACAACATCCGTTTTGCTCAGAGAACTTCCATCAGCCAAAGGCATTGCATCTTTATTGTAATATCCGGTATAGAAGAGATAAACACGGGCCAGCAAAGCTTCTGCAGCCCATTTGCTAGCATGTCCCGCAACAGTCTCATTGTATGGCACATCCTTCATCAAAGAGATGGCTGATACCAGATCATACCCTATCTGTGCATAAAGAGAATCAGCAGATGCATTAGGCAGGTTTTCGGCCTCATCCGAATTTAAAGGCATGGGAACCTCTCCATACATTTCGGCGAGCTCATGATAAAAGAAACCACGCAGAAAATGTGCTTCGCCTTTCAATTGGTTAACCTCTTCTCCCTCTAATCCCATCTTTTCAATAGAGAGAATAACACTATTGGCTCTGAAAATCCCCTGATAACGCGCCTTCCAAAAAGGGCGGGAAGCATCAGTTCCATGATTCATAATTTTATCCCAGGCCTGCATCAACTTATCGTTATCTCCTCCACCGCCAAAGCGGTCATCAGAGGCAAGTTCGGCAGCATAAAAATAGGTACACTGAGGATCGGCCACAGCAGTATTGAGGGTATTGTAAATTCCAATTACTGCCTGTTCCACATCTTCCACATTGGCGGGAAAATTAGTGGTATTTTTCTCGGTGAGATTTTCTGTGTCAAGGAAATCTTCACAACTGGTAAATACCAGAATGGCTATTGCGAAATATATTAATCTTTTCATATTCTTCTCCTAATTAAAATTTGAGATTTAATCCAACCAAATAAGTTCTTGGGGCAGGATAGAACCCAAGATCAATGCCGGAAGACCAGTTTCCCTGATTACCGGATCCACCGTCATATCCATATCCTACCTCCGGATCCATCCCCGAATAATTGGTAAAAGTGTAAAGGTTTTGAGCAGAAACATAAAATCTCACTTGCTGTAAGGGCAAATTGGTAAAGAGTTTTTTGAAGTCATACCCAAGAGTGACATTGCTGATCTTTACGTAATCCCCATCTTCAATATAGATATCAGAAATATTCTGCCAGTTGGTATTTGTACCGGGGGTAAGGCGCGGCAATTTATTGGAAGTTCCTTCACCGTACCAACGGCCAAAAATTTCGGTAGTATAATTTTGACGCTCGCTATCAGCAAATGACCGGTAAGATTTCGCAATTTGCTGTCCAAAAGCCCCATTGGCTGTCAGACCAAAGTCAAGACCTTTGTACGACAAGCTAAGGTTCAGACCTGCAGTGAAATCGGGATGAGGATTACCAATTTCGGTTTTATCATTTTCATCAATGACTCCGTTCTTATCTATATCAGCGAAGATAACATCTCCTGGCTGTGCACCTTCCATCACGCCCAGACCTTCAGTACGTCTTGCTTCGATCTGCGACTGGTTTTGGTAAATTCCTTCGGTTTTGTAACCCCAGAAATACCCAATTGGCTTACCCTCTTCTGCACGATACATCTCTGTCGTTCCCTGACTTAGCACGTGCGGCTCACCATGAATAATTCCTTCACTATTGGCAATCCGGGTCACTTCGTTTTTGTTATATGCGCCGTTAAGTGCAACGCTGTAAGACAAATCTCCTACACGATCATTCCAGTTCAAAGCCAATTCAATACCACTATTCTCCACGTCACCTCCATTAATGAATGGTGGTTCTGTACCAAAAGAAGCCAATGCGGGAGCAACAACCAACCAGTCCTTTGTGGTTTTTACATACCAGTCAAAAGCTACTCCAAGTTTAGAATTCAACAATCTGGCATCAAATCCCAGGTCAATCTGTTCTGATGTTTCCCAGGTAATATCCTCATTGGGCAAAATATTTTGATATCCTCCCTGACTTTGTTCGGTTTTGGTATTACCAAAGGAGTATTTTGCTGTTTCAGGGAATCCTACTGTGGCAATATACTGGAAGTTATCGATGTTACAGTTTCCGTTTTGTCCCCAGCTACCCCGCAGCTTAAAGAAATTTAAGATACCACTGACTCCGTCCATAAAAGTTTCGTTGGACATTACCCATCCGGCAGAAACCGAAGGGAAATACCCCCAACGATTGCCTTGTGCAAAATTGGAAGATCCATCAGCACGCATGACCACGGAGGCCATATAGGTTTCATTAAAGTTATAATTGACACGCCCGAAGAAAGAGGCAATACCCCCCTCTCCCCAGGGCTCTCCTTTAATGCTGGTCACACCTGCGGTATATCCTTTGGTATTGCTCAGCCATGCATGGTCAAAGTCAGAAAAAATAGAACGGCTATTGGTAACATCTACATTCTCACCAAGACCAAACTTCTCCACCGACTGGCCAACAAGGGCATCAATAAAGTGTCCGTTGGTGCGGAAAGAATAATTCAAAGTATTTTCCCATTGCCACTGAAATCCAAGATTCATGGATTGCTGTGTCTGATCGTTCTCCGGATTATATCCGTCTCCTGCGGTACTCAACTCATAAGTTGGGACATAGCGTCTGTAGCTACTAGCTGAAAGTTTATATCCGAAACTGGTTTTAAATTTCAGATCGGCCAGAGGCTGTAATTCGAAAAATACGTTTCCCTGCAGATTATGATTCTTAGATAAATTGCGCCCGCTTCGATACTCCATCAAAGCAATAGGGTTACTGGTTTGTGAATCGTAGTTGACCAGACCGGTAGAACTCTTATCATCAGCATCGAAATATTCTCCTTCCTCATTGTAAACGGGCATCAGAGGAGAAGCAACCAACATTGAGTGAATATCGTTGGCATAGATGTTTCCAATCTGAATACCATTGCGTGTACTGTAACTGTAGTTCAGGTTTTCTCCAAAACGAACAACATCCAAATCATTTACACGATAAAGAACATGATCGGAATTAACCCGTGCCGTAGTCCTTTCATAACTGGGATTTACCGGTTTACCTAAAATACCATCCTGGGAAGTATGAGAGAACCCAAATGAATACGTAGATTTATCGTTACCACCTGCAATGTTAAGTGCATGATTCTGGGTGGGAGCATTCTTCTCCCGAATCTCCTCGAGCCAATTGGTTCCATCAGATTCGCCAGCCATAATAGCCTCATAATCGGGGACAAAACCAGCCCAGTCATAGCCATCTTTTCCGTCGTTAAAACGGGTTTCGTCCATCATGGTCATATACTGCCTGGCATCCAGAAGTGCGGGCATTTTATAAACATTTTGAACGCCATAATAACCATCATAACTTACCTGAACTTTCCCGGCTTTTCCTTTTTTGGTGGTTACCAAAATCACTCCGTTTGCAGCACGAGACCCATAAATAGCTGCTGATGCAGCATCCTTAAGAACATCAATTGATTCAATATCTGCAGGGTTAAGCGCATTGATATCCCCACCTGTGACACCATCAATAACATAAAGCGGATTGGAATTACCCACGGTTCCAAGTCCCCGGACGTTTACTTTATATCCTTCACCAGGCATCCCTGAAGATTGGGTAATGTTCACACCGGGACTCTGGCTCTGCATGGCTTGCAAAGGACTCACTGTATTCATTTTTTGAATATCCTCTCCGGAAACATTCAAATTGGCACCCGTAGTAAGCGCCTTCTTTTGAACACCATAACCGACTACGACTACTTCGTCCAGATCGGTATAGACATCACGCATTACCACATTAATCTGAGTCTGGTTACCCACAGAAACCTGCTGAGTTTCCATTCCCACAAAAGAAAAAACCAGAACAGATTCCGCTCCGGCCACATTCAAATTGTAATTACCCTCCACATCGGTAATCACTCCATTTTGAGTCCCCTGTTCCAAAACAGTAACGCCGGGAACAGGCTCACCTTGTGCATCGGTAACATTGCCACTCACCTGCGTCTGGGCAAATGTGGCAATGCTGAAACACAAGCCGATCAAAAAAAATAACACTCTTTTTTCCATAACAATAGAGTTAAAATTAAAACTAAAAAAACGCGTGTGTTTTACTTTTTTAACAGTCGTTTAAACTAAAACAATACAGCATATTTAATTGTATATCATACACTTTATAGCACAAAAAACACGCACATCGCCTTGTTTTTAGCACTTCAAAGGATGTGTATGTAAAACATTATGGCCACAAAGTTATATCTACTGACAATCCTCTCCTAATACAATTCACTCACTTTTTTGCTGTTTTTTTACATTTTTTTGCGTTTTGCTTTTTAGTTTCAACTTTACCCGATCATCATTTATGTTTCTGAAATTGTAGTCAGAAAGTCGTCTTATAACAAAAAAAGGCCACCCCGAAATGAGGTGGCCTGGAAAAAAGAATGTTCTCTTAAAATATACTCAACATCAATTACCAACTAGGAGTATATCGTCCTTCACCATTTTTATAACCTTCAACCTGCTCGAGTAGGCCTTCTGACATATCAATCTGAGGTTGAGGTATTGGGAAAAATCCTTTAGTGGCCTGATAACGGGATGTATAGCCATCAGGATGCAAAGCTGTATGAGTAGCAGGTTGTCCAAAATTATATACAGACACACCTTCCTGCATTTCAAGATGCTCGGTAGTATATGCATCTCCCCAGCGACGCATATCGTTCCACCTCAACATTTCGAAGGCAAATTCATGACGGCGCTCTTTTTGGAGAGCATCAAGTGAGTATCCACCAATATCTGGCAACCCTGCGCGATTCCTTACTCTGTTAATGTATGATTCATCTTCTTTTAACTCTGCCAACATTAACAGGACATCAGCATAACGAATATATACCAAATCATCTGTATGGTTAAGCTGGTTATTTTCAGGAGTACCATACATTATCACACCATAACTATGTCTGCGGACACCGTCACCATCTACTGCAGTAACTCCATTGTACTTTTTACCCCAGTAATTACTTTCCAGCACGAAATCCCAGACACCCCTATTATATCCAATCTGAGTATATGGATCATCGCTGTCTTCTGGATAATCCAGATTAGGTACCGAGTCCATCAATTCCTTATTAAGATCAATTACGGAAGCCCAAAGTCTCGGGTCATTTGGTTCATCTTCCAACCACTGGTTAACCATGGATCCAGGAACAGAATTTCCCTGTCCCCATCCACCGGCAAAAGGAACGGTTTTATTTATATCCTGCATTCCCCGGAGTCCCCAGAACAATGTCAGAGTATTGGAATAGCCTCTGTCAATATCCCAGCCGGCATAGTTTGAAAACTGCAGCGCAAAAATAGTTTCAGGATTTCTTGCCCCGCGGTCGCTGGCATAAATAATTTCCTCCTGATCTATATTATTTTCGCTAATATACTCCTGAATGTAATCATATTCGCCTATTGTCAAAGAATTTGTATAGGCCCATAACTGATGAAAATGATCAACCATCCTATGTCCGCTATTGGCTTCAGCATCTTCCAGCCAACCAATTACATCATTCTTTGTAACGCTACCACCATCGGGCAAAGCGATGGCATCTTTCCCATAGAAACCTGTGTACCAAAGAAAGACTCTTCCCATCAATGCTTCTGCAGCCCACTTTGTAACACGACCTTGTTGAGTCTGGTCATAAGTTTTATTAGGCAACAACTCTATTGCATCTTTTAAGTCAGCGGCAATTTGTCCGTTGATCTCATCAGCTGAGGCCGCTCCCATATTAATATTCTCAGTGGTAAGTTTTAAGGGAACCTCATTAAACACGGTGTTTAAGCGAGAATAAAAGTAGGCTCTTAAAAATTTGGCTTCTCCCAGATATTGGTTCTTCAATTCAGGACTGACAACGTCATCTCCGAGAAGTCCCATATTCTCAATAGCAAAGTTAGCTCTGTGAATGCCCTGATAGGTAACTTTCCACAAATTCTCTAACATACTATTATTCGCATACTGAAAAGTCTCATAAGATTGTGCAGAAACATCATTATTCCCACCACCACCGAGCTTATCATCACTGGCAACTTCCATAATCATTTCATAGCTTACATCTCCCAGATGTTGAGCATTATTCATGGTGGTATAAATACCTGCCATCATTTGCTCAGCATCATCTGCTGTTTGAGGGAAGTTTGCTGATGTCTTATCAGTAAGAGTTTCTGTTTCAAGGAAATCCTCACATCCCATCAGCAGTACAGCTCCAATTAATATATATAATATTTTTTTCATAATGCTTTAAAATTTAAGGTTTTAAAATTTCAGATTAAGTCCTACCAGATAGGTGCGTGGTGAAGGATAAAAACCTAAATCAATACCAGAAACGAATGGCTGTTCATCACCATAGCCAACTTCAGGATCCATTCCTGAATAGTCCGTAAATGTAACCAAATTACGACCTGCCACATACAAACGAGCCTGTCCTAAAGGCATATCCGGGAGTAATTTCTTAAAATCATACCCAATAGTAAGGTTCTGAATTTTTATGAAATCACCATCATGTATGTATATATCCGAAACTGTCATTCTGTTGACACTATTACCGGCAGTTAAGCGCGGAAATGAATTGGATGGATTTTCCGGTGTCCAACGCTTCTCAAGAATTTCTGTGGTGTAATTATGAAATTCGTTATCGGCAAACGAACGATATGACTGAAGAATCTCATGTCCAAAGGCACCTTTTCCGGTAACTGAAAAATCAAATCCTTTATAGGCAAAATTAAGACCAAAACCAATTCTGACATCAGGGTGAGGATTACCAATCATTGTTCTATCCTCGTCATTTACAACGCCATCTCCTGTGACATCAACAAATTTAACATCACCTGGCTGAGGATCTCCCTGCAAGTAGCCATTATCAGCATAGCTATCAATATCCTGCTGATCCTGGAAAATTCCGTCGGTCTTATATCCATAAAAATACCCTACCGGCATTCCAGTCTCAACACGCCAAACTGGCTCAGTTTGTTGAGATATTACATTAGAATTACTTTGAATAAAACCTGAGGCATTTCCTAAATAGGTAACTTCATTTTTATTAGTGGAAATATTAAACTGTGCACCATAGCTGAAATCCCCCAAATTATCATTCCAGTTTAAAGCTAATTCAATACCGCTATTCTCGATTTCCCCACCGTTATAGTATCCTGCAGGGGCACCAAAGATATCAGGCAGAGGTTCACGAACCAACCAGTCCTTAGTGGTTTTCACATAGTAATCAAATGCTGTACGAAGACGTCCTCTAAGGAAATGAGCATCAAAACCAAGATCCAATTGCTCAGAAGTTTCCCATGAAACATCCTCATTAGGCAGAATTGAAGGGAAAGCTCCCTGCTGCATTTCTCCTCTATTATCACCAAAACGATAATTATTATCCTTATCACTTCCAATCAAAGCAAGATACTGAAAAGGAGTAATGGCTTGGTTTCCATTTTGTCCCCAACTGGCTCTCAGTTTCAAGAATTCCACAACATCATTGTTCCCCAAAAAGTCCTCTTCTGTCATTACCCAACCGGCAGAAACAGATGGGAAATACCCCCAACGGTTACCTTCTGCAAAATTAGAGGAAGCATCTGCTCTCATAACCATTGTTAACAGGTAAGTTTCATCATGGTCAAAATTAACCCTTCCAAAGAAAGAAGATAATCGTCCTTGATCATATGGGGTACCTGCAACCGTTGTGACTCCAGGAGTTATTCCCTGGGTATTATCAAGGTAAGCGTACTTGTAACCTATAAAATTAGGATAACCATTGTTTGCTTCCATGCTATACCCAATTCCTGTTTTCTCAACAGATTGTCCTACAAGAACATCAAAGGAGTTTAGATTTACATTGAAAGAATAATTCAGCGTATTTTCTAAAGTCCAGTCATGCCCACTTCCGGCACTTTGAATGATATTACCAGGAGTATGGGTCACATCACCAGCAAGAGAAAACTCTGGCTGATAAGACCGATATCTGTTGGAATTGGATCGGTAACCAAAGCTGCTTCTAAAAATCAAATCCTCTATGGGTTGAATCTCAACATGAACATCACCATTGACATTGTAGTTATGAGATTCGTTCATTCCCCTCTCTAAATGCATTTGTGCAATTGGATTGTAAATCCGTGAGGACACATCATCCAAACCACTTTCTTTTATATTATCATAATTAAAATATTCTCCTTCGTCATTATACAAAGGAACCAGGGGATTACCCACCAACATATTACGAACATCATTCCAATACATTCCACCAATGGCGATACCCGCTTTTTTGCTATAACTATAATTAAAAGTTTGCCCAACCTTTATAACATCACGTCCATTATTTTCATACACAACATGATCACTATTAAGTCTGGCGGTAATTCTTTCAAAATTGGGTTCAACAGGCTTACCGAAGACACCTTCCTGTGAATAATAAGAAAAACCCATCGAGAAAACAGATTGCTCTGATCCACCGCTGATATTAATAGCATGGTTCTGAGTTGGTGCATTTTCATTATAAGCTTCGTCCATCCAGTTTGTTCCGTTCCACTCACCACTCTGAACTTTTTGATATAACTCAGGAATTTTACCGGCAAAGTCTTCAGGGGATTTTTCAGAAGTAACTCTCTCTTCATTCAAAATTTCCATAAATTGAGAAGCGTTGAGAGGCGTAGCAATATTTTCAATATCCTGAACGCCATAATACCCGTCATAGGTAACTTCAATTTTCCCGGCTCTTCCCTGCTTGGTGGTAACCAAAATTACACCGTTGGCAGCGCGTGAACCGTAAATAGCTGCAGATGCAGCATCCTTCAGCACATCAATAGATTCGATATCGCTGGGATTTAAGTTGTTGATATTTCCACCAGCAACACCATCAATAACGTAAAGAGGATCGGGATTACCAATAGTACCCAAACCACGAATATTTACCTTAAACCCTTCACCGGGTTGTCCGGAGCTTTGGGTTATATTCATACCCGGTGCCTGACTTTGCATTGCTTCAAGTGCAGAACCAGTGCTCTGCTTTTGCAAATCATCACCCCCAACATTCAGGTTAGCACCGGTAGTCAGTTTTTTCTTCTGAACACCGTAACCAACAACCACTACTTCATCGAGATCGGTAAAAGTCTCAGACAAAACAACATCAATGGTTGTCTGACCACCTACCGTTACCTCCTGGGTTTGCATACCCACAAACGAAAATACCAGAACAGACTCCTGTCCGGCAACACTTAAATTGTAATTACCATCAATATCGGTAATCACACCATTTTGCGTACCTTTTTCCAGCACTGTCACGCCCGGAATAGGTTCGCCCTGCGAGTCGCTAACACTACCACTCACCTGCACCTGTGCAAAGGAGGCAATGCTAAGACATAAGCCAAAGATTAAAAACAAAACTCTTTTTTTCATAGCCATAGAGTTAAAATTAAAAATTACAATTTACTTTTTTTCACATTATTAATACTACTTATTATCAATTAAATACCTGTAAAAAACTCTTTCACATAGTCTAGTTTTCTTTGATTGTTAGGCCTTAATAAGTAAAACCTCTAATAAAATGCCCTCAACTGTTCTGTTCTATGTGGCTTGACAAATATAAGGTATCGCCGCGAAATAATGAAACCTTTTTTAAGTTTTTTTAATTCTTGATCATGCTTTTCCAACCAACCAACTGACCATCAAGACACTCAGGCCTCAAGACAACTTTCGATTCGGCTATTAAACCCACCCTTGCTCATACAATTTCTTCATTTTATTATACTATTTTAAGAAAAAATAAAGCGAAATAGCGCACTTCACAGACCTGAGAAAAAAACAGACAAACAGACTCCCCTTACTTTCAACAAATAGAAAAATCCTATTTTGAATAAATCCACACAACACTATTGTACTATTTTGTCTCTTTCGCTATTTTTGCACAATAAACCTCCAATTAAATACTATGAGAAATCAGATACACAGAGAAATTACCCCTTTACAGGAAGATGATTGTTTTCTGGTTTTCGACAGGGAACGTGACCTTTTTACCTTCCCTATCCACTTCCACCCGGAATATGAGATTAACTTCATCGCCAAAGCAAAAGGAGCCAGAAGGGTTGTAGGCGATCACATAGGGGAAATCACTGACATGGAACTTGTAATGGTCGGACCAAACCTCTATCATGGTTGGGAGAATTATAAAAACACCAGTGATCATATGCATCATGAAATTACCATTCAATTCCCGAGAGACTTATTTCAGGAACATCTGTTGCAGAAAAACATTCTTAAACCAATAAGAGAGATGATGCACAATGCCAACCGGGGCATCCTCTTCTCAGAGCAAACCACAGAGATGGCTGCAGAAAGACTGATGGAAATTAGCAAAAAAAGAGGTTTCGATTCTTACATGGAGTTTCAGTCGCTGTTGTACGATCTGGCAATCTCCAGAGATCAGCGGTTGCTCACAAATATCTCATTTCAGAAAACCAGTGACTTCTTCAACAGTGACCGAATTGAAAAGATATACAATTTTGTACGTGAGAATTACAACAAAAGGATCATGCTGGAGGATGCAGCCAATCTTCTGAACATGTCAATTGTTTCCTTCAGTCGCCTGATAAAACAGCGTACGGGAAAGTCTTTTGTAGATTTTGTAAATGAGATTAGGCTCGGTTACGCCACAAGAATGCTCATTGAAACCAATAAAAGCGTATCTGAGATTTGCTACGAATGTGGATTCAACAACATTTCAAATTTCAACCGAACCTTTAAGAAAAAACAAAATTGCACCCCATCAGAATTCAGAACCAATTTCAACGGGGTGAAGAATGTTTTTTAACCCGATTGTTCAGGTTATCTTAATCTCTCATTTTCAAATCAGAATACAATCAGAAAAAGAAGGCCAAAAACAATGATAGCCTGAGCAAGCAGAATACGCTGGGGCAAATCAAATGAATAACTTTTTTTTGAAGACATAATGAATGGTTTTTTAATGGGTTTAATAACATAGGGTTACCATAACACTATTCACAAGACGAAAAAAAAACAAAAAGGTTGCGTTCTTGTATAAAAAAAACACCATCACAATTTTGATGGTGTTTTTTATATGAAAATGTTTTACTCAATTCATCAGAATCCACCCTCGCCGGCAGCAAACTGTTTCTGCAGAGAGAGAACTGCCCTGGCACATCCTTCATTACCTTCGGGAAAGGAGAAAACAAGACTGTAAACCTTTGTGGATCGACAAACGAATCCAAATGCACTGTACATTTTACCCTGGGCTTTATTACTTACAAGCAATTTATCTCCATCGTAAAGCTGCATATGGACCTTTTCTGAATTGCCTCCTCCATTCACAACATTAAATTTATACTGACTCCGACTGTTCAGGATCACAGAATACTTAACGGTTCCGCTTTCCCCTGCTTTGTCATTTTTCAAGTCAACAATAAAGTCTTTGATATATTGTCCGTCTCCCATCTGAGCGAGGGCATCTTTCAAAAGAGCTTCGTGATTGCACTGAGCATTTGCACCGGAAAACCCAACGCCCACCAAAAGAAGAAGTGTAAATATTAATTTTCTCATCGTTCAAAATTTTAATCGTACTGTAAAAAAAGAAGTTAAAAACTACTGGTAATCAGACTCCTATTTAACAATGTCAGTACGAATTTCCTTAATTTTATCAATTATTGTGCCAAGCGTTTCAGGTGAAATTTCCACATGACTTACCTCATCCTGAACAATAATAAGCATTCCGTCCTGTTCAATGGTTTTGGGTTCGCCAACTTCTTTGGTTATTTTTACCTGCTTATACAGTGTCTTCAGTTCAGACAAATGATCAATCAGCATCTTGAAGCTGCTGTTTTGCTCATAGTTCTGAAGAATGATGTAAAGAATGTCCACAATCTCCTTTTGTTCCCCCAAGCGGTTGATAAGCTCCTCATCGTTGGTATTCTCTATTACATTGGCCGCAATATACAAACCTTCAACCCAGGCACCTGCTATCACAAGTGCACTGACGTTGCTCCTGTTTTGCTGGCGCAGATAAGAATCCATCTGATTAAAACTGGAAACAGACATCTGCATAAGTGAATCCAGATTGCTGGAATTGGTAGCCATTCTCTTCAGGGATTCAAAATCAAAAAACTGTCCAACCCTGATCCCATCGGCCAGATTCTTCACCGCCAGAAGGTAGGAAACAACAATATTACTTTTGTCGTATGAGTTAATATACCCCAGATCAGCACTAAAAACACCGAGGTTAAGTGCTCTTTTAAAACTGGTGCTATAGTCAGATATGTTCTCCGGATTGTTAAGAATTTGTTGCGAGAAATCAACACCGGTGGACTTAATAAGATTGGCCATCTCAACAGGTGAAGAAATGTTCTGAATTACATCTCCAATAATTTCCTCAGAAAGCTTTAATGGTGCCTCCCCGGTAATTGAATCGGGCAATGCAAGCTCATCATCCTGCTGAGCATTTTTCTTTTCTGAATTTCCGGCACATGAGAACAAAAAACTGCCACCGGTCAATATTAACAGAGCAAAAATCAGATTCTTAATCATAACTTATAGATTTATTTTTCCTAATTTCTTAATTATGGTTCTTATACTGCAATGATAATAAAAAAGTTACTAAGATTTCTTTCTTTTCCATTTTATATTACCTGCAAAATTCAGTCCTTTTTTTAACAAATCAAAATAAAGCACCACATATAAAAATGCAGTGATGATCCACACAACAGCAATATTGAACCACAAGGTCTCGTAAAAATGTCCCATAAAATGTTTGGATGGCGCAAAGAAATGAGTTCTGAAATCAAGAGCTCCACTGGGTTCCGGCTTCTGATAAATGGGATCTACCATCTGAATCAGATGATTGTCTTCTCTCAGAATCTTATTCTTATCAAACACCTTTCTTACGATGTCATTGATGCTTTCGTTAAAGTAATCGTTCTTAATGCGTTCGAACTTTTCACGATTGGCTGAAATATTGGCCGTCAGAAACTCTTCTTTAATGGTGTTGGCTTTGTAAAACTCATTCTGATAATAGGCCAGCAACTGATCCAGAAATTTATTGATGTCAGCGGCCATTTCTGCCGAAAAGTTCTTCGGCGTTATGGGTTCAAACTCATCAAAAGAGACACCGGCAACGCGCTCCACCTCAAGAGAAATCTCATTTGCTATCAGCTCTACATTGCTGACATACTCTTTTTGAGTAATATTTGAATCTCCCTCAGCATATCTAACCGATTCAGAAATGATATCCCGCAATTCGGGAATGTAATAAACCTGCTTAAAATCGGCAGCACTCTCTTTCCGCTCAACCTCAAAGATGTTTTTCTTAAAGTTGTTGTGCTTATACTGATGAACCATCAGTCCTTCATAAACCCAGCGGGAGGGCATAAACTCGGCAATAGCGGGAACCACATCAGGACTGGTAAAATCTTTATTCAGCTTGTCAAAAGTAAACATTGCTCCTCCCAGCACCATTTGAGGAATCATCAACAACGGAATAAGAATATAAATGGTAATGATGGAGTTGAACGATGCTGAAATAATCAGGCCCAAAATATTGGCAAAAGCAGAAACAGAAAATAACGCCAGCCAAAACTCAAAATACATATCCTTTATGCCAAGTACGGTATTGGCAACACCAACAAATAAGACCATTTGAATAGCGGAAATGGTAAAAAGTATAAGAATTTTGGAAACAAGATAACTGGACCGGCTCAAATTGAGAAAGGCTTCCCGTTTTAATATCTTTGCATCTTTAAAAATTTCTTCCGCACTGATAATCAACCCAAAAAACAGAGCAACTACAATCCCCATAAAAATATAAGGAGGGATGTTCTCATTTTCCCTGAAGATATACAGGCTGGAGGGGGGATCGGCAATGTATCTCACCAGATAGGCAAGAATAAAACCAAGCAGTGGTGCCTCCAGAAGGTTTAACGAAATGTATTGGGTATTACTGATTTTTGAGAAAAAATCACGACGGGTATAAATCTTAAACTGATTGAACCACGACGGGATATTAAGACTCTTAGGCGGGGTGTCATTCACCTGACTAACAGACGGAATAGGTATTTTTTCCTGAAAATGACCGTGCCATTCTTCGGGAGCGACTTTCCGCTTATCGGTATAATTACCATACTCATCGATCACATTAGAATCGATGATGTTAAATATAAGCTCCGGATTCAGGTTACCACAGGTAGGACACTCACCCACATCACTGTTGATCTGTGCATCAAGCCTTTTGAAGTATATCAGAGATTCACTCGGGTTTCCGTAATAAACAGGATATCCGCCTGTATCAAGAATATACATCTTGTCGAACATCTTGTAGATGTCGGAGGAAGGCTGGTGAATCACCACAAAAATTAATTTCCCCTTGAGCGACAACTCCCTCAGAAGGTTCATCACATTTTCTGAATCGCGGGAAGACAAACCGGACGTAGGTTCATCCACAAAGAGCACACCCGGTTCCCGGATAAGCTCAAGTGCAATATTCAGACGTTTTCGCTGACCGCCGCTAATCATTTTATTAAGCGGAGAGCCCACTTTCAGCAAGCGACGCTCATAAAGCCCGAGACTTTTGAGCGTATCATTAACAAGCTGATTGATTTCCTCCTCATTCTTATCCTTGAAACAGAGCTTGGCGTTGTAATATAGATTCTCAAAAACGGTAAGCTCTTCAATCAGAAGGTCATCCTGTGGGATAACCCCGATGACTCCTTCCAGAGCCTCCTTGTCATGATGCAGGTCGTGACCATTAATCAGCACCTGACCTTTGGTCGGCGTTTCAATGCCTGAGAGCACATTCAGCAGCGTAGTTTTACCTGCACCGCTGGCACCCATAACACCAATCAATTTCCCCTGTTCTTCGGCAATCTGGATGTTACGAAGACCTATATCTCCCGTTTTAAACTGAAACTCAACGTCTTTGACTTCATACGTAATACGCGGAGAATCAGCATCGGTGAGAAAATGTCCAACAACATCGGTAAAATAGATGGGTTTGCCCTTGGGGACGCGAATAAAACTACCATTAGGGAAAAGATAAATACGACGGGTATTGATTACCAGACCATTCAGGAAAATTTCCTGATCGCCTGTGTATCGCATAAAATAAAGATCAGCACTTTTAACCCGAAGAATAAAAATGGAACCATCAAGCCCCGGGGCATGAATAAATGCACCTTTCCCGAGCCCCGGATCTTCATCCCTCACCATCATCAACTCCTCAAAATCAAGGCTGTCAGCCTCGTTTTTGATAACAAAATTTTCGATGTGAGAGATTTCGTTTCGTGGCAACTTAAACACATCGGCCACCGTATTGATGATAGCCATGCGTTGCTCGGTAAACTTATGGTCGGCATTAACCAGTTCGTACAAACGAACCAGCACCACCACTTTTTGCTCCCTGTTGAGCTGCTTGTTAATTTTTTTACAGATCCCCAGAATTCTGACCGAGTCTTTCATTGAGGTAAGGCGAACCTTCCCCTCTTCTTCGTCTTTACCCCCTTTTCGATCGGTTGAATGTTTCAGAAAAAGCGCATAATACTCTTCCACGGCTTCAGCATTCAGCTGTTGCTCCAGAAACACCCTTACATACTCTGTTTCATTAGATTCAGCACCTCCGTCCTGTTTGGCAATCAATCCAAACAGTTGCATTAATGCTTTTAGAATTTCTTCACTCATCGATCGGTTTTAAAAGGTGGGTTGGTAATCTGACAATTAATCGGTGTAAAGTACGTAATCGAATGGAATTTCCACGATGTCTGAATACTCTTCTCCTGCCTCAAGCATATCTTCTTCATCTTCGTGGTAGTGCCATTTAATAACAACTTCTTTCCCGTTTTCCACGATCTCTTCGAATTTCAGAAGAATATCCAGAATTACTTTTGAAGAAGCGGTATTAAAATATTCCAGTTTAAAATTAAACTCAGTATGATCATTGGGATCTTCAGAGTATTGATCAATCCAGTCAAGGATAGGCTCGTAAAACATGTTTACGTCCTCGGGCAATGATCGGCCTGAAATTTCAAATTGACCACTTGCTTTGTCCAAAATAACGTTAGGGGTATCGTCGGTTCCCTGAATGTTTATCACGTCCATATTATATCTTTTTATCTGTTTCTGTTAATGGTAGAAGTAAGGATAAAGAAAGAAACCTCTTCGTTAAGTTCCTTAAACTGATAAGATAATTTACTGCCTGTTTTCTTGGCAATATCAATCAGTCCGAGTCCGGCACCTCCTTTTTCGGAAATTTTACTTTCCACAATCTGTTGTTTGTAAAGAGAAGATAAACCTGCTTTGTCCAGGCTGTTGATATGCTCAAGACTCTCTTTAAGCCCGGGGATTTTAGCATTTCTAATCACATTACCTGTGATTATTTTATAGCTTTCTTCTCCCCTGCTGACCATCACTATGCCCCGGCGCTCATCTTCATCGTCGTCAGAAAGAGTGTCGGCATGTTTGCTGATGTTTTGTAAGCATTCCACCATTACATTAAACACCTTTCTCTGAACCTGGTTCGATTCCTCCGATTTGGCCATATTCCTTTCGGTAAGAGAAGTAAAGGTTTTGGTAATGTCCTGTGTTACTTCTCCTTCATAAACCAGGTTAATCTCATTTGTTTTCATCGTTTTGTACAACTGGTATGCAAAATCCAGAAAACGATGGCTTTCAATTTCTCTGCTCATAGCGTATGAAGTCTTTAAAAGTGTAAAGATAATTACAATTCAATTCCTATCAATAAAACATCGTCAACTTGTTTTTCCTCGCCCATCCATTCATAAAACACTTTTGGAAAGTAGCGTCCATAGTGCGCCATTGTATAACTGGCATCCATGGTGAGGGCCTCGCGCATCCGGCGTGGCTGGAATTTCTTCCTGTCCGGCCCTCCAAGCTGATCAGGTAAACCATCAGAAAAGATAAATATTTTGTCTCCTTCCTGATAATCTATCACATGATTCTCAAATTCTTTTTCTTTCTTACGGGGTAACGGTGCTCCGCCAATACCCTTGCGTGTTCCCTGGTACTCGAGCAATTCGCCTTCTCTAACTAAGAAGAGAGGTCGGTGCGCTCCGCAATAATCCAGGATTTTCTTATCCTTTTCAACCTTACAGAATGCAATGTCCATTCCGTCACGACCGTTAGACCCTTCCTGGTCCTGTTTCAATGCTTTACGTACTTCCTGATGAAGTTGTTCCATTATTTCGGCGGAGGACAAATGCGGATCGGCACTTACAATGTTGTTTAAAAGGAAATAACCGATAAATGAGAGCAAGGCTCCCGGCACTCCGTGTCCGGTACAGTCCACTGCGGCCACATAAAGAATACCGTCTTTTTCCAGGAACCATGGAAAGTCACCACTAACCACATCTTTGGGTCGGTAAAAAATAAAGGATCTGGGAAAATAATTCTGTAAATAATTGGTATCCGGAAGCAATGAACTTTGAATTCGTTGAGCGTAATTGATACTGTCCGAAATCTTTTTATTCTTGTCTTTAATGTCGGCCTCAATTTTCTTAAACTCTGTCATATCGTGCGACACAAACAAGACAGATTCCAATTCCCCTTCATCATTCAACTCCGGGATACCTTTAATTTCCATGATGCGCTCATCCCCTCCAACTTCAATCTTAACCTCGGAAATAATAGTATCCTGCTCCGTTTTAATAGCTTCCAGCGTTTCCTCCACATATTCCACAAACCGGATGTCAATGTCCAGTTCGCTAACCCTTTTCTTCACAATATCGATGGCGGGAATTTGCACAAACTCAGCAACTGCCGGATTCACATAAACCAATTTGCCCATTATATTCACGCGCATAATCATATCGGGACTGTTTTCCGACAGACTTTGCATCCGTGATTTCATCTGTTCTTCCTTCTCGGCTCGTTTTCTCTCGGTAATATCCTGTGTATTAAAAATAATCCCTTTAATCGCAGGATCATGCAACAGGTTTTTTCCTTTGGTTTCGAGGAAGAGTTTTTCACCGTTCTTCCTCAAATAGGTATATTGAGCCGTTTGCTCTCCGCCCGGAGTTTCAAGCAGATACTGGAACAAGTTGTTGATGGTACGATAACCACGTGGTGTCAACAGATCAGGATCCATACCGTTTACCTCATCATCGTCGTCGTATCCAAGGATGCGTTTCACAGAAGGACTTTCAAAAACAAGTTCCTGATTTTCGTTGTAAATAGAAATAAACTCAGAAGCATTGGTAAGCAAAGCCTCCAATCGTTTCTGAGCGTGTGCCACCTCCTGCACCTGAGTTTCCAGCATCTGATTCGATTTCTCCAGTTCCTCCTGGGTCTCGAGCATTTCACGTGCATTTTCCCTCAACTGCTCTTCATTTTCCTGAAGTGTTTTAGTGAGGCTTTGTGACTCCTCCAGCAATTTTTCTGTGCGGGAAGTTATCTTAAGGTTATAGATGGTTTGACCAATGGTGGCGGCCACCTCTTCGGCAAAAGAAAGATGCTTCTTCTCCAAATGATCTTTCATGAAAGCAATTTCCACCACACCCTGCAACTCTTTCTCCTGCAGAAGTGGTAGGATCAGCAGTGTCCTGGGTTTTTGTTCTCCGATGATACCCGAAGTGACGGACCAAAAATCAGCTGGAATCTCTGTACGATAAATAATCTGCTTTTCATAAGCAGCAGCACCTACAAGACCTTTCCCTATCTTAAACTCATCGTATTCGTAGCGACGACGATTGTAAGCATGCATGGCACTTCTCTTCAACAAATCACCCTCTTTGAGGTAGAATGCTCCCTGAATCCCACCCATATAATCTATTAGTGCTCTTAACACGTCGGGAGTAAGTTCAGTCAGTACATGATGAGTACGCAAAAGGTCCGACATTTGCTCTTTCCCCTTGGAGATATAATTCTCTTCATCCTCACGCAAGCGGGCAGTACGAAGATTCTTCCCCAGGTCAAGAAGCACAGAAGAGAGCTGATCTTCCCGGTTATCCTCTTCAGATACATCTCCGCTGTCTCTGAGTTTTCCGGCAAGTTCTATGTTATGATCAATCTGTCTTTTCAGATGATGAATTTCATTCCTGTAGTCTGAAGTATGTATATTGATGTAATTTCGAACAAAAATCACTGCCAGAGGAACCGAAACAATCAGCAGATCCACAACCCAAACAAGCCACCACGTATGCAGATACAGTATATTGCTAAAGCTGAAAGGCCGGTCCTGAATTGACAAAAACCCGCCCCACGCCAGAAGCAAAAACAGAAAAATAAAAACAAGCAGATACAACTGATCTTTAACGGACAATACCCCCGTAAAAAACCACTTTCTGATTGTTTTTTGTAATTTTTTGTAAACTCCCATTCTTTTTGTTTCTGCTTAACACGATTAATAAAACCGGTTATTCCTAAATATTATAGAATTTCCTGCTCCACAAGCTTCTTCATGACCTTTGGCCACAGTTCCTTAATCTCACTCTTTCTGAAGGTCAGTAATTCAACAAGACCTATACAGTCACCTTCCTGCATCACAGGCAACAGATACAGAAAGTAGTTTTCACTTTTTCCAAGTCCTGTTTCCACTTCGAAATAGTTTTCCGGAATTTCCTCCACCAGGGTGGCCTTTCCGTCGGTTACCGTCTGGCCATGCAGGCCGTCTCCGGCAGCAAATCCTGCAACCAAAGCATCTTCAGTAAGTCCGTAAGTTGCTTCTACGTTAAATATCCCCTTCGGTTCCCCTTTTTTATAGAGAACTGCAGCCATTCCGTGAAATAACTCCCCAAGCGTATATAACAATTGGTGCTTGTCGTCACCTCCAACCCGGGAAAGCTGTTGCAATATCTTTTCCTGATAGGTGGCAAAGCGTGCAGCCTCGTTTTCCTTCTCTTCAAAAGCAGATACAATCTCCTCAAGGTTATCAATCTTCCGGCTCATCCGTTTCCTGTCTTCCTCAAATTCATCTTTTTGACGCTCATTGAGAGCCCTCAACTGTTGATTGTTTTTATCACTCACATAAAACGCTGCCAGAAAGAATATAAACGACAAAAACTCAACCAGGTAAAAGATGGTTCCCGGATTCTGTTCCAAAAAAATATTTTTGAGCAGTGACAACCCAAAAGCAATTCCCCCCAAAAAAAAGAGATACTTTTGAAAAGCATGATGACTAAATTTAATTCTGCTCATAAACAAATTTTTTAACCAACAAGACTGTTTAAAACTTTCACAATTTCATCGGGCGTTAATATCTGGTCGGGTTCGAACAACTTCAGGGCTGACTGCGGCATAGTTTCCACATCGCAAGTTGAAGGATCCTGCACAATGGTATAACCTTTTTTATCCTTAATGCCTTTTAATCCTCTGGCGCCATCTTTATTTGCACCGGTAAGAATAATGCCCAGTGTTTTCTCCCTGAACGCATAGGCTGCAGAGGAGTATGCAAAGTCAATTGCCGGCCGGCTGTGATTATACACTTCTTCGGTGGACAACGAAATAGTACTGTCGAATTCCACAAAAAGATGATAGTTCGAGGGTGCCAGCATGGCCACACCGGGTTTAAGTTTTTCCTTATCAAATGGCTCAACCACCGGAATTCTGGATTTGAGATTTAATCCCTCCACCAATCCGGATCGCACATGTTTCAACCGATGCAGACATAAAACCAATGGCACTGGAAACTCCGGGTCCAACTGCGAAAGGATTTTCGATACAACAGAAAAACTTCCGGCCGATCCTCCAATGACCACAACTTTAAATTTCCGATCGGATTTCTTCATGCTGTTACTCATTTTTGACTCCCGGTTTCCTGAAAATACTCTCTTTGTCATCCACCACCGTCAAATAATCTTTAAGATTGCCGGGAATGGTCTCTTTTACGCCAATGGCCAAAAATCCACCGGGACGAATATGATCTACAATTTCTTTAAACAATTCTTCATGCCTGCTGTAGGAATAATTGATCCCCGAATTCCGGAAAACAATAAAATCAAACATCTCACCCTCTTCAGCCACTCCGGCAGCCTTGGTCCGAAACCGGCAATGCTTCAGCAAGGCCTTATTAAAGATGGTATCTCCGCTTTCTTCGGTAAAATACTCTTCAAAACGGTCACTCTCTTCCAATCTTTTGTAATTACTGTGATTCAGCTCGCTGTTCCTGGTATCAAACACACCCATGGAAATTTCATTACAAAGCTGCTCAGACGGATGTTGACAAACAACATCTACCGACTCAAGAAGATTGCTTTCTTTCAGCAAAACCAAAAAAGAAAACAATTCCTCTCCCGACGGGGTATCCGGAAACCACACAGTGAAATGGTCTCCCAGGACAGGAAAGACATTCTGACGAACTGACCTCCAGAATCCTGGATCGCGAAACATCTCCGTAACCTTCACTGCCATGTGATACTTTACTTCTTCACGAAAATCTTCATCACTCAAACGCTCCGAAAAAGCGACAAGCTTTCTTACCTTCAGTTTTTCAAAAACATAGGCAAGCCTCCTTTTCAGGAAAGAAAATGACAATCCGGTATAATCCATATCCGGATATTCTGCCATCTCTGCGGTGACCATTTTTAAATCATTAATCCCTAACGTAACCCCCATGTAAAAACATGTTTTGTTCAATATCGCAAATGAAACACATTGCTTTTTCTGTAAACAGGTCCCTGGCGATCGAACTTGGTTTTAAAAAAACCACTTAATCCCTCGTGGGCTCCGAGTACAAGTGTTCCGTTATTGTATAATCCCTCGTGGAACCGCTGAACAATGCGATTCTGAAGATTTACATTAAAATAAATCAATACATTGCGGCAAAACACCACATCTACTTTATTGTAAAAAGGCACGTCATTTTTAACCAAATCATGCCTTATAAATTTTATCTTTTCCTTCAAAAAAGGTTTTACACTTATCCGGTCGTGTTTCTCATCCACATCGAAATAATTCAAAAAAGTTGTTTTATCTCCGGATGTAATATCAAATACGGTGTTGAAATTCTCAATGCAACCCCGGTCAATCTGATTTTGATAAACCCCTTTTCTCGCGACATCCAGTGCATTCCGGCTTATATCCGTGGCAAAAACACGCACCTTATCGAGCAGCCCCAACTCATTAAACAAAATAAGAAGAGAATAAACTTCCTGACCTGTTGAGCATCCTGCATGCCAGACATTAATAAAATTATTTCCCGACAACGAGGGCAAATGTTTTTCGAAGAGATATTTCCAGACTGCAGGATCTCTGAATAACTCAGTTGTATTTACTGTGATGGCTTCCACTACCTGCTCCACAAAGTCCTTATCATGGCGGGTCCTTTCACAAAGTTGCTCAAGTGTCACCTCCTGATCCCTCATCACTTTATCAATTCTTCTGTAAATGGAGTTATCTGAGTAATCCGAAAAGTCGTAAGGAGAGTGCTGCTTAAGCACCCGGAGATATTCTTTATATGTCATTACGCCACAACTGTTCAACCCTACAATATTTAAAAGAGTTCTACCTCCACATTTTGAATAAACGCAGTGTAAGAATGGTCGTCACCCACCTCTGCGTCCGACAGAAGGAATAATACAGGCACTTCTTCCCCGTATTTGTTTAAAATCGGAACCTCCTTCCGCTCACCAATTACCTTACTTCCATTGGAATTAACAAAGGCCGATACAAATGGATCATTTTTGGTGGCGTCTTTGGAAAACAGTTTGGAAACATGCTCTCCCAGAACTTCCTCCCGGTTGTATCCCCAAAGCTTCTCGGCTGCAGCATTGAAAAATTCCAGCATTCCCTCCTTATTGGTGGTAATAATGGCATCAAGAGCTCCCTCCAGGGTCTTTTCATTTCGGATTTTCACGGCCTCAATCTCTTTGAAGTGTCCTTTAACCTCATTCCGAGCCTCTTCAAGCATGACGCCCAGTTCGTCTTTCGACCGTTTAAGAGCTTCCTCCATTTGCACCTGCTCGGTAACATCATTCTCGAGACTGAGAATTTTCATTATCTCGCCGTCATTATCCACCACGGGTGAGTATGTGGTTAGCAAATAAATTTCTTCACCCAGCTTGGTACGACGACGCACCCGCCCTCGGAAGTTTTGCCCCTCCTGAAGCTGAGCCAGAATTTTGTCCAGTTCGCCCACATCCTCCTTAAAGAAGAAGATTCTCAGGTTTTGATCTTCAATTTCCTCGGGACGATATTTAAAAGTGCTCAGAAAATTATGATTTACAGAAATTAATGTCCCATCGGTTTCAAATTCACAGCTGATGGCAGCATGATCGATAGCATCCAGAATACCCTGCATTTCCAGGGCCTGACGTTCGCTCTCCTCCTGAGTAGCCTTCATCTCTTCCAGGTTCTGACGGAGCTCCTCCTCCTGCTGAGCCATCTTTTCGGCCTGAATCTGAGTCTCTTTCAGCAGTTTGGACGTCTTCATATTGGTCTTAACCGTAGAAATGGTCAGCGCAATACTCTCTCCGAGTTTTTCAACAAACTCGATTTCGAACTGCTCAAAAGGATGGAAGGACGCAAGTTCTATGACACCATAAATCTCTTCGTTGGCTTTTAAGGGCACAAGCATAACAGCTTTAGGTGTGGCCTCACCGAGCCCGGAAGTTATATTTACATAATCTTCAGGAACATCCGTCATGTAAATGGTGCTCTTCTCCAATGCGCAACGTCCCACAAGACCTTCTCCCCAACCAATGATCTTATCGGCGAATTTTTTTCGTTCATAGGCAACACAAGCGGTCATTTCGAAGTATTTCTCATCGCCATTGGAGGGGTGATTCAGCAAAAACACACCACCCTGATTAATTTTCATATAATTGACCAGGTAGTGGATAATATTGTAAGAAAGCTCCTCCAGGTTGTCATTATTCTTGCGCAGCAACTCGGCAAACTGGGCCAAACCCTGAGTAACCCAGGTTCGCTGCTCCTCTTCGAGACGACGTTGTTCCTGATCACGCTTATTCTGAACCATAAACTCCCTCAATTTAATGAGAGCTTTGGTCAGCGCATCTCTTTTCTGATTATCGGGTAAGGATTCTTCCAGGTTTCCCTGCCTCAAATTGTCTATAAAGCCCAAAACCATTTTGGTTTTTCCGGCTTCCCGCTTAATACGCTTATTTTGTTTACGAATGGAACGAACAAAAACATTGGCTACCTGATAACCAATAATGGCAAAAATGAAGGGAAACAACAACACCACCCAAAGACCGGGCATGAGTGCCAGAAGAGTATGTAATCCTCCACCGTATTGCCGCACAACTTCAGCATCAAAGCTTAACAAAATAACAATAGCAGCCAAAATAAGCCCCAGCGCAAAGCCCCGAAGCGAATAATTTGATAATATACGTTTGTAGTCGGTCTTCTTCATCTGATAAATATTATTTTCAGGCAACCTCAATTAATAGAGATATTAACGAACCATAAGCAAAAAGGTTATAGTACAACCAATGATTCTCTATTCTAAAGCGGTTAAGGAAGGTCAAATAAAATTCTTTAAAAGATAGGGCGCCATTTTATCGATTGGCAATACCTCTTTTGCTGCCCCCAGCTTAATTGCTTCGCGCGGCATTCCAAAAACCACCGAAGAGGCTTCGTCCTGCGCTATAGTAGAGGCTCCGGCCTCCTTCATCTCAAAAAGACCTTTGGCTCCGTCGTTCCCCATACCGGTAAGCAGAATTCCCATGGCATTTTGCCCGGCATAGCGGGCTGCAGAGCGGAACAAAACATCAACCGAAGGCCTGTGTCTGTTTACTAAAGGTCCTTCACGAACCTCTACAGAATATTCCTTCCCCGTTCGTTTCAGCAACATGTGCTTATTTCCCGGTGCAACCAGAACCCTTCCCTGGTATAAGCGATCCCCATTCTCTGCCTCCTTCACCTCCAGCTCGCAAAGGTTGTTAAGACTGTTTGCAAAAGAACGGGTAAAACCTTCGGGCATATGCTGCACAATAACAATCCCCGGCATCTTGGCCGGTAAGTTTTTCAGAAAAGCACGTATCGCCTCTGTTCCACCGGTAGAAGCACCCAACGCTATAATTTTCTCAGTGCTGATAATTTTTTTATACGATGTGCTTTTTTGCAAAATGACATCAGCAGAGAACTTTGGTGCTACCCAGTCAACCTGAGGCGTATGGCTTATCTTAAGCCGGGTAAGTTTGGCCTGTGATGCTGCTTTAACTGCATCACACAATAATATTTTGGACTCATTGATAAACTGAGCCGCATTCATGGCCGGCTTTCCAATGATTTCGGAAGCTCCGTACTCCAGAGCTTTCATTGCTGTTTCAGTTCCCTCGGTGGTAAGAGATGAAATAACCACTACAGGAATAGGATGCTGCGACATAATTTTGCGCAGGAACGTAAGTCCGTCCATCCGTGGCATTTCAATATCCAGGGTGATTACATCCGGAACTTCCTTCATAATCTTCTTTACCGCAATAAGAGGGTCGGCTGCAGTGCCCATAACCTCTATATGCGGATCAGACTCCAGAATGGCAGAAAGACTCTGACGGACTACCGCCGAGTCATCCACAATAAGTACCCTGATATTCTTACTCATAGAACTAAATCAAAGAAAATATTACTGTGCCTTTTTATCCAAAAACTTATGTCGTACCTCACCGCTGTCTGTGAAGAAGAGTATTTTCCGTCCTTTCCGGCCTCCGGTACTGGATGCCACAACGGGAATCTTTTTCGCTTCTAAAATCAATCTGGCCACCCTGATATTCCTTTCACCGATAAGGGTTCCGTTGGCCCCGCTTTCGATCAACTCTCCTCCGCCAAAAATCTTGGCTTTAAGGTTTTCTCTACGGGCACCCAACTGGCTCATCTTCTCCAATAATTTATCGATGGCGATATTTCCGTATTTGGGAGATGCCAGGTCGTTACCGTTCCAGTTAGGCAGCATATAATGGTTAATGCCCCCTATCCGGGTAACCGGATCCCACAAACATATCGCCACGCAGGAGCCAAGAATGGTCTTTACCACATACGGCTCTTTACTGGCAAATAAGGTGGATGGATATAAAAAATGTTGTGAATATTGCTCCATTAATAAAAACCTTAAAAAATCTCATCACCATCATCAAAAAAGATGTCATTACCTTCGCCACTAAAACCGTCAACAACATTCTTTGCTTCAGGCACATGAATGATGAAAGTGGAACCTTCACCTTTTTGGCTCTTGATATCAATCTCTCCTCCCAACACATCAAGTAAGGCTTTAGTTATGGACAATCCCAGTCCATGGCCCCGGTTGATAGAGTTGATTCCGGTATCGAGTCGCTTGAAACGCTCGAAAATGATTTTTTGGTTTTTATCAGAAATTCCTGTTCCAAAATCCTGAACAGAGAAGCTTAATTTTTCTTCGTCCGCCCAAACCTTAATAATTACTTTGCTATCCTTAAAACTATACTTAAGCGCGTTGTTTAACAAGTTGCTGAGTATAAGCTTAATTTTTTCACTGTCGGTTTTGAAGTAAAAATTCTTTCCAAAACCATATTCAATGTTCCATTCAAATTCAATCTGGATACCCATTTTCCGGGCCACCAGATTAAAAGCTTCGATGATGCTCTGAATAATTCCGCGCACATTCACTTTCGAAATATTCGGAACCACTTCTCCGGCTTCAATTTTTGCAGCAACAAAAATATTTCTCAACTGAAAGTCAAGGTTAAAAGCCTCACTATGAATAAGTGCAACCATGGAAACAACCTTTTTCCAATCGTTCTTCTCCACCGAAAGAATGGATTTTGACAACCCCAGGATGGATGTAAACGGGTTCACTATCTCATTAGAAATATTTGATATAAAGTGGCTTTTAAGGGCCTCCGATTCCCGTAACTTATTGGTAACCTCCTGTAATTCACGAGTCAGCAGTTGAACCTCCTGTTCGAACTTTTTCCGCTCGTTCATTTTCTCCCGGATTTCCTTTAATAATTGTCTGTCAGTAATGTTTGTCATAATGCATTAATTATAGCGTCATCGTATTTTATTTTCTATTCTGATTGAGATTCAATCCAAAGTGTTAAAAAGATTGAAAATCGGGCACAAATATATTGAAAATCATCAAATTCCATAATTCCCACCATTCAGGTCTGCGTTATAACCGCTTAAATATTGTTGGTTTAACATGTTCTAGCGGCACATCCATACCAGATAACGACTCTGAATGACCAATAAAAAAATATCCGTCTGAACTCAGATGCCTGCACAAACGGTTGATAACTTTTTCCTGTGTTACCCTGTCGAAATAAATCAGAACATTTCTACAGAAAATCACATCAAAAGTTTCACTAATATCATAAACAGAGTCTATCAGGTTGAGATATCTCAACTTCAGATTGGCCTGCAATTCCGGAACCACTCTGACAGTCGGATTCACCCTGTCTTTACTCTTTAAAAAATACCTGCGTTTCAGATCAATGGGTACCATGTCTATTTTAGACTCCTTGTAAACGCCCCGGGCGGCTGTCTGAAGCATCTGGCTGGAGATATCGGTACCCAGAATCTCATATCTGAAGCGCGGATTCGCCAGTTTAAATTCGTTCAGTGCAATGGCTATGGTATAGCCTTCTTCCCCGCTGGATGAACCTGCACTCCATACCTTAAAAGGCCGGCTGAAACCGGTTGATTCGGCAAAATCCGGAAGCACATGATCTTTAAGGAAAGCGAAATGTACCGGCTCCCTGTAAAAATCAGTTTTATTGGTAGTAACCACGTTCAGAAAGTTCAACAGCTCCCGTTCCTGACCTTCCTTACTAAAAAAATATTCCTTGTATTCAGTATAGGAGTTCATCCTGAGTTCACGGATTCTCTTTAGCAAACGCCCCTGAAGCATAATTCGTTTTACAGGAGGCATTTTTATGCCATATTCGGTAAATATATATTTGCTAAAAGCCTGAAAGTCCTTTTCCGACAGTTCTGCCTTAAAGCAATCAAACCCCTTATTTTCCGAATTACTCTCCACGCCCTAAATTGAATAACTACTGCTCCTTAGCTGCTGTTAATATTTTATCCATTTCAATGACCTCATTGCGGGTAAAGACTTTGTCAGGATCCAACACAAAGACAAAGGCATCATCTTTACTGTACGTTCCGGCCACATACCCGGGCTTGTACTCCTGATGAATGGATTTTAATTCCCCTTCTTCCATTTCAAGCACATCAGATACTGCATCGGCCATGACAGCCACCCGATAATCATCTTCTTCCTCTTCTTTATGCAGATTCAATATCACAATTACTGAATTTTGTGATGCTTCCACTGCCCCAAGATTAAATTTCAACCCGGTGTTAATTAAAGGAATCACTTCATCCCGGAATTCAATGAGTCCGGCAATAAATTCCATCTTCTGGGGTACAGGCTTTGGCTTTTCATATTCCCGGATTTCCATCACATGAGAAACATGAACAGCAAAAACTTCATCAACTACTTTAAATGTCAGATATGAGTTCATTTATATCTTTTTATTTTTTACAATACCGGTATCCGTTTTCCTCTATTACACCTCAGCAGCCACTACCAACTCTTCAATATCAATGATATGAACAAACTGATCTTCAATGGAAAATGTTCCGTGAAAATTCCGGAGCATGCTCTCTTCCTTATCTGCCACAGTGGGTTTTATTTCCAGTCCTTCTGTCTCAACAACTTCTTTAACCATATCCACAATTACACCAAGACTACTGTCATGCTGGTCTTCCGGATTAATAACCACCACCGCAGAATCATTGGTCAGGGCCGTATTTTCAAAGCCCATCATAAGCCTCAGATCAACTACCGGAATAATATTTCCGTGAAGGTTGAGTACTCCAACCATAAAAGCAGGAGTATTGGGGACTTTGGTAATCTCAGGGACTTCAAGGATATGATTGACTCTCATTGCATCAATGGCAAAAAACTCATCCTGAAGTTTAAAAGATAAAAGTGTACTATAGCTATTTTCCGACATAATTACCAAAAATTAAAATTCTTCCCTTTTCGTTCCCTCTTCCTTTTTCTTCCCCTTAAATTTTCCGGAAGAATTCATTTGCAATACACGATTGGTATCTATTACAAGCGAAATGGTACCGTCTCCGAGTATTGAGGCTCCTGAAACCACCTCATGGGTTTTCAGGTAGCGTCCCAATGGCTTTACAACAGTCTGATACTCTCCCAGAACCTCATCAACCAGGAGGCCTAGTCTTTTATCATCATGTTTAACCAAAATCATCTGTGGAACTTCCATCTCAGCCTTTTCCTCCTTAAAAACGTCACGCATATCCACATAAGGGATTTGCTCATTATCAATGACCACAACTTTGTTGAAAGAGTTTTTCAACTGGCCTTGATTGAGCGCAAAAATTTTCTCAATGGATGAAATGGGAATCACATACTGATTGTCAACCACTTTCACGAGAAGTCCGTCAATAATTGACAAAGTTAACGGCAACCGTAAGGTAATGGTAGTACCCTGTCCGGCTTCAGAGTCAATTGAAACTTCGCCACGTATTTCCGAGATCTTTTTGCGAACCACATCCATTCCAACACCGCGTCCTGAGACATCAGAAACTGTTTCCCTTGTTGAGAAACCACTGGTAAAAATAAGGTTGAGAATCTCCTTGTCCGACAAGTCGGCAGTATCATCAATAATTCCCTTGGCAATGGCTTTTTTCCTTATATCCTCAACGTTGATACCTTTACCATCATCGGTGACTTCGATCAGCACATTGGCTCCGGCATGATAGGCTTTAAAATAGATATTTCCCTTAGGCGATTTTCCTGCTGCAACTCTCTCATCAGGCATCTCAATACCATGATCAACAGAGTTTCGAAGAATATGAAGCAACGGATCTGTAAGGTGCTCTATTATATTTTTATCCAGTTCAATGTCGCCACCCTCAATAACAAAATCAATCTCTTTTCCCAACTCTTTGGATAAATCGCGGACAAGCCGTTGAAAGCGCATCAACTCACTTTGCATGGGTATAAGGCTGATTTCAAAGGCATTATCACGCAACTGACGTGACAACTTCTGAACGTTTTCAGCAAGTCCCAGAATATCGTTCTCCCCTTTTTTATCTGCATATACACTCAACTGTGCCTGCACGGTAACCAGTTCACTCACAAGGTTGACCAATTCATCAATCTTCATTGAAGAAACCCTGATACTTGAGATTTTGTGTTCTTTAAATGCCTTCTTTTTCTTCTGTTCTTTATCTTCAGTATCTTTTATTTCTGTTTCTTTGGCTGCGGGCTCATCTTTCTTAAGCAAAATCTTAAGATCACTTACCTTTATCAAAGAATTGGCACTTCTGGCATTGCTGATTAATTTTTTAATTCCCTGATTTACCTCAAATCCCCCCGAACAAACTTCTTCCACTGTAAGATCACACTCATCTTCCACGAAAATAAAAACATCTTTAATTTCGTTCAAAGATTCAGTGGTAGTAAGCAGAATTTGCCAGAGACAATAGTTATTCTCCGGTTCCAGAGGTTCAAAAGAGGGAACTTTATGGGTATAAACAATGCTGAACCCCTCACCCAAAGCATGAAGATCATCAAGCAGGAAGAGCGGGTTGGTACCATTCTGTAAAAGTTCTTCTTTAGGAACGAAAGATATCAGGTAGGTCTTCTCTCCATCGTCCGCAACAGGGGCAGTTGTTGCAGGAGACTCAGCAACAGAGGCTGCGGCTCCGGTTTCGGAGAAAGATTGAATGCGCCCCATAAAAGCATGATAGGAATCCAAATCCTCCTTTTCGGTAAGATCGCCTTTGTCCAGAAGAGATTTAATCTCATCAACAGCCGAGAAAGTCAAAGAAATCAAATCAGGAGTTACATCAAGTTTGTTATTTCTGACTTTATCAAAAATATTCTCCAGATGATGAGTAAAATCACTCAGATGATTGAAGCCAAACATGGCGCCTCCACCTTTAAGAGAGTGCATCGCTCTAAATATGCGCTCGATCAGATCTTTACTCTGCATATCATTTTCGAGGGCAAAGAGCGCTTCTTCCAGATCATTTACATTATCCAGAGACTCTTCAACAAACTTGGCTTTAAATTTATCTATCATAATTTCCTATTGCCATTTCGCACTTAACTACATTACATCAACAATGATGAAACATCTCAAAGAGCGATTTTTTCAGATTTTAATTCATCAACAATGGCATCGATTCCCCTGATTGTCTGGATCTTAATCTGTTCAGAAAGTTCTTTATCACCCTTTCTGATTTTATCGAAAACAAGCTCCAGCTTTCTGGAGACAGGGCCAAGACTATCCAGTCCAACCATTGGGGCTGTGCCAGCAATACCGTGCATGACCATAAAAACATTATTGGCCAGATCTTCGGCATTTGGGTTTGAGTTGGTAAAATCAGCATTGACAAACATAGCTTTCAATTCTTCAAGATCGTCCATGCAGTTTTGAATAAACGTCCTCCTGATTTCTTCAAGTTGATTTGTCATAAGGGTTGGATTTAGTTAAGAAAAGTATGGCGCAATACATGCATTCTCCAAACAAAAATATCTGCAGAACCCACAAATTATCTTAAAACCCGGGAAATAGCACTCAACAACTTAGCCGGCACAAATGGCTTAATAATCCATCCGGTAGCCCCTGCCTGCTTGGCTTCCATCTTTTTGGCTGCCTGCGACTCTGTGGTGAGAAATAAGATAGGGATATGTTTATAATCATCCATTTCTCTGACCTTACGAATGAGCCCCAGACCATCAAGGTTAGGCATATGCAAGTCGGTAATAATAATATCGATGGTACGGCCATCCAGATACTGCAGTGCATCTTCGCCATCAACACCCACCAAAACGTCATATCCTTCATTCTGAAGTGTAAAATTCACCACTTCGCGGATACTTTCGGAGTCATCAACGATAAGAACTGTTTTTGCCATTTTATTAATTATTTACAGGGTTACTATTTAACAAATCGGAAAATCCGGAATTGGAAACAAGACTTTCCAATTCGCTGGGCAATTTGCTTTTCACTGAAAACTGCCGTTTGTTTAACCCGGCTGTTTTCTTCAATGATTGCAAAAGCTGTAAGAAAGTAATATCCAGATTGTCCGGGTTGTCCACAACAACGACCATATCTTTGGAGAAATCAATTTGCTGACCAACTGAATCTTTAATTTTCTGAATATAATTTATGGTTAGCTGACCATTGAATATAACTTCGATGGAATCGTCACCGGCTTTCACCTGAACTTGGAAATTATCGTCCTTCATTTGTATATTATTTATCCCGGGCATGAGTAAAATTGCAATCAGAACTCACAGATGTTCTTATCCTGCAAATCTTAGCCATGTTCCGATCATCCTTTTAAAACTTCTCATAATTATCCAGATCAAACTCACGTCCAAGATTACCAAGATTTGGTTTTTGGGGATTGTTTGTCTTGTTATCACTCTTCTTTGAAGCAGACTCTTCTTTTGCAGCTGATGAAGTCTTCTTTTTCGTCTCTTTTTGTTTAGATGACTCTTTGGGAACATCCACCTCTGCAGTTTTTATATTCACTTCTTCCCCGATTTTGAAAATCTCGACGGCCTTCTGAAGGTTGGCTGCAAGATCAGACAACTGCTCGGAGCTGGTGGTCAGCATGTCAGATGAGGACGCGTTCTCCTGGGTAATCATATTAAGCTGCTGCATAGCCTGATTAATCTGATCGGCCCCGGTCTTTTGCTCCATACTGGCAGCAGCAATCTCCTTAATCAGTTGCGTTGTCTTCTCAATATCAGGAACCAGCATCTTGGATTTCTCACCCGCCTCCTTAGAAACCTTAAGACCTTTGGAAACAAGGGTTACGATATCATCAGCGGCAACCTTACTCTTTTCTGCAAGCTTACGCACTTCAGCAGCAACCACCGAAAATCCACGACCATGTTCTCCTGCACGGGCAGCTTCCACTGCAGCATTCAACGCAAGAATATTTGTTTGGAAGGCAATATCACTAATTACTGAAATTCGTTCTGAGATATCCTGCATGGCTTTGACCGCTTCAGCAGACAATTCATTAGCCACATTAACCTCTTTGGCAGTTTCCACAGTAATCTTTTCAGTCTGAATTGCATTATCGGTGTTCTGATCGATATTCGCAACCATCTCTTCGATAGAAGTTGAAACTTCTTCTGCCGAGGCAGCCTGATCGGCAGAACCACGGGATAATTGCTGTGAACTATCGCGAAGGTTCTTACTGGAATGAACAAGATCCAACGCATTTTGCTTAATGGTAACTACAGTATTTTTAAGACTCAGGGCCATAGAACCAAGCTCCCGGGCCAGGATTCCGATTTCATCATTTTGGTTCACATCCACTCTGGCAGTAAGGTCACCCTTCCCAAATGCCTGCGCAAAAGAAACCCCCTTCAAAAGAGGTTTTACAATGGTGGTATAAAGTACAAAACCAATAATCAGAGAAGCAGCAATGAGGATGACACTCATCAGCGCGGTAAACCAGGTGAACCAGGTGAAGTTATCGTTCATGTCCTGTAAAGAGGCTTCATACTTGGCAAGATAAGTTGTTCCAAGTCCGGAAACTTTCTCAATTATCTGATCACTAAGTGTAATGACATCGCCACCTTCAACAACCATAGGCTCCACCTCAAACATAACCATCGGGTCATCATAAGATTCAAAAGAGCTCAATAAGCCCATAATGGATTGATGCATTGTAAAAAGAGAATCAATTTCATGCAGTGCATTATTCAGAACTTCCTGATCCTGTTCACTTTCCCACTCTTTTGAAAGAGAAAGCAACTCCTCCTTTAATTGAGGAAAATCCTGATTATGGATGGTTTCCAGACGAACTTTATCCGGAGTATCTGCCTGACGGTCGATATAAACCCAGTTTTTAATCAGCATCTTGGTCTGAGTAACCATCATCTCCAAGTCGCCCAGCATTTCAGTGGTGGGGGAGTAAACACTGGTAACCCCGTTGGTAAGATTTTTACTTTTGGTGAGTGTTCCTAGTGTAAGAACTGAGTTTATCAGAATAACCACAAGTATAAGCCCGAAACCAAAAATCAGTTTTTGGGCTATGTTTAAATTGTATTTTAGTTTCATGAACAAGACTTTTTCATATACCCGGGATTATTGGTGACTGAATCAACAAAAATCCCTGGACTGATATGGATAAAGCAGCCCGGGGCTTATAGTAAAATTACAATATTATAATGATCACAACACAATGGCCGAAGACATATTTTCCAACCTGGAACTAATCTGAAGCCCATTGCTTGAAGCATTCCCTTTATGAATCTCAAACTTAAGAACTTCATTCCGCACCACAAAATTAATCATAGATCCGTGGTCGGTTGCACCTTCGCTTTCAGTAACAATAAGAGAGTTATTGCCCAATTTTTGCTTTATCTGCGCGGCATTGCGTGAAAATCCGGATCTGTCGGAAACAAACAAAACCTGACAATCGGTAACATCATCCAGAGATTTAAACTCTTTAACCACTACGGTTTGAAACCCAAATTTCTTTCCACCGGTCTGCTGATCAATTCGTCTTGCAATATCAGAGTCCTGCAACACTCCGATTACAAAATCTCCCTGACGTGCAGCTTCAGGCCAACCAATATAGCGAATAAAATTAAGAGTAAAAACTGCCTTATACTTCGCCACCTGGCCCTGCATCAAAACCGGCATTATCATCAATAATGCCAACATCAAGTAAAACTTTTTCATTTTGCTTAAATAAATTTTTATTTCTAAGTAACCCCTTCACCGGAATTTCCGGCAAATATTATTCTTCACTTCTGTTTTACAGGGTGATAACCTGAAATACAGAAGAGCTGTGTTTCAATACAATCGTTTTCTGATTATATATCACATTGCTACGTAATTGCTTGAGTTTGGTTTCTTTTTAAAACTCAATTTTTTACAATGAACATTAAAAAACACAAAGGCACATCAACGAAACGGCCTGAATTCGGGCTCTTTATAGAAAGAATCTTTATTTTGTTTAATCCACAGCCAACTGAATTTTGTACCCGGAAAACCTCCGGACATTCAAAACCTTTTCTCCCTCAAAAAAGAGATATTGTCCACGAATACCCTGCAGCTTACCTTGAATAACAGCATCCTTATCAAGGTTATGCTGTGTAGGATTCACGGGCCATTGATCCACCGGATATGAAAAATCATAAACCTTATCATCTTCCTTAAGGGCATACTTCTGAAGTTCCGAAGGCAAGGAATCTATAGCTTTTTGCTTCTCTGCAAGAAGGTCAATTCCTGAAAATTCCTCATTGGTGACCATTTTCTTCCAGTTGGTTTTGTCGCCAAACTGAGTCATTAGAAATTTCTCCATAACCCCGGCAATATGTCTGTTTGGCACCTGACAAAGCCGCACAGCCCGATCTGCTCCCTGGTCAATCCACCTTGTTGGTACCTGGGAAAGTCTGGTTACCCCTACTTTCAATCCTCCACTCACTGCCAGATAAACAATATGAGGTTTCAGGCAATGATCTTCCGACCAGACCATATCGCGCGAAATTCCCAGATGTGCCTTACAACGATCGGGACGAAGCACACAATCACTTGCTTCTGGAGCAGAAGTAAAACAAGGATAACAGAATCCTTGTCCAAAAGACTTTTTAGTCTCCTTCCCACACTTAATACAATTTATCTTTTTCTGATAAGTCAAAGTCAAAGATTTTCCCAGCATTTGGGTCATATCAATTTCATTCTCTTCCAGTATGAGCGTATAAGAAACATTATTTCCATCAAGCTTGCTGGACATCTTTACAAGGTTACCCTGGTATTGCATGAGACAGTTTTTAGAGCGTTAGAAGGTTGAGGGTTGAGAGTTGAGCTTTTTTTCTGCACAGCCTATTTAGTACCGGCAAAAAAAACATGTTTTTCACCAGTGCTTGACAAGAAGACGGCAAGTGCAAGGCTTGCGATGACTGAAAAACAAGAGTTTACTTTTCGTAAATGACTGTTTTGAAGCCGAGCATAACGCAGCAATTGTCGTTTCCTTGCAAGCACTATTTATGATCGGGACTTACCCACTTATACAATTTATCAGATCGTCGAATTTTCTCTTTTACAGGAATTGATAACCGATCGCCTTTCATGGCTTCCTCCACAGGTTGTAAATCGACCCTGATTTCAGGAACTTTCATTTCAACCACACCCGTGGTGGGCCCTGTGATCAGAATTTCATCCCCTACTTTTAGACTCTTGGTTTCCAGCACAAATTCGGCAACCCCTATTTTAGGAAAATAGTTGGTTCCTTTTCCGAGATACACCTTTTTCCGGGTTGCAAGAGAACCATAGTTAGCGCTCCATTCTCCCAGTTTCTGTCCAAGATAATAACCATCCCAGAAACCACGATTAAAGACAGATGTAAGACGTTGATCCCATTGAGCAATTTTATCCTGCGAATAGCTGCCATCCAATACAGAATTGATGGCTTCGCTATAACTTGCAACAACGGTCTTCACATATTCCGGTCCCCGGGCCCTTCCTTCAATTTTAAATACCCGTACACCTGCATCCATCATCTTATTGATGAAATGAATGGTTTTCAAGTCCTTGGGCGACATAATATACTCGTTATCAACCTCCAACTCCTGACCGGTGTCCTTTTCGGTCACAATATAGCTGCGCCGACATGGTTGAAGGCAACTTCCACGATTGGCTGATGAATTGAGTTGATGAAGACTCAGGTAACACTTCCCCGATACTGCCATACACAGGGCTCCATGCGAGAACATCTCGATACGAATCAACTCACCGGAAGGTCCTTTAATCTGCTCTTTTTCTATAGCTTCATAAATGGCTCTGACCTGGTCCATATTCAACTCACGTGCCAACACCACCACATCGGCAAAGTGACTGTAAAACTTCAGGGCTTCCACATTGGAGATATTCACCTGGGTGGAAATATGCACTTCCACTCCGATACTGTTGGCATAATTGATTGCCGCCTGATCAGAAGCAATAACTGCCGAAATCCCACTCTCTTTAGCCGCCTCAATCAGCTTATGCATCACTGGAATATCCTTGTCGTAAAGAACAGTGTTAACCGTAAGGTAGGTTTTTACCTTATGCCCAGAAGCTATATGAACAATCTCACGCAAATCTTCAGTAGTAAAATTGCTCGACGACCGGGAACGCATATTCAATTGCTCCGCGCCAAAATAAACAGAATCTGCTCCACCCTGAATGGCAGCCATCAGCGATTCATACGAACCCACAGGCGCCATTACCTCAAAATCACTTCTTTTCAGATTATTTTTTACCATTATTAATTCTTTCATTAAAATCGGTTGCCACCATCTGCATAAAAACTTTGGCCTTCAAACTATCCGCCTGATTTTTTGCACCATCAAGTACCAAGGGGGTGTAGTTACTTTTATCAAACATCTGGAACTGATTTCGATCCACATATCCGAAGCCATCAGGATATTGCAAAAAAGCAAATCCGGAGGTATCCCTATCTAAGATGTTTTTACTGAACTTAAACTCATTGGTTTCAATCCCCAGTTGGGCAAGCAATGTCGCTGCCAGATCGGCTTGCGATCCGTAAGTATCGATAACTGTATCCTGTACTTCCAATGCACCTCCGGTCCACAACATAGGAATCCGGTATCGGCGCGCATCCGTATAACCCAGTTTTTCGGGGCCTGAAACTCCGTGATCGGCAATCAGCACTACCAGAGAATTGTCCCACAGCGCACTTTCTTTCAATTCATCAACAAATTCACCCAGGCAACTGTCGGTATAATGAACCGAATTAAAGTAATCATCCTGGTAAACGCGCTCCATAGGAACATCGAACGGCTCATGGCTACTCAATGTAAACATGAAATTGAAAGAGGGTGATTCAGATTCTTCTATCATGGATGCAAACTTTCTGAAAGTGAATTCATCATGCACACCCCACTTTTGTCCTCTGTTCTCCAATGGGAAATCCCCAATGTCCACCACGTCACCAAAACCGGAAAGCGTAATCAATGATTTAAGGTTTTTAAAAGCCATGTCTCCTCCGTAAATAAAGTTCAGGTCGTTATAGCCTTCGCTTTTTAGCTTTTGAGGGATAAAATTCAGCTTCCGGGATTTATCAGGGTATTGCATAATAGAATAACCCGGAATTCCGGGATATCCGGCCAATACTCCAACCATGCCATAATCGGATCTGAAGCTGGTGGAAAAAATATTGTTGAAGAAAACACCTTCCTTTTTAAGTCTTTCTAAATTTTTGGTAATGGGTGCTCCTCCCAATGTCTCTATCGCCTGCGCAGAAAACCCCTCCAATAAAACAACCACAATATCGGGCTGTCGGGTATTGAGTAGAGGTGTGAACTCGCCGGATTGCCGCATCAAATCAGCAAACTGACTTTCTGCAACCTCATTTTCAACAAACCGGTACTGCCCATCTTTTATTCCACTTCGTTTCATCGAATAAGCCAGATTCCAAAGGGGATTGACTGCTGCATTGTTGGCAAACAAATAGTTGGAGAAATAAGCAGCTCCGGTATTAATAGGAGCAACCCCGAAACTTCCGCGTATTGGAACAATCATCAAAGCGGCCAAAAACAATGTAATACCTGCATTAATAGCTGCCCTGGGCCAGGTAAAACCTTCAGTCAACATGTTTCTAACCACATATCTTTTAAACAGTACAATCGTACCCCATGAAAACCCCGCTAAAACAACAAAAAAGATCAAAACTTCACTCCAGTGAATTGAATTCAGAATAATTCCGGGAGTTCCCAGAAATGCAACAGCTTCGCTGTTGAGATGCCCTCCCCAATACCTGAAGAGATTTATATCCCCGAGCAACAGGCCTGCGAAAACAGGAATCAGAAAGTAATGCATCCACAGAAGACACTGTCTGCAAAATTTCCTTTGAATAAGCAACGAAACCACCTGCGCAAAAGCAGAAAGCACCATCAGGTATCCCGAAAAAGAGAGATCCATCCGAAGTCCGGGGCCAAAAGAAGCCAAGGTGGTTAATATAGGAGTATTGTCAGCATAACCATAATTGGCCGCTATAAATACAGCCCTGAAAAAAGCGAAAAATAACAACCAGAACAGAAACACCCGAACGAAAGTAAGAAGATACTGCTTCATCATTAACAGCAAGTTTAAATATGAACTGACAAAAATAGTGAAAATGCGAAAAGAAAGACAAAGCAGATTTCAAGAGTTACCAAACTGTTACATATATCAACAGGAATAATGAACCACCCCAGATTATTCAGGCTTAGGGCCAAAGAGCTTTCGTATTTTAAATCGTCTGTATAGGTTTAGCTTTCTCCTTTCAGGGACTCCGTTCATGCTAATGTATGTTTTCACAGCATCAATCATTCTAAAAGAAGATTTTCCATCATTATATGGATGATATTCTTCAATAACTCTTTTTCTTTGGCTACCAAAAGGGTCTTCTGTTAATGATTCTGTAATTTTTTCTGAAAGTTTTTCAGTTTCTTCAAAATTATCCCAGCAAATATTTTCGGATGTTGACTTAAAGGTAATAACCGGTTTATTAAGAAGCAAAAATTCATACACAACAGAGGATGTATCACTAATCATAAGGTCAGAAACAACCAGGTATTTGATGATATCAGGTTCATCAACAAATACAACATTTGGATATGGTTCCAACACACTTTTATATTTCTGCTTCCAACGTGGATCCATCAAGTCATGGAATTTAATAAAGAGGAGGCAGTTTGTATTTTTATCAAGAAATTTTTCCCATTGTTTTAACAGGGATGGAACAGACGTTAGAGATGGTGAGAAAGTTGGTGCATAGAGCAATATATTCTTAACCTCGTATGTTTTAATTAAATTTTCTTTATAGTCGGTATAAACATCTTTCTTATTGAAAAGGGAGTCGAGTTTGCACCACCCGGTTTCTTCCACATCAAAATCTCCGTGTTTTAGGGCAAGTTCTTTAAAACGTCTTGTAAAATATGGTCCTTGAGTAAGATAGAGATCGAAGTAATCACGAATTCTAAAATGACCCTTTTTTTCTCCGGCTAATCCATGAAAAATTTGAACCTTTACCCCGCGAAGGTAATGGGGGACCTCATTCCCGGGCACATAAATAACATCAGGTGAAAACCTGTTTATCTCTGCAATGGAAGATGTCCATTCAACTTCATCCTTCAGTTTAAAATGTTCAGCAATTACCTCTCTTACATACCATACTATTGAGTGCTGTTGCTCAACAAGAGCATCATTCAGGGGCATAAGAATCCCAAAAGCATAAGGATGATAACAAAATAATACAACCTTCATCAAGCAGAATTTTAAAGCATTTTATTGGCGTTGTCGAGGTCTTCTTGAAAATCCACTTCCATACAATTATATGCCGATATATCAATAGGCAATATCTTTACGCCATCCTTTTTTATCATGAGCTCTATTCCTGCTTCAAAGTAGTCATTGTCATCCACTTCTTCTAGGCGTTTGATAAATGCCTGAATATCTGCTGAGGAAATGAAATTAATACCAACTGCCTCTCCTTCAGCATCTTTAACTTTTTTAGATAGTTCAGTTACAGAACCTTTACCATCTGTTTTGTATTTAACTTCTTCTTCTCCACACTCTTCATTGTTTACGCAAATAAAAGAGTCATCGCTTTTTATATACGGCATTATAACTTCAAACAATCTCCCTTCAAAAACAACATCACCGTTCATCCACAAAACAGCCTCATTTTCAGCTTTTTTGAGTGCACGAAGTAAACTTTTAGATGTATTTGTCTGATCATATTGAGGGTTATATACATATAATGAAGATGGAAATGCTTCCATGACAACCTCTTTTTTAAACCCAACAACAGTCAAAATATCTTTTGCATCAAAATAAGAAGAAATATTTTCCGTTTGCAATTGCATTATTGATTTCCCGTTTTTTAACGTTGTTAAGGGCTTAGGCAAAGGATTTCCTAACCTGGAACCAATTCCTGCTGCTAAAATTACGACTTTCATGCGTTGTTAGTTACTGTGTTTTTAAATTCCTTATATCTTGAAAATCAATTCATTTAAACGGAAGCTTTGCCAAAAAATTTCCACTTATTAAAAATATTTGCTTTAGGCTAAAAAAGAAACAAGAATTAAGAATATAATGTTATTGAGGCTAAGATAAGGATTTGCGAAGCTATTCATTCATATTATTATTCCCAAAAATTTCAACCGAAACAAAACTTCAAAGGTAATTATTCAGTAAACATCATAACTCCAATTGCAAACATACAAAATAATGATAAATATCTGTTGATGAACAGACAATTAATATACCTTTGCACAAATTTTTTGAAAAATGCTTTATGGGAAGAAATGCACTTGATTTTGAAAACAAACAGACCCACCGATATGCTTTTCTGTCTTTTTTGAAGATGATTGATACTTTTGAACATTTTAATATCAATTATTTTCTTGAAGGAGGAACGCTACTGGGAATTGTAAGAGATCAAAACCTATTGCCATGGGATCATGACATCGATTTTTCCATTAACCCTTCAGACTTGCAAAAGATTTTGAATCTTCGTTGGTATTTTTTACGAAGAGGATATAAATTTTCTGTCCGAAAAAGCAAAAAGGATGTTGGCCCATTTAAAAAAGGAGATATATTTTTAATCAAAATAAAACCGCTCTTTAAATTTCTTTTTAAGGAATTCAGTCCCTTTATTAATAGTGAAATCTTGGTTTGTGATCTCTTCATAAAAAAGACTGATGGTGATTTTTATTATTGGCAGGCAAAGGACAGGGTTATGAAGGTTGATGCTAAATACTATGAGACCTATGACAAAATTAAGTTCTTAGGACGCGATTTAAGGGTTCCTGCCCATTACAAGGACTATTTAACTGAAAAATACGGTGACTGGAGCGTCCCGGTCAAGGAGTGGGATTGTGGGGTTAACGAAAAAACTATTATAGAGTAAGTTTAACAACTCCAGCAATATTGGATTAATAACATAGCTTTATGTATAAAGTTAAAATAACAACCTTCAAAAATAACAATTATCAATTAAGACAAACTCCCCAAAGTGCTGGAGTATCAAAATGCGGAAAATATATTTTTTTTATAGATCAGGAAATTGAAGACCCTGATTTCTGGGTCGTTCGTAATAAACATCTAAAAACTAAGAAAACTTATTTTGTATCTCCAGAGAATACAATCCTATTAACCTCGGAACCACGATCAATTGTTAATTTTCCGAGAAAATACAGAAATCAGTTTGGAGTACATGCTACTTGTCAACAAAACATAAAAGACAAAAATGCGCACTATATCCAACCGGTTCTGCCATGGTATGTCGGGTATAAAAAAGAAAGAGACGTCGTCAATGTTACTAAAACATATGATGACCTCAAGAATTCTGACTTCCCGGAAAAGAAAAAATTGATTTCAGTAATTACCAGCAATAAAGCATTTACCAAAGGGCACCAGGATAGAATAAAGTTTGTTAAAAAACTGAAAGAACATTATGGGGATAAAATAGATGTTTTTGGAAGAGGTATTAATGATTTTAAAGACAAATGGGACGTTTTAGCTCCATATAAGTATCACATCGCTATTGAAAATTCATCTACCAGACTATATTGGACAGAAAAAATTTCAGACTGCTTTCTTTCCGGTACCTTTCCAATATATTACGGATGTCCAAATATTTCAGATTATTTTCCAGAGGGATCCCACAGGGCAATTGATATCCACAACTGGGATGAAGCAATAAAGACTATTGATGAAATTATAGAAAATGACATCTATGAAAAAAACATTGATGCATTAAAAACAAGCAAAGATCTTGTGCTCGAAGATTACAATATTTTCAATATTATCGCGGGGCTCTGCGACAAGATGGACTCAAGTAAAACCAAAACGAATTTTACATTAAAACCAGCTCTTACAGTATTAGACTGGCACAATTTTTATTTGTATTTTTTTGAACGAAATTATTACAAGCTAAAATCTTTTTTCAACAAACTTACGATTATTAAATCTCAGAAATAAAGCTCATTCCGAAATTAGCTGTCAACTGTTTTATTTACACATAAAACACCATTTAAATTTTTAACCATCTTCTCTACAGCAAAATTATCAAAAATAAAATGCCGGGCTTTCTCTCCAAGAATACTTATATCACTTCGATTAGAGACAACATGATTCAACACATTATACAAAGAATCAACATTCCCAGGTTCTACCGTATATCCGTTTACACCATCCTCTATAAGTTCCTGCACTCCATTTACATTGCTGGATATCACCAATAACCCATGTGCCATGGCTTCCAATAATGAATTAGGCATACCCTCATAGAGAGATGGAAATACAAAAACATCAGCAGCCTTTAGTAATGGGTGAATATCTTCTACAAAACCTAAAAAGATAAAATTTTTCTCTATCCCAAGTTTTTCAACCTGGGTTTTTAGCTTATCTTCAAGTTTTCCACGACCCGCCAAAAAGAAATAAACATTAGGATGCTGTTGAATAATATCAGCCGCTACGGAAATAAGATACTTAAATCCTTTTTGTTTTGCCAAACGACCTGTTGACAAGACAATTATAGGATCATTTTCTTCAGAAGGGATATATTCCCGATAATCGAAGGTTGAAACATTTTGCGGAACCTTCTCCACACCATTAAAAACCACTTTAATAAAATCTTTTTCGACGGGCAGAAAAGATTCATATTCTTTTTTAATGGTATGCGTATTGGTGATGATACCATCGCAAAAAAGTCTTACCGTCCACTTGTACCACCAGTGATTTTTAAGTAACTGTAAGCCCTGCCGACTATAAACCTTTGCAGCGGAACCAATCGTTTTCAACGCAACAGAGGCTACCCGCCAGTCTTTGTTTTGGCAACCTATAACTGCTTCAGGTTGAAATTCCTTGAAAAACCTGCAAAATTGCCAACAGGCAATCAAATCAAAGTCGGAATTGGCGGCAATTTCCTCAACAGTAAGATTTTCTGCATTTGCTCTTTTGCTAAGAACAGAATTTTTTCGACAAACTACCACAACATTATGCCCCATTGACATAAGTCCGGTAGCAGCCATAACCATCCATTTTTCTCCGCCGCCCCACTTATTTTTTCCTATTGAGTTTATTAATACAATCTTCATTTCCCGGCCAACAGTCGTTTATATTTCTAAAATTCGTTCCAAAACCATATCAGCTGTAATGCGTTCCATGCAGGCGAAATCGCCTCTGTGACAGGGTATGTTACCAAAAACGGAACAAGGACGACAATCCAAATTTACTTGTACTGCATCCGCCTGTGACTGCCCGTATCCCATAAATCCGGCATAGGGGTGTGTTGCCCCCCAGATGCTTACCACCCTGATTCCTGACAGGCTTGCCAAATGCATATTGGCGGAATCCATAGATACCATAATGTTAAGTTGAGACATCAACTCCAGCTCTTCTGACATTGTTAACTTACCTGCAAAGGTTTGAGCCATTCCCAGGTTAGCGACCCATCCTTCCAGTTTTTTCTGTTCCTCCCCGGGACCGCCAAAAAGAATGACGGAAACTCCTCTCTCGTCAAGAAGCTTCAGTAGTTCCAGCATCTTCTCTTCGGGCCACATCTTCCATTGATGTTTGGCAAAAGGAGCGATTCCGACAAGAAGAGGGGAGCCCCCTAAATTCCCCCAAGGGGGACATTTTGAATCAAGCGAGTCTTTTCCGTATAATGTTTTTCCGGGAAAGTTTTGCAATTCAAACGGTAATCCTGCTTTGCCAAAGGTTTGTCTGTAACGGTCGGCGGTTGTCGGCAGAGCCTTAAAAACCTTGTTGTCTTTACGAGTCAGCTTCTTTTTTTCTGAACGACCTTTATCGATTTTGGCAACTTTCGTTCCTGTGATTGCAAACAAAGATGTCAGCACATGTGTGCGCAATACGCTATGCAAATCAACCACTGCTTCCCAGGGGCCCATCTTTTTTAACTCCCTGAACAGACCATAAAGTCCTGGCAAACCTTTATGGTTCTGCTTTAAATCAACAGGAAAAAAGTGAACGCGGGGCAACGGCGCTACCAAATCTTTTGCAAAAGGTCTTGACACAAACCAAATCTCATGGTCGGGGTATTTGTCCAGAAATGACCACAAAACAGGGACGGTCATAGCTACATCGCCCAGTGCGCTGAACCGAAAAACAAGAATTCTTTTTTTCAAAACCTATTTCTTGTTTTTATACAAAATGGGATTCAATGCAGGATCGTTGTACATCTTCATTTGTTTATAGGTTTTCATGTACTTATTCCCTGCTTCTATATCGGCAATCAATTGATCGATTGCGGTACTCAGGTCTTCGCGCTGCTGAAGCAATACAGAAAGCTTCAGATTACACTTTTCCAGATGTTCAGCAGAAGCATCGGTACGCTTAACTTCCTGCTCCATATGATAAATCTTGAGTGCAAGGATAGATAGACGATCGATGGCCCAGGCAGGACTTTCTGTATTGATCGTTGCATCAGATGCAATCTTTACATCTTTATATTTCTCCATGAAGAAATCATCGATAGACTCAACCAAATCAGTTCTGTCCTGATTAGAACTATCGATGCGACGCTTAATTTTCAGGGCTTCATCGGGTTGAATTTCCGGATCCCGAATAATATCTTCCAGGTGCCACTGAACAGCATCAATCCAGTTCTTTCTAAAAAGCAAATCCTCAATAGTTCCCTCTTCATAAGGATTTTCAGGGGTAGCATCCACATTGTCAAACTTGTGATAGTGCTCTGTGGTCTGAATAAAAATCTTGTTACAGGTTTCGCTAAAAGTCATCTTTGCTTCGTTTTTGAAAACCATTTCCCCGGAACAACAAGCTCAGGAAAATACTTTCCGTTAATACTTTCTGAATAATATTTGACAAAAATAGGGAAACCACCGACAAAAAACAGGAAATCAGTCATGAAAATATAAAAAAGGCCTCCCATGTCCCTCCTAAGAAGGAAAATGGCCTCCCTTTGTCCCTCCCAGGGAGGGACATAAAAATTATACTGTTGGGGATTTTATATCACTATTGTCCGGAGAAATATGGTTTTACCTGTTTAGATTGCTCCGGTTTCCCCGCAATGACTTGTTTTTACTGGATTAATTTAGGGAGGATGGGGTTGGTTATCGGCCAAATCTCCCTAAGTGCCTGTCATTACGAACGTAGTGAAGCAATCTAAAATATTTAACCGGACACCAGTGATTTTATATGTAAAAAAACTATTTGGTCGGAAACCAAAAACAAAGTTTAGTTAAAGATCAGCCTTATTCTCATCAGGGATCTCATCCATAAGAACAATGGTATGATTGTCATGACATTCCACCACCCCTTGTTTGCATTTAAAGGAATGGTCATATCCGTCTTTTCCGATGACCCGGACAGTCCCCCGAATCAGAGTGGAGATTATGGGAGCATGATCGCGCAACAGCACAAAACGTCCTGCGGCTCCGGGAACTTCAACCATTCCTACGTGTCCGTCGTAAAGAATTTTCTCAGGCGTAATTATCTCCAGATAAAGATCTTCCATCACTTCTGTTTAGCTTCCTTAAGCAGTTTTTCCCCTTTTTCGATGGCTTGCTCAATGGTTCCCACCAAATTAAATGCAGCTTCGGGATACTTATCGGTTTCTCCGTCCAAAATCATATTAAAACCTTTGATGGTATCTTCGATAGAGACCAGCTGTCCTTTGATCCCGGTAAATTGCTCCGCAACATGGAACGGCTGCGACAGGAATCTCTGCACTCTACGTGCCCTTGCCACTACCAGTTTGTCCTCCTCCGAAAGCTCTTCCATCCCCAAAATAGCAATAATGTCCTGTAGCTCTTTATATCGTTGAAGGATTTCCTTAACCTTCTGGGCTGTTTGATAATGCTTTTCACCAACAATTTCAGGAGATAAGATTCGGGAGGTGGAATCGAGCGGATCCACAGCAGGATAGATTCCCAACTCGGCAATTTTACGACTCAATACAGTGGTTGCATCCAGATGCGTAAAAGTCGTTGCAGGAGCCGGGTCGGTTAGGTCGTCTGCAGGTACATAAACAGCCTGAACAGACGTAATTGAACCGGTATTGGTAGAGGTAATCCGTTCCTGAAGGGCGCCCATCTCGGAAGAAAGGGTAGGCTGATAGCCCACTGCTGAGGGCATTCGTCCCAAAAGAGCTGACACCTCTGACCCCGCCTGGGTAAATCTGAAAATATTATCGATAAAAAGCAATACATCACTTCCACCCCCATCATTGCTTCCACGGTCTCTGAAGGTTTCTGCCACAGTGAGTGCAGACAAAGCAACCCGGGCTCTCGCTCCGGGCGGTTCATTCATTTGTCCGAAAACCATAGAAACCTGCGAATTTTTTAGCGCTTCCTGGTCCACCTTTTCGATGTCCCAATCGCCTTTCTGCAGACTCTTTTTAAATTCCTCACCATAATCCACAATGCCCGCTTCCACCATTTCCCGAAGCAGGTCGTTTCCCTCACGGGTACGTTCACCAACACCACCAAAAACGGAGTAGCCACTGTAACCTTTGGCAATATTATTAATAAGTTCCTGTATCAAAACAGTTTTTCCCACACCGGCACCACCAAAAAGGCCAATTTTACCTCCTTTGGCATAAGGTTCAATCAGGTCAATTACTTTGATTCCCGTAAAAAGAATTTCTGTTTCGGTAGAAAGTGTATCGTAGTCGGGCGCCGGCTTGTGAATCGGACTCCTGTCGGCAGTTTTTATATCGGGTAGCCCATCAATGGCGTTTCCAACCACATTCATCAGGCGACCTTTCACATTGTCCCCGGAAGGCATAGAGATAGCCTCTCCTCTGGATATCACATCCATTCCACGCTTCAGTCCATCAGTTGAATCCATTGCAATACATCGCACCGCATGTTCTCCGATGTGCTGTTGGCATTCAAGAATCAACACATCACCCTTGTCTCGTTCAATTTCAAGTGCTTCGTTAATTTTTGGAAGATGCTCTGTTTGTTGTTCAAAATTCACATCCACCACAGGTCCGATAACCTGTGCTATTTTACCTTTGATATGCGACATGGTAAACACATTTATTTTCAACCGAATTTAATCAAAAAAACGGAGATATTAGCGTGCTCTGGCCATCAAATCATGAGCAAAAGTCTGAAGTTCGTTTTTAATATCCTTATTTCCTCCCATTTTTTCAAGGTTTTCAATAGCCCTGGAGAAGAAATCATCACGTTTTTTTCGGGTTAATTCAGAAACTCCGGCTTCATCAAAAAGATGAGTCACAGCGGCAATTTTATCTTCCGCTAAATACTCCTTACGTTCCAACCAATCCAAAAGTTCCTTTTTTGATTCATTTTCTAAACGGTTCAGAGCGGTAATCAGAAGAAAAGTTTTTTTGTTGGTAAGAATATCATTTCCAATTCTTTTCCCGAAGGCCTCCTGGTCTCCATATACATCCAGCCAGTCGTCCTGAAGTTGAAAAGCCATGCCGATATCCTGTCCGAATTTGTAGAGCAGGCTGCAATCGCGCAAGCTTCCTCCTCCCAGAATCCCCCCGATTTTCAGGCTGGCACCAATAAGCACGGCCGTTTTCAAACGAATCATATCCAGGTATCCGTCTTCTGTAACGTCGGTAGTTTTTTCAAAATCCATATCGAATTGCTGCCCTTCACACACTTCCGTTGCTGTTTTGTTAAACACCTCAAGTACCTGCGGAAGCACCCCGACCGGACTCTTTGCCATCAATTCATAGGCTTTAATCAGCATTACATCTCCTGAAAGAATGGCGGTATTGTTATCCCATTTTTCATGTACCGTCGGTTGGTTCCGACGAACCGAAGACTGATCCATAATATCATCGTGCAGAAGGGTGAAATTATGAAAAACCTCAAGCCCGATAGCCGGAAGAACAGCTGCTGAATAGTCACCAAAAAGTGCAGCAGAAGTAAGGCATAAAGCAGGCCTTAATCTTTTCCCTCCCAGAGAAAGAATGTACTTAACGGGATCGTAAAGACCCTCAGGTCTGAGCGGACGTTCCAGCATCCTGATTTGATCATCAATAATCTGGCGGAAATCTTCAATTTTGGACATAGTATCCTATTTTTGAGTAGGCTCCGGATCCTCTGACATATTGGATTTGCCGGAATTCTGATCTATTTTCAGTTCATCATAATCAATATCTTCTTCCTCGTTGTAAATGGTCAACATTGGTTCCTTAAACGATTCGTTGGTGATCAATCGCTCCAGTCCCAGTAATAATGAAGGAAGCAATATCAGATTGGAGAACAAAGCAACCAAAAGGGTAAACGCCACCAATGCTCCCAAAGCAACAGTTCCTCCAAACCCCGACACCGTAAATATACCAAATCCGAAGAAAAGTATAATAGAAGTATAAATCATACTTCGACCGGTCTCCTTCAAAGCCAGCACTGTAGCGGCCCGTATGCTCCAGTTGGTTTGTCCCAGCTCCTGCCTGTATTTGGCCAGAAAATGGATGGTATCATCCACGGAAATACCAAACGCAATGCTGAATACCAGAATAGTGGAAGGTTTGATGGGAATTTCAAAAAAGCCCATTAAAGCAGCAGTGGTAATTAGTGGGACAAGGTTAGGGAATAACGAAACCACAACCATTCTTTTGGATCTGAACATCCAGGCCATAAAGGTAGCAATCAACAAAACGGCCAGACCAAGGCTGATGAAAAGATTTCGGATCAGATAATCGGTCCCTTTAAAAAACACCACGCTGGAACCGGTTACCGATGTATCATACTCGGAAGAAGGGAAAACAGAATCAACAACAGCCCTTATTTCTTTGTCCAGCTCTATCATCCTGGTGGTTCCCACATCTGCCATCCTAAAGCTAATTCTGGCTTTTTGCTGTGTTGAGTCAACAAAAGAACGGACAATTCCGGCTCCAGTACTGCCCCCCTGTGGCAAATAAGAAAGAATAAAATTACGGTCCATGGCTCCGGGAATACTGTAATAAGCCGGATTTCCATTGTAATAAGCCTGACGGGAAAATTTAACCACATTCAACAAAGACAACCCTTGAGAAAGCTCGGGAAATTTTTGCAATTCTTTCTGCAACCCATCCATTTTCTGAAGTGTACTCTGCGCAATAACTGACTTGGGCTTCTTTGTGTCTATCATTATCTCCAGAGGCATCAATCCGCTAAAATGTTTTTCGAAGAATTTTAAATCCTTGTACAAATAGTGATCATGGGGCACGTCATCGAGCATAAACCCGGTGGTTTTCATATTTGAAATCCCATACCCTCCAAATACCAACAGAACGATCGTTCCCAGAAAAACAATTTTCTTATGCCTCAATGAAATATGCACCAGCTTGTTGATGATTTTTTCAAAGAATGGTCGCTCAAGATGCTGAACATGACGTTCTTTGGGATCATCCAGAAAACTAAAGATAATCGGAATCATCAATAAGGAGAGCACAAAAACCATCATAATATTGATAGCGGCCATGATTCCGAACTCAATGAGCAGATCACTACTTGTAAATATAAAGGTAGCAAAGCCACTGGCTGTAGTCAGATTTGTCAGAAAAGTAGCGTTACCTATCTTACGAATAACCCGCTGCAGCGATTTTATTTTATTCCCGTGATTCCTAAACTCATGATGAAACTTATTGAGAAGAAATACTGAGTTTGGTATGCCTATCACAATAATCAAAGGCGGAATCATCCCCGTGAGAATGGTGACTTTGAAGCCCATAATTCCCTGCCAGCCAAGAGCCCAGATAACTGCTACACCAACCACCAGCATAGAAAAAATGGTAACCTTAAAAGATCGGAAAAACAGGAAAATAATGATTGCGGTAATTCCAAGAGCCAGCCAAATGAACATATTCAGCTCTTTCTTTATCATCTCGGCCGTTTCAACACGGATGAAGGGTAGCCCGGAATAATGTAATTCGTTATCGGTAGCCTGCTCATAAGTACGCCCCTGCTCCTTGATGGATTCAATCAATCCAACCCGGGCAGGACTCTCCAGTACTTCCTTGTCAAGAGTAATACCCAACAGATAAGCATCTGTTTCAGGATTATACAGCAACCCTTCATAAAAAGGCAACCGGTTAAAAATATTTTTTAATGAATCCAGCGTTCCCTGCTCCGGGGAATCGTTAAAAACAGATTGTACAGCAAATTTCCTGTTTTTCTGATCACGAATCAACTGGTAAGAGTCGGAAGCTGAAAGCACCGAAGTAACCCCGTTGATGTCTTCAATATTTTGAGACAACTGCTGCCAATTCTGAAAATGACCTGCCTCGAAAAAAGAAGAATCCTGAACCCCAAGTACAATAAGGTTTCCCTCATTCCCAAACTGCTCTGCAAACGCCTCATATTCCTCATAAACAGGATCATCCTCCGGCAACAACGGGGCATACTGATAAGACATCTCTATCTTGCGTGACTGAAACCCCATAAAAACAGTTATAAGGCCCAAAACAATCAGAATAGGGAGCCGGTTTCGAAGAATAAAACTGGCAATACGAATCCACATACAACAAAAAATTACCTGAGGTTTACACCCAAAAATGATGCGAATTTAGGAAAAAACAGGGATTTTTGCTTTGTTAAAAGCCGCTTTAAGCTTTGTTAATACATTCTGCTAAAACATGGTTTGCTCAAACAATCCTCTTTTCCGTCCCTGTTTTCTTCCAAAGTAAAAGGAAAAATCGATAAATGGCCACAAAGAAAAGAATCTTTTTCCAAAACGTCCCATACCAACAATATACCCGCCGGATAGCGACAAATTCCTGAAAGGGAAATACTCTACAGAAGATTGTTGCTCAACAGCCAGCCCTGAAGGGAATTTCCCCACCAGACCTCTTAATTCACCTCGTGCATACAACACCGGATTGATTCTCCAATCTCCTCTGAAACCAAGGGTTCCGTACAGTCCTTTTCCGGCATAAGCTCTGCTTCTTGGAGTAACCAGATGCCGTTCCTCAATATATATCTCTTCGTCGGTAAAAGCAAAACCATAATCAAGAGCAAGAAAGGCGGTAAGAACCAAAAAAGGCTGATGAGGATTACAGTCCATCACATCGTAGAAGGGCTTACTTATCATCAATTGGTTTTTGACGGAAATGGTTAAGGGTACACCGGTGAGCGAATCTGCCGGAAAAGGTCCACCTTTGTCATAAACCTGTTTCAAGCCGGGCCAGGAAGAATAAGCTCCATGAAGAGAAGAAACCCAAAGGTCGCCTCTCGAAATTTCCCGTTTCACAAAAACATTGGGAATCCAGTAATCGAGGCCCAGCCATGTTTGCAACTCAACCCCCTGGCTGATTCCGTAACGGGAAGCTGAAGCCAGACTCACATTTCCGGCCTTAGAATAAGAGGTGGCTGCCGTTCCTGCACTCCAGATCTGATCATCTCTGAGATCGGTTCGATTAGGATCAGTGGTTTGTAGTTGATTGAAAAAATTTCCCTCGCCGGCGTTTCTTTTTCGTTTTTGGTAATCTTCAGTGACTTTCTCTGCCTGACTGCGTTTTTTGAAAGGCCATATTTGTGCCTGACTGTCTCCGGCAAACAGAAACAGTCCAAAAAACAAGAGAAAAAGAAGTTTTTTTATCATAACCCGGCAGCAAAGAGTTTTCACAGTATTCTTTAAACGGAAAACAAATCGTTAAAGTGCCCCAAATTCAATGAATTAACAAAACTTCTTTATGAATGGACGCATACTTGTGACTGACAGCCTCCGTTTACCGATGATTTTCGTGTCTTCACCGGAAACTCAGAGGACTTCCTTCGTTTTCTGCGTTTACCAGAGTAGTGCATAATTACCTTTGATAATCATTTTGAATCCGGGCAACTTTTCTTTGGGGAATTTTGCCCAATCCGTGAAAACCAAAAAGAACACTAAAAAACATACAACACATGAAACGGGCAAGGAACTTAAACTTCTTGAAATTGTCACAAAAGTGCATATTTAAAAGGATTTCGAGTTCCATTAGACCTTAAAAATAAAAGCTTAAACTAATGAAACGAACGTGATATTTTTTAAGCTTAATACCACAAAAGAATATGTTTAAAAAATATTATACGAGAGCGAAGCGGTTCCATTCGTTCTTAAATTTTCAATTAGTTTTTTATCAGATAATTACAAAATTTTAAACGAATGAAATTCGGACACCTGAAATTACGAGGACTTCTGTGTGCCATATGCCTTTTGTGGGGAACAACGATCCTTTTGGCTCAACCCGAAGACACCCTGTCATTTACGATAGAACAGGCAATAGAATATGCCTCTGTTCATGCATATCAGAAAATAAGTTCAGAATATGATGTCGCATCAGCAAAGAAAAAGATATGGGAAACGATTGCTTCGGGCTTACCACAGGTCGATTTCTCGGCACAATACAATCATTCCATTGATGTCCCGGTAAGTTTGCTCCCGGCTGAAATTGTCCCCGAAGATATGCGTCCGCCGGGTATTGGCGCCGGAGATAAAATACCTGTTTCCTTTGGGACAGCTTACGACGGGAGTTATTCACTCTCCGTATCCCAGATGATTTTTAACGGATCCTATTTCGTGGGACTTCAGGCCACTCAGGTATTCCTGGATTTAACCAGGCATCAGGCAGCCAAAACAGAAATTGAAATTCGTGATGCGGTGGCCAAAGCCTGTTTTCTTGTCCTGTCGGCAGATGAAAATCTGAAAGCATTTGAAGAAAACCTGAACGTGAACAAAACATTGCTCAGGGAAACCCAAGCCCTTTATGAAAACGGTTTTCGGAAATCCATGGATGTATCACAACTTAAACTGATGGTTCGGGAATCGGAGAAACAGATTTTAGAAATCAAACGAAATAAAGACGTGGCCCTGGCAGTATTGCGCTTTTCCATGGGACTTGATGAAGAACAACCGGTTAAACTCACCGAAGATTTTACATCCCTTTCCCGAAAAGCTACCAATGGCGAGGTAAAAAAATCAGGATGGTCACCCGAAGAGCATATTGATTATAAGTTGGCCTCAACCAACGTAGAAAGTGAAAAACTGCAACTCAATAATATCAGAGTTCAGTATTTGCCGAAGATTAACGCCTTTTACACCTATCAAAAAACAGGTTACGGAGATGATTGGAACATCTTTGGAGACGAATGGTACAAGTCTCAGTTTGTAGGATTATCCGTTTCAGTCCCGGTTTTCTCCTCAGGAATGCGAAATGCACAGGCACTTCAGCAAAAACTGGCATGGAAAAAAAGTAAAAACATCAGAACCCAAACCATGCAGCAAATAAAAACTCAGGGCTTAACTGCTTTGACCGATTACAACAGTGCAATAGACCAGTACGAAATTGCTTCGGAAAGCAGGATGCTCGCACTCGATATATATGAAAAAACAAAAACCAGGTTTTCCAACGGCATGACCGGCAGTTTTGAACTAACTCAACAACAAGGTCAATACATCCAGGCACAAATAAATCATGTCAGGGCTGCACTGGCGGTACTAAACTCCAGGAATGCCTACCTGAAAGCAACCGGAAAACTATAAAATTTAAACACAACCAAAAAAAATGAACCATGATACGATTATTCCTTCTTTTAACTCTTCCGGTTTTAATTTTTCTGACAGGAGGATGTAGCGCAAATGCTCCGGCTGATCAACAGGAAATAAAAAAGGAGCAACTCGAAAATTACAGAAAAGAATTAAACGAGCTTAAGGAAAAGATTGCTGACCTGGAAGCCGAACTGAATACAGATACACCGGTAAATGCCGTAAATGTGGAGACTTCAATACTAAAGCCCATAGATTTTGAACAATTTATTGAGGCATCAGGAATCGTATCTACAGACCGGAATATTGTTGTAAGCCCGGAGACGCCCGGCATCATTCAATCCATTCTGGTTACGGAAGGCGATGAAGTCAAAAAAGGGCAGATACTCGCTAAACTGAACACCGAATCCATTCAGCAGTCAATTGAAGAAATAAAGGTAAACCTGCGGTTGGCCACAACCCTTTTTGAACGCAGAAAAAACCTTTGGGAGCAAAACATTGGAAGTGAAGTGGAACTACTCCAGGCTGAATCTAATATGATGGCTCTACAAAAAAAACTTCAGGGTCTGGAAGCTCAGATGGATATGGCAGTTGTAAAAGCCCCGATCCCCGGAGTTGTGGATAATTTACTCCAGAAACAGGGAGAAATGGCCGGACCATCAATCCCCTTTGCCCGAATTGTGAACCTGGAGGATATCTATATTACTGCTGATGTTTCTGAGGAGTATCTGAACAAAATAAATCAGGGCGACTCAGTGGATGTGTTTTTCCCGGTTCTGGGAATTCTCAAAAAGGCAACTGTTTTCAGGACTTCGGCGGTGATTGACCCGGACAGCAGAACCTTTTCTATCAGGGCCAATCTGGACAACAATGACCTGAGTCTGCAACCAAACCTGATGGGTGAAATGAGAATGCGAATCTCACGTATTCCGAATGCCCTGGTGGTACCGTCTATTCTGGTTAAAAAGGATTTTAACGGAGAGTTTATATTTGTTGTTTCCGAAGGTAAAAACGGGATTCTAAGAGCCGGAAAAAGATACATTATCTCAGGCATTAAAGACAACAATAACACCGTGGTTACAGAAGGACTGAAAGAAGGCACGGAAATTATCACCAAAGGATTTGCTCAGGTTGCCGATGGTTCTGTCCTGAATGTTAAATAACACAAACACATATCCGATGAATCAATATCCCGACAACGAAAACGACAACGAAAAAAAGGTTGAAAGAAAATTTGCTCCTACTGTTGCCGCTCTGAAAAACAAAAACACCATATTCATACTAACGGCTTTTCTATTCATCGCCGGATTGATGTCGTACAACAGTATGCAGCGGGAACTGTTTCCTGAAATCGTTGTTCCCTACATTATGATCTCCACTCCTTATCCGGGAAACAGTCCTCTGGATATTGAAAATCTTGTAACAAGGCCCATCGAAAAAGAACTCAAAAATCTCACCGGAGTCAAAGAGATGTCCTCCGCATCTTATCAGGATATGAGTCTTATTCTATTGGAATTCGAAACGGATGTTGAGGTTCAAAAAGCACTTCAGGACACTAAGGACCAGGTTGACAAAGCAAAAAGTGAATTGCCGGATGATTTGGAGACCGACCCCATCACGGAAGATCTGGATTTTTCAGAGTTTCCTGTCCTTAACATCAACCTTTCGGGAGATTACAGCATTTATGAATTGAAAAAATTTGCCGAAGATCTTCAGGAAGAGTTTGAATCACTTCGTGAAGTACGTGAAGCTGACATAAAGGGTGTAGATGAGCGGGAAATTAAAGTTCACGTGGATCCTCGTAAGCTCGAGAATACCAACCTTCAATTCAGCGATATTGAATTTGCGCTAATGTCTGAAAATGTGACCATTGGTGCAGGCGAAATCATTGTTGATGGTACACGCCGGGCGGTGAGAACAGAAGCGGACTATAAGAACATGGATGATATCCGCAACACCATCGTAAAAAGTGAGGCAGGAAAAGTAGTGTATCTCAGAGATATTGCACGTATCATCGACGGTTTCGAAGAACGCTCCTCTATTTCAAGACTAAACAAACAACCGGTTGTTACGCTGTCGATTGTAAAAAAAGGCGGAGAAAATCTATTGGATGCCACAGACAAAATCTTCTCCATTATCAACAAAAAGCAAACCGACAACACACTGCCTCAGGATTTGAACATTACCATCACCGACGACCAATCGGTATATATCCGTGACCAGATAAGCAATTTGGAAAACTCCATCATCATGGGGATGCTGTTTGTGATGGTAGTGCTTTACCTGTTTATGGGTTTACGAAATGCGATTTTTACAGGACTTGCCATCCCCATGTCGATGTTTATATCCTTTCTGATATTGGGTGAGACCGGATATACCATAAACACCATGATTCTGTTTGCCCTGCTAATGGCATTGGGAATGCTGGTGGACAACGCCATTGTTGCCGTGGAAAATACCTACCGCCATTTTGAGGAAGGCTATCCAAGATTTAAAGCCGTTCAGAAAGGAGTGAGCGAAATTGCCATGCCCATCATCAGTTCAACTGCAACAACTCTGGCGGCATTTTTTCCGTTACTTTTCTGGCCCGGAATTATGGGGGAGTTCATGAAATATCTGCCCATAACCCTGATCATTGTTTTGGCTTCTTCATTGTTTGTGGCACTGGTTTTAAATCCTGTTTTTGCTTTGCAATTCATGATTCACGAAAAAGCCGGAAAAGAGAAAAAAAATTACCGAAAACTGTTTATTATTACCGGAAGTCTGGCATTCATTGGCATTATTAGCTACTTTGCCGGAAGCATTCTTTGGGGTAACCTGATGGTATTACCACTGCTTATATCCCTGCTTAATATTTATATTCTGAAGCCCGGAGCTTATCAGTTTCAACATAAGGTACTTCCCCGTTTGGAACAGATGTATGAAGCAACGCTCATAAAAGCAATGGGCCGCAACACCTCCAAATGGCTGTTTTTTGGGATGATTCTGTTGCTTTTCTTTTCTATTGTGTTTTATGGATTGACAAATCCCTTTGTCATTTTCTTTCCTGACAATGAACCAAAAACCGTGTTCATCACCATGGAATTACCGTTGGGAACAGACATTGAAAAAAGCAACGAAATCTCTTACGAAGCTGAAGCAATCATTGATGCAACACTGCAGCCCTACAACCATATCGTTCAATCAGTAGGAGTGAACGTAGGCAACGGAAAAGGGGACTTTTTTGAGGCAAGCCGAAGTCCCAACAAAGCACTTACAACCATCACATTCCTGGATTATCAATACAGAGATGGCATCAGCACCTCCCAGGTTATGAAAGAGTTATCAGACACCCTTCGCACATATACCGGCGCCAAATTTTTTGTAGAAAAAGAGGAAAACGGCCCTCCCGTTGGCAAGCCGGTAAACATAGAAATCTCAGGAAATGATTTTGAACCTTTGGTCAATCTGGCCACCAGAATCAAAAACACCATTGACAACAGTCATATAGAAGGAATTGAGAACCTGGAAATGGACATCAATATGAATAAACCCCAAATGGAAATTCATATAGACAGGGATAAAGTTAGACGTATGGGCCTTTCTACCCAAATGGTTGCCGGCGCCTTGCGAACAGCACTTTACGGAGTTAAAGCCGACACCTACAAAGATGGTGAAGATGAATACGATATTATGATACGTCTGGATGATCGCTTCCGCCATGATGTGACGTCATTGATGAACTTTAAAATAAAAATTGAAAAAGACGGAGTGAGCTATCACATTCCGATCTCAGCTGTGGCTGATTACACCTATGGATCAACTTATGAAGATATCAAAAGGAAAGATAACACACGGGTGGTAACTCTTTCCTCCAACGTTATAGAAGGTTATAATGCCAATCAGATTAATACAGACATCAAAAAAATTCTGAACAATGAAGAAATACCGGCCGGCTATAGGTGGAAGATGACCGGAGAACAGGAAGACCAGAAAGAAACATCGGACTTTCTTTTTAAGGCTTTGCTGATTGCAGTTGCCCTGATTGCAATGATTCTGGTTACCCAGTTTAACTCAGTAGCAAAACCGGTGATTATTCTGGCCACCGTATTTCTGAGTACCATTGGTGTTTTCATGGGACTGGGAACCTTTCAGATGGATTTTGTTATCCTGATGACAGGTGTCGGAATTGTATCGCTTGCCGGAGTTGTTGTGAACAATGGAATTGTGTTAATCGATTACATCGACATAGTGCGAAAGGAAAAAAAGCTGGAATTAAACCTTTCCCAAAAAGAGAAATTGTCCAGAGATGATGAAATAAGAACTGTGATAAAGGCCGGAAAAACCAGATTACGTCCGGTTTTACTGACGGCAATTACAACGGTTTTGGGACTGTTGCCTCTGGCCACCGGGATGAACTTTGATTTTACGGGTCTTTTAAACAACCTGGATCCCAACATATATTTTGGCGGAGACAATGCAGATTTCTGGGGCCCCATGGCCTGGACTGTCATATTTGGCCTTACCACTGCTACATTTCTAACGCTGGTAATGGTTCCTGTAATGTACAATCTGGCCATAAGGATTCGAAACAGAGTACAAAAATAATTATTAACTACCTGTTTCTCCATCCCCTTCGCTGCCCATTTTGCCGGTTACCCGGTCCCCTACCGGGGCCGCGGCCACGCCGGTATTGGTAAATGTCGGAAATGACCTCGTTAAACAGTTCCTTTTGATTGGGGTTACAAAGGTCCCTTACTTGAAGGAAATGATCAGAAGTGGCCTTTTTCAGAGCAAATTGAATTTCCCCTGCCCTTTGAGCTAGCGAATCCAATCGCCCGGGATCGGGATTCGCTTTCTTTATCTCTTCCAGAATATTCAGGTCAATGCTGTCGAGCTGTCCCATAAACAAAGCCGCCTGCTGACGATACTGTTGCTCGATTTCTGTGAATGCGGCAATCTGTTCCTCCGAAAACTCCAGTACGCTAACCATACGATTAAATCCGGCCCCGACTCCCGTATTGGTCGATCCGGGAATGTTCCGGTACACAGTTTCTGTATCCCCCTGTTCTGCGGAAGAAACAGAAGCAGAATTCCACCACTGGAAAAGGCCCCAGCCAACAAGGAAGGCAGCAACCAGAATAAAAATGGAAAATATGATTTGTTTTTTACTCATAAGAATAAGAATTAAGCCAGATGTCCTCTATTTGAGAACCCGGGTTGGCAGAGAAAAAATAGTCTGTGGCAATTATTTCGGTGGAGTCGGCCAGGGATGACGCTTCAGAACCGGAGAAAAGACTGGCAGAAAAAAATCCCAAAATCAAAACAACCACCGAAAGAAGAGATACAAAAGCAGGACGGGCGACCATCCGGGATGGTTTCTCAACTCGCTCAATTTGGGCCATTATTCTTGTGGTCACAAAAGGAGAAATTTTTAGCGCCTTCTCTTCCTCCACAAAATCAAAAAGCAATTGCTCTTTTTCATACGTCTCCTTACATGAGGCACACTCATCCATATGCTCCTGCATTTCCTGTGTCATTTCACCGGACCGTTGGAGCATGGCCAATTGTTTGTTGAATTCATTACATGTCATTTCTTCAAAATTTTAACGGGACAACCATCCCTGTAATCTTTTTCTCGCCCTGAATATTAAGCTTTCGGTGGCCTTGGGTGACATTTCCAATACATCTGCAACTTCGGCTAAACTCAATTCCTGATAGTAAAACAATACAAACGCCTTTTTCTGTCTCGACTTCAATCTGTTGACAGCACTTTTTATCTGCTCACGCTGTTCCCTGCGCATAAGATTGATCTCTGCATCCTCATCTGCATACCCCGATTCTGTTACCTCATCAATAATACCTGTAAAAGACCTGAGTTTATTCTTTCGAGTCTTGTTGATGGCTTTATTCACGGCAATTCTGTATAACCAGGTGGAAAATGCAGCACGTCCGTCAAAAGAACTCAAGGCATTCCAGGCTTTCACAAAAACTTCCTGAGTCAAATCTTCGGCATCATCTCCGTTATGCAAAAACCCCATACATGTTTGAAAAACTTTCTGACGGTATCTGTCCACAAGTACGGAAAAGGCCTCAGTTCGGCCGTCCTGTGCCTGTTGTACCAAATCACTGTCTGTCGGGGTTGTGTGCATCTAATTTTTTCGAAAATTACTTATTCCTCATTGGCAAAGGAGAGATGCAAAAACATTGCATCTCTCTTCGGTATCTCAAAGAAAATAAAAAATTTAATGAAGACCCATTACTTTGCGGGTGCATTTCCGCGACCATTTCCACTTCCGTCACGCAAACGTCCGGTTCCGTTCTCCAGGTTATCACAAGTACCGTTTTTGTTGGAGTCGGTGAAATTTCCGTTACCTCCACGTCCCTGTCCGTTTCCACTTCGTCCAAGACCTTTTCCCTGTCCGCGACCCTGTCCGTTTCCATTTCCGGGGCCTAACCCTTTTCCGGGTCGTTTACCATCAAAATTGTCACAAACACCGTCTGCATTGTTATCTACAAATCCGGAACGAACATTTTCGGGGTTTTCTTTCTTCTGATCATTTTCAGAGTTGGTTTGTGCGTTTACGTTATTTGCGGCAAATGCGAAACCTGCAACCAAAGCTAAAGTTAAAATTACCTTTTTCATAATACTATCTTTTTAATTGTTTTCATCCTTTTGACACCAGTGAAAAAGAAATCATTCGTTTTTTTCATTAATATTAAAAAAAATCATTAGTGCCTGTCCATAAAGTACCATTTGCTTCGTTATGCTTGCCGCCAAAATACTCATTTACCCAAGTCTCTGTCCATAAACTAAGAGTTTTTCACGTGTTTGAAATAGAAAGTTCAAATTCAAGGCGTGTGAAAAATCTAAACCGCAGAATACTAATGTATTTGAGGATTTAGATTTTGAGCAACAACGCAGAAGTTGGACTTTATAGACAAACACTACTTAGTTTATGGACAGGCACTAATTTAAGATTGCTCCACTACGTTTGCAATGACAAGCTTTTGTAAAAAACATAAACCCAATGTTATAATTATTGACCCCCATTCAGGGACCTCGTCCCATTCGTTCAGCCCTACCCCGGGTTATTGATCCGGGGTTATTCAAACCTGCTCCATACGGGGACGGACCAATTCTGTCATTTACCCACTATTCTCCACCATTTTTTTTGGGAAAAGCACTTGCAATAAACGCCTTTTACATTCTTTTAGGAGATTGGAGTGGATTGCACAATCGAAGTCAGGAAGGATTTACTGCATCAATCTGCAACTTTTTTCAAAAATATTATTGCAATTATTTGTATTCTGGATAAAGTTGTCCATATTTGCACAGAGATAATTTATTGAATGAAACACAACATCGAAAATATTATTTCGGTTGCCGCAACAATTAACTGCGGAATTTCCTTCACTACCACAACAGGTATGATGATGGGACGAATGTCTATGTTCATGGCATAAGTCTTGTGACGCATCATATCTGTATCTTTCCAAAATTTTCCGACAAAATTTGAGTTCAAATTAAATCAGATACCGGTGCGTCACAGCAACCGGTCACGAGTTTTTTTATTTTAATTAACCTATAAATTCTTAAAACTATGTCTGATTTTAAATTTGAAACGCTGCAATTACATGCAGGACAGGAAGTGGATCCAACCACTAACTCACGGGCAGTACCCATTTACCAAACCACCTCGTACGTATTTAACGATTCGGAACATGCGGCCAATTTATTCGGCCTGAAGGAATTCGGCAACATCTACACCCGCATAATGAATCCCACCACCGATGTTTTTGAGAAACGAATTGCCGCTCTCGAAGGTGGTGTGGCAGCAGTAGCTGTAGGCTCCGGACAGGCAGCACAATTCATTGCAATCACCAATTTTCTGGAAGCAGGCGATAACTTCGTAGCAACACCAAATCTTTACGGGGGAACCTACAATCAGTTCAAGGTGCAGTTTAAGCGGCTGGGAATTCAGGTAAAATTTGTGGAAAGCGATGATCCGGCTGAGTTTGAATCCAAAATAGATGAGAATACTAAAGCACTTTATGTGGAAACAATCGGGAATCCAAGATTTAATATTCCGGATTTTGAAAAGCTCGGCGAAATTGCTGCCAAACACGGCATCCCACTTGTAGTGGACAATACTTTCGGAGCCGGCGGTTATCTTTTCCGACCGCTGGAGCATGGAGCCAACGTGGTGGTGGAATCAGCCACCAAGTGGATTGGAGGACACGGAACCTCTATCGGAGGTGTTATCGTAGACGGTGGAAACTTCAACTGGGGCAACGGTAAATTCCCGGCATTCACCGAACCATCGGAAGGCTATCACGGCCTTAAATTCTGGGAAGTCTTCGGAGCTGACGGCCCGTTTGGCAATATTGCTTTCGCCATCCGCGCCCGGGTGGAAGGTTTACGCGATTTTGGACCCGCTTTGAGTCCTTTTAATGCCTTTCTGTTACTGCAAGGCTTGGAAACACTCTCTCTCAGAGTTGAGCGCACAGTAGAAAATGCCCAGGAACTGGCACAGTGGTTGGAAAAACATCCTCAGGTTGAACATGTCAACTATCCCGGACTTAAATCAAGCCCTTATCATGAACTGGCTCAAAAGTACCTGAAACGCGGATTCGGAGGAGTGCTGAGTTTCAAAATTAAGGGAGGCCCCGAAACGGCTGACCAGTTCATCAACAACTTATCATTGGTCAGTCATTTGGCCAACGTGGGCGATGCAAAGACCCTAATCATCCACCCAAGTTCAACCACGCATGAGCAGCTTTCGTCCGAAGAACAAAAAGCTGCCGGAATAGAGCCCGGACTTCTGAGGCTCTCCACGGGTATCGAGCATATTGACGATATCAAAGCGGATCTTTCTGCTGCTTTTGAGAAAGTTGGCAAGTAAAATATGTTTGAAAAAATGTCTTTGAAAAAAGTGCGATACTTTTATCCCGGAGGAATTGAAACCAGTAAAAACCAATCTTCGGGTTAACTGTTTCTATAAAAACAGGAAAACCGGTTTTGAACGCTTTGCTGCAAAGACAAAAATGTTCGTACCTTTGGTCATAACTATTTTGGTTCTGATATTCGGAAATATAAAATTCTGAATATCAGAACCTTTTTCTCTAACCTGGCTTATACATAAAACATTCACTTCCGCAAAAACTAAAAAAAATGTCACGGCAAAAATTAAATATCGGTCTTTTCGGATTCGGCGTTGTTGGTAAAGGACTATACGATGTTCTGGAAAAAAGTCCGGCACTGGATGCCAGGGTAAGGAAAATCTGTGTTAAGCGGCAAATTAAGCGATCGCTCCCCGACGAAATGTTTTGTTACGAACCTGATGAAATTCTCGAAGATGCGGGCATCAATACCATTGTGGAACTAATCGACAATGCGGATGATGCCTATTTTATTGTAAAAAAAGCCCTACAAAAAGGGAAAAATGTGGTTTCAGCCAACAAAAAGATGCTGGCCGAAAACCTCACAGAAATGATGACACTTGCCAAAGAAAACAATGTCTCTTTGCTTTATGAAGCCTCCGCATGTGGCAGTATTCCGGTAATCCGAAACCTGGAGGAATACTACGACAACGATCTTTTGCTTTCGGTAACAGGAATTCTCAACGGTTCATCCAACTACATTCTTTCCAAGGTTTTCGACAATAACGAAAGCTATGCCGATGCTCTGAAAAAGGCACAGGAACTGGGCTTTGCAGAGTCCAACCCCTCTTTTGATGTGGATGGTTTCGATTCTCTGTTCAAATTGATCATTCTTACCATGCACAGCTTTGGGGTAGTCGTATCACCCGATGAAGTCCTCAACTATGGCATTTCCAATATTTCCGAATTTGACATCAACTATGCACGCGAAAAAGGGTACAAAATAAAACTGGTAGGCCAGGTAGAGCGTCTGCGCGATAAAAAAATCGCCCTCTTTGTGCTGCCACGCTTTGTAACCCGCGACAAATATATTTACAGCGTGGAAGATGAATTCAACGGGGTGGTAATAAAAGGGGTAGCTTACGACAAACAGTTTATGTTTGGCAAAGGAGCCGGTGGTCATCCTACCGGAGCCGCTGTACTTTCAGACATTACAGCACTCGGGCATCATTACAGGTACGAGTACAAAAAGGCCAATTATTTCGGGGGCTTCAAATATTTTAAAGAGGGGACCATTGAAGTATATCTAAGATACAGCAATCCTGATGTTTTGAAAAACTTTGAATTCAAATCGGTTTCCGAAGAGTATCATGGCCCCAAATATCATTACAAGATTGGATTTATGAGGCTGGACAAACTCATAGCCATCAAAGACAAATTGCGGTCGCTGGATATCTTCCTGGCTGCAACGGGCAAAGCCCTGAATTATTAAGCCGGTGTTGAATCACCCGGCCGCAATACCAATGGTGAGCACCGAAATCCGAACACCGCTCACATGAGAAAAAGCAGCGCAAAGAGCTTCGATGGTGGCACCTGTGGTTATCACATCATCCAGAATCAGCACATGTTTATTTTGGAAAAGATGAGGATGAAGAACCTTAAATATTCCTTCCACATTTTGCCACCTTTCGTAGCGTCCTCTTCGGGTCTGACTCGCCGAATGCACAGTGCGGATGACAGATTCGGAATTGACCGGGTGTTTGGTGATTTCACCTATCCCCCGGGCAATAATCTGGCTCTGATTGTATCCCCGGATTCTTTGTTTTTTCGGGTGTAAGGGCACCGGCACAATGCAGTCAATTTTTTCGGCCAATGCCTCCTTCAGCAGAACGCGACCAGCCAGTCGTCCCAGATAAACACCGGCATTTTTGTCTCTTTTGTATTTAAGCTGATGGATAATTTGCTGAAGCATTTCACCTTTGCGGTAAAAAAACAGGGACGTGGCAAACTCAATTTTTGCTCTTCCCCAAAACATCTGTTCCACCGGATTTCCGGGCACTTTCTCAAACCAGGTACGGGGCATTTCCGACTCGCATCTACGACATAAACCCGTGCGGCCTGCTCCGGGCCATTCACCACACCCACGGCATATTTCAGGAAAAACCAGGGCGGCTATACCAAAAAGATATTTTCGAAAAAGATCAGGCATCAGGTTTGGGTTTTGGGATTAGGTTTTGGGGTTCATTTTTTATTCCCCTTCATTTTCTTCCAGAGTTTCCATCAACTCCTTACTTTTTTCGGCTGGTAACTCCTGCACTTTTCTGAGTTTTCGCATCATCACATTGGTGCGGGTTGTGACGAGCGTTTCAATTTCATTATTGGCCTGGTTGAGACGCTCCTGGGCTTTACGAAGGACTTTACCAAACTCTCCAAACTGGGTTTTTACAGCGCCCAGAATCTCCCATACTTCACTGCTTCGTTTTTGAATAGCCAGTGTACGAAAGCCCATTTGCAGACTGTTCAGCATAGCGGCAAGAGTGGTTGGGCCGGTCACAATTACTTTATACTCTCTTTGTAAAACAGCAACCAGGTCGGGCTGTCGAACCACCTCTGCATAGAGCCCTTCCACAGGTAAAAACAAAACTCCAAAGTCAGTCGTATGCGGGGGATCCAGATATTTATCCCGAATTTCGGCGGCTGATTTTTTAACGGCCGTCACCAATTGTTTAGTGGCCAATGCCATTCCTTCTGCATCACCTTTATCAAAAGCCAACTGCAACCTCGCATAATCCTCCTGCGGAAACTTGGCATCAACAGGCATATACACAGCTTCACCATTTTCGGAACTCCCAGGCAATTTAATGGCATACTCCACATGCCCGGCTGAATCGCGTCTGGTTTTGACGTTTTTTTCATATTGTTCAGGGGCCATTATTTGCTCAAGAATATTGCCCAGCTGAATTTCCCCAAGCACTCCGCGCGTTTTAACATTGCTGAGCACTCTCTTGAGATCTCCGACTTCCCCTGCCATACTTTTCATCTCCCCCAGTCCTTCACGCACGGCTTCCAACCGTTCGGTAACCAGTTTGAATGAATTCCCCAGTCTTTCCTCTAACGTTTTGTGTAATTTTTCGTCCACTGTTTGACGCATCTTTTCCAGCCGTTCTTCAGTCGATTTCACCAATTCATCCTGCTTTCGGGCCATATCGTCAAAGCGCTGCTTCTGCAGATTCTTAAAATCAGCAACATTATTGGAAAATGACTCTCCGAAATTCTTTAACGATTGAGCCAGTTCCTGACGATTAGAAAGTGCATTCCGGTTCATTCCTTCCTGCATTTTAAACAACTGTTCCTGCAAGACTGTGGTAAGTCTGTCAAGGTTCTGAGACAACTCCTGACGGTTTTGCTGCAGAGAATTTCCGAGTTCGGAACGATTGTCCCGCAATTCCTCCTTCATTACCTGACGCACAACATCCTGCAAATCACCGTTTTTATTATGCCCCAAACGAATCAGCAAAATGGATAGAAGAATCACACACAACAAAAGCAAAGCGAGAAGAATACCATCAAAAATCATAAGAGAAAGTTTTCCAACAAAAATAATGATGTCCGGTTAAAGCCCCCATGGTTTCTCGGCAAAAGTTCAGCAAGAAAACACTTCGGAACAGCAACTATCCGGACATCAAAACATTAAGTCTGCTCAGAAAAGTAAGTAGGGCGCGCTGAAAAACGCATGTTTTTTAACTATTAAACACTTAAAGCATGTCAACAAGTTAATAGGTGCAAGGTTATCTCACAAAATACTCCTATTCTTTTGCACTTGTATATAAGAAAACGGCTAATCAAAAGAACAAAATTTGATTCACCGCTCCAATCTCGAAGTATTTCAATACTCCTTCGGTCGGATCGCCTTGTAAATTCTGCTCTTTTGACTTTTTCAGCAGACCCTAAGTATTTTGTCAAATGCGGGGAGAACGCACCTATCTAATCCATAATTATCTTTTGACCAAAAGGATTATTTAATGTTCTGGTTGTGCAATAATTGAATAGGTTTAAGCAAAAAATTCTATCCCTGTTTATTATCCCCTCGCGATAAAAAATTTGTTGAAACCTGACTTTCCGTAAAAGCTCAGAATCACTTTTTTCTTAGCAATGAAACAATCCATAAAAGAATAATGGCGCCTACTGTAGCAGCAATCAGTTGCCAGATGATGCCCTGACCATGGAATCCAAGAAATTCAAAAACAGCACCTCCTATCACACCTCCTACCAGGCCGACTATCAGGTTCCAGATAAGGCCCAAACCGGAACCTTTGAAAATAAGACTGCCGAGATACCCGGCAAGAATACCGATAACAATAGATAAGATAAGTCCCATAGTAAAAAAATTTAGTTAGAAATAGGATTATGGTTTCAACGGAGAGCGGTTATCTGAAAAAAAGCACCTCTACTTTCCTGTTTGAATAGAGAAAGTTACAACTATTTTCTAAAAAAAAGAATTTTAATGGTTTATCACCAATAACCTTCAAAGTCCGGTAATTTCGAACGTAGTGAAGCAATCTCAATTTCTTAACCTGACACCAATAATTTTCAGATAAATATACTCCTCTTCTGGGTATCAATTAGCTCATTGTCATTTAACTTTTAATACTCTGAAATTGAACGCCAACTGAATAAGAAAATACCTCGTTTGCAGGAAAACTGTATCATTCAAAAAAAATCTTCAACGATTTCACCAGATTAACAGAATAAGTAACCAGGTTTCGGGTTTCACCCAATAACTCCATGTAAATAATATTAATTCTCGTTTTTCCGTGACCCGATCTGATTTTCCTGATATGATTGAGTCTGAATCCTTCAATTAATGCAAAAAGTGCCTGTTGTCGTTGAATCATCTCGGGTAGCATGGCAAACTTTTTATCCTTCTCCAGATGGACCATAAAATTAAAGAATGAAGTTGTCTCTTCTAAAATGCCCGTCAAATCTTCCCGCTGATATTCCACCAACCCTTTGTGTTGATTTTTTACGTGATCACAAACCGGATTTACCATTGCCATCAAAGTATTGGACAGCTCGGTAAGATAATCCAGTGCCTGAATAAAAAACTGACCGGGATCCTGTGACTCTTCAGGCATACTACTCATGGCACGGAAAAACTCCGTTTTTGCTCCCTTTACCCGCCCACTCAAACCTTCCGTTTTGTCTTTAACCTCCAACAACTTGGCAGAATCCTCCTCCAAAAGCCCCTGAACCAGCAAAAGATAAATTTTTGAGGACTCCAACATCATTTTTCTGATGGTCTCACTTCCGGAATTTCGCATCCAGCCGATATTCTGAGCAATCTCATTGCTGATTTCCTTCTTGAACTGTTCATTTTCTATTTGCCGTTTACGGTGATACTTCGTACTTTTTATCAGGTACAACACCATAAACCCCAAAGCGGCAACCAAGGCAATCCAAGTGCCCCACCACAATAAAAGAGTAAGAAAAAAAGCACCGAGGAAACCAAGACAAGCAGTAATAAACCAGCCTCCGAGAATGGATAAAACCCCGGAAATCCGATAAACTGCACTCTCCCGTCCCCAGGCCTGATCTGCCAGAGATGTTCCCATAGCCACCATAAAAACCACAAATGTAGTGGACAAAGGAAAGCCCCAATAGGTTCCGAGGCTAATAAGAATACTTGCAACAATCAGATTTACCGATGCACGCAAAGTATCGAAATAAATGACACCGTCCACTTTCTTCCCCACGGCTTCATCATCATTTTTTTTATATTTAGCTGAAATAAACTTACGCATTTTCCCTGGTAAAAGGCCATCGGCTTTTCCGTAAAAACGCAAAAACTGACGAACCAAAATTCGCGACAACTGTGACGGTTCAAAGTGTTCCTGTCCCGCGTGCTGACGACCAAGATATACTTCCGTTTCTGTCACCGAACGTGCTTTACGGGAATAAAAAAGTGTTAGTATCATAACAATGCCGGATCCCAAAAAGAAGGTTCCATAGATCCAATCCTGAAACCCGTGATTTCTCAACCAGTCATCACTCAAAAATGTGAGACCAAAAGTATCCGGTGAAAGGTCGTTCCCGGCAGTCAGAAACGCACGAAAACTTTCGATTCCTGCCAGGGGAATACCAATAAAGTTGACCAGGTCATTGGCGGCAAAGGAGAGGGCAAGCGCAAAGGTGCCAAACAAAACAACCATCTTAGGAATGTCAACCTGAAACAAAAGAGCCAGCAGGTACAGCAGGAAAAAAGTTCCAACAAAAACCATCAGAAATGAAAAGAAAGGATGCTCTCCAGACCAATTAATTAAAGGATTATCCCAAAGCGAGGAAGCATCAATTCCCTTCTTAAAAATCAGAAATAAAATGCCGGAGACCGATAAGGCTCCAAACATGGCAAATAAAAGTCGAAACCGCCCCTGATATCTAAACGAGAAAACAATACGCGAGATAAACTGAACAAGGGCACCTGCCAAAAAAGCAAACAAGATAGAAACCAGGATCCCTGAGAATAAAAGAAACACCCGACCGGTATTGATATAATCCGACAACACTGATTCTCCTGAAAGCGAACCGCTTGTCTTAATAAAGGCAATGGCTAATGCTGCTCCGGTAAGTTCAAAAACAACTGCAATAGTGGTAGATGTGGGAAATCCAAGAGTATTGTAGGTATCAATCAACAAAATATCTACAATCATCACAGCCAGAAAAATTATCATCAATTCCGTAAGAAAGAAACTTTGCGGATAGATGACCCCTTTGCGGGCGACTTCCATCATCCCTGCAGAAAAGAAAGTCCCCAACAGCACCCCAACACCGGCAATCCAGAAAATGGTACGACGTGTAGCCACCCTGCTTCCGATGGCGGAATTGAGAAAATTTACAGCATCATTGGAAACCCCCACAACCAGGTCGATAACGGCCAACAGGGAGAGAACAATGGCAATGGTCCAGACAAGTGTCATATTCCTGTATGTTTAAGCTGCAAAAATAGTGGGCCAAAATGGTTCTTTTCAAACCCGAATATTAATTTTTTGTTAGGTTTCAGCCGTTTTTTTTATCAAATTTAGGTTTATTTTTAATGTTTTCGCCTCTTCCAGGGACTTTACAAAAATTTAACATGCCGAAGACATTCTTTTATTTGACGGCAGACTGCCTTTTTCATATAAATTTGTCGAGCACACGGAGGAAACGAAAATTGCAATGAGATAAAAACAGGGCCTCACTTCAGACCACATCATTGAATAACTTAAAACTTATGAAGTCTATTGCACCACAAAGAATTGTTGGATATATAACCATCTCATTTCTGGTTCTTGCTTTGCTTTTTTTTCTAATCAATTATTTCAGCCCCAATCTGGCAATCTCTTTGCTCATTACCATTCCGCTGTTTACCGGAATCGCCTTTTCAGCCGTAAACTACCTCATCAGCCTGTTCATCTATGCTAAGATAAAACCAATCTACAAATCGATTCACAATTTTAAACCGGGCATCAAGGAATCTCAGGAAAGTCAGGACGATATTTTTTCTCAGGTTAACCGCGAAGTGGCAGAATGGATGAAAGGTAAAACCATGGAGATACAACAGCTGCGCCAACTGGAAAAATACCGTAGAGAATTTCTGGGCAATGTGTCGCACGAATTAAAAACACCGGTTTTCAACATCCAGGGTTATATCCTGACACTGCTCGAAGGGGGCATTGATGATCCGGAAATCAATATGCTTTATCTGGAACGGACTGAAAGAAGCATCGACCGGATGATCTCCATTATTGAGGATCTGGAAGCCATCTCCAAGTTGGAATCGGGTGAATTGGAACTCAATATCACCAAATTCAATATTTACCAAATGGTGGAAGAAGCTTTTGACTTACAGGAGGTGCGTGCCGACAAAAGAAGAATAAAACTAAAATTTGGCAAGAGTGCCGATAAAAACATATTTGTTAAAGGAGACAAGCCCCGCATTTTTCAGGTAATCAGCAACCTTATTGTCAATTCTATCAATTATGGCATTGATGGGGGCCAAACAACCATCAGTTTTTACGATATGGACAATCTGGTTTTGGTGGAAGTTCGCGACAACGGAGTCGGAATATCGGAACGGGATCTCCCAAGGGTGTTTGAACGGTTTTACCGTGCCGACAAAAGTCGCTCCCGCGAGCAGGGCGGAACAGGTCTGGGACTGGCAATTGTGAAACACATCATTGAAGCACATAAACAAACCATTAATGTAAACAGCACACCCGGCAAGGGTACCTCATTTACTTTTACGCTGGAGAAGGCATGAAATTAGTAATTAGATTTTAGAAAACAGTGAATAGAAGACAGCACATACATAACAAATCAATAACCATGAACGAAACATCAGATTTCAAAATACTACTGGTGGACGATGAACCGGACATCCTGGAATTCATCGGGTACAACCTCAAAAAAGAAGGGTTTGCTGTACGCACAGCCAACAACGGACAGGATGGATTAAAAATTGCCAAAGAGGAAAATCCCCATTTAATTGTTCTGGATGTAATGATGCCGGGAATGGATGGCATAGAAACCTGCGAAGAGATACGAAAAATCCCTGCTCTACAAAATACGCTGGTGGTTTTCCTCACTGCCCGTGGCGAAGATTACTCGCAAATAGCAGGATTTGATGCAGGTGCCGATGATTACATCACCAAACCCATCAAGCCAAAAGTACTGATTTCACGCGTAAAAGCACTTTTAAAACGTTACGCACACGGCACCCCATCCGAAGAAACCAAAGAAGACAATAAAATAATTGTGGGCGACCTGATTATTGATCGTGAGAAGTACCTGGTCACATCCGGAGATAAAGAACTGTCACTCCCCAAAAAGGAGTTCGAACTCTTACTGCTGCTCGCTGCCAAACCGGACCGGGTGTTCACTCGGGATGAGATTTATGCATCAGTCTGGGGAGATAATATCATTGTGGGCGACAGAACCATCGATGTTCACATAAGAAAATTACGTGAAAAGATCGGACAGGATCATATCCGCACCATTAAAGGGGTTGGCTACAAATTTGTGAATTGATTTTTTTGTAAAGTTGGTCAAATAATAGCTTTATTTGTAACTTTATTTTTTAAATTGCACTAGTAAAGCCTTATTTGAGCCTTTTAAGCAAACTAATTTCACAATTATGAAGAAGATTTTTTTATTGGCTACAGCACTTCTGGTACTCGGAGTGGCCTGTAAGGACAAAAAAGAACCTGCCAAAAAAGAACCTGTTAAGAAGGTAGCTCCGGCTCCCAAACCCGATACTCTTGCAACAAAGGTGGAAGAGCCAAAACCGGAACCCAAACCGGAGCCCAGAGAACCCAACAAGTACTTCCTTATTGCCGGCAGTTTCTCAAGTCAGGACAATGCAGAGTCCTTCAAAAAAGAACTGACCGATCAGGGATATCAGTCTGAAGTGATTATGCGCAACTGGGGCGAAAACAGTGACTTCTACAAAGTTTCATACATGGGATTTTCTGACAAGAAAGAAGCCATTAACAAAATGCAGCAGGAACGCTCTCAGCCCGGGAAAGAAGAAGTTTGGGTACTTGTAAAAAGATAAAACACAACTACCTTCTGCTAAAGCCTCGAAACCATCCGGGTAAATCAAAGCCTGGTGTGATGTGAAGCGTTTGAATCCCCAACCTTCCGGCAGTTTCAAGATTCTCTGCAAGATCATCGGCGAATAATGTTTCTGCAGGATTTAAGTCATTCTCCCTCAGAACCTGTTGATATATTTCAGGTTGTGGTTTACGAAGTCCCATTGTGTGGGAATAATAAAGCTTTTCAAAGAGGTCTTTGGGGTGTTCCACCCCGGGAACCTCTTTTTCATATTTCTGAACATGTATCTCGTTGGTGTTACTTAACACAAATAAACGATATTCTTTTCCTAAATCCCTGAGCATCTCAACATGTTCTTCCGGAAAATCACCCAGTATTTTGTTCCAGGCATCCACAATATCCTCGTTGGTAACATCCGGCCGGAAAAAATGACCGATGCTCTTCAGAAACTGCCCGGATGAAATTTCCCCGGTTTCAAATTCAATAAAAGAGTCCAGGGTTTTGAAAGAAAACACATCCGTTTCCTTCATCTCCTCGGCCAGTAATTTACTAAAAGCTTCCTTTGCAGCCTCCCTTTTTAGCGGAATGAGCACATTTCCCAAATCGAATATGATGTTTCTTACTGACATAAATCTTAATTTTGAAATCTCAAAATTAAGATTTATGTCTCTCTCCACCCTATAATGTCCCAAACATTTTCAAAAAGGAACTTCACACGATTTATTTGTGGTTTTAATGTTTGAATATTCGTTCCGGTTTTGTATTTTTGCATCCGCTCAGGCTAAAAAGCCCTGTAGCCGGGCCCATAGCTCAGCTGGTTAGAGCACCTGACTCATAATCAGGGAGTCGTAGGTTCAAGCCCTACTGGGCCCACACTGATAAACAGCCACTTACAGAGGATTTTCTGTGAGTGGCTTTTTTTGTTTGCTACACACTAAAGCTACGGTTCATAAATCTGATTATCTTTGTTGAAAAGGATTGCTATTTGGCCTTCTCCTTATGTATAAGGCAGGTTAAACACCATCTAATTAAAGCCCTATGTTTATTGCATCCATTTTCCGGCCTTCTGCACCACGTAAGCCCCCAAAATATTCCGACAAAAGAAGATGGTTCGAAATACTGGCAGTTTTCATTACCGGTGCATTGAAGTACCTTTTTATGGACTGGCTGGAATTACGTGCATTTTATATCATCAGTGCCTGCCTAATTTGGATGGTATACATTCTCAGGAGGTTTCAGGCAGAAAAACAAATCCTAACAGACTGGGGCTTTCAAAAGGACGGCTTCACAACAACTCTGCTTTTCTCTGCACCGGTAGGATTATTGATTATTCCCGGCCTTTTTTTTACCGATATTTCTAAAAATATGAGCTGGAACATTATTCCCGTCATGGCGCTTTATCCGTTTTGGGGGCTCATTCAGCAATTTGTGATGATATCAATCATCGCCGGAAACTTAGGATCTCTTACAAGTCTGAAACTGAAAAAACCTCAGGTTACAATTATTGTTTCTTTCCTTTTTGCAATGGCACATTATCCATCATGGCCACTTATGGTCTTTACTTTTGTGATGGAAATTGTATTCATCATGGCATGGTTTAAATGGAGGAACCTATGGGCACTCGGGCTATTACACGGATGGCTGGGAGCTCTGTTTCTTTACCTCGTGCTTGAACGCAATCTGTGGAATGAACTATGGTCAGTGTTCTAAATATGAAAAAACCTTTTCAGGTCTGTTACCTTTTTTAACCGATAATGGACATAAAGCATTAACAACGCTGTGACTACTGATGATGCCATTACAATGAGACTCCACCTGAATACCAATGAATCGAACCGGTATAAATTGATAATTCCCTCGGTACAGATACAGAGTATTCCTGCAGTAACTAAAGAATAAGCAACCACATTAAGTCCTTTTTGGCTGGCTCTCCTAATCAGCCTGAAAAGAAGAAGAACGGTAACATAAGCCGCTAACAGTAACGGAATACCCAGCTGCATTCCCCATCCGGAGTTACCCGAATATATATCAAGCAAAACAAGCAATACTGATGATGAAATAAAACTTAACCCACCCCAAAGCACTTCTCTGTGGACCCAAAAAGTGCCCATTGTTATATTCAACAGCAAAACAAGACCAACCGTCATCGGATAACGAGACCATGAAAGGGTTCCACTAAACACAAAGTCAATCACAAGCGTAATAAAAATACCGGATATTAATACCATGCCGGATATCTTCAAAAAGAGTTTCCTTTTCTGAAAGCCTGACAGTTTCCGGTACTCAGTCAGAATTTTATCTTCCCGTTCCTTTCGACGTGTTTCTATAAAAGCCAGGTTGGTTTCATTACGCTCCAACAACGGCTCCCCACATAAGGAACAGAAATTGGCACTTTCATCAAGGGTTACCCCGCAATTTGGACAATTCTTCATCAATATTCTTTTAAATCTGACTTCGCAGAGATTTTGTTTTCATTCAGAAATTCAACAAAACGTTCTTCAAATTTCTTTGATCGCGCAACACTCCCAAAGCAAAGCGTAAGACGATTGTTAAATCCGACCACCGCACAACTCACTTTCAACATTTTGTTGGGTGGCGGGGCGGTTAGCACAAAATGGTTAATTTTTTCGGAAACATTCCGGGGAAGATCCACTTTCCCCAGATTGGTCACCACACCACTGTATTGACTGGTCCCCAAGGAATTAAACTTAACCTTAAGAATTAAACTCTTGATGAAAAGAGGAATGCTGCGAACATATATTTTCTTCTCACTTCCCACGTTGCGGGCAATATTTTTATTAATCAACTTGGCTTCTGTCTCCAACTCCATCTGATGATATACCGAACGCAAAATTTCCTCAAACGAATAATGGCCAAGCCGCAAATCTATTTCAGGCATTACAAATAATGAAAAATTTCGCATGGTCTGAGAAGAAAAAATGTTTCTCAGGTTCACCGGAACCTGAACACGAAGAATCTTTGACATCTTCATTTTGGTAAGAGGGTTCAGGTTTTCAAAAACATCCTGAAGAATGTAAAGGTAAACTGAAGCCAAATAAACAGTTATGCTAACGTTATACTCTTTGGTCACCCGCTTTATATCCTCCATGGAGACATCAACAATAGTCCTGTGAAAACGTGGAGAAGAATTTATTGAGAATGGCAGATGGAATGCTTTGGACCTTCGCACCATTGGAGGGACATCCTCTCTAAAGTACCTTTTGTAGGCATCTTCGAATTCCTCTTCCGACCATTTCTCGTTCGGTTTCTTATAAGAAAAACCTTCCGGAACAGCCACACCACACTCCTCAAAATAACCAATCAATACCGTTCGCAGAAAATCAAAGGCTCCACCACCATCTGTAAGAATATGTGACACTTCCAGACTGATGCTGTTTTCACGCACCAAAAAACGAAGTAGTAATCCGCCCTTTTCGAACTTTCTGCAACACTCTCCCTCATCCAATTCTATGGGGATATGATGAGGTAAATGCTCCAGATAGTACCAGAAAAAACCCTTCCGAAGCTGCATCAGATAATAAGGGAACCTACCTTCCGCCTTCAACACAGCCTTTCGGAAAGCATCAATCTTTACCGGTTCGGTCAGTTTTGCTGAAACACGAATTACAGAAGTCACCTCCCGGGTTATGATGGCAGGAAAAATTTTGGCCGCATTATCGAGCGTATGCCAGAAACGATCACCTGTCTTAAAACCACTAAGATTCTTATCATCCATAAATCACGATTTTATGGATTGCTTCAAAATATAGCGTCATATTTTTCAAATTTAGAACTTATTACGGGAAAATACAGCATGATTTCGAAAAGGGCTGGTCATAAAAATAGGTTCTCATAAAACAGAATCTGTTCATTCAAAAAAAAGGTTCCCCAATTACGAAACTTGCGACATGATCATTACCAAGTATTTACTCTGACAGATTATGCTAAACATAAGACCTCATCACCCCATGTCTTCAAATAAAAAAGATGTACTCCGGAGTTGACCGATAAGTTTTGAGATTGTATTGATTTTCGGGCATTTTTAAAAAGTGAGTCACGACAATAACAGCCTCATACATACTGCATGACCGCTTCATTAAGAATTCATTAAAAAAATGTCTTTACTCTGTAAAAGAAACAAATCTGTTCAGAAGCAGATTCTGATAAGATGCATGAAGTTCCTGAATTTTTAAATAAACCATGTAAAATTGACGGATATCATTCACGGATTTTCCTCCTTCGCCATTAAGCAAAATTGGAATATATCATGAGAATTAATAGTTTTACTAAAACTTCCTGCCCCTTACAAAACCTGGTAAAAATTTGTTTGTTATAAAGACGAATGAAAGGAGCATGGCAATAATTGTCTCAAAAGAATATGATTAAAAATATTATCCGAGAACGAAGCGATTTCATTCGTTCTCAAATTTTTAATTAGTTTTTTGTCAGTTAATCACAAAATTTCAAACAAATGAAAAAGCTAAAAATAGGCATTCTCGGAACTTCTAATCACTTTCTCAAACGAATTGTACTGCCCTTGCAAGACACACGTTTTTGTGAAGCATATGCCATCGGTTCACGCGACATCAAGAAGGCAGAATCCATGGCTCAGGAATTTAACATCCCATTGTGGTACGGGTCTTATCAGGCTGTATTGGATGACCCGGATGTGGATATGGTCTATATCCCCCTGCCTAACCATATGCACAAGGAGTGGGTAGAGAAAAGCATTGATGCCGGAAAACCCGTATTATGCGAAAAGCCACTGGGTATGACTGCAACTGAAGCTGAGGAGATGATTGAGAAAGCACAGGAAGCAGGGATTCCCCTTATGGAAGGCTTTATGTATATGTTTCACCCCATATGGAAGCATGCCCGTGACATTATCCGAACCGGACAAATAGGGAATGTTCAATACATTCACACAGCCTTTTCGTACAACAATTCGTCTCCAACAAACATTCGGAATATTCCGGAATATGGTGGAGGCGCTCTTATGGATATAGGGTGTTATGCCATTTCCGTTCCACGATTTATTCTCGGTAGCGAACCGGCCCAGGTAATGGCTCTTCAAACCACTCACCCTGATTTCGGCACCGATATGCACTCGTCTGCCATCATGGATTTTGGAGGTCCCCGGGCCACTTATTCCGTTTCCACAGCCGCCCAGGCATTTCAGAAAGTTGACATTGTAACAAGCGGGGGAAGTATCACCTTCCATATCCCCTTCAATACTTACGTGGATGTACCGGCCAAAATGACCGTCACCGACGGCATGGGCACCCGCGACATTGAGTTTGCCCCGGCCAACCCTTATGGCCTGATGTTCGATGCGTTCGCAGATGCAGTTCTCAACAAAAAACCTCTGCCGGTGTCACACCTTGATGCCATCAACAACATGAAGGTAATTGATGCGGTACGAAAATCCGGGGAAACGAATGAATGGGTGAAAATTTAAAAAATGAAATATTAATAGCAATGGCCTTGCAACCATTGCTTACTATCTCGCCCCTATGGGGCTGTTGCGTAAAGCCCCATAGGGGCGAAATAATTAAACCCCGCCGGTAGGGCTGGGAAAGCTGGGAAAATCAGACCAAAAGGCCTGAGTAAAGAATGCTTTAAAAAAACGAATCATGAAAACACTTTTCCTATCGATGGTTATGGCACTGTTTCTTCTAACATCCTGCACTAACCACCAAGCCTCCATGGAGGTTATCTCCTTCAACATCCGTCTCGATCATGCAGGCGACGGTATTAATCAGTGGAAGCACCGCATACCTCTGGTTCAAAGCTACCTGGAAGAAAAGAAACCGGCAATTATCGGGATGCAGGAGGTGCTGCCCAACCAATTGGATGATCTGAAAAACATCATGGAAGGGTACAATTATGTGGCTGCTGGCAGAGAAGACGGTATAAACAAAGGAGAAGCATGTCCCGTTTTTTTCGATAAAGAACTTCTCACTCTCAAGGACTCTGGTCATTTCTGGCTCTCCGAGACACCTGAAGATCCCGGAAGCATGAGCTGGGGAACTCATTACCCAAGAATTGTTTCCTGGACAAAACTGAAAATTAAAGAAAACGGTAAAACCCTCTTTTTCTTCAACACCCATTTTAGTCACATCAGCGATGAAGCCCGCACTAAGAGCGCAAAAATGCTGCTTAGAGAGATAAAACGCATTGCCGGGGTAGAACCGGTGATCCTTACCGGCGATTTTAACACTCCTGCAGAAAGTGGCCCTTACAACACCATCATCAATTCAGCCGATGAAAATTTTCGTCTTTTAAATGCTGAAGATATTGCAGAAACAAAAAGCAATGGCAACATCACCTATAATGCTTTTGACTCCGAATATGAAGGAACCCGCATCGACTTCATTTTTGTGAATGAGGCATTCACAGTTAAGGAACACTCTGTCGATGAGATCAGACAGGATAGCCTGTTTATCTCAGATCATTATCCGGTACGGGGAAATTTATTTTTAAGGTAGATATGCATTAGAGACACAGACACACATTCAGAGACACGGACACACATTCACACAAAAGCCTTACGACCTTTGTTAGTTATTAAGCCCCTTTGGGGCTTTAGTATTAACCCTGCCCCTTGCGGGGCATAATAACCCCAAAATCATGCCACAATCATTAGTTAAGAACTATGTGCACATTGTTTTTAGCACTAAAAACCGAGCCGGCCTCATCGACAAGTCCATTGCCGCAGAGCTATATGCTTATCTGGCAGGAACCTGTAGAAACCTTGAGTCTTGGCCCGTTGAAATTGGAGGACATGCCAACCATGTTCATGTTTTATGTCTTCTTTCCCGGAAAATTGCTCTGATGAAATTAGTGGAGGAGCTAAAGTCTCATTCCTCGGGTTGGATAAAAACCAAGGGATTAAATTACCGAAATTTTTACTGGCAAAACGGCTATGGCGGATTTTCGGTAAATCCAAAAAGAATCGAAGTGGTTCAAAGGTATATTTTAAACCAAGAGAAACATCATAGAAGACGGACTTTCAAGGACGAATACCGAGGCTTTATGAAAGAGTATAATATGGAATACGACGAACGCTACGTCTGGGATTAATTTAATGATGTGATGCATATCTAATGCATCTTAACCTCACGCGCGCACCTCACGCACCACGAAAACAATGGCTTACAACCATTGCTAAATATGACGCCCCTTTGGGACTTTACCTAATAGCCCCAAAGGGGCGTCATATTTAACCCTGGCTGAAAGGTCTGGGGAAATCAGGCTGGAAAGCCTGGGATGATCAGGCTAAAAAGCCTGAAAAAAGGAAAGACCCCCGGACATCTCCGGCAGGCCTCTCCGACTACAACAAACGGATGTAAATGCGCTATCAGACCATTAAAACTGGTAACTCAGGCCTACACTAAAGGTCCGACCTGGGTTAAAAACATTGTAAGTCTGATTTCCAGCCTTATAAGAATGATAATAACTTTCCTGTTTCTGATTCAGAAAGTTTGAAACCTTAAAGTCAACTTTTGTGTTTTGATCTTTCCCGAATTTTTTATTGACACTAAAGTTCAGGCTATGAAAAGGGGACACATAGATATCCGGGAAGAGCCCCGCACCAACGATAGAAAGAGTTTCTCCTTTTACATTATAGAACAATCCGGCAGCCAGACCCGACTCATAATTATTATAGGTTAATCCGGCATTAATCACGTACGGCGACTGTCCGGCCATTTCGCGAGTATCATCAATGGACTCCCCGATCTTCTCATACGTTTTTCGGGCGTTAAACTCAGAATCGGTCATTTCAATCTCTGACTTTACCAATGTCACATTGCTATTAATATTGAAATACTTCAACAAAGGAGAGACAAAGTCCAGGTTTTTGCTAAACTCAAATTCAAATCCGTACAACTGCCCATCTCCCACATTTCGTGGCTGATACTCGGTACTGGTTTGTTGTTCGGGAATTCGAACCAATTCAATGGGTTTGTCAAACTGCTTATAAAAGATACTGGCCGATACATTTTGTGCCCGGTCCCCAAACAATTCCCAACGAACATCCATATTGTCGATACGGGTTTCCACCAGGTTCCCGTCCCAATCGGAATAGGGGAACAAACTCCCGTTAAAAATCCGGTTACTGATGGGATCAAGAATCTGTGCAAACGACAACTCCTTAAACGAAGGACGTGCTATGGTTCGCGAATAGGCTGCTCTCAGATTCTGCTTATCCGACAAGGCGTATATGAGGTTTACGGATGGAAAGAGGTCGAGGGATTCCAGCACTTTATCATTGTCCAGATTCCTTCCGTTTCGGGTATCTCCGCTGGCATAACTCTGATCCCGGCCGGTATGGCGCTGGACAAAGTTTTCCATACGCACTCCAAGAATGGTTTTGAAATCTTTAAAGAGTGAAAACTCATTTGAGATATAGGCCGCTGTATTATGAACATTAGATTCATAAGCATTGGGATTGGGATTGTTGTTCCCCGACTGATAGTAAATGGCATTTGGGCGGTTGGGATACAGATTTTCAGGATTCAGTACCTGCGAAGCATCAGGCTCGTCCCACGACTGCCCTCCAAAAAACTGAATATCAAAAAAGAGAATTTCATATTCCCTTTGTTTGTAATTGTGACTGGCCCCGAATTTTAATAGTGCGTCTTTACCATTAAACTGATATTCTTTCGTAAGGTCCAGTTTAGCGGTGGCATTGACTTCACTCAACTCACGCCATATACGTGTGGGATTACCTCCTGCCCCTGCATTAAACATAACATCGGCGTCTGAACGAAACGTAAATGCCGTTTTGCGAATATCCGGATCCTGAGAAGAAGAAAAAGTAGGCGACAGTCTCCAGTCAACCTCCCAGCCCGATTCCTGAAAAACATGGGTACCACTCAACAGAAAATTGGTCAGGGATCGCTGATTGTATTCAAGGTTATCCGACTCAGCATAATACCCGGATTGCCCAACGGCAGATGCATCATTGTCGATACTGAATTTACCTGCACGGCTAACACCGTTTTGAAGATGCATCGCAGTAAACCGATATTTTGCAAAATTGGTTTTGTAGGCAATACCTCCCAATACTCCTGCCAAAACACTGCGTTCACCCAACTCGCCATTCTGACGGGTGGCATAACGCATTTCATAAGTGCCAGGATCAATATATTTCTGATATTCACCATATTTTACATCGTCATCAAAGTCGTATTCCGATTTATACGAAAGAGAGAAGATATATCCCAACTTTGGAGCTTTCGGAGAATCGGAATTCAAATCTATTTGATTCCCATAAGAGAATCCCAAACTGTAATCCATCAGGCTGGTTTGTTCTTTCACACCCAGCTGAGGATTAAAACTCTTAATAAAATCTACCACCTCATCCTGTGACGCTCCGCTTATCGGAGTGGGAATATTGGATTGACGCGCGCGGTTGGGAAGAGCGCGGGACCCGTCATCAAACCCCAAAAAGTCTGTATCACCTCCATCATAGGAAAGAAAATTATCTTTGAGATGCACATCGGGATTAAAAGCAGTACCTGCAGACACACTAAATACTTTCCTATCGGGAAAATCTTTGGTTGTAACATTAAGGAGTCCTCCTGTAAAATCGGCGGGCATATCGGCAGTGAAATTTTTACTCACCATCATATTATCAATCAGATTGGAAGGAAAAATATCCATCTGAAGACTATTTCTGTCCGGATCCAATCCAGGGATATCAACCCCATTCAGAATCGTTTTGCTATAGCGGTCACCCAGACCCCGCACATATACATATTTGCCGTCCTCAATGGTCACCCCGGTAACCCGCCTGGCAGCTTCCACAGCAGTTCCGTCACCAATCAACTCCATTTTAGCAGCCGATATTCCATCCAGCATGACCGAGGATTTGGCTTTCATGGTTTGAAGGGCAGCCTCAGTATTTCTTATAGCCCTTGCCGTTACCACTACATCTTCAAGCTCTACAGTACTTTCTCCCAGTTCAAGATCATTCAACACGGTGACATTATTCGCTTTAACTTCAACCCCTTCCACCGTCAGTGGCTGAAAAGAGATAAACGACAGCCGAAGATCGTAAACGCCGGGCTCTGTCTGCAGTGCAAATTTTCCATCCAGATCGGTGGCGGTTCCGGTGTATGTACCTTCAATTACAACACTCACTCCCACCAGTGTTTCCCTGGTGGATCCATCGTAAACCGTACCTCTTATGGTTCCTTTTTGTGAAAAAGCAATCGTTGATATCAGGGATAGGATAACAATTACTAAATTTTTCATTTTATTCATCCGTTTGTTCGTCCGTTTGTTTTGCTTAATGCAGAAGAACAGGCTTGCGATAGCCATGCAAGCCCGTTCGGTAATTCATTTTCAATTTTCTTTTATTTATTTCTTGCAGCAAGGTTAAAAAGAAGTAGCACCAGCCTTGGCAGCCCAGGTCCATTCGAAAACAGAAGTGTTGATAGCTGTTGCAGGGGCCGAACCTGCTGTTATACCTGCAGGAACATCACCATTTACATGAAACGCAAGTTCCGCCTGATCCACATCCAGTACAATATTTTCAAAAGAAACAACCCCCACATCATGACTTACACGATTGATCTGTTGTCCTTCGGCAATAGCAGTGATAAAAATATTATCAAAACGAACACTTGTGTTATCGTCAGTATTGATAAGGTCCTCAGAAGAACGATCCTCGCCATTCGCAATCACAATACCGTTCTTCATGTTATACGGTCCAAAGTCTGAAGACCCTTCAGGTCCGTCCAACTCGAAGCTGTGACCAGCCACAGTAATCACCATAAAGTTATCGAGTGTTCCGGTCCATGATTGATCGGCATCCATGCCATCGTCATTACAATTCCATACAACCGCATTTTTTACATTTACAGTACCGCCAAACCATTCAATTCCATCATCCTGGTTGGCAACTACTTCAATATTTTCGATGACAGTCCCTGATCCTATACCACCTAATGTAAGGCCGTTGATCTCGTTACCCTGCCCAATATTACTTCCTCCATGGCGAATAGAGATGTACTTCAGCACTCCTGAGTTATCCTCATCATCGTTTCCACCATAAAGGCCATTTGGGTCAGAAGTAGGAATACCTTCTATCTGCACCTCTGTAAGGTCTCCGGCATCATTGGAAGCAGAAATCCGGGCATTCCCCAACACAAGCACTCCACCCCATAACCCATTGATATCAGGATCCAGGTTAGGACTGGCAAAATCACCGGCTGCAACATCAGCAGGAGAAATTTCATCAGCTACAGAAGTAAAAATAATGGGAGCATCAGCAGCTCCTTCAGCCATCAAGGTTGCGTCACGGGCTATCAACAAGGCAGTTGCATTAGCACCTGTCCCGGCTTCTCCTTTAATAATAGTACCGGGTTCGATGGTCAAGGTTGCACCGGCTTCAACTGAAATCCGTCCACCCAACTGATAAACTTTATCACTGGTCCAGATAGTGTTTTCGGTAATGTTTTCAGTCACAACAACATTTCCTGTATCAATTGTATTGTTGTTGTTGTCATTGTTGTCATCATCATCACACGAAGTGAAAGAAACAGCCATTCCAAATCCGAGGAGAAGGCTTAAAAGCATAAAACGATTTTTCATTGTCATCATGTTTTTTTGTTTGTCGTTTATTTTTGACACTACAAAAGAACATGGTTATCGTTTCGTGTATTTTAAGCCGTGTTTAAGTAACCATTAATAAAACACAGACGGACTTAATAGTAGATTAACATAGAACACAAAAAAACCGGCCCTCATCAACAAGAGCCGGTATAAGACAATTTCTAAAAACTTATTCTCAGGATGCCAAAAGATCCCGAAGCTTTTCTTCATACTCATTTCGGTCTATTTCCCCTTTGGCATATCGTTCTTTAAGAATGGTTAGTGGTGCCGGATGTTCTTCTTCCAACGCATCTTTAATTCCTTTTTTTGTGGCCCATGACAAAAAAGCCATGGCGGGTACTACTAACATCCAACCCCAACCAATGGTCCAGACACCTCTTTTTGTTTTTTTGGTTTTATCTTTTTTTACTTCTTCCATAACTTATCATTTTGAAAATGTGACAATACAATAAATATAAGGATTTTAAAGGAGAAGGTAAAGAATTTAATTTCGTGAGTTTCCAAACATGATACTCTTCTGATTGTTTACTTTTGACAGAATAAAAAAGACCCCCTATGGAAGACAAAAAATTTAATCCTGAGCACCGGAAAAAACTTAATGATCCGGAAAGACTGGAAAAACTGGAGCCCGGAAAAATCTGGACATTCATTGATTATAAAAAACCGGAAAGAATCCTTGATATCGGAGCAGGCACGGCATTTATAACTGCTGCTCTTGCAGACCTTATGCCCAAAGCACTTATCGATGCTTTTGATATAGAACCGGTAATGGTAGAGGAGATGAGAAGCAACCTCCCTGAGTACAGTCGCATCACCCCCCACCTGATGGCAGACAATGAACTCCCTGTGGCAAATGAGTACGCTGATGTGGTGTGGATGATCAACCTCTTTCATGAACTGAGAAAACCACACCTCTTACTGAAAGAGATCAAACGGGTGCTCAAACCAAACGGGAAACTTTTAATTATTGACTGGGCAAAAAGAGAAGACGCATGTGAATCGGGACCTCCGCTGGAGCACAGGGTGGATGAAGCTACCATCACCTCTTTAATGGTAGATGCCGACTTTTCAAATATTAAAGCAACCGAGGAGTTTACGGATCATCTGGGAGTGCTGGGAACTAAATTGTAGGAAAGAAAGCATCAATCTGAGGTTGAGACAGAGGACAAGGGGGAAACTCCACAAAAACCTCATAAATAATTGCTTTGCAAACACGCTATGAATATATATTCCACTCCTCTGTCAATTCGTAATTTGTACTACGTCCTCCTGATTTTTCTTGTTTTAGGATGCCCTTTTCAATCAAGTCTTTTATATCTCGCAGAGCTGTATCTGCTGAACATTTAGCAATTTTGGCCCATTTAGAAGATTTCAATTTGCCATCAAAGCCATCAAAAAGTTTATTTAGCATCAGCCTTTGCCTGCTATTTAAATTTGTTGCTTTGTGTCTATCCCAAAAGTCTGATTTTTTCAGGACACGTTTCAATGTTCCTTCAGTATTTTCTAATGCCCTATACAAACAATTTAAAAACCATTCTATCCAATCTGTAATATCGCCAGTGCTATGCTGAACTTTTTGCAATATCTCATAGTAATTATTTTTCTCTGTTAGGATTTGATTTGACAAACTATAGAATCTTTGTGAACTTTCCTCCGAACGAGCAAGCAACATATCAGAAATGGCTCTGGCAATTCGTCCATTACCATCATCAAAAGGATGTATAATAATAAACCAAAAATGCGCAATTGCCGCTTTCAAAACTCCATCAATGTCTGATTCTGTATTAAACCAATTTAAAAACGCATTCATTTCCTTTTCAACAACATTTGCAGGAGGAGCTTGAAAATGAATCTTTTCTTTTCCCATTGGCCCTGACCCGACTTGCATCTCTCCATCTCGATAAGAGCCGGTATCAATTCTATGAATTCCACTCCACCCCGTAGGAAAAAGGGATGCATGCCATCCAAAAACCCGCTTATGGTCAAGAGTCTTATCGTATCTTTGAGTTGCATCAAGCATCATTTCAACAACACCCTCAACATGTTTATCCACATGAACAATACCCGCATTGTCAAATCCGAGTTTTTTGGCTATTGAAGAGCGCACCTGTTCCTTGTTTAAAAACTCACCTTCTATCTCTGAAGACTTCAAAACATCAAGTGTCAATGTTGATAAAATTGTTTCCTCCTTTAATGAAAATCCGAGGGCACTCATTTGTCCGAAAATCTTTCCCTGCAAATGACGAACTTTTCCTAAAGTCCCAACAATTTTCTTGTCATTCCATGTGAATGCAGGCCAATTATCATATTCATAGATGTATTTTGCCATCAACCTTTATATTTTTGCGGTAAATATAGGAATTATTCTCCGCAAAAATAATGAGAATACTCCCTTTTTTTTCCGCACAGCTCTTTCCAGGCATTAATTAGTGCCTGCCATAAAATAAGCGTTTTTCACGTGTTTGAACTATAAAGTTCAAATTCAGGGCGTGTGAAAAATCTAAACCGCAGAATACTAATGAATTTGAGGATTTAGATTTTGAGCAACAACGCAGAAGTTGGACTTTATGGACAAACACTAATTACAACTCCTCATTAAAAAAGTATCCTTCTTTGCCTTTAAAACCTGTTTAACAGACCATTTTACCCAAAGAAAAGATAACCCAGAAAGATAGCAGCAATAATTCCTGCAAAATCAGCTATAAGACCACAGGCCACTGCATGCCGGGTTTTTCGGATGCCTACTGATCCAAAATATACGGCAATCACATAAAACGTGGTATCTGTGGCACCCTGGACGGTGCTTGCGATACGGCCTACGAAGGAATCTGCCCCGTGAAGATTCATGGCATCCACCATCATGCCACGGGCTCCACTGCCGCTTAAAGGCTTCATCAATGCCGTAGGCAAAGCACCAACAAAATCGGTGTTCAGACCAACTGCATTTATGGCCCAGGCAATCCCGTCAATCAATACTTCCATGGCTCCTGCTGCTCTGAAAACACCAATTCCCACTAAAATAGCAATAAGGTAAGGGATAATTTTCACGGCAATAAAAAAGCCGTCCTTAGCCCCTTCGATAAACGATTCATAAACATTCACCTTCCTGATGACTGCCATGACAATGAAGGTAACAATGATAGAAAACAGGATAATATTGGCGGTCAGAAGAGAAACGATCCTGATTTGTTCACGATCCAGCAACGATAATCCGTAAATAACGGCTCCGATAAACAGGCTCAGTCCGCCAAGATATCCTAACACCACCCGGTTGAAAAGGTTAATTTTTTGCGCTACTGCCACTGCTATAAGCCCGACAATAGTGCTGAAAAAGGTAGCCAGCAAAATGGGCAGAAAAATATCGGCCGGATTGGCAGCTCCCATTTCTGCCCGGTAAACCATTATAGAAACAGGAATAATGGTAAGCCCGGAGGTATTAAGCACCAGAAACATTATTTGAGCATTGGATGCAGTATCCTTCTTATCATTGGCGGTCTGAAGCTCTTTCATAGCTTTGAGACCCATGGGAGTTGCAGCATTATCGAGTCCCAGCATATTGGCTGCAATATTCATCATCATTGAGCCATAAGCAGGATGATCAGGAGGAAGGGTAGGAAAAATTCGCCGAAAGAACGGTCCGATAACTCTGGACATAGCCTGCACCATGCCTCCCTTCTCTCCAATACGCATCAATCCCAACCACAATGTCAACACTCCGGTGAGTCCCAAAGAAATCTCAAACCCTGTTTTGGCATAATCAAAAGTTGCATTCATCAGATTTGAAAACACTTCCAGATCCTGAAAGAAAATCAACTTTATCAATGCAACTACAAATGCAATCAGAAAAAAAGCAATCCAGATATAGTTCAAGACCATAAAACAAACTATTTAATGCCGGAGAGACCTAAGCTACTGCAACAATTCTCCCGTTGACCGGTATCAGAAATTATTTTTTATAGGCATCATGAGGAGCGCCAAATTCCTTACAGGCAATATTGTCCACATCAATCTGCCATATTTTTACATTCTTAACAGCAGGATCACTGTATTCGAAATGCTTATCGCTGTATTGTTTCATAATATAATCCAGTGCCAGGCGCTTAGCACCCATCTCCTCCACAAATGTCACCTTACCCTCGGCCACCACACTTTTGGCTTTCATTCTATAGCTACAGGCCACTTTGGGATGTTGAAAAGCCAAATCCTGTCCCACATTGAACGTCAGACAAATGTGATTATTTTCCTCAAGGGCACGGACAATACGCCCTTCCGGAGCACTGTGTAAATAAAAGATCCCCTCATGATACCCAAAATTCATAGGCACACTGTAAGGCCTTCCATTTTCATCAACCACGGCGGCAAAACAAATATCGCACTGCGAAATTACTTCTTCAATAAATGCTGAATCGTTGTGGGTAAATGTTTTCATGAAATAATTCTTTATTTTGTCAATTGATATTGTTCTGAAATCAAACAACAGTTCTGCCCCCCAGTGCTTTAGAAATATAAACAAAAGCCTGTTGCAGATTATTCAGCTCCTGAAGCAACTCCATAAATTTCGTCTCATCTTTTTCTTCTTCCGCTTTTTTCAGCAGATGTCGCTTCTCATCCAACAGAACTTTCACTTTTTTCCACTTCAACTCCGTCACCACTTTGGGAACAAGCTCATCTAACAGGTCTTCTTCTGTAGAAACCACTCCCAGTTTATTGTGGATGCGACTTAAGGAATACTCCCTGGCTATCAGATCCGTGGCAAGACCACTGATACGACTGTCGGAACTGGAAACAAAAAACCGGGACGAAGAGAAGTTCTCCTTTTTATAGTTCTCTTCATACAACTCCATCATCTTATTGTAAAGCGGATTCACACTTTCCAGCTCATCCTGACGCAACTCTGTAACAATATACTCACCAACGGAAACGACCCTCTTACCATCTTCAAACTCAAACTCTCCCAGGATGGCCTCCCCGTATTTCAGCAAAACCCTTAAAACTTCGCGTTCCTCTGTTTCAAAAGGATTGGATGATGCGGCTGCCTGCTTCACCATTTGATCAGCAACCGGCGGCGATACATTTATTCCTTCATTTCCGGAAGGCCTGTTCTCATTATAATGCGTACGCCTGGAAGCATCCTCCTGACGTTTTTTGCGGAGTTTACCAATCTCCATGTAGAGCACTTGTTCCTCCACTTTCATGAGGCTGCTACAATCTTTCACATACTCGGTTCGGGTGATGGAATCAGGAATCACTGAAATGGTGCGTACAATGTCCTGCACCAGTCGCGCTCGGGCAATTGGATCATCTTTGGCCTCTTCGAGCAACAGACCTGTCTTAAACCGGATAAAATCAGTTTCGTGCTTGTGAATATATTCACGGAGGGCTTCTCCTCCAAGTTTTTTTGCATATGAATCAGGATCTTCACCATCGGGTAACAACAAAACCTTCACATTCAACCCCTCCTCCAAAACCAGATCTATTCCTCTGAGGGAGGCCTTAATTCCGGCGGCATCCCCATCAAAAATAATGGTAAGATTTTTTGAAAACCGGGCAATCAGCCGAATCTGGTCGATAGTAAGAGCTGTTCCCGAACTTGCCACGACATTACTGATCCCTGCCTGATGAAACGACAATACATCGGTATAGCCCTCCACCAAAATACAGCGGTCCTGTCGGGCGATCTCCTGACGGGCCTGATACATCCCGTAGAGCACCTTACTTTTGTGATAGATTTCTGATTCAGGAGAATTCAAATACTTGGCTGTTTTAGCATCTGTACGCAGTACGCGGCCTCCAAAACCAATTACTTTACCGGCCAGACTGTGAATCGGAAAAATCACCCTGCCCCGAAACCGGTCAGCCTTGTAATCATCACGAACAATCGTAAGTCCTGTTTTTTCCAGAAAATCGAGTTTGTAACCCTGTCTTAACGCTTCTTTCGTAAAGGCATCCTTTGATTCAGGCGAATAGCCCAATTGAAACTTCTGAATAATATCGTCGCGGAAATTTCGTTCTCTAAAATACCCAAGCCCCACAGATTTCCCTTCGTCTGATTTATGGAGCCTGTCCATAAAATAACCGGATGCAAAACCGGTAACCACCAGCATACTCTCTCGGTCATTCTGATGTGCCATCTCTTCAGGAGTAAGCTCCTTTTCCTCAATGTGAATGTGAAACTTCTTTCCGAGAATTTTGATGGCTTCGATAAAGGAAATCTGCTCATGATCCATCAGAAAGTTCACGGCATTTCCTCCCTTTCCACATCCGAAGCACTTATATATTCCTTTGTGTGGAGAAACGATAAATGAAGGTGTTTTCTCATTATGAAAAGGGCACAGTCCAATGTAATTTATTCCGCGTCTTTTGAGGTTGACAAACTCAGAGACCACCTCCGTAATCTGGCCCTGAGCCGTTTCCATTACCTTATCTATAGTACCCTTATCAATCATACTTCGCCTGGTTCATTATCGACTTTCAAAGATAAAAAATTTTTATCCATTCTGGTTGTGCCTTATCTTTATCATCAAAAAGAGTAATGAAGAAACTGGTGGTTCTTTCAGGATCGGGCATCAGTGCCGAAAGTGCCATACAAACATTCCTTGACATGGGCGGTTTGTGGGAGCAATACAACATTACCGAAGTCGCTTCTCCACAGGCCTGGGAAAACAACAGAAAGTTGGTTCTTGATTTCTACAATCAACGCAGAAAACAGCTTTTCGAATGCATACCAAATTCAGGTCATCTTACTCTTGCGGAACTTGAAAAAAACTTTGATGTCAGCATTATTACCCAAAATGTGGATGATCTTCATGAAAGAGCGGGCAGCAAACATGTTTTACACCTGCACGGTGAGCTAAAAAAGGTTCGCAGCACCCTCGATCCGAACCTTATTTATGAAATGGATCACTGGGAATTGAAAGAAGGAGATGTTTGTGAAAAAGGATCCCAACTAAGACCCCACATTGTCTGGTTCGGGGAGCCCGTGGAGGCCATCACCAAGGCTTCTGAGATTGCTGCCACGGCAGATATATTTCTGGTAATTGGCACCTCGCTATCGGTCTATCCCGCTGCAGGGCTTGTGGATTTTGTTCCAGAAAAGACGCCGATTTTCATCATTGATCCGGGTTCTCCGGCCTATAATTCATCATCAAAGATCAAAGTAATAAAAGAGAAAGCCACCAAAGGAATGGAAATTCTGAAAGAACAGTTAATATCTCTGGCCTAAGAAATTTTCAGATCTGAGTTCGCTCCGGAGGGAGGGATCGTCATCAGCTCTTTGTTTTTTGGCAAAATTTTTTCCAGGAGCTGTGATGAAATGGCTGCTCCAATTCTTATTTGTCCACGAATTCCTGCAAGCAATCGGCCGATCGACTCTGCCGCTTTACCCTGCAAAGAAAGCCGGGCGACAGTTTTTTTAACGGCCTGCAAAAAAACAACCATTATTTCTTCAAAGCTTCGGCCCCGGAAGTAATCTCGATAAGTTCGTTGGTAATAGCCGTCTGACGGGCCTTGTTATAAGATAATTGCAACTCTTTTATTAAATCGGTAGCATTGTCGGTCGCCTTGTGCATGGATGTCATGCGAGCACCGTGCTCCGAAGCAATAGAGTCCAGAACAACCTGATAAAACAAGGAACGCAGGGTTTTAGGCATTAAGTCATTGACGATCGTCTGCCGGTCGGGCTCCAGAATGTATTTGGAAATGGGTTTGTCGCGGTTCACCTCAGGAATGGCAATAGGCAGAAACTGCTGAATCTGAACCTGCTGCACTGCAGCATTGATAAACTCATTATACACAACAATGGACTTCTTCAGAATTCCTAAATCATATTCATCCAGCAACTCTTCGGCCAACATTGAAATCTTTTTGAATGAAGGATCAACCAATTGACCTTCCTCCCTGATGTGCGGAATAATATTCCTGGAGCGCAACATTTTCCAGGCCTGTTTTCCCAGCACCCTTATTTCCACATTTCCGTTCTGATAATCTTCACGAAGATCTGATTTTAACAGCTGCTGCACCGCTTTTACCACATTGCTGTTAAAAGCACCGCACAATCCCCTGTTGGATGCAATCACCCACAACACCACTTTATCTCCTTTGCCGGGCATGGTATAGTTTATTTTCACATCCTCATGGGCCGAAACCATGTCATTAATAATCCCCAGAAGATGCGAGGTGTATGGTCTGATGTGATCCACATCATCCTGTGCCTTCTTGAGACGTGCGGCAGAAACCATTTTCATGGCGCTGGTAACCTGCCGGGTAGTTTTAATGGCCCCGATACGCGTGCGTATGTCTTTTAAATTTGCCATTTATAAATTATTCTTCCTTATCTTCACTAAAATGAGCTGCCACATCAAGAGCTACTTTCTCAAGTTTCTGAGTAATCTCTTCATCCAGATTTCCTTTGAGAATCCCCTTCAAAACCTCATTGTGCCTCACTTCCAGAGTTTCAATAAACTCACGCTCAAATTCTTTTACCTTATTCATGGGCACATCTTTCAACAACCCTTTGGTCCCGCAGTAGATAACGGCTACCTGCTGCTCCACTTTAACCGGTTTGTACTGAGCTTGCTTGAGTAACTCCACGTTTTTTCGCCCTTTGTCCAAAACAGCCATGGTAGCAGGATCCAAATCGGAACCAAATTTTGAAAAAGCTTCCAGTTCCCGATACTGGGCCTGATCGAGTTTCAACGTACCTGCTACTTTTTTCATTGGTTTAATCTGAGCATTTCCTCCAACTCTGGAGACAGAAATTCCCACATTAATTGCCGGACGTACTCCGGCATTAAACAGATTGTTTTCCAGGAATATCTGCCCATCTGTAATAGAAATTACGTTTGTCGGTATATAAGCAGACACATCTCCTGCCTGGGTTTCAATAATTGGCAAAGCAGTAAGAGTTCCGCCTCCTTTTACCAGGTGCTTTATTGACTCGGGGATGTCATTCATCCGGGCTGCAACTTTATCCGACTCGATAATTTTGGCAGCACGCTCCAGCAACCTTGAATGCAAATAGAAAATATCTCCGGGAAAGGCTTCACGTCCGGGTGGACGACGCAGCAATAGCGAAACTTCCCGATACGACACAGACTGCTTCGACAAATCATCGAAAATAATTAAGGAATGCCGTCCGGTATCACGGAAAAATTCACCGATGGCAGTTCCTGCAAAAGGTGCGTAAAACTGCATAGCTGCAGGATCAGAGGCAGAAGCAGAAACCACAATGGTATAATCCATGGCTCCGTGTTTCTGCAGAGTATTCACTATCTGAGCGACTGTAGAACCCTTTTGTCCAATGGCCACATAAATACAATAAACCGGATTGCCGGCTTCAAAAAATGGTTTCTGATTAATGATTGTATCAATAGCAATCGCTGTTTTCCCGGTTTGGCGGTCGCCAATAATCAATTCCCGCTGTCCACGCCCAATAGGAGTCATGGCATCGATGGCTTTCAGTCCTGTTTGCAATGGTTCTTTCACCGGTTGACGGTAAATTACCTGAGGGGCCTTTCGTTCAATGGGCATTTCAAACAAGTCGCCTCCCAGAGATCCTTTCCCGTCAATGGGCTCACCAAGAGTGTTTAGCACCCTCCCCACCATACTATCACCAACTTTTATGGAAGCAATACGCCCGGTACGCCGCACCACATCCCCTTCACTTACAAGATGTGAATCCCCAAAAAGAACGACCCCCACACTGTCGGCTTCAAGATTCAACACAACCCCCATGCAATTATCGAACTCTACCAATTCATTCGACTGGGCATTGGATAAACCATATACCCGGGCAATCCCGTCACCCACCTGCAACACCGTGCCTACTTCCTCAAGTTCTTTGGCAGATTGAAATCCTTCAATTTCTTTTTTTAATAGTTCGGATACTTCCGAAGGGCGAATCTGTTCCATACCGGATATTTTTTAACTCACTATTTTCTTTTTCAACATTTTTATCTGATGAGCAATGCTATTGTCAACAATCTTATCATCAACCAGCATGATCATTCCTCCGATAATTTCAGGTTTGACCTTAACCACCATTTCTATCGGGCCATTGAACTCCCTCTCAAGAAAACTTTGCAGTTCTTTCAAATAATCTTTTTCAAAAGCAACAGCGGTAATAATTTTAACACTACGAATGCCTTTGTGCTTCTTATAAAGTTCTCTGAAAAACCTAAGCATATCAGGCAGTAAAGACTCCCTGTTTTTATCCACAACCATCTCCACAAAACGCATAACCAAAGGATGCAGTTCCTTTGACAACACATTTCTCAGGGTTTCCTTTTTTCGGGATGCCTTAATGACAGGATTGTTCAAAAACGCGCAAAAATCCCTAACATTAAGACACTGCTCCTGCAATATCGCAACATCCTCATTAAACCGGTCAAGATCATCATTCTCTTTTCCAAGTTCAAAAAGTGCCGTTGCATATCTTACTGTTATGGGGCCTCTGTTCATTTTTTCTTAATTAAAATTCATCTCGTTGAGATAAGCATTAATAACCTTCTTATGCTTTTCCTCTCCTGATAGCTCTTCCTTCAATATTTTCTCTGCGATCTCCACAGAGAGATTGCCGATGGTTTCCCTGATTTCAAGCATTGCATCTTTTCGTTGCATCTCAATATCACGGCGTGCTTTTTCAAGCATCCGGCGAACCTCTTCCCTGGCTTCATTCCGGGCCTCCTCCATTATTTCATTCTTCATCTGACGAGCTTCCTTCAAAATCATATCCCTCTCTTTTCGAGCTTCATCAATAACCTTTTTTCGTTGATGCTCCATCTGTTCTGCCTCTTCCTTTGCCTTTTTGGCATCTTCAAGAGCAAAATAGATGGTCTCCTCACGAACCTTTAGTGCACGCAAAATAGAGGGCCATGCATATTTGCGCAAAATGACCAGAAGAATTATAAATGTCAGAGATGTCCAGAATATCAATCCGGGACTGGGGGTCAATAGTTCCATAAATAGATCTTTGGATTAAACCCTGATTAAAAAAAACATTTAGTCAACCAGCCAGGCTACTACAATAGCGAAAAGAGATACACCTTCAATAAGTGCGGCTGCAACAATCATTGCGGTCTGAATCTTAGAACTCATTTCAGGCTGACGACTCATTGACTCAATGGCCGACTGACCGATTTTCCCGATTCCAAGGGCAGCTCCTAAAACGATGACTCCCAATCCTAATGCGGTAAAAGAAATAGCTTCCATATTCTTAATTTTTATATGTTAATGTTCTGATTTAGTCGTACTCAATCCGATAAACAAAGCAGTAAGCAAAGTGAAAATATAGGCCTGAAGCACTGCCACCAGTAATTCAAGCATAAACATCACTAAAGATAACAAAATGGATACCGGTGCAATATAAATGGATTTGATAATAAATATAATAGATATCAGACTCAATATAATAATGTGTCCGGCAGTAATGTTGGCAAACAGACGAATCATCAAGGCAAAGGGTTTGGTGAAAATACCGATAAATTCGAGCGGCACCAGCAATAATTTAATGGGAATGGGCATTCCCGGAGCCAGAAAGATATGCTTCCAGTAATCCTTAACAGCAAAAACATTAATCGCCAGAAAAGAAAAAACGGCCAGTGTTGCGGTGAAGCTGATGTTGCCTGACAAGTTACTGCCTCCCGGGAAAAAGGGGACAATACCAATCATATTGTTAATCCAGATGAAAAAGAACATTGTGAGTAAAAACGGAACAAACTTATCTGCTTTATCCTTTGCAATCTGACTACGGGCAATGTCATCCCGGACAAACAGAATTAGTGGTTCTAAAACCGCCCTGAATCCACGCGCCGGGGCAATTCCGTGTCGGGCATAAGCCTTCCCGGCTGAAAGAAACATCAACAGCAAAAGCGCCATTGATAATATCATACTTGCAACATTTTTAGTGATAGAAAAATCAAGGGGTGAAGCATTCTGGATGTTACCCTCTGTATCCGTTTCCAAAACTCCGTCATGTCCGGTAATGTAAAATTTTTCATCATGCAAAACCACATAATCATTTCCCATCTGTTGTGCTTCCTGCTCATGATAGAAATGTCCTGAAGAAAAAAACCATAAGGAGTTGTTGTGCCACAAAATAACAGGAAGAGGGACATTGATATGAACCTCGTGACCACGACTGTTGGTATAATCCACCACATGCCACTGATGAGCATCGCTGATGTGGTCCATGATCAGACCAAAAGCATCCACCGGTTCTTCCGGTGACTTAGTCTCTTCTGAGGCCTGAGCCATAAAACTGCTCAACAAAAGAAAAAATATCAGTACAATTTTCTTCAAGACTTAATACATTTTGAGAAAAAAAGATATAATGAAGTTTCACATACAACGAGTATGACAAACAGCATTCTCAAAGTTATTCCGGCCAACCGGAAAATTTTCCTATCAATATACGAAGCGAACCGGCCGGAAGTTTCAAACAAAAAATATTCGTTCACCTTCAGATGGTTATACCAAATTTAAGAAATTCTTATTAAGTAAGGTGATGAATGCTGAACGAAAAATCAGAAAGTTCTTTTCATTTTCGCCAAAAAAGCCATTTAATCTTCCATTTTGTATCCATTGCCAGAAGTATTAAATAGGCAACAATTAAAGGAATTACAAATGCTTCGATGTGCTGGTGATCTTTATCAAAGAATAGAATAATCAGTAAGGGAATGGCGAGCATTTTCAGAAAGGAAATGCCCACATAGAAAAAACCGGTTGAATTAAACCAGTGTTTACGAACCTCATTCAGGATATAAGTCCCCACCGGGAATGAGGCCACAATAGCCAAAGCCAGGTAAACCCATGTTCTTGGCACATGATCGGCCTCAATAAAAACAATAAGGCCTGCTGCTCCTTTTATCAGCAGGCCATAAAAAATCTCTTTAAAAATTATTGCTTTATAGAGAATGGCTCCCATAGAATTTATTTTTTAACCTCTTTGGGAGGCCCCTGAACAGCCCCACCTGAAGTTGCCTGGTTACCCATATTACAAGTTCCGGAGAAAATAGCACCCGGCTCAATATTCAGTTTCCCGGTTTTTATATCTCCATTAACCTTGGAACTGGCTTTAAGTGAAAGTAATTCACTAACAGTTATTTTACCATTTAGTGAACCTGCCACTTCAGCATTGCTACAAAAAACCTCACCTTTAATCAAGCCGTTGGATCCAATTACAACCTTGCCTTTGGAATTAATATTGCCCTCAATGTTTCCATCAATGCGGATATCACCATTGGTTTCAATGTCTCCGGTTATCTTCGTTCCCTGACCAATGATGTTTGGTAATTTATTTTCGGGCTCAAAACTCTTTGCCATGATCTTCTATATTAATTATTAATAATTGGTTTATTCGTTCATCTCAATGCCCGGAATTCCGGAACTTTAATTTTTCAGATCAGCACCTGCCAACCCAAAAAGCATTCTAGCTGGCACAAGACATAAAATCCTTATACACAACAGGTTAGCGTAGAGATCAGACTTTTGCTTATCTGGCTGTCGGGAGTTGTCAATTTTGAGGAATCATGCCCACTATTGTTGTCTCCTTCTGCCTAATCGTCTTCTGCCTGTAAGCTATTAACTTCCATCACCTTTTGGATACAAAATCCTGATTATTTACAACAAATTTAACAAGATTCTTGAAAATTAAGGCTTTTCACCATTCAAATCCCTCAATCCTTTCAATTGTTTTTCTTTTTTAACCTGTCTGAGTTTTTTGGCAGTATTGGTATAATACTTATGTCCTGCAATAAAATTAATCTGCTTTTTATTCCATTCACCCTGCGAAAGGCTTCCATTTAACTGCTGAACCTCATTGTAAAGGTTATTGGAAACCGGCAGAAAATCGGATCTACCCAGATAATCGAGGTCAGCATCTTTCAAAATAGCTTCCAGATGGTTTCGCGGTTCAGCTTCCGGCCTGGTAACATTTATTAGCTGACAAACTTCTTCTATTTGCTCGTCGAGAAACCCATACAACTGCATAACTTCCCGGGCCAGATCTATACTGTAATCTTCATGATGATCTTTCTCTACCAGAAATCCTGTGTCGTGGAAGAGGGCAGCAGTTTTAAGCAACAACATCTCCTCTTCTCCGATTCCCTCTCCCCGTCCGATAATTTCCACTTGAGTCACTACATCCACAGTATGCTTCATATTGTGATAGGTTAGTTCTTCAGGTAATTCATTCTCCAGTCGATTCAAGACCGCTTCTTCCATATCGGTAAACCGGATGTGCTGTAATCGAATCCTGAACAATTCATTGGGTTGCTTTCCTTCACCATCAAGCGACAACTCCGGAAGTATTCCTCTCACAAAATACATATCTGTCTCCCCTTTATACTTCACAGGCATTTTCCCCCTGTACTCTCCCACAAAAAATTCATTAACCAATTGCCATGTTGTCCCGGAAATATTGATTTCTCCGGCAATTCCTGACGACTCCATCCGGCTGGCAATATTTACAGTATCACCCCATATATCAAATGAAATTTTCTTCCGCCCTACCATGCCGGAGATGACCGGTCCGGTATGTATGCCAATACGAAGCTCCCAATACTCCTTATGCTCCAGCATTTTTACTTCGCGCAGTTGATTCATATAATTTTGCATTTCAATGGCTGCCAGAACAACTTCAATGGGGTTGGTGCTGTTCTTTACAGGCAACCCCCCTGCACACATATAAGCATCACCGATGGTTTTAATTTTTTCAATGCCATATTTCTCCACTATTGCATCAAAATGGAGGAAAAACTGATCAAGTTCATCAATCAGCATCTCCGGATTCAATTGTTCCACTATTCTTGTAAACCCTTGAATATCGGCAAACAAAACCGTTACTTTCTGATACTTTCTAGATTTCTTTTTAGGTCCCTGATGAGTATAAACGATAGAATCGGAATCATATTGTCCCTGGATGCGATGCGCTTTCTCCTTTACTTTCATTGCCAGTGCAACTCGTTCGGCGGTCAGAATCTCAACTCTGGTCTGAATATATCGACGAATCCAGAAAACCAATAAAATAATCATCAAAGCCCCAAGGGCCACCACAAACCACATATATGTCATCAGAAAGATTATCATTCAATATATTTTCAGGTAATTACGCATGAAAAAGAAACCGGTTTCTATTTATCCTGCTTCAATCAAAAATTAAAAACCGTATCTGCAACAATTTCAAACACGGCTTCGGAACAAATATACTTTAACAATTTACATAAACTGAAATATCATTTCAATAAACAGAAATACACCTTCCATATTTTTTTATCTTCCTGATTCTCATCGTAAAATTCAAACAGGCAATATTCGGCCGTCAAAAGGCGCGGGTTTCTATAAGTTTTTCCGGAAACAAGGAATAATAAAACACGCAAGCCGATTGCAATATAAAAAAAGTCCTCCAAATAGGACCATTAATCCACACTTTCATGCTATTCAAAAAAAAGCTTGAAAATCTTTAATGTTTCCAAAGACAAAAATAGTATCTTTAACCGTTGAATTTGAATCAAACCGACACATGGAAAGTTTAATGCACAGTATTCTGGTCCCTTACGACTTCACCGAAGTTACCTTTAATGCTGCGGCTCATGCTGTAAATCTTTCAAAAGTCCTGAATACCAATATCACATTATTGCATATTGTAAAAAAGGACTCTGAGATACAGGAAGCTGAAAAAAAGTTAAAGGAAGATGCTTCCAAAGTCGAAAAAAAGTTGGGAGTAAAACCTGAGATTCTTGTAAAAGAAGGAACAATCTTCAAAACCATCAACGAAGTCTCCGAAGAGCTGGAGAGTGCTCTTGTGGTCATGGGAACCCATGGGATGAAAGGAATGCAGAAATTGACCGGCAGTTGGGCCCTCAAAGTGATTGTCGGTTCCAGAGTTCCTTTTTTGGTTGTTCAGGAACCCCCTCAGAAGAACGATTATACAAAAATTGTCTTTCCGGTTGATTTCAAATCTGAAAATAAAGAAAAACTCCGTTGGGCAGAGTACATGTCGCGGTTTTTTAAAACCAAAGTATTTCTGTTCTCCTCTACCTCCAAAGATGGTGCGGTAGATGGACGAACCAAAGCCAATGTGGTATTTTGCAAGAATTTTCTTGAAGAAAAAAGCATTGACTATGAGCTGATTTTGTCAAAACACAAAGCATCCTTTTCTCAGGAAACTGTGGATTTTGCAAAAAACAATCAGGCCGATCTCATCATCATTATGACTACCCGCGATATTGCATTCCATGACTACGTTCTCGGAGCACAAGAACAATACATCATTGCCAATAGTGCTAAAGTTCCTGTGATGGTTATTAACCCTCGAACCGACCTTATGAAATACGGATATGGAGGAGGATTTTAAAATTTTAAGGTTATGATACTTCAATAAAGGCTGTCTCTCAATTTATGGGGCAGCCTTTTTCTATATAGGCTCAACGCCCCTGTTTTACAGACTCTATATACAATTCAATGAACAGATTTTAAAGAAGCCCCGAACCTCTCTATTTTTTTGTATTTTCGCACAAGAGAGTATTAACCTGATATCTTCAGGAATCATTGTGATGAGATGATCAAATATCAAGAAATTTAGGCAACCGCAAACAAAACTGATGAGTGGAAGAGTGAACTATTCCCAAATCAATTTTATCAAGGACGTTCACTTTTCGAAGGTCGTTGATCACCAGAGTAAATAATTTATGAATAAAACAGGTTAAGTAACAATACATCTATAAAACCGGATCATGGAACTTATTTTTGCCACAAACAATCAACATAAAGCACTAGAAATAAAGAGCCTTTTGGGCAAAAGCATGAACATTAAATCTCTGTCTGATCTGAATTTTACGGACGAAATTCCTGAAACCGGGAAAACACTCGAGGAAAATGCTCTGCAAAAAGCCCGGTTTGTTCATCAACGATGGGGCAAAAACTGCTTTGCTGATGACACCGGACTCGAGGTTGATACATTGAACGGCGCTCCCGGTGTTCTTTCAGCACGATATGCCGGAGAAGAAAAAAACAGTGCGGCAAACATTCGGAAATTGCTAAAAAAACTAGAAGGACAAAACAACCGGAAAGCAAGATTCAGAACCGTAATTGCCCTCATCATTGATGAAAAGGAGATGCTTTTCGAAGGGGTAGTGGAAGGTAGGATTCTTGAAAACCCGAAAGGAAAAGACGGATTTGGTTACGACCCTGTATTTAAACCCAACGAAGCGGATCTTTCTTTCGCTCAAATGCCCCTGGCTGAAAAAAACCTCATCAGCCATCGGGCAAGAGCCATGAAAAAACTAACTGATTTTCTTAACAATTACGCCGAAGACCTTTAATAGGAAAAAGATGATACGAGCTATATATTTTTTGTTGGTGAGTTTATTGTTGGTGTTTTCAACCAATGCCAGGAGCGCTGAACAATGGAAAACCTACTACTCCTACAAGAACTGCTTTGATGTGGTTGAGTCCGCTGATTTTTTCATTGGGGCAACACGGCTGGGGCTTATTTATTTCCACAAGGAAACCTCTTCGATAAGCATAAAAAACAAAAACAAGGGACTGTCCGACTCAGGCATATCCGCCATTATGGCAAGTCCTCATAATAATACAGTTTTGCTGGGTTATGAAAACGGAAACATAGATATTATATCGGACGGAAAAGTCTTCAATATTCCTGACCTGAAAATTGAAAATCTTTCAACCAGCAAACAAATAAATCATTTTCTCTCCTTTAACAACCGCGTGTTTGTAAGCACTGACTTTGGAATTCTGGAACTCGACCTGGAAAAGAGAGAAATTGCCACGACGCTGATAATCGGGGACGATGCCTCTTTTCTTAAGGTATCCAAAACGACCATAAAGGAAGATTCCATCTATGCGGCCACAGAAAAAGGGATGCTCGCAGCAAACATCAACTCCGGTGAATTGGCCTTTTACAGGAACTGGAAAAGAATCTCTCAATCTGATAACTCTTTTTGTGACGTAACATCCACTAAAAATGTAATTTTGGGAGTTCGCGGTGAAAAAGGAGCTACCTGCAACCTTATATCATTCTCTTCAGCCGGACAAACAACGATAGGAAGTTTTGGAAGATTCTACAACTTATTCTCCACCGCCGAAGAGATCTTCCTCGCCTCACGCGACAGAATAACCATCCTGGATGAATCACTCCAAATCACCACTCATATTGACTCAATCCGGATTACCCCGGGAGAATATCATCATCCTTCATTTCGAAAAGCATTGAAAGGAAGCAATAATCAACTCTGGCTTGCTGACTGGGAAGGAGGCCTGTACTTCCAAAAAAGTGAAAACCTATACGAACAATTATTGCCCGACGGGCCTGCAAGCAATAACATTTATGATGTTGTCAAAACAAAAGATGCCCTTTGGACCATACCGGGAGGTTTTGGTGCATTGTTCGAAAATATATGGCGTGCCCCTGAAGTTTCCATCCTGAACAACGGCCAGTGGACCATATTTAACCGAAGCAACACGAAGGAATTTGAATCCTCAAATTCCAGAGATCTTATCAACATATCTGTAAACCCGCAGAATCACAATAATGTTTTTATCGCTTCATGGGGAAACGGCTTTTATGAGTTTGACAAAAACGAAAATGGCACCTATTATCTGAAAAATCATTTTGTGGAAAACAACAGTGAGCTGCACAATTTCCCAACCACTCCGATGGACAGATATACCCGCGTATGGGCAATGGAATTTGATCAGAACGGATATATGTTTATTACCAACTCAGAAGTGGATGAACAAATAGTTGTTTACAACCCTGAGGACAGTGAATGGACCTATTACAACTATGGCACCCTCGCAACAGACTGGAACAAAACTGCAGATATTCTCATTGACGAATACCATCAGAAATGGGTTTACATTGTGCACGGTCCTGCAAGAGGACTGTTTGTCTTTGACGATAACAAAACGCCCATGAATGAATCGGATGACCGATACCGGGGCGTCATTGACCCCTCAACCGATCCGGATCCGAGAAATGCAGGGCTCATGGAGTTGTGGGACGAAAACGGCGAATCACTTACCAACTATGTTTACTGTTTTGCCAAAGATAAAAACGGCTACATATGGATTGGAACCGATCTTGGTGTGCTGGTGCAATATGATCCCGGAAATATCTTTAACAAAGAGAAACCGGTCTTTTCGAGAATAAAAGTGCCCCGCAATGATGGTACAGGATTGGCCGATTATTTGCTTGAAGGACAAAGGATCACTGCCATTGCTGATGACGGAGCTAACCGAAAATACATCGGCACCGAAGGTACAGGTCTTTACATTATTTCTGAAGATGGTTTGAAAACCGTTGAACACCACACCACCACCAACAGCCCTTTACCTTCTGACAATATCTCCAACATTTTTATTGACGAGGAAAGTGGTGAGGTTTTTATCGCGACCAACGAAGGACTTATCAGTTTATTGGGTGAGGCCACACAGGGCGAAAATAATTTCAGTGAAGTATATGTTTATCCCAATCCGGTGCGCCCCCAGCATGAAGGCAATATCACAATTACCGGATTGATGAACAGAACCACCGTTAAAATCACAGATACTGCCGGAAACCTGGTTTATGAAACCATCTCTCTTGGCGGCCAAGCCCTTTGGAATGGAAGAAACCTGAGAGGTGAAAAAGTTAAACCCGGAATTTATGTCGTTTTTCTAAGTACAGGGAATGGTTCCATGAGTGAATTCACTAAAATTGCTTTTGTCAGATAATTGTAAAACACAAAAAACTGAATGATGTCGAAACAAAAACTGGGTATTTTTAGTGGAATTTTAGTTTTTGCAGCAATCATTGTTGCGGTATTTTGGAATTTATACAGACATCAGTCTTACAATGAGGGCAACACTATTGACGCTGTACCCGCCGACGCTGCCATTCTGATAAAAATTAACGATACAGAATCCTTTGCCGGTTATCTAATCAACAAAATCGATTATAAGGAAGAACTCCTTGCTTTTGAAAGTCTTACGGAATTATATAAGATTCTTAACTACACCGATTCGGCAGCATTTTTTTCTGAAAAATCAGGAAAAGAATTATTGAATTCTCCGGTATATTTGTCGTATAGCAAAATCGGAAAAGAGACCATTGCTCCGGTTTTTCACTTTTCTGTGGTTCACAAAAGTCATCAAAGTCAGTTAAAAGGCTGGATCGACCAACGCCTGGCAGGAAAAAGAAATTATACCGGTTTTACCATCTATGAAGTTAAACCCAGCAATGATTCTGAACGCAATCTTTTTGCCACTTTCCAAAATGGAATCCTTTCTGTCAGCCCTTCTTCGTTACTGATTGAAGCCTCCATCCGACAACAACAATCAGGCATCTCACTTGCTGAAGATAAATCGTTTACTTCCCTTCAAAAAACCATCAGCAATAATGCCGACGGGTCTGTTTTTATCAATTTTGACAACCTTGCTGATTTTGCTGAGCCGTTCCTGTCTCCGGGAAATAAAGATATTGCTGCATTTATTGCAAAAGCCGCAAGATGGAGTGCTCTTGACTTCCATTTCAAAAAAGATGGCTTAATGATCAATGGCTTTCTGAGTCCTCGTCGGGACAGGGACTTTATCTCCCTGTTTTCAGGGGTAGAACCCCGGCGCTCAACTCTGGATCAGATCCTCCCGTCAGACACCAAAATTTTTACCGGATACAATTTTTCAGACAAACAACAATTCATTCGAAACTTTAAAAAGCATCTGTCAACCACTGATAAAGCGGGAAAAATTCAAACCCTGGATAAAGCTTTTGAAAATAAAACCGGCAAATCATATGTGGAATCCTTTTTTGAAGTTCTGGATGGTGAAATGGCTTTTGCCTGTTCCAATTACAATGCAAGCAATCCGAAAGAGGGACGTTTTATCGTTTTCCGCACCAAGGGACAATCAGCCACCCTTCCGGTTCTTACAAAATTCCAGAATTACCATAATGTTTCCTCACAACCAGTAAAGAAGTACCATGTGGATGAGTCCACATGGTTTCCCATATACAGTGGGTTTGAAGGAGAACTCAACAGCATGATCTGGTCTGAATTGTTTCCGGATTTACCCATGAAGTATTTTTCCTTTTACCGGAATTATCTGGTATTTGCAGAAAGTGAAAAAACACTGGAGTCGTTCCTATATAATAATGTACTCCACCGAACCCTTGAAAGTCATCCATACTATTCCTCCTTCACCGAGAACTTTTCTTATGAAGAAAATTTTCTGCTTTTTGCAGAAATTCCGCATATTTTCTCTTTTATAGGCAAAAATCTGAATGCTTCCAGATTTCACCCCACCAATGAACAACAAAAAATTCTTTTCAATTTTTACGCAGCAGGCCTTCAACTATCCAACAATTCAGGTCTGAGTTATACCACTATGTACGCCAAACATGCTCCCCATCGGGACAAAGAGCCCAGAACCATTTGGCAAAGCCGCATCGACTCAATGGTTTCCATAAAACCTGCACTTGTTGACAACCATTACACTCAGGAAAAAGAAATTATGGTTCAGGATGCCTCCAACAATCTGTACCTGATAAATAATATGGGGCGAATACTTTGGAAAAAACCACTGGACGGGCCTGTATTGAGCGAAATATATCAAATAGATTATTATCGAAACAACAAACTTCAATACCTGTTTAATACGCCGGACAAGCTCTATTTGCTGGATCGGAATGGAAATCACGTGGCCAAATACCCCTTTACACTTCCGGCTAAAGCTTCCTGCGGTTTATCGGTTTTTGATTACGATAACAACCGCGATTACCGGGTGTTTTTACCCTTAAACGACCGAAAGGTCTATCTTTTTGACAAAACCGGAGACCGGGTTTCAGGATGGAACATTCCTCAAACAGAGGGAATTGTTCGTCAGCCGGTTCAGTTTTATCGTAGCAGCGGAAAAGACTACATCATTTTTAGCGATAAATACCGCAATTACATCATGGATCGGAGGGGAAATCACCGGGTAACCCCTCAAAAGAGTTTTGTCCGTAATGAACAAAGTCCATTTTTTCTGGAATATCCCGATTCCGAAAAAACAGCTCTTGTAACCACTACAACGGATGGCAGCCTGGCTAAAATATTCCTGCCCTCGGGAAAAACAGTGGTTAATAACGCCACAAAAACAGAAAACCAAAGCCATTCAATGGTTCTGTTGCATCAAAACAATCCCAAATATGTGTTCATCACACCTCATCAATTAACGATTTACAACTCCGGAATGAAAAAAACGGAGGTAACAGAATTGGACAAAGAAATTCAAACCATCGGGGATGTTTACAAATTTTCGGCTTCCGACCATAAAATAGGACTGATAAGCAAAGATGCTTCCCGTATCTATTTATTCAATAGTGACGGAACCCTGTACAAAGGTTTTCCGTTAAAAGGAACATCCAGATTTTCCATCGGATTTCTTAAATCATCAGCATACAGATTTAATTTGATTACAGGAGGAGAAAACAATTACATCTACAATTACAGAGTGGAATAATCGTATCCTTCAGATTTTTATATATTTTTGCCCTGCCCATGTACCCGTAAATGAGTACAAAACCCAAAAAACAAAATCTATTACAAACAAAGATAATGCAGTATTCTTTTTTTGATTTTCTCTCGTTGGTAGGCTCTCTCGGATTGTTCCTCTATGGAATGAAAATGATGAGCGAAGCCCTTCAAAAAGTTGCCGGAAACAAAATGAGGGCTATTTTGTCGGCTATGACGTCCAACCGGGTACTTGGTATTCTTACCGGATTTCTGGTTACTGCCATGGTACAGTCTTCTTCGGCTACAACAGTAATGATTGTAAGCTTTGTAAACGCCGGCCTGATAACTCTGAAAGAATCCATTGGAGTGATAATGGGAGCCAACATCGGAACCACTGTAACAGGCTGGATTATTACATTGTTTGGATTCAAAGTGAAAATCAGTGCCTATTCCCTTCCCCTCATCGGGTTAGGTTTGCCTTTTATATTTTCAAAATCAGGAACTCGTCGCTCCTATGGCGAACTATTAATCGGATTCGCCCTCATCTTCATGGGGTTGGAGTACTTAAAGGAATCTGTACCCAACATACAGGAAAACCCGGAAATTCTAAGTTTCCTTCATAAATATACTGACAGTGGCTTCTTCACCACACTCTTATTCCTCGGTATCGGAACCTTATTAACCGTCATTGTCCAGTCATCGTCGGCCACCATGGCTCTGACCTTCGTCATGTGCAACGAAGGATGGATAGAATTCAGCCAGGCCGCGGCGATGGTGCTGGGAGAAAATATAGGGACAACCATAACGGCCAATATTGCATCTTCGGTAGGTAACATAAGTGCCAAGCGAGCTGCCCGTGTGCATTTGATATTTAATATGCTCGGTGTAGCATGGATGCTTGCACTATTCAACAACTACACCGGACTAATTGATACCATTATTACCCGTAACGGAGGAGCCTCCCCAAATGAAAACCCCGCAGCTATTCCAGTAGCACTCTCCATTTTTCACACATCTTTCAACATCATAAACGTTCTCATATTTGTTTGGTTTACTCCACTGATACAAAAGGTTGTGGAGTATATGGTACCCAACAGGACCAAGGATTCCGACGAAGAGTTCAGACTTAAATACATTACCACCGGAATGCTTTCCACTTCTGAATTATCTATTTTACAGGCCAAAAAGGAGGTGCAGTTTTATGCCAAACATACCACCAAAATGTTTGGTTTCGTGCGCAAGATGATGCATGAGGAAAAAGACAAGAAATTCAACAAACTCTTCTCAAAAGTTCAGAAATACGAAGGAATCAGTGATAACGTAGAAGTGGAAATTACCAACTACCTCACCCAGGTTTCACAATACAAACTAAGTGAACTTGGCCGTAAGCGATTACGAGCAATGCTTAAACTCGCAGGCGATCTGGAGAGCGTGGCTGACTGTAACTTCAACCTGGCACGCTCGGTGAACCGGATGAAAGAGAAAAATGTTAAGCTGAAAAAATCTGCCATGGAAAAACTGGAGCTTATGTTTAACCTGGCCGAAGAAGCGCTCTCCGTAATGCGTGAAAACCTTCAACAGGACGAACTGGTTGTTTCATTAACAAAGGCCAGACTCCTTGAAGATCAGATAAATAATTACCGGAATCAACTAAAAAGTGAGCATTTGGACAATCTGGCCAACAATGTATATTCTTACGAAGCCGGCATTATTTTTAATGATCTTTTCTCGGAATGTGAAAAACTGGCCGACTATGTCATTAATGTATCTGAAGCTCTGGAAGAGGTAGGCATGTAAAATATCACCAAAACTGATTCTTAAATGTCTGATAATTCAGGCTTAATATTCTCATAACATTACACACGTAGATTTGTACCATCAATAATAAAGAAAGTACAAATAAAAACATAAGTGTTATGAAAACATTCGTATTAAGCATTGCATTGGTGGCCTTTTCATTTATCAATACTTTTGCTATAACCGAAAACCCCGGTGAACCCGCTGTTGTCAATACCTGTATATCAGGAGTTGTTATTGACCAGAATACAGGGGAAGCTTTAACGGGAGTTGAAGTAAAACTAAATGGATCAGAGACTAAAACATATACCGACTTTGACGGTAAATTTGTTTTTGACCAGGTAAAACCAGGCAAATATTCTGTGGAAGCTAACATTATCTCCTACCAACCTGTTATCAGGTCTGTGAGTGTAAATACCAATGAATTGCATGCACTCAATCTGCAACTCAACAATGTTGGTGAAAAATAAAACGTAATCTGAAATAATTATTATTAGGGAAGACTGATGCAAGGTCTTCCCTTTTTTTCTGAAAAAGCACTCAAATGTTGCCCAAAATTAACTTTAATGTTAATATTGCATTAACGCAATTAGCAGGAACAAGTTGGGAGGCTTTTGATAACATTTTAAAGCAAAAGCCATGAAAAAGCTGATATTATTACTCATGATGGTAGTAACAGGTTCTCTGTTGCACGCTCAACTTGTTGAGAAAGAAGGAATATTCTACGATTTCAACGACAATCCTTACACCGGTACTTACATTGAATACTTTCCTGATGGGAATGTGCGTCTTGAAATGCAGGTGAAAGAAGGTGAAAAAAACGGAAAAACTACCTTTTATTTCGAAAATGGAGCCAAAAAAGAGGTTCGAAATTTCATCAACAATAAAATGGACGGCACCTGGATTACCTGGGATGAAAATGGAACCAAAGTCGCCGAAGCTCGCTACAACAATGGTAAAAAGCATGGAAAATGGTACATCTGGGATGAAAATGGAACACTTCGTTACGAAATGGAGTATAATGACGGCACCAAAACAGGAACCTGGTTCATCAGGGACGAAGATGGCAATTTAATCAGTCAAAAAGAGTTCTGATCATCTTTTTTAAAGGTACAAAACCCGGGCATTTTAGTTCGGGTTTTTTTAACTCCAAAACCGTCCTTATTTGGTTTAATTCCAAACTACTGCACAAATATAAACCCTCCTTAATTCTGTTGGTCTTAACTCTGTAATGAAGAATAAATAAACGTTCATCCGGATGCTTTCGGACTCCGGCAAACGGACCGATTTATGCGAACAGATAATTCATCCGTTTAAAAATTTGTAATTACCTGATAAAAAACTAATTAAAAATTTGAGAACGCATGGAACCGCTTCGCTCTCGCATAATATTTTTTAATCATATTCTTTGGTGATGTTATGCTTAAATAATATCATGCTCGTTTCATTGTTAAAGAATTAGGCTGAAGTTTAAAATAACGTTCTTTTGATATGAGATTGCTTCGTCTTGCTCGCAATAATGCTGTGCTACCGGTTTAATGCGGGTTGGGTTTTAATCACTCAAAACCCCGAAGATCCGGGAGATTACAATCTGAAATAGTTTATTTAAACCAACTATAAATTAGATTATTGGGTGGCAAAGAGTCTGTTCTATTTTATATATTTATGATTTAAAATATGAGGATTATCGCATATTTTAAATGAAACGAGCATGGCAATAATTGCCCCAAAAGAACATGTATAAATTTTTGCATGCGAGTTCCATCCGACCTTAATAAATAAAATTTAAACGGATAAATATAAGATTCAACTCTGCCCCTTCAAAAAAGTAAAATCAAAGTCAATTATAAGGAGGATAGTATGAAAAGAAGAGATTTTTTGATAAAAGGAGCCGGTCTGAGTCTGGCGGGAGCTTTGATGCCTGGTTTTGGCGGATTAAATGCAGTAGGATTGCCGGCAGAAGAAGGAAATTACGATTTGGTTGCTGTACGTGGAGGAGAAGCCGTTGATATGTTTGAAAAAGCAATGGACGCTCTTGGCGGCATGAGCAAATTTGTAAAAAGCGGACAAAAAGTACTTGTTAAGCCCAATATCGGATGGGACGTCCCTCCGGAGCGAGCGGGGAACACCAACCCCGACCTGATCCACAGAATTGTGAAAAGTTGTTTGGATGCAGGGGCATCAGAAGTCGTAGTCTTCGACCATACCTGCGACCAGTGGGATCGCTGCTATCGAAACAGCGGATTGGAAGATGCCGCCCGGAATGCCGGAGCCAAGGTTGTACCCGGAAACAACGAATCTTTCTATAAGGAAGTATCTGTGCCGGGAGGAGTAAAGCTAAAAAACACCAAAGTACACCGTGATTTAATGGATGCAGATGTATTTATCAATGTTCCTATCCTCAAACATCATGGTTCCACAACGGTATCCCTCGCTATGAAAAACCTGATGGGAGTGGTCTGGGATCGTGGATTCTATCATGGGAACGACCTGAGTCAATGCATTGCAGATTTCCTGACTTACCGTAAGCCTGATCTCAATATTATTGACGGCTATCGCATGATGACCAGAAACGGTCCGCGAGGTGTTTCTGTTTCGGACGTAGCTGATTTAAAAGCTTTGATTGCCGGCGAAGACATTGTAGCGGTGGATGCTGCAGCCACATTGATGTTTGGCGAAAAGCCTGAAAACATTAAGCATATCCGCCTGGCCAACGAAATGGGACTCGGGACAATGAACCTTCAAAACCTCTCCATAAAACGTGTAAAAATGGCTTAGACCGTCGAAAAAGGTTGAAAACGTTCATAGCCTCTACCCTATTTCCGGTTTCCGGCAATGATCCGGAAGCCGGTTTATTATTTAATAAAAAAAGGGGTTTCTGCTTTGTTAAATAATTTTCCAATAAGCAGTTGAGGATACCAACTGTGAATATCACACGGCCCGGAAAAATTAATTTTTATTGAACATGAATTTATACAGACTCTTACGAAAAAGCAGGATTTTTCTAGCTTCAATGGTTTTAATATTCACCTTCGTCCTGTTCATCGACCTGTATGAGTGGATTCCCAACGAAACATTTGACGCCATCCTGTACCTCCAGTTTGTACCATCGTTTTTACATTTTATCACGGTATTTTCCATTACCACCGCAGGTGGATTTTTAGTGGTATTACTGTTGACGTTTCTCACCGGTCGTCTCTACTGCTCGGTCATTTGCCCACTGGGAATTTTGCAGGATGTAATAAATAAAATTGCCCGTTGGAAATCCAAAAAGAAACGGTTTTTCAAACACAAAAAACCGCATCCGGTTTTGCGGTACACATTCCTTGGCATCATGGTATTGGCCATGATTTTTGGAGCCGGTTGGATTGTAACCTGGCTCGACCCATACAGCATCGCCGGAAGGACTTTCACCTACCTTTTCAAACCCCTGACAGTTTGGCTCAACAATGGAGTGATAGCACCTGTTCTTCAAAACTTTGAAATCTATTCGGTCTATCACGTAAACTTAATGATGCCTTACCTGATTCCGGTAATTTTATCGTTCGCCACCATTGCTGCCATCGGATATTTTTCCTGGAAACGCGGTCGTTTATTCTGCAACACCATTTGTCCGGTAGGTACCTTGTTGGGAATAGCTTCAAAATTTAGTTTTCTTAAAGTACAGTTCGATTCCTCTACCTGCACCCGTTGCGGGAAATGTGCCGGTGTTTGCAAAAGCGAATGCATTGATATCCGAAACTATTCGGTTGATCACAGTCGCTGTGTTACCTGCTTCAACTGCCTGGATATTTGTCCGGAATTGGCACTTTCACTGCGCCCCGCGACTCATAAAAATCAAAATCCGGTCGATTTTAAAGAAGCAACCATGCCAAAAGAAGAAAAGCAACAAGCTACCGACAACAACCGGCGTAAATTATTGGTTACCGGATTGGCATTATTAACCGGAAGTCGTATTTATGCATTGAAGAAAAACAAACTTCCGGATAATCAGAAAGACCTATTGCTCAATAATAAGGAATACCCTGTAACACCTCCGGGTGCAGGAAATATAAAACGTTTCAACGATATTTGCACTGGATGCTCTCTATGTGTAGCTGCTTGTCCTACAGGAGTTTTACAGCCCTCTCTGACACATTACGGGCTGAACGGTTTCATGCAGCCTCACATGGATTATGCCACGTATTTTTGCAATTTCGATTGTAACAAATGTGGAGAAGTTTGCCCTACAGGGGCCATTTTACCACTTCCTCTGGAAGAAAAACAGGTAACTCAAATGGGGAAAGCAGTTTTTGTAAAACAAAACTGTGTGGTTTATACCGACGAAACGGTATGTGGAGCCTGCTCGGAACATTGTCCCACGAAAGCAGTAACAATGGTTCCATACAAAAATGGCCTGCGTATTCCGGAAGTTGACCAGTCCATTTGCATCGGCTGTGGGGCCTGTGAATACCCCTGCCCTGTTCCACAACCCTACAAAGCCATTTATGTAAATGGTAACGCCCAACAACAACTTGCTGATAAACCCGACTTAGGCGAAAAACAGGAAGTCGATCACGAAGAGGACTTTCCTTTTTGATAAGCCGACTAAAAATAAAGAAAATGCAAAGGGTCGATTAATCGGCCCTTTCTTGTATTATAATTACTTGAAAAAGTATTGTTTTGGGTTGCTCACAATGAACCTATCTACAAGTTTTTAGCAGGTTGGAGGAGGTTGATTTCTGACCTTGCCGAAAATCAACCCCCTCAAAATCCTGCAATGCCTCATCATTTAATGCATCCAGCCTGAATTACCCAACCGATGCAACCATTTAAGCATTACATTGTTGACTATATAGTTGAATGTTGAACCATAAAAATTTTTGTTATGAGTACACACAAATCATCAGCTATATGGAAAGGAAATCTTGCAAAAGGTAAGGGTACCATGAATGTGGGCGAAGGTGCCTGGCAAGGAAATTTTTCAGCAAAATCGCGTTTCGAAGGAAGTAAAGACGGAACAAGTCCTGAAGAATTAATTGCTGCTGCGCATGCCGGATGTTTTTCAATGGCCTTCTCGCACGCATTGTCAGAATCGGGACATGAACCCGAAAGTGTGGAAACAAAAGCAGAAGCCACCATCGAAAAAGGAGCAGACGGTTTCAGTATCACAAAAATTCATCTTACCACAGAAGGGAAAGTTCCCGGAATAGAAAAAGACGAATTCTTAAAAATTGCAGAGGAAGCCAAGGAAAACTGTCCTGTTTCAAAAGCACTCAAACAGGGCGTGGCCATTTCGCTTGATGCATCTTTGCTTTAAAAAATATACCCCTTCACCGGGATTTGTTAAGGCTGCCAGAATTCTGGCAGCCTTTTTTTATTAACCTCATCATATTTTGCAAAAAATACAAATTCAGAGTTCAGGTCGATTTTGAAACAATTTGTTATCCGCACTTGACCTTCCATTCTACTCTTTGTAAATTAAAAACTTTGAATTCAGATACTTAAAAACTTGAATTATGGCTATTAAAAAAGTTTGGATGGAAGAGGGTTGCACTTCCTGCAACCTTTGCGTTGACATTTGCCCTGAGGTATTCGACCTGCCCGATGATGTGGCTATTGTTAAAGAAGGCGTAAATTATGATGATTATGCCGAAGAGATTAAAGAAGCAGCCGAAAGTTGTCCGGTAGAAGTCATAAAATTTGAGGAGGGTTAAAACCCTGATTTTATATTGTAATCTGAAAATTATTAATCTTCTAAAATTTTTTTACTATGAAAATGGTTAAAGTAATTGAAGTAATTGCTTCATCTGACAAGGGTTTCACAGAAGCAACACAAAACGCTATTGCGGAAGCTTCTAAGACTGTGAAAAACATTAAATCAATTTACATCGAAAACATGAATGCCAATGTAGAAAACAACCAGATCGTTTCCTATGCCGTTAATGCTAAAATATCCTTCGAGATAGACTAGCTCAGTTGATTTCTAAATCTTTGTATTCCGGTTAACCACGGAATGTCCCTGATGGGATGTTTGCTGAAGGTTACCCGGTTTTTTATAAACACCGAATCCGGTATCTTTGCAAAACACAAATTAATCAGGTGAACAGCGTGCAATTCAATCCTTCAAAAATTAACCTTCCGGTAAACGAGGTGATACCGGAAATCCGAAAACACCTTCAAAAAGGCAATACACTCATTGTTAGTGCTCCACCGGGTGCAGGAAAAAGTACCCTTCTGCCTTTAGCTCTAATGAATGAACCGTGGCTTGAAGGGAAAAAAATCATCATGTTGGAGCCCCGCCGTCTTGCGGCCCGTAGCATTGCCATACGTATGGCTTCATTGCTCAATGAAGAAGTTGGACAAAGTGTTGGATACCGGATAAGGTTTGATAACCGGGTAACAAAATCCACTCGTATTGAGGTGGTCACAGAAGGTATTCTCACCCGTATGCTCCAAAGCGACAATGCCCTGGAAAATGTGGGTATGGTCATTTTTGATGAATTTCACGAACGCAGCATTTTTGCTGATATCGCCCTGGTTCTCACACGCCAAAGCCAGGAGGTCCTGCGTCCCGATTTACGGCTAATGGTTATGTCAGCCACGTTAAATTTACCGCATCTGTCAGAAATGCTCGAAGCACCGGTTGTGGAAAGCCGGGGACGGCAGTATCCGGTAGAGATAACCCACACAGGCAATCGTGATGTGATGGTTATTGCTGAAAATGTGGCAGCGGGTGTTTCCAGAGCTGCAAAAAACGATAAAGGAGATATACTTGCATTTCTTCCCGGAGAAGGTGAAATACGAAAATGCGAAGAGATTCTGAAACGGACCCTGGAAAATATTTCCATTCATCCGCTTTACGGTCAGTTACCCCAAAAAGCACAGCTGGCTGCCATTTTGCCCAATACGCATGGCAAACGGAAGGTGGTATTGGCCACTTCCATCGCGGAAACCAGTCTCACCATCGAAGGCGTTTCGGTGGTGGTGGATTCCGGCTATGGACGTACCCTTCAATTTGACCCCGGAACCGGACTTTCACGCCTGACCACCATAGAAATCACGCTCGATGCAGCCAATCAGAGAGCAGGACGGGCAGGACGGCTCGGCCCCGGAAAATGTTATCGCCTCTGGACCCTGGCCGATGAACACCGAATGCAGGAACACAGGGTACCGGAAATTGAAACTTCTGATTTGGCCTCCATGGTTCTCGACCTGGCGGTTTGGGGAATAACCGATGCCTATTCTCTAAACTGGCCCACTCCGCCGCCCAAATCTCACGTGGATGAAGCATTGGAGACACTCCATCTGCTGGAGGCACTCGAAAACAATCAGATAACTCCACATGGGAAAGAGATGGCCACTCTTCCCTGTCATCCACGAATCGCACACATGCTGCTTATGGCCAATGCTTCAGGACACCTGTCACTCGCCGCCGACCTGGCAGCCATACTGGAAGAACGCGATCCCATGCCCCGGGAAACGGGAATTGATATTAATCTCAGAGTGGAGGAACTGCGGCGTCAGCGGCGGGAGAAACGAAACAACAAACGGTGGAACCAAATTATAAAAGTAGCCGAATACTATCACCGGATGTTCAACAGAAATCCTGAAAATGAATCGTTTGACCCGTTCTATACCGGTTTGTTACTGGTTCACGCATATCCCGAACGCATTGCATCGGCGCGGCCGGGAAACGAAGCCCGTTTTCAACTCTCCAACGGGAGCTATGCCATTGCCTCACATAAAGATGATTTGGCCCACGAACCCTGGCTATCGGTGGCCCACATGGATGCACGTCAGGGAATGGGTAAAATTTTTCTGGCGGCACCTCTAAATCCTGCTGACCTGAAACCATTAATTAAAACATCTGAAACCATTACCTGGGACACACGGAAAGGAGGCCTCATAGCAACCCGGGATTTACGTATTGGGAGTCTGGTGTTGCAATCAAAACCCCTAAATTCGCCGGACCCGGATAAAGTTATGAACGCAATTTGCGAGGCCATCGTCAAAGAGGGTGAAAACCTACTGGATTTTAACGATGAAATAGAACAATGGCAAAACCGAATAATCAGTCTTAAAACCTGGCGTCCGGAAGAAGACTGGCCGGATGTTACCACCTCCTCACTGTTAAAAACCTGCAAGGAATGGCTAACCCCATATTTAGGCAGCATCAGACGCAACGAAGACCTCAAAAAAATTGATTTACTCAATGCCCTGCATTATCATCTCCCTCCAAACAAACAAACTGACCTGGAACGCCTGGCTCCATCCCGGATAACGGTTCCAAGCGGCTCCAAAATAAAAATAATTTATCAGCCTGATGCATCGGCTCCGGTATTGGCTGTTCGTCTGCAGGAGATGTTCGGAATGGCCGATACTCCTACCGTCAACGAAGGTAAAAAAGCTGTATTGCTACATTTGCTCTCTCCCGGTTTCAAGCCTGTACAGGTAACTGCCGACCTGCGCAGTTTCTGGAACAACACTTATTTTGAAGTAAAGAAGGAGCTCAAAAACCGTTATCCAAAACATGTATGGCCCGAAGACCCATGGAAAGAGGAAGCAATAAGGGGAACAAAAAGGAAGAGGAAATAATTAATTTCAACCAGTCAACACGCAGTTTAAACAATTATTCAGGCATTCCGTTACTTATTTAATTGTATTGGGTTAATACAGAACGTATACACCTTTACACCTTAAACCAACACATTATGCAAGGGAATGACCAAAACAACTACATTACACAGTTGCTGGAAGACTGCAACAATGGAGACGAGAAAGCCTACAACCAACTTTTCTCTCTTGTTTACGGGCAGCTGAAAAAAGTGGCCCACAACATCAAATTCAACCGTTCGGAATTTGATACGTTAAACACAACGGCCCTAGTTCATGAAGCCTATATTAAACTGGCAGGAAATGACGCACTGCAATGGGAAAGCCGCGGCCATTTTTACAGTATTGCCTCCAAGGCTATCAGACATATTCTGGCTGATTATGCACGAAAAAAACTTGCCAAAAAGCGGGACCATCAACCTGTAGAAATTCCAAACCAGTTCAATATCAATCTAAATCAGGAAGCGGCTGAAGACATCGAAGCCCTGGAGATGGCGCTGAAAAAACTGGAGGAATACAACAAAACAGTCCTTAAAATTGTAGAATGCAGATTTTTTGGAGGTATGAACATCGAAGAAACCTCACAGGCCCTGAACATTTCACCTTCGTCGGTAAAAAGAAGCTGGGCCCTGGGGAAAATCTGGTTGCATCAGAAAATTAAACAAATTCAGACTCCCCAAAAAATCGAATACTCAGCATAACTCCAGCTTCAATATGGACATTATTAGTGACGAAATATGGCCAATTATTGAACCATATATCGATGAAGATATTGCTTCCTCAGAGAATATTGAGGATACCCTTCGGGAACTCAAAGATAAATATCCCCAATACTACAAAGAACTCAAAGCTTTACTGGAGAGGCGCGATTTGGCAACCAGTTACTTTTCACGGCTAAGCGAAAGCATCAGAAATTCGATATCTGAAAAAGTATATCCGGTAGGTTACCAAATAGGCGTCTATGAAATCATCGAACTGATTTCGGGTGGAGGAATGTCGCACGTTTACAGAGCCCGGCGAACCGATGGCGAATATGAGCAACAGGTGGCCATTAAAGTACTGAAAGAGAGTCTGTATAATGAGCCGTTGAAAGAACAATTCCGTCGGGAGAAACAAATCCTGGCCGATTTGAATCATCCGCACATTGCATCCATTTATGATAGCGGGTTAACCGAAGAAGGACGCCCCTATTTTATCATGGAGTTTATCGAAGGTTTGCCCATTACAGATTACTGCAATCAACACAACCTAAGTATTGACAACCGGTTAGAGTTATTCATTGATGTTTGCCAGGCTGTAAATTATGCTCATCAAAACCTTATAATTCATAAAGACCTTAAGCCTGGTAATATATTTATCGACAAAAACGGATTTCTAAAATTAATGGATTTCGGAATATCCCGGATTTCTGAAGAAGTTGAACCAAACAAAGAATCACTCCAGGCTTATACACCACGGTATGCTTCACCAGAGCAAAAAAACAATGGCAAAGTAACCACCTTGTCAGATGTTTACCAACTGGGATTGTTGCTATGCAATTTACTCACAGGAATCCACTGGCAGGATATTACAAATAACTTTAAACACCCGTCAGTTGCTGCAATTTTTGAAACGTATCCTGGAAATGATGTTAAAACAATATTAGCACATCGGGGGCTCGAAAACACAAAGCAACTCTCCGACATATTAAAGGGAGATTTACAGGCCCTCCTTACAACTTCTCTCCGCGAAAAACCGGCAGAAAGATATCGCACGGTTCAGGAACTCCAAACCGACGTTGAGAATTACTTCAACAACCAACCTTTAAAAGCAAGAGGACTTCATTTTAATTACCTGCTGTCGAAATTCGTAAAAAGGAATCGTACACTTTTACAAATTGCTTCCTTCTTTTTGATTGTCATCACAGGATTAATGGCAAACTATACAATAGCCATCACCCAACAAAAAAACAGAGCCCGTGAAAATGCCCGCAAAGCAGAACTTCAGGCCAGCAAAGCTCAAAATGTAACCGATTATCTCAAAAGTGTGTTTTCGCTGGGAGACCCTTATGTAAATTCTGCCAATGACATAACAGTGGATGAAATGCTTGACAAAGGCTATAATAGACTTACAAATGCCATTCACATTGATCCCGATATCAAAGCAGAAATACTTCTGACCATGTCAACCGTTTTTATGGAGAACGGAAGTTTTGATAAGGCCCTGCAAGCTCTAAAAAATGCCCATCATCTGAAAGACTCTCTGAAACCGGATAATCATCATGACCTAAGCGATATCTACTCGAATTATGCTTCCTTTTACCGAAAAAGGAGTCAGTTAGATACAGCATTCTATTTTATCGACAAGGCTCTTAAAATAGACAGCATCAACGCCCAAACACATCCAGTCGATTTAACTTATGACCTGGAAATTCTTGGAAACTTACACGCCTTGAAAACGGATTACCAACAGGCTGTTCCCATATACAAGGAAGTCCTTCGCAGGATGAATGAAGAAAACGATTTCCGGAAAGAGATAAAAATAGCGGGTGTTGAATCAACTCTTGGAGAAATTTATCACAGGTTGAGCGATTATTCGAATTCCAAAAAATATTTACTTCGCTCCTATAAGGTACACGCCTCAATGAAAGACTCAACCAATGAATATTTAATTAATGACCTGTCAAAAATTGCACTCCTGTATCTGGATTTGGAAAAACTCGATTCGGCTGAGTATTTCATGAACCAATGCATCAAAAAAACCAAACAAACATCTGGCGACAGTGCCATAAACCTGGTTCACAGATACTATACAGCATCAAGTATTCAGAAAAAGAAAAATAACTTTGGAAAAAGTATTTCCTACGCCGAAGCCGCTTACGAAATATCTTTAAGAGAGTATGGTAAAAATCATATATGGACCGCCTTCAGATTAAATACCATAGGCTTAACCTATGCCTACTTCGGTATGCATCAAAAAGCAGAAAAATATTACAAACAAGGATTGAAGATAAAAGAAAAGCATTACCCGCAATATGTCAAATCTATTATCACCTCGAAATACAATCTGGCCGATGCCTATCTAAAACAGGGAAAGGCGGAGCTGGCCACGAGCATTTTTCAGAAGGTATATGAAACAGAGAAAAATATTCTTCCCGAAGGACATCCCAATATTGCATTTACCCTGACACGTTTGGGCCGCAGCCTGATGGATGCTGGAAAACCGAATGAGGCTTATCCGCACATCGAAAAAGCTTATGCCATCATCGATGAAAAATTTGACTCAATTCATTCCCGTCGCGGCGACTGTGCTACTTTACTTGCCGAATATTATTTAAAGATGCAGAAGTGGACTCTTGCCAACAAATTTGCCACAGAGGGAATGACCATTTTTAATAGTCTGCATGGCAAAGACCATTGGAAATATGAGTACACTTCTGCACTGAAATTACTGGCTCAAAGTCCAAAAAAGAATTCAAACCTTACAAAACAGTTAACCGGGTTATTTCAATCGCTCAACATCCGTCAATATCCCAACCAATATTTTATTAACCAGTTGCAGAAACTGGCGGGAGAAAAGGGTTTTGAACTTAGGCTAAAATCTTCTATAAATTAATGATGAGAAACCGCCCGCCCGAATCAGCCATTAAAAGTGACAACCCCGGGAGGCGGGTGAAAATCCTTTGGAGGTATAAGGTTCTTTCTCAAAACCGGTAAGTATATTGCAACCTGGCCATATTCTCTGAAAATCGCATATTCTCTGTTTCATTTTTGGTGACTTTTAACATAAGAGAAAAAGCATGTCCGGAAGGCAACTGATATCCTGAATTGAAATGAAACCCAAGAATGTATCCGGCTGATGCCCCGTCCACTTCATTTCTACTGTAATTGGTTCGGAAATTCGTTGTCAGTTTGTCATCAAAAAAGCCCTTCCCCACCGCCAGGGTTATTCCGTATCTGCGAATTTGGCTAAGAGCTGTATTGAGCCGGGTAAGATTCAGTCCGGTTTTGGTTTTGAAATAATTGTCCCGATTTCGAAATGAATAATTTAGATTGCCGGTATAGGTGTTTGTTTCACTCATATCGCTGGTAAAGTCATTGTAATCGGTAAGCCCCTGGCTGTTGGCAAAAAAGGTTATCTGATGGGTTTTGTTCTCCTTTCGGAACGTCAACCTTGGAATGATGGATATATTGCGATTGACCATGGCTATTTTGGTTGTATCATTTAAATCCAGCAGAGCTGCACTCTGGTCCATTTGGTAGTTCGAGTATTGCAATGAAAGCCCAAATGCGCCGTGCGTGTTCCAATTAAAATTGGCCGACCCAATCTGACGATGAGTGGTGACAGCCTTGGTATTTTTGACGTTGTCGTTTTCCAGCCCCAGTGAACCGGATATACTCACCCGCCCCTGGAACAACCGCAGCGAAGGCGCTATGGTGTATTGCTCCTTGTCACCGGTAATGTAATAGAGTCCCATGGATGAAAATCCGGGCTGTATTCGTTTATAGGTCCCTTTAATACTGAAACCCTTTAACTGAAGGTGTAATGATGTGTGTCCGGCATAAGAAAACCGGCTTGAATGTCGGGGCTGGAATAGTGAAGCAATAACCCCGGGAATATATTCTTCGCCATCCTCAGTGGCTCTTGAATACAGGTTTCTGGTATAAGCACTACCGGCAGTATGAAGTTCCCAGCTCAACGCATTAGACAATTGTAATCGTCCTGAAATGCCTAGTACAAGGTTTTCAGAAGGTAAAACCGCTAAGTCTTCGGACGATTGAAGCGATGTGGTATCATCACTTGCCTTAAACAAAATCAAATCAAGAAAACTGGAGGAAGTTCCATATCCCAGCTTGACCCCATAGCCCATTCGCTTGAAGGAAGGCATGTGAAAACTGCTGTACTGTCCATCCAATTGTTGCTGCTTTTCCCTCAAACGACCATACATTATCCCAAACCTGAATTTGCCAGGTGTAAGTTCAATACCCCCACCCAGAAATGTATGATTATTCAGAGTATAGGGTGAAAATGACATACTGGAATACCCCAGATGGAGCTGTATCCATTTATACCTCGGTGACAACCCAAACTGCTGAAAGGGATTTCCGGAGTTGAACTGTTGATTGGCATACGACACATTGAAAGGAACCTGCCATCCGTATAGGGACAAAACCGCACTGCCCATCAGACTAAAAGCATAAGGGTCCTGACGGTTGTAACTTAGGCTGGTATTGTAATACCCCGTTTGGAGCGAAAGGGACCCACTTAAATCTACCGGGTCGGCCTCACCTACCTGTTCTAAGTCCTGCCCGGAAAGGGAGTGTGATGAGAGCAAAACAAAAATTATGATGATTTTATATCGCATAGTATGTTAAGTTAAAATTTAGCAGCTGTATTGCGCTGCACTGACACCTTCGCTCCAGAAAAAAAGGAGGCCAACTAATTTCCCTGCGGAACAACCACCTCCACATTTTCACTCAGCGGACTGGTTTTTCCATCCCTCCTTTTTACTCTTACAGCGTAAGAATACTTCTGCCCCGCCTGAAGCAATTTGTCCGAAAAGGATTGCTTTTCTCCGGAGGACGTGTCATACATGCGAATACTTTTCTCTTCATCACCGCGAAAAATGATGTAATACACCTCCTCATTACCACCATAATTCCAACTCAATTCCACCTGCCGGTTTTCCATATTAAATATGGCATTCAGGTCGTCAACGGGTTCCACTTCGTAAAACTGTACCATTCGCACCGTTCGTACCTGAGAAGTATCAGAAAGCAGGCCGCTCTCGTCCCGCGAAAGCATGGCATACTGAACATATTCCTGACTGGATGGAAACGAGTCGGTGAAAGCAACTTCCCCATCTTCAAAAACACCAACCTCATCCCAAAGCCCATTGGTTTGCCTTAACAGAATATCTGCCTGTGCATCGCGACTGGTCCCTGGAACCCAGGTGACCCGAACGGTTCCATCCCCCCAATGCGCCTGTTTAATTTTAGGCGCCACAGGTGGCATGATATCGGGCCGGTAAAGCTTCAGTGGTGCGGAAAAACCAGAATGATTAAAGTTATTATCCACCGCCACGATTTTGTAAAATACATGCTTCGTAAGCGTCTTTAAAGAAATGCTATCGGTGTAAAGCGTATCCTGCAAAGGTTCCTGGGTCAGTTGCACATATTCGTGGTCACGGGTGTTGGCACGGAAAACACGATAGCCCATCAGGTCGGCCTCTTCCCCTTTTGTCCAGTGAAGCTCCACAACGCCGCTGGAATCTATTACTCCGGCCAGTTCCCGGGGGGATGCTGGTGGAAGAGAATCGGGAATGATTTCATAAACCGGAAGGGAGTGTTTGTAATTTCCTGAAGTATCAATGGCTGTAACGATGTAAAAATTTCTTCCGCCCTGATTGGGCTCAGAATGCACAAAAGAGCGCGTATCAGGCGGTAACACCTTCTTATTCAACGGTTCAAAAGGCCCTTCAGGACTTGCCCCTGTTCCTATAAAAAACCCGTCAAGGTCGTCCACCCGTGCCCCATCTGGGTAATCCCAGGTAATATACATTCCTTCCCGGGGGGAATACCCGGCCTCTACATCGGAAGGTTGAACAGGCGGCTCAAGATCGCGGCCCATAACATCGTATCTTTGCCCCGGACCTGCACTGTAACCGAAAAAATCCATTGCTGTAAGCCGGTAATAATAAGGCTGATAATTTGCACTCAGACTGTCGCCTTCGTAGATATAACCAGATTCCAGGTCTTCAGAATCTTCCGAAACACGACGGTTGTAAACAATGGGCGAACTGCCCAGATAATCCCAGTCCTGCCCATTTTCTGACCGCTCTAACCGATAGGCAATATATTTTTTCTTAAATGATTTATGATACCAGTTGATACGCACCGCTTTATCGAGACCTGTCAGGTTGAGCTCGGGAATGGTATAGGTGGTTTCCCGAAAAGTATTCACCACTTTTTGGTTGCTATACTGATCTTCCCCGGCTATCCGTACCCGGTATTCATAGCTGCGCCCGGCCTCTGCCGAATGGTCCACAAACTGCAATCCGGATGCTTCACTGGCAGCTTCCGACATGGCCGAAAGGTAAAAGTGCAGAAACAATCGTCCTTCCAGCTCCTCCTCTTTTGCTTCCACGGCCGCAAAATTAGTTTCATCCACCTGGGCCCCGGTTTCCATATCGTATAGAATGGCTTTCAACTCGCCAACAAAAGGAAAGTCACCGCTTAAAGCCTCCATTTCTCCCGCAGGCAGTGGAAGCAAGGGCGATTCAGTAATTTTCTGAAATGCGGATTCAGAACCAACGTCTCTACGTTCTATCACGTAGCCGTTGGATTTTCCCAAGTACCAGGCGCTGCCTTCAAGTGGTTGAATTTTCAGATAAACCTTCCCCTCTTCAAACTTTGAAAAGAGACCGAACGATTGGTTCTCCTGGGCAACTGCAAGAAAAGGAATAAAACCAAATAATATTGTTAGGATGATACATCGCATGCCTTAAAATTTTAAAAATTAAACTGAACGGTTTTGTTAACAGTACTTCCTCTAAATACACTAAACCATAACTCGTAAGCACCCGTTGGCATAGATACATATTCAGCGGTGCCATCCGGATTCGTTCTAACACTCCCCGGTCCGGGACCGGATTGATTTCCGCTACCAAAAAGCCTGGCAACCTCAACTGCCGAAACAGTTTCATTGACGAATTCCTGATAGATTTCCTTTTCCAGTTCCACATAAACCGCCATAACAGTCGTCAGATCCTGGTTTCCGGAATTTATCCCATCGGCAAAATTCACTTTGGTATTGAAATAGCTGCTATTAAAATTCACATTTTGACCATTGCTGTATGCTCCGAAGTTACCTCCCGGACTTTCGGAAGTATTGTTGTAATCGGGCTCCCATCCATATTCAATGTTATTGTCGGACAATGGCCCGTCGAAATATGCAGGCAACGTTCCAAATCCGTAATAGCCTCGAAGTTTGTAGGGATCCTGTCCAAAAGCCTGATAAGGTGATACCTGCTGGAGCACCTGGTTTTTAGCTTTGGTGGTCCATGACTGGCCAGAACTAACCGAATAGGAAACACCATTCAGATACCAACCGGGAAGGAAATTATCCGACACCCCATCCAGATGCTGAAGCCTGAAGTTAACATCTTCAAATTCGAGCTCATTATTCAAATATTCCTGATGTCCTTCGAAGCGTTCCGGGCCTTTGAGGCGTATTTCCAGCTTTTTTACCTGCTCACCCCCAACATACTGATTGTGAACAACGGCACTTGCACTGGTCACACTGTTTACCTTGGCCCAAAGTGTGGTAAACTGGCTGGTACGGAAATGATATTCCAAAATCACCGGAGCAAACAGTGTGGGATCAATTCCCAAATCATTGGCTGAAATATTGGTATTTAATGCCCCGGTATTGATGTTACCCGTACCGATTTTGTTTTTAGCGGAAGTGCTGGTATTTACTGCCTGTGTACTAATTGTATTGGAATTGACGGTACTGACACTAATGGTATTGGTGCTGATGGCACTGGTATTAGCTGTGTTACCTGTTCCGGAGTGAGAATTTGAACCATCCGCAACATAGCTTTGCACACTACCACCCCACAAAACAGACGTGGCAAAACCGCCCCCCTGGCCCCAGGTCGGGTTCTCCCGGGATTGTGGTTCTTCATCAGAAGCAACTGCAAGCACCTCCAGTTTATAGATGGTTTCAGGGTTTAAATCTGGCATGTTATAAGTCAAATGCCTGGAGCTGACCGTTGCATCCTCGAGATAAGTTTCTTCTTCATCGCGGGATACAATTCTCACCTTAATATCCGAATTGGAAAACTGACTGAAGAAACCACTCATATCCGACTTAAATTCAATGCTTCCCTGCGGATGATCATCTTTCTTGAAGTAACGCTGTCGCCTTACCGGAATCGATTCAGCTATATCAGCATCCACAATTCTCTGCTTGGTAGTGGTTTTGAAAACATGACGCTTCACTTCTCTCACGGCATCACTACCTATGGAAACTTCCTTCCAACGATTTTGGTCTTTTTGAAGCAGTTGTACCTCTGCAACAATCTCATAGCTGGTTTCCGGCTTCAATTGCTCATTAAGCGACACAGTGAGTTTCTTATTATCCGGGGATGGCGCTACTTCTAAATCCACCCGCTGAGAACCATTATTCTCCTCGATGAAAATATCGTACTCAATTTTGTAGCTGACACTCTGGGTTCCACCCATGCCATCAGAAAAGACGTAATCTCTGACTTTTTCAACTGGATAATTGAATTCCACCTCGGGCGAAACAACCGGTGAGACCTGGTCGTTCCCCTCATCCGGTGTCAAACGCGTGATAAATTCCACATCTTCGTAAGGGTTTACCACATCGGGCTCGGAGTTTTCGGGCACCGTCATATTACAAATCTCACCTACGTAAAAGGTTTTTGAGGGACTCCAGGTGTCAAAGCCCACGTCAAAAGTAGCCTGAACTTTTCCTTTAATACCCGACGGGTTTGGTAATCCCCCTTGTGCCAATCCAGCAATACTGGTACGGAAATAGGTTCCGGCCCATCCGTAAAAATGAGCATTGGCCAAAAAGTAAACCTGACCCTTTGCATACCACTGATTGACACCGAAGTTGGATCGATCATTACATAAAATGCCGGCTCTCGACCAATTCATCACAGATATATCGTAACCTGCCAGTAATCCAACATCAATGTAACACACAACGGCATCCAGTTTTTTCACATCGAAATCCAGTTTGAGACCATGGGCAAACCCTGCGCCATGTTCAATAGCTGTTTGGTTGGGCCTGTCGGGCGGCGAAATTGATAATTCGTTTAGAATCTCAGCCGGTGGCGGTGGCATCCCCGGAATATCGGAGCCTACCATAAAATAAGACCCATTGGTAAAGGAGATATCATCGGTAAGCGACACGGTTGTATTAATCCTGTCGTTAGGCTCTCCCAATTTCAAATACCACTTGCGAAGACCCATATTGGGTTGAAAATCGAAATAAAACTGAGCCGGCATATCCCCGGTAATCATGGGATCGGAGGCCGGAATCCGTATGTCTTTATCGGCCGTTCCGGAAAAAATGCCCTGGTTAAAATCGTAGGTCATATCAAGCGTTCCCAGAAACTCAGGATTGGAACGATCCATAATATCCTGCATAAAATAAGAATCTCCCCCTATATCCAGGCTGGATAATCCACTGCTTGAATTCCAGGCCACTTCAAAAGTCACATCCGAATTCCAGGGACGGGGATCTCCCTGAAGCCCGCCAATAACGGTGGCTTTTAGTCCCATGGAACCTTCATCAGGCTGATAATCGGAACTTATCGAACTACCTGACTGGTCAAGTTGATCGGTAGTTGGCAACGTTTGATTTTGCATATTGTAGGCAAACCCTCCGCCAAAGCCGTAAAGGCCCAGTCCGAAGAATCCTATACCACCACCACCCCAGCGGGTAGAACCATCAACATAGAAATACCGGTAATCGTCAACATTTCCAAAGAGAGCATTGGCATTGACATTGATGGTTTCAAGAAATTGTGAATTAACAGAACCCTGGAACCCTTTGCCATAAACCGGGTCATCCTTGAAAAATTTAATCATTCCCTGCACTTCCATCACACCCATGTTGGCATCCAGCTGGATGTCTTCGATAAACACATCGCTGCTTTCCCACTTCAATTCGCTGGCATTGTAGCTGGCTTCCAGATTCAACCGGGTATGACCCGACAGAGAATTGGCACTTCCCGAACCGGTGAAATTCAGTCCCATATCGAGATACAATGACGTTCTGGAACCACTAACTTCATTCAGTCCAATGTCAAAGCTTGCCCCGTTTCCGGAATTGTTATTGTCACCCAGATTGGCCCCAAATCCCAGTAATCCCGGAGAGGTTGAAGCATCAAGAGCCACACCGCCGTCAAGACGTAAATACTGAGGCTTATTTCTGAGTACCAATTGTTCAAACTCCAATCCGCCGATAGAAATCTTATCCAGATCGCCGGCCACACTGTCGAGACTCAGTTTTCCGTTCAATGTAGCCTGAATGGTTACATCGCTGTTATTTCGGATCGACAGGTCGAGTTCGGACGATTCATACAAGTCCATCTGAGCATACCACATGGGTACACTTATGCGGTCGTTGGTTACAATATTAAAATCATAATCCAACTCATCGTTGTAGTAGCTTAGCTGTGTGCTGTAATTGAAAGTAGAATCGGATATGGGCATAAGCATCTCGCCCCTCATGGCAGCAGAATCAAGCTGACTGGCAACAAGCTCCATGGCCATATAATCCAACGAAAATTCCCAGTCACCAATGCTTCCCTCGTTCCGGGTGACCAAATTATTGGCCTCTATAAAAGTGGAAACCCCGTGTTGGTCAATTAAAATATTGGAGCCGGTAACCTCAATGCGTTCATTCCCGTTTTTGTCGATAAAACGAGGCATCATCATGTTAAAAGTTTTTATATACAACCCCTTCCACGTTGCATTCTGATCGGTGGAAGCATACTGTTGAGGAAATACCATTGCGGCATCATTGCGCAAATCGCTGTGGTCTAAAACAGCATTTTGGATGCGGAAACTGTAATCCTCCATCTCAGGAAACTGATAACGCCTATTCTGATCAAACAAATTAGCAGAAACCAACCAGTCGGACCAGTCAGAAAAGCTGGTGGCAAAAGATAGTCTTACCGAATCGGTTTCATTTTGAGAGCCATCAGCATTTTCGTAACGGATAATTTCAGGCGACAGACTAAATTCCCCTTCAGCAAAGATTTGGCCGAACCCCTCGCAACCAAAGGACGCAAAAGTCCCTGTTGAGCCATCATTTTTAGCTAATGTAAGTTTTACATCGTCCGAAATAGCAATTTGCACATCCTCCATCAGGAACATGGTCGCCGAGTCGGTTTGGGCAATACCTCCGGGGTTGATACAAATATTCTTTGAGCCCAGTTTCAGGTATTTGTCCTGTTCATCGGGCAATTTTATCATCGAAACTGTATTGAATGTAGCCTTATCAGGATTTAAAATTAACCCAACCACCGCCACTTTATAATAATCGCCGGGCGTTCCAATGCCAACAGGCAATTGAACCTCCGTATCGCTTTGCAGGCTGGCCAAAAGATTTCCCGGATCGTTTAGATAATCATAAAGTGCGGAAAGGTCACTGTCGGGCAAGTCTATTTGATCTCCCAAATCGGAAAGCATACTTTGATTGGAAAAATTGGTATTTTCGGCCATGGCCTGCACCTTTCCTTCGAATACACGTCCGTCGGAATTTACTTCCAGATTCTTTAACTCAGCAGTCACGGAAACCGGAATAAAGCTGCCGGGCAATATTTTCCCTTCACCGTTGAGCACGTCACCAGACCAGGTTGCCGAAGTAATTTCCACCTCAAAATGGCCGGCTTTGATGACATCACCAACACTAAAAGTATCCACCGCAGTACGATCAACTCCGGACAGATCAAAATCACACCCTCCCCCGCAAAGGAAAGAACCGTCGGTATCAGAAACTTCATCATCAGAGGCCTCAGTATTAGATGCCGAATCCGCCATTACGGTGAAAACATGAATTTCACTTCGGCCATCGTTCTTTATCAATACTTCGTTATCAGGATCTTTGGCTGTAACCCTTAAGGCATAAGTTTTTCCCGGTTCCAGCTCGGGTTTACTCATATCGTACAGCAAAGCCGGAGCGACCAGACCCTGCTCACGATAAAAGGCCAAGTCACTATTGTTCATTATATTATACGGGTCGCTCTGATAAGCAGAAAGCTCAACCATACGCACATCGTATTCATACATTCCCGTGCCTCCACCCGGTGGTGTCCAGTTAAACTGAAGAATCTGCGGGTCTTCAATGGCAAGAGTTGCACCATCGGGAGGATAAGTTATAACGGGCGGGTCAGGATGAACCACCAAAAAAGGCGAACTGCACCCCTGAGGCTGGGTGGAAGACAAAGGAGCCGAACTTCTATAATCGTAAGCCCGCATACACAACTGATAATTCCCTTCAGGCAAAACCCCCGTCTGCATCAATGTGCGTTCGCTTATCCCCGAAAAGTTAATATAACCATAACTCAAATTTGAATTAACAGCGGCGAGATCACTCAGGTTTAGAACCCTTACTTCGCCGGGTTCAAGATACAAAGGACGTTCCGGGACAAAATCAGGCGAAATCCTTCCGTTAAAATTATTCCCCGATTGCATTTCAGGAATCAACTTTATCTGGTAAGAATTATTCATATCGGCGTTTTGCACCGTCACCATTATCAGGTCGCTAAACCTTGAGTTAAAACGACCATCATTACCTATGTAATCAGAAAAATAAGGAGAATACGGCGGAATCACCTGAACAGTGATATTTATTGGTCGATCCTGCGCTTTTATCATAGCCGAAAAAGACAACATCAACAAAAGAAGTATCCCAATCCCGGAGTTGTAAAATTTAAAAATCTTCATAATCTGGCCATTAATTTTGTGTTTATATGGTATACACGTAAAAAGAGAGAAATTGGGTCAGATTTCAGGATGGTTTTGTCTTAAAAACAAGAAAAGCCGGCTTAGAACCGGCTTCCTCTGAAGAGCAAAGCGACGGTTTTCAAAAAATTGTCGCTCAACCCTGCATCTTTGCTTATAAAAAAACAGCTGTTCCGTTGGTGTCAAGTCAAGCATAGTCTGACGGGCCAAACTTTGATCTTTCTACCTTGTGCTTCTCTAAAAAAGACTCACGTAGGTATGGCTATGCTTACTTTTTTGTTGATTTGCACAAGGTGAAAAATAGCGGTGGCTTACCCGACATTCTTCACTTGACTTGACACCAGGCTCTGTCGCTTGGTTGCAAGAATTCGTGCAATTTGTGAACAAAAGAATAATTGCGTAGCAACAATTTCGAAAAAGGGTTGCCTGGATAAAAAACCGGGCAACCCTCTCGTTATGGTTTCGTTTTAATAAGTATAAAAATCATCAAGATCATTGCTCAGGTAAGAAATATTACCACCGTTGAAAATAGCATCGCGGGTTACGCGAACGATAATACCATAAGCGGCACTCTTTTCTATCTCAAGGTTAGGGGCACTTAAATAGGCATCACCATAAACTCCAAGGTTACCTGCATCCATATAAGTGGCCAGATCGCCTCCGCCGCCGTACTCAATTTTCACATAATCAAGGATATTTTCTACCGAAGAGGATGTAACAAGAATTCCATCCCAGGCACCTTTAGCCTTACTCCTACCTGAAAATACGATCCAGTTATCACTGGTTCCTTCGGCCTTAATTACATTATTCACATGAAGTCTGACATCAGTACCCATCTCGAAAAACGCACCGGGCTCAATAGTCACTGTGTTATCAATACTCACAGAACCTGAAAAATAATAAACCCCGTTATTCAGGTTACTCCAGGTTTCACTTCCGCTTTCCTCGGTATCCCCGCGATAAATTTCCACATCTCCACCATTAAAATTGGTCTGGTTGTCCACAAAATCTATTTGTTCAGGGTGGATAAACATGTGTGATCCGGCATTATCATCAAACACACAATTTTCAACAGAAAAATCAGAACCATTTCTTCTGGTTTCAATACCATAACCGGCACTTCCTGTAAAAGAAACATTGCGAAGGGTAATGTTAGCATTATCTATAACCATGTTCGTTTTATCAAAATAGGTCGCCATATTGGTACTCCCGCCATAACTGATTTCAGCATGTTCGATAATGTTATCCACTGAAGAAGAACCAATATGAATACCTCTCCATGCCCCGGCAGTTTTGCTGGTGCCGGTAAAAACAATTTTATTGGACTCCGTACCATTGGCCTTAATCACCGATCCATTGCGAACAACAATACCAGCGTCCGGACCAAATTCAAATATTGCTCCATCGTTTATTACAATCTCATGTTCAAAATCCACATGATTTACAATCTGATATTTTGCATCATTCAGCGCAGATATGGTCATGTCATGCGTGGTACCTCCGCCATAGGCCGTTACATATCCGGCACCATCAAAAACACTGGCCTCATCAAAATAGCCCAACTGACTGATATGCACATAGGCATGATCCCCTTCATTTTCCTGAAATGTCATATTTTGCATGGGAAATTCTGACTCATCACGACGCGTTTGAATACCATACTGCCCGCTGTTTGCAATGGTCACATCTGATAGCTGAACCTTAGCACGGTCAATGGTAAGTGCCGCAGCTTCGAAATAGGTACCGGCTGACGTACTACCGGCATAACGAATTTGGGCATGACTGATTTCATTTTCCACAGAATTGGAGAAAATGCTAATACCCCTCCAAAAACCTGTTACTTCCTGGACACCCGTAAACGTAATCTGTTTTTCTTCCGTTCCTGCCGCTACAAGCACCGAATTTCCGGAACCTATGCTTAGTCCGGCATCCTGAACAAACTCAATCCTCACACCGGGTTCAATGATTAGTTTGGCTCCATTATCCACCGAAACACTGTTCATTACGCGGTAAAGTGTACCTGCAGTCCAGGTTTCATCAGTGGTAATATCGTCAGTAATTTCCACCACATCGGAAATGACTTCAATGGTCACATCGTCCTGGTCGGTTTCGCCGTTGCCATCACTCACTTCAAGAACGACTACGTATTCTCCGGCAACATCCGGAACAAAAGAAGCCATTGGGGAAAAAGCATCATCAATTTGCACATTACTCCCATCAGGCTTGCTGAAAAATGTCCAGGAAAATTCAAGCGACCCGGAATTAATGGTCGAATTACTACCATCAAGGAGCACTTCCTCTTCCACATTTACAGTAGTCTCTGCAACCGCTTCAGCCGTAACGGTAACATCAACATCATCGGTTGTCTCATCATCTTCACACGCAGTAAACAAAAAGAGTCCTGCAATGAAGAGTGTCATTAATTTAAAGCTTAATCGTGTTTTCATAATGGTATTGTTTTAAGATATTTTTCAGTGAATTTCAGATAATCGGGTTCTAACAATGAATTAGGGAAGTTTTTACTGTGCCTGAACTGCCACTAATTAGTGTTTGTCTATAAAGCCCAACTTCTGCGTTGTTGCTCAAAATCTAAACACTCAAATACACTAGTATTCTGCGGTTTATATTTTTCACACGCCTTGAATTTGAACTTTCTATCTCAAACACATGAAAAACGCTTAGTTTATGGACAGATACTAATTAGAGCCTGTCTATAAAGTCGGGAAAATTTCTAACTGAAACTGTGTCTGTTAAGAAAGTGCTAGTTGCGAGGCTTGCCAACCCGCCAAAAACGGAGTTTACTTGAGTATATTTTGGCGGGTTGGTGTAACAACGCAAATGGAACTTTATGGACAGACACTTAATTCCGCGGTTTGGCCTTAAAGGCAAAATGAAGCGTAATAACTTCATCTGTTTCATAATCGTCCAGCACATTGCTGAAAGAAGCTTCCCAAACCCCATCACTATCAACAGAAAGTTCCAGTTGGCTCTCTTCATCAGTTGTAAAAAAAGAATTCAACCCATCCCCATAAACATTAACCTTTGCATAATCGTCCTCCGGAGTGGAAAGACCTGGTTCATATACCCTGAAAATTCCAGGTTCCGGCAACTTTCCTCCAAAAGCGTTGGCTTCAGCATCTAACACATAGAAGTCAATGGTTACAACGACTCCTTTTTCCACATCTTCAATTTCTACTGTGTGCACAGACCACTGGGTTTCATCCTGTTTCATTGCAGAATTGTAATAGTATGTGGCCAAACCCGACCCACTCAAAACAGCATCGCCTTCAATACTATATGCACCGTCTCCATTAGAAACTTCATCCAACGAAATTGAAGGATTTTTGTCGTCATTTGTTTCTGTATTATTCTCGTCTTCACTGCAAGCAAATAGTGCGAAAGACATGGACAAAATGATTAAAACGTTTTGTGTTAATTTCAAATTTACGATTTTAGGATATTAAACTATTTTTTAGGTCTGCAACCCTTTTGCAAACTTCTTTTTGCGCTAAAATGTATTAGTATTTACATATCACGTAAAAAAATAAAAAGCGGGTCAGATTTTTTAAAAATAATTTCCAAAACCTCTGGAGAAACTATTTTTTAATAATAAGATAGTTTCGTTTTGCCACCAATAAAGTTGGGTCTTAGACTGAATACAGGAGTAAAAATCACGTCTTTGGAAAGATCGTGATGCAATCCAAATTTTTATTCGGAAGTAGCGAATTCGATTGAATTCTAATAAAGAATGGCACCCTCAAAAAAGGAAGAAAACCGGAAGCCCATGAATTATCCTAAACAGAATAGGCCCTCACCCTGTTATACTACATCTTTAAATGAATATAAATTAGATATGGAATTAGGTTTAGGCATGTTCGGAGACCTCACTATTGAAGGTCAAAAAAATAAATTTCAACCTCCCCGGGAACGATTAAATGAAATGATAGAACAGGTAAAGCTGGCCGAAGAGGCTGGATTGGACAGTTTTGTTCTGGGAGAACACCATCGCCCCGATTATGCCGTTTCATCCACCGAGATTGTTTTGGCTGCTTTGGCATCTGTTACTAAAAAAATAAAACTTGCCAGTGGTGTTACCGTTCTTAGCTCTTCCGATCCCGTTAAAGTTTATCAGGACTACGTAACACTCGACCTGCTTTCAAACAATCGCGCGGAAATTATTGCCGGACGCGGCAGTTTTACAGAATCATTCCCTCTGTTTGGTTATGATTTAAAAGATTACAACGAACTCTATACCGAAAAGCTCGATTTATTGCTTAAACTTAATAATGAAGAGACCATCAGCTGGGAAGGAAAATTCAGAGCCTCACTAAATGAGCAAACCGTTTATCCCCGCCCGGAAAGAAAATTACCGGTATGGATTGCCGTAGGTGGCACTCCGCAATCGGTAGAACGTGCTGCCCGACTTGGACTTCCCATTATGTTCGCTATCATAGGCGGAATGCCACGCCAGTTTAAACCCTTGGTTGAATATTACAAAGAAGAGTATCAGAAAAATGGCCACGACATCAATAAAATGCAAATAGGCGTACATTCTCACACGTTTGTCTGTAATTCGGTTGATGATTTGCTGGAGAACTATTATCCCGGATATGCAGCCCAAATGGACCGAATTGGAGCTACCAGGGGTTGGATGCCTTATTCCAAACAACAGTTTTTGCACGGATTAAGTCCGGATGGCGCACTTTATATGGGCGACCCATCAGAAGTGACCGACAAAATTCTGGAAACCATAGAAATGTTTGGTCTCACCAGATACATCGCTCATGTGGATGTAGGAGGACCGACGCATAAACAGCTGATGAAAACCATCGAAATGTTCGGAGAAAAAGTGGTTCCGGCGATAAGAAAGGCAATTTGACTTCAACTGTTAACGAGTTTGTTGAATCACCAAATTCTCCTATTTCGAATCCTCAGGTTTCGCAATGGCCCTCATAACGCCCCATTCCAAAAAATCGAAGTCATTTACTGTTAAATCAGGATTATCTGAAAACTGATATTCGCCTGCTTTAAGAATGGCAGTGATGGGAGAACCGTCTCTTGCCCGGGTCATTCCGCCGGTTTTTGCCCGTAATAGGAAATATTCAAAATCTCCCTCCTTCTGGTCATCGAATACTTTTACCAAATAAAACGCCAGGTCATTTTTGAAGAAGAGTTTTTTCTCAACGAAGGCAAGCTTTTTGCAGCCAATACCTGAATTTCGGAAAGTAAGCGGACACAAATAGAAATATTCATTATAAAATTCATTAATACATATTTCATTAAACGATTCTCCCTTGAATTTAACAAGCACATAATTGGATTTCATTCCATAAGGGTCTCCGGGAACAATACTAAAAGGTAGTTCCAGCTTTAGTTTATGCCATCGGTCTTTTATTAATTTAAAACGGCTCAAACGAATCGTTGTAACAATTACAATAAATCCTGTCGAAATAATTGAACCGGTTAGATTTGAAAAAGCAAATTCAAAATTTTCTTCATTCATCAATATTAAAAACTGAGCAACAAACACGATTCCGTAATAGCTGAATATGGAATTTATGACTCTTGAAGAATTAATAACTTTCTTATAGCTGAAAAAACGAGAATTATTTAATGCATTGTTCAGTATTACAGCAAATAAAGAAACAGTAACAAGAAAATATAAAATAATCAGAAAAATCCCTCCAATATTATCCCCGCTAAAGAACAATCCAAAATCGTAAACCCCATGCGACAATGAGCCAAGCATAAAGAAACCGATTAAAACCCATGAATTGGAGTATTTAGAATGAAATTTGTACAAAATAAGCCCGTAAGCCACTAATGCACTGTCAAACATGTGACTAACAGTAGATAAAATAGCTCTTCCTGTAATTAAGAGAGGGCCATAATTATGAAAATACATGGCATTTTCGACTGCTGAGAAACCCAAAGCAGAGACACAGATGTAAATCAAATAATCGATGGGTTCATTCAATTGAGCCTTAAAAAACACCAGCATAACAACGAATGGCAAAAGTTTGGTAAATTCTTCTAAAACACCAATTTGAACGGTTGAATAAACAAAATCATTTAGAATTTTGCCATTAAGCTGAAGCCCGTAATCTTCAAGAAAAAGCTTATTTACACCAAGAACAATAAATACGGAAGCTCCTCCTAAAAGAAAAGTTTGAAGGATGAATATTAAATTTTCCTTCTCGAAAATATCAATATTCCGGAAATAATCAATCCAAATCAACGCAATAAAAAGAGCAATAATGCTGTAAATAAAAATCATGGTTAAGTCGGGTGTGGTTAAGAAACAAAAAATCTATCTAATTTTTTAACGGTTTTATCCCATCAATAGCATCCACATGAATGGTAACTTCTATCGCATATTCCTTCTCTATACGTAGTTCATATTCACTGGCTATTTCATGAGCTTTAGAAAGGCTGTATATTCCCGGCAAACTGATGTGAAAAACCAATTCTGAATGGTGTCCGTAATGATGCATTTTGAAACTATGCGGATCCAGAAAGACATTTCCGTTAATAGTCTCCCCCAACTCCACTATTTTCTGCTCCATTTCCGGTTCAATATTCTCTCCAAGCAAAATGCTTATGGTCTCGCGCATGATGGTGTAAGTGGTATAGAAAATCATTAGGGAAACCAAAATTCCCAAAACACTATCGGCCCACCAAAACCGGCCTCCTGCAAAAATACCCACTAAAATTACAATACTTGAAATAGCATCAGACCGGTGATGCCAACCGTCAGCTTTCAGAGAATTAGATTTTATTTTCTTTCCGATAGTGATAGAATATCGGGCCATTACTTCCTTGATAATTACAGACACCACTGTCACCCAAATAGCCACAGGACCATAATTAAAAACCGCCCGCTCCTTAAATTTAAGAATAGATTCTCCCAAAAAATTAAATCCCACAATAGCCAATAAAATACCTACCACCAGGGATGCAATTAATTCGGCACGCCCATGACCAAAAGGGTGTTTTTTGTCGGCCGGAATATTGGAAACTTTTAGTCCTAGTAAAACTGCCAAAGAAGAAACTGAATCAGATAAGGTATGCCATGCATCAGCTAAGAGAGCTACAGAATTGGATACAATACCTGCCCAATATTTTATACCGAATAATGCTATATTCAAAAAAATAGAAAGCCATGTGGCCACTACTCCTATTTTTGATTTTTCCATAATTTATTAATCAATTTCGGAATCATCGACAGGAAATCCTTTTTCTTTCCAATCTTTAAATCCCTTCTTTAAATGATAAACATTTGAAAAACCTTCTTTTTTTAATATTTTAAGAACAGTTTTGGAACGATCCCCATAAGTACAATAAACCAAAAGTGGCATCTCTTTGGGATAATCACAAACAATACTCAGCAAAAGTTCTTTTTCGCCTGCATACAAGGCCCCCGGAATGCGTGCCTCCGAAAATGATTCATAAATACGCACATCCAGAATAACCACCTGTTCTGTACTATCCATAATGTCAAAAAAATCCTCAGCAGATAAATGATTTTGAGAAAAAACCATCGGATTTACCATTAAAAATAGCAAAAGAATTTCCTTGCACATAAAAACCTCTCATATATTTATTCCGAAACAAAAAAATATGATACTCACACTTCAAACAAATCTTCTATAATTCCATCAATCAGGAACCATCCCTTACGTGATCCGAAAATTCTCCCCCCGCTCTGCATTAAAAAGTCCCGGTCAATCCATTTTTGAATATTCTTTTCCAAACGGTCCGTTAAACCGGGATGAATATTCTTCAAATCAAACAGGTCAATTCCTTTTTTTGTACGCAACCCCAACATCAAACGTTCATTAAAACGATCATTTTCAGACAGTATTTCCTCCCCTATCCCTTTTTGATATCCGCAATGCAGGTATTGATGTAAATCAGATTTATTCCAAAAACGGCGAATTCCATCAAAAGAATGAGCTCCGGGCCCTACTCCCAAATAAGATTTTCCAATCCAATAGGACGTATTATGTCGGGAATAAAGTTCATCCCTGCAGAAATTAGAAATTTCATAATGATCAAAACCCATTTTCTCAGCTTCATCATGAAGCAACCAAAAAAGTTGTTCGCTCTGCTCCTCTTCAATCTCTGAAAGTTTTTTCCGCTTTTTATCTCGTCCAAATTGTGTCCCCGGTTCTATCGTCAAATGGTAAGCTGACAAATGTTTCAGAGGATATTGATTCATAATTTTCAGATTTTCCAAAAACTTTTCCTGATCCGACCACGGCAAACCATAGATTAAATCAATTCCAACATTTTTAAAACCTGCATCAAAAGTCTGATCAATTACTTTTCGGCTTTGATCTGCATTGTGTCGCCGTCCCATCCTCTTCAAATCCTCATCGAAGAAACTTTGGATTCCAAGACTTATCCTGTTAAACCCTGTCTTTTTTAATCCTTCAAGATAATCAGGATCCAGATCATCAGGATTAACTTCAATAGTCAACTCAGCACCATTGTCCAAGGAATATTCTTTTCTTATAACAGCTAAAACCTTTTTCAATTGATCAACATCCAAAAGACTTGGTGTCCCTCCCCCGAAATAAACTGACTCAATAATTTTATCCGATTCCGGAAAAAACTTTCGTCGGTTTTCCAGTTCTTTCAAAAGCTGGCCCAAAAATTGATTTCTAAATTGAACCTTCGTACTTTTAAAAAAATCACAATAATGACACCTCGTTTTACAAAATGGAACATGAATATAAATTCCCGCCATAAAAATAAAGATTACATCAATACAAAATACTACGCTAAGCCGCGCCATTACTCAAAATGTTCCACGTGAAACATTTCAAACCAGAGGTTTATCAACAATTGCTAACAGGTTATCAACACTATTACAAACATGAACAAAACAATACAACAGCTTATTAACTACAAATTTACATTAATAACCGTAGGAATTATCTTCTTTCTTAGTTTATCAACATCCGAAAGTATCAACAAAATATGGTTTCTTGATTTTCCACATTCCGACAAAATAGCCCATATGGGGATGTACGGATTTCTAACACTGGTTTACCTTATGGAACGAACAGCATTTCTCAGACGATATCAGGCTACCCGAAAAACACGCTGGTATTATGTATGGTGGATTGTACTTATTGGAGCCATTTTAGAATTGATTCAGCCATTTATGGCCGGACGTGAGAAAGATTTTCTGGATTTTATTGCCAACACATCCGGAATAATAATGGCTTATATCGCTTTTTTCCTGATTAAAAAGTATTACAATTTTAACAAAACATTTTCGTCGTGACCCATTCGCTCGATGATGCCACCTATCGTCTCACTACTGAAATAATCCACTACTTCTTTCCGCACTTTACTGTACCTGTCATGTACAGGACATCGTTCTGCCTTTCCCGAAGAACTATGGCACAGACCAGTACCTATCAGATAAGATTCAAAAACCGAAGGACCATCGATAATTTCAACAATATCAAGTAAAGTAATATCTTTGGGTTCCTTAGCCAGAAAAAAACCACCCGTTGGGCCTTTAAAACTATTCAACAGCCCCTTACGAACGAAAATCTGAAGAATTTTACTCAAAAATTGCATGGGAATTCCCAATTCAGAAGCTATAACTCTGGCATTGGCACGATTGTCTTCACTCCCCTTTAATCCAATAAAGATGATTGCTCTTACAGCATACTTACAAGTTGTTGACAGCATAATATCGAAAAAATGATTTCTACTTAAAAATTGTGATAAAGCACTAATAATAAAATTTATGCGTCTTCAATTCAGTTTTTTAACGGCTATTATTCTATTATCAAACCAATTAATAATGATGGCCACAAAACCGGGATAGTATCTTTGTCAGTTTTACTTAACCGGTATTTTTTCAACCCTTCGTTTATGCCGTCCACCTTCAAAACCAGTTGTAAAAAAAGCATTAACAATTTTCAATGCTTCCTGCTGCTTAAGAAATCGGCCTGGTAATGCACAAATGTTTGCATTATTGTGTAAACGTGCCAGATACGCAATCTCGGTATTCCAACACACTGCCGACCTAATTCCCTGATGTTTATTAACAGTCATATTGATGCCGTTTCCACTCCCGCAAATGGCAATACCAACCTCGCAATCACCAGCTTCTACAGCTTCTGCCAAAGGATGTGCATAATCGGGATAATCAGTGCTGTCATCAGAATTAGTACCTAAATCAATTACCTCAATCCCTTTTTTCAACAATTCCTCCTTCAAAAACGTTTTCAGACTAAAACCGGCATGATCTGAACCTATAGCAATTTTTTTGAAAAGCATATATTTTTATTTTCAAAGATAATAAAATCTGTGGCTTTAATATTCGTTTAACAACCTGTTGACAATTGGTTAATATTTACCAACAACTAATGAAAAAATTTCATAGGAAATATCGGAAAAATTTTCATACATCACCAAATGCAGCCATGTCAAAAAAGATAACTGCTATTTCTGATTTTCTTTTTAACAGTTTTCACAACGGTATTAAACAAATGCCACTGATTAATTATTAAATTTGCACTTTCTTAACCGTTGTTGATAACATCAACTATATAACTGAAGTTTAATTTTTTAAGTGATGTTATAAGTCGTTAATAAAGTACCATGGAGAATTATTTCCATATAAAACAATACTATTGGAATATATTTTTGAACACTATTAACAGCCTTATAACAACACCATATTATTTTATAAATCTTTATAATAATGAATATTAATAGTGAATGGTTGAAAAAAGGATTTGTTGACGAAGCAATTCCTTCCGGTGTTGATTTGGTTGAAGCTGTAAAAACGCTTAAAAAAGAGAAGAATGCATTGCTGATGGCTCACTATTATCAGAAAAATGAAATTCAGGATATTGCTGATTTTGTGGGTGATAGTCTGGCTCTGGCCTGGGAAGCTTCACAAACCAATGCCGATATAATTTTGCTGTCAGGCGTATTGTTCATGGGAGAAACTGCTAAAATTTTATCTCCGGATAAAAAAGTTTTAATACCTGATTTTAATGCCGGATGCTCACTAGCTGACAGCTGTCCTGCCGATGCTTTTGAGGATTTTATTAAACAACATCCCGGACATGTAGTGGTTACTTACGTTAATACGACAGCTGATGTTAAAGCTTTATCCGATATCGTTGTAACTTCAACCAATGCCGTGAAAATTATTAACAGCATTCCGAAGGATAAGAAAATTGTTTTTGGTCCTGATCGCAATCTTGGTAACTATTTGCAAAGTGTATCTGGCCGTGAAATGGTTCTTTGGGATGGTGCCTGTCACGTGCATGAAAAATTTTCTGTAGAGAAAATTGTTGATTTGAAGAAAGAGTATCCAGAGGCTGAAGTTATTGCTCATCCGGAATGTAAAAAACCTGTTCTTACGATTTCTGATTTTATTGGTAGCACAGCCAGTTTGTTAAAATATACGCAAACTTCAGGTTCCAGTCAATTTATTGTTGCTACGGAATCCGGGGTTTTACATCAAATGCAGCTTGCCTCAAAAGATAAAACTTTCATTCCGGCTCCCCCCTCCGACTCTACCTGCGGTTGTAACGATTGCGAGTTTATGCGTCTTAATACCCTGGAAAAAATTTATCTGACGCTTAAATATGAATATCCCGAAGTTAATGTGGAGGAGGATATTCGGGTGAAGGCAATCAAGCCTATTGAGAAAATGTTTGAATTGTCCGGTGACTTACTTAAAAAATAGAGCCTTATGTTTTCATAGCTCTAGACAGAAGAGTTTTTGTGATTTTTGTTTGTTTAATTTCCTATTTAATTTTTTACCTTTATCGATTAAGAATTTTCAATCACTTTCCGGCTTATAATCAATAGTGTGTTGATTTATAGGTTTTTAATTAATTGGTGATTTGATATTATTTCTTTAAAAAATCGTTTAAAGGGATTATCCATGGATGGGATTTCATTATTATTAGTTGAGGATAATGTTTTGAATCAAAAACTTATATTTCTTACTTTATCGAAATACGGGTTTAAGATTGATGTGGCCAATAATGGTAAAGAAGCTTTGGATAAACTCCAAATAAAGAATTATGATATCATTCTGATGGATTTGATGATGCCTGTTATGGATGGACTCGAAGCTACCCGTAATATCAGAAAAAGAGAACAGGATACCGGTAACAGGAATATTATTATAGGCCTCACAGCTAATACTTATGATGCTGACCGTGAAAAATGTATAAAAGAAGGGATGGATGAGTATATGTCTAAACCTTTCGATATCGAAGTTTTTAAAGATATTATTGCTCAATTTGATTTTCAAATATATTAATGGTCCCTTTTTTCTGGTAGATGATCATCTTTTTAGTTGTAAAAACCTTTCGAAGTTTTATTTTCAGAAATCATTGTAATGGATTTTGATATACGTAATGCCGGTGATGAACAGACCAGAGAACCTGATATTGAACAAAAACTGAGACCGCTCAGTTTTATTGATTTTAAAGGGCAATATAAAGTTGTTGAAAATCTTCAGATTTTTGTTAAGGCTGCATTAATGAGGGGCGATGCCCTGGACCATGTATTACTTCACGGACCACCGGGATTAGGAAAAACTACACTGTCAAATATTATTTCGCATGAATTGGGCGTAGGTTTTAAGCTTACCAGCGGACCTGTTTTGGATAAACCGGGTGATTTAGCGGGTATTCTTACTTCTCTGGAGCCCAATGATGTTTTGTTTATTGATGAAATTCATCGACTTAGTCCTATTGTGGAAGAATATTTGTATTCTGCCATGGAGGATTTTCGCATCGATATTGTTATTGATAAAGGTCCAGGTGCTAAAAGTATTCAAATCGAACTTAATCCGTTTACTTTAATTGGCGCTACTACTCGTAGTGGTTTATTAACGAGTCCTTTGAGGGCTAGGTTCGGAATTAATTGTCATTTGGAATATTATGATGTAAATGTTCTTAAAGGAATTATTTCCCGTTCCGCGCGGATACTTGATGTACCTATCCTTGAAGAAGCATCTGCAGAAATATCTAGGAGAAGCCGGGGCACTCCCCGTATTGCTAACTCATTGTTGAGGAGGGTGCGAGATTTTGCTCTGGTAAAAGGGAGTGGTGAAATTGATATGGCAATTACCAAATTCAGTTTGGAAGCGCTTGATATCGATCAACATGGATTGGATCAGATGGACCATAAAATATTATTGACCATTATGGATAAATTTGGTGGAGGGCCTGTAGGTCTTTCAACCATAGCCACAGCCATAGGAGAAGATTCAGGAACTATTGAAGAAGTTTATGAACCGTTTTTAATTAAAGAAGGTTTTATTAAGCGAACCCCCAGGGGGAGAATGATAACTCCCCTTGCATTTCAACACTTTGGAAGAGAAAACGGTGCGTCACAATCTTCTTTATTTTAAAATTTATTTAGAATGTCCCTGAGCCTGAAAAAACTTGCCGGTGAAACCATAATTTATGGTGCTTCCACAATGATTGGAAGGCTTTTGAACTGGCTCTTAATGCCCTTTTATATCCGTATGTTGACGACCGTTGAATACGGAGTGGTTGTTAACTTTTACGGTGTTATTTCCGTTTTACTGGTTGTTTTAACGTATGGTTTGGAAACAGGTTTTTTCCGGTTTTCCGGAAAAGGTTATGATGAGGGGGTTATCTTTAAAACACTTATTTCTCTTTTAGGAATTACCAGTGGTACTTTTATTTTGCTGGGTATTTTTTTCCATGATTTTTTAAGTTTATCTTTTTATGGAGGGGATCACTCATTTTCCATATTGCTTGTTTTCCTGATCCTGGGGATTGATTCATTTTCTGCCCTTCCATTTGCCCGTCTCCGACTTCAAAACCGTCCCATTCAATTTGGAATTATTAAATTAGTTAATATTGGAGCCAACATATTTTTCAATTTATTATTTCTTTTAGTAGTACCCTATCTTATAAAAAATCAATTTATTAGTAAGGGTTTTTCAGATTTTTATTCAGGGTTTGACGGAGTTTTCTTTGTTTTTCTAAGTAATGCGTTAAGTAGTTTAATTACCTTATTTTTTCTTTTGCCGCAACTCTTTCATCTGAGATCCTTTGTTGATTTTAAGGTCATAAAGCCTGTTTTAATATATTCATTACCTGTTCTTTTTGTTGGTATTACCGGAATGTTAACCCAAAATATTGATAAGATTCTTTTGCCGGTTTTGTTAACCGATGATGGCTTTAGTCAGTTAGCTGTTTATGGTGCTAATTTTAAAATCGGAATATTGATGAGTTTGTTTACGCAGTCTTTTAGATTTGCTTTCGAACCTTTCTTTTTTAAAAACAAGGGAGAAGGAAAACAGGTTTATGCAACTGTGATGAATTATTTTATATTTTTCGGACTTGTTATTTTTCTTGGCGTTACTTTGTTTATTGATGTTATCAATATTGTTTTGACTTCGGAGTATATTCAAGGCAATTCCATTATTCCCATTGTTCTTATATCTCTTCTTTTTTATGGTATTTATTTCAATTTATCGTTATGGTATAAACTTACCGATCGTACATGGGTTGGAGCTATTTTCGGAGCGGTTGGTGCCGTTCTTACTATAGGTTTAAATATTCTTCTGGTTCCTTCTATGGGAATATTGGGTTCGGCTGTGTCTTTGTTATGTGGGTACTTTTTGATGATGGTTTTGTCTGGATATTTTGGTAGAAAGTATTATCCCATTCCTTATCAGGTTAACTTGTATTTGGTTTATTTTTCAATGGCCGGTCTTGTCTTCTGGATTGATTCTGCTGTTATTATCCATAATAATTTTTTTTCGTATCTGTTTAAAGCAGTTATATTTGCCTTATTTATTGGTTCGTTTTTTGTAATTAGAAGGTATGATAAAAGTAAAATTAATTAACAGGAGTGATAATCCTGTGCCTGAATTTGCCACAGAAGGTTCGGCCGGAGTCGATTTACGTGCATTTATTGAGGATACTATTGTATTAAAACCTCTTGAAAGGGCCATAGTTCCAACCGGGCTTTTCATTGAGCTTCCTTTAGGTACCGAAGCTCAAATCAGGCCGAGAAGTGGGCTGGCTGCTAAAAGTGGAATTACTGTGCTTAACTCTCCGGGTACTATAGATAGTGATTATAGAGGCGAAATAAAAGTCATAATGGTGAACTTATCTAATGATAGTTTCGAAATCAGTAACGGAGACCGTATTTGTCAGATGGTTGTTCATCAATATGAGCGGTTTGAATGGAATAATGTGGTAGAATTGAATGAAAGCGGGAGAGGAGCTGGTGGTTTTGGCCATACCGGTGTTTAATTTTTGTTATTTTGAAATAGTGGTAGATGAGATATTTAATTGTAATTGGTTTAGCTGTTTTAGCCTTCGGTTGTGGATCTTTGAAAAATAATAACCATTCTTTGGATTCTGATAATTTATCCAATCAGGAAGAGGTTATTTTGAGTGAAGAGGATCAGCGGAAGTTTAACTATTATTTTTATGAAGGTAACAGGTATAAAGCCATAAATGAGACGAATAAGAGTTTTATGTATTTTGCCGAAGCCTTAAAAATTGATTCTACCTGTTCGGCATGTGCCTATGAATTGTCAAGATTTTTAGTCGGCAATGAAAACCTTGAGGAGGCTGAAGTTCTAATGGATCGAGCCGTGCGATACAGCCCTAAAAACAGGTTTTACATCAATTTATATTCCCGTATTCTGCAAGCCAATAAAAAAGGGGGAAAAGCTGTAGAGATTTCTGACAAATTACTGGATATTGAAAATAGTTCTGTAGATGATCTTTATTTTGCCGCTCAGGTTAAAATGCAAAATGGTCTTTACTCTGAAGCTGTTGATGTTTTAAATATTATTGAAAATCAGATTGGCATAAACCAAAATCTAGTTTTTGAAAAGGTTCAGTTGTGTCTGGAAAGTGGAGAACCTAAAAAAGCTGAAGAAGAATTGATAGGCCTTGTCGAAAAGTATCCTGGAAATAATGATTTTAAGATTATTTTAGGTGATTTCTACTTAGAAAATGGAGATTTAAAACAAGCTTATCAGCAATATTCCTCTGTTATTAATAAAGATCCGCTTAATGGTAAGGTTCTTTTTTCTCTTTCAAATTATTATCTGGAATCAGGGGATACTGTTCAGTTTAATAAGTTTCTAATGGATGGTTTCCAGTCAGAAAATGTTGTTTTTGATGATAAGTTCAGACGGTTTATTCCTTTTGTTTCTGGGAAAGATATATCTGAAAATCCTTTAAATACGAGTGATTTAAAAGATATTTACGATTTACTTATACGTCAGTATCCTTATCAAAGTCAACTTTATTCTTCTTATGCTGAATTTTTGAAATCTGAAGGAGAAGAAGATAAGGCCAGGTTTGTTTTAGAAAAATCTTTGGATTTGGATGCTTCTCAACCTGAATTGTGGCAGGAGTACCTTTTTATTTTATCTGGATCAGGAGATAACGATGAACTTAAAAAGAAATCTTCTGAAGCTGTTACTTTTTTTCCTGATGTAGCTTTGTTCCGATTGTTCCATGGAATTTCTCTGTTTCAGACAGGTGACACCCTTCAATCTATAGAAACCCTTAAGCAGGGACTTGAATTATCCGGGGATAATCAGGGTCTTAAACAACGTTTTCATGCTTATTTAGGCGATTTTTATCACTCAGTGGATAGTATTGACAAAGCATTTGATGAGTATGAAAAAGCCCTTAAAATTGATGAAAATGATGTGATGGTTTTGAATAATTACAGTTATTATTTATCCGTTTTAGGAAAAGATCTTGATAAAGCAGAGAGGATGAGTGCAAAGACTATTGAAATTGAACCTGGAAATGCCACATTTCTGGATACGTATGCATGGATTCTTTTTAAGAAGGGACAGTTTTTAGAGGCTAAGTTTATAATTGAAAGAGCCATTGATAATATGGACGAACCTTCAGGTGTTGTTGTCGAGCATTACGGTGATATTTTATTTAAAAACGGTGATCTTAGCGGTGCTATGGAACAATGGGAACGAGCTCATGAAATTGGAGGGCATTCCGATTTACTAAAACAAAAAATTGAGCAAAAGGAATACATTGATGAGGAATAGTTTATTTATTATATTGCTTGTTTTCATTGTTGGTGGAGCATTTGGATGCAAGTCCAAAAAGGCTTTAACTGATTCGGAGTTTATTATTCCTATAGATAAAGATTTGTTGATTGAACAGCTTCAGGATAATTCCCATTTCATTAAGAATATTTTTTTTCGCAGGTCTCTTGTTCAATTTAATTCTGAAGACGTTAGCCATACTTTCAGATCCAATATTTACATTAATAGAAATAATTTTATCCGTATTAGTATATTGGCTCCCCTGGGAATAGAAGTCGCCAGGGTTTCTATGGAGCCTGACAGTGTAACTATTATCGACCGGATGGGAAGGCAGGTAATTTATACAGATTATGAAGAGATTTACCGTAAATTTGGTGTTGAAGCTGACTTTTATATATTTCAAAGTATCCTATTGAATGAGGCATTTAGTATGTTTCATGAGAAAGGTCTTAGTTTACATGATTATCATTTGGGTATTCAGAGCCATCAGTATCAATTAAGTTCTGCCAGGGAAAAGTCCCGCTCGTTATTTTCCGGAAGTAGCGGAGGTTTTTTTCATAAGATGTGGATTGAACCTGATTCTTTTGAAGTTACCAGGTTTTCCTTTAATGAATTGGATAAAAATATGGTGCTGGATATTGTTTATGGACAATTTTCAGAATTATCAGGGGGACAAAACTTTCCTGAAAAAATTTCTGTTACAGGTAATAGGGGATTAAAAAAATTGTCTCTGGATATTGCCCATTCAAGTGTAGAAATAAATGGAGACGACGAAATTTCATTTCAGGTATCGGACAAATATGAAAAAATTTATAGGTAGCTTTTTTATATTTATATTTTTACCTTTTTTTTATGCCGGATCTCAGAGTGTCGAAGATCTTCGGAAAGAGAGGGAGAATCTCCTGAAAGAAATATCCAATACGTCTTTGTTGATTGAGGAAAAGAAGGAGAGCCGATTGGATAACCTCAGAGAATTGAATTTGATTGAACGCGAAGTGTCCACCAGAGAACGGTTAATTGGAAATTTTCGACAAGAGATAGAACAGCTCGATCGGCAGATAGAAGTAAATCAAATGCTTGTAAATGACCTTGAAAGCGATATTATTGATTTAAAAAAGGAGTATTCTAAACTTATCAGAGATTCCTATCAGCGAAAAGGGAATCTAAATTACCTCATGTTTTTGTTCAGTGCGGAAGATTTTAGTAAAGGTTATCTGAGGTATCGGTTGTTTAAAGAATATAGTCGATATCGTCAAAAACAAGGCGAATTATTGGTTCAAAATCAAAATAAGGTTTCTGCCCTGTTGAGGGAAATTCAGCAGCAAAAAAGCGAAAAAGAAGAGGTTTTAAACAATATAGAGAATGAACTTCATCGTCTTACTTTAAATAAAAAGAGAAAATCACGTCTTGTTCATCGTTTAATGACTGAGCAACAATGGCTTCAGCAGAGTCTTAAAGAAAAAGAGCACGCGGCTGCTCAGCTGGAAAATAAAATTAGGGAATTGATAGCTGCCGAGAAAAAAGAGAATATTAATGCTGCAGAATCAGGTGAATTTGCAGACAGAATGGGGAAGCTTAACTGGCCCGTCACGAATGGATTAATTGTAAATGAATTTGGTGAGCATAGACATCCTGTACTTAAAAATGTGACCATTAAAAATAATGGTATTGATATACGTGTTACGGGCTCTTCAGATGTTTATTGTGTTCATAATGGGCAGGTTTCTACCGTTGTTGCAATTCCAGGATTGAATAAAGCGGTTATTGTTAGACATGGAAAATATTTGACTGTTTACGGAAATTTAATTGATGTTTTTGTTTCAAAAGGTGATATTGTATCAGCAGGTCAGAGAATTGGGAAGATTTACCGGGATAACAGTGAGATGAAGGAAATTTTACATTTTGAAATATGGGAAGAGAATAATAAATTAGATCCTGAACAGTGGCTTATTCGTTAATAATTCAAAAAATGTGGATATTTTAGAAACTCTTTTTTATTTAACCAGTATAAATAATGTATTTTAGTATTTTTAAAACCGGGCCTGATCAAAAAATGTGGAAGTGAATAAAATGGTTTTTAAATCTGAGATTAAGAATATTAACCTGGTAGAAAGGTTAATAGATGATATTTCTACAAAATATCAACTACATTCCGATATTTACGGAAAGTTGTTATTGGCTGTGGTTGAAGGGGTGAATAATGCCATCGTTCATGGTAACAAACTGGAGAGTGATAAAGATGTTGTTCTTCAATATGAAATTACTGACAAAATTATTCAATTTGTCATAACTGATAATGGTCCCGGATTTAATTATAAAAATTTACCGGATCCTACAAAACCGGAAAATTTAGAAAAGACTCATGGTCGTGGTATTTTTCTTATGAATCATCTGGCTGATGAAGTTGAATTCAACGAAAAAGGAAATGAAGTTAAAGTTGTCTTTAATTTATCATAATTAACGTGCCTATTTCCTTTTCTACATACGACATTGAATACCATCTCCCGAATACTGGAATAATTATCGAGTGGATTTCAGAAGTCATTGAAAATAATGGTTTTAGGGTGGGGGATATTAATTACCTATTCTGTTCTGACGGATATATTCTTGAGTCCAATAAAAAATTTCTCTCTCACAATTATCTTACCGATATAATCACGTTTGATTATTCTACCAAACGTAAAATTTCTGGAGATGTTTTAATTAGCATTCCTACTGTTAGCGTCAATGCTGAAAGATTTGGAGTTACTTTTCACAATGAAGTTTTAAGGGTTATTATTCATGGGGTTCTTCATTTGATTGGTTATAATGATCATTCTGTCGAAGAAAAAGAAGCCATGCGTAATGCAGAGAACCTTGCTTTATTATTTTACGAAACAAATTTTCAGTAACTCTGTTAACTTTGCGGAGTTTTGTTTCTACTTTTCAACTTGGATTTATTATGGATTTCAATTTTGATATTATTGTCATCGGGGGAGGACATGCCGGATGTGAAGCTAGTGCTGCTGCTGCCAATTTGGGAGCAAAAACACTACTTATTACGATGGATTTGAATAAAGTGGCTCAAATGAGTTGCAATCCTGCTGTCGGTGGAATTGCTAAAGGTCAGATTGTCAGGGAAATTGATGCTCTTGGTGGTCAAATGGGAATGGTTACTGATGCCTCTTCTATTCAGTTTCGGATGCTCAATAGATCCAAAGGCCCTGCGATGTGGAGTCCCAGGTCCCAATGTGATCGAATGGTTTTTTCTGCTGAATGGAGAATAAGACTCGAACAAACCCCCAATTTGTATTTTTGGCAGGATACTGTTACAGATGTGGATTTTTCTGAGGAAGACTCTTTTAAGGTATTTACTGCACAGAATGTTACTTTTAGTTGTAAAAAAGTTATACTAACCAATGGCACATTTTTAAATGGGTTGATGCACATTGGCAAAGTTCAGATGGAGGGTGGACGGATTTCCGAGCCTTCCAGTAAAGGACTCTCTGATCGATTTTTCGAAAAGGGATTTACCACTGGTCGCATGAAGACTGGAACTCCCGTGAGGGTTGATGGGCGAACTGTTCATTTTGAAAAATTGAAGGAACAACCAGGAGAAGAAGATTTTTACAAGTTTTCGTTTATGCCTGTTTCTAATAAAAAATTGAAACAGCGAAGTTGTTATCTTACTTATACCAATCCTGTTGTTCATGACAGCATTAAACAGGGTTTGAATCAAAGTCCCATGTACGATGGTACCATCCAAAGTATTGGTCCCAGGTATTGTCCCAGTATTGAAACTAAGATTGTTACTTTTGAGGGGAAAGATGAGCATCAGTTGCATTTAGAACCGGAAGGGGAGGAAACGATTGAATTTTATTTGAATGGTTTTAGTAGTTCATTACCTTTACAAACTCAGTTGGCTGCTTTGAAATCTATTCCCGGACTGGAGGATGCCTTCATTTTCCGACCGGGATATGCCATCGAATATGATTTCTTTGATCCTACACAATTACATCACACTTTAGAAACGAAGAAAGTTTCAGGTATGTATTTTGCAGGACAGATAAACGGAACTACCGGATATGAAGAGGCGGCTGCCCAGGGATTGATAGCCGGGATTAATGCAGCCTTAGAATTGAAAAAAGCTGAACCATTTATTTTGAAAAGGGATGAAGCTTATATTGGGGTTTTAATTGACGATTTGGTTACCAAAGGAGTTGATGAGCCTTATAGAATGTTTACTTCAAGGGCTGAATATAGGATTTTACTTCGTCAGGATGATGCCGATATAAGATTAACCCAAAAGGGCAGGGATATTGGATTGGTTAAAGATGACCGCTTTTCATTATTTGGAGAAAAGTTAGAGTGGTGTAATAAAATTTATAAATTCTTGGAAGAATTCAGAATTTCACCTGATAATATTAATGGCTGGTTGGCAAAAATTGGGACCAGTCCGTTAAAGCAAAAAGGTAAATTAAGAGACATTGTTTATCGGCCACAAGTCAGATTGCATGAACTTGTTAATGTTGTTCCTGATTTTAAATTATTGTGTGATGGACTTCCTGATGATAGAAAATTTGAAATTCTCGACGGTATTGAAATCTCTATTAAATATGAGGGATATATTAATCGGGAAAAGGTGATTGCCGAAAAACTCCAAAGGCTTGAGAATTTAAAAATTAAAGGAAAGTTTGATTATTCTTCTATAAAAAATATTTCTACGGAAGGGCGACAAAAGTTAGCGAAGGTAAATCCTGAAACAATTGGTCAAGCGTCCAGAATTAGTGGAGTTTCACCAAGTGACATCAATGTTCTTTTGGTATTAATGGGAAGGTGATGTTCCACGTGGAACATTTCTTAAGCTATTTGTGCTTTTTTATAAAGAATGTTTTTGTTTTTACTTGGTTCTATGTTTTTTAGTCCTTTTTTGATTTAAAGCTTTTAAAAGGCTTGTTATAAATGTTTTTTGTAATCGCATTAAAAAGATTAATACATGTTTGAGTTTCTGGAACTAATAATTTACTTTATCTGATTGAAATAAATCTCTTTTCTGAACGGTTAAAAAAAATAAACCAAAAATCTTCAATTGTAACAAGGAATTTCCATTTATTAAAAGTTAGATGAATATGATCACAATAAATGACTTATGCTGATTTAAAAGTGTTTTAGTTTGGCATTTTTAGGCGGGTATTATTGGAATCCAGAAGGGTTATTTTAGAACTACGATCCAGATGGGGTTGATTTTGAAATTGATTCACACGTTAATAGTTTATTAGTTTGGCTTTTGAATATTTAAGCTAAAGTACTTATTTCAGTGTTTTCGTCCGTTTTGTATATTTTTATACAGCATACTATTGTAAAACACATTCGTTTGTTTGGACTTTCTCATCCACAGTTGAAATTGTATTTTTCTTTATAGGTTTTTATTTAGTACAGCATGCGTAAATTATTTATTGATAGGTGAATGGTAGAATGAATAATTTATATAAATAAACACTGGACGGACAATCTTATAGACAGTTCCTTTAATTGTAGTTTTCAATATAGATGGTTCATCTTTGTTAATCATGATTATTGTTTTAACGGATTAATATAAAATTGTTTTGTCTTCTTTAATTTTTTGAAATCATGAATAGAATAGAAGGAAATATTATTGACATACACCGGCAAATTATTTTCGGAGGAGTTGTTTATTATAGTGAAGATGGAATTGATCGAATAGAAAGGAAAGAAGGTGATTTTGATAGCTATATTTTGCCTGGTTTAATTGATGCTCATGTCCATATTGAAAGTAGTATGCTGGTTCCTTCAGGGTTTTCCAGATTAGTTGTTCCACGTGGAACAATTGGAGTTGTTACAGATCCTCATGAGATCGGTAATGTGATGGGGGTCGAAGGTGTTGAGTATATGATTCAGGAATCAAAAAACACCCCCTTGAAATGTTTTTTTGGGGCTCCATCGTGTGTCCCGGCCACTCCGTTGGAGTCTTCCGGAGCCGTTATTGATGCATTACAGATTGAGCAATTGCTTGATAAGCCTGAGATTATTGCTCTTAGTGAAATGATGAATTATCCTGGAGTTGTTAATAAGGATCCGGAGGTTTTGTCTAAAATAAGAGCCGCCATTGACAGAGATCTTCCAGTGGATGGACATGCTCCCGGAATTAGAGGAGAGGGTTTAAATCAATATGCAGGCGCAGGGATAAGCACAGATCATGAATGTTTTGAATTGACTGAAGCTCTTGAGAAAATTGAAAGAGGAATGAAAATACAGATCCGCCAGGGGAGTGCAGCCAAGAATTTCGAGGCCCTGGCAGATCTTTTCGATGAGCATGCTGATAAGTTGATGTTGTGTACAGATGATTCGCATCCCGATGAATTGGTAAAGAATGGACATATTGATAAATTAATCCGTTTGGGTTTACAGAAAGGAATTGATTTATTTAAGCTTCTTCGTGCTGCTTCCTTAATTCCTGCTGAACATTACAATCTCCCCGTTGGATTATTAAGAAAAGGAGATCCGGCAGATTTTATTGTAATTGATAATCCTGATTCATTTAATGTGTTAAAAACTTTTATTGATGGCCAATGTGTTTTTGATGCTGAACAAGGCGTCTTGTTTTCTGATAAAAAAGTTCAACCGGCAAACCATTTTGTACCACACTTTATTTCTGTGGAGGATTTAAAAGTCCAGGTTCCTAGAGGGAAAGATAAAGCAAGAGTTATTAAATGTTTTGATGGAGAATTGGTAACTGATACCTTATGGGTAGAAGTGAAGAAAGATTCAGAAATGTCCTCTCTTGTTGAAGAAGATATTCTAAAAATGGTCGTGGTTGACCGGTATAGGAATAAACCTGTTGCTGTTGGTTTTATTCATGGATTTGGATTAAAACACGGGGCATTGGCTTCATCTGTTGCTCACGATAGTCATAATGTAGTGGCTGTAGGAGTGGATGATGCAGATATTGTAACCGCTGTTAATCTGGTAATGGAAAACAGGGGAGGGCTTGTTGTGGTGGATGAAAAGAAAGAAAAAGTATTACCATTACCTGTCGCCGGGCTTATGAGTGATGAAGATGGAATTGTTGTTGCAGAGAAATACAATCAATTGGAAAAAATGGCTATCGGAATGGGCAGTTCTTTACAAGCTCCTTTCATGACTTTGTCCTTTATGTCGTTGTTGGTAATACCTAAACTTAAGCTTGGAGATAATGGATTATTTGACGGAGAAAAGTTTGAATTTACATCCGTTTTTCAATAAAATAAATGGCACTAAAAGAAGACAAAAGAATAGCTTATCTTAAGGATTTAATTCGCGTACTTCCCGAAGGACCCGGGGTATATCAATATTTTGATGATACCGGGAAGATTATTTATGTGGGCAAGGCAAAAAATCTAAAAAAAAGAGTTTCTTCTTATTTTACCAAAGAACCTGATAATGCCAAAACACGGATTCTGGTTCGAAAAATCAGGGACATCAAGCATATTGTTGTGAATTCTGAGCAGGATGCTCTTCTTCTTGAAAACAATCTGATTAAAAAATATCAGCCCCGGTATAATGTTCTGCTGAAAGATGATAAAAGTTTTCCGTGGATTGTAGTGAAGAACGAACCCTTCCCAAGGGTTTATTCCACAAGACAAATAGTTAAGGACGGAAGTGAATATTTCGGTCCATATACCAGTGGTTTGATGGTTAAAACCCTAATTGATCTGTTCAGACAACTTTATACTTTGCGAACCTGTAGGCATGCGCTTACCCCGGATAATATATCTAATGGTAAATTTAAGGTTTGCCTGGAATATCACATTGGTAATTGCAAAGGTCCATGTGAAGGTCTTCAAGCCGAATCGGAGTATCTTGAATACATTCGTGAAATTAAGAATATTCTTAAGGGTAATATATCTTCGGTGATGAAGTATATGAAGGAAACCATGATGAATCTCGCTGCGGAATATAAGTTTGAGGAGGCGGATGAGGTTAAGAAGAAACTGGAAATACTGGAAGGATACAAAAGCAAATCAACCATTGTCAATCCTAAAATTAACAATGTGGATGTTTTTTCCATTATTGATGATGAAAAATATGCCTTTGTAAACTTTCTTAAAGTTGTTAACGGTGCAATTATTCAAGCGCATACGATTGAATATAAGAAAAAACTTGATGAGGATATTTATACCCTTTTGCCCATGGCTATCGCAGATATAAGGGAGCGTCTTCACAGTAATTCCAAAGAGGTCCTTGTTCCTTTTGAGCCCGAAATAGATTTTGAGGATGTCCGGTTTCTAGTTCCTAAAATAGGGGACAAAAAGAAATTGCTTGAATTGTCTGAGCGTAATGTAAAATATTATCGGCTTGAAAAATTAAAGCAGAAAGCCAATCAAACAAAGGTCCCAAGAGAAGCCAGATTACTTGAAACGACAAAGAAAGACTTACGTTTAAAGCAACTACCTGTACATATTGAATGTTTTGATAATTCCAATATTCAGGGACATTTCCCGGTAGCTGCCTGCGTGGTTTTTAAGAATGGTAAACCTTCTAAGAAGGATTATCGGCATTTTAATATTAAAACGGTCGTTGGGCCCGATGACTTTGCATCCATGGAGGAAGTTGTTTTCCGGCGTTACAGTAGATTGCTCAATGAGGGAGAATCTTTGCCCCAGTTGGTTGTAATTGACGGTGGCAAAGGACAATTAGGTTCGGCTGTTAAAGCATTACGTGAATTGAAACTTGATGACCGGATTGCGATAATTGGAATTGCTAAAAAGCTGGAGGAAATCTTTTATCCCGGTGATCCCGTGCCCCTGTATCTCGACAAAAACTCAGAATCGCTGAAGTTGATACAGCATCTGAGGAATGAGGCCCATAGGTTCGGTATAACATTTCATAGAAATAAAAGAAGCGGAGCTTTTCTAAAATCGCGTCTTGAGGAAATACCGGGTGTTGGACCTGAAAGCGTACGAAAACTCCTTAATCAATTCGGTTCTGCAAAGGGAATAGAGGAGGCATCTTTTCAGGCATTAACTGAAATTGTTGGTAAAAGCAGAGCTGAAAAAATAGGCGCTTATTTTAAAAGAATTAAGGGGAAAAATTAAAATCTTGAGGAAAGACTTTTAATCTTAAAACAAGGAGGATAGAAGATTATTACGGGTTTCATTTTCTATTTCTTCGATTATTTTTTCTACATGGGCTTTTTCATGAATCGTACCTATCAACTTATTTGTTGTGCTTACGATTTTTTCTTTGTTCGGATGGTTAGTTTTCAGGGTTATATCACGGATAATTCCTTTTTCAACTTTAAGTTTGGTTGAAAAGACGTATTCATCCGATTTATAGCGTTTCGAAAATTCATAAGTAGGGCTGTAACCATAGTTCCATTCCCATGTTTTGTATTTGGTTTCTGCCAGGATTTTTATTTCAGAAAGCTCAGGTTCCGAAAAATGATAGGTAGATGCATTGTATTTATTTTGCAAAAAGCTGCCTATTTGTGAGAGGAATATTTCTACATCTTCATTTTCCGGGACGAGTTCTGAAATGTTTACTACTTCACTTCTTACAGATTTAACCGATTTGTCACGAAATTTGGTGGCATCAGCCTTTAAACTTTCGGTTAGTTTGCTCAGGTTGCTGTTGAACAATAAGGTTCCATGGTGCATTGCCCGCGATTTAAAGACATGGCAGGCATTGCCCGATATTTTCTTATAGCCTGCAAGTAGGTCGTTTCTTTTGCCATGGCGGGCATCCAATCCATAATTTCTTAGTGCTTCCACTACGGGGGTAGTGGCTCTGACAAAATCTACAAGATGACCAGGTTCTCCATTTTCGATGATACAATAATTGATATTTCCATAATCATGATAAACAGTTCCTCCACCGGATAATCTTCGATATACAGGAATGTTATTTTTCTCAAGAAACTCATGGTTTACTTCAGCCAATGTGTTTTGATGTTTTCCGACAATTACAGAAGGGCTGTTGATATAAAAAAATATTATGTTGTTTTTGAAGTTTCGGAGTAAAACTTCTTCCGTCGCCAAATTGTATGCCGGGTCATTGGTTTTACTTGTTATGAATAAAGTATCTCTGTCCATTGTACAGTGGTTGAATTTTTATTAAAATCTCAGTGGGTTAATTGGTGAAGTTTAGGTTTAAATAATAGCTTTAATAGTCTAAAAATGAGAGATAAAAAATATTAAAAATGATAATTAATGTTTGTGTGTTGAAACAGCAAACCAGGGAAATAAAGCCTATGTACTTTTTAATTGGCGAAAGAATTACCATTTTTAACACTAAATGTAAAAACAAAAATATAAAAAGAAATTTTATGAGAGTCGTTATCCAAAGAGCAACGAAAGCTTCCGTAACGATCAATGAAGAAGAAACCCGTTCCATTGGAAAAGGTTTAATGATTTTGGTAGGAATTGAAACTGCAGACGGGAGCGAGGATATTACCTGGTTGGCAAATAAAATTGTGAATCTTCGTATTTTTGACAATGAAAATGGTGTGATGGATCAGTCTGTTCTGGAAAACGGTGGTGAAATTTTGGTTGTTAGCCAGTTTACGCTTCATGCCCGAACCAAAAAGGGAAATCGTCCGTCGTATGTGGATGCGGCCAAACCTGATATTTCCATTCCGCTTTATGAGCAATTTAAAGAGGTTTTGTCGAAGGCCTTGGGGAAACCTGTTGTGTCAGGAGAATTTGGGGCCTCTATGGCCGTAAAATTGGTAAATGACGGTCCTGTCACCATCATAATTGACACCCAAAATAAAAAGTAAGTTATATGCATATAGACGAAGCCCAACGATTGGTAGATGAATGGATTCAGACCCACGGTGTACGTTATTTCAGTGAATTAACGAATATGGCTGTACTGACCGAAGAGGTTGGTGAGCTGGCCAGGGTTATGGCCCGGAGATTTGGTGATCAATCATTCAAGGAGGGAGAGTTCCCCAATCTGGAAGAGGAAATGGCTGATGTATTATGGGTGCTCATTTGCCTGGCCAACCAAACAGGTGTTGATTTGACGGATGCTTTCCGTAAATCGGTTGAAAAGAAAACCAACAGAGATAAAGATCGTCATAAAAACAATCCAAAATTAAAATAGAATGGAACAATCGGAACAATTACTGGAGAAATTTGAGAAGGATTTTCAGGGGATGCCTGAATTTCCAGGAAGCATTGATATTGAAGGATTAAAAACGGAAGATAATTTGAAAAAGATCTTTTCGTTTATTGACCTAACGACGCTAAATACGACAGACAGTGCCAATTCCGTGCAGGAATTCTGTAATAAGCTGGTCTCCTTTAAAAAGGATTTTCCTGAAATGCCATTGGTGGGAGCTGTGTGTGTGTTTCCTGTTTTTGCCAGTGTGTTAAAAACCCGGTTGAGTAGTCTGGATGTGAACAGAGCTGTTGTTTCTGCCGGTTTTCCTTCAGCGCAGACTTTTCTGGATTTAAAGGTGCTGGAAACCAGAAAAGCCCTGGAACTGGGAGCCAATGAAATTGACATTGTCATTTCGGTGGGCGAATTTCTGGAAGGGAATTATGAGTTCGTTATGGAGGAGATAAGTTCTATTAAGTCAGTAATGGGAGAGGCCCATTTGAAAGTTATACTTGAGACAGGGGCATTGGATACCCCACAAAATATCTGGGAGGCTTCAATTATTGCCATGGAGGCAGGGGCCGATTTTATCAAAACTTCTACCGGAAAAATGACGCCTGCAGCAACACCCGAAGCAGTGTGGGTGATGGTTCAGGCCATAAAAGCATTTCAGAAGGCCACTGGGAAAATGGTTGGATTAAAGCCGGCCGGTGGCATCAGTACCACCGATGATGCTTTGATTTACCTGAAGATTGTTCACGATGTGTTGGGTGAGGAGTGGCTGAAACCTGAACGATTTAGAATTGGCGCCAGCCGTCTGGCCAATAATTTGCTTGCTGATCTCGCAGAAATGCAGGGAATACGTTTTGAAAAATATTTCTAAACTTTCCGTGTGGTTGTAAAGTGAACCAATTCGATTAAGCCTTCCCGGGAATCACTTTCGGGGTAAGAGTGCAGAATTTCCAGCGCTTTATCGCGGTATTCGATCATTTTTTCACGGGCATAATGAATGCCTCCATTGTCTTTTACATATTGTACAATGGGGGCAATTTTCTTCTCATTTTTGTGGTGTTTCCGAATGGTGCTTAAGATTTGCCTCTTTTTAGTTACCGGCATTTTTTCCAGAACATGAATCAGGGGAAGCGTCATTTTCTTTTCTTTCAAATCATTACCTGTCGGTTTGCCGGAAAGGTTGGTTTTTTCATAGTCCAGTAAGTCATCTCTAATTTGAAATGCGATTCCCAGATATTCTCCAAAATCACGCATTTTAGATATCTGTTCTTCTGATGCTCCGGAGGAGAGAGCTCCTGCAGCCGTACATGCAGCAATGAGGGTAGCGGTTTTTTTTCGAATGATTTCGTAATACACATCCTCAGTGATGTTTAGTTTGCGTGATTTCTCTATCTGTAACAATTCCCCTTCGCTCATTTCCTTCACAGCCGTGGATACAATGCGTAACACCTCTGTCTGGTTTTCTTCAAGCGATTTAATCAGTCCCATCGCCAGATAATAATCGCCAACCAACACCGCAATTTTTGAGCGCCAAAGTGCATTAATAGAGAAGAAGCCTCTGCGCTGATAGGTCTCATCCACTACATCATCATGTATCAGCGTTGCATTGTGAAGCAATTCAATTAAACCGGCGGCAGTATAGGTGCCCTCATCTGTGGAACCGTTTAGTTTGGCCGATAAGAATACCAGCATAGGTCTCATCTGCTTTCCTTTACGGCGGATGAGATAGTTGGTGATAATATTGAGAAGCGGAATTTTGGTGTCGAAATTTTTCTTATAATACGGACCAAAATGCTTCATTTCCTCTTCGATGGGAGATGTTATTTTTGATGAAATCTTCATTACTTCTATTTTATCTTAAACCTCTCTGTCTTTTTTCAGCGACAAAGAGGGGTTATTTTCAGAATTATTGATTGGCTAAAAATCAACGAACTAACCAGAATAAGGTAGTCTTTTTCTCGAATATTACACCTATCCGATGGGAATGAATTTTCAAAAATAACAAATTGCGGCGTATTAGTGTTGTAACAAATGTGAAATATCAGTCCTATCTAAATATTTGCATATTTTACAGGTTTAAATATCTATGAATCAAAATATCTTCATTATCTTTGTCCACCGGAACGACCACAGATGAGAAATTTAGCCATTTTGGTCATCTCACAGGTTTCTTTTAATATGATTATTAATGATGGAAGTTAAAACTATGAAAATTAAAGATCTTGATGCCAATCAGCTCGATCGGGCAGCAAGTATGCTGAAAGCCATTGCACACCCAATGCGAATAGCCATCCTTAACCATTTGGAGGATGGTAAAAAATTAACCGTAACCCAGATTCATAATTTGCTGAATATCGAGCAATCTACGACCTCTCATCACCTGGGGATTCTTAAGGATAAAGGTGTACTGGCATCTCAGAGAGATGGAAAAAACACCTTCTATTTTCTGAAGCACGACAGCCTCCGTAATATTGTGGATTGTGTCAGTCGTTGTTCTGTTGAGTAATTTTGTGATTTTTTTAGGATGTTGAGACCGGCTGCCTGATGCCGGATTTGTTGGAGTTTTGTATGTCGAAAATAAGATTAACTAAAGAGTTTCGTTTCGAGATGGCCCATGCGCTGTGGAATTATGACGGACTCTGTAAAAATATTCATGGCCATTCCTATATTTTTCAGGTAACCGTGATTGGGGAGCCGGAATCTGATGAAAATAGCCCGAAATACGGAATGGTTATGGATTTTGGTGACTTGAAAAAGATTGTCAAAGAAGAAGTGGTCGACCTCATGGATCATAGTATTGTCATCAGTGATAAAGCGCCGGTGGAGAAGTTACTCCAGGTTCCACAGATGACCGACCGTTATCATGTGGTAGCGTATCAGCCCACTTGTGAGAATTTGTTGATTGATTATGCCCAAAGAATAAGAGTAAGACTGCCTGAGCATGTGTCTCTTTTCAGCCTGAAACTGCACGAAACAGGTAATTCGTTTGCCGAATGGTTTGCTTCCGACAATGAATAGTATCTCATTTTTTCTTACTTTTCGGGAATAAACCTGAAAAGTTATGTCAGAACAAACAAAAAAATTATTTCTGCTTGATGCATACGCCTTGATTTTCAGGGCGTATTATGCTTTTATCCGAAATCCTCGTGTCAATTCTAAAGGGCTGAATACCTCAGCCATCTTTGGATTTACCAACTCTCTTCTGGAGGTTTTGAATAAAGAAAACCCTACGCATATCGCCGTGGCCTTTGATCCGTCAGGCCCAACATTCCGAAACGAACTTTTTAAGGAATATAAAGCCAATCGTGATGCCACTCCCGAAGATATCAAAAAGGCGGTTCCCTATATAAAACAAATCCTTGAAGCTTTTAATATCAGCGTTATTCAAGTGGATGGTTTTGAAGCCGATGATGTGGTGGGGACATTATCCAGAAAAGCCGGAACTGCCGGTTTTAAGACCTTTATGGTTACTCCCGACAAAGATTATGCGCAGTTGGTTACCGCTGATACTGTTATGTATAAACCCAAGTCGGCGGGCAATGATATTGAACGGTGGGGAATTCCTGAAATCCAGAAGAAATTTTCGGTGGAAAAACCTGAACAGGTCATTGATTTGCTGGCCTTATGGGGTGATAGTGCGGATAATATTCCGGGGTGTCCGGGAATTGGTGAAAAAAGAGCCAAAGATATCATCGGAAAGTACGGATCCGTTGAAAATGTTTATGCGCATATTGATGACTTTTCAGGCAAACAGAAAGAGAATCTCATTAATTTCAGGGAACAGGTGGAATTGTCACGAAGGCTCGTAACCATAGAGACAGAAGTCCCGGTTGACTTTAATGAGGAGTTGTTTCTACACAAAGCACCGGATCTTGAAAAACTAAAGCCGGTTTTTGAAGAACTGGAGTTTAAAACGCTTTGGGAAAAAATTGCCGGTAAAAAAGAATCCGGTCCTACTCAGGGATCTCTTTTCGGTGACAGCAGTAACACTCAGGCTTCGTCTGCACAGTTTAATACCAGCAATCAAACTCTTGAGGGTACCCAACACGAGTATTTTCTGGTAGAAACCCAACAGGCACTGGATTCTCTGGCTGCTGATCTTAGCGTTCAGAAAGAGTTTTGTATCGACACCGAAACTACCGGAATAGATGTGTGGTCCAATGAATTGGTGGGGCTATCTTTTAGTTTTGAAAAAGGTGAGGCTTATTATGTGCCTGTGGATAAAGATAAAGATAAAGCCAGTGAAGTGGTCAAAAGATTTGAAAAAGTGCTGACCGATCCTGCTGTACTGAAGGTTGGTCAAAACCTTAAGTACGATTACCTGATGCTCAAAAGGTACGGGGTGGAGATGCAGGGCCCGTTTTTCGATACCATGGTGGCTCATCACCTGGTTCAGCCCGGATTAAAACACAATATGGATTTTCTTGCCGAAACCTATCTGAATTATACCCCGGTTTCTATCACAGAACTGATTGGAGAAAAGGGTAAAAAGCAGGGCAGTATGCGGGATATTGACAAAGAAACGGTGAAAGAGTATGCCGGTGAAGATGCTGATATCACACTTCAGTTGAAGGAACCCTTGCTCAAGGAACTGGAAGAACTGAAGATGGTTTCCCTGTTTGACAATGTAGAGATGCCTTTACTTAAGGTACTTGCCGAGATGGAGTATCATGGGGTGGTATTGGATTCCGAGGCGCTGGCCGATTTTGCAGGCAAACTTCAGCAGCGTATTGAAGCTCTGGAAAAAGGGATTATTGAAGATGCCGGAACAGAATTTAATGTGGGCAGTCCCCGGCAGGTAGGGGAAGTGCTTTTTGATAAATTGAAAATTGATGCAAAGGCCAAAAAGACCAAGTCGGGTCAGTACAGCACCAACGAGGAGACCCTGCAAAAACTGAAAGATAAGCATCCGATCATTGAAAAAATATTGGAGTTTAGGGGGCTTAAGAAGCTGTTAAATACTTATGTGGAAGCATTACCTAAATTGATAAATAAAGAAACCAGCCGATTGCATACCTCTTTCAATCAGGCGGTTGTGGTAACTGGTCGTTTGAGCAGTTCCAATCCCAATTTGCAGAATATTCCAATCAGGGAAGAGGATGGCCGCGAAATGCGAAAAGCTTTTGTTGTCGGAGATTCGGAGCATTTATTCCTGAGTGCTGACTATTCTCAGGTAGAGCTCAGATTAATGGCCCATCTGAGTGAAGATAAAAACCTGTTGGATGCTTTTAACCGGGGAGAAGATATTCATGCTGCTACTGCAGCCAAAATTTTTAAGGTATCACCGGAAGAAGTGACGAGTGATATGCGTCGAAAAGCAAAGACCGCTAATTTTGGCATTATTTACGGTATTTCTGCCTTTGGTTTGTCTGAGAGGCTGAACATCCCCAGAGGGGAGGCAAAAGACATTATTGACGGGTATTTTGAGAGTTTTCCGGCTGTAAAGGAGTATATGGATAAGGTCATTTCCCAGGCTCGTGAAAAGGGGTATGTGGAAACCATGTTTGGGCGTCGTCGTTATCTGCCTGATATCAACAGTCGCAACGGAGTGGTAAGAGGAGTGGCTGAGCGAAATGCCATCAATGCTCCAATTCAGGGGGCTGCTGCAGACATCATAAAAATGGCCATGGTTGGTGTGGAACGGGCCTTCAGAAATGCAAATTTCCAAAGTCGGATGGTCCTTCAGGTGCATGATGAACTTAATTTTGAGGTGCTAAAATCTGAAGTTGCTGAAGTCAGGGAAGTTGTTAAAAAAGAGATGGAATCAGCCGTATCATTGAAAGTGCCACTTGAAGTAGATATGGGGGTTGGTGACAACTGGCTGGAGGCGCATTAATTTTTATTACAGAGTGCGATACATGAAACTCTATCCTGAATTTATTGGCATTTAAACATCTCATGACGAACACTTATGAGTCGAAGATCGACGAAGTCAATAAACCAGTCCTCCCAAAAGCCGGGCTTTTCCTTTTAAGGGAATACATAATGTTGTTGCGTTTTTGAAAAGGCTGAAGGTCTTTAAGCGATAGCCTGGGGCAACGCCTCAGGAAAATTGTAACAACTCTCCCCTCTCATTATTGGTCGCGATGCGACCAATAATGAGAGGGGGTGGAGGGATACCTCAAAACCCAGGGCGTTGCCCCGGGCTATTGCTCTCAGGCTTTCAGCCTGTTTGCATCTTACCTGTCTTATGCATAAGGTAGGTAGGGATATTTTTCTTTGTGGAAAAGGTAAAAAATTTGTCCTCAGTAAAATTTCGCTGTAACTTTTCGCTGAGCTAAAGCGTCCCACTTGTATCAATAATTTACCGGAACCTGATGACAGTAGAAGAATACAACGATTGCGTTCGGGAGTATGCTGACAATGTTTATCGCTTTGTCCTCAAAAATATTCGTGACGAGGAGAGGGCGTCGGATATTGTACAGGATGCCTATGAAAAAATGTGGCGCCATCATGCAAATGTGGATGGTGCCAAAGGCAAAAGTTATCTTTTTTCCACTGCTTATCATGTTTTGATAGACCATACCCGCCGGGAGAAACATTCGGTACGTATGGAAGAGGCCGATTTACAGGAGCATTCTCATGAGCGTCAGTATTCCGATTTACAGGAGGTTTTGCATCAGGCACTGGAAAAGCTTCCCGAAGATCAGAAAATGGTGGTTATGCTGCGCGATTATGAGGGGTATTCTTATGAGGAGATTGGTGAAATGACCGGCTTGAGTGAGAGCCAGGTAAAAGTTTACATTTACCGGGCGCGGGTATTTCTCAGGAAATATATTGGAAAGATGGAGGTGGTAGTATGATGAAGATCAGCAGAGAAAACTACGAGATTTGGTTCATCGATTATCTGGATGGAAAACTTGACAGCAAGGCCAGGACCGCGTTGGATGATTTTCTTCAGGCCAATCCTGATTTGGAAAAGGAATTAAAGGGGTTTGAGGAGGTGAAACTCAGTTCTGCTGTTCCCCAATACAGTTCAACGGCTTCCCTCTATAAAAATGAATCTGATTTGATGGCTGTTTCCAGACCCGATTATCTGTTGATTAAACAGATGGAACAGGGTCTTTCAGGTGAAGAAGAGTCTGAACTTTCGGAAGAAATAAGGTGTGATGGATCACTGATAAAAAGGGGGTTGGAGTTTCAACAGACGAAGCTGCTGGCTGAAGCGATTCCTTACTTTAAAAAGGGGGCTCTGCTTCAGAGATCAGTTGTTTTCAGGTACATGACAGCCAGAGTTGCTGCTGCGGTTATTGTTGTTGCAGTGTTCCTTACGGTTTGGAACAGTGATTCATTTTTCTCCTTTCAAAAACAGGAGGTTGCATTGCAAAAGTTATCATCGCGCCCGGCAATATTTGAGGAGCAGGATTTTTCCGTTCCTGAGCCTGTGCAGATGGTTGAAGGCAGAATGGGTCAGGACAAATATATCCATCAGCAATCAGAAGTTATTTCGTCTGAAATTGACAATAACCAGGAATTCTCCCCAGAAATGAAGGGCAAGGAAGTACCGATGGAGAGGATGATTTCAAATGTTTTAAAAGAAGGTCTTGCGGTTCAGGTTCCCAATGCCTACGAAGCAGGGTTGCGACATATGATGCCGATGTATCTTGACATCAATAGAAACAGTGAGCCGATGTTTGCAAAACAGTCGTCGCAGTCTGATTCACCATCGGAAGGCAACTTTTTAATGAAAGGGATTCAGTTTGTGGACCGGGTTTCCGGCGATCTGGTTAATTTTGATAAGTTGTATGATGAAGATGGTAATTTCGTTGCTTACAACTTTAAAGCCGGGTACTTAGAGGTTGAAAGGAAGCTTCGGAGATAACCTCCTTTCAATTATTTAATCCGGTAAAAAATTCCTCTTTCTCCGAAATCGGTGGTTACTTTACCCTCAGCTTCCAGTACATCAAGATACTTATTGATTTCATTGATGTGAAGGCCCATGATGTCTCTCAAATCGTGAACGGTGCAGGGTCTGCGTGCAATGGTTTCCAGAATGGCAGACTCTTTGTCGTTACGGTATGCTTTGGTTTCCTTTCGGGATTTTGCTGCAGCGACAATAATGGTGTTTTCGAAATCCAGTTTGTTTTTTATTTCTTCCAGTTCTTCCTTGCTTGCCGGATGAAGCCCTGGAACAGCTCCGGGTCTGTCGAGTGTATTCAGTTGTACCAGGGATGGTCCGATTTGTTGAATGGCTTTTTTTAACTGGCAAATTTCATCATTGCTGTCATTGTATCCCGGAAGAATAAATACTTCCAGCCATATTTCACCTTTGAATTCTTTACGAAATTCGATGAGGCCGCGAATGTGTTGATCAACCTTAAGGTGCTTTTCGGGACGGTTTAGTTTTTTGAATATCTTATCCGATGCAGCATCGATGGATGGCAGAACAACATCGGCCTGAAGTATTTCTGTGCGAACATTCTGGTCAGACAGCAACGTTCCGTTGGTGAGGATGGCCACTTTAATTTGTGGATAATGTTCTTTGATGAATGTTAATACATCTCCGATTCTGGAATTCAACAAAGGTTCTCCATATCCTGAAAATGTAACGAAGTCAGGAGCAGGGTTGTTGTTCAGATATTCTGTCAGCTCATTTACAACTTTATCGTAAGGGACATACTCCATTCTTTGAGTGGTGAGTTTGGTGGTGGTACCCACCTCGCAATAGACGCAGTCCAGTGAACAAACTTTGCGGGGAACCAAATCCACGCCCAAAGACATTCCCAGTCTTCTGGACGGAACAGGTCCGAAAATAAACTTAAACATGATTTTTTTTTTGTTGAACCCAAAGTTAAAGGTTTAATGCTGAAATGTCATTGTTTTTAATCTTTTTCAATGAGATTTCCAAATCAGGGCAACTATTTTAATGAGATAGCACTAAATTCTTTTATATTTGCAACTTATTAGGAAAAATGTGCCATTTACATGAGTAATACCGCAGCAAAAAGAAAACTCAGAAGTTCCTACGTAACCACCGTGATTAGTATTTCACTGGTGTTGTTTTTGCTTGGAATTATCGGACTTTTGTTTCTCAATGCACATCGTTTATCCAATTATGTAAAAGAGAATCTGGGGTTTACTGTATTGGTGGATGACAACTCACGTGAGGCAGAGGTTCAGCGACTTCAGAAAATTCTGAATGCTTCGCCTTATGTTCGGGAAGCGGCCTATGTCAGCAAGGATGAAGCTGCTGACATCATGCAGGAGGAACTGGGTGAGGATTTCGTGGATTTTCTTGGTTACAATCCATTGCTTTCGAGTATTGAAGTTAAAGTATTTGCTGAGTACGCCAATCCGGACAGTATGGCGGTCATTGAAAATCAGGTGCTTAATTTTCCACAGGTTCAGGAGGTTTACTATCAGAAAAATCTGCTCCATGCGGTTAATGATAATATAGAAAAGATAACCATTGTGCTGGCTGGTTTTTCCATACTTTTATTGGTTATTGCCATTGCATTAATCAACAATACCATTCGTTTATCGGTTTATTCACGCCGGTTTTTGATAAAAACCATGCAATTGGTAGGAGCTACACGTGGTTTTATTCGCAAACCCTTTTTGGCAACAGGTATTCTCAATGGTTTGGCCGGTGCTACTATTGCTATTCTTTTACTTTCATCGCTCATTTACGGGATGAATAAGGAATTGCAGGGTATGATAGGTTTTGACAATCTTTTTTTACTCGGGGTTTTGTTTGGTTTGGTCATTCTTTTGGGAATTTTAATTACGCTTATCTCCACCTTTTTTGCGGTTAATAAGTATTTGCGCCTAAAGGCAGATGATTTGTATTTCTAAGAATTGGAAATAAAAGTGATGCAGGGAAGTGAAAGGAAAAAGCAACAGAGCATAAAATAAAAGAGTTATGTCGAAAAAAGAGACAGAAAAGAAATTTGAAATGGCCCTTGAAAAGCAGAATTATCTGTTACTGGCTATTGCATTTGTTATTGTTATTGTCGGCTTTTTGCTGATGATGGGAGGAGGAAGTGAAAATCCGGAAGTTTTCAACGAGGGGGTTTATAGTTTTCGCAGGATTACCCTTGCACCTCTGGTTGTTTTGTTTGGATTTTTGTTTGCGATATATGCCATTATGAAAAAGCCAGCAGAGACCAAAGAGATGGAGAAGAAGAAATAAATGTTTCGCTTTTTGGCTGTTTTTTTAAAGGGTGAATGTCTGTCGGGTTTTTGGCAGGCATTTTTGGTGTAACGACAATGAGATTATTTGTAATTCAGATTTAAAATGGATTGGATAGAAGCGTTAATACTGGGCATTGTTCAGGGCCTTACAGAATTTCTGCCTGTTAGCAGCAGCGGGCATCTCGAGATTGGCAAACAGCTTTTGGGGATAGAAACCCCGGACAGCCTTCGCTTTACGGTGGTTGTACACGGGGCTACAGTGTTGAGTACTCTGGTGGTCTTTCGCAAGGACATCGTTGAATTGTTTTCAGGACTTTTTAAGTTTCAATGGAATGAAGAGACAAAATACATCGCTAAAATTGCTTTTTCCATGATCCCAATAGGAATTGTGGGACTGTTTTTTAAAGATACTGTGGAAGAGATTTTCAATACCGGAAGTATGTTGCTGTTGGTAGGGCTTATGTTGTTGATTACCGCTTCTTTTCTGGCATTTTCGTATTACAAAAAATCTGGCGACAGGGATATTACTTTTCGGGATGCCTTAATCATCGGGATTGCGCAGACATTTGCTGTTCTTCCGGGAATATCACGTTCGGGAGCCACTATTGCTACCGGATTGATAATAGGGAATAAGCGAACAGAAGTTGCGCGGTTTTCTTTTCTGATGGTTTTGGTACCGATAATTGGAGAGAACACGCTGGATTTGCTGAAATCTGATGTGCCGCAAGCAGTTACCGGAAATGAGATTGGGGCGCTGGTAATGCTTGCCGGATTTGTTGCCGCCTTTGTTAGTGGCTTGCTCGCTTGTCAGTGGATGATTGAGATTGTGAAGCGCGGGAAGCTGATTTATTTTGCGCTCTATTGCGCGGTCGTCGGCGCTCTTGCCATCGGTGGTTTTGTGTGGTAACTTGCGCTTTAGCGGTGCTTATTTTAAGGAATAATGGAGTTGAAGGAATTTTGTACTGACCTGTCCGTTCTCGATCATCCTGCCTGTTTTTCAGAAGGACTGATTTTGCTGGTGGATAAACCCCTGGAATGGACATCGTTTGATGTGGTAAAAAAAATAAGATCCCGCCTGCAGCATGGATTAAAACTTAAAAAGCTGAAAGTCGGACATGCCGGAACGTTGGATCCTCTTGCTTCGGGGTTGGTAATTGTCTGCACTGGCAAAGCGACCAAACAAATAGACCGGCTGATGGGGCATGATAAAACGTATGTGGCCGGAATTAAATTTGGTGCAACCACTCCGTCGTTTGACCTGGAAACGCCCGTTGATCAGGAGTTTCCTGCCGGGCATATTACCAGTGACAGCGTAGCAGCTGCATTACTTCATTTTTTAGGGGAGCAGGATCAGGTGCCACCGCAATTTTCGGCTGTCAAAGTGGACGGGAAAAGGGCTTACCACATGGCCAGAAAAGGAGAGGAGTTTGAGATAAAATCACGTAAAGTGGTGTTTCATGAGTTGAAATTGGTGGGCTTTGACAATGATGAGGCCATTGTGCATATTCGTTGCAGTAAGGGTACTTATATTCGTTCGTTTGCCAGAGACCTGGGATTGGCATTGAAATCAGGGGCTCACCTGAGCGGGCTCAGAAGAACCGTTATTGGGGAGGCTCAGGTAGAGAATGCACTTACCATTGGGTCTTTTGATGAGGCTTTTGACAAATTGAAAGAAAAATGGAACAACCAGGGGCTGATTGGTGTTAATGTCAGGCAGGATTGTTGAAAAATTTTCGATGAGCCGGTTGAAACAAATCATCAATTCTTGCGTATAAGATAGGCTCATTTTTGTGTTAGAAAACAGAGTAATTAATCATACAAAATCACAAAGGGAATTATGAAGTTGTCAAAATTCAAATACAAATTACCCGAAGAACTTATTGCACTGCACCCTTCAACCAACCGCGATGAGTCGCGTCTGATGGTGGTGCATAAAGATACCGGGAAGATTGAACACAAAGTTTTTAAAGACATCATTGATTACTTTGATGAGAAAGACATCATGGTGTTCAATAATACCAAAGTTTTTCCGGCGCGATTGTATGGTAATAAAGAGAAAACCGGTGCTGAGATTGAAGTGTTCTTGCTTCGGGAACTAAACAAGGAGCAGCGTTTATGGGATGTTTTGGTGGATCCTGCACGTAAAATCCGTATCGGAAACAAACTCTATTTTGGTGACAATGATTCTCTGGTTGCTGAAGTGATTGACAATACGACTTCCCGGGGGCGTACCCTTCGTTTTCTTTTTGACGGATCGCACGAGGAGTTTAAAGAAACTTTATATAGTCTGGGAGAAACGCCCCTGCCTAAATTTATCAACAGAAAGGTGGAGCCTGAAGATCAGGAACGTTATCAGACTATTTTTGCCAAACACGAAGGGGCAGTGGCAGCTCCCACTGCCGGAATGCACTTTAGCCGTGAGTTGCTTAAACGTTTTGAGATCAAAGGGGTGGATTTCTCGTATGTTACACTACACGTGGGTCTGGGTAGTTTCAGGTCTGTTGATGTGGAAGATCTGACCAAACATAAAATGGATTCAGAGCAAATCATTATTCCTGAGGATTCGGCAGAGATGATCAATAATGCCCAGGATGAACGTCGTCGGATATGTGCGGTAGGCACCACGGTAATGAGAACCATTGAAAGCTCAGTTTCGACCAACGGGCATGTTAATCCTTTTGAAGGGTGGACAAATAAGTTTATTTTTCCGCCATACGAATTCAGTGTGGCTGATTCTATGGTTTCCAACTTTCATCTTCCATATTCCACTTTGCTGATGATGGTGGCTGCTTTCGGAGGATATGACCTGATTATGAAAGCATACAAAACAGCCGTTAAAGAAAAATACCGCTTTGGTACTTACGGTGATGCAATGTTGATTATATAAATCTGCATTGGAAAAAACTTTTAACCCGTATCCAGGATGTGTTGGATACGGGTTTTTTTATATTTTTTTTGTAACTTTTGAACCTGAACCAAGTTTTTGCTATAACTATACCGATATGATAAAGATCCTTGTTCCGGTAACTTTTACCGACCACTCCATAAATGCATTCACCTATGCACTTACTCTTGCCGGGAAGTTTCCATCCACGGTTACGCTGTTGCATAGTTTTTCGGATTATGAAGATATTGAGGAGGGGATGAATGTTATGCCTCCCAACAGTGAAGAGGACATTCAAAAAAGAGAGCAGGATGCACGCGACCGGCTTGCCGATCTTTGTCAGAGTGCCATTAATAAGATGACCTCTATTCAGGATAAAAATATTGAGTTGGAAAATCGGTTTGAGTTTGGGTATGCTGAAGAAGTAATTCTGAAAGTGAGCAAAGATCTTGATCCGGATGTAATCATAATGGGGACTAAAAGCAAAGGGGAAACCATCAAAGAGCTCCTGGGGAGTGTTACAAGCGATGTGATGAGGAGAGCAACGGTGCCTGTTCTGGCTGTTCCGGCCAAATCAACAGTTGATCTGGAAAAATTGAGCCGCGTGTTGTTTGTTACCGACTTTGGGGATGCCGATTATATTTCCGTTCATAAACTGATTCGACTTATTACTCCATTTCAGACACATATAAATGCTGTTCGGTTTCAGGCCCACAAGCCCGATAATACAGAGATTCGAAGAATGGAGAAATTCAGGGATTATTGCGATGCTACCTACAGGAATCACAAGATTAAAAGTAATTTTGAACAGAGTGAGCAATTTATGGATTCTTTGGAAAAGTATGTTGCCGAAAATAATATTGATCTTATTGCCATGACACGTCGGAAACGCAATATGATTGCCCGTTTGTTTACTCCGGAGATTACCCGGCGTATTCTGTTTTATACCGACGTGCCATTATTGGTGTTTCATGCCTGACCCGTAATAAAACAACCTGATAGATTAGTCTTACTTTGAATCGGCGATAACCGTTTAAAAACAAAATGGTCATGGGGAATAAAAAAATGAAAATCGGAATCCTTTCTGCAGGAGGAGATTGTCCGGGTATTAATGCTACCATAAGAGGGATTGGTAAAACTGCTATTGTAGAATATGGAATGGAAGTCGTGGGTATTGCCAACGGCTTTACGGGTCTGCTGGAGAAAGATGTTATTCCTCTTAATGAGCAACTGCTTTCCGGTATCCTGACATTGGGAGGAACCATTCTTGGCACCTCAAGAATGAAGCCGTTCAAACAACAAGAGGGTGATATTGTGTCTGATAAGCCTCAGTTAATAAAGCAAAACTACAAGGAACTTGAGCTGGATGCTCTGGTTTGTATCGGAGGAAACGGAACCCAGGAAACCGCCAACCTTTTGTACAAGGAAGGGCTGAATATTGTAGGAATTCCCAAAACTATTGATAATGATGTATGGGGTACTGACGTTACGTTTGGGTTTGATACTGCATTGACCATTGCAACCGAAGCCATTGACCGTCTGCATACTACCGCTAACTCTCACAAAAGAGTAATGGTCATTGAGGTCATGGGGCATCATGCCGGTTGGATTGCTTTGCATTCCGGTATTGCAGGTGGGGGTGATGTGATTCTTCTTCCCGAACTGGATTACGATATGGATGTGGTGGCGAACTGTCTGATAGAAAGGAATCAGAAGAAAAAGCCTTATTCCATTGTGGTGGTTGCAGAGGGCATTAAGTCGGGCAAAAAGAAAAATGCAGGAGCCTACATTGCTAAGAAAATACGCAAAATGACCGGTCTGGAGACTCGTGAAACCGTTTTGGGTTATACCCAGCGTGGAGGCAGCCCTACGCCGGCCGACAGGATTTTGGCTACCCGTTATGGCACCTATGCTGCTCAAATGATACATCAGGAGAACTTTGGCGTAATGGTTGCCGCGAAAGGGAATGACATAGTAAGTGTGCCCCTGGATGAAGTTGGAGGTCGTTTGAGATTGGTGGATCCGGATAACGGACTGGTTCAAAAAACCAGATACATGGGGGTTTGTTTCGGAGGAAAGTAATTTTTCCGGGGGGAATCCTTAAATTTGCAAAAAAACAATTCAATGGATCAAAAGCAGATTGCAGAACTAAACGAAAAATTCACCCAAAAAGACCCCACTGAACTTCTTACGTGGGTCCTGAACGAGTATGGGAACAAGGTCGCACTATCTTCAAGCATGGGAGCTGAAGACCAGGTGCTTACAGATATGGTGCTTAAAATTAAGTCTGATGCACGGGTTTTCACCTTGGATACCGGACGCCTGTTTCCTGAAACATACGATCTAATAGATCGCACCAATAAAAAATACAATACCAGAATAGAGGTCATGTTTCCTGATTACAAACAGGTGGAGGAGATGGTCAACAGTAAAGGGATAAATCTGTTTTATGAAAGCGTTGAAAACAGGAAACTTTGTTGTGGAATCCGTAAGATTGAACCCCTGAAGCGGATGTTCAGTACCCTGGATGCCTGGATATGCGGATTACGCGCCGGTCAGGCCATTACCCGCCAGAATATTCAAGTGGTGGAGTGGGATGAAAATAACGGACTTTTAAAATTTAATCCTCTGGCTGCATGGTCGGAAAGTGATGTTTGGGATTATATCAAAGAACATAAAGTTCCTTACAATCCACTTCACGACAAAGGATTTCCAAGTATTGGTTGCCTTCCCTGTACGCGGGCCATTGAATCATGGGAGGATGTTCGTGCCGGCCGCTGGTGGTGGGAAAATCCCGAAAGCAAGGAGTGCGGATTGCACAAGAGATAACCCGCGAATTTGCCGGTGGCTATGGCCTGATTTATGTATAAATTAGGTTCGTAAATATGTAAAATCTTTTTTCTTGATCTCTGTTTGCATACCGGTATTCAATTTTGATGTGCGCCAGTTGGTGAATTCGCTTGCCCGACAGGTAACTGCGGTAAGCTTTCCATGCGAAATTGTGCTGATTGACGATGGTTCAGATGAGGAATTCCGAAAAATCAACCGGTCGGTTTGCAATCAGCATGTTTATGTCGAGTTGCCCGAAAATGTGGGGAGAGCAAGTGTCAGGAATCTCTTCTTGGAATATACCGGATATCGGTATTTGTTGTTTCTGGATTGTGATTCTTTGATTATTAAAGATGATTTCCTTTTGAGCTACGCTGCATCTGTGACTTCTGACAACGAAAAGGTCGTTTGTGGAGGCAGGGTTTACGAAACCAAGAAGCCGGCGAGGGATTATCTTCTGAGATGGAAATATGGCGTTTATCGGGAGAGCAAAACGTGTGAAGAACGTCAAAATGAACCCAACCGTTCTTTTATGTCCAATAACTTTTTGATCAGACGTGATGTGCTGGCCAGATTCCCTTTTGATCATCGAATCACCGTATATGGACATGAGGACACGTTATTGGGTTTTGTTTTGAAAAAGAACCGAATCAGCATTAAACACATTGATAATCCTGTGTTAAATGGTGACCTGGAGATTAATAGCGAGTATCTTCGTAAGAGTGGATTGAGTATCAAGAACCTGAGTGTTATTTTAGGATATGTTGATTATCATCCCGGCTTTTCAAGTGACATTGGACTGTTACAGTTCTATAAAAGAATCAGGCCGTGGTCGTTTGTGTTTTCCGGGTTGTTTTTTCTGTTCAAACCGATAATTGAGTTTTTGATAACTAGAGGGTTTGTGGTTCTTTGGATGTTTGATTTTTATAAACTGGGATTGTTTCTGAGGAGTAATTTTCAGGAACAAAGATTGTGATAATTTCCTGTTGATTCGATTTCTTTGTTCTTTACGCAAAGAACTTAAACGTTATTATGCATGAAGAGAGTACGGTTGATAATTGAGGGAAGAGTTCAGGGTGTAGGGTTTCGCTATTTTGTTCAGGATAATGCCCGCCGGTATCAAATCAATGGATATGTGAAAAACATGCCTGGCGGCAATGTGGAAGTTGATGCCGAGGGGGAACCGGAGATGTTGGATAATTTTTTAGAAAAATGTCGAATGGGGCCGCCTCAGGCGGTAGTCAGTTCTTTTAAGATATTTGACGTTCCTGTATACGGATATACCAGGTTTCGCATACGGCACTGTGAAGATTTTTAGTGTGAACTTCTCATGAGTTTTCTTCACGTTCATCAATAAAATCCGTTAATTCCTGACATCTGATATCGGGTTCAAATTCGATGATTTCGTATTGACCAATTCTGTTTTTATAGAAGGGATCTTCCTGTAGTATTTCGTAAAGCGTTTCCATGTCCGGCAGGCAGGAAAGAATAACTTCTCCGGTATTTGGGGTTCGGTTGCCCGAAACAATAAAATTGCCTTCGTCAACCTGTTTTTTCAGGAAGCTTTTATGGGCTTCTTTATGGTAATTGACCTGTTCGTCTGAACGTCTGAATTGAATGATAACAATATACATGGGAATAAGGGTTAGTTAAACTGATTCTCTTTACGGTAATCTGGAATTAAAGTTTCAGGCGGTACAAAAAGGTCGCCTCACAAACTTTATGTATCTTTCTGGTCTTAAAATCTCAAAAGAGTTTTCACAATGGATCGTCAAAACCTAAAGTCAATACTTTATTTTATTGGTGTAATGGCCCTGTTTGCAGGGCTCAGTTTTTTATATTTCAACCCGGTATTAAAGGGGTTGGAGCTCCCTCAGATGGACAATGCTCATGCCATTGGAGCTGCCCAGGAGCTGAATGAATTTGAAGCCGAAACTGGGGATCACTCGTATTGGGCCAATTCAATGTTTGGTGGAATGCCCGCCTATCAGATTAAAGGTGATTCATCGTCCAATCTTTTCTATCAGTTAAATAAGGTACTTCGGTTTGGGCTTCCTTTTCATACCGTTGCCATCCTGTTTCTTTATCTTTTTGGGTTTTATATTTTGTTGCGAAGTATGAAAATGGGGCGTTGGCTCTCGTTGGTCGGAGCCCTGGCTTTTGCATTCGGAACTTACAACATCATAATTATCATTGCAGGGCACATTACCAAGGCCTATGCAATAGCGCTTTCCGCTCCTGTTATTGCCGGCATTCTTTATACCCTCAACCGCCGTCCCTGGGTGGGGGCTTTTTTCACCACCGTTGCATTGGGAGTACAGATTGCCTATAATCACGTGCAGATTACTTACTATTTGTTTCTGGTTGTATTGGTTTTGATGATTGCCAGATTAGTAAAAGCTTTGATGGAAGGGACAATACGGGACTTTGGGAAACGCACAGCGTTATTAGTGGTGGCAGCTGTTCTGGCGGTGTTGCCAAACCTTACCCATCTTTGGCCTACATATGAGTACGGGACATTTAGTATCCGTGGCCCTTCGGAACTGGAATCCACCGCCAAAGAGGGGGAGACTGACTCCGGATTGGACCGGGACTATGCTTTTGCGTGGAGTTACGGAAAAGCTGAAACACTGACCCTGATGATTCCAAACCTGATGGGGGGTGCATCTGCTCCTCTCTCTGAGAGTCCGCGTGCCATGAAAGATGTGGATCCGCGCCTGAGAGAGATTGTCGGCGGACAATCGCAGTATTGGGGAAGTAAGCCCTTTACCTCTGGACCCGTTTACGTGGGTGCGCTCATAATCTTTTTGTTCGTTTTGTCTTTGTTTTTTTACAAAGGACCTGAGAAATGGTGGCTGGTGGGCGCAACAGTACTCTCCGTATTGCTCGCCTGGGGGAAAAACCTGGAGTGGTTCAATTACTTTATGTTTGATGTGTTTCCGCTGTACAATAAGTTTCGGACAGTGGAAATGGCCCTGATTATTGCCACCATCACCATCCCAATACTGGCAATGCTCGGGCTGAAAAAAGTGGTGGACAATCCTGCCCTGATCCGTGACCAGAGTGGGAAGTTTCTGGCGGCATTCGGGCTGACCGGAGGAATTGCCCTTCTGATATATTTGTTCCCAAATCTGTTTTTTGATTTTATGAGTCGGGAAGAACTGAATGCCCTGATGCGTCAGAAACAGCAGATGCCAGACCAGGCAGGGGTAATTGATCAGGTCATTCTGAATATGCAACAGGCTCGGGCCGGGTTAATACAGGCAGATGCCATTCGTTCTTTCTTTTTTATCCTTTTGGGAAGCGGCTCTCTTTGGCTTTTTGCCACCAACCGACTGTCCAAAAAATACCTTTTACCGGGGCTGGCGCTCTTGGTTGTTATAGATATGTGGGCCGTGGATAAACGTTACCTCAGCAATGATGATTTTGTATCTCCCCGCCAGATTTCCGGTCAATTTGAGAAATCTAAAGCTGATAAACTGATTTTGGAAGATGAGGATCCCAGTTACCGGGTTTTCAGTATTTACCGGAATCCTTTTAACGAGGTGAATACTTCTTATTTTCATAATTCTATTGGTGGGTACCACGGTGCGAAGCTTCGCATCTATCAGGATGTTATTGATTTTTACCTGCAAAACAATTGGCAAACGCTGATGATGCATTTTAGAAACGGCGGGTCTCCTCTTGAGGCACAACAATTACTGGAAAAGATGCCTGCTCTGAATATGTTGAATACCAAATACATCATTTATCATCCCGGACAGCCACCGCTTGAGAATCCCTTTGCTTATGGGAATGCGTGGTTTGTCAGCAACATTGAAACTGTATCATCGGCCGAAGAGGAATTGGCATCCCTCAGGAATGTTGATCTTACCAATACGGCCATTATTCGTCAGGACAGAGTGGGCGATTGGGGATCGTATCAGAATGTCAGATCCGGAAGTGAAATAGAGCTTACCTCGTATGCTCCCGACCATTTGGTTTTCAGAGCCCGTGCAAATGGTGAAAAGATCGCTGTTTTTAGCGACATCTATTATCCGGCCGGATGGCGAGCTTTTATTGACGGGAAAGAAGTGGAAATTAACCGGGTGAATTACCTGCTGAGGGCTTTAATGGTTCCCGACGGTGTTCATACCATCGAATTTCGTTTTGAGCCGGCATCGGTGAATAGTGCCAAAACGCTGGCTGTTATCGGTGGTATTTTGGTAATTCTTTTTGCCCTGGGGCTTTTATGGAGGTACCGGGCCGCAATTCTTAGTAAAGATTAAACAGTGAACCGTGGCACTTGATAAAGTGGCATGGTTTCTGAGAAATATTACATTCAAATATACAGATTAAAGAGATCAGATAATGAAGAAAATTAGCGGAAGAAAATGGATTGGATGGACCGGTGCGGTGGCAATTGGCCTGATAATTTCACTGGGCTTTGTGACAGCAGGAAATGAGGAGCGGAACTTTTCCATCGTCAAAAACCTTGATATTTTTTATTCCCTTTTCAGGGAGCTGAATACTTATTACGTTGAGGAAACCAATCCGGAGGAATTGGTGGAAACCGGAATCGGAGCCATGCTGGAATCGCTGGATCCATATACCACATATATTCCGGAATCAGAGATGGACGATTTCAACTTCATGACTACCGGGGAATACGCCGGAATTGGCGCACTCATTACCGGTCGGGAAGATTATGTTTACATTTCCGAACCCTACAAGGGCTTCCCTGCTGATAAAGGCGGATTGAAAGCCGGGGACAAGATTTTAGCCATTGACGGAGTGGATATGAAGGGGAAGAAGACCGAGGATGTCAGCAATAAGCTGAAGGGACCGGCCAATACTGATGTTACCGTTACCGTGAAGCGATACGGTCAGGAAGACCCTTTAGATATAAGCATTGTTCGGAAAGCGATTCAGATTGATCCGGTGTCTTATTTCGGAATGGTCGATGAGGAAACGGGAATCATTATTCTTGACAATTTTACTCAGGATTGCTCCCGTAAAGTGGAAAAAGCGCTTAAAAACCTGAAAGAGGAACAGGGGGTAGAGAAAATTATTCTTGATTTGCGCGGAAATCCCGGCGGACTGCTGGATGAGGCCGTTAAACTGGCGAACCTCTTTTTGCCCAGAGGCTCTGAAGTGGTGAGTACAAGAGGGAAAATTGAACAGTGGGACAAGGTTTACAGAACCTCTAAAGCTCCTGTGGACACAGTAATTCCCCTGGTTGTAATGATTAATCGTGGGTCTGCATCGGCCTCTGAAATTGTGGCCGGGGCCATCCAGGATCACGACAGGGGAGTCATTGTAGGAAATCGTTCTTTTGGAAAAGGCCTGGTGCAAACGACTCGCAGTCTCCCATATAATGCAAAGCTTAAAGTGACTACAGCTAAATACTACATTCCCAGTGGAAGATGTATTCAGGCGTTGGATTACAGTCAGCGAAATGAAGATGGAAGCGTAGGGTATGTTCCTGATTCTTTGATTACTGAGTTTAATACCAAAAACGGACGAACAGTTTATGACGGTGGAGGCATTTCTCCTGATGTGGTGGTGCCTTATGAGAAGTACAGTAATATGACTTTTGCATTGGTGGCGCAGCAGACTATTTTTGATTATGTGAACCGTTTTGCTGCTGAAAACAATACTGTGCCGGTACCGGAAGAGTTTTCTGTAACCGATGAAATTTATGGGAATTTCACCGATTATGTCACGGCTCTGGATAGTTTCAGATATACATCCGAAAGCAGGGAGCGCTTTAAGAAACTAAAAGAAGCGGCTGAGAAAGAAGGATATTATGATGCAAATGCCGATGCTTTTGAAAACCTTGAAAAAAAGCTTGATGTGAGTGTGTCAGAAGATCTCGATAATTTCCGTGATGAGGTTGACGATCTTCTTGCTGACGAAGTCCTGAAGAGGTATTATTATCGACAGGGGGCTATTCAGTATGCATTGCAGGATGATAACGTACTGGAAAAAGCCATGGAGGTGATTGGAAGCAATTCTGAATATCAGGGGATTCTGAACGGAACTGTGCTTAGCCATGCAGGTGACAGAAGGCAACGATGAATGCTCCTGTACTAATAGTAATCCCGTGAAGAAAGCCTGGAAATGTACTCAGGCTTTGTGTTATGGATAATTATTAAGCATCTGATCTTTCTGATTGCTTTAAAACAGTCACCGGCAGTGGACCTTTTTTTCAGTGATTAAGCTCACAAAAAGTTGTTATCATAAAATCTGGCATATTTTCGATATGGCCTGTTATTAATATTATTTGGAGAGGGCGTGCCGTTAGCGGTAGCGCCCTTTTTCTTAGCTGCTGATCCGACTCCTGCTTTTTGGGAGCATCGCACCAATAAGAGAAATAAATCCGCCAACGGCCATTTGCTAATGTGTCAGTCATTAAATTAGTGAAGGAGTCTAGTAATTGTCACACAATTGATAAAAAGTTATAGTGAAACAAAACAAATAGAGGGAATTGTCGTAAAAATAGTGGGGATAATTTACAGCTTTTGCTTTTTAGGCCATTCCTTTGCCGGGAAATATTTTTCTGGAAAGTCTGAAATGGAAAATGGGAGGTAAAGTCAAAGCTGTTTTATTTATTCTGAAAGAATTAACCAAACTTTTTAATTATGAGAATTCTTTTTTTACTGTTATTGTTTTTAAATGCTTGCTGGGGCTCCCTGTTGGGGCAGGAGAGTCCCAAAACCGATGTTAACCAGATTTTACAGGGTGCCTCCGGGGCAGACCTGGAGTATAATCTGGATCGGCTTAACCAAGGGGAGCGGTTTTATCGTACAGGTTATTATGAGGGGAGTTTTAGGGCTTTTTTCGAGCTTTACAAACATAATCCGGAAGTAGCCTCCCTGAATTATAAGCTGGGTGTGAGTGCCCTTTTGGGAGACAAACCGGAGGAAGCTGCCGGTTTCTTTCTGGAAAGTTTACCTTCTGTTGCAGATGATTATTACTTACTGCTGGGATATGCGCATCGTGCCCGATTGGAGTACTCCCGTGCAAGGGAGTCTTTTGAACAATACAACAATACGCTTTCCTCCTGGAAGCAAAAACAGTTCAGGCCACTCTTGAATCAGTTGCTAAGCGATTGTGAGTTCGGAGGAGCCAATGTCAGAGATTCAGTTCCTGCCTTTGTGATCAATCCGGGACCAGCTGTAAACAGCTATTATGATGAGTATGCTGCGGTTGAAGACAGTAAAAACAAAAGAATCTTCTTTGTTACTCGTCGTCCTGATTATTTGCCGGATGTGCCGGTTGGACGGGATGTTTTTGAAGAAAGGATCCTGGAAGCATCTTATGTCGATGGGGTTGTGACTGAGGGTGTTGAGAATAATCGTCTGAATTCAAGATTTAATTCAGGTATCGCAGGAATTTCGCCTGATGGAGAGACGTTGTATGTTTATCGTGGGAAGAAAAGAAGCGGACAAATAGGATTGACTGATATTTCGAAGAAAAGAGTCCGCAAACCTAAACCCATCAGTGAAAGGATAGATCATAAAGTTTTTAAAGAAACTGCTTTCACCGAAACAGAAGATGGCGTTGTTTTCTTTGTTTCCGACAGGAGAGACGGAATGGGAGGAAAGGATATCTGGACCTGTCGTCGTAAAGGATCCCGCAGATTTTCCAGACCACGTAATATGGGGCCGGTCATCAATACTTTGTTTGATGAGGAGGGGGTTTTTGTAACTCCTGATGGCAATACCCTTTATTTTTCTTCTGAAGGTCATCCCGGGTTTGGAGGTTTTGATATCTACAAAGTAGAAAGAAACCGGGATGGTGACTGGATGCACCCGGTGAATATGGGACAGCCTTTCAACAGTCCGTTTGACGATCTTTTCTTTTTCCCGTCATCAGATTCGCTGGTTTCGCTGATTGCTTCCTCAAGACCCGGCGGTTATGGTGGTCTTGATTTGTATAAAATTCAAAAGGACATAAGAATTCCCTTCTCCATTGCAGGAAATATTTCCGATGCTGAATCAGGACAAGCCCTTCACGGACAGTTGTCCCTCATAGACACGCTTAAAAGAGAACAGGTACTGACAGCATGGGCAGATTCCCTTACCGGGGATTATCTGATTGCTCTGGAGGATACCGGAAATTATGTGTTGCAGGCAGGTGTGGAAGGGTTTAAAATGGAACTGGCAGATGTTCCCAAAGGCACTACCAGAAATGCTGCTTTTACCCTTAATTTCCAATTGGAAAAACTAAAACATCCTTATGCACTCAGCGGTGTCATAACCGATCTGGACACTCAGCAACCCGTGCAGGCAGAAATTACTTTTCGCCCTGTTGATAAGGACTCTGTGACCCACCGGATCTTCTCTGATAAGGAAACAGGAGCGTATCAGATTACTTTTGAAGATAAATTTGATTTACGTATGACTGTCTCAGCTAATGACTATCACCTCTACTCATCTGAATTGTTACTTAAAAACACGCTGGGCGATTCTGAAGAGAAAAATGTTGAGTTGGAGAAAAGTGTGGTGGCTTATACTTTGTCGGGTAAGGTAATGGAAGAAAAGACCAATGATGCAGTTCCTGCCGAGCTGGCCGTGTTTGAGCCGGGAGAAGAAGATGCCTTTCTTGTCGCCTTTGCAGATTCCACTACCGGTAAATTCAGCATTACGGTATTTGAGGAAGGGCCTTATTTGGTAGAGGTTAATGCCGATGGTTATTTCTTTAACAATTTCCCGTTGCAGTTTCATCCCGATACGACCCTTAAAATCAATAATGTCGAATTGAAACCCATGGCCAGAGGTGCCCGGATTGTGGCAAAAAACATTCTTTTTACGAGCGGTAAAGCAACGCTCAGGGCCGAGTCTTATCCTGAGGTGAACCGCCTTGCCCGGTTGCTGCTTGAAAACTCGTCGGTGAAAATTGAAGTCTCTGGTCACACCGATAATACGGGTTCTGCATCATTGAACAAACGACTCTCAAAATCCAGAGCCCTTTCAGTGAAAAGGTACCTTGAAGGCCAGGGGATTGCTCCTGAACGCATCGATTATGAGGGTTATGGTTTTGATCAGCCCATTGCACCCAATACGACCGCGGAAGGTAGGGCACTCAACCGAAGAGTGGAGATTAAAGTGATTGAATAAAGCGAGTGATGAAGATAATTTTTGAATTATGAAGAGCATAAATTTTCTAAAAACAGGAGTACTGATGATTCCCGTTATTCTTATGGGGTGTCAGGACAATGATATTTTGGTAAATACGGAGAGTAACCGGGCCATTGAAATTGCCGCGCCTGCCGGAGATATTACTTATCAGGTGGCAGATCTGATTCGGGACATCGATAACGAATATGTTTTTGTGGATGAAGAGGGGCTGGTGAATATGAAATATACCCGCGAGGTAGATATTGACTGGGAATCTCTGGTTAACCTGAGAGACTTCCACGATACCTGGAATTTTTCTCCCGGGCTTCTCTATCCTGTCAATTCTCCCGTCAATGTGGATTATTCGGAAAAGGTACAGCTGAACCATCGTGCCGATGTTCGTTACGACAGTCTGACCATGGAGATGGGGGCTCTGTCGGCATATCTGATGGTGCCTTACGGGACTGAGGGGAATATTACCATAACCATTCCTGAGGTGCTTCAGGATGAAACGCCTCTGAGTTATTCTTTTTATGCTTCCGGCAATCAGCGATATTTTCAGATTACGGAAGATTTAAGCGGGAAAAAGGTGATTCCCTCCCAAGGGGTTGATTCCAGTTACATATCCGTTGTAACCTCTCTGGATTTATCAAATATGGTGGCCGGAGATGTGGCGTTGGAGTTTTCATTAATGGATATGCAGCCCGGGATGGCGTTTGGTTATTTCGGACAGCAGGAATCGGCCCGCCCAAATGAGGAGTTGACCCTGGATGTGTTTGATGAATTGGATGTCAGTGATGAAATTGAACTGTTTGACTTTTACATCGATCTGAAAGTAAACAGTGAAATCGGGGTTCCATTTGATGTGGTAGCCGAAAACCTGCGGTTTTATGATGAAAGCGATGCTTTGATTGATGTTCTGGAGGTGGAGAACAGCAATCAGATTCATCTTGCATTGCCAGCTGCTGTTTACGGGAACCCAATTGGGATGAGTGAAACCAATTTTCATATCAGCGGAACTAATTCAGACAATATTGTGGACATCGCGAATAGTTATCCGCGTCGTGTATTGTTCGATGTTACCTCTTTTTCCAATCCTGACGGTGAGCCGCAAGAGCCTAACTTTATGGGACTTTCAAATGTGCTTCAGGGAGAGATGGATATTATTGCCCCGCTTTGGTTCCGAACTTCTGCTGATTATGTGCGGACCGATACCATTGATTTTGATTTTAACGATATTCTTGGGGAAGACTCCGATGATGCACGAGAAGTGGAATCAGCAACCATTTGGTTTGATTTTTATAGTAAAATCCCGGTGGACATCTCTGCTGCTGCCTGGGTGGTGGATGAAGATGGTAACCAAATAGACAATCTGTTTGGCGATAATGAAAGTATTAAGGTGGTACAGGCAGGCGTTCCTGATTCTGATACCGGGCGCGTAACGGAAGCCACCCATACGGAGTTTAACGTAACCGTCACGGGAGATCAGATAAATGATTTTCTTGATCGCAATGCGATGAATATTATTCTGGAAACAAAAATTTTCACTGATGGTGAAGAGTATGTAAAGATATATGAAGATATGAGCTTCAATGCGGTGGTATCTTTTGAAGCTGCCGGTAATTTACCTGAATTGTAGTTTGCAAGAAATATCGTGACACTTGTAATTAGGTGATGAAATTTGCAGAATCCGGTTTCTGATAAAGAAAGGAAAATAAATCCTGCCGGTTTCATCGGGCCAATAACCTGAATAAAATTTATACTGATGAGAATCAAATATTATATTACAGCCATTAGCATCGCATTTTTGACGTTGTTTCAGGCAACCGCACAAAACCCCATGGGACTTTATTTCATGGAGACCATTCCTCAGTCATCACAGATCAATCCGGCTATGCAACCCCGGGCCAACGGTTTTTTTGCTTTGCCTTCCACCGGCCTGATGTTTCAGAGTGATGTGGCTTTTAATGACGCCTTTCAGGAAGTAGGCAACCAATGGGTAACTCCTCTGAGTAGTCAGTTTAATTACGATGATCTATATAAGGCAACCGGTAAAGCTGTGGGCATCAATAACGAAGAGACCGTAGATCTTTTGGGCATCGGCTTTCGCTCGGGGCGTGACTATTTCACTTTTACCATGTCGGTGAAAAATGTCATGCAAACCGGGATTCCCTCCGATCTTTTCAAGATTACGGAGCTGGGCTTCCCGGATGGTGAAGACTTTGATTTTTCCACCATGCGTATCAAAGAAGCTGCCTATCATGAGCTGGCTTTTGGTTACAGCAGGAGGTGGAATGATAAATTTACCTTTGGTGCAAAACTGAAGCCACTTTTTGGTATTGTGGGCGGGGTTACTGATATCAATAAATTTGAGCTGAATACCAGCCGCCAGCAGTGGGATGTACATGTGGACGGAACCGTTTATTCTTCAGCACCCATTGAGGTTGAGGAGAGCAATGTTCCGGGTGATTTTCCGGAATCCATTGACGGGAAAGATCTGGAGGATGATGAGGTGGCTGATTACCTGACTTCCCTGAATAACGGAGGACTGGCTTTTGATTTTGGTGCCGTTTATGAACATACGGAAGACTGGACCTTTTCGGCAGCACTTACCAATCTGGGTTGGGTGAAGTTTAAGAACGATCTGAACAGTCTTTCTTTTAACGGAACTTATAATTTTGAAGGTGTTAGTGTGAATGGGTCTGAAGAGGAAGACCTTGAACAGGCTTTTGAAGATATTGGCGATTCACTGAAGACCGTGATTGATTATGGTGTGGGACACGATAAGTTCAGCATTCCGCTCACCCCCTCCATGTATTTGGGTGCCTCTTACAGGATGAGTCCGGCTGTTTCGTTTGGCCTGTTGTCCCGCAGTGTGTTTCAGAAGCATAATTTTCGTCAGGAGTTGAACCTTTCAGCGAATATTCAACCCTACAGTTTTGTCGCTTTCAACCTAAATTACAGTAAGCGTATCAGCGGAGGAAATGGTCTGGGAACTGCGGTGACTTTTCTGGCCGGACCTTTGCAAATGTATATGGCCGCCGATTATATTCCCATGCGTTATTCCGAGGTTACTTTTGATGACGGAGATTCTTTTCCGATGTTGCATCGGCAGAAAGACCTGACCTTTCGATTTGGACTGAACCTGATTTTTGGTCGCCACGGGTATCGTGATGAACCGATGCTGAGTGTGAATTAGAGCTTTTGCCAATTTGGAGATTAAATGGAGAGGAGATTGTACTGAGGTGCGGTCTCCTCTCTTTGTTTCCGGGGAAGCACTGAAAAAATGTTATCTTTGGTTTGGAGAACGTATTTAATTTAAAATTTAGTCTGTTGAAGAGAATTAAGGTTACTTGTGCGATTATTTCTTTCGGCACCAAATGCCTGGTAGTACAACGTGGCTCCGAAATGAACATGCCTTTGAAATGGGAGTTCCCGGGAGGTAAGGTGGAAAGAGGAGAATCTGAAGAGGCTTGCATTAAAAGAGAAATAAAAGAAGAATTAGCTATTGAAATAGAACTTCAAAGTCGTCTGACACCAGTCTTTCACGATTATGCAGAAATATCTATTGAATTAATACCCTTCCTGGCCCGATATAAACATGGAGAAATACAACTAAGGGAGCACAAACAATATTTGCTGCTAGAGAAAAAACAACTGAAGGATTTGGCCTGGGCTGAAGCAGACTTGCCCGTTCTTAAAGAATATTTGCATTTGTAAAAAATTAAATATAGGCAGATTCTGCTTTTCGTGAAGGAAAGGAACAAGGACGAATATGGCATTACTATGGGATATGTTTTTGTAGGTGAGGGAAAATTAATTGATTACTATAGATCTAAACCCATGAATATAGAATGGGAGCTGAATGAAGCGTTATCCCAGTTTTTGTATAAAGATGCGGCAAAGCTGAGAGTTGGGTGAGATGAATGTGAAATAACTAATAAAAATAAATAAAAATGCGGATTTTATTTACAGGAGGATCAGGAAAAGCAGGAAAACACGTTATCCCTTATCTGTTGGATCAGGGGCACAGAGTGTTGAATGTTGATTTGCAGCCATTGGAACATCCCGGGGTGGATAACCTGATTGCCGATATTACCGATTCGGGACAAATGTTTAATGCAATGAGCTCGTATGCCGGATTAGATGAGCTGGAATCGGGAAATGGGGTTCCACCATTCGATGCTGTTGTCCATTTTGCTGCCGTTCCGAGGATTTTAATTAAACCTGACAATGAAACTTACCGGGTAAATACAATTGGAACCTATAATGTAATTGAAGCAGCTGTAAAGCTTGGTATTAAGAAAATTATTATAGCTTCGTCAGAAACAACCTACGGGATTTGTTTCTCGGATGGCGAAACGGATCCACATGTGCTGCCTTTGGAAGAGGACTATGATGTGGATCCCATGGATAGCTATGGAATATCTAAGGTTGTAAATGAGAAAACAGCGCGAGGCTTTCAGCGAAGATCGGGATTTGACATTTATGCGCTGCGTATCGGAAATGTTATTGAGCCTCACGAATATGACGACCTGTTTCCCTATTATTTAAAGAATCCTGAGGTGCGACGTAGAAATGCTTTTTGTTATATTGATGCGCGTGATCTGGGACAGATAGTGGATCTGTGTTTGAAAAAAGATGGTCTGGGCTATCAGATTTTTAATGCAGGTAATGATCACAATGGTGCAATATTGCCCAACAAAGAATTGCTGGAAAGATTCTTTCCGGAGGTGCCACTTTCCCGCGATTTGGAAGAGCATGAAGCGTTGTTTTCTAATCGAAAAATCCGTGAGGTTCTGGGGTTCAAAGAGCAACATAACTGGCGGAATTATGTGAAACAAGACTGTTGCTTTGAATAAGAATTTTTAGTTTAATAAACATTTTGGCCGGGTATCCGGGGGTAGGGGCAGGATTTAATGGCCCCTTTTTTGTCTCTTGTTTTGGAAAAATAAAACAAAAAAGTTAGTTTTACATAAACCAAAATGCTGATTCCCCAATGAACCCGACAACCCTCTTCTTCTTACCAGAATTCTCAGAAATTTCTTTTACAACTACCAATCAACAATTTTGCAAGGCAAAGATTTGGGGAGCAAGTTATCACCCTGTGGAAATCTTGTGTCATGTTGGTAAACATCTTAAAGATTAATTCTTTGTTAAACACCTTGATTATATGATAAGATATAAAGAGTTGGTTTTAAATGATATTTGTTATACTGATCTTGTTTACGAGAGGATTAATAAAAAACTGAACCGCCGGTACTCAAGGCATGAAGTTGAAGAGATGATATTAGAAACCCTTAAAGACTCCGAAGAGACGCATTTTCGAAGATCAGGAAAGAATATTTATGTAACCAATAACGATCGGAAGATAAAAATCACTATAAATTTTAATACTTGCAGGGTTATCACGGTTGATGCTTTGTGAGTGTTTTTTTAAGAAAGATATGAGAAACTTACCTGTTAATGGCGCTGTGTTTAATAACTGTTTAGTGTCTGTCCATAAAGTCCCGTTTACTGCGTTACGCCATTAGCGGAAATTGCTTATTTACTCAAGTAAACTCCGCATTTTCCCTAATGGCAAGCCTTGTAAACGGAACCTTCTGAACAGACACAGAGAACTTGAGAAACTTTACTTAGTTTATTGACAGGCACCATTTAAGGGCTGTTTTGGAGAATTTCAATTAATAATAAAACAGAGATCCATGAAGAACCTACTCCTGACATTCATCCTGTTGCTAGCAGGCTTTCTATCCCTTTCGGCCCAGGAAATTCATTCTCCTGCAGAGATTTTTGAAATAATGGAAAAATCTCCAATTACTTACGAGTTGAATGAGTTGGAAGATGAGATTTTACCCCCTGACAGGACTGATAATCTGAATTTTAATTCTTATTACAGAGTCATTGAGGATGGACAAATATTTACCTACAGATATCAAGTTGACAGTATTGCTCAGGAATATTTGAAGAGCGCGGAGAAGTTTTTTGAAGACAGAATGTTTTCAGCGGCAAAGGAAATGTATATTGAAGCGTTAAGATCCGATTCAACTTCTTACTGGGTAATGACATATATCGGCCAAATGTGTGGCATAGAGGGGGATTTTGATCAGGCCATTGATTGGTATAAAAAGGCCATCAGCCTCAATTTTATCGATTATATGGCACATTGGTTCTTGGCAGATGCATATAAAGAGCAGGGGAAAATGGATGAAGCTGTGGATGAAATTACTATTGCGATGATTTTAAACCGCAATAATCCCAGAATAAAGGAATCCTTCAACGATATTTACAGAAGAAAGAAACTGGAGCTAAGCGACTGGACTTTTACTCCACAGATGCAATTGGATAGCATTGGCAAGAACAAGGTAGGAGTTTCCTTTGATGCCGATTGGTTAGGATATGCGTTGGTTAAAGCACTGTGGCGATACGAACCCGGGTATCAGGAATCTATGGGAGTGGAGGCTGGCTCTTTTTCAACTATAGAGGAAAAAGAGGCATTTGTTAGTTTAATGACTGGTTTTGACAGAAAGACGGTAAAAAAGCATCCTGAATTCCGGGCTTTAAAAGCATCCCTGGATAAAGATATGATTGACGAGTTTATATTTTATGAAATAGTCCTTCCGGAGCATCCGTTTGTTGCTTATCAGTTGTCTGAAGAGTTCATAAATCAGATAAAGGACTATGTTATTGCAGTCCGGGGAGACCAAAAGTGAGGGATATATTACGTTAAGGTCTTATTGAATTTTTAATTTAAATAGTTCTCCGAATGTATTTAAATATCAGTGGAATCGTTTTATTTTCATTGTTTTTATTTTAAAATGTACTGACCGGACAAAATGACTTCCGAAATGGCAGTGTGTTTTTGACTGATGGCGATACCATTCAAGGGGAATTAAATTTTCAGGGGGATCTCAAACATGCTCAGGAAATTGAGTTTCAAAACCAGGACAGCATCTTTGTGTTTAAACCTTTCGATATTAGAGGATATGCCTTTACAGACGGGAAATATTATGTATCGAAGAAGGCCATTGTTTCCCGGGATACCGTTAATGTTTTTGCTGAATATCTTGTTAAGGGACAGAAAAACCTCTATTACCACAGATCTGCTTCCGGCCCCCATTATTTGATCGATTATCTCAATGGGTTAATCACTGAAATTCCTTATAATGATGAGTTTATCAATATAGATGGTGTCAACTACAAACCAGACCCAACAGCTCACATCGGATATCTGAAGTATTATTTTATGGATTGTCCGGAAATTTTCCCTCAGATTGAGAAATTAATGGTTCCTGAACGAAAACCTCTGGTTTCATTGACCAGAAAATATCATGACATCACCTGTGGTGAAGGTTCATGTGTGGTTTTTGAAAGGAGAAAATACCCTTTTCGAATGGAGGTTGAGCCGGTTTATAGTTTCTTTTTGTACCCTAAAGAACCGTTTTCAATAGAAAATTTGCAAAATATGTATGGGGCCCATCTTTATTTCTGGCTTCCAAACTCAAGTGAACGGTTGTATTTAAAAACAGGCCTTCTTTATGGGCAATCATCATCGGTCGATGTTTTCCAGATACCTCTTCAGTTTGAGTATGTTTATCCGGCCAAGGTGTTCAAACCCAAATTAAATATTGGAGTGAATACATTTTTAGCGAAAAATCACGGATTTCCCATAACTGTTTTTGCTGGAGGAGGTTGTCTGGTGAAGCTTTCCGACCGGCTTTTTCTGGATTTTGAGATGAGCTCAGATCTGATCTCTGTTGATTTCTTTCGCTATGGGGGCTCAGGATCAAATAACCAAAAGAGACGGAGAGCAAATTAACTGTAACATAACCAAGGTAGATGAGCAGGTTATTTATTATGATTTCCACAGGGATGACCGAAAGTTTTCGAGCTTCATTCCTCTGACAGAAGTCAGAAGTTATCAGCGAGGGAGTGAAGGTAACGTTGCGGACAGCCTTGATTCCAACATAGATGTTGAAGGCAAAGTCAATGAGGTACTGGTGGATACTACCGATTATGTTGAAGAGGTTGATGAATGGATCAACCTGGCGGTGTATTCTCAGCGAATCGGTGCAAATGCCACGGGATGGGGGGTGGACTATTACGGATACAACCTGACGAGCAGGTCAAGATGGGTGCTTCCTCTGGTTGTTGGAATTGAGGGTTTTGATATCCGGCCCGATTATTTTAATAAATCGGGCTATTACATGGCCGAGATGAGCTATATGACGTTCGGGATTAGTCCTCTTTACCACCTGGGAGATAAATTTTACCTTAATCTGGGGGTCAGATTGATCTACGGAGAGGAAGAGCTCACAGACTTTTCAGGAGATGTTTCTTCCAACATTTTTTTCGGACTGAATCCTTCGCAGGGAATTGTTTTTATTCCTGAATCAAAATTTGGAGTCACCCTGGGTATCGGAATTTATGAAAAGGTGCTAAGTTCTAATGTTTACAATAATGATGTTGGAGTAACCTTTCAACTCGGAATTAAATTTTAACCTTAATCTGGGGAGATCATAATTTTCCAGGTTGAATAATAAAAGCTATGAGAAAAATACTCTTTTTTATCCCGCTGGTTTTTTGGGGTTGTACCATTAGCCAGAAGATCACTTACAAAACCGATGATTTGGTGGCCGATAAGTCGGTAAAGCCCATCCCGGCCGTTGTGGATGTAAGGGCTTTTACAGATAACAGAGATAGTTTTGAGGCCAATTCAGTGTTGTTTTCCAACCCGCACCAGATGAGATTGGATGGGAAACAGGTGTGCATTAATTCTGAAAAGCATTATAAAAAAGATACAGTAGTGAATCAGTTTTCACGGATATTGGCAGAGCATTTCAATAAAGCTCGTTTGTTTGAGATGTCTTTATACAATCGGAGCGAATACAGTAATTATTACCTGACCGGAACTTTGAATAGTTTTTATGCTCAACAGGAATTCTCTTCCGGTGCTGCTGTGGGAGCCTCTTTCGGACTCATTGGAGCATTGGCTACCTCGGGCATTAAGACTCCCGGAAAAATTGTTATTGATGTTTCAGATTTGAAACTGTTTAAAAAAGACGGTACGCTGGTCAAGGATTTTGGCAGTTTTTACAAGGAATACGTGGATGAATTTAAGGTGGATGCCTACTGCTGGTGTGCTTTTTGGAATGCCAACCTGATGCTGAAGGATTTCAACACTTTCCTTATTGAAAAAATCAGAAACGACATGGAGGGCGTCGCATTGGAGTAAAAAAAAATTTCCGGCCGGCTTTTTCGTGTTGAATGAGAAGAAGAGCACGGGATGGCATTGGAGCTTTACTGTGTGTGAAGTCCTTTTTTTATGAGTTTGTAGGGTGTGGAATTGGTGGTCCTCCTCAATTTTCTCCAAATTCACCAACAGATTTTTGCAAATAATTCGCAATAAGCATTTTTTCCCTTATTTTTGTGCGTTTTACAAAACAGAAATTAGAAAAATCACATAAAAGTTCATTGTATGGCCCAGGAAGATGTTTTCAAAAAGTTGGTAGCCCATTGTAAGGAGTACGGGTTTGTATTTCAGTCGAGTGAGATTTACGACGGCCTTGGTGCCGTTTACGACTACGGTCAGAACGGTGTTGAGCTCAAAAATAACATTAAAAAATATTGGTGGGATTCCATGGTCCTGCTGCACGAAAATGTTGTCGGACTCGATTCAGCAATTTTTATGCATCCCACCACCTGGAAGGCCTCCGGTCACGTTGATGCTTTCAACGACCCCTTGATTGACAACAAAGACAGTAAGAAGCGTTATCGGGCCGATGTGTTGATTGAAGATCTCATGGCCAAATACGAGGGAAAAATCGATAAGGAGATTGAAAAAGCCCGCAAAAAGTTTGGAGATGATTTTGATGAGGCACAGTTTCGCGAAACCAATCCTCGGGTGAAGGCCAATCAGGCCAAGTGGGATGAAATTCACGGCCGTTTTGTGAAGGCTCTGAACGACAATGACCTTCAGGAGTTGCGCCAGATCATTGTGGATTATGAGGTGGCTTGTCCGTTATCCGGCTCCAAGGAGTGGACCGATGTGCGCCAGTTCAATTTGATGTTCTCTACCGAGATGGGCTCCACAGCAGAGGGTGCCTCAAAAATTTATCTGCGTCCCGAAACGGCTCAGGGTATTTTTGTAAACTTTCTGAATGTGCAGAAAACCGGCCGCATGAAATTGCCTTTTGGTATCGCCCAGATTGGTAAGGCATTTCGTAATGAAATTGTGGCCCGTCAGTTTATTTTCCGCATGCGCGAATTTGAGCAGATGGAGATGCAATTTTTTGTCCGTCCCGGTGAGGAGATGAAATGGTTCGAATATTGGAAAGAGATGCGTATGAAGTGGCATAAATCGATGGGCATGGGGGATAAGAAATATCGCTTCCACGACCACGATAAGCTGGCACACTATGCCAATGCGGCCACCGATGTGGAGTTTGAGATGCCCTTTGGTTTCAAAGAGGTGGAGGGAATACACTCCCGCACCGATTTTGACCTTTCTCAGCATCAGGAATTTTCCGGTAAGAAAATGCAATATTTCGATCCTGAACTGAACAAGAGTTATGTGCCTTATGTGATTGAAACCTCCATCGGGGTGGATCGCATGTTCCTGAGTATTCTTGCCGGTGCTTATACCGAAGAGGAAGTTCCCGGAAAAGACGGAAAGTCCGAATCGCGCGTCGTGTTGAAATTACCCCCTGTTCTGGCGCCTGTAAAACTGGCGGTGTTGCCACTGGTACGTAAAGACGGACTGCCTGAAAAAGCGCTGGAAATAATGGATCAGTTTAAGTTTGACTTTAACTGCCGCTACGAGGAGAAGGATTCCATCGGGAAGCGTTATCGCCGTCAGGATGCTATTGGCACACCGTTCTGTATCACTGTTGATCATCAGACCATGGAAGATGATACTGTGACCATCCGTTACCGCGACAGTATGGAGCAGGAGCGGGTTAAGATTTCGGAGTTATACAGCATTATGACAGGGCATATAAGTATGAAAGAGTTGCTGAAATCACTGGTTTAGCCTGAATAATTCATGGATTTTCGTTATGAGATGCTCTAATCCCAAGAAATTTAAGAAACCGCAGGCAAATTTGAAGAAGAAAATAGTGAACTATTTTCAAATTAAATTTGCTGAGGACTCTTGAATTTCGCTGGTAGTTGAGTATCTTAATAGATAATTTGTGAATTAATCAGGTTCGATTTTTAGAAAATAGAGTCTCATAAAGATTAGAATTAAACCCGGCTATTGCCGGGTTTTTCGTTGATACCACAAAGGTCACCAAAAGTCGCAATGGCCGCGGAAAATTTCAATCCAGAATGGAAGGATTTGTGGATGTCATTGGTAACACCGTGAAGCAATCCCGACTTTTCCGCGGTTAGCGGTGTTTCCCTTTGTGTTGCCCGGTGCTTTCCAGTGGTTAAAAAAAGATAAACCACAGAGATATTGTTTTCTTCTTTCTGTGTTTTTTCTCGATTAAAGATTCTCTTCGATGTATCATTCCTTATTTCTCGTCTAAAGTTGTAAATTTGTCTGTTTCAAAGCCTGAGGTTTTATGAGAAAAGCAGATATATCCAAACGCAAGAAATTTGATTTTCTGGTTATTGGCTCCGGAATGGCCGGACTTAGTTTTGCCCTTAAAGTGGCAGGTAAAGGTAAAGTTTGTATCATCAGTAAAACAAAGCTGGATGAAACCAACACCTCTTATGCCCAGGGGGGGATCTCCTCTGTGACCTATGCTCCCGATAATTTCGAAAAGCATATTCAGGATACGATGACTGCCGGGGCGGGACTTTGTGATCCTGAGGTGGTGCGTCATGTGGTGGAGAAAGCACCCGGGCAGATTGAAGAGTTGATACACTGGGGAGTTCGTTTCGATAAAGATAAAGAAGGACATTTTGATTTGCACCGGGAAGGCGGACACTCGGAGAACCGGATTCTTCATCATAAAGACCAGACCGGTTACGAAATTCAGCGGGGACTTGTTCAGGCCGTTAGGGAGCACCCGGATATAGAGGTGTTGGAGGATCATTTTGCGGTGGAAATTATAACACAGCACCACCTGGGTGAGTTGGTGCATCGCTGGCGGCGCGACATTGAGTGTTATGGTGCTTATGTGCTCAACAGACGCACCAATAGTGTTGAAACCATTTTGTCGAAAGTGACCTTGATGGCTACCGGGGGAGTTGGCAGTGTTTATCAGACCACCACCAATCCTTCTATTGCTACAGGAGATGGTGTTGCTATGGTTTATCGGGCCAAAGGGATTGTGGATAATATGGAGTTTATTCAGTTTCATCCCACTTCGTTGTACAATCCCAAAGAACGGCCTTCTTTTCTGATAACAGAGGCTATGCGTGGGTTTGGTGGCATATTGAAGCGCCGTGACGGGAAAAAGTTTATGCATAAGTACGACGAGCGGGAGTGTCTTGCACCGCGCGACATCGTGGCGCGTGCCATTGACAATGAGTTGAAGACCACCGGAGATGATTTTGTCTATCTGGATGTAACGCATAAACCCAAAGAGGAGATAAAGGCCCATTATCCAGCTATTTATGAGAAATGCCTGTCGCTGGGGATTGACATTTCCAAAGATTACATTCCCGTGGTTCCGGCCGCTCATTTTTCCTGTGGTGGAATCAAGGTAGATGAAATGGCGCGTACATCCATTGGACGTCTTTATGCTGCCGGTGAGTGCAGTTGCACCGGACTTCACGGGGCCAACCGGCTGGCATCCAATTCTCTGTTGGAGGGTATTGTTTATGCTGATGCTGCGGCCCGGGATGCAGTTGCCACTGTGCAGTCGTATTCTTTCTGTAAGGATATTCCGGAGTGGAACGATGAAGGAACATCTCACCCTGAGGAGATGGTGTTGATTACCCAAAGTCAGAAAGAGATAGAACAGATTATGAGCTATTATGTGGGCATTGTGCGCTCCAATCTTCGTTTGAAAAGAGCACTTGACCGGTTGGAAATCATTTACCATGAAACGGAAGATTTGTATCAGCGCTCCACTGTTTCGCAACGTCTTTGCGAGCTCCGAAATTCCATTCAGGTGGGGTACCTGATTATAAAAATGGCCCGCCAGCGAAAAGAGAGCAGGGGGCTTCATTACAACAGCGATTACCCGGATATGATAAAGCTGGGAAGCTGATGATGATGGTGAAACACATCAGGCACTTGAGAAAATGATTTGTTTAAGATGAATTAACCTGTTTAATCTAATGAACGAACAGTTATGAGCCATGAGCTAACAGCTGATTTATTATGGATATCATATTGATCATAATTGGAATTTCCTTATTGTTGGCAGGGTTTGTCGGTTGTGTATTGCCGGTTTTGCCAGGCCCTCCGCTGAGTTTTTTAGCTTTACTAATGCTTCAGATAACCCGATGGGGTGATTTTAGCAGCAGTTTTTTGTGGTTCTCGGCATTAGCGGCAATAGTGGTGACAATTTTAGATTATGTGGTGCCAGTTTGGGGAACAACGCGTTTTGGAGGAACCCGGGCCGGCATTTGGGGGGCTTCCATTGGCTTGGTGGTGGGGCTTTTTTTCGGCCCTGTCGGGGTTGTGCTGGGCCCTTTTGCCGGTGCCTTTGTTGGCGAACTGGCGGGAAATGCTGATTCGGGAAATGCATTTCGTTCTGCCCTGGGAGCTTTTTTTGGTCTGATGACCGGTGTGGTGTTGAAGCTGATAGTTTCCGGGGTTTTTACCTGGTACTTTGTTAAAGAGTGGATGTTCTAAGAGGAAAAGGTGGTGGTCCCGGAGTAATCCTGTGTTTTAAAAGTCTGTATATTAGGGATTGTGCTATATCCTGGTTCTTCCTTCGGGACAGTTGCGGCACATTTCAATATTCCTTCGGTTCGATAATATTTTTTGTTTAAAGGTCTTGCTGTTGTTGTTTTGCCATATTTTTATCAGCGTGTTTCTGGAGATGTTTCCTAAAATGTGCTTTGCGTCTTTGTCGTAGCAGCAGGGAAGCAAGGATCCATCCCAGGTAATGACCGGGTTGCTCCATTGTCTCCAGCAGTGATTGTAAGCTTTTTTTCTTAATCGGAATGATGATTCGGCAGGGACGTTTTCATATCGGGAGTGTTCTTTTGCCGGTTTAACACTGCCGTCTCCAAATTCATTCATTTGTGCTGACTTAATTTCAAGTTTGTCCACTCCGACACTCCTGCACCAGTCCCGAATCCTTTTAATTTCGTTTTTGTTGTGTCTAAATGCGAGGGTTTGAACCACAACAAGGGGATTTGTTGCATTTTCTTCTTCCCGGGCCTCAATCAGGCTCAAAATGCCATTTTTGACCTTCTCCACGTTGCCTCCCCTCCGGTATTGTTCGTATATTTCCTGCGAAAATCCGTCAAGTGAGATTACAATTCGCGACAATCCAGAGGAGATAAGTTTTTGGCACATTTCTTTGTCAAGGAGTTGAGCATTGGTGCTTAGCGTTGTATAGGTGCGTGCCTCGTCAGCTTTCCTTATCAAAAAATCTATTTGTGGATGTATCAATGGCTCACCCTGAAAGTAAAGATTCAGGTAAAGTGTGTATTCTTTTATTTCATTGATGATTTTGGTGAAAAGTACGGGGTCAATATTGCCTTTTTTACGGGTCAGTACTGCCGCTCCGGTCGGGCACTCCGGACACCTTAACTGACAATGTCCTGATGGCTCTACAGAGAACGCATAGGGCTGGCCTAACCATTTCGGTTTTTGGACAATTCGGGAAAAGAAATATCCTCCGAAGAGTTTGAAAAGATTTAATACCCTTCGGAGGCTTAGGCACTTTAAGTATGATAATTCGTTATTAAGGAACGCAGATTGTCTAAACCACATGGATTGGTTCTTATGGAATCACAAAAAGAAATCAGAAAGACCGTTGTGTTTAGTTGGTCTCCAGTATGTCCAGAATCTGATCGAGCCTGGGGGTCAGGATGATTTCTGTACGTCTGTTTTTGCGCTTTCCTTCTGTCGTTTCATTGGAGACGAGGGGTACGTGAGGCCCGCGACCGGCTGCAATTACTCTGGAGGGATCAACCTCGCTGTTTTCCAGCAAGATACGTGTAACAGACGTCGCGCGTTTCACACTCAGATCCCAGTTGTCGAGCAAAACTCCGCTGCGGTAAGGCACGGGATCGGTGTGACCCTCAATCATGATATTGATGTCTTTTTTCTCGCCCAGCACATTTGCCACCTGGCGAATGGCCGATGCTCCTTCGGTGCTGACCTGGTAACTTCCTGAACCGAAAAGTAGTTTTTCTTCCATGGAAACATAGACTTTTCCATTTTTGATGTGTACTTTCAGCTGACTTTGGTCAAAGCCTGTCAGTGCATCGGCAATGGCTTTCCGAAGAGCATTGCTTGCACTGTCTTTTCGGGCAAGTGCCTGTTCCAGTTCCATGAGGCGGCGATTCTGTGCTTCAAGTTGTGACTGTGCTGAGGTTAACTCGCTCATGGCATTTTGCAGCTCTGTTTTGCGGGATTCAAGGTCTCTTTCTGCGGCAATCAGCGCGTCCTCTCTTGCCTGAAGGTCTTCCTGCAGCTTCTGCAGATAGGCAAGCAACTCTTCAGAGTCGGCAGTTCCGGTTTGGTTGCGTAATTGTGACAGCAGATCATCGTACTCTGTTCGCAGGTGGTTCAGGTCTCCCCGACAAGCCCTCACATCCCGGCCTTTTTGTAATGTGTCTGCAGTTAGTGCAGCGACCTGATTTTTCAGACGGTCTGCCAACTCCTTCAGCTCTTCTGTACGCCCTTTCAGTAGTTCTTTATCGCTGCTGAGGCTTTCCACTTTGTCAGTCAGTTGCTGATTGCTCTCCTCCAACTCCCTGAATTGATTTAGAGGGACACATGAAAACAAGAGAGAACTGAAAATAACGATAACTCCAAGGTGCTTTAAGGGTCTCATAATTTTTAATTTTAATTGTTGCTTATTTCGGGGCGGATACAAAAATCCATCGCCTGAATAACGGTAAAAACAGGAAATGATTATTTTCAAATATCGGGTTTCCGCGTAAAACTAATAAAATTTTTTACTGTTTACTGAAGTGAAAGAAGAGATTGGGCTTTTAATCATCTGTAAAATATTAACATTCTTTTATCTTTGCATCATTAAACCGTAATGTCATAAAACAGAAACAAGGGAATGGAAGAGGCCGCCAAAGAATTTTTGAAACATATTGATTCTCCTGAGGATTTGCGGAAGCTTCCTCAGAAAGATCTGATGCATGTTTGCTCGGAATTGCGCGATTACATCATTGATGCTGTCTCATGTAATCCCGGTCATTTTGGTGCAAGTCTCGGAGTGGTGGAACTTACCGTTGCTCTTCATTATGTGTTTAATACGCCTTATGATAAAATTATCTGGGATGTTGGGCATCAGGCTTACGGTCATAAAATCCTGACCGGACGAAGAGATCGTTTTGATACCAATAGAAAATACAAAGGTCTTAGCGGTTTTCCCAATATTTTTGAAAGTGAATATGATGCCTTTGGTGTAGGACATTCATCGACTTCCATTTCCGCTGCGTTGGGAATGGCTGTGGCTGCCAACCGGCAGGGGGAGAAGAACCGACAGACTGTGGCTGTGATCGGTGACGGGGCGATGACTGCCGGCCAGTCCTTCGAAGGGCTTAATAACCTGGCAGCCAGTAAAGCCAATGTGCTGGTGGTGCTCAACGATAACAATATGGCCATCGACCCCAATGTGGGTGGATTTAGTGAATATCTGGTTGATATTGCTACGAGCCATACTTACAATAAACTGCGGAAAGAGGTTTTTAAAGCACTTCAAAAGTTTAATATTGGCGGTCCGCGTTCGCGCGATATGATTATTAAGATCAACAACAGTATTAAAACCCTGCTCACGCGGCAGACCAATATTTTTGAGGGATTAAATGTCCGATACTTTGGTCCGGTGGACGGGCACGATGTGGAAAGATTGGCCAATGTGCTTAAAGATTTAAAGGAGATAAAGGGGCCCAAAGTCCTTCATATCATTACTAAAAAGGGAAAGGGGTTTAAGCTTGCTGAGGAGAATCAAACTGCCTGGCATGCCACCGGAGGCAAATTTGATAAAACCACGGGCCGGTTTTTGGAAAGCGCATCAAATACCCCCAGACCCCCGAAATTTCAGGATGTTTTTGGACACAGCATCATTGAGCTTGCAGAGAAAAATGAGAAAATCGTGGGAATTACTCCGGCCATGCCTACCGGGTGCAGCCTGAATCTGATGATGGAGAAAATGCCTGATCGTGCTTTCGATGTGGGCATCGCTGAACAACACGCGGTGACTTTTGCTGCCGGTCTTGCCATTTCCGGAATGGTTCCTTTTTGTAATATATACTCCACTTTCATGCAGCGGGCTTACGATCAGGTCATTCATGATGTGGCGCTGCAGAAACTTAATGTGGTGTTTTGTCTCGATCGGGGCGGACTGGTGGGGGCTGACGGTCCCACGCATCACGGTGCTTTTGATTTGGCTTATTTCCGTTGCATCCCGAATATGACTGTTTCTTCACCAATGGATGAGGAAGAGCTGCGGAACCTGATGTACACTGCCCAACTGCCTGATATGGGGCCTTTTTCCATTCGTTATCCGCGCGGCAACGGCACTAATATAGATTGGCAAACACCTTTTCAAAAAATCGAGGTAGGTACCGGACGTGAGCTCTCTGAGGGTTCCGACCTGGTGTTTCTGACCATTGGGCCAATAGGTGCTAAGGTTGAACGCATTGTAACGCAACTAGCGGATGAGGGCATTTCTGCCGGGCACTGTGATATGCGATTTGTGAAACCGTTGGATGAAAATTTACTTCTAAAGGTTTTTGACAGATATCAGAAAATAATTACCATTGAGGATGGTGCTATCACCGGGGGCTTGGGAACTGCGGTTATTGAGTTTATGGCTGAAAATGGATATTCCGCGACCATTAAACGATTGGGGATACCGGATAAGTTTATCGATCAGGGAACCCAGACTGAGTTGGCCCGTGATTGCGGATATGATATGGAGGGTATCCGTCAGGCGGCACGTTCTATGGTTGGGAAAACTGAATAAAGAACTTAAAAAAACCACTTTAACCGAACCGCCCCCAGATAATCTGTTGTACTTCCTTCTTGGATTGTCTTGTTGAAGAATAAATTCAGATTAGCTGTCAGATAAAGGTTTCGTTGAAGAGAATATTCCATTGCAGGACCAGCATGCCAGCCATTTGTGCCCACAAAATGCATCAGATTTATTGTTCCGGAAAGCAACGGTGTAAATGGATATTGCAGAGAGCTGAAAAGGGTGTATCTGGTTACACTTAGATTTTTTATAGATGCCTGTCCTGTAATAAAATTGCTAAATCCATCTATTGAGTTACTTAAATTACTGCTGTACAAAAATTCACTTTGCCACAATAAGTTGTTTTTAAAAGTGTAATTAATTCCGGTGGAGGCTATTAATGTTTCTTTTCCGAGGTCGGGAATTAAAAACGTTCCTTCTCCGTAAAAACCCGCATTGCCAATATGGCCGGACCATCCCAGGCCGGCTGTCCAGTCATGGTCATTGAGCCTTCCTCCTAAAACCTGCCAGTCGTACCTCCCGGCATTAAACCGAAACCGCATGGCCATTGTCTTTCGATGGTCGGAATCTATTTTGAATACTCCGTCAAGCTGGGAGGCCGGTCCTGTAAATAGTTGCAGGCGTACTCCGTCAATCCCGGGCCTTTCGGGATAGTCCAAATCAAAAAACGAATAAGCATTGAAGATATCGTTGGGATTCCATACCATTGCCTGCCCCCAGTTGATGCGTTGCCGCCCGGCCCTTACCTGCAGTTTTCCCAGGTAAAAATCAAACCAGAGTCGGTCTATGGTCATGTTGAGAATTGCTGAATTGCCTGTGGCGATGTTGTGAGACATATCCAGAAAGCCCTGGTCACTGTCGATAAAAGCGGCATAACCTGGAATATCATTAACCGTTTGCCCGTGAATGAGCCGGTTTCTAAACTGGATGACGCCAATGACAGTGGAAGAAAAATCGTAACTCAGGTTTATGCGATTGTGTATGGTTGTTTCACGAAGGTTTTGATTAAGTTCTTCCAGATGGTACCAACCCGGCATAATGCCCAGGTAACCGTCAGCTTTCATCTGACCGCTTATTTGGCAGGAAATAAAAAATGCAACTATCAGAAAACAGGTTCTCATTTTTTTAGTTTTTTACAACTTGGTCATTTCGTCCGATTTAATTTTACCATCTTCAAGTGTTACTACCCGTCGGGCTTTTTTAACCACTCTGGCATCGTGGGTTGAAAATATAAAAGTAGTCTTTTCTTTTTTGTTGAGTTCTTCCATGATGGCCAAAAGATTGTCTGCTGAAGCAGAATCGAGGTTTGCGGTGGGTTCATCGGCCAGAATGAACCGTGGGCGTGATGCCAGAGCCCGTGCCACTGCAATGCGTTGTTGTTGTCCGCCTGAAAGTTGCCGGGGCCGGATGTCCGCCTTTTCGGGAATTCCCACTGCTTCGAGAAGTTCATGGCTTCGTTGTCGGCGTTTTGATTTCGAAATTCCCTGTAATTCCAGGATAAACTCGATATTCTCGCGGGCTGTAAGAACTGGTATCAGGTTGTAAGCCTGAAAGATGAAGCCAATATTGTGTAATCTGAAATTGATTTTCTCACTGCTGGAGAGTTGATTGATTTCTGTATCATTAATGATGACCTGTCCCTTATTAGGATCATCGAGTCCGCCAATAATGTTGAGTAGCGTTGTTTTTCCTGAGCCGGACGGGCCTACTATGGCGGTAAATTCTCCTTCATCAATGGTTAAATCCACCCCGTTTAGGGCATATACAGGTACCTGACTGCTGTTGTAAGTTTTGTGTAAATCCCTGATGGTTATTATAGACATGGTTTTTGGTTTTGTTGTTCTGATGTATTTGGTATGTTAGTTATTAATAAGGTTCTAATGGCTGCGGGCTAAATTCCCCGAACTGCTTCTGACGGATTTAATTTCAGTGCTTTCCAGGCCGGGTATATGGATGCCAATATCCCGGAAAGAATCACCATTATTGCAATGTTGAGAACCAGGACAGCATTCCATTCAGGATAAACAATTGGATCAAATCCCATTTCTGTTAGCCCTGTTGCCCAAATGGATAAGTCAATTCCAATGGTGGAGAGATGCCATACTGTCAACAGGCCTGTCCCAATGCCCAGCAGGCCTCCGGTGGTACAAAGCATCACAGTTTCCAGCACAATCATTGCGAATATGCGTGCGCGGGCCATGCCCACCGACATGAGCATGCCGATTTCCCGGGTTCGTTCCAGTACGGCCATGAGCATGGTGTTCACAATTCCAAAAGCCAGAGCCATCAGAATAATGACCACAAAAATGTACATATAGGTATTGCTCAATTCAGTAATGTAACCCAGTTCCGGACTGAGTTCTTTCCAGGGCACGGCATCTGTATCCTTCAGATTGTTTTCAATTTCAGGGGCTGTCTGCATTGCCTCCTCCGCATCCCGGAGTTTTACAACTATTGCATGGCATTTGGCGGATGGTATGTTGGTTAATTGAGCCAAATCAGACTTGCGTACCAAAACATGTGTCCCGTCGAATGCCGTGTTGCTGGTACGGAAAATTCCTGCCACGCGGAATGCTCCTCCTGTTAAGGTTCCTTCCAGATCCTGAAATCTGAGAATGATTCTTGAATGCAGGTCGATTTTTAGTTGCCGGGCCAGTTTTTCTCCCACCACCGCTTCCTTTGAGTAGGGAGAATCGAACCAGCTGCCCTCCCGCACCTTTTCATACAGGTTAAGAACGTTTTTCTCCATTAAAGGATCTATCCCTAAAATTTTAATTCCACGGGCTGTTTCGGCAGAAGCAGCCATTCCCTGTACGATAATACGTTCAGATGCAGCCTCTACCATCGGAAGAGAACGTATTCTGGTTGACTCAGCGGACGTCAGGAGCAACGATAGTTCCCGGGAATTTCGGTACTCATTTCGGAAAACCTGAAGGTGCCCAGTTTCGGTCTCTACGCCATCGCGAAGCCGTTGTTTCATCCATCCGTTCATGAATGTGGACGAAAAAATACCTGCAAACATGCCTGCCGTTAGAGCTAAAATAATTATCCAGCTCCTGACAGGACTTCTCCAGATGTTTCTCCAGGCAATTTTTAGTAGCATAGCTTTTCGCTGTTTTCCCGGAATTCACATTGATGAATTCCGGGGTGTTTGTAAATCAGGTTTAATTTCTTAATCCGACGATTGGGGATATTTTGAAAGCCCTCACAAACGGGTAAAATGAGATGAGCAATGTTAGAATGAAAACCACCAGCATTTGTTCCAGAAACACCCCTACATCCCAGGCAAAGAACATATAGGGCTCAAAACCGATGTTTTTCATCCATTCGCCTGCCTGCCCGCTGATAGGGACGGGGTGGTTTGCGAACCAGCCAATGACCGGGAGAGAGCCGATAAATCCGGCAACTACGCCCATAACTCCCATCCAGAGAATCTCCAGCAGCAGCATTAGTGCCAGTTTGGAACGGTACATTCCCACGGCTACCATTACGCTGAGTTCATGCTGACGTTCGGCCATCAGCATGACTACCGTGCCCAGAATGCCAAATCCGATGATCAGGTAAAGGATTAATTTCATAATTAAAGCGGTTGCCCGGTCACTTTCGATTTGCTGAAGGATGGCCGGAAACATCTCCTGCCAGGTGCGTAAAATCTGATCTTGCTCCAGATTTTTTTTGATCTCAGGAATGGCTTTATCGATAGATTTTTGTGATTTTCCCACCAATGCCAGGGATGTCACACGGTTGGAAGCCTGAAAGAAATATCTTGCTTCGTCAAGGGGAAGATATATCAGTTGTCGGTTGAGTTCGGGGTTTGGGTGGCTGAACAAACCGGCGACCGGATATTTCCCGAATGCGCTCACTCCGTGTAGCCCCTGGCTGATCATGACCAGTGTGTCCCCGGGCGAAATGCCCAGATTTTCTGCCAGTTCTTTACCTGCCAGCAATCGGGACGGACCATCGAAATAAGTTCCCTCAACTATTTTGTCTGAGAGTCCGGTCATCTGATCTTCCTGATCCGGATTGACTCCCAGAACCAGAATCCCTTCAGTTTGATTGCCCGACGATGCCAGAGCGAAACTTTCCAATCGAGGTACCACCATATTGATGCCTTCTGTGTTGTTCAGTCTTTTTACCAGCGAGTCGGACGCAATAAATGAATTGTTGATGGATTGATTGTCGGGATAGTCCTTTTGCTGAATCTGGGCATGTCCGGCATAGAAGCGTGCCACATTTTCAATCATTTTTTGATAGGAGCCTTCCTGCATTGATCCCATAAGGGCCGAAAAGATAACCCCGAAAAAAATGGACGAGACAGTAATCAGCGTTCGTTTCCTGTTGCGCCAAAGATTACGCCAGGCAATTTTGACAATGCTTTTAAATCCGCCTGATGATATATGGGTGGTCATGGTGTGTTTTTTTGTTGCCTAATGTTTTTTAAACCTTAAGAGCTGCAAGCTAAGAGTTATCAGCTACCAGCATCTTTATCGCATCTGTTTCATGTTCTGAATAGAAAAGAAACTTTCTTCCATATTGGCACCAAAATTTATTTTCTCAAATTTCATGATGGTCTTGTGTCCTTCCTCGTTTGCCGGAATTACCGTATAACGGGTAGGGATGGTACGGTCTCCCACATCTTCTATTTCATCCAGAATCTCTTCATTCACCAATTCATGCGCTTCATCGTAATATTCGTTGCGTAGATTCAGATAATCTTTTGTTGAAATCCAGGTAATTACCTTTCCCCAAACGACGGGAGCTTCCTCGTGGGGAATCATTTCAATGACATAACACTCCCGGTCGCGCAACGTTTCTGTTCGCAGTATTTTATGGTCATAATCTTTTACAATAGAAGCGGCATTCACCAGGTCGTCGTTGGTCAGGTCGGAGCCCATCCATGATTGCATCATCATGCTGGGTGGAATTTTTATCATCCGGTCGATGGCCGGCACATAATTCCACATTTCCCGACTTCGTTTGAGAAATCGTTGTCCTTTTTCCCGTTGCGGGAAGGTGATGTAAATCAATGAATAATTATCTCCTTTGGCCCATGCATTGAAGCGAAGTGTCCGTGACCAGGAGGGGCGTATAATTTGCATTTCCATTTCCGCATAACTGCTTTCCCCCCGCAGAAGATTATCTGCTTTTTCAACAATTTCTTTCGCAGTTGGCTGCTGAGCGTGAATCGAAAAAACGGACAGAAAACCAATGGTGAAAAGCAGAAGTATTTTTTGCCGGGTCTTTTTTTGTGTATTCATTCTTTTCATGTTATGGGTTATTTGTTTTGAATCTGAGTTAGGAGCTGACATTCCGGTTCATTCTTCCCTGATAGTAATTGATGATTTTTCCTTCTATCTGGTCAATGGGGAAATTTTTCGGATCTATTGCATAATGAATTCCAATTCCATCCAGCATGGCCAGGAAAAAACGTACCTCAGCATACCCATCGGGAATTCCTTCTTTTTGAAAAAATGTTGCCAGTTTTTCCATGTATGGGGACATTTGTTGCATTATTTCGGCTTTGAAAAGGTCAAAAACCGCCGGTTGTGACACCATGGAGAAATAGAGACTTAAAAACTGGGGGTTGTCTACAATCCATTTTCTGCTTTTGTGAATGACCCCAAAGAACTCATCCTGTGTCACGATGCCGTCATGGTTTGGGTCTATCATATCTGCCAGTTCCATTAAAGTTTCAAAAACCAGTGAGCGCAAAAGATGCTCTTTGCTTTCGAAATAATTAAAAAGCGTTCCTTTAGCAATGCCTGCTGCTTTGGCTATTTCTGCTGTTGTGGTGGTATGATAACCTTTGGTGGCAAAAAGTGCCAGTGATTTCTCCAGGATCTCTGTGCGCCTGGTAGTTTTGTTGTTTCGTTTTCCCATTTTTTATAAATGATTTGACTGACCGGTCAGTCAAATGTAATAATCTATTTTCTGTTTGTCAAGAAAACTGATCCTGTGGTCCATTAACTTCGTCGATTTTCGATTCATAAGTTTTCGGAATGAGATGTTCAAATGCTAATAAATGTTTGCAATTGCAAAGAGCATGGATGTGGGAAATAATCAATTATTTTCAAATCCATTTCATTGGGGACGGATTTATTCCGCCGATAGTTGAGTATCGGAATAAATTATTGCCTTTAGTTTAAAATTACGTGTGTTTTTCGAGCTTGCTTTGGGCGCGGCCTTCGCAATGAACGCGACTTTGCAGGTTGGAGGGCAGGAAAAAACAATGCCCGAAACGACGGTTTTCCGTTTCGGGCATTGCGGTTAAAAAAAGGAAATAGAAAAGGATTCAATCATTCGGTGTTCAGTTTATTTCAAATTTACTGTCATCTATTCCTTTGTTCACAGCAATTTCTTTTACTTCAACGTCAAACGACTGGGGACCAACCTTCTGTTTCATGGACATGGGGAAAAGTATTCCGTTCACATCAGTGTAGTTGTCGAAAGTAGTGGAAACCGCTCCCTGAGGTGTCTCAGAAACTTCTTTGTACTTCAGGCCGTCTTCCACACCATAGAACGCGGTTGTCGAGGTACCGGATGGTTTTGAAACAATCACTTTGTAAGTCTCTTTGCCGTTAACCTCTTCCACCCCTTCAAGTTTGAGTTCTGTGCCATCTTTTGAAAACATCAGTTCAGGGAAAATAGTGGCACTTTCCTGCATCTTTTTCAACATCTCGCCCTCCAGATTTTGTTCTCCCATTGGCGTTTTCATTTTCCCTTGATCGCCATTGAGAACCTGCATGGAGACAACATTTCCATTCATGGAAGTGGACTGATAAAATTTACCGGGTTTTTTTTGCAACATTTCGATGCTGATGCCCATTCCCTGAACAGACATGGTCATTGTCATCTTCAGGTCGTTTACCGACGCTAATTTTTCGCTGCCTCCGATGGCCTGAATGTAATCAGCAAGGATTCCGGTTGCCGACACATTTGCATCAGCAGCTTTTTTCTCCACCACATTCCCGTAATAGTTGTATTGAGTTACTTTCTGTGAGGGACTGAAAGCTTTCATTTTGTCTGTAATGTCGGAGGCATTGCCTACAGCCAGGATAACAGCATTTTCCGGTTTTAAATATTTTTGAGCTGCATTGAGCACGTCTTCTTTGGTTACTTCAGCAATTCTTTGGAGGTAGGTCTCATAGTAATCCTTAGGTAAATCGTATCGTTCAATGTTCAGCGCAAAACGAGCCACCGTTTGGGGATCTTCCAAGGCACGTCCAAAGGTTCCGGTTATGGAATTTTTCACGAGTTGCAACTCCTCATCAGAAACAGGTTCGGTTCGGATGCGTTTCATTTCATCGAGAATCTCTGTCAGTGCACTGTCGGTAACCGAAGTTCTTACCTGGGCACTGGCCTTGAAAGAGCCCACTCTTTCGTCAGAGTTCAGGCTGGAACCGGCACCATAGGTGTAAGCCTTGTCTTCACGGAGGTTTTGGAAAAGACGGGCATTGAAGGATCCACCACCCAGAATACTGTTCATGACCTGCGCACGCGGAATATCAGGATGTCCGGGAGTCAGATTTACTTCATGGGCTACCACAATGGTAGATTGATTGGCTCCTTCTTTATTGGAAATGGCAACCACCGGTTCTTTCTTTGCCTCAGGATAGGGGAAGATGTTCTGAGGAACAGCGGCCTTTTCCCAATCACCAAAGTATTTTTTGGTCTGTTTTTTTGCTTCTTTAGCATTGATGTCGCCAACAATCACAAGGTAGGCGGTGTTGGGTCTGAAATAGCTTTTGTAATAGTTGCGGCAGTCTTCAGCACTTATGTTGTCGAGGGTTTCTTCCGAAACGATTTCCCCGTAAGGATCGTTCTGTCCGTAAATAAGCTTCCCAGCTATGTTTTGAGCAATAACGGAAGGCTCTTCCTTGTTGGCCTGAATGCCCGTTTTGTACTGGGTAATTTGTTTTTTTAGCTCATCTTCCGGAAATGAAGGGTTCAGCAGAATGTCTGACATAATATCCAGTAATTCGTCACTGTGTTTCGTCAGAGAACTGGCATAAATGCCTTTTTTCCCGGTTGAGAGGGTTGCGCCAATGAAATCCACAGCTTCGTCAATTTCAGCCTTGGTTCTGTTGGAAGTACCACTGCGGAGCATGCTCCCGGCAAGCTCGATGTATCCTGCCAGATTTCCTTCTGCAGGCAGGGTTACATCCAGAGAGAGAGAGTAGGAAACCACCGGAACTTTGTTGTTTTCCACCACAATGACCGTGAGTCCGTTGGGGAGGGTAAATTTGTCATAGTCTCCGATTTGTACTTCCGGGGCCGGGCCCGGCGAAGGAGGGGTTGAACGGTCAAGTTGGGCACTAACGATGCCAGTTACCAGAGTCAGTAGGGTAATTATAGAGAATATTCGCTTCATTTTATTATGTGTTTTTGAGTTTTGTCAACATTTTCAAGAGGTTCAAAAGGCTTTTCTGAAACTCGAATCCTGTTGAGCAGGTTATTGTTGGTTTTTGGGCAGATAGAACAACACTACCCTGTTGTCTTTGGTGAAATATTTTTGAGCTGCCCGTTGAATATCTTCCCGGGTAACAGCCAGATAATTATCAATTTCGGTGTTGATTAGGTCAGCATTGCCAAAGAATGTATGATATCTTGCCAGGTTATTGGCTCTGGTGGCGATGCGTGTGTTACCGGTAACAAAGTCACTTTCTATCTGGTTTTTGAGTTTTTGAAACTCTTTTTCGCCGATGAGGTTGTTTTTTACTTCCTCGATCTCTGTCTCCATTGCGGTTTCCAGGACTTTAAGGTCTTTGCCCATATTGGGAAAGGCCATAACAATGTTCACACTGGGATCTCGGAAAGGTAGCGGAAAGGAGTTGATCTGAAGAGCAATTTGCTGGTTGTCCACCAGTGCTTTTTTCAAACGAGAGCTTTCGCCGTCAGAGAGCAGGGTGTTCAGCATTTCCAGCGCATAGTAATCGGGAGTATTCAAAGCCGGGGTCCGATAAGCATGAATAAGCAGAGGCAATTGAATATTGTCAAAAATAGTATCCCGAACTTCGCCGCCAAGCGGAGGCTCAACGATGTCTGGTCTGTAAATCTCTTTTTCTCCTGCCGGGATAGAGCCAAAGTATTTTTCCACTTTAGCTTTTGCATCTTCGGTATTTATGTCACCTGCAATGACCAGCACTGCATTGTTGGGCACATAGAATTCATCATAGAATGACCGAAACTCTTCGTCTTTTGCAGCCCGGATGTGGTCAGGGTCTCCAATGGTTGTCCATCTGTAAGGATGTTCTTTAAAGGCCCGTTTCATGGTTTCGGTAAGCAATGAGCCATAAGGCGTGTTGTCGTACCGTTGTTTTTTCTCTTCGATGACGACCCCTTTTTGTGTCTGAATACCCATACTGTCCACTTTGGCGTGGAGCATTCTTTCCGATTCGAGCCAAAGCCCCATTTCCAGTTGGTTGGAGGGCATTATTTCATAATAATACGTGCGGTCAGCGGTGGTGTTTGCATTAAGCGTGCCACCCGCTTTTTCAACATATTTGGAATATTCACCTCTGGGAATGTTTTCGGTTCCTTCAAACATCAAATGTTCAAAGAAGTGTGCGAATCCTGTGCGGTCGGGTTGTTCGTTTTTGGAGCCCACATGATACATAACGGAAACTGCCACGATAGGCGTAGAGTTGTCCTGATGCAGAATTACATGCAGCCCATTGTCGAGCTGATACTCCGTGAATTCAATTTCTCCCTGCCCGGCAAATGCCAGGTTGCCCGTCAGGATTAGGGCGAACAGGGTTAGCAAGGTTTTCTTCATTTTTGTCATACTTTAAATTATTTATTTTTAAGGGTTTGGTGCGATGAAACGAGCATGAATTTTGAAGTGTTAAAGTATCAAAAGAGCATGAACAAAAATGGCTATCGCCGATCTTCAATTCATCATGAGTTTCATTCGGCCAATTAATTAACCATATGTTGTATGAATGAATGTTCAGGTGCAAATAGCAGCTGAAAGATAGTTTTAAATTCGTATTTTTTAAAAGGTTTTTCTTTCAAATTGCAGGCCAAAAAATTTAAGCGGGTGATTTTTAGCAGGTAGTAAGAATGCTTTTATTTCTGCCATTCGCTTGATTCGCACGCTGGTGAACACTTCGGTGTTCGTTTTCGTACAGGCTGAAGCCTCTTCAAAAAATGACTTTATTTTCTACCTTTGCACAAGTATAAAAAAAGCGCACGGTTTTTGAAGATGGTTTTGATGAATTGCGGCAGTTTTATGCCTAAAATTAATGATTTTACACATGAAGTTTTTATCAGGCTTATCGGCTCTTTGTTTAATAGTTTTGCTGCTTTCGCCCGGATGTGAGGGAGAAGAAGCATGTCTTTCCAATCAGCATGCGGTTCAGGCTCGTCTTTACTCTGCCTGGTCATCATCAGATAAGGACAGTGTTCTGGAGAATGTTTCTTTAATCGGGATGGACATGGACGACAGTATATACCGTGAACAGAAACTATCAGAACTTTTTATGCCGTTGAATTTTGACAACGATACATCTGTTTTTGTTTTGGGTGTATCCGAAACGCTGAAAGACACATTATCGGTGGTTTACAGCAAAGAGCTTGATTTTATCTCTCGTGATTGCGGATATATTTTCACTTTCGAATTAGATACTATTCTGCACTCAAGGTCGTTTATTGATTCGGTTTCAATTGCTTATCCAACTGTAAAATATGGTGAATCAACAGCAAATATTAAACTTTATATTTATTAGCTTTTTTTTGTTTCCCGGCCTGGTACTGGGGCAGAGTTCCAAAAAAGCTGATGATCTCATTGAAAAACAACAGGTTCAGGGCATTACTTTGGGGATAAACCTTGAGGGCCCCATCGGACGTTTTTTTGATACCGACAGGTCGGCCTTCTCTGCTGTTACACATATCAATTTGTCCCCCGGGTGGTTTTTCAGGGGAGAGGCAGGATTTGAGAATCTGGTTTTTTCAGATGAGAATTCAGAAGAGCGTAACTTCAGATATGAAAGCAACGGCTCCTTTGTGAAAGCAGGCTTGCTTTATGATTTCTTTTCTGTGGATGAGGTTGGAAATAACGACAATATTTTTGTGGGACTTAATTATGGATTTGCTTTCCAGGAACACCGCTCAGGTGGTTATACCATTGAAAATGATTATTGGGGTGATTTTCATGGTTCCGAATCGGCTTACCTGATGAATACACATTGGCTTGAAGTATCTGCCGGTCCACGAACAGAGCTTTTTAAGAATTTCTATATGGGATGGACCGTTAATTTGAAGGTGAAAATTCTTCAGGATAATGCACGAGAACTTCAGCCCTATTCTGTGCCCGGATTTGGCAATGGGGATAATACGGTGAATGTCGGGTTCTCTTATGTTTTGGAATACATGATTCCCTGGAAAAAATAACTCCCTTTAAACGGAGAACGATGGTCCAAATTTTCTTTAATCTTGTCACAGTCTGTAGAAAATAAAAAATGAAGAAGATAGCTGTTTTTTGTGCTTCCAGCCCTAAAGTTCCTGAAGTTTATTTCGATGCTGCCAGGCGTGTATCTGCTGCTTTGGTGCAGTCCGGATTTGGAATTATCTATGGTGGGGGAGCAATTGGTCTGATGGGAGTCGTTGCTGATGAGGCACTGAAACATCATGGAGTGGTTACCGGAATTATTCCTCGCTTCATGGTAGATGTGGAATGGGAGCATAAGGATGTGGAGGATATGATTCATGTGGAAACCATGCATAAACGGAAAGAGTTGATGGTACAGGGAAGTTCAGGAATTTTGGCCTTGCCCGGGGGTACCGGAACTTTGGAAGAGTTGTTTGAGGTGATGTCGCTTAAGAAGCTGGGACAATACCCACATCCCATAGTTGTCCTGAACACCAATGGCTATTACGATGGAATGCTGCAACAAACACAAAAAATGGTGGAGGAACAATTTATGCGTCCCATCCATAATGAGATGTGGACTATTGTAGAACGTCCCGAAGAGGTGGTTGCTGCCATAAGGAGTGCTTCTCCCTGGGATGAGGATGCCATCCGGTTTGCAGGAGTTTAAAATAGACTATAATTAAAATATTCCCATTACTTTTAAGATTCCACAACGAACGGAATTTTACCCTTGGGGTGAATAACTATAATCCCGGTTTTGATTGGTTAAAACCTGATGGAGCAATGAGTTCCTAGCAGGGTTTTTTGTAACGTAAGTGGCGGTGCTTATGTAGAAGCTAAAACGGCATGTTCTTCCTTTGTGAGAAAAAAACGACAAAGAGTAGTTTTTATGCAAAAAAAATATATTTTTGTTAATGTAATTTAACAGAAAAGTATATGACCCGCCCCATTCTTTCTATCCTGTTCTCCGATTCAGTAAGGGGTTTATAATTTCCTTTTATTAATTTCCTTATAAAAATTACTGGTTCATATTTTTTTATTCACGTCGAATCCTCTTGACTGTTATGTTTGAGGGGGTATTGTATAATGGTTTGGCTAGTAGCGGCTTGCCGTTGGCGATAGAAGTTTTATTTTACAAATCTATATTTTAAATTATGAAACATTTAGTTATTTTTTTGATGTTGTTTTTCAGCATTTCTTCTGTTCTTTTTGGACAACTTGAAGAGAAAATGAAAAAAGAGGGTGTTGTAAAAGGCACGATAATTAAAAATGGGAAAGCCACTGATGGTTTCATCAAGATTCTCGGAAAGACTTATCATGATGATAAGTGGTACCCTGCACCATGGGAATTTCAATCAAAAATTAAGTTTATCCCAACCAAGACCTTTGAAAATACCGAAAAGGTAAAGAATAAACACTTCGAGAAATACGATGCAAAGGATATTGACGGATATACCTATGATTCGCTGGTTTATGAGTCCGTGAAATATGCCGATATGTCCGCTGTAGGGATGAATATGCTTCCCAAAAAGATGTTTATGCGTAGAATCGCAGACGATAAAATATCATTGTATGTGCACTTTTATGAAATGCCTGATGTAATGGTGTATGAGGGAAATGAATATGTGGAACTGCTCGAGGAGAATGCAAAACCAAATCTTGTGTATAAAATTGGCAAAAACGGAAAACTTAAGCTTGTCAATAATTTGAACATTGAGAAAGAGCTTTCTGATTGTCCTCAGATTGTTGAGAAACAAAAGAAAGGGGAATACAAAGTGGTCGGAAAGGACGGAGAAGAGGCTTCAGGTTTGAAAAAAGTACTTAACAACTCAGTTTTTAGAGAAGATGTGCGCTTGCAGGCCATTCAGGATTACAATGAAAATTGCAATTAAGAAATTCTTCAGAAAAAAAGATGAAAAGTGAAGCTGTCTAAAAAGTTACTGTATTTTATATACTGAATATGTTGAAAAAATGAAAATCACTAACAGAGAGGTTTTTCACCATGTTCTAAAAAATAAAAGACTCGTGATTTGTGACTTTTTGGACAGTTTCAGTATTCCAGGAGATGGCATTTTAAAAATAGTAAGAGCGTGAGGTTTCTCACTTTTTTACTATTCTGATATTCTGTGTTCTAAAACTTTCTCTAATCGTTCTTATAGCCTCGTCGGCCGTCCATAACTTCATGTCCTAAATTGTTGGAAAAACGACGTTCATAATCAAAAAAATACTGACTGTTTCCTCCAGGTGTGATTTTGTTTTCACCATACTTATGGTTTATGGAATTGATAAAGGTTTCGAACTGATCACTTTCCATAAAGGAGGAAGCCAATTCTGCTTTGATGCCGGTTGGGATTTTGGCTGCTCTTACCCACTTGCCTGCTACTTAGTGTTTGTCTATAAAGTCCAACTTCTGCGTTGTTGCTCAAAATCTAAATCCTCAAATACATTAGTATTCTGCGGTTTAGATTTTTCACACGCCTTGAATTTGAACTTTCTATCTCAAACACGTGAAAAGCGCTTAGTTTATGAACAGACTCTACTTAGTGCCCGTCTATAAAGTCGGGAAAGTTTGTAAAAATTCATGTGTCTGGTCAGAAAGTGACAGTTGCAAGGCTTGCGAAGCCGCCAAAAACGGAGTTTACTTGGGTAAATGAGTATTTTGGCGGCAAGCGTAACGAAGCAAATGGTACTTTATGGACAGATACTACTTATGGCTGATTCATGGCCATCAGAAGTTCTATGGCGGCTTCCCTGTTTTTCTTATTTTTGGGCACTACCCACATAATTTGGTTGCCTCAGATGTAATAATCCACGGGTTTTGTTCCAGGTTATTCTGACGGCATCATATTTTTCACTTTTCAGTTGTTTTACAGTCCACTGATCCAGTTTTTGCCCTCCACGGTCGTTGCCCACCAGTTCCTCCGGAAAAACCATAATAATGTTTTTGTCCTGATGGAGAAAGTTGTGCTCCCGGACAAATTCGCGGATGAATTTTTCCCTGTCACCTTGTCCCGGCCATTTCTTTGATATTTTTTATCAGCTGGATATTGCTCTGATGAAATGCAATTATTAGATGTGAGTAATTCTTTAGCAATCAGCAGGTCCTGGTTTCTTGTCCTGAGGTTGCGAAAACAAATGATTGTGTGAAATATTTCCATCTGTGATGACAGGAATATCCTTTAAAATGTTATATTTTTGCATATTAACCCATTTACAGATGATGCCAAACAAGATTCCCGTGTTTCAGCAAGACTTTCAAAATGAAGACAGTACTGTGATTTTGTCGCAGCCTTCAATCGATGTACCCGAGCGCATCGAACTGAAGGTTGAACGGCCGTCAATTCAGTTGCTGCAGGAGGAGGAAGCACCTGCTCCAAAGCGCAAAGTTCGTGCTGAGCAACCGATAACTTCAGCGGAGAATGAATCATTGGAAGACGCCGGGCCTCAAATGGTCTATACCGGACCGGATACTCTGGACGCTGTGTTGTTAACTGATTGGCAGGCTTCAGGCTTTACAGGACATCTGTGGTTTTCAGAAAGTTATAATAGCATTTGTCTCGTGCCGTCTGATTATTTCCAAAATGAACCGGGCGATGGAGATTTGGACATGAATGTCCCGAAAGCTCACAATAATGGAGAAGGTGCGGGGCCTTCCCCTGTGGCTGATTCATCCGTAATTGTTCAAAAAGCCCTGAATAAGCTGGAAACTTCGGAGATTCAGGATCCCATTCCTGTCAATGTACACCATCGGAAGGAGCCCCTTTTGGGGCAAAACTGGTTCATGGTATTGATTGTTGTACTGGTAGCCCTCACGGGAGTTATCAGGTTTAAATGGCACAAATATTTATCTGATGTTTTTAGCGCTGTTTTTTTTAAGAATATTGCGGGGAAATTGCAGAACGGCAGCGGAGGGAGCCAGGCTGTCGCCTCTTTTGGGCTGGAAGTTTTATTCTATGCCAATTTTTCGTTGTTGTTTTTTGAATCCCTCCGGCTCTCGGGGCGTACCTTTTTTGACCTTTCGGGCTGGAAATTGCTTTTGCCCTTGTTTGGATTTCTGATAGTCATATTTACCCTTAAATTTATTGTATACCGATTTGTGGGATGGGTTTTCCGGGTTCAGGAAGCTACTTCAACGTATCTTTTTCAATCCTCCGTAATGAGCAAAGCATTTGGATTGGTTTTGATGCCTTTGGTGGTTGTTTTTCCATTTCTGGAGCCTGAAGCGCGTCATTGGATCCCTTCTATTGGATTTTCTATCTTTATTTTATTGTATGTAGTTCAGGTAGGCCGCGGAATTGTGGCAAATTTAAGGGGTGGGCTTTCAGGTTATTACATATTTTTGTACCTTTGTGCCCTGGAAATTTTACCCTTGTCAATACTGATTAAAGTGCTGTTTTATTGACTTAAAGAGTGTAATGGTTTCTGGTTTTGTTGAACTAAAACTTAAGCAAATTGAAGATCAAAAAAATCCTGGTTTCGCAGCCTAAGCCGTCAACACCAAAATCCCCTTACTTTGACCTGTCGGAAAAGAACAATGTGAAGATTGATTTTAGGCCGTTCATTCAGGTTGAAGGGGTCTCTTCTAAAGAATTCAGACAACAGAAAATTAATATTCTGGATCATACCGCGGTGGTTTTTACCAGCAGAACTGCGATTGACCATTTTTTCCGGATCTGTGAAGAAACCCGGGTTACGGTGCCCGATGACATGAAGTATTTTTGTATTTCAGAAGCTACCGCTTTCTATCTCCAAAAATACATTGTTTACAGAAAACGGAAGATTTTTCATTCCACAGGAAAATTTCCCGATTTGGTGGAAGTTATCAAAAAACATAAGCAGGAGAAGTTTCTGGTACCTCTTTCGGATATTCATAAACCCGAGATTCCTAATCTGCTGACTAAAGCTAAAATAAAATATACCAAGGCCATCCTTTACCGGACGGTTAGCAGCGATTTGAGTGATCTTAAGGACATTAATTATGATGTTTTGGTATTTTTCAGTCCTTCAGGAATAAAGTCTCTGATGCAAAACTTTCCTGACTTTGAACAGAAAGATACGCTCATTGCCTCTTTTGGGCCGGCTACTGCCAAGGCGGTGAAGGAGGCTGGCCTCCGGCTGGACATTCAGGCTCCTATGCCCCAGGCTCCATCTATGACTGCTGCGCTTGAGATGTACATCAAAAAGCATAACAAGAAGTAACAACGATATTTGAATAAATAAAGCACTCCTTGCCCGGGTCTGGGAAGGAGTGTTTTTTGTATATGCAATATGTGGATCAGACAAAGTAACTAAGGTAATTTTGTCTGTTGAATTTATGAACTGTCAGTAGGACATGAAGCAAGGGAAATTCACTTTTGGAAAATCGGAGAAGCTTTGTAGCCGGAAGTTTATTGACAAACTTTTCGACAGTGGAGAAGCTTTTATGGCTTTTCCGCTAAGAGTGCAGTATTTGTTTGATGTACTTCCGGAGGAAGTCGAGGCTCAGGCGATGTTTTCGGCTTCCAAGAGGCGGTTCAAAAGGGCCGTTAAACGAAACCTGCTGAAGCGTCGGATGCGTGAAGCTTATCGCCTGAACAAAGAACCCTTGCTTGCTGTTTTGAAAGAGAAAAACATTCAGACAGGGGTGGCTTTTTTGTTTGTTTCAAAAGAAGAGTTGGATTATCATGCTATCGAAAAGGCAATGAAGAAGGCCATTCAGAAATTGATCAATGAGGTTGAGACAAGATGAAGATACTTCAAAAAATTTATGAAGGCTTTAAGAAGGTTCTGGTTTTTTTGCTGATTATTCCTGTCCGCATCTATCAGTGGGTGATATCACCCATGATCGGACCTTCGTGTCGTTATACTCCTACTTGTTCGGTTTATTCAGTTCAGGCACTTAAGAAACACGGGCCTTTCAAAGGACTCTGGCTGTCCATTAAGCGAATTTTATCCTGTAATCCATGGGGCGGCAGTGGACATGACCCGGTACCTTAGGTGGTTATAATTGCCAGAATTCGTTTTTATTCATAAACTCCGAAGTAACCAAGGTTCCCACATTTTTACTCAGGCCTTTGAGGGTGAGTGCCTGAACCATCCATTTCTCACGTCTTTGGTCGGCAAGCACAGGTGGGGGAGCAAAGCCGAAACTTTCGGCTTCGGGAACGAATCCAAGTTTTTTATAGTGTTCCGGATCTCCGAAAACAAAAACCATCTCTGTCCCCATTTGTTTTAGTTTTTTTATTCCCTCTTCCATCAGTAATTTATCGACTTCTGAGTTCCTGTATTCCGGAATTACGGCTAATGGCGCAAGAATGCTTACATGGTCGGACTGGTGCCAGCCTTCCACTTTAGCACTGGCGAAAATGGCATAACCTACAGCGTTGTGATTGTCAAAAGCCAGGAATGAAATGACTGGTTGTGCCGAATGATCTTTAATCAGGCTGGCCGTTAAATTGGCTTTTTCATCCGAGCCAAAAGCGGCCTTATCTACAAAGAGAATGTGTTTCAGATCTGCATCTTTTGCCTGCAATATTTTAATTTCCTGTTCTTTCATGTCGGCTGTTTTTAAGGATTAAGAAGATTTATGTCATCCTTGTTTTTTAAGCACAACAAATCTTCGGGCGGTATCGTTCAAAAATTATATCTTTACCCATAAATCCCGAAAATCCGTGAAAGTTTTACACATCAATAAAAGCGACCATACGGGGGGCGCTGCAGTTGCTGCAGTGAGGCTCCTGGATGTTTTGCACCATTATGGTTCCGATGTGCGTATGTTGGTATTGGAAGGATCCGGACGACACGAAAAGGTGGAGGTATTGGCACAATCACGAATATCCCGGATTTTGGAGAAAATAAAGTTTCTTGGGGAGGTCCTTTCCTTTATTCCATTTGAAAAAAACCGGCAAAACCGATTCTCTTTTTCACGGAGTCGTTTTGGGTTTGATATTAGTCGTCATCCTCTGGTTCGTGAGGCTGATGTTATTCATTTGCACTGGGTTAATCAGGGTTTTTTATCACTCAAAGGTCTGCGGAAGCTAATAGCACTTGGAAAACCGGTGGTCTGGACGCTGCACGATACCTGGCCATTTACCGGAGGTTGTCATTATCCCGGGACGTGCGGAGGTTTTTCGTCAACCTGTGGGCAATGTCCCATGCTTAAATCCCCTGCTCCGGATGATTTGTCTGCCCGTCAGCACGAGGTCAAGGAGAAAATGTATAAAAATGCTGCCATTACTTTTGTCGGTTGTAGCCGCTGGATGCAGCAGATGGCAGCCGGTAGTTCCCTTGTTCGCAAAGATCTGAAGCATGAAGTGATGCAGATTTTTAATCCCGTTGACACCCGGCTTTTTACACCGGGTGAAAAAAATGATGTACGGCAAAAACTGGGTTTACCCGGGGGAAAGAAATTGTTGCTTTTTGGTGCTGCAAATGTTGCTGACCCCAGGAAGGGCATCGGGTTTTTATTGAGAGCATTGAATTATATAGCACAAAAAGAGCCGGAACTGAAAGAGCAACTTGAGCTGATGGTTTTCGGAAAAAATGTGGAACTGCTGGGTGATAAGCTGCCATTTAAGCTCCATTCTTTTGACATTGTAAGCAGCGAAGCGGAGATGGCCCGGTTGTATCAGGCGGCTGATTTGTTTGTGTTGCCGTCGATGCAGGATAACCTGCCCAATACGGTGGTAGAATCCATGTCTTGCGGAACTCCGGTAGTGGCTTTTCATATTGGGGGAGTTCCGGAAATGATTCAGCATAAGAAAACAGGATTTCTGGCTGCTCCTGGAAAGTCTAAAGAGTTGGCCGTGGGAATTCTTTCGGTTTTGGAGGATCATGAGGAACAAGGGCGGAATGCAAGGATTTTTGCTGAAGAAAACTTCGCTCCCGGAGTAATCGCCCATCAATACGATGAGCTTTACAAGGTGGTAACAGGACAAGCTTCCACAAATTTTTAACGAATGCACAAGCCTAAAATAAGTATAATTACCGTTGTTTTTAATGATGCAGATAATCTTTCATCCACCATTTCAGGAATCAGGAGGTTAACTTATCCAAATCTGGAGTATGTAATTGTGGATGGAGGAAGTACTGATGATACGGTAGCAGTTATCAGAGAAAATGAAGCATTGGCAGACCGTTGGATCAGTGAACCTGACAGAGGGCTGTACGATGCCATGAACAAGGGGATGCAGCTGGCAACAGGCGATTATTTCTGGTTTGTAAATGCCGGAGACGAACCTGCATCGGCCGATGTACTGGATGGTCTTTTTGAAGAGGAAGTTCCCGCGGATGTGTATTACGGAGAAACATTGATGATTCATCCTGACGGACGTGAGATTGGGTTGCGTCGTTTGTCGCCTCCGGAAGAGCTCAATTGGCGCCATTTCAGGCGCGGCATGTTGGTGAGTCACCAGGCGTTCATTGCATCACGCAAAGTGGCCGGAAAGTATGATTTAAGGTATAAATTCTCTGCAGACTTTGACTGGTGTCTTCAGGCTCTTCGAAAGGCATCAGAAATCCGAAATACGCATACAGTGTTATGCCGTTTCAGAGAGGGAGGCCTGACCAGGCAGAATATTGTGCCCGGATTGAAGGAGCGGTTCCGGATAATGGTCAGGAATTACGGACTTCTTTCAACCATTCTTTCTCATTTTGTAATTGCACCCAGGTTTTTTTGGTTTTGGGCCGTGAACAAACGCTTCTGAGAATTTTTGATTATTCCGGACGTTCCTTTTCGGATGGGCGGTAAATATAAACCACTCCGTAGTCAGATGCTTTTTTTCTTTTCTGCTCAGAATCCAGGTCGTTAAAGGTTGCTTCCACTTCATTCCAGATTTTCACAATGAGTTGGTCAGCTGTTTCTCTCTCCTGGGTAACCTTTTCATGCAATTTCTGTGAGGTTTTGAGCAGATCTTTATGGAAGTCGTAGTTTTCCTGAAACTTTTCGAAACGCATTTTTACCATGGCAATGGTGGGGTTAAACACCCGAGACCCGCCCTGGCTCATGCGTTTGTCCTCTCCCTGAATGACTTTTTTGCCCCATTCCAGTAGTTGTTGTTCGGTATTGATATCAGGGATGGCCTTTGTATCGCGATCTAAGGCGTAAAAGTCTCTGACGTTGGGTTTTAACTCCCCCCGGGTAATGGCCATGTTCACCACCTGCAAGAAATGTGACAGGTACATTCGGGATAATTTAAAGTGCTCAGAGAGTGATTTGCCGAATTTGGACTGGCGGTCGCGACTGAACTGATATTGCTGAATTGCCTGTTCATATTGCGGCACAAAAGCTTTGATATCGAAAAGCAGCTTTTGAGAAAAGGCGAGTTCCATGGGAGGGAGCTGAGCCCCTTTGCTTTGGGCTGTTTTTAATGCCCTGAGGCGGGCCTGGTCAGTATTCGGGAGTCGTCTGTATGGCATGGTCTCTCTTTTTGCTGCGCCATGAAGTTAAAAAAAAGATTTTCTACTTACAAGACTTATAGATATTTAAGAAAAAACCCGCTTTCGACTGATTGGTAGAAATCATCGAAAGCGGGTTGAAAAATGTGCTTATATGAATTAGTCCTGAAGCTTGGCTTTCAGGAATTCACGGTTCAGACGGGCGATGTTTGCCAGCGAGATACCTTTGGGGCATTCCACTTCACAGGCACCTGTATTGGTACAGTTACCAAATCCCAATTCGTCCATTTTAGCCACCATGTTTTTAGCACGGCGGGTCGCTTCTACGCGTCCCTGGGGCAGCAATGCCATTTGGCTTACCTTGGCCGAAACGAACAACATGGCAGAGCCGTTTTTACAAGCGGCCACACAGGCACCACAGCCGATACATGAGGCAGCATCCATAGCTTCGTCAGCCTCGGGTTTTGGAATTGGAATGGCATTCGCATCCGGAATACCTCCTGTATTTACTGAAACATATCCACCGGCTGCAATAATCTGGTCGAATGCGGTACGGTCCACGATGAGATCTTTAATTACCGGGAAACCAGCGGAGCGCCAGGGCTCAATAGTAATGGTCTGTCCATCCTTGAATTTACGCATGTGCAGCTGACAAGTGGTGACATCATCATCGGGCCCGTGCGGACGTCCGTTGATGTAAAGTGAGCACATACCGCAGATTCCTTCACGGCAGTCGTGGTCAAAAGCCACAGGTTCTTCTCCTTTGTTAATCAGTTGCTCGTTTAGGATGTCAAGCATCTCAAGAAAGGAGCTGTCTGTAGAAATATTGCTGAGCTCATAAGTTTCGAACCGGCCTTTGGCTTTGGGGCCGGCTTGACGCCAAACTTTGAGTTTGATATTTATTGAATTTTCCATGATTGATACTTCTTTTTTAATTAACACCCTGTTTACTTGTAGTTACGCTGAACCAGTTTCACTACTTCAAACTTCAACTCTTCTTTGTGAAGTTCGGGCTTCTGATCCTCCCCTTTGAAGAGCCAGCAGCCGGTGTATGTAAATTTGTCGTCCTGACGCAGTGCTTCACCCTCTTCGGTCTGATACTCTTCACGGAAGTGACCTCCGCAGGACTCTTCACGGTGCAGTGCATCACGTGCCATCAGGTCACCAATTTCGATGAAGTCGGCCAGACGGGCAGCTTTTTCAAGCTCTACGTTCATGTCTTCTTCTGAGCCGGGGATGCGAACATTGCTCCAGAACTCTTTTTTGATACCCTGAATCTTTTCGATGGCCTGTTCCAGGCCTTCTTTGTTACGTGCCATACCCACGAAGTCCCACATCACAAGGCCCAGCTCTTTGTGGATGCTGTCCACTGAGCGGTTACCCTTGATGTCCATCAGTTTTTCGAAATGGCTTTTCGCTGCTTTTTCAGCTTCTTCAAACTCTTTCTCTTCGGTGGTCATGCGGGGCGTGGCAATATCGTCTGCCAGATAATTCTGAACCGTATAAGGCAAAACAAAATATCCGTCGGCCAGTCCCTGCATCAATGCTGATGCTCCCAACCGGTTTGCACCGTGGTCGGAGAAGTTGGCTTCACCAGCCGAAAACAATCCGGGAACAGTGGTTTGCAGTTCATAATCTACCCAGATACCGCCCATGGTGTAGTGGATTGCCGGATAAATCATCATAGGTGTTTCGTATGGATTGTCGTCCACAATCTTTTCGTACATCTGGAAAAGGTTTCCGTAACGGGCCTCAATGGCATCGCGTCCCAGACGTTCGATGGACGATTTAAAGTCGAGATAAACAGCCAGACCGGTGGTTCCTACTCCGTAACCTGCATCGCAGCGCTCTTTGGCAGCACGTGAGGCAACGTCGCGGGGAACGAGGTTTCCGAAAGCCGGATAACGACGCTCCAGATAGTAGTCACGATCTTCCTCAGCTATTTCGGTAGGCTTGAGTTTTCCTGCACGGATGGCTTCAGCATCTTCTTTCTTCTTGGGCACCCAGATACGTCCGTCGTTACGAAGTGATTCGGACATCAGCGTAAGCTTACTCTGGAACTCTCCGTGAACGGGGATACAGGTTGGGTGAATCTGTGCGAAACAGGGGTTGGCAAACATAGCGCCTTTCTTGTAAGCTTTCCAGGCTGCCGAGCCGTTGGATCCCATGGCGTTGGTAGAAAGGAAGAAGGTGTTTCCGTATCCTCCGGTGGCCAGTACAACGGCATGTCCGAAGTGACGCTCCAGCTTACCGGTAACCAGGTTACGAGAAATAATACCGCGGGCCTTGCCGTCCACCATTACAATTTCCACCATTTCGTTGCGGGTGTGTAATTTTACACTTCCGGCATTTACCTGACGCATAAGTGCCTGGTAGGCGCCGAGCAACAGCTGCTGACCGGTTTGTCCTTTTGCATAGAAAGTACGGCTTACCTGAGCGCCACCGAAAGATCGGTTGTCGAGCAATCCACCGTATTCGCGGGCAAAAGGAACACCTTGTGCCACACACTGGTCGATGATGCTGTTGCTTACTTCGGCCAGACGGTGTACGTTGGCTTCACGGGCACGGTAGTCACCCCCTTTTACTGTATCATAAAACAAACGGTAGATGGAGTCACCGTCATTGGGATAGTTTTTTGCAGCATTGATACCACCCTGTGCAGCGATAGAGTGTGCTCGGCGTGGTGAATCCTGAATGGTGAAGACTTTTACATTGAAGCCCATTTCACCGAATGAAGCAGCTGCAGAAGCACCTGCAAGACCGGTACCAACAACAATGATGTCCAGTTTTCTTTTGTTTGCGGGGTTAACCAGTTTCTGGTTAGCTTTATAGTTTTCCCATTTCTGAGCTATTGGCCCTTCGGGAATCTTTGCATCTAATTTTACCATAATCTCTCTGGTTTAAACATTTTAGCCTTGATAGAACAAATACTGTAGTATCGGAATGATGGAGAATCCAAAACCGATAAGAATCGCGAAAAGATTACCTAATACGGTCAGTCGTTTTCTCCAGATCTGGTTGCTGAAACCAATGGTCTGAAATGCTGACCAGAAACCATGTGACAGGTGGATGGCCAGGCCTACAGCAGCAACTACATAAACAATTACAATCCAGAGGTAGCTGAATGTATGATTTACCAAAGCATAAGCATTTTCGACTTCGGTTTCAACTCCGCCAATGGAAATGGCGGTGTGCTCCAGTAAAGGATCGCCGGTAAGTTTCATTTTTACCCAAAAGTGAGCGATGTGCAATACCAGAAATGCACCTACGGTAATCCCTAAAACAAGCATGTTTTGAGATGCCCAGGTAACTCCGGTGGTCTTTTTGCCGGATGCATAGCGTGCCGATCCGCGTGCTTTGCGGTTTTCCAGGGTGAGTTTAACACCATACAAAATGTGAACCAGAAAGCCGATGGCCAGCAATGGCTCAATGACTCTGATGGCAGGTGTTGTCGCCATAAAATGTGCGCCGGCATTGAAAAATTCACCCCCGTCAGGGATTAAAAGAAACGAGTTCACGGTTAGGTGAACCAGCAGGAACATAATCAGAAAAAGTCCTGAAAGGCTCATCAGCAACTTCTTCCCAATCGAAGAACCAAGTGTACTGCTCATAAAATCATTATTTTTAAGTTGTATCTCGATATTTATTCTACCCCTTTGGGATTTTAGAACCGCAAAGGTAGATGCTACGATTTTTATTCGCTAAGAAAATTAAAGAAATTGTTCTTTATTTATAACTAATCTAATTTGCAGCGCAGAATAACTCCTCCGGGTGAAACACTATTTTACATCTTTAAGGTAATTGTTTACACTTTGGAAGTTCTTGAAGGAATCTTAGTGTAAAGATAGGATAAAAAATGTGTTTTTTGAAAACTTCATGTTGGTTTATTTCCGGTGGTTTTAACTTCTTTTTGTGGACGTATCTTTATTGAGTATCTCTTAGTGGGTTGAATTCCCTTTCCTATTTATGTACCTTTCTGAGTAAACAAAATTTTCGAAGATTGGATAATAAAAGAGTTTATTTGACCCAATGGTTCGTTAAATAGCACACATGCGATTATGAAATTAAGTCTTGATAACTGCTGGTGTGTAGATAGGTCCTTATCAGTCGTTTTTGAAATGTTTAACGGAATATTGTCTGAGAAGAATCATAAAAAATGATTGTGCATGATGTCAAATTCTAAAATCAGAGAAGGGAATTATGTGGAGTTTTTACCTTCAGGGAAGTTGTCTTTTGAAAAACGGTGGAGCCTGATTGAGAATGCCCATGAAACCATTCATCTTGTCACCTTTTCGTTTATGAATGATGAAACTACGCATCGCCTGGTGAATAAGCTTGTGGAAAAGCTGGGACGAGGGGTTGAAGTAAAAATCATTTTAGACCAAATTGTTAATAAAACGACCTTTGTCGGGAAACTATTGAAACGGCTTGAAAAACACGGGGCTGAATTGCATCAATACAACCCGCTTGGTCAGGGGTGGAGAATTCATTGGGATGAAGGCCATCCATTTAAGCAGCTGATGCGAAATGCAAAGCTTAAACTTAAGCAGCACTTTCATGAAAAATATATGGTCGTTGATGGGGAGGAGGCGATTTTGGGAGGAATTAACTGGGGCGATAAATATGCTTACGGGGGCATAAAAGAAGAAGCCTGGCGTGATAGTGATGTTTATCTGAAAGGCCCTGTGGTGAGGGATATTCAAATTCAGTTTTTGAAGGACTTCTATCGATACAAATTGTGGGAGAGAACAGTTCGTGAGAAGCCCCATTCCAGATATTATGAGTTTGTAAAAACCATCAAGTGGATTAATCCGGGCTTTATCGAGCATCAGTTTTCGGATTATCTCAAAAAAAATAAACCTTGCGGAACCGCATCTGTGGCATATATGGCTCACAAGCCATACGACGATGAAGAATTGCCTCTTACCAATAAATTTCTTGAACTAATTGCTTCTGCCAGGAAGCATATTTTTTGGGGGTGTCATGGCATTCGTCCGCCAAGAATTTATGGTTATTATCTGGCCGAAGCTGTGAAAAGGGGCGTGGAGGTTCATCTGATCACCTGTAGCAAACAGTCCTCTAAAAGTTTAATGTTGAATGGCCTCTTTGGTTGGATGTACTGGGAGTGTACAAAGCATTTCAGGTATTTGCTTGAAAATGGCATTCATATTTATGAATGGCAGCCCAAAGGTGCTTTTCATTCTAAAAATCTACTGATTGATAACACTGTTTGTTCCATTGGATCCTACAATATCGCAAGGGGATCTTCTTATCACCATTCAGAGAGTAATGTTTTGATATATGATCCGGAATTGATCAGGCAGGTTGAAGCGCAATTTCACATAGACTTAAAGGATTGCCGAGAAGTTATATTAAGTAAGGTTTTACATAAGCTTCCGGTTAAAAATGCTTTTGACAGGGTATTACACGAACGTGATCTGATGATTAACGCAGAGCTGATTCCGAAAGAAATCTATAATGAACTTCTCCTGAAGAATTATAAGCGGATATTGACATAATCTTTTTTTGGCCATACATTGGGGCTGATTAGGGCCACTTCTTTCATCCGTATAAAATTTGTTAATTAAGGTCGGATGGAACTCGTCCCGAACAATCGGGACTCGTTTCATTTACCAAAGATTATCTTCATGTGCCACTCAATTTGCATAATTGAGCGGCTTTTGTGCATTCCGGGTTTCATTCTTTAACCGGAATGGTTGGTCGTTGTGGATAAATAAAGAACTATGAAGCTGCTTGAAACCCTGCGCAACAAAGGCTTAACCTTTTTTGGAGACATTAAGGTTTATGTCTATCCAATGTTCTTGCTTTACGATCCGGGGAGCTACCTTATTAAAGGAGATGAGATGAGGGAGGCAATGAAAAGTGTCAGGCCCGGAGATATATTGATAAGGGGATATCGGTCCTATCTGGATGGTTATTTTATTCCCGGATTTTTCACACATGCCGGTATTTTCATTGGCGAGACATCTTTAGACAAAGCCCGGAGATACGTTCCTGATGTAAGGCAGGATGCAATCGTCGCCGGAGAGCAGATGGTTATTCATGCTATGGCGAAAGGGGTGTTTATGGAAGATTTTCTAAACTTCTGTCGGTGCGATTATATGGTTGTCCTCAGACGTAATCCATCCATTGAATCCGGTGCAGGTGACAACCTTAGCAACGATGAAGTTATTGGTTCCGCTATTCGTTTTCTCGACAGACCTTATGATTTTGGATTTAATTTTTCCAATTACAATGCTGTTTCCTGCACCGAGCTGGTGTATGCATGTTTTCAAAAAGTCCTGAAAGATTATGGGGTGAGTATTAAATCCCGCCAGGTGTTTTTCTTTAGGAAAGAAATTTTGATTCCCGATGATTTTATAACGCCCGGATTCAGTCTTGTCTGGAAAAGTAAGAGTGTCAGGTATTCTGATATTGCAGCTATTCAGCTGAAGAATAAGAACCTTGACGGTTGAAGGTTTTAAACGATATCATAATCAATTGTTTGTTAAAACAAAACTAGTTACAGAGCCCCAGTGATGCTTAATTTTTAATTTGAAATAGTTGATAATTAATTCATTGTCCTTGTGAGCAGATCGAGACTAAACCGTTGTAAGTGTTTGGCGACGGGTTAGTGATTGCGTTGAATTAAAATTATGTGTCTATGAAAAAACAGGAAACAAAGACCGCAAAGAGTGTGGTTAATCGCACTAAAGCTTCAAAAGAATCTAAAAATCCTGCAATCCCTGAGTTGAAAGCCCGGAAGATAACTCCCAAAAGACCGGATCTGATCGATACCGCCGAGTTTGAGAGGTTCTCCCCAGGATTTCAGGAGCAACTGAATGAGTTGATGGAGCATGAAAAGATAATTACTGCCAGGCTTCGGAATCCAAAAGACAAAGAGCTCTTTGTGCATGACCCGGGGGCTTTTTTGAAAAAGTATAAAATCAAGGTTTCTCCGTTTCTGGAAAGAAAAATGAAAGAATTCAGGCTGCAGGAAATGTTGCCTGTGGAGGATTTTATGATGCCCAACGGGCAGAGACTTGTTCCCAAAATTAGAATAAACATAAAATAATAGTGCTATGGCAGGAAGTCAAACACATGGATTTGATATGGTTATTGAGGTTAGTACAGCGACCATCAATAATCTTGTCTCCGGCATCTTCGATAATGAAGGTTTTCTTGGTAGTTTATTCCCCGACTCTTATATTCTTGAGAGGTTTGATCTCGAAACCAATTTTAACCGACCGCCGGATGTTCCGGCTTCTGCGGAAAACCCCGTGGAATTAATAGCATCGCTCGAGTTTGGAGAAGAAAATACAGGACTGCTTAGAATTGTTGCGGGGATGGTGGTTGATCGCTCTGATGAAGACAAGGATCTGGTTCAAATAGATTTCAAGGATCATCTGTTTGTTTGTGAATTATCAATTGACGGCACATCGATAGGGCTGGTCAATACTTTTGTGGCGAATAGGCTTAAGGAGCATTCCATTCCGCTTATTCCTATTCCGGTGGATCGATCTTCTTCAGATACGCTTGATATAACCAGAGCTGATTTGAAGATTATTGATGATTCCACCGATGAGGATGGAGATGCGTTAGGCGTGATGCTTACCTTTGGGGGAGGGACGGCCGGTAACCTCGGAGCCTTTAACAGCGCCTTCGCCAGAGAAGGAGCGGGTGCCGCAGTAGCGATTAATTTTGACTGGCTGTGCCGGAATATAGGGCCCAGAATAGAAGAATCTATCGGGCTTTCCGAAGGGGCGTTTAGTAATTGTCGTTTCCGCGGAAATCACACAATAAAAGACGGAGTAAAACTTACCGAACTTGATATTGCACCCGGTGATGATAACATACAAGTATCCGGTAAGGTTAAGAAATCAGGCACTTGTTACGAGGCTTCAGGAGAAATAGGAGCCCGTATTTTCGTATCCATTCAGGCCGGTGAATTGAGAGTTCGTTTTGAAACAGATGATCCCGATATTGATGTGGATATTCCCTGGTATTGTTATCTTGCAGGTGGAATTCTGGGAGCTCTTGGCGGTATCCTGATTGGAGTCATCTCCTCCATCGTGGGTGCTATCTTGATTCCATTGATATTGTGGATTGCTCAATCTGTGATAGAATCCACCGTAAGTAATATTGCCGGTCAGGTAACGGATGCAATCGGAGGGGCAGGAGTAACAGTTCCTCTGGTGGGTGTGGACAATGTACTTGACCGCGCCTTTATTGATGACCTGACGATTACTTATGACTTGTTTCCGGAAGAGTATGCAGAAGTTAAATCGGAAGGCAACCTGACCCTTCGAAATGGTTATTTTCTGGATTTGGATAACGGAATTGTGAAGAGCAGCAACTTTAGCGGAGCTGAATTTCAATTAGAAGGTATCCACATGGGGCGAAAGTTGAAAACCCTGTGTGGAACATCACTGGGTATTGGCAGGATGCCTGATTTTCCGAAGGCCAGAAGATTTCATCTGTATCGGCTGACATATGGGGAGGTTAATGAGGTACCTTTTGACCAGGTTGCGGTATATGTAGATTTTCCGCTGCCTTGGATTGAAGATAAGTATGTTTGTTCCCGAAGAGTATTTGGTGCAAAAACATCGGATGGATGCCTGAGTCTTTTTCAGGTATATCATGTGGATGATTCGCACTATTACATTCGTTATCGTACGTATCAAATGGAGTCGTCAACGGTGCGTATTGTCGGAGCCTTCAGATGCCGGCCTGCATGGGTGAATTTTGAGGTGGCCGAAATAAACTATACCCCAGCTGTTGAACTAAACAGTCACTTTAGGGAAATGGTACAGCTGGAATTTGATGAGAAGTCACTGGATTTAATTGATGAAGTTGAGGCTGTCAGGAGTGATTGTGTTGATGAAAAAACGAGCCTGCAGGTTGCTTTAAAAAACGCGATACCAGTCGTTGATTCTAATTTCGAACCTGTTTATGGTGAAACATTAACGCTGGATAAGCAAATTTTTGATTACCATAAAGCTGTTGGTGACTGGAAGGAAAGACGGCTTCCGGTAAGAAAAAGTAAAACTGGTCGTTTTCGGGCTTCGGTGGATGGAGATGCGGTTGTTTCTTCAGTCAACTGGTCTGTTGACGGGTATGGACTTAAGCCGGAAACAGAAGGTGAAGTCCGTGTGCAAGGCGAAATCTTTGAATATAAAACATTCGGTAATTATCTGATTTTATCATCCAATTCGGGAAAAGAGATGGAAGTTCCCCTAAAAGTGATTGTTGTTACTGAGAAAGGGTCTGTATTTACAGAAATCCGGTGCGTTCCATTCGAAAATGACTGTGGTTATACGGTGAGAAGAATCCCATTGTTCATGGAGTACATTGAAAAATTCAGTTCCGAATTCGGGATTGTGAAAGCACCGTCAAAGAAACCTGAACTGATAATTGCGCGTTAAGGATTGGATGTTTCAGGAATCATTTTCAGAGGCTCATTGGAGTGCAAAGATCCCGGGAAACCAGGTTCTTCTTTGCACTCTGTGAGCCTTTGTATTGTCATTGCAGGCTTTCAGTCTATTTAAATTATCAGAGTTGTTGAATGCAGATGATTGGGGATTTTGAACCATCCATTACAGAAAGTTTATTTCGTTATTTTTGCCGTGATGGATTATAAAATGCATTTATACCGCAGGGAAGAAATGACAGGTCCTGCTTTTTTGTTCCTGCATGGATTTCTGGAAAGTGGTGACGTATGGCTTCCCTGGGCTGAGAAAATGGCGCTCAACGGATCATTGTATATTCCCGATTTGCCGGGACATGGAAAATCAAAAGCCCGGGAGGATGGGGAAATGTTTCCTGACTGGGCCGCACATTTGATGGGCGTCATAGATCAGCATCAATCAACAGACGGACCGGTGCATGTCATCGGGCATTCCATGGGGGGGTATCTTGCTCTGGAGATGGCGCTTCTTTATCCCCGCAGAATTGGGAAGATTGTTCTATTGCATTCCACGCCAATGCCCGACACTCCTGTCCAGATAGAAAGGCGCAAAAGGCAAATTGATTTGATCCGAAAAGGTAGAAAGTCTTTGTTGATAAAAAATGTTGGACCGTCGATGCTGGCACCTGAAAACAGAGAACGTCTTGCAATCCGTGGGCATAAACTGAAATCCGAAGCTGACAGATGTTCTGCGGAAGGAATGATAAAAACACTCAGGGCAATTATGAACCGCTCTGATTACCGGAAGTTGATGAATCAAAAAATGAAGGATGTTTTGCTGATAACCGGAAGCGAAGATCCTTTTATGCCCGCAGATTATTACAAAACCCTTTTGTTGCAATATCCCCAAATGGCTCATTGTCATTTCACAGGTTGTGGTCACGCTTCATTCCTCGAATACCCTGAGGTCTCGTTGCAGGTGGTAAAGAGGTTTTTGGAGAAGTAATATGCTTTGAATTATTGGGGTGCGGCTGGAGAAAAAAGTTGCTTTTCGAAGTTACTGACGATAGATTTGGCTGATTGATAAAGTGTCTCTTGTTTCGTAATATTCCAAAGTTTTATATTTTTGTTGACAATTAACCTGCTTTCTTCATGAATTATTGTAATGGATACTTGTGCATCGGAATAAATTATTTGTGAAGAAAGCAGGTTAAATGAATATGAAATTAATTTTTTACCAACCAATACATTTACAATCATGGAAGATGATGTTCAAATTTTGCTGGAAAGCGCAGAAGAAAATATGCAAAAAGCCATCGACCATCTCGACCGGGAGTTGGGTAAAGTCCGTGCCGGTAAAGCAAACCCCAAGATGCTGGATGGAATAATGGTAGATTATTACGGTTCCATGACACCGCTGCAGCAGGTGGCCAGTATCAACACTCCGGATCCGCGGACCATCGCTGTTCAGCCCTGGGAGCGTGGAATGATCGGACCTATTGAAAAGGCTATAATGAATGCCAATCTGGGGCTTAATCCGGACAACAATGGTGAGTTGGTTCGTATAAATATTCCACCTCTCACCGAAGAACGTCGTCAGGGGCTTGTAAAGCAGGTGAAAAAAGAGGGAGAAGAAGCCCGTATTAGTATCCGCAATGGCCGCCGTGATGTTATGAACGATCTGAAAAAACTAAAGAAAGATGGCCTGCCTGAGGATATGGAAAAAGATGCCGAAGAACAGGTACAAAAACTCACAGATAATTTCACCAAGAGAGTGGATGAACTTCTGGAGAAAAAGGAAAAGGATATTATGACAGTATAGCCTGCATTATTCACAAATAATCTATTCTGATGTCCAACTATCAGCAAAATACAAGCGTCCTCGCCAAATTTGATTTAAAAATAGTTCACTATTTGCTGCATCAAATTTGCTTGTGTCTGCCTGTATTTCTTGATGTTAGAACATCTCATAATGATAATTCATGAATAAAGCAGGATAGAAAAATTATTCAATCAATAAAAAAACGTCCACTGAATTTCGGTGGACGTTTTTTTGTGCTTTTATATCAGGATTTAAGTGAATTCTCTTTTCTGAAAAACGCCCAGGAAAGCCAAAACAACAGGACTACTGATGGTAGAAGCCACACGGGTGAAAGCATTTCAGCTTCAGGCTCCAACGGGTTTATATCAGGATTTGTGTGCCGGTAGAAATAGAAGATTGCCAAAGAAAGAAAGTTGTTAGCAAAATGCCCTGCAACGGGATACCAGAGGTTCTTGCTCCACACCATTAAATACCCCAGCGCAAGACCAAGGAAAAACCGAGGCATAAAGGTAAAAAATTGCAGGTGTATGGCGCTGAAAAGAAATGCCGTTACCAACACTGCTAAATGTTTGCTGCGGAACCACTCTCCAAAAACAGGTTGCAATACACCTCTGAAAAGCATCTCTTCGCCAAGTGCCGGAAGAATGGCAATCATCAGGATATTCAGCAGAAGAATTGCAGGGGCGTCAGTATCCAGAATCTGAAAGATAAAATCTGCAGCATTTTCTTCCGACCGGGCCATCCATTGTTCCAGTCCCCGGAGCGCATCCGGTAATTCCATGGAGCTGTTCCATATGCCCAGGTAGCTTACCAGTGGTTGTGAAACCAGGATAATCAGTAAGCTCAGGATGACGGAGCCTCCCTGAGGTTTTGAGAAACCAATTCCGCGAGTCAGATGTCCCCAAAAAAGCAATCCCGCCAACAATGACGGGATAATAAAAACCGATATGCTTTGTACAATCTGGAAATAGCGAAGCATTCCTGTTGTCAAGGAGGCTTGAGGCCCATCAAGCAGAGATAGTCCATCCGAAAAGGGAAGGGCTGCCAGCACTGCAATCAATGAAAAGACCATGAAGCTGGTGAAAACCAACAGTACGGTAACCAGCAGCTTTCCAAATCCCCCCAGGTGACTCCACATTTCCTTCATGTTGAATTATTCAGCAATGATGAGAAAATAGTTTTTCTTGCCCTTTTGTATCAGCAGGTATTTGTCGTTGAGCAAATCGTTGGTGGTGACGATCAGATCGTCTGAAGTAACTTTTTCTTTATTAAGCCCCAGTCCGCCACCTTTAATGGTTCGGCGAGCCTCGCCTTTACTGGGTAAAGCTTCTGTTTTCTCAGCGACCAAATCCATGATTCCGATGCCTGAAGCCAACTCCTCTTTACTGATGTTGAAGGTAGGAACTCCGTCAAAAACAGCCAAAAGCGTTTTTTCGTCCAGTTTGCGAAGAGTATTGGTAACCCCTTTGCCGAAAAGGATTTGTGAAGCCTCAATGGCCGTTTCCAGCGCTTCTTTGCCGTGTACCAGTTCGGTGACGATTTCGGCAAGGCGCTTCTGTAATTTGCGCATATGAGGTGCTTCCTGATGCTCTGCGACCAAGGCTTCCACTTCTTTTTTCGATAGAAGGGTGAAAATTTTGATGTATTTTTCAGCATCTGAGTCTGAGGTGTTCAGCCAGAACTGATAGAATGCGTAAGGACTGGTTCGCTCCGGATCGAGCCATACATTGCCTGATTCCGTTTTACCGAACTTCCCTCCGTCGGCTTTGGTGATCAGCGGACAGGTCAGGGCAAACGCCTCTCCTCCGGTTTTTCGGCGGATAAGTTCTGTGCCTGTGGTGATGTTTCCCCACTGGTCGGAGCCCCCCATCTGGAGTTTACAGCCTTTTTGGTTGAATAAGTGCAGGAAATCGTATCCCTGAACCAACTGGTAAGTGAATTCGGTGAATGAGAGTCCTTCGCGGGATTCACTGCCCAGACGTTTTTTTACCGAGTCTTTTGACATCATATAATTGACCGTGATGTGCTTGCCTACGTCACGGATAAATTCAAGGAAAGAAAACTCCTTCATCCAGTCGTAGTTGTTGACCAGTTCGGCCGCATTGGGCTTGTCGGAATAAAAGTCCAGAAACTTCGCCAGCTGCTTTTTCAGGCTGTTTTCATTGTGGCGCAGGGTTTTTTCATCCAACAGGTTACGTTCCTGGGATTTTCCGGAAGGATCTCCAATCATTCCGGTAGCACCACCAACCAAAGCGATGGGTTTATGTCCGCCCATCTGAAAGTGGCGCAACATCATCACCCCTACCAGGTGACCAATGTGCAACGAATCGGCTGTGGGATCAATGCCCACATAGGCTGCGGTCATTTCCTTTTCCAGTTGTTCCTCTGTCCCGGGCATGATGTCGTGAATCATACCGCGCCATTTCAGTTCTTCTACGAAATTCATATTTGTAAAATTTTCAGTATCTGGAATTATCAGATTTTGCTTTAGAATCGGCAAAAATACAAATAAATATTGATACAGTTCTTTAACCTACCTTATACATTAGACAGGGAAGGTGTAAACAGGCTGAACCCTCTCATTATTGGTCGCATCGCGACCAATAATGAGAGGGGGCTATTTATTACAATTTTCCCGGAGCAACGTCACCCTGCATTCTGTTAACCTCTGCCATATTAAATAACAAGTACGTCATTGCAAACGTATTGAAGCAATCTCAATCATTCCGGTTAAACTGTTACCGGACTTTGGCCACTGTCTTTGTCAGGACGGAAAAAGTCGTCCAGATCTTTTTCAAAAAGATCAAAAATCATGGGAGCTGCTTTTTTAACCGGAGGATAGAGTTTGGAGCGTTCCTGTTCTTTTGGGGTCACCACCGATTTTTCGAGGCCAAACACCTGCAATCCAAGTAGCAGTATGCTAATGATAAAACCGGCCTTGAGTATGCCGAAAGCCAGTCCCAGAATGCGGTTAAATACACCCAGAGCCACAGCGTTGATGAGTGTATGGAGTAATTGTGCGATAAGGTGTACTCCAACGACAACAACAATGAATGTGACCAGAAATGCGATAATGGGCATGTGGTCTGACTGGAAAAAACCAGAAAGCAAACGGGCTGTCAGGTCTGAAAACTGTACGGCAAGAATGATTCCCAGAATTAAGGCAGTGAGACCGGCCAGTTCTTTTACCAGGCCGTTTTTGAGTCCTTTGAGCCCCGCCAGGATAAGCAGGATCCCCACAATAATATCGAAATAACTCATAGTTTACAGTTTGTGTTGGTGGATGTGGTTGATTGATTGGAACAAAATTATTTATATTTACAATCTAAACAAAAAACAGACATTTTTATGCCAATTATACCCAGCATTGTAGGACTGTTCAATGCCAGACGGTTGTCGCAAATCGATCTTTTTCGAAAAGCGCCCATGGAAGTGCAGGAATCGGTCTTTTTTTCGCTCATCGAACAGGCCAGGGATACCGAATGGGGAAAGGAACATGGTTTTACAGATATCCGGAGTATTCATCAGTTCCAGGAGCGTGTCCCCGTTCAGGGTTACGAAGGGTTTGAACCTTATGTGGAACGTTTGAAGAAAGGGGAGAAGGATGTTTTGTGGCCCGGTGTAACTCGCTGGTTCGCCAAATCTTCCGGGACAACTTCCTCTAAAAGCAAGTTTATTCCGGTGACAAAATCTGCTTTGGAATCGTGTCACTTCCGCGGTGGCCGCGATGTTTTGGTGCTGTACAACGATAATTACCCGAACAATGAGGTTTTTACAGGGAAAACACTCACGCTTGGCGGTAGTCATCAGATCAATAACTTTAGCAATGACTCTTACTACGGCGATTTATCTGCCATTCTGATAGAGAATTTGCCTTTCTGGACACAGTTCCTGAAAACTCCCGGTCCCGATGTGGCCCTGATGGAAGAGTGGGAAGAGAAGCTGGAGAAGATGACTGAAATTACCACCAAAGAGAATGTGACTTCCCTGGCCGGAGTTCCTTCGTGGTTTTTGGTGTTGATTAAGCATATTCTTAAGACCACCGGTAAAACAAATCTTCTTGATATCTGGCCCAATCTGGAGCTGTTTATTCATGGAGGCATTAATTTTACTCCCTACAGGCAACAATACAAAGAGCTGATTCCTACCGATAAGATGCATTACATGGAGACTTACAATGCATCGGAGGGTTTTTTCGGTATTCAGGACGATCCGAAATCTTCGTCTATGTTGCTCATGCTCGATTATGGGGTGTTTTTTGAGTTTGTCCCTATGGGAGAAGTGGGAAAAGCCCATCCGAAAGCACTAACCCTCGATGAGGTGGAGCTGAATAAGGATTATGCTATTATTATCAGTACCAACGGAGGATTGTGGCGGTATATGATTGGAGACACGGTTCGGTTTACCCATCGTTATCCTTTCAAGTTTATTATTTCGGGACGCACAAAGCATTTCATAAATGCTTTTGGTGAGGAGGTGATCATTGACAATGCCACCAAGGCATTGGATGCAGCATGCGCGGCTACAGGGGCAGTTATTAAGGAGTATACTGCCGGACCGTTGTATATGAGCACCGGAAGTAAAGGAGCCCACCAGTGGATTATTGAATTTGAAAAAGCTCCGGATTCGACGGAGAAATTCCGGGATGCACTTGATCAGGGATTGCAGGATGTTAACAGCGATTATGAGGCCAAACGTTACAAAGGCATCACGTTGGATCCTCCGGATTTGGTGGTGGCACGGGAAGGTTTGTTTTTTGACTGGATGAAATCACGCAACAAACTGGGGGGGCAGAATAAGGTGCCACGACTTTCCAATAACCGGGATTATCTTGATGATCTGTTGAAGTTGAATAAATGAGGTCACTCCGAAAAGTCCGTTTTTACCAACTTATTCGTTGAGCCGTTTTATTTGAATCCTCATTATCTAATGATAACTCCGTGTTAAAAGGAAACCGTTCGATTTTAATTTGACAAAATTCTTCCTTTTTGGAATAGACTTAATAAAAAAAACGCTGATGCATATAGCCATTGCCGGGAATATAGGTTCCGGAAAAACAACACTGGCCGGTTTACTTGGCCGTCACTACGGATGGGACATTCATTATGAAGATGTGGAAGATAATCCATACCTGGCCGATTTTTACAATGATATGAGACGCTGGTCATTTAATCTTCAGGTGTATTTTCTTAAAAGTCGTTTTTCTCAGATTGTGAAAATCAGAGAAGGCAACGCCAGTGTTATTCAGGATCGGACCATTTATGAGGATTCTGTGATTTTTGCGGCCAATCTTTTTGATATGGGTTTGATGAGTCCCAGAGATTATGAAAATTATACCGGTTTGTTTAATCTGATGAGTAGTCTGATAGCACCTCCCGATTTACTTATTTATCTCAGGGCTTCGGTCCCCACTCTGGTACGTCAGATTGAAATGCGCGGCCGTGAGTATGAGTCATCAATCCGTCTGGATTATTTGCGACGGTTAAATGAGCGTTACGAAGGGTGGATCAAAAACTACAGAGAGAGCAATTTATTGATTGTAGATGTTGATAACAACGATTTCATCAAAGACAGGAGTAATCTGAGCGCTGTCATTGATAAAGTGGATAGCAAGATCAATGGGTTGTTTTGATAAATGGAATTTTTGGAGCACATAAGAAAATTGAATAGGGTTTAACCATAAAGGGCATATAAGAGTTGGATGTGGCTGTTAGATCATGGCTCACAGCTCTTAGGGTCATACAATCAGATGGGATCTTGCGTGACGGATTCCTCTCAAACAAAGCCCGTTGGTTCTAAGGCTCACGATTTCATAAAACAGAGGTAAAGAACAGGTGTGGCGGACTCCTATTCCACCAATTCTCCTTCATAATAGACCTTTTCAACTTCCCGGTTTTCTCTTAGAATTACCATATTGGCCAGCATGCCTTTGCGTAAGCGTCCTATTCGGTCGGTGGCCTTAAGGATCGAGGCCGGGGTAAAAGTGGCCATTCGCAAAGCATCCACATCGGAAATGCCTGCCTTTGTAATGCAGTATTGAACTGCCTGTCCAATAGAGATTGAAGAGCCTGCCAGTTTGCCTTCCTGGTTATAACAGATGCCATCTTTCATGCGAAAAGTTGTTGGACCGAAATGGACCTCACCATCTTTTTGTCCGAGAAAGGTGGCATCAGAGACCAGAAACAGACGATCGCCCATAACTTTTTGGGCCAGTCGAATGGCTGCAGGATGAACATGGTGCCCATCGGCAATGATTCCTGCCCTGGCACCCTGGTGTTCAAATATGGCCGTAACAATACCAGGTTCACGACCGGTGATGGCAGGCATGGTGTTAAACAGATGAGTGGCCATGTGTCCTCCGTGATCGAAGAAAGACATTGCACTTTCAAAGGAGGCAGTGGTGTGTCCGGCCGATAATATCCAGCCTGTTTCTAAAAGGATGTCCAGATTGGCCGAAGTGAACAGTTCGGGAGATACCGTTATTGCTTTTACCACATTGCCGCCTTCATCGGAAATTTGTTTGAGGAGTGCCGGAGTTGGTGGTTGCAGCCAGGGTTCATGGTGAGCTCCTTTTTTGGAGGGGTTCAAAAAAGGACCTTCCAGATGAGCTCCGGCCAGTAGTGACTGTTCCTTTTCCATTATGGAGTGCATAATACTTAAGGCCTTTTGACGGGTGTCTTCTGCTGATGTAATGATTGTCAGCAACATTGATGTTGTGCCTTTTTGCAGATGGGCGTTGGCAATTTGGTGGAAAGATTTTTCTGATGGTTCAAGGGAAGTATATTTCCCTCCACCACCATTTACCTGTAGGTCGATGAAACCAGGGGCAACCACTTTTCCCTGAAGGTCTATAGAGGGCAAATGCGACGGGGGATGAGGTGTGATGGCCAGAATGTATGGAGGCCTGATAACAATGGAGAATCCCGGTGACAAAAAAGACCGGCCGTCAAAGATTCGTCCGTTTTTTAGGATAAATGCAGGAGACATAGCTGACTTAATTTAATGCTCATTGTAACAGTCTAAGTTGGCTGTCCTTTTCACATCGATTAAGATAGCCATTTTATTTCTGAACTTCCAGAGAAAATTGTTTTTTTAAGACGGGGGGCATCCTTTGTTTATTAGGGAAACTTTCTTTCCAGTGCGATCCTCCGGTATTCAAAAATTGCATTGAGCTGTCTTTTTATTATTAGTTGGTTGGCGAGATCTCCAAGCAAGCCAAAGGGTGGGATATAGTGCACAATATCGGTCATGATTGTACCGTTTTCATCGGGCGCAAGGTGATGCTGATGATGCCACAGTTTGTAAGGTCCGGAGCGTTGCTCGTCAATAAAAAAATCCCCGGGCTGCACTTGCGTAATTTCAGTGAGCCATCGTGTTTTGTATCCGGGCAGGGCCTGAACCTGGTACTCAATCATCATCCCGGCATACATTTTTTCGGGAAGACCGGGAGTTATGATATCAAACCCCATGTGCTCCGGGGTGATGATTTTAAGGTTACGGGGAGAAGAGATGAAATCCCACACTTTGTCTTTGGAGGCTTTTATTTTCTGGCGGACATGCAAACGATAGGTTCCCATTTGTGGATTTTTAAGTGATGTTTTATTACAAAACAACCCGGGATTTCTTTTTGTTTTTAAAAGCTCGATTACTGAAGGGAACCGCCCGGAATGTCACTGACGGTTTGGTGTTGAGTGTTTTTGAGTGAATAACACCCCTGAAAATACAATAATCAGTCCTCCCACATCGGTAAGCAAAAGGGTGTCGCCAAAAGCCATCCAGGCCATCAGCATAGTTACAGGCGGACTAAAATAGAACAGGGATGCAAAGCGATTCGCTTCCATGCGTTCGAGCAGCTTCCACATACTGGCGTAGGCACCGATAGAAACGGGGACAATAAGCCACATCATGGTAAGAATAAAGGGGGATTCCCATTGAGTCCGGAAGTTCTCGAACAAGAAGGCCGGAATAATAAAAGCCAGAAAAGTAGCAAAGCTCTGATAGAAAAGAGTTTGATCCATAGGGAGAATGCGCCAGTGTTCTGCAATTTCCATTTCCCGTTCTATCAGGTTAGCAGAGGTCATGGCAACAACCGAAATAAAAGGAATCAGGTAAGCTCCGGCAGATTGCAGGTCGGAGAAGTCGATTCGTGCAAAAACCGTCAGGGCAACACCCACAAAAGCAATAACCAGACCAGCCCATTGTTGCCTGGAAGTTCGCTCTCCGGTGATGGAGCGGGAAAAAGCCCCGGTGGCCATGGGTTGAAGGGCTGTGATCAGGGCTACAATGCCTGCCGGAACACCCAGGTTTAACGAAAATAACACTCCGGTTAGCCACACACCATGAGCTAGCAGTCCAACAAGCATATTTGGAATTGTTATAGGCCACCCGGGAAAACAGAGCCGTTTGGTTATCAGAAGATAGATAAAGAGAATAAGTGTAAGCGCTCCGTAGCGCCAGAACATGAGCGTGAAAGGCCCGGTGTAAGGCAGTCCGTATTCGGCTCCGATGAATCCTGAATTCCAAAGGAGAATGAATAGGAGTGGTAGCAAAAACTGGTTTCGTGACATATATACGAAATAACTTTTGTCCGGCTCAAATTATAAGCCTGTGAAAAAGTGGTGTCTATATGGTCTTGTTTGTTATTCCTGCATGCTTGTAGCTGAAAGCCTGCTACTGACTAAAAACTACTAACTAATTTATTAATCTCTAATATAATAATAGAAATAAGGAATTGCCAAAAGACAGCAGGGTAAACATTACATTTTGCCTTAGCCGGCAAAAAGTACCTTGAAACCATTGATGAGCATTTGTACAGCCATCATGACCAGGATCATCCCCATGAGACGCTCCAGGGCAATCAGTCCTCTTTCTTTCAGCACGCGTAGAAGAGCCGGGGCTGTCTGGAGAATTATGGCAGAGAGTGCCCAGGCAATCAATAAAGCAAAGAACCAGTTGGTCATATTACCGGGTTGACTCTGAGTCATCAGGATAAGCATGGCCAGTACCGAGGGGCCTGCAATCATAGGGATGGCAATGGGAACCAGGAACGGTTCTCCTCCCGGGGTTTGTCCCATTGGACCGTGTTTTTGAGGAAAAATGAGGCGTAACCCGATGATCAGAAGTATAAGTCCTCCGGAAATGGTGACTGCTTCCTGTTCCAGATGAAGGAAGTTGAGAAGTGGTTTTCCGGCAAAAAGAAAAATGAGCAAAATCCCAAGTGCAATAAATAATTCTCGTGCGATAATAACCCGTTGGCGCTTGGTGTCTATTCCCTTCAGAATAGACAGCATTACGGGAATATTTCCCAGTGGATCCATCAAGAAAAATAACAATACTGCTGCTGACCAGACTGAGTCTCCTAAGTTTTCCATGCTCTTTACTATTAATGTTTTTATGAAAAAACCGGGCGCGAAAGTAGCATTTATTTTTTTGTAAAAAAATGGTTTTTAAGGGGAGATTCGTACCGTGGCTGCTTTGTGATTTTACCATGAACAAATGCGTGGAGCCGGTAGCATGGTTCTAAAGGATAATCAGCTTCTGATACAGTCGGGTTATTTCTTTTTCAAAAGTCTTGTTCGAATTAAATAAAGCAAAGTAAAGAGGCCCAGGAGCAATGCTGCAATTACATAAATGAATTTATCCACGCCAAAATAATCCAGAATAAGGCCGGTGATATAGTTGATCAGTAAATTGCCAACCAGCCCCATTGCCATTACCAGGCTAAGGGCAGTTCCCGCATTTTTAGGGAAATGACTTACAGTATAGCCCATCATTACCGGGAAGAAAGCCGCCATTCCAATCCCCATTATGGCAATTCCGGAGAGACTGATCAGGAACGAACTACCCCATCCGAAAATGATTGTTCCGGAAGTAAAAATGACCATGCTGACAAGCAATACTCTGAAAGAAGGATATATCTTGAGAAAACGGCCCAGCAAGAGGCGGGCGAACGTAAGTCCCGAAGCGCTTATTGTAATTGCATAAAGCCCTTTTTCGTATGTCACCCCGGTTATTTCGGAGAGGTAGGAAGGTGCCCAAACCGGAATGATGCCTTCTATTGATCCCTGAAAGAACATGTAAAACCCAAAAAACAGGATTGCCGGATGGGTAAACATGAGAAAGAACTTCTTAAGTGGGATAGGCTCTGACTTACCGGCACCGGGAAATTTAAGAAACAAGACCAGTAGAGTGGGAATAAACAGAAATCCCGCTGCCATTTTCAGGATCGTCTGATACGGAAAATCATTCTCAAGCATGAGTGAGGTAAGCAAAGGCAATCCCAATGCTCCAACACCATAGAATACGCCCAGCAGACTTAAATATGCGCTGTTATTCTCTGGAAATATTTTAGCCACCAACATATTGGTTGCTCCGTTGACCGTTCCTCCGCCAGCTCCAATAAAAAAGAAGAATACCGGCACATAAATTACCATCGGGGAGTAAACAATTCCTGTTATACCTGCAATCGCCAGCAGTAATCCCCCCAGCATTACCGGTTTGTAGCCCCATTGCTCAACCATTGGGCCAAATGAGAAAAGACCTGAAAACACCCCGGCTGCCAGGATGGATGCACAAAGGCCGATGAAAAGTTTATCCACGCCAAACTCCACGACCAGGAAATTGTTGATGGTACCCACTACCACCATGGTAATTCCGAAAAGCATCATCACCAGACCTGATACCCAAAATTGTTTTGTTATCAATTGCATATAGAAAAACCGGGAAGATTAAAATTTATCGAAGTTAAAAATTTATCACAAATACTTGTTAAGGAAGTACCTCCGTCTTTTCAGAATATGTCGCGGATAGCTGGTAAGTGTAACCAAATGAGCTGTTTCCAGATCGGTTATGTTAAGATTTTTATGCCACCATCAAAAATAATAAATAGCTAACAACAAAAACCACCCGCAGAATCCAGTCTCCGGGTGGTTTTAAATTGGCAGTCTCTGTAACAGGTTGTCATTTGTTGTGTGTGAAAGGAGTGTGTTGTTACAGACAGAAAGCCTCGTCTTAATGATGTTTTTTCTCTGAATTGAACCAGGTTGCTTTGTGCCAGATGGCTTCCAGAGGTCCCCTTTTGTGGTGTGCGGCCCACCAGCGGCAAAGAAACCAGGTGATGACCGCAAGTACCAGTCCGATGAGAAATGCAGGGGTGGTGTTGGCATGTTTGTATAAACCGAGTCCGAATCCATAGTAGATGGAAGCCCCTATGACTGACTGAAACACATAATTTGATAAGCTCATCTTTCCAATAGGGGTGAAAACATTGAGCACTTTGTGCATTAACTTTGAATGAAAAAGCAAAACAAACCCCGAAAGCAATACAATCATGAAACTTATGTTGGTCCATGAGGTTTCAATGATACTGAAAGAACGGCGAATGGCGTCACTTTCTATAAGATTATCTGTGCTTGTTTTGATCGCAACCAAAGGAATGAAGGCTACTGCTGATATGATGAGTGCCTTGATCCAGAACTGTTTGTTCCCGGCATTCCAGGCAAATAACTTCTGTCGGCCGGCAAGTAATCCAAAGATAAAAAGGGCCAGAATATGAAAATATCGTCCGTTTTCCCAGTTCCAGAGAAATACGGCCACTTTGCCGTTGGTCAGGTTTCCTTTGATGGTGGCAAGTAAGGAATCTCCTGTAGCGTATTCACTCATTCTTCCGAAATATGTCCAAGAGGCAGGATCGGATATTGGCATTTCAGGATTTTGAATCGCGGTAAAAAGCCTGACCATTTCGTAGGGTTGCAGAAATAAAATGAGGGCGATAATAAAACAGTGCTTTGTCACTGAGCCTGGCTACCGGTATCAGCAGGATGCCGAGTATTGCATAAAATGATAAAATGTCTCCCTGAAAGAATGCAGAATTTATAATTCCAAATATCAGCAGTAAAAACATGCGCCAGGCAAAACGGGGGCGGAAATCTTCTCCGTGTTTCTCCTGATTGTGCATCTGGATGTAAAAGGTTAACCCAAACAGAAGGGCAAACATGGCATATGATTTTCCACCAAAAAGAAAAAACATAGTATCCCAAATAACCCGGTCCATACCAGCCATCCACGCGGGAATGTTTTCCGGCACATAATAGAAGTCGAAATGCTCGATGTTGTGCAATAACATGATTGAAATGATGGCAAAACCACGCAATGCATCCACTACATAAAACCTTTTACTTTCTGCAGCCATGAATTTGATTTATCGTTTATGTTAATTCCGGAAATCAAAGTTAGCTAAAATGAAATCCGACAGTGAGATTAGGTGTTAAAAGTAGTGAGTGTAAAAGTTTATTCATTGAATTCGAGTTTGTTGTATATGTATGAATGCCTGAAAAAGTAGCGCTGATGGAACTTAGAAACTTATTAGTGCCCGTCAATAGACTAAGTAAAGTTTGTTTTTAGTCATGTGTCTGATCAGAAAGTGCCAATTGCAATGCCTGCCCCGATATCATCGGGGGCTTGCGACCGCGTGACGCCTAAAGCATTAGCGCCGTGCCGTCGGCAAGCCTTTGGCGACCGATGATGGGTGGCGCAAGCCGCCAAAAGAGCAGTTTGCTTACGTAAATGAGTGTTTTGGAGGCAATGGTAACGCAGCAAGTGGGGTTTTATGGACAGTTACTAATTATCATCGATCATACTGTGAGGTTCTTTTTGCAGATAGAGTGAAACAAAGCTCTTTTCCTCACCGAATATAAAGGCTTTGTACATTAAGAGTCGGCTGACGCATTTTTGCGTAGTGTTCCAATTTTTATGACCATTTCTTCAAACTTCTCGCGGGGAACTGCTGCCCGGTTGCGGGCCCTGGTGCGATAGTTGTAAATGGTGCTTAGAGAGTAACGCAAAAATGAAGCTATTTTTACGCTGTCGGTAATACCCAGCCGCACCAGTGCAAAGATGCGCAACTCCGTGTTCAACCGATCACTGTTCTTTGGTTCAGATTTTTCTTCATCAGTGAGCAGGGCATTGAATTCTTCCACAAAGGAGGGATAGAGGTTAAGAAAGATGGTGTCGAAATGGTGATAGAGCTCTTCCACTTCGGATTCAATCACAGAGTTTGATTTCAACATTTTGAACAGCTCCTTATGCTCTCCGCTCACAGCCTTTTTGTTCAATGTTTTCCGATAATTCTCCAATTTGTTGATGTAAGTAGAGCAGAGGTCAAAAAAATGAGCAATGTATTCTTCTTTAATCTGGTTGGAATCTATGAGCAGGGCATTTCGATCGTTTAATTGTTCGTTTTTTTGGCTAATGTTACTGTTCAGACGAATCAATTCTTTATTCATTTCGTCAAGCTCCCGGCGGATTCGTGACACTTTGTCCATTTGTTTGTAAACATAAATGACCGCCACAATCAGAAAGAGGGAGAGTAAACTAATCAGGGACAGAAACAGCCATAACTGGTTTTTCTGATGCTCTATTTTCTCTTTGTAATTGGCATTGATAAATGTAAAAAACTGCGTAAGGTAATAAGTTCTGAATTGTACGTTGCAAAACAGTGCATCGTTGAGAGCCACTTGTGAATAATGAAAAGCCCGTTCAATATTTCCCTGTTCATAAGCCAGCGCAGCCAGATGTTGGATGGAAGAGTTGTCTTTGGTTGACTTTCGAATGTCATTGATGGCAGATAAAGCAAAGAATTGTTGACTTTTTTGTGTTTCTCCTCTGATTTCGTGCAGCAATCCTTTTAAAAAGGTGACCATGGCATAGTTTTCATTTTCAGGATTGATCTCCCCAAGCATATTGGTCAACAGATGGCTGGCTGTCTGAGTTTCCCCTTTTTCTATAAGGCTTTCGGCCTGATTGATGCGGAAAAACATCGACCCGGGATTCAATACCTGCATCAAAGAGTCGCGGTAGGTTCTGGTTTTTTGATCATATTCGGGAAGCTGCACATTGGCCGCATAATAATTGAAGAACAATCTCCAGGCATTATAGTAGTCAGGCAACAGAGAATCGGGGAGTACATTTTTATTAATACTCCGGAGGATGGTTTCCGCTTCGCGAAACATGCCTGTGGAAGAGTACAGAATTACGAGCTGAAGACGAGTGTACTTAATGTTTTCCTGGGTCGCAGCATTCTTTAGCGCTCTTTCGGCGTAAACAATGGCCGAGTCGATCTGGTATTTCCGGTAGGCTTCATAAAGCCGTGTGCTGAGATCATAAGTTTCCCGTTTTGTTGAGCCTTCCTGAAGCCACTGTTTAAGGAGGGAAAGCTCGTTTTCTTTTTGTTGTTCAAATTCCTGCTTTGAAGCAATGGCCTGATCCAGACTGTCGAGGATAGCCTCTGCACTTATGCTGGCGAGGGCGCTGCTTGTTGGAGTCAGTAAAAGAAAAAACAGGAAAATGGTTTGTCTCATTGCTTTCAATGTTTGCCTTTTGATTGTAAACTGTAAAATTAATAAAATTGGACAAAAGTCATGGCGGGTTGATGATCTCTTCAAGCTAAACATCAAATTTTCATCGATTTGTTGTACTTTAGTTGGTCAAATGAAAAAGTGACCTTGATGAAAAAAATATTTCTGATTTTTATGTTTTCAATGATCGGTTTTTTGCTTTATGCTCAAAGCTCTGTTTCTGCACGTGACGCTCTGATTGAATATACAGGGCGTATTGATTTTTCAAACCCTGAGGCTCCTTCTTTTGCCTATTCCGGAGTGAGTATCAGAGCCTGTTTTGATGGAAGCCGTATCATTGGCATACTGGACGATGAGAAAGGGGAAAACTTCTACAATGTTATTTTGGACGGTGAAGTGTTACGAACAATTCACACTGCTAAAGGGAAACATGCTTATGTATTGGCTGAAGGACTGACCGCGACAAATCACGAGATTGAACTCTTTAAACGCACGGAAGTCAGCTTTGGCAAATCAACCTTCAGAGGTTTTGAACTGGAATCCGGTGCAACTTTGAAGCCTCTGCTTGCCAAACGGGACCGCCTTATTGAGTTTATTGGAAATTCCATCACCTGTGGTTATGGAAACGAAGGACTGAATGGGGAGACTTTTGGGCCGGAGACAGAAAATCACTATCTGACTTATGCGGCCATAACTGCCAGGAATTTTAATGCCCGCCATATAGCTGTTTCAAAGTCAGGTATCGGAGTATATCGCAATTATGACGGACCAGCAGAAGGAAACTCCGATTGTATGACCAATCGTTATGACCGCATATTTTTGTATGAGGATTTTCCTAAATTTGATTTTGCCAGGCAACCCGAAGTGGTTTGCATCAATCTTGGGACCAATGATTTTAGCACCATTGGTGGAGATTCAGCCTTATATGTGGATAATTACCTGCGTTTGGTGGATACCATTCAATTCCAATACCATCAGCCTCAAATCGTTTGTCTGCTTGGGCCTATGATGAATGGAGATGTTCTGGATGAGGTGAGAGGTTATCTTAAATATATTGTGGAGACGGCCAATGACAAAGGAAGGGGCTCCGTCACTTTTTTTGAAATGTCGTCTCAAACCGGGGACCTGGGAATTGGTATTGATTCGCACCCTACCGTGGCCCAGCATCAGAAAAATGCGGCTGAACTTACGGCTTATCTTTCTGATCTGATGGGCTGGCCGGTTGTAGTCGATGACTTTTCATCAGGTCAATAGTTATCACGATAAGATATTATTTTTATTTTTTTAATCCAGCCTGACTTATTTATGATTTGGAAGGAGCTTGTACAGCTTATTACAATTAATTCATGGATAAATCAGCCTAAAAGGAACTCTGTCCCTATGAAAATTTTTACTTCGCTGGCGTCAATACTGATTGCCTCAGTTCTTTTTTTGGGTTGCGAATCTTCTGTTAAAGAAGAAGCTCCCGCGCATTCCCCATTTCATGCAAAAATCAGTGCATTCACTTCAGGTCAGGTTTCTTCCACCTCTCCTGTGATGGTGGAGTTTTCCTCTCCGGTGGCTAAGGCCGAGGCCGGCAGCGTTGTGCAGGAAGGAATTGTCAAAATTTCTCCATCAGTAGAAGGTTCAGCGGTTTGGGCCGGTAACCGAACCCTGATTTTTAAACCTGAAGAGGTGCTGCCTTCCGGAAAGGAGTTTAAGGTTGAAGTAAATCTTCCCAGGTTGTTGCCAGGAGAAAACGAATCCTTTTTCTTCACCTTTCGCACAGTGCAGCAAAATGCCTGGTTGAGTTTGGAAAATATCCAGCCGGTTTCGGTGACCGAGTATGATTCTTATACAGTCACTGCCCGCGTGGCCCTGGCTGATGTGGCTGATGACGAAGTGGTAGAGAAAAATGTAACCGTAACATACGAAGGAGCGGAGTTACACCCTGAATGGACACACATTGATGGCAGAATTCACGAATTGTCTGTGTCAGGATTGTCACGGGGCCGGTCAGAAAATGATTTATTGATTCAAGTTGCCGAGGGCCCTTTGTCACCTGATGATGATCGGGAGCTGGAGGTTGCTATTCCTGCGTTGGATGATTTCAAAATTGTTTCAGCACGCATGGAGTCTTCTCCACGAAATGTGATTACGGTGACTTTCAGTGACCCTGTGGACCCGACACAGGATGTTTCGGGACTTTTTGTGATGCAGGGAGTGGATCTTGACTGGAATATTCAAAATAATCGGGTGGAACTTTATTCCGGGGAATCTGTTACCGGGAATCAGACATTGAAAGTGTTGCCTGATATCAGGAATGCTGCGGGAGCAAAGTTAAACCGACAGGGCGAGTTTACATTCTCCTTTTCCACTGAAGCTCCTCAGGTTGAATTGCTGGGAGAGGGAACCATAATGCCCTTTTCCGAAGGCTTGTATCTGCCGTTCAGGGGAGTGAGCCTGAAGTCAGTAAAGGTCAGGATTATCAAGATCTATGAGCATAACATCGGCCACTTTCTGCAGATTAACCGACTCGGAGGAGAATCTCAGCTAAAACGGGCCGGAAGATTGGTGCACAGGCAAAGCATTGCCATTGATAACGATCCAACGCTGGATCTGAACCGTTGGAATACTTTTTCTCTGGATCTCTCTAAATTTGTACAACCAGATCCCGGAGCTATTTACCGTGTGGAGTTGGGTTTTGAAAAGGAAGATGCCATATATGCCTGTGCCGGTGATGATGAATCGGAATCCGTCATTACGAAAGATCCCGATCCGGATGATGATTTCTGGGATGAGCCCAATGATTACTATTCCACTTATCCGTATAACTACAGTGCCAATTACAATTGGTACGACAGGGATGATCCGTGTACTGATTCCTATTACACCCGTCAGCGATGGGTAGCCACCAATGTGCTGGCTTCGAATCTGGGACTGATGGCCAAGCGCGGCAACAATGAAGAAATGTTGGTGACAGTTACCGATTTGCGCAATGCACAACCGTTAAAAGGTGTCGAGGTGGAGGTGTTTAACTTGCAGATGGTTTCATTAGACGAAGGAATCAGTGATAAAGACGGGTTTGTGCCACTCACTTTTAAAGAGACGCCATTCTTACTGGTGGCCAAACAAGGTAAACAGCGTGGATATCTTAAACTGAATGAGGGAGAGGCACTGTCGCTGGATCGTTTTGATGTATCTGGAGAAACCGTTAAGGAAGGCTTGAGGGGGTTCATTTTCGGTGAGCGCGGAGTGTGGCGTCCCGGAGATTCTATTTTTGTCTCTTTCATGCCTGTAGAGAGTAGCCCCGGAACGTTGCCCTCCAATCATCCGGTGACTTTTGAGCTGACCGACCCGCGCGGACGATTGATTGATCGTCAGGTAAGTACCCATCCGGAGAATCTGCTTTATACTTTCAGAACTTCCACTCGCGAGGATGCCCCGACGGGTATGTGGCTGGCACGAATATCCATGGGAGGGGTGCTTTTTGAGAAAACGTTACGGGTGGAAACGATCAGGCCAAACCGCCTGAAAATACATCTGAACTTTCCGGAAGAGGAACTTCAATCGGGGAAATCTACTGATTTCGATGTTCATTCCGAGTGGTTGCATGGTTCCCCGGCTTCTGATCTAAGGGCAGATGTGCGCATGACGGTTAAGGAGCGGAAAACCACTTTTCCGGATTATGCAGGGTATAACTTTGATGATGTCACCCGCAGCCTGGATGCTTCTGAAGTCACTATATTTGAGGGTATTCTCAATGATGAGGGCAATGCTTCTTTCCGGGAAAGACTTCCATCTTTTGATCGTGCGCCCGGAAAACTGACGGCCCAACTAACTTCACGTGTTTTCGAAGAAGGAGGTGCGTTTAGTATTGCCTCACAACGAGTTTCTTTGTCGCCTTTTGAAGTTTATACCGGTATTCGCACTCCTCCGGGGGATGATCGCGGATTGTTGCTTACCGATGAGGATCATACCATTGAGGTTGTTTCGGTAGATGCTGATGGAAAGCCGGTTGGAGGACAGAATCTGACCTACAGCGTTTATAAAATAGAGTGGCGTTGGTGGTGGGAGAAATCCGATGAAGATCTGGGACGGTATGTCTCTTTTCATAGCAATAACAGAATTGATAAAGGTATGGTAACTACCTCCGGTAACGGGAAAGCAACTTTTGATATACGCATTAATAAGCCGGAGTGGGGCCGTTACCTGATAAGGGTTGCCAATGCTGCTTCGGGACACTCTGCTGCTGCCACCGTTCGTGTTGACTGGCCGGGATGGGCCCGGGAATCCAGAGGGGGAGAAAGTGCGTCAGAGCTCATATTCTCCACCGATAAAAAACGTTACAAAGTTGGTGAGGATGTGGTTGTTTCATTTCCGTCCGGAGATGAAGGACGTGCACTGGTTTCTGTGGAAACCGGCACACGTATCCTGAAAAGCTGGTGGATTTCCCCTGAATCCAAAGAGACTCAGTTCTCTTTTAAAGCTACTTCAGAGATGAGTCCAAATATCTATGTGAGTGTGACTTTGATTCAGCCACATGCACAAACAGGCAATAACAGGCCTATCCGGCTCTACGGGATTGTTCCGGTGATGATTGAGGATCCGGGAACAAGGCTGGAGCCACAACTTAAAACAAAAGATACATGGCTTCCGGGCAATGAGGCTGAAATAGAGGTGAGTGAAAAGAACAATGAAGCCTTTGAGTATGTGGTTGCTGTTGTTGACGAAGGGTTGTTGGATCTTACAGGTTTCAGGACTCCTGATCCCTGGCAAAGGTTCAATGCAAGGCAGGCATTGGGTATTAAAACCTGGGATTTATACGATGAGGTGATTGGTGCTTTTGGGGGTAAAATTGAGCAGCTGTTCAGTGTGGGAGGTGATGGGGAACTTTCCGGTGACCGAAGCCAGAATCAAATGCGGCGTTTTGAGCCGATGGTTCGCTTTTTTGGTCCGTTCCATCTGAAGCGGGGATCTGAAAAACACAAATTTACCGTTCCTGAATATACCGGCTCCGTGAGGGTGATGGTCATTGGAACAAACGGGATAGCTACCGGCAGTGAGGAGACAACCGTAAAGGTGAAAAAACCTGTGATGGTGTGGAGTTCTCTGCCACGAGTAATGGGGCCTCAGGAGAAGCTTTGGCTCCCGGTGACAATATTTGTCACTGATGAAAATGTTCGGGATGTAACTGTTTCACTGAAGGGCTCAGAGCACTATAAAATATCAGGTAAAGCTACTCAGAATCTGACGTTTGCCAGCCCCGGAGAACAGACTGTTTATTTTGAACTGAAAACCGGTTCTGTAACCGGAATGTCTCAGCTTGTCATCGCAGCCCAAAGCAGTGGAGGCAAAGATGAAATCACAAAAAATCTGATGATTCGCGTGCCTAATCCCCCGGTGACCAGAACTGTTTTTACCAGCCTTAAAGGTAAAGCGTCGGAGTCATTGCAATACGAATTACCCGGCATGTCCGGTACAAATTCCATGCAGCTGGAGGTAAGCGCCATACCTCCGATGGATCTGACCGCAAGACTCTCTTATTTGCTGGAGTATCCTCATGGTTGTATTGAGCAGATAACTTCCGGAGCTTTTCCACAGTTGTATCTCAGCAAAATTGTGGAGATGACTGAGGAGCAAAAATCAAGGGCCCGCGAAAATATCGGCAGCGTTTTAGCCCGTTATAGTTCTTATCAAACTTCCGAAGGTGGGTTTGCTTACTGGCCCGGCCAGTCTTATTCCAATGAATGGGGATCTTCTTATGCAGGGCATTTTCTTCTGGAAGCAGAAAAGCAGGGATACATGGTAAAACCAAATGTGAAATCTGCCTGGTTGAAATGGCAAAAGCAGCGGGCAAATGCGTGGTTGCCAAAGTCTGCCGGGGACTATTATGCCTCCGAACAGATGCTTCAGGCATATCGCTTATTTACCCTAGCGCTTGCAGGAGAACCGGTAGTGGGTGCCATGAATCGTCTGCGACAAAAGGATAATCTTGTTTTGCAGGCCCGTTGGTTGTTGGCATCGGCCTATTCTATTTCCGGAATGCAGGAGGTAGCGGGTGAACTGATGGATGGAAGTATTGATTCAGGAGCGCCAGAGCTTGTGCATCGAACTTATGGTTCCCAACTTCGTGATGAAGCGATATTAATACATACACTGACATTACTCGACAGGAGAGAAACCGCTTTTCCGCTTGTTAAGGAAGCAGCCGAAAGACTGAGTAGTGAAAGCTGGTACAGTACGCAAACCACAGCTTGGGCATTGATGAGTATTGTTAATTTTGCAGGTCAGCATATGGAGGGAGATCCACTGCAATATACCTATAATATTAATCAGGGAAATGAAATGACGGTGGGATCTGAAAAGCCCGTTTCTCTGAGAAATATTGAAGTAGATGAAACGCTAAAGGGGGTTGTGCAAATAACCAACGACACAGATAACGAGTTGTTTGTAACATTGGTTGTAACCGGCACTCCTGAGGGAATTGATTCTACCTCTTTTTCTGAAAACCTTCGCATGGAAACTTCATTTCGGACCATGGATGGCAATCGTATAAAACCCGGAAATATAGAACAGGGTACCGATTTCTTGTATGTAGTTCGTGTCAGCAATCCCGGGACAGGGGGTGATATAGAAAATCTGGCACTTACCCGTTTGATTCCGTCAGGATGGGAAATACGGAATACCCGCCTTGAAGGTAATGCTGTGCACGAAAAGGACATTCCTGATTATCGCGATATCCGGGACGACCGGGTAATGTCGTATTTTGATTTGAATGCCGGCAAAACCAAAGTGTATGTGGTTGTTGTTCATGCCGCCTTTCCGGGAGAATATTATTTACCACCTGTTAGTTGCGAGGCCATGTACAACCGCAATGTGAGAGCCAGGGTTGGCGGTTCTGTAGTGAAGGTTATTAAACCGTAAAGAATTTAACGGGCAGGTTAAGTTTTATACTTTATTAAACTTTTCTCTGCCCGTGTTGGTTTACTTTGAAAGCCAGACCTATGCGATACCTTGATTTTCACACCCATACCTGGCCCCAAGAGACTATTGAAACAGATGCTATTGTCAGTTGTGTTGCTCCGGAGCCGGTTTGCGAATATAAGGACGGTGTTTTTCTTTCGTATGGAATACATCCCTGGTATATTCAGGGGAATGATCCGAAAAAACTATTGGAGCATGTCAGAGAAGCCGCTCACTATAATTGGGTGGTTGCTATTGGCGAAGCCGGACTGGATAAGTTAAAGGGGCCACCAATGGATGTCCAGAGACGGTTATTTTGCTGGCAAATAGAGATCTCTGAAGCTGTGAAGAAGCCCCTTATAATTCACTCTGTAAGAGCGAATAATGAGGTGCTAATGCTTCGAAAAAGCATGAATCCTGCCCAGGCATGGGTAATACATGGTTTTAACGGACATCCTCAAGAGATGGAGCAACTGATTAAGGCCGGCTTCTATCTCTCTTTCGGACCCAAAATTCTTTACCCTTCAAATAAAGCGACCGAGTCATTTCAACAGGTTCCGGAAGATCGTTTCCTGCTGGAAACGGACCATACCAACAAATCCATCGTGGCTTTGTATGATAAAGCTGCCGATATCAGGGGGGGCTCTGTTGACGAACTTGGAGAAAATGTACGAAGAAACGCTGTAAAGCTGATTCCTGGTCTTAAAAGAGGTTGAATCCGTTACTTTGTCTCGATTTTTTCCTGATTGCTTATCTTTGAAAACATTTTAAAAATATTTTCATGGAGTGGCTGGAACGTACCGAACTGCTTATCGGTAAGGAAAATGTAATAAAACTAAACAGGGCTCATGTGCTGGTTGCTGGACTTGGAGGTGTAGGCTCCTGGTGCGCCGAAATGCTGGTGCGTGCAGGAGTTGGTGAACTCACAATTATTGACGGGGATGTTGTGCAGCCTTCAAACCGAAACCGACAATTGCCCGCACTGGAAGCTACACAGGGGGTGCCAAAGGCCGATGTGATGGTGGAGCGGCTAAGAGCAATCAACCCTGAAGTAATTCTTCATTCCAGAAATTATTTTCACACCGGTGAAGATTTCGATGAGTTAATGGAGCATCCTTTTGATTATGTGGTGGATGCCATCGATTCGCTGAGCCCTAAAGTTTTTCTGATTGTGGCTGCGATGGAGCATCAGCGCCGATTGATCTCCTCCATGGGAGCAGGAGGGAAAATGAATCCTGAAAAAGTTGAGATTGTCGATATTAGTAAATCCTATCATTGCAAACTGGCACGTATGGTGCGCAAAAGGTTAACCAAATTTGGTGTTAAGAAAGGTTTTGATGTTGTATTTAGCTCCGAACCAGTCAGTAAAACAGCCATTGTAGCTACCGAAGGCGAACGTAATAAAATAACTACGGTAGGCACTATTTCTTATATGCCGGCTCTTTTTGGGATGCTGGCAGCATCGAAGGTGATCAGGGAGTTGACAAAGTCTAGCCAATAAATAAAAGGGATCCTGTTAGTTACTTCTTTGCGTTTTAAATATTGTTGCTATTGAAATGCTTCACCAACGTTCAGTTTGATAAAATGTGTTCTGTCCGGAACAGATTCTTCGCAGGCTCAGAATGACACCCCACAATTTATAATGCCGAGGAGGCAAGACGAAGAATCTGTTGCAGGTTGCTTTTTGATGACACGTTTCAGTCCGACCACACCACGCTCTTTTCCCCATGCTCTATGCACCATGCTTCTCCCTTCACGCCCTTTGCTCTTTTTTTAGTTTCTTTGCACCATGATAGAATCGATTATTAATCCATTACATACAAGTTGGGGAATTTGGTTGGTGACACTATTCAGTGCATGGCTTGTGGGTGTTTCCAAAAGCGGGTTAAAGGGGATTGCGATGGTAACCATTCCATTACTGGCACATTTTTACGGAGGAATGGCTTCGGCGGGCCTGTTGGTGACATTTCTGGTTTTTGGCGATCTCTTTGCTATTCGTTATTATTACAAAAGTCTGAGGTGGGAACACATCAAAAAACTGTATCCTTATGCATTGGCAGGAATTAGCATCGCACTGCTGGTCGGGGGAGTGATTTCCGATAACCAGTTTCGCAATGTGATCGGAGTTTCTGTTTTGTTATGTTTGGGTTTGATTTTTTATCGTGACTACTCCGGGGGCTCCGATGGCTTTACCCGGAAAAACTGGTTTGCAAGAATACTTGGAGTGACAGGTGGTTTTGCTACTATGATCGGCAATGCAGCAGGCCCTATTTTTAATCTCTACCTGCTTTCCATGCGATTGCCCAAAGAGAGTTTTATCGCCACAGGTGCGGTTTTTTATCTGAGTCTGAATATCCTGAAAATACCCCTGCACTTTTTCGTTTGGGAGTCTATTTCGATGGAGACCCTTCAGTTGAACTTAGTGATGCTTCCGGCCGTATGGCTGGGCTCTGTTACCGGGAAATATCTGGTGCGTTTTATTCCCGAAAGGGAATTCCGTATTTTTGTGACAGTGTTGATTGCCCTGTCTGCGGTGCTGTTGTTCTTTAAATAGTGCTTGTCCGAAAAGTTCAATTTCTGCGTTACGCCCTTTCTGAAAACAGTTATTTACGAAAGTAAACGCCTTGATTTTCAGAAAGACCAAGCCTTGAATTTGAACTTTTCGAATCAAGCACTCGGAAAAACCATAGTTTTCTTGCTGGCACAAAATAGTGTCCGTCTATAAAGTCGGAAAAGTTTGTAAAAAGTCATGTGTCTAATCAGAAAGTGCCAGTTGCAAAGCCTGCCCCGATTTTTTTTCGGGGGCTTGCCAAGCCGCCAAAAACGGAGTTTACCTGGGTAAATGAGTATTTTGGCGGCAAGCGTAACGCAGCAAGTGGTACTTTTTGGACAGACACTAAATAGATGTCTTAAAACATATTCACCACCTGATTTTATTCATTTCTCTTTAGCGAAAAATCATTAACTTTAGACCCATTATAATGATTGTTTAAAACCAATATTGTCATGAACATAGACTGGCCAAACTTATCCTTTAGTTATCTGGATACCGACTACAACGTTCGATGTTACTACCGGAACGGAAAATGGGGAGAACTGGAAGTTTCCTCCTCCAATCAGATTAACATTCATATGGCGGCTACTGCGCTGCATTACGGACAGGAATCTTTTGAAGGATTGAAAGCTTTTCGCGGGAAAGATGACAAGGTCCGGATTTTTCGTGCTGCCGATAATGCCAAAAGGATGATTTCATCTGCTCAGGGCATTATGATGGCTGAGGTGCCGGAAGAACTGTTCGTGGAAGCAGTGAAGAAAGCGGTGTCTCTAAACAAACGTTTTGTTCCTCCTTATGAGTCGGGGGCAGCGTTGTACATTCGTCCTTTGCTGATAGGTTCAGGCCCTAAAGTGGGAGTACAGCCTGCTGATGAATTTTTGTTCATGGTCTTTGTAACCCCGGTAGGACCATACTTTAAAGAAGGGTTTAAACTGACCAATGTGGCCGTGATGCGGGAGTATGACCGTGCTGCACCTCAGGGAACCGGAAATATTAAAGTGGGTGGAAATTATGCTGCCAGTCTGAAAGCCGGAATGTTGGCCAAAGACAAGGGATATTCTGCAGTGTTGTATCTCGACAGCCGTGAAAAGAAATTCATTGATGAGTGTGGTCCGGCCAATTTTTTTGGCATTAAGAATAACACCTATATTACACCGGAATCCAAATCCATTCTGCCATCCATCACCAACAAAAGTCTGGTTCAACTGGCTCAGGATATGGGGCTCAAAACAGAGCGTCGTCCGGTTCCATTCGATGAGGTGGGCAGCTTTGAGGAGGTCGGCCAATGTGGAACAGCGGCGGTTATCAGCCCGGTGGGACGCATCGATGATATCGATAACAACAAGTCTTACAGCTTCTCCAAAGATGGAGAGCCCGGTCCTGTTTCGAAAAAACTTTACAATAAATTGCGGGCCATTCAGTATGGCGACGAGTCCGATCCTTACGGATGGGTTACTGTAATTGAATAGTTAATAAAAAAAGCGCCAAACCGGCGCTTTTTTTATTTTATCTCTTCATAATCTACATATTCACCCTGTGAATCACTGTCCCTTTTATTTTTGTCTTTCCGGGAATTGTAATCAATGGTTACCTTTCCCTCTTCAGATCTTTGTTTGTTTTCAAAATCTTTGCGAGCCTGCTCCTGTTTCTTCTGCATCTTCTCTACCTGATTTTTCAGCAGGAAAGGAAACAGGTATCTGCCAATCAGTCGAAATAAATAATAGATGATAATAAATATCAGAAGTATTCTTGCCAGTGTTCCCATAATAATTCTTCTCTTTTTTCAGGTGTTGCGATTGATTCAATCAGTTTTCCGCGGCAATCTCCACGTGAACTTCTTCTGACTGGTTTTCGAATAAAACAGCTTTCAGACTGTTCGTTTTAATCAATTCAATTGCTTTTTGTAATACTTCATCTTCCTTGCTGATAATGGGGTAAAAGCCTTCATTGTCGAGAATATTCCGTGCGATGTATGCTTTGGTTTCCAGGTCAATCAGATTTTTCGATTTCTGAAAATCGCTATGATTGTATTTCACACTCTTTGAATTGGCGAATTCAATCAGCAGTTCACTGATGGGTTGTTGATCCAGGTGCTGTTTAAGTGTTTTTACATTTTCAAAAGCAGAAAGGGTCTGCCTGTTCCGGTCGGCATAGTCCAGTGCAAACTGATAGATGGTTCCCGTTTCCCGCAAACGGTAATAATAGTCTGAATGTTCTGTGGTATCCCTGGGAACAAATACATCAGGCATGATACCACCACCACCATAAACAGTGCGACCACCAACGGTTTTATATTTTAATGAATCATTGACAGAGATGCTGTCTTTTTCGAAAAATTCACCATGCTCAAAACGTTCAATGATGTCGTGGTAATAGTCTTCCACTCCGTTGTCGTAAGGTTTTTGGATAGATCTGCCACTGGGGGTGTAGTAACGGGCTACGGTGAGCCGTAATGCTCCACCTGCCGGAAGCGAAAACTGCTGTTGTACCAGCCCTTTACCAAAAGATCTGCGTCCGACAACCAGTCCGCGGTCATTGTCCTGCATGGCTCCTGCAAAGATCTCGCTGGCCGAAGCGCTGAATTCATCAATCAGTACGGTGACTCCGACATCCTTGCAGGATCCTGAACCATTGGCATATACATCTTGTCTCGGATTGTTGACTCCTTCGGTATAAACAATCATATCGTCTTTACTCAGAAATTCGTTGACCATGCTGATGGCAATATCCAGATAGCCACCTGAATTACCACGTAAATCAACGATTATATCGCTGCAATTGTGTGCTTTCAGCTTTGCAAGGGCAGAGAGTAACTCCTGGTAGGTGTTGCGGGCAAAGCGGTTGATTTTGACATATCCGATGGAATCGGTGACCATATAGGCTACATCTACGCTGTACATGGGGATGTTTCCCCGTGTGATTTCAAAGTCAATGAGATCTTTTCTGTTACGACGTTGAATGCCCACATTAACTTTGGTGCCGATGTCGCCCCTGAGCATCCCGACCACATCATTGGTGGGCATTTCTACGCCGGCAATAACTGAATCGTTTACAGTGATGATACGGTCACCCGGGAGGATTCCTACTTTTTCGGATGGACCACCCGAAACGACGCTCACTACCATTACGGTATCGTCCGGCATGCTGAATTCTACACCGATGCCGCCAAAATTCCCTTCCAACTCCTGGTTGGCAGCTTTCAGGTCTTTGGGGGGGATGTAAACGCTGTGCGGATCCAGGTCTCCCAGAATTTCCGGAATAACCGATTCAACCAGCTTTGAGGCATCCACACTGTCCACATATTGTTCGTCAATAAGGTTGATAATGGTTTGCAGTTTTCCTGATTCGGGAGCCAGCATTAGGCGTTGCCCTGATGATCCGTTACCTGACGGATTGGTGATGCGTCCGATAAACATTCCGGCAATCAGCACTGCTGCCAGAACCATGGGGAGATATATTTGTCGTGCTGTGTTCTTGTGTTGTTCGTTCATTTGTTGACTGTTCTTAGATTATTGGCAATTCCGCAATTCAGGAAGTGTTACAAAAATTGTTCCTTAATCAGATGTCCTCTTCCTGATTGCGGGATTCCAGCTGCACCACTTCAATATTGGCCCGGCGAAGGAGGTTTACACCATCTTCCACCCGGTAGTTTTCTGAGAAAACAACTCTGCTAATGCCTGCCTGAATAATAAGTTTAGAGCATTCCAGGCAAGGTGATGAGGTTACATAAAGAGTGGCACCGTCACTGCTGTTTCCCGACCGGGCAACTTTTGTGATGGCGTTGGCTTCAGCATGCAGCACATAAGGCTTAGTTTTATTGTTTTCATCCTCACAGATGTTTTCAAATCCCGAAGGGGTGCCATTGTATCCGTCGCTGATTATCATTTTGTCACGCACCAGTAAGGCTCCAACCTGACGGCGTTTGCAATAACTGTTTTGTGCCCATATCCGGGCCATATCGAGGTATCTGCGATCCAGAATCTGCTGTTTTTCGTTGCTCACAGGGTAAAGAATTGATGATTAATACTCTTGTGTTGCTACAAAATTAACAAAGAATGTGACTTGAAGGTTGATAGGGTTCTAAAAAGTATGGAATTCTTTTTGGAACAATCTTTTTAATTTTTGGTTATCAATGATAGGTTTTTGTTTTTTTCCATTATTTGACTTTAAGGAATCTGTTTCATGCTAAATTATCCGGGACGAATCAAGAGGGGGGATATTTACGGAGGTCTCGTGGCTGCCATTGTCAGCATTCCCATTGCGTTGACTTTCGGAGTGGCTTCGGGTGCCGGACCGGAAGCCGGGCTTTACGGAGCTGTGATTATTGGTCTTGTGGCAATTCTGGCAGGAGGAAGTAAAACACTGATTTCTGAACCTACCGGGCCAATGACCGTCTTTATGACGGCGGTTTTTGCTTCCAACATTGCTGAATATGGATTGCAGGATGGAATGGTTTATTCCTTTACCATCGTTTTTTTTGCAGGGATTTTTCAGATATTACTGGGGTATTTCAAATTAGGGCGTTACTTTCGGTTGATGCCCTATTCGGTAATTAGTGGTTTTATGTCGGGCATTGCCTTGATTCTTATTGTGATGCAGTTGCCGGCATTTTTAGGGCACGACACTGTGAAAGGGGGCATTGTAGGGTTGGTGAAAAATCTTCCTGAACTTTTGGGATCCGTCAATTATTTGGAATTAATGATTGGTGGAAGCGGGCTTCTGGTGCTTCTTTTTTATCCCAAATCGTGGCAGGGACGGTTCCCCTCCCAACTTGCGGTACTGATATTTTTTAGCCTTTTGGTTTTTCTTATACCCGGAGGTGACGGCATACGACTCATTGGAGCTTTTGATCTTGGCTGGCCCAATTTTAATCTGCCACTGATGCCTTTGGATCATAATTGGAGCTCTGTTTTTCTAAATGCCTTTTTGTTGTCTTTGTTAGGGAGTATAGATACCATTCTAACTGCCCTTATCGCAGATTCACTGACCCGTGAAGAGCATAATAGCAACCGTGAACTAATGGGGCAGGGGCTGGCCAATCTGACTGCAGGACTTCTGGGAACATTGCCGGGAGCCGGAGCTACAATGGGAACGGTGGTCAATATTCGTACCGGTGCCCGAAGCCGTTGGTCCGGAATTATGCGTTCGGCATTTCTGGTAATCCTTATTTTCGGGGCAGCACCCTTGATTCAGTATATTCCGCTGGCATTGCTGGCTGCCATTGCGTTTAAAGTAGGAATTGATATTTTGGACTGGTCATTTATCAAGCGGGCCCATAAAATCAGCCAGGGAGCCTTGTTTATTATGTACGGGGTCTTATTGGTAACCATATTTGTGGATCTGGTAATTGCGGTGGGCCTGGGGATTTTTGTAGCCAATATGCTGACCATCGAAAAACTCAGTCACCTGCAAAGTTTTAATCTGCGCATGATTTCGGATAGCGTCGATACCGCCCCGTTGTCTGATTATGAAAAAGAGATATTCGATAAAATACGGGATAAGGTTTATTTGTTCTACCTCAGTGGACCGATGATTTTTGGGGTGGCCAGGGCTATTCAACGCGAGCGTAATAATATTGCTCCGTGCAATCACCTGATTCTGGATCTTCAGGATGTAACACATCTCGATACGACTGTTTTGCTGGCAATTGAAAATATGGTAGATGAGGCTCTTGACTTCGGGAAAAGCGTTTATCTGGTTACCGGTGAGCATTTTATAGAGAAACGACTACGAAAATTAAAGCTGCACCAGAGAGTTGGTGAAGAGAACATTTTTCACGATCGCCTGAGTGCTTTGAGGTATGTGGAGCAATTGGCAAATGGAGGGTAATGCTTTTTAAGAAAGTGTCTTCAAAACCTCTTCCTTGTAATTCCTGCCAATGGTGAGCTTTCTGTCCCCGATCTCGATGTAGGAGGCTGTAAATGCATCAATGTGTTGCGTATTGATGATGAAAGAGCGGTGGATGCGAAGAAAATTGCCTCCTGGCAATTGCTGCTCAATGGCAGAGAGTGTCTCGTAGCAGATCAGCTTTCCCTTGCTGCAGGTGTGCACCTGAATGTAATTGTCCATGCTTTCGATAAAAACGATGTCGTTGAATGCAATTTTGTATTTTTTCTTGTCGGCTTTAAGAATAATGTAGCTCGTGTCTTCCACGGGGGCGTTAGATTCGGAGATCGGAGTGACCAGATTGAGGAATTTATTTACTGATCTGGCAAATCTTTCGAAAGAGATGGGTTTCACCAGATAGTCCAGCGCATCCAGGTCAAATGCATCCACTGCATATTCGCGATAAGCCGTGGTAAAAATTATTGTGGGTTTGTAATGCAGGGTTTTCAGCAATTCGATGCCTGAGATTCCCGGCATATTGATGTCCAGAAAAAGGAGATCAACCTTGTTTCTGCTGAGAAACTCCATGGCTTTTACAGGATTGGAGAAGCCTTCCGAACATTCAATGGATTCAAATGCCGACAGATGCTCTTTTATTATCCGGATGGCAATGGGTTCGTCATCTATTATGATACAGGTTTTGTGTTCCCGGTTCATGTGATTCGAATTTTCAGACTGATTTGGTATGTTTCCCCTTCATCAGTGATTTGTAAATCGTATTTATCTCCATAAATCAATAATAATCTTTCCTGTATATTTTTAAGGCCGATGCCGTGTTTCCCGGATATGGCCGGTTCCTCATGAATGCGAATGTTGCTGTTCTTCACCAAGAAGTGTATTGTCCCATCATCCATTGTCAGCGAAATGTGAATAAAGGAACCGAGCGTATTACTGAGTCCGTGCTTGAAAGCGTTTTCAACAAATGGAAACAATACCAACGGGGCGATTTCTAAATCTTCAGTTTTCTCAGGAAAGTTAACCGTTACATCAAAAACTTCATGTCTGATGCGCTCCAATTCAATATAATTTTGAATAAAGGTTAGTTCTTTTTGTAAAGGAAGCAAGGATTCGTCGCACTCATAAAGCATATATTCCAGTAATCCCGATAGTTTCAGGATAATACGACGCGACAGGACAGAGTCTTCTGAAACCAGTCCGTACAGATTATTGAGCATATTGAATATAAAGTGCGGATGAATCTGATCCTGCATTAGCTTCAGACGTGCTTCCCTGAGTTTTAGCTCCATTTCCCTCTTAATCTGTTCCAGTTGTTTTTTCTCCAGTTGCTGTTGGTAAGATTCCTGTATAAAATGAATAACTCCGGCCAGGATCACCATCAGATAATTACCAGTTAGCAAGATGGTAACATCTTTTCGGTCGGGAATAACAGCTTCAGGCAGATAATTCATGCTGAAGAGAAGAATGATAACGACAGTAACGAGAATAATCCAGAGTGAGACAAGAAATACTGAAGTCAGTAAATAGTAAAACCGGAATTGCTTTTTTCGGAACAGGTACCGGGGAATCAACACCTGATTTACGAGTATCGAAGAAGAGAAACCGATCAGTGAAACAAGCGCAACCAAAACAAGCCGAATGTACAGGTCGTATTCACGATTGCTGAAAATGAGAAACAGAAGCGCAGCTGCAAATGTCCAGAAGAGTATCTGCTTTAATATTCTTTTGCGGAGGTCTCCACTTGTATTTGGTTCATTTTTTATCATCTTCTATCGCTTCGGAAGACTGTTAAGGTTTTTCTTCCCGTTTTTGAGCAAAACTTATATGTTGTCTGAATTCAGTATGTTTGTAAATTCCTGGTATTGTGAAGGTATTCAAACTTTTTCCCACTCATCAAAGATATAAGAAAGGGCTTTAGCCTCAAATTTCAGGAGTTGTTTTTAGGCCAACAACACATTTGGCCCACCCAACGACATAAAAACGGCTCGGAGGGAAAAACTGGTTATCCGGCAAGGGAAAAAATATGTTGGCATAAGAAATTTCAACGGGCTGAAATGAAGTCTTAATATTGACTTCAGTATTAACCAAAAAAGCTTAGTTATGATTTTTAGACACTGGTATGAGGGAGGCGCCCTCTTTATGACACTGATTTTCCTGATGTGGGTGGCGGTAATTGCCCTCTGCATTGTTTTTTGGAGAAAGAGAAAAAAAGCAGATAGAAGGACTCTTGTCAGGCTGAACGAAGGAATTTTGTTTACCGGAAGTCTTGCGTTTTTGCTTGGGATTCTGGGGCAGGTTTTGGGGATGTTTGAGGCTCTTAATGTTATTGGTGAAATGGGAGATGTCTCTGCAAATATGATTGCTGCTGGTCTAAGGGTATCATTCATCGCACCCCTTTACGGATTCGTTCTTTTTATTCTCTCGGGAATCTTGTGGTTTGTCTTCAGGAGTTTGCTCAAAGATAAATGAGCATGATCTTTCAGTGGTTTTCAGAAAGGCTGCATCTGTTTGGGTGCGGCCTTTTCCTTTGTAATTAGTGTCTATCCATAAAGTACCACTTGCGTCGTTACGCTTGCCGCCAAAATACTCATTTACGATTAGTAAACTCCGTTTTTGGCGGCTTGCGCCACCCATCGGTCGCCAAAGGCTTGCCGACGGCACGGCGCTAAAGCTTTAGGCGGCACGCGGTCGCAAGCCTAGCAATTGGCACTTTCTGACCAGACACATGACTTTTTACAAGCTTTCCCGACTTTATTGACGGGCACTAATTAGTGAGCTGGGGTTGTGATGAACCAATTGATTGTTTTTTGTTATTTTAGGCTTTTGCTAGCGCGACCGTTGTGAAGTTTTTTTGAAATGGAATGCTTTCACTTACTGAACAAGAGAAATGAGCTTAATATTGAAATTCATTTTTATTACAGCATTTTGGATGACTGCTTTGGCCTCCAATGCCGAACTGACCAAAAATATGTTTGAAATCAGACATATTGGTTATTCGGAAGGCCTTAGTAGTCAGCGTGTTTTTTCCATTGTCGAAGACCGGAACAGTGCCATTTGGGTGGCCACCAAAATAGGGATAGACCGTTACAATGGTCAGGTGGTCAAAAGCTATACCCTGCCCGGGAACCTTTACTTAGGGGATATGGCAGGGCGTAGGTTGCGTTTATGGTACGACGAGCAGAACGGACTTTGGGCGTATGATCATACCGGTAGAATTTTTCAATACTCCACTGAAGATGACGCCTTTGAACTGAAGTTGTCCCTGGGAGAAACCATCGGTGGCGAAATCATCCTAAACAAGGTATTTATAGACGAAGAAAGGTGTTTATGGATGGGATTGAGCAGAGGACTTTTTAAAAAAGAGAAGGATGGCGATGTTTCTAATGTTTTCGCAGAAAGGTATGTAAATGATATTGTGGCCGATTCTTCTTCTGTTTATGCGGGTACTTCTTCGGGTGTTGTACAGATCACTCCAAATCAGGAAACCAATTGGATAGTAAAAGGAGAGGATGTTCAAAGCCTCTATTACCACAGTGCCAATCAGGATCTCTGGATAGGTACCTTTAACGACGGTCTGTGGGTGTTGAACATGGGAAACTCTTCTTTGCATTCATTAAAAAATCAGCGTGCCGGGTTTTTAAACCCGATAAGAGCTATTACTGCCTACGATGATGAAACAATGTTGGTGGGAGTGGACGGCGGTGGCGTTTACACCGTTGATTTGCAGTCAGGAGAGCCTCATTTATTGATGAGTACAGAGGACAGCACTGACATCTACCTGCGTGGGAACGGCATTTATGCGGTTACCACCGATAGCCAGGGCAATATTTGGATAGGTAGCTATTCCGGCGGGGTATCTGTGGCCATTCGCGCCAGTTACCCCACCAGAATACTGAAACACCAGAGGGGCAATGAGCATTCGCTGGCCAACAACAATGTTAATGGTATTGAAGAAGACAGCAATGGAAATCTGTGGTTTGCCACCGACAATGGCATCAGCATACTCAATGAAAGCAATAATACCTGGAACCATGTTCTGAAAGGAGCAGTGGTGGTTTCCCTTTGTCGTGCCCAAAGCGGGAATGTTTGGGCAGGCACCTATGGTGATGGGGTTTACCTTCTGGATACCCAGGGGAAACAGCTTCAACATCTGACTCAGCAAAAAGAGGAACTTACTACCAATTACATTTTTTCCATCAGGCAGGATCCGGATGGCGATATATGGGTGGGCGGCCACAACGGCTGGTTGATGCTGCTCGATAATGAGGGGAGACACAAGCAAACCTTTGATATCAAATGGATTCACTCCATTGAAATCGTTGCTCCAAATCAAGTGGGAGTGGCTACAGTAAATGGATTTTATTTGGTAAATAAGGCAACCGAGACCATAAAGAGTTATGCCTCTTCTCCCGGATTGCAGAATAAAAATGCCAGTGCCTATATTATTTCCATGTTGTTTAATGATGATAAAACCGTTTGGCTGGGGACTGAAGGTGGTGGCTTGAATCTTTACAATCTTAACACCGATGAAATAAAGATCTTTACTACCAGTGATGGTTTGCCTTCTGATGATGTTTACAGTCTGCAACTAGATTCGCTGGGCCGCTTGTGGATGAGTACCGCCAAGGGACTTGCGCTGATGGAAGATAGCAACATATCAAACCTTAACTATCTGGGGGATGTGGACAAAGAGTACAATAAATCAGCCTTTTCAAAGCTTTCTGACGATCGTTTCGCCTATGGAAGCACCGATGGCGTGGTGTTGGTAATGCCCGAAGCCATTGCTCAGGCCGATTATGAGGCCCCGCTACGCTTAACCGGCCTGACTATTGATTACCTTGATTCCGAGAAGACTGAAAAATGGCAGCCAATCCTACACGATATGGTAACGCAGGGTGCTGTGGAGTTGCCCTACCGGCACAACTCCTTCTCCATTCACTTCGAATCCATCAATTACCGTTTTCAGCGCGACATCAATTACCAGCACATTCTTGAAGGCTACGACAAAACCTGGAGCAATTCTTCTTCCGACGGAATTCTTCGTTACACCAATGTGGCACCTGGCACCTACCGGTTAAAAGTTCGCAATCTCCGCCGAAGCAACGGCGAGATTATTGAAGAAAAAACTCTTTTGCTGACGGTGGCAGAACCATGGTGGAACACCTGGTGGGCCTGGGCAGTTTACCTGGCTCTGACAGTGGCGGTACTCTATTTTATTTTTCGCTACAACAGCAATAAGCTTCAGAAGAAACACGATGAAGATAAAATTAAGTTCTTCATCAATACAGCCCACGACATCAGAACCCCTGTTACTCTCATTATGGGGCCGCTGGAGGATATGGGCCGCGTTTCGGGGCTTAGCGATAAAGCACGGTATTACCTTGACATGGCTCGCAACAACACGCAGAAATTGCATGCCCTCATTACCCAATTGCTCGAATTTGAAAAGGTGGATATCACCAGACAGAAAGCAAGTTTGTACCCACTGTCTTTGAACAGTATTCTTGAGGAAGAGGTCGTTGGTTTTCAGTCTTACTGTGAAAACAAGCAATTACAGCTGAATCTTAACCTGCCCGATGAACAGATAGGCATCAGGGGAGACCGGCAATTTGTTGGGATGCTGCTCGATAATCTGCTATCCAATGCATGCAAATATACACCCGCCGGAGGTGATATCAATTTGGATTTAACTTCAACAAAACGGAAAGTCATTATCACTGTTCAGGATAATGGTATCGGTATCCCTAAAAAGAGCCAAAAATACCTGTTCAAAAAAGTTTACCGGGCCGAGAATGCACAAATGTCAAAAGAAAAGGGGACAGGATTTGGACTTCTACAGGTGCAGCGCATCATTAAAATACTCGGTGGGAAAATCAGTGTTCAGTCAGAAGAGCATAGGGGTACAGCTTTTACCATCATCCTGCCACGAACTTATGAGCAACCCGAATTAATGACAGAGCCGGGTAGTGCCTTCAATCATCACTTCCTTTCCGCCGAAACCCGGCCTCTGGAATCTGCCGAAAACAAGGTAGATTCGGAAAGAAAAAGTGTACAAACCGGAGATACTCTGCTCATTGTTGAAGACAATGAAACGCTTCGGTATTACTTACGTCAGACTTTCGACGAAGAATATCGGGTGATCGATGTTGCCAATGGTCAGGAAGCCCTGGACAGCCTCAATAGTGAATATCCCGATTTGATTCTCTCAGATGTGATGATGCCGGGGATTCAGGGTGATGAACTGTGTCGCATGGTCAAGGATAATGCCGACACTTCAGGCATTCCCTTTGTTCTTCTCACGGCCAAAGCCACGCACGATGCTACTGTTGAGGGCCTGAAAAAAGGAGCCGACGATTATATTCCCAAGCCTTTCAGTACAGAGATATTGAAGCTTAAAGTAAAGGGCCTGATTGAAAACAGAAAAAGACAGAGAACTTATTTCATGCGCGAAGCATTGCGGCAGGTGCGCTCAGAAAAAGAACAGTCCATCTTTGAAAATGAGTCGCACTCTGCCGAAGATGTGGCCGGGGATCTGTCTGAAAACGATCGCAACTTTGTTGATCGTGCCACTCACCTGGTTATCGATAATATCAGCAATACCGATTTTACCATCGACACTCTTTGTCGCGAGATGGCTATGAGTCGGACTCTTTTCTACAACCGACTTAAATCACTTACCGGAAAAAGTCCGCAGGAATTCATCCGTCTTATTCGACTTCAAAGTGCCGCTGAATTGTTAAAAAATGGCAAAAATGTCACAGAAACTGCTATGGATTGTGGATTTGTAAATTCCAAGTATTTCAGTTCGCTGTTTAAGCAGCACTTTGGGGTGCAGCCCAGCAAATATCAGTAAACGAGTCGATTTTTCGGCCCGCAATCTCCTTTTTTTATGTCAAAAGTGATAGCTGTCAAACCTTGTTTGTCAGCTATCAAACCTCCTTTTTAACAGTAGTTAGCATATTTGTCCTGTCCTCATTTATTATGAGGCGAACAGGTGACGAATGTCAACACCTTTCACACACAACGAATATTCTTTAACAAGTAGCATTACAAATTTTATCACAATTAAGACATGAGGAGATTATTGACATTATTGATTATCACAAGCAGTTTCATCCAAACTGCCTGCTCGCAGGATGAGGAGGTTTCCCCTGCCGAAAACAGACAGGAAGATTGTCGATTTATGGATGATTTTGACTCGTTTGATGCAAACGTATGGACAAAAGAGACGCACGAGCCCGGCTGGGTTAATCAGGAATTACAGGCTTACCGCCCTGCGAACGTTTCAGTCGGAACCGACAATGGAAAGTCGGTACTTATTCTGACAGCCGAGCGCAATGGTGACCAAATCTACTCGGGACGCGTCAACAGTCAGGGTAAGTTCAATTTTAAGTATGGCAGCATAGAAGCCAGCATCAAATTGCCCAAGACAGGCAATGGTTTATGGCCGGCCTTTTGGATGATGGGAGACAACGGCAAACAGTGGCCCGCCTGTGGTGAGATCGATATTCTGGAAATGGGAGAACGCAATGGTATTCTCAATGGCACTACCGAAACCTACTACAATACCGCCATTCATTATGGGCCCGATATGGATTCGCACCGTCAGGAGTATTACGGCGCCGAATTTTCTCACAGCTTGCAGGATGGAGAGTATCATACCTACAATCTTGACTGGACAGAAAACAACCTCACCGTCAGTATTGATGGAGTCAATTTCAAAACCTTTGATATCAGTCCACAGAGCGGACGTCATGAATACTTTCAGGATCCATCCTTCATACTGTTCAACTTAGCAGTAGGAGGCGCCTTCCCTGATATTCACGACCTTAAAGACCTAACCGCATTGAAAGATGGTGAGAAAGCATACATGTACATCGATTGGGTAAAAGTTTATTAATCCTTAGCTAATAAAATCTATGAAACGAGCATGATAGTAACATCTCATAAACGAGCACAAGTATCTCAGCGAGTTCCATATGGCAATAAAAAAACAAAATTTAGGCATATGAAAGTAAGTAAACTAAAAAGTGTATTGTTCTTTGGAACAATGATTCTTTTGCTGTTGGGGAATACCTGGCAGTTGAGCGCATCCTTGCCGGAAAGTCGTCTGCTTCTGCAGGAAGACGGAAAGGTTTCCGGAACGGTAACCGACAACGTGGGGCCGGTGCCTGGCGTAACTCTTATTGAAAAAGAAAACCCGACCAACGGAACCGCCACTGACATCAACGGCCGTTTCACCCTGAATATTCCCGTAGGCTCTACGTTGGTTGTCAGCGCTGTTGGCTATAAAACTCAGGAAATAGCCATTACCGACGCTCAGATGTCAATAGACATCGTACTGGAAGAAGATACCAAGCTTCTTGATGACGTAGTGGTTACGGCTCTGGGTATCAAACGAGAGCGCAAAGCTTTGGGTTATGGTCTGGAGGAAGTAGATGGCGCTGACCTGACCAAAGCACCGGAGACTAACGTTATCAATTCGATGGCAGGTCGTGTCGCCGGTCTGGTCGTCAGTCAGACAGCCGGTGGCCCATCAGGATCAACCAGAGTTATTCTGCGTGGTAGTACGGAGATGACCGGTAACAACCAACCCCTGTACGTCATTGACGGTGTGCCCCTGGATAACACCAATTTTGGGAGTGCAGGAACCGGTGGTGGTTACGATCTGGGTGATGGCATCTCCAGCATCAATCCCGACGACATTGAAAATATGTCGGTACTGAAAGGGCCGGCAGCTTCCGCTCTTTACGGAAGTCGCGCCAGTCATGGAGTGATCCTCATTACTACCAAAAAAGCAAGTGGTGAGGAAAAGTTCAGCGTTGAATACAACGGAACCCTGACTTTTGATACTCAGTTGGCTAAGTGGGACGATGTTCAGCAGACTTACGGAATGGGAAGTTCCGGAACCTACAGCATCGATGCTGTATCCAACACCAACAAAAGTTGGGGGCCGAGAGCAGACGGTGGTAACATGCTTAACTACTTCGATGGCGTTGAACGCCCTTACCTTATTATCCCCGACAACACCTCGAATTTTTTCCGTACCGGTAATACCGCCACCAATTCAGCCATTGTCAATGCTCAAAGTGGCAATACAGGTGTGCGCTTCACCATTACTGATATGCGCAACAACGACATTGTGCCGGAGACTTATATGAGCCGCGACGTGTTTAATCTTCGTGCCCATACTTCACTGGGTAAGGTGGATCTGGACTTCAGTGCCAACTATACCTTCGAGGATGTGAAGAACCGGCCGGCCCTGGGCGACAGCAAATCAAACATCGGGAAAAACCTGATGACCCTGGCTACAACGTATGACCAGAATTGGTTGATGACTTATGAAGATGAGGCCGGTAACTACGCCAACTGGAACGGCATGGATCCTTACAACGTGAATCCGTATTGGGATATCTATAAAAACTACAATAAGTCGCATAAGGATCTTTTCCGCCTTAATGGTAAAGTGCAGTGGAATGTGAATGAGCACCTGAAACTGAAGGGAACCGTGGGTAGTGAACTTAACTGGTTTGAGTTTGACGATTTTAAAGCTCCTACCACTCCCGGTTTTGAAGCAGGTCGTTTACAAAACAGCAATTATCGCAACAGCATGTTTAATGCTGAGTTTTTGGCACTGTACAACAACAGATGGGGCGAATTTGACTTCAACGCTACCCTGGGAGGGAACCTTTATAATGTTGATAACATAACCACTGTGGTTACTGCGCAGGATATGCAGATTCGCGATGTGGTAGCTTTGATGAGTTTTAATGAAACCAGTATCAGACAATACAGCTACCGCAAACAGATTAATTCTGCTTTCGGAGCTCTTAATCTGGGCTGGCGACACATGTTGTACCTGGATGCCACCCTGCGTACCGATCAGTCCTCAACACTTCCTGCCGGCAACAATGTTTATACTTATCCCTCTCTATCGGGAAGCTTTGTGTTTTCGGAACTGTTGGATTTGGACAATACACTGCCCTACGGAAAGTTGCGTCTGTCATGGGCCCAGGTGGGTAGTGATACCGATCCGTATCAGTTGGGATTGGTTTACAGCAAGTCGAACCTTACTTATCCGGGATACACCATCGGTTACATCGATAACAATACCATTCCCAATAAGGATTTGAAGCCTACCATTACCAACTCTTTTGAAGCAGGATTGGAAACGAAATTCCTGAACAACCGTATGGGACTGGATTTTACCTATTACACTCAAATCAGTGAAAACCAGATTATGGGAATGGCTACCTCATGGACTTCGGGATACAATTACCGTTTGATCAATGCAGGTGAAATTGAAAACAAAGGGGTGGAAATCTCCCTCAATACCCGCCCGGTGCAAATGAAAGACTTTTCGTGGGATGTGAATTTGAACTTCGCCAAAAACAGCAATATTGTAAGAAAGCTGGTTGACGACATGGATATGATTGAGCTGGAAAAAGCAGCCTGGCTGGATGTTCAGGTGGCTGCCAAGGTTGGCGAAAACTTCGGATCCATTGTAGGGCCGGACTTTGAACGCAATGAAAATGGCGAAGTGCTGATTGATCCGAATACCGGTCTGCCCCAATACGACAAAAGCAACCATGTACTTGGGAATGCCTCATGGGACTGGACCGGTGGTCTGGGAACCACCCTTACATACAAAAATCTTTCGCTTTGGGCCCTCTTTGATGTAAAAGTAGGTGGCGATCTTTACTCAATGTCCGCACGTGCTGCACATGAGTCGGGTAAGGCAAAAGCCACCCTGGAGGGACGCGAAGAATGGTACAAGTCGGAAGAGGCCAGACAGGCAGCCGGTGTTCCCAAGGGTGACCAATGGACGCCCATCGATGGCTTTATTGCTCCTGGTGTTATTGACAATGGCGACGGAACTTACCGGGCCAACGATATCTACATCAATCCCGAAGATTACTGGATGAGTGTAAGCCGCAATGCTCCCTCTATGTTCATCTACGATAACTCTTATGTGAAATGTCGTGAGATTTCTCTGGCTTACAACGTGCCTCAAACCATATTGGGAAATGCCGTTAAAGGGCTTACCGTCTCTGCTGTTGCCCGAAATCCCTTCATCGTTTGGAAGAATATTCCCAACATTGATCCGGATTCGAACTACAATAATACCACCGGGATGGGACTGGAGTACGGCTCCCTTCCTTCGCGAAGAAGCTATGGTTTTAATGTCAATGTTAAATTCTAAGCCGCGTTCGGGTTTATATTTCTAAAACACAATGAACACGCTAAAAATAAAAAAGATGAACTACAAACAATACTATATCACAGTGTTATTGGTGGTTTCGGCGCTATTCATCGGCGGATGCAGCGATGAATATCTGGAGAATCTCAATACCGATCCGTCCAAAGCCGCCACCATAGACCCCAACGCACAGTTGACTACCGCGCAGTTGCAGACCTATGGAGATCTCGGCATGGTAGAGATTTACCGCAACTACCTCTATGGATTCAATCAGCACCTGATGGGATCCTGGAATACCACCAACTACGGTGGCCGGCATACCGTCGATAACAATGAGATGAGTCGCATGTGGACCAGCTTTTATCCCAATGCCATCAAAAATCTTACGGATGGTGTGGCACGAACTGCCGATGACTCCTCTAAAGTGAATATCAACTCAGCCATGCGTATTTACAAGGTTTACATGATGTCACTGATTACAGATATATATGGTGATGCTCCTTACAGCGAAGCCGGGATGGGTTATCTTGAAGGTAAATTCAATCCTCGTTACGATACTCAGGAAGAGATCTACTATGACTTTTTTACTGAACTGGCAGCGGCAGTAGATGCTTTCGAAAACGGAAAAGACCGGATCACCGGCGATGTCATTTTTGATGGCAATTTGACTAAATGGAAGAAGTTGGCCAACTCGCTTCGCCTGCGCTTTGCTATGCGTATCTCCGATGTGGAACCCGAAAAAGCACAGGAAGAGTTTCAAAAGGCTCTTCAGGCTGATGGAGGTATAATGGAATCAGCCGACGATGATGCGTTGATTCAATACATGGCAGTGGCCTTTAGTTTTGGGCAAGAAGCTTACTCCGATTTCCGTGGTAACGCTCTATCACAACTTCTTTTTGGTAACGATCCTGCCAATAATCCCAGCTACCTGTGTGCTACTTTTTTCAATCAAATGTACGAAACCGGTGATCCCCGGACTTTCCGAATTGCTCGTTGCTACTACGACGGACTTATGAGTGCCACCAGTCCTGATAACCGCATCGACCTTACTCAGGAGATGTTGGACAAAGGCATTGCTTTTGAAGCGCGCGAACCGGGTGCCTACTCATGGGAACCCTGGCCTCCCGGATATCAAAGCGATATTCTGAGTGAACTCGCAGAAAGCAATCCGTCGATTGATCCTTTTGTGGCTCGTGAAACCGAACCCAAGCTGGCCAATAACTTCCTTAAAGGCGACAATCCGGGCGTAGTAATGACTTCTGCTGAAGTGAAGTTTTTAATGGCAGAAGCGGCTCTCAAGGGATGGAATATTGGAGGTAGTACAGTGGAAGAATTGTATCGTCAGGGTGTACGCGCTTCCATGGACTTCCTGTCCGACAACTATGGTACTGAAGTGGTGACCGATGAGGAATTTGATACCTACATAGCTGACAACGGAATCGGTTACACCATGGAGAAGAAAAAGGAAGCCATCAATACCCAGGCCTGGATGCTCCATTTCACCAATCCCAATGAAGGATGGGCCAACGTGCGTCGCTCGGGTTATCCCAGACTGCAGTCTCCGGCCGAATATGGCTTTGAGCAATTCCTCACCGGAGGTTCTGAAATTCCTGTTCGACTGGGTTATCCCGTTTTGGAATCTTCATACAATAAGGAGAACTACGAGGAAGCACTGGGTAGAATGGGTGGAACCAACAGCTGGCACAACACAGTATGGTGGGATATCACAAAATAATCTTTGAAAAAAATAATAGTATGAAGAAACTACAATATATACTGATGGCCATTATGGCTCTGAGTTTGTCTTTCACTTCCTGCACCGAAGATGAAGAACCTTTCGAGACCATTACCGAAAATGATGACCCAAGGATACTTGATCCTATTTTTGCGGACGGCCAAAACGGTCAACTACCACTAATTGCAGAACTTAACAGGGATGCCAACCTTACCATGGAGCTGGTTGTTACTCCTTCGGCCTACAGTACCGTTTCCTGGATGATTGATGGAAACCAGGTGCATGAGGGAACCGAACTCGACATCAATCTGAAGGCAGGCACCTACCATTTTAAGGTGCTTGTTACCACTGATGCCGGCAAAACTACCCATCGCGAAGGAACCGTAAGGGTTAATCCTCTGGATGGAGATCCGTGGGCTACAGAACAAGGTTATGAACGCATTATAGTGCCAGGAGGGACCGCCGTATTGTATGGCGATAACCTCAGCCTGGTGAATAGCATGGCAATTGATGGCAAATCCATCAGCGACCTTAATTATGTTGAAGGGGAAGAGGGCAATTACATCGAATACCCTGTACCCGCTGACTTGAGTGCAGGACAATACCGGGTGCTGTTGGTCGATGAAGCTGGAAACGAGTACGGAGCCGACATCGTTACGGTAACTAAGTCTGCTCTTGTTACAGAAGGTACCGGTCGCACCAACCCTAATTCAGAATGGATACTCAGCGGACTCAATATGGATCAGATTGCCTCGCTGACCATCGGTGGAGAAACGATTACCAGCTTCACTGAACAAACAGCTACCGAATTGGTACTTACCAGTCCCGACTTTGAAGCCGGTACTTACAGTATGACCGGAAAGACCAGTAATGATGCCGATTTGGAATTCTTCAGTAGTGGAAGCATTAAAACCGAAGTAACGGTTACTTTCTCCTCAGAAACTGTTTTGTTCGAAGGGCATCATTATGTTTCCTGGATTTTTGAAGACGGCAACCCCAACAAAACCTTCAACCTGATTGGGAAAGATGTCTTTGCGGGTATATCTGCAGGCTCAATCCTCAGCATTCAGTATTCAATTGAACCCGCCGATGTGGATCGTCAACTGCAAACTACAACCGGATGGTGGACTATGCTTCCGGATACAGAGGCTGTTATTTTGAACGAAGATGGTGTTGTGGATGTTGTCCTTACGCAGGAGGCCCTGGACCTGATACAGGCGCAGGATGGGTTCCTTTGTGTGGGGCATGGTTACTATGTTGATAGAGTTACTTTAAAGTAAGACTGATTTTATTCCTTCTTTACAATAGAAGAACTAAAGGCCGGCGTTAGTCGGCCTTTTTTTGTTAACAGTTTCCCATTCGCATCCTGACAGCAGGTGTTTGCAGGTCAGGTATTCAATTTCATCTGGATTTTGTATTATCCATATTAAGTTTTTCTTTTGTTACAATCAGTAAAAAATCACTGCCCCAGCCATCAGCCCAGGGTTTAAATTCCATTTTAGAAGTCATTTTGTTTTCTCCCAGCAACTTCATTGTGCCGCTTCGTGGATTAAACCAATAGCTGTAAAAAGTATTTGCCTCTAACCGGGACACATCAAGCTCAATGGTTTTTCCGGTAGGGGTGTATGCTAAAATAAAATCTTTGTTTTCTCCAATGGTAGCAATAATGTGTGATTCATCTTTGATATTTTCATTAACAATCAGTGAGGGATCATACACCATGCTTTGCCAGTCAAACATTTCAAGTATGTCCTTCATAAATCCCATTTGTTCGGACCCCGGCAGGCTAAGTGATACTTTCCAATCGGTACGCGCTTGTAAGTTTGGGGATCTTGTAATGTCATACATTTGCCAGATGTCGTTACATCCGTAAGTATATCCTGCGGCACCTGTAAGCATGCTCCAATAGGCAGAGACTCTTACGTCAGCATCGTCCAGCCAGCCGTATTCCTTGTTTTCCCAAAACCGGTCTTCAATATTTTCATATCTTGCTTCACCATTAATAACCGGTTTGTCAGGCGACTGTTCGTAGGTTTTTGCGACAAATTGATACTCGCTTGCCATTTTGCTATGTCCACTTTGAAACATGTCAAAATCGAGCCACTCCTCGTTAAAATAATCTATAGCGTTGTTGCCACCCGGAGGATGGTACGTGATCAAATGTTTTGAATCAATATTCCGGATGCCTTTGGCCATCGCACGAATAATGTCCGAATGTTCTTTGGTTTCGGGAGCGCGATCTCCACCTAATATCCAGATAACATTGGAATTGTTGAGGTACCTTTTTGCAATTTTTTCTCCGTATATCTTTGCATTTTGCTCGTTGAAAATAACCGGACCAACTCCCCATCCTTTGTTGAACTTATCTCCCCAGGTAGGTAAAAGACCTACATACAGTCCTAGTTCTTCCGACTTTTCAATCACATAATCCACCAACTCAAAATATTCCGGATTTAATTCCTCCGGATTATTATTAATTAATGGCTTTTCGCCATAGGCATTGGGAGTATTTAATCCGTCCAGTTCAGCCAGAACAACGGTTTGAATGACCGTAAACCCTTTTTCTGCACGATCGGTAAGATATAAATCAATTTCATCTTTGGTTAATCGATGAATTAATTCCCATGCCGTACCGCCAAGCCAGAAAAATGGCTCATTATCCTGCGTTACAAAGTGCCTTTTGTCTTCAGATATTTTTAATAAAGGAAGACTTTGTCCAAAAGCTGAGGACGTTAAAAATCCAATAAGTAGTAATATTACAATTCGTTTCATGGGGATTCTTTTTTATGGATCTATTGTTTTAAGTTAATTCATTTATATAGGGGATCGATGGCTGTGCGCCCATTCTGGTGACTGATATTGCTGCTGCTTTATTCGCTAAATCAATAGCTTCGGTAAGGCTTTTTCCTTTTGCCATCTCCACCACCAGATACCCGTTAAATGTATCTCCTGCCGCGGTGGTATCAACGGCTTTAACTTTGTCACTCTCAACAATCCCGCTGCTTTTGTCATCCAGGTAATAAGCGCCTCTGCTCCCAAGAGTTACAACGACCGATTTAACTCCCTGTTTTTGGATTTCCAGTGCACTTTCTTTTTCATCGCGTGCTTCCGGCCATAAGCCCGAAAGCTCGCTTGCCTCGCGCTCGTTTGGTGTTACCAGGGTTAGAAGTTTCAATGTTGTTTTGTCTATTTCTCTTGCCGGTGCGGGGTTCAATATGATGGGAATATTTGCCTCGCTTACCATTAAGGTAACGTGACAAACGGTTTCAACTGGTATTTCCAGTTGCATAAGCACGATGTCTGAGCCAAGAATTATATCCCTGAATTTGTCAATGGTTTCCGGCATCAAATATGCATTGGCACCAGCTGCAACTGTAATGCTGTTTTCGCCCGAATCGGCCACATTGATCAATGCCACACCTGTTGGAGTGTCGTCAATTTTTTGTATGCAGGATGTGTCAATACCTTCTTTTTGATAAGCCTCAATGGCTTGTTGTCCAAATGCATCGTTCCCCACGCAGGCAATAAATGTTACATCGCCGCCTGCACGGGCTGCAGCAACTGCCTGGTTGGCGCCTTTCCCTCCCTGTACGGTAGAAAATCCGGTTCCCATGAGGGTTTCACCCGGCAGTGGGATGGAGGGAACCCTGCAGATCATATCGGTATTTGAACTGCCAATGACTGTTATTTTGGGTTTCATCATCGATTATTTTTAGTGTTTTCCTGATAATAGATCCTCAGACTTTTAGATGTAAGATTTAAGGCATATCATATAATCCTGATAATCTGAATTATAGTATCAATGCGCTGTTGTTCGCAAATAATTGAAAATTAGTACTTAAAAAAATATTGGTTGAGAGTTGCCTAAAATTATCTCAGATAATTCGAATCACCACACTCTTAAAATCTGAAATTTATATGACTTCCTTAGGTATTTGCGTTGCAATCCCACTAATGACTAGGAACTACTGCCTGATTTTCTTTTACTGGTATGATCCACGCGTTTTTATCCGGGTCAATTCCGCCTCCCATTAGCTCCTGAACAACGCGGTCAATAATAAAAACGCCTTTCCTTGCCATATTCTCAAAAGTGTCGATTCCCTGGTTTGGGAAATTCCTGCGGGTACGGTGAATGTTGAAACGGTTGCTAAACTCCCGGCCAAATGCATCTTCCACACCATTCTTACCAATCATGAATCCAAGGAGTCCGCCCCAGGTTGCCGCAGGATTGTCGGCGTCCCAACCGGCCAGCACGGCAATTTTGATGGTTTCTTTAATGTCGCCTTCGCCCCAGAACAGGCTAACCAGACTTGACGCATAGTTGATCCCTGCTGCAAAGCACCCATTGCAATACAAGTTGCGGGAGGTAAGGTCGTACCCATCCTTCTCTTCAATCTGGTAACGCAGATAGATCTCATCGCGTGCTTGCTCCCAGGAAACACCTGCATTAAACCGGCTCAATACGAAGTCGTACATTTTTGCAGCGTATGATTCGCCGGGCAATTGTTTGCGTGCTTCGTTGGCCATCCACATGATGCGTTCCTTTAGAGGAATCTCATCCGATTTCACCGATGCCAGGGCGTGCATTGTGACATAAAACTCTGAAATCCATGCGGCATTACCATCGGCTGTAGTACGAATTGGCAAATACGCCATTCGAAGGGCAACATCCGGGCGTGCAGGTGCGAAAAGTCCGAAGATCTCTGTCGTGAGCTGGGCATCGATCATGTCGTAGTGCTCATTATTCTCCGGCTTGCCGGTTGCCGGGGGCAACAAACCATTTTCTTCCATCAGGTTATAAGCCCTCTGATTCGATACCCAAAGGAAATTCTCGTAATTTCCATCGGGATCCGTCTCGAAAGGAGTTTCTTCTTTTTGAGAGTAGATGTGTTTCAGCCACCCCTCCCTGATTTGTTCTGCGGTTAAAACTGTCGTTTCATTTGTATAGAGCAGATGCTGGTAGATGTATTCAATATCGGTGTCATCATCCGCTCCCCAAATTTCATCCTTATCTGCAAAAACGAAATCGATTGTTGAAGACAGAGCACTGGGGACGCCCTGACCCCAGATGCTGGGCTGATCAGGTTTTCCCCAGTCGTTTCGTGTATAGAATTCGCCTGTTTTGATGTTCCCCGCGTTCCCGATCTTATCCATTTCAGTCACCAGTCCTGTCCAGTTGGCAATACATTGCCCCAGCCAAAATCCCTGAAGCTGTTCGTAATATTTTGTCCGGGAAATTCTATGCATGGCAGAATCAGGCTTAATTGCGACATAGTTAAATTCAGGATTGGCCAGTGTATCCGGCTTTGTGTTATTGGATTTGCATGAATTGGCAAATAAGCCAAAAGTTAGTAATATGCTGAATATGATATAGTGTCTTTTCATTCGTTTAAAATTTCGTAATTGACTGACAGGAAACTAATTAAAAATTTGAGAACGAATGGAACCGCTCCGCTCTCACATAATATTTTTTAAACATATTCTTTTGTGAAATTTATGCTTAAAAAATATCATGCTCGTTTCATGGGGGGTGTTTTATTCTTTTTCCGTGATTTCTCAGAGGTGTAATTCCTTCATGATATTTATTTTAGTAAAGCCTGGAAGCTATTATCAGTGCCAGGCCAAAGAAAAACAACAGAAACATAGCTGTTAACAGCCCTTTCACTCCTTTTGCCTCCTTAAATTCTTTCCAGATAAAAACGCCCCAAAGTGCAGCAATAAGAGTTGCGCCTTGGCCTAAGCCATAGGAAATAGCAAATCCGGCCTGTTCTGCCGCAATGATATTGAACGTCATGCCCAGGCTCCATATGGCTCCACCAAGAATCCCGATTAAATGCAATTTGGGTGTGCCCTGTTTAAAATAGGCGGTATAAGTAACTTTTTTACCCGCTAAAGGCTTATACATGAAGATTGTATTCCACAAAAAGTTGGATACAAATAACCCAAGGGCAAATGTGACAGAGGCAGTATAAGGGGTGAGTTTTCCGGCTTCGGGGTTGGCAAAATCGCTCACCATAGAAGCCGCAACAAAACGATAAAAGAAGCCCATTAGCACACCGGCCAAAAGCGATATGATGATCCCTTTGGCCTTTGAATTGCTTGTAGATGAAGGAAGTTTTCTATAAGCCAAAGCATCAAGAACGATTGCAATAGTAACCAGGGCCACACCGATAAACAAAATAAACGGGTTTCCGAGTGGGGTTGCTAAATAATTAACGACCACACCCACCACCAGTGCCAGGCCAATTCCAATTGGAAATGCAACGGCCATGCCTGCAATCGCGATCGCTGCCACCAACAGAATATTGGCAATGTTAAAAACAGCGCCGCCAATAAAGGCCGAGCTCAATGCACTAAAATCGGCCTGGGAAATATCGGCTGTGAAAGGGCGCCCTTCGGTTCCTGTACTGCCCATTGTAAAGGCAAGTAACAAAGACAGAAGCAAAACACCGATGGAATAATCCCAATAAAAGAGCTGGAATGCCCACTTTTTTGAAGCCAGTTTCTGAGTGTTGGCCCAAGATCCCCAGCAAAGCATTGTTATTACTGTAAGAACGACTGCCCAGGCATACGAATTGATAACAACCATAAAAAATAGAATTAAGTAGAACCTTGCTCAAACGTTTGCGCAATTTATGAAAAAAATATATTTGACCTTCTATTCTTTTAAATTTTTAATTGATTGTCGCTTAAGTAATTTTGTTTGCACATGCAAAAACAATTGACTATCCATCTCTTTCTTATCCATTTGCATGATCAGTTTCTCAACTGCAATCTTTCCTATTTCTTGTTTGTTCTGCTCAATGGTGGTCATTGGGGTATTTAAAAAAGCCGAATACGTTTGTTCATCAAATGATATCAATGAAATATCTTCAGGAATTGATAACGAAAATTCAGTTACAGCCCTTAAAATGCCTAATGCAATAAGGTTGTTTAAAGCAAAAAAAGCAGTAGGACGAGGTTTACCTTTTAATAATTGATGAGCTTGTTTATAGCCACTTTCAATACTAAAACGATCCCCAGTAATAATCAAATCTTCTTCCGGAATATTGTAAGATCGCATTGCATCAGTATATCCGCGTACCCTTTCAATATTTGGTTGGCTTTCATTGAGTCCCTGAATGCAGGCAATTTTATGATGATTGTTCTCCAGTAAATGCAACGTCGCTGTATATGCGCCTCCATAATTATCTGAAGTTATAGTAGGGATATTAAGGCCCGGGAATGTTCGGTCAACGATAACGAAAGGAATGCCTGAAAGAAATCTGCGTTCAATATGCTCACTGGATATTCCCACCGGAGCAATAACAATTCCGTCCACCTTTTTAGATATAAAATGATTAATTAATGTCTTTTCCTGATCCGTATCTTCCCCGCTGTTTCCAATTAGGACCGAATACCCGTTATTCTTGCTTTCCTGCTCAATGCTCATGACGATTTCAGCAAAAAAAGGATTCGATATATCAGGAACAATAACCCCGAGGGTATCACTCTTATCCAGTTTCAACCCTCTGGCAAACTGATTGGGAAAATAACCAAATTCCCTGGCAGCATCCCGAACTTCTTTTTCTGTTTTCCTGCTGATGCGATATTGCCTTGCTTTTCCATTGAGCACCCGCGAAACAGTAGTTACTGAAATGTTGAGTTTAGATGCTAACTCCCTGATATTGGTGGTTGGTTTCTGTGTCATTTGCAAGTATTACTCCGCTAAAATAGCACATTCGGGTAATTTAGGGAAATGTTGCCTTCGAAATTAATGCTCTACAGATTGTGTGGACAGAATTTCGGCTCGTGCTTTGGATTTGGTTATTATTTTTCACTCTGTTTTTAAACAAAAAAGCCTGACAATCAACTTGTCAGGCTTTTTCTGAGTACCCAGGGCCGGGATATTTGATTTTTTAGTTCGATTTAGCTGGTTTTAGTAAGTCTTAGTAAATCAGGATTTTATGCCATTTTTTATTTGGTAGTTTGAGTGTGTTTTATCTAGTTTTGTCAAAAATCGCTATCAAATAACTATCAAATATTATGGGATACAACATTTCATTTTACATCGCTAAAAACCGAGAGAATAAAAAGGGGTTAGTTCCGATCTATGGGCAGGTTACCATTAAAACTAAAAACTATCCTTTTCAAATTGATAAGATTAAACCAAGATATTGGAATCTTACCAGGCAAAGGGTCATTAAAAACAGGGAAAATGAACCCAATAACCGACACCTTGAAATAAATTCGCTTTTGGATAGATTGTCGGATAATTTGTCGCGCTTCAATCGCTTTAGTAATTATTTGGAGGCTCCGCGAAGGGAGGATGTTAAAAATGTTTTTTTCAATATTGAACCCGATAAAAAGGCTTTCAATGACGCTTTCGATGAATTTATTGAATACAGTTATAAAAACAATGCTTACAACACATATAGATCCAGAAAAACGGCTCGAAATTTTATTAAAAAGTTTGAGGTCTACAATACAATGTCACTTCAGTTTTCAGATATTAATCTTCAGTTTTTTGAAGCACTTTACGATTTTTCATTTGAGGTATTAGAGCTGGAAGATAATGCATTTGCAACATATGTTGCAAAGTTCAAATCTTTCATGAAATGGGGTAAAAAGAAGAAGTATCATGACAATGAGGTTTACAAAGAATTTTCCTTTGCCGAAAGAAACAAGAATGTAGTTTGTTTATCGCCGGAGGAATTTAGAGCTCTGTACAATTTTAAATTTGAAGAATCCCGGTTGGATAAAGTTAGGGATTTGTATTGTTTTTGCTGCTTAACCGGATTAAGATATTCGGATATGCAAACACTCCAAAGAGCGCATATTAAGAAGGACTCGATCCATAAGAATATTAATAAAACCACTGAGTATGATATAATCCCATTGTTACCGCAAGCTCAGGAGATTTTGAAAAAATATCAGAATGAGAGTTATAGTCCTCTGCCGATAATTTCGAATCAAAAATTCAATGATTATATCAAAGAGTGTTGTGAAATCGCAGGAATTGACAGTCTGACGGTGAAAATTAGTTACCGGCGAAATAAAGTAATTGAAGAGGTTTTCCCAAAGTTTAAATTAATAACTGCTCATACCGCAAGGAAAACATTTATTACCATTGGTTTCATGAAGGGGTTGGACGTAAAAATAATAAAGGCAATTACTGGCCATAAAAAGGATTCCACTTTTGACAAATATCTTAAAATCGCGGATGATTTTAAGCGTCAGAAATTACTCAATGCCTGGGGGGATATATAATTTAGTTTTCTCTTTTTCCCTGAAGTATATTACGGGCTGATACCAGAGATAAAATACTTGAATAATCTAATGATTCTAATTCGTTTTTAGGGATATATTTTTTTAAGTCATTTTTATTCATTCTATGATTTTGAAACCAATTAAATAACTTTTGGTATTTCATCATATGGTCAAACACGAATTTTTTAAATTCTTCTTCGTTTGCAAGTCCACTGGTTTTTATAGTCTGCCAACGAAATTCCAGTTCGGCGATGGCTGAATAGTTATGATCAAGTAGGTTTGCTGATTCAAATAAGACTGAAACTGGGATGGAAAGATTTTCGGCATATTTTCCCAACAGGTCAAGTACATTGGTCTGAATGACCTTAATATTTTCGATATAATCATCCAGAATCCATTCCTTAGCATTTGTTCTGTCTTCAGCCTGCATTCTCTTGTGATCTTCAACCTCAAAAAAATCCATGAACGACACCTCCAGCTTTTCCGCTATTTTTTTTGCTGTTTCAAGAGTTATATCTCTTGTTTTTCCCATTTCAATTTTGTTGAGAGCTGCCTGACTTACTCCAATGAATTGAGCTAGCTCTCCTTGCTTTATCCCCATGCTTTTCCTTTGATCTCTAATTTTTTTGCCAAAGTTTTCCATAAAAATTTAACTAAAGTAAAAATTAAACAGACAGTAAAGTTAGTGAAAAGCTTGTAAAAGCTAATAAAACAAGCTAAAAAACAGTAAACAATTTTTATTATTGTGGCATGAAATAACATAATAATTAAAAGATATGGGAACAGAAATTAGAATTTTTTCAACCAAAGAGGAATTGACAACGGTTATTCGCAAAGAGTTACAAATGCTTTTTAGAGAAAATGGTCTGGATACTCGTGTCCTAAATGAAGGGAAAAATGACAATTCCGATCCATCTCATAAGGAAAGATTAAGTCAGCTTGAGGCGGCCAATCTCATAGGTGTTTCTTTGCCGACCCTATACAAGTTGATCCGACAAGGAAAGTTCAAGCAATACTCATTGGGAAGAAAAAAGTATCTCTTGAAAAGTGAAATTATTGATGTGCTCAAGAATCAGTAAGATAGGGTTGGGAGCAAGCCATGTTTCCGCCCTCTGAAAACCAGAGTTCGAAAACCAAAAATTATCGGTTACTCTAATTTTTTATCGCTTTAAATTAAGTCTCGGTGGCTCGACCTAGGAAGAAAATAGAAGAAGTAAGGATAAATCAAATAACTGTCAGGTTGACTGATGCAGAAAAGGAATATGCTATCCAGCAAGCGAAGTTAGCAAATCTATCTGTTACTACTTGGGTGAGAAAAGCAGCATTCTCGAAGCGCTCATTAATCTTGCCAGAAACCACTCCTATGCATCGCGCATATTATAAGCAGTTGGTTGGAATGTCAAACAACATCAACCAGATAACCAAGAAGCTTAATCAAGGTCGATATACGAAGATTCTAACAGAGATAGAAAAGGCAAACACCTTGCTTGAGAAAATCACAAAACTCTTAATAAATGATAGGCAAGCAGACTAAAGGAGCTAGTTTTAGAGGCGTCCTTGCATATATGGAGGTAAAAGTAAAGGAGGGCGTAGGTCAACTTCTCGACTCAAATATGATGAGTAAAACTGCAAAGGATCTTTCCAAAGAATTTGGCATTATTAGAAGTCAAAAGCCGGATTTGAAAAAGGCAGTTTACCATTGTTCATTGGCCATCGGAAAGGAAGAAAAACTTTCAGACAAACAGTTTATCCAATTAGGCAGAGAATACTTAGAAAAAATGGGGTTTGGGAACTCACAATACGTGATGTACAGGCATAGTGACCGAGATCATCCTCATGTCCATTTAATTGCTAATCGTATTGATATGGAGGGGAAGGTAGTTAGCGATAAATGGGATTACAGGAGAAGCGAAAATGCAATTCGGGAATTGGAGAACAAGTATGGCTTGTCACCAGTCCTGGATTCAACAAACAGCCAGGAAGCTAGCCTTTCCAAAGGACAAGTTGAATTGTATCGACGAACCGGGACAATCCCTGCCAAAAAGCAAATACAGGTGGCACTTAGAGATACAATGCGGAAAGCAAGCTCTGTTAACGAATTTGAAAAGAAGCTTGCAGAGAGTGGAGTATCAATAAAATACCACCGAGATAACCAGGAAAAAGTCTTTGGAGTGAGTTTTATGCTTGAGGATCAGGTATTCAAGGGCTCTGGTCTTGGGAAAGGTTATTCCTGGACAAAAATAGATAACCAATTAAAATCCAATTATGAAAGAAATCGAAGAAGCAGCCAAGAGGTCAATCGAGGAAAGGAGGAGAATGTTGAATCAGCAGGTAGAAAATCTTCAGAAAACCAATATAACAAGCATTCAGGAACTGAAAGAAGCTTTGGCCCCAATCACCGGGGATATTCAAAAACTGATCATCGCTTTACGGCAGGAAACAGTCAACCTTCAGGAACAACAAGTCAAGGTTACCACGGGCATTCAAACAATGGAACAACAGCAAGCTTTTCTGGAAAAGAAAACATCGGAGTTGAAAAGGATGAAGTTACTACTGAACGTAAAAGTAATGGCATTGGCACTGATGACCGGATTGGTATCGGGGTTGGGAATCTTTCTAATTCTGTTTTATCGGATGGTTCCCTGAAAAATGATAATGAAGAACCACCCAAAAAGGGGAAAAAGAAAAAAAACAAAGGAAGAAACCGTGGAATTGGCTTGTAACAAAAAAAGGTGGACGCCCATCCACCTTCTTCATTAAAATATCTTTTAAAATACTTAATGCTTATGAGTAACAAAGATAAGTCATTTTTTAATGATTTTCCATCAGTCGATGGCATAAATCTAATCAATCAGAATCCGGAATTCCAGTTAAGAGTTATAAAGCACTTTTTCCCGCAAGTAACTACCGGAAAAAAGTTTAAGCTTCATAATGAAAAAACACCCAGCAGCACTCTTAAATTGGATAATGGGAAATACTGGATAAAAAATTTCGGTACTGGTCAAAAGGCTTTGGATTGGCTGAATATCGCAGAGGAACAGTTAGGTTGTGATACACCGGACGCTTTAAAGTACGCCCTTAACAATATAGTTGGTGATTTCGTATCCCCCCGGAAGCCAACTGCATTAAAAAAGGACTTTAACAGCTTTCAGAAAAGGATCTTTGCTATCGAAAACAACTCAAAAAAAGATGCCGGAAAATATCTTGAATCCAGAAGAATTGATATAAAAAAACTGCCAGCTGGCTCTTTCCATCAATCAAACAATGCTGATGGAACTCCTAATAGCATTGTTTTTTTTGACAGTCAAAAACGGCTCATAAATGATAGAAAACTTAATAACGAGAAGGGGCAATACAAGAACACCGGACAACTATACAATTCTTTATACGATTGTCTTTTTAAGCCTGAAGAAGACTGGATTTTTCTTGTAGAGGGATGTATTAATTCATTATCTATTCCTGAACAATCAAGTCTGGCATTTTTTAGTGCAGACAATAACTTTTCTGACTACAGAAAACTTCAGCACTATCTAAAAGACAAGACTGTAGTTCTCGCATTCGATGGGGATGAAGCGGGAGAAAAAATCACTCAAGGGTTTTTAAATCTAATAGCCGACCACGATCTCACTGAAAAACCTGTTTTAAGGTTGCTCTTACCTAAAGACAAAGACTTAAACAATCTTCTTTCCGATGGAAGCCTAAATTCTTTTCTTGAAGATTCTAAGAATTACCAACAGCTGCATCCAGTTCTTCTTGAAAACTCTAAAGATGAAATCTCTGATTTTGAAGAAAAAGGATTTTTTAAACGCAATCATTGTTTTTGGGTGAAGACAACCAATAAGGGGAAATCTGTTGAGCGCTGCATCTCAAATTTCATAATGGATGTCCTTTACTTTTTTCCCGATGGAACGGATGATGCTTCACGAATTTTTTATCTCCAAAACAAATCCGGAAAAACAGAAATGGTTTCAATTTCAGCGAAGGCTCTTAAGCTGCCTGATTTTAAGGCTGTCATAAGGTCGAAAGGAAATTTTTCATTCAGGGGAACTGTCGAAGACCTGGATCGTATTCTGGAAGATATTTGTAAAGAAGAGCGAGAGGCAAAAGAGATATTAATCCTTGGATATCAACCAAAGCAAAATTTCGATGCCTTTTCAAATGGTATTTTAACCAAAACAAGCTTTCATAAAATCAACAAATACGGGGTGGTTGAGTTGCCTCAGGGGTACTTTTATTTGCCGGCTTTTGCCAAAGTAAACAATCATTCGGAAGCATATCTGCAGGAAAAGAAATTCCTCTTCCGTAAGGGAAACTTTTCCTTTGACCAGTGGAGTGAATTATTTACGGATGCCTATGGCGAAATGGGAATGGTAGGGGTTATGTTTCTTTTATCAGCCTTGTTTAGAGATGAGATATTCCGAGAGCTGGAATTTTTCCCTTACCTGTTTCTGTTTGGTGATGCCGGTGTTGGTAAAACGTCATTCTCTGAAATCCTTTTGGCATTACTTTACAAAAACTACAAAGGAATTTCCCTTGAGGGGCAATCATCTGCTAAAGCTATTGCCCGAAATGTACATAAAATAAGGAATGGCTTGATTTACTTGAAAGAGTTTGACAACAATCTAAATAAAGGCATTCTGGGGATGCTGAAGACCGGTTATGAAGGTGTTGGATATTCAAGAGCCCAAACTACCAATGATAATAAAACTCACGACACTTTTTTCAATTCTGCAGTCATACTCGATGGAAATAGTATGCCGTCAGAAACTTCTGCATTACTGAGTAGGATGATTGTCTTAGACTTCCGAAAAAACTCCTTTTCTCAGAAACAAATTCAAGCCTATAATAAACTAAGGAACGAAGCAGAGAATGGTTTTGGGAAAGTGGTAAAAGACATATTGTCGAAAAGAGAGTATTTCATCAGGGAGTTCAAAAGCAATTTGAAACAGATTGAAATTCAACTGAAACTTAATAGTGAATACAGCAAATTATCAGAACGATCACTTAAACACTTGTCCTTATTTCTGGCAGTTTACGAGTCGTTAAACCGTGTGCTTCGATTCCCTTTCTCCTACGATGAATTATTTAATTGCCTTGGAAATTTGATTGCCAACCAGGATACTGAAATAGTTGGGTTAAGCCGGGTCAATAAATTCTGGAACGAACTTGATTTCCTCAAATCTGACGGACAAATTAAAAAGGGAGTTCATTATGCCTATGCCACCCGAACAGACGGACAAGAGTTTATCGCTTTGAAATTGGATTTATTACACCGGCTGTATCTGAAGAATGCCACTACTCATGACGGAGAAATAGCCAGAAAGAACGACCTCCTTCGTCTTATTCAAAATGACCCGGCTTACATTCCATCATGGATGAAAGGCCGCAACAATAGTGTTACTGTAAAGGGGTTCGGAAGCGCTTATGCTTTTGATCCGCAAAAAATCAATTTAAATCTGAACTTATGGGAAAGATAATCGCTTTTATCAATCAGAAAGGCGGGGTTGGAAAAACAACCACAACAGCATCTGTTGCTTCTGGCATGGCTCAATCAGGATTAAAAACATTGGCCATTGATTTGGATGCTCAGTGCAATTTGACAACCTCGTTTGGCATTACTGACTTCAAGGTCAATACTTACAATACCCTAAAAGGTCAAATTGAACTTGACCCTATCAAATTAGATGAACACCTGACTATTCTCCCTGCCTCGGTTGACTTGAGCGCTTTTGAACTGGAAATGTCTGCAGAGCCGGGAAAAGAATATTTGCTAAAGGAATTATTGGAACCCATTTTGGATCAATATGACTACATTCTTCTGGATTGTTCCCCTAACCTGGGGCTTGTTTCGATAAATGCATTGACGGCAGCAGATCTCTACATCATCCCGCTACTTCCACACCACTTAAGCATTCAAGGACTAACCAAACTATTAGAAATAACTGATAAAGTAAAAAAGAGACTAAACCCAAATCTGGAAATGGGTGGTATCGTATTGACGCAATACAACAAACGCAAAGTACTCCACCGGGATATTGCACAGGTTGTGAAAGAACACTTTGGGCAAAAGCTCCTTAATACTGTTATCAGGGAAAATATATCTCTCGCGGAAGCTCCAAGTTCCGGAACGGATATTTTTCAATACGCACCAAAGAGCAATGGTGCTGAAGATTACCTTATTCTGACCAAAGAAATTATCAATCTATAAAAGACTATACTGATGGCGAAAAAAGACTTCAAGCAAGGGCTGGATTTCTTAATCCAAAACACGAAAGAAAACATTGAAAACCCGAAGATTACTGATAAAGAAAAAACAGAAGAAAGAGGTTCGCAAAAGGCGACTTACTATTTTAATTCGAGAAACCTTAACACAATAAAAGCGATTGCCTGGTACGACCGAAAGCCTATTGGCCGGGTCATAGATGAAGCTCTTTCTTTATACATAAAAAACTACTCTGAACCGGAAAAAGTAAGAATACTATTCCGGAAAGAGTCCGGAAAAACATGATTCCTTTTTGGTTCTAATACCATACTTGCCATAATCAACATACCAACCATAAGGGACATACCTACCTGACAACAATACTTCTCAAAACAAACCGTATTAAATATTTTCCACTTCTTATTGTAAACCTGTAAACCGTTGCTTTAAGACTTTAATTATTAGCCCTATATAGGTTTACAGTTAGTTTACATTGGTTTACAGGCGAGTTGCTAATCATTGATTTTTAGAATATTAATGGTTTACATCCTTTTTTCTTTATCAGTAGATTTTTTGCTTGCAGCATTTTGAAAATCGGAGAGACCGGGTTTCATGTGCCAACGGGAAAGGGTGCCATGGCTTAAGACGGTTCGATAAATTTTTATGCAGGCGTATGGGGTAACCATATTATATGGCTATACCATATTGTATGGTTAAGAGGCTAATTTTTGGTATTTTTACCATTGTTATATCACAATCCTGCGAAAAGAAGGATCTTTCGGTAATATCAAAAAAGTGTAAACTCACTATGACCATTTGAAAAACGGCCTAACCTCAAAATATACCAAATGCGCATCCCCAAAGAAGAATACATAAGTTCTATCCGAAGTGGCTTGGAAGATATCCAGAAGTTTATTCGGCATAGGTATGACCAAGGTGAAAGTTCCATTACCTTCATTATTGAGCTTTATCTTCAAGAGCTGTTGAATGTTGTTTTTGATACAAATCTCAAAAACCTCAATTTCCTACGAAAGAACTATCCTTCAATTGATTTGGCAGACACAAGAAAGGGAATCGGGTGGCAAATCACTATTACTAATGATAGGGTAATCTCGAAGGAAAAAATCAGGAAGACCTTAAAATCTTTTTACGATAACAGTGAGAAAGTACCATTTATAGAATTAAAAAAGATTAGTAAGATTCATCTTTTCATTGCCACAGGCATACCTGCTGGACTAAAGCAAAGTGACATTCCAAAGGAAATTGATTCGGTTTCTGGCAAAAAAAAGATTGAAAATATTTTATTTAACGTAGATAATCTATGGGATTTCACCAGATTGACAGAAGAAATTATCAAAATTGAAGATACTCTTAAATTAGGCAGGATTGAAAAGATAGTAAATGGCATAAAAGACAGACCAACGCAAACAGCTTATAATTTCGATGCAACAAATTTTATTTCCAGGGTTGTTGATTCTATTGATAATGAAGGTTATCATTCTACTACAGCAGACATTTTTTCGGAAGGAGATAGAAATATTGCTTTGTTGGCTAATGCCGGAGAAGGAAAGAGTACTTATATCAACAGTATAGCAAATAAGTATGCGGAAGACCCGAAATTTTTTTGTATCAAGGTCAAACTAATTCGCTACACTTCATCCCTAGAGAATCTCCTTTCAACTGAATGTCCAAACTGGCAGAATTATTACAAGGGGCTAAAGCTCATTATTATTCTGGATGGATTGGATGAAGTTGAAGGCTCCAAATTTAATCAGGTTTTTAATGAAATAGCGAATTTTAATTCACCAAAATCAGAAGTTCAGGTAATAACCACTTGCCGTACAAACTTTTTTCCTCTGAATATCCATGATAGGCAGGATGATACCTTTTCAATAACTCCTTACTTCCTTAAAACTATTAGTGAGGAGGATCGGAAAAAATACATCCAAAAGAAGGTCGGTTCAAAAAGTGAAGATTTTCTTTCAAGAATAAAGAAATCTAATTTTGCCACCCTGATAAAAACCCCATTTTATTTAAACGAAATAATAGAAATTTTTCAGGAACGGAATGACTTTCCTCAAACAAGAATTCAATTATTGGAGGAGCTAATTGAAAAAAGATTTGCTTTCGAAGAGAAAAAACCCGTAACTATTAAAAGATCAATTGAGAACAATCGGGCGAGCATACTTCTCCATCTAAAAAGAATCGCACTTTTAATGCAATATGCACACAAAAGTAAGATTGATGAAATTAAGCTTCAGGAAATTGTTACTAATCCTGAAATTTTGGATTTACTAAAACGGCTGTTTTTAGAACCTGTAACAGATGATTGTAAAACATGGCATTTTAAACATTTGAATTTTCAGGAATATTTTGCAGCAAAAGCATTAGCGGGATTAGAATGGAAAAAATTAAGTAAAATTCTCTTCATATCTAAATTTAAAAAGTTACGGCAACGCTGGTTGAATGTGGTCGCATTTTATTTCTCCATAGCAGAACCAACTTCTAAAAAAGTTAACAAACTATTGGAGGAGTTGGTAGATAATGACAAAGAGTCCCTTGTGAAAATAGAATCTGATAAAATACCTTTAGAAATAAAAACCAAGGTCTGTATTTGGATTTTTGAGGAGCATCAAAAAACCAAAACGCATATATGGGGGCAGGGTTTTACTGTAGAAGATTTAGGAAGATTTGCAGAAATAGATAATAATACAGAGCTCGTAAGCTATTTGCTAACCTATTTGGAGCATCATGAGCTTTCAAGAGAAACAAGGCTGGATGCTGTCGATTTAATAAATCAGCTAAAGAACCCGGGTGATTATCGACAGAGAATTATTCAAACATATTTAAAACTATATCGAACCGTTTATGATCAACCATTGGGCAATATCATTATTGGAGCCTTTAGTAAATGGAAACTCTATGATAATGAAATACTAAAAGAATTAGTGTTTGGGGCCTATGATTTGAACAAAATAAAAAACCATGACATCTTGTTCACTTATATTAGCGAGTCAGATTTCAGTAAATTAAGCGCTTCATATTTGTTAAAAGTGTTGAACGCTGTATTTGAAAGTGAGTATTTAACTGGTACTGATTCAATGATTCAGCTGTTAAAGTTAATAAATCAGGACAATACATTAAGTGAATTTATCCATTTACTAATAAAACAAGAGGAGGACAGGAAGAAAAAAATATATCACTATCGCAGAGTTGGTTTGTGGGAGAAAGTATTTGAAGCTGTAACTGAAAGATTTCAAGTTTTAATGCCAGCTCGTGAGGAATCACTATATGATTATTCTAAATTTATTGATTTTATTGGAGACAAACTAGATAATTATCAAGACGATATTACCGTACTAAACAGAGCAAAGGTTTTTTTATTGACGTGTTCTGATAAAGAAAAACTTATCAAATTGGATTTTCTGGAGAATGAAGAAAAGAAAATTCATGAACGTAATTGGTTTATTGCGGCCATATTATATGAAGCAGAACATAATGACTTATTAATAAAGCTGCTGGGTGAAGGGCTTATTTCAACAGACACCATTATTCTTTTTCAACGATCACTTTCTAAAATACAAAAAACAGAACAGGAAAGGCTAAAACCGGTATTGGTTTATGCCTTTGGAGAAAATTTATCTCAAATTCCTTCTGATCCATGGAAAGATCATGATAGAGAGGTGCTGAATTTGTCTCTTAAAGCGTATTTGAAAAAAGACAAATTCATATCCATAATAAAAACCGGATTAGACGAATTTAATGACCCGGTGGAATACGAAGATCTTTTCGGTAATAGGTTTTATAAGGAAGGGCCACCAAGTGTTAAGGTTGAAATAACCTTAGACTTTCTGCGAGGGCAATTAAATGCTAATGATTCTGTTTCAAAAGGAGAAATAATTAAATGGTTTGAAAACGAATCTTTCTGGGAGTGGCTTTTGAAAAAAAACTACATTGAAATTATTAACCATAGAGAACTCCCTCCTGCGAACTTGAGATGGATAAAAAACTGGTGCATTAAAAATGAGAACAGGATTAATTTTGAATCACCAATTGATTATACCGAGGGAGGGTGTACAGTTAATGAATTATTTCTTTTCTTCGTGACGTTAAGTTATTTTTCTAACACTCCCCCATCTCACTGGAATTGTGCTAAGTTAATTAAGCATTTAGGTTTCTTAAAAAGCATTCGACCACGAAATAAAGAAGATTTAAGTTTTACGAATTGGATAAAAAATATTCTGGGAGAGACTGTTTTTAACCAGGAGGTAGTTAATCTCATTAAATCAGGTGATGTAAGTCGCATTTTTAACTTAGACGAACTTCTCCATATTATAGATAAGAACGAATTGCGGCAGACCAAGAATGATTTGAAAAAATATATTATTTGCGACAAAATAAGTAGTCATTCAAGAAATAGAGCTTTTCACTTGTATGTCAAATTTGAGGGAGAATATAATGATGAATTAAAGAATTATCTCTCACTCATAAAGGAAAGTCATGATATTGATTGGTCTTTATTTGAATATATCGCCTCATATGATCCGGGTTATGCATCAGATTGGTTGCTTGGAAATATGAAGAATCTTAAAATGGATGTTAACAGAGTGTCAGTTCAACTTCTTCCCCTTAAGCCTGAAGTAGCAATGAAAATATTCATATCCGAATTAAAAGATAAGAAAAGACCGTTAAGTGACCGTTTTCATGAGAATGGAAATTTCCTGGATTCTATTAAAGTAGAATATTTTGAAGCGGACTATCTACTCTCATCCATGATGGAATTATTGGATATTTCATTAAGCGACGAGTTTGAAAGCTCAAAATACAATTCTCCCATTTCGGATATCTTCAATGTGTTATTTCTTCTTTTTCAGGCAACTCACAAAAAAAGAATTATTAAAGAAGTAGAAGCCAAGATTTCCATTTTAAGCGAAGACAACTCACATTACAATAAGACTGAATTAAAGAACTTCCACTATTCTTACAGAAATTTTAAATTAAAATGTTTCATCGAAATGGATAAAACAATAACGTTAGAAAAAGCCGAGAGAAAGATAAAGAAAATATGTCCGGAATTATTCTCTAATTAATGTCTATCCCATTCCCAAACCTTTTCACTATCTTCAAACACTCAACCTAATCACACGAAATGCACATAAGTGAAGCAGATACCAGAGCAAAATTTATCGACCCCAAAATCCGGGATGCCGGATGGGAAGATTATGTAATTCGTGAGCATTATTTCACCGATGGTAGAAAGCTGATTGGCGGTAAGCGAGGCAAGCGTCTGTTTGTGGACTATCTGCTGAAATACAATAACGTTAACCTGGCCATTATCGAAGCCAAGCGATTTGACAAGCACCCCACCGAAGGGCTTCAACAGGCCATTGGATATGCCGAGAAGCTCAATGTGAATCTGGTGTATTCATCTAATGGCAAACAACTTTATGAGTTTGACCTTCTTACCGGCAAAGGAGAATACATTGATGATTTTCCCAAACCTGATGAAATTTACAAACGGTCGTTTGAGAATCTTACTCCACAAAAAGAGGAGCTTCTGGCAGTTCCCTTTTACCTTACCGGAGACAAACAGCCCCGATATTATCAGGAAAATGCCGTTAACAATGCCATTGATGCCATTGCCAACGGCCGGGACAGAGTTTTGTTAACCCTGGCCACCGGTACCGGAAAAACTTTTATTGCTTTTCAAATTGTCTATAAACTGTTTCAGAAGCGCTGGAATCCTGATGGTGCTGAACGCCGACCAAAAGTATTAATCCTGGCCGACCGGAACATTCTGGCCGACCAGGCCATCAATACATTCAATGACCCGTTTGAAAAAGACCTGGTTAAGATTGACGGCTCCGAGATAAAGGCCCGAAACGGACAGGTTCCCACCAATGCACACATCTTCTTTGCCATTTATCAGGCCATAAGCGAGAAAGAGAATATTGGCGGATATTACAAACAGTATTCTCCTGACTTCTTCGATTTAATCATTATTGATGAATGTCACCGGGGAAGTGCCAATGAAGAAGGTTCATGGAGGGATATACTAGACTATTTTGGTACAGCCGTCCATCTGGGACTCACCGCCACGCCAAAGAGAAAAGACAATGTGGACACGTATCATTATTTTGGGAAACCGGTATATGAATACTCTCTGAAAGAAGGCATCAATGATGGTTTTCTAAGTCCCTACAAAGTCAAAAAGATACGTACCAACCTGGATTCTTACATTTATACAGAAGATGATAAGGTGCTTGAAGGAGAGGTTGAGTATAAGAAGGTTTACAAGAAGAAAGAGTACAACAAAACCATTATTATTCCCCGCCATACCGAGTTGATAGCCAAAGCTATTCTGGCCAACACTCAACTTATGGAAAAAACCATTGTCTTCTGCGTTGACCAATCGCATGCACTGAATATGCGGGATGCCATCAATAAACACAAAAGGATAAGTGACCCGAACTATTGTGTACGCATAACCAGTGATGAGGGTAAAGATGGGCGCGACCTGCTGGAACGATTTCAGGACAATGACAAAGATATTCCGGTTATCCTTACTTCATCGCAAATGCTGACCACCGGCGTGGATGCACGCAATGTCAGAAACATCGTTCTGGCCAGAGAAATTAACTCCATGGTAGAGTTTAAGCAGATTGTCGGACGCGGCACCCGTCTTTTTGACGGGAAAGATTTTTTTACCATTATCGACTTTTCGGAAGAAGCAACGGATCTGTTTTACGATCCGGCATGGGATGGTCTTCCGGCGGGCGAAGACGGTGAAGGGGGTGATGGAGGAACCGGAGGTCAGGGTGGAAAAAGCGGAGGTAATACCGGCGGAACCGAAGGTGGAGAAAAGCCACCGCCCCGGCCGGAAAAGGTAGTGATTGAACTCTCCAACGGACGAAAATTGAAAGTCATTGATGTTGAAACCCGATATATTGACGAAAACGGCTTACCATTAACCACCAAACAATTTTTGGAAAAGCTGCTTGGCTTTATTCCTGAATTGTATGATAGTGAAGAACAACTGAGAAAAATATGGTCAAATCCGGAAACCCGTGAGAATTTACTTCAAAAACTGGCCGTGTCAGGGGTGGATGAAGAACAACTGGAAAACTTAAAAGAGCTTTTCGATGCACCCGGAAGCGATATATTTGACATTCTCATGCATATCTCGTACGCCAACGACATCATGACGCGTAAAGAACGGGCATCAGTTACCAAACAAAACGAAGATTTCTTTTCTGTTTATGAAAACCTGAAGGCCCGGGATTTTCTTAAATTTGTCCTCGAACGTTATGAAAAGGATGGCATCAAAGAATTGAAACGCGAAAAGCTGGCCCATCTGGTTGAGCTCAACAATCTGGGAACAACCAAAGATGCAGCCAAAATTTTCGGAAATATTCAAAAACTAATTGATGCCTTTTACAAAGTTCAGGAACAACTTTACGCATCATAGACAAACAAATTAATGGAGCTACAACAAAAGATCAATCGAATAACCGACATATTGCGCCGCGATGATGGAATCAGTGGAGCGATGCACTATACCGAACAGATATCATGGGTGCTGTTTCTCAAATTCCTGGACGATTTTGAAGAGGAAAAGGAAAGTGAAGCATTGCTGAATGGCACCAATTATTCACGGGTTATAGATAAGCAATACCGCTGGAATGCCTGGGCCTGTCCCAAAGATAAAAATGGCAAGCCCGATAAAAAGAACGCAAAAACAGGTGACGACCTAAATAAGTTTGTCAACGAAGAGCTGTTTCCCTACCTGAAGAGTTTTAAGGAAAACATCCTTGAAATAAAATCCCTGAAGTATAAAATCGGTAATGTTTTTGAATATCTCGACAACCGCATAGCCAGTGGCCATACACTTCGAGAAGTACTTGACATCATTGATGAGCTTAATTTCCAATCGCAGGATGAATTGTTTGAACTGTCGCATGTTTATGAAAACCTGCTTCAGGGCATGGGAAGCGATGGTGGTAACTCCGGCGAATTTTACACTCCGCGTCCGGTTATTAAGGCAATGGTCGATTGTGTGAACATCCGCCCAGGTGAAACCATCTATGATGGTGCAGCAGGTAGTTGTGGCTTTCTGATTGAGGCATTCGAAGACATCAAAGAGGGCTACAAAGGCAAACTAAACACCGAACAGTGGCGATTTCTTCACGAGGATTCGTTGTTTGGAAACGAAAAAACACCGCTGGCATACATCATGGGGATGATGAACATGATATTGCATGGCATCGAAAGCCCCAATCTGTTCAAGAAAAACACCCTAACAGAAAATATCCGGGATATACAGGAGAAAGACCGTTACGATGTCATTCTGGCCAATCCTCCATTTGGCGGAAAAGAAAAGCCCCAGATTCAACAGAACTTCCCAATTGCCAGCAATGCCACAGAGTTGTTGTTTTTGCAACATTTTATGAAGTATCTGAAGCAGGAAGGTCGCGCAGCTATTGTGGTTCCGGAAGGTGTGCTTTTCCAGACGGGAAATTCTTTTGCCAAAGTAAAGCAGGAGTTGCTCGAAAATTTCAATTTACACACCATCCTGAGTCTTCCGGCAGGGGTTTTCCTCCCTTACAGTGGAGTGAAAACCAATGTAATGTTTTTCGATCGCACCGGCTCCACCTCTGATGTTTGGTATTATGAGTGCAAACCTCCATACAAGCTTACCAAAAACAAACCCATCCAGTTTGAACATCTGAAGGAGTTTGTCGAGCTATTCCCAAAACGCTCCGAATCGGACAATTCCTGGCTGGTAAAAGCAGAAACCATTTTTGAAAACAGCTTCGATATGTCAGCCAGAAATCTCAATAATCAGACCGATGCTGTTCATCTGCCGCCCAAAGAGATTATTGCCAACATCAAAAAGAATGATAAGGTAATTGCCCATCTAATGTCTGAAGTTGAATCTATTTTGGAGGAGGGGAAGAATGGATAAGTTGCCGGAAGGATGGATTGAAACTTCAATCGAAAACTTATGTCGATTGGTCACAGATGGGGCACATAAAACCCCTCGTTATACAGAAGATGGGGTTCCTTTCTTATCTGTCAAAAATATTACAAAGGGATTCATTGATTTCTCTGATACTAGGTTTATTTCTAAAGAAGAACACTTTGAACTCATTAGAAGGTGTAAGCCAGAGAAAAATGATATACTTTATACAAAAGTTGGCACAACTGGAATTGCAAAACTAATAGATACTGAAAAAGACTTTAGTCTGTTCGTGAGTTTAGCACTATTGAAGCCAGATTCCACAAAGATTAATAGTGTTTTTTTTGAATATCAATTAAACTCACCTCATGTTTATTCTCAAGCCCAAAGAAAAACCAGAGGTGTTGCTAATCGTAATTTAGTAATAAGAGACATCAAAAGCTTATGTCTTCAAGTGCCCCCACTCCCGGAGCAAAAGCGCATAGTCTCCAACCTCAATGCCCTCTTTGAGCGAATAGACCAGAGCATTGCATTGTTGGAAGAAAATATAAAGCATACGGAGGCTTTAATGGCCAGTGCTTTGGATGAAGTGTTTGGCGAAATCGATCAAGAGAAGTTTTTACCTTTGTTGGAGATTTGTTCTCCAAGTAAAGAAACTTTAATACCTATAGATAATGAAGAGTATAATTATGTCGGGCTGGAAAACATTCAATCAAATACTGGTCGAATTATTAATTTTTCAAGAACAGAAGGTAAAAATATTAAAAGTACAAAAGTCCGTTTTAAAAGAGGAGCGGTTTTGTATGGCAAACTAAGACCCTATCTAAATAAAGTCTATGTTGCCGATTTTGATGGTATAGCCACCACTGAAATTATGCCTTTTCAAACACGGAAAGACTTATTAAATGCTAGTTTTCTAGCATATTTCCTTAGAAGTCCAAGATTCGTTGCTCTAGTTAATCAATATACATCAGGGGCGCGAATGCCCAGAGCTACGACAACTTTCTTTAAAAAAGTGGCTAAGGTTCCAGTCATTCCGCTTAATTCTCAGGAGAAAATTGTAAAAAAGCTTGATTCCTATTCAAAAAGTATTGAAGGTTTATTGCAGGAGCAAAAGTCAAAGCTAAACCATCTCAAATCCCTCAAAGAAAGCATCCTGGACAAAGCCTTTAAAGGAGAATTATAACCTATTCAAAACAAGGTAAGCTCGTTATTTCTGTAATATGTTCCTCGACCTAATGATCTGTAGCAATGATAAACGACGAAAACACCAATAAACTATACCTGGCAGATACTTTACCGGCGAAATACCCGGCATTCTACAAGGAATTCTCTGAATTGCTTGAGAAGTGCGGAATGGACCATCAACTGTTAAACGGTACCAAAGACATATGGGCCAGAGATTATATGCCCATCCAGGTGGAGAAAAACAGGCTTGTAAAGTTTCAATATACTCCAGACTACCTTTCAACTAAAATCAAATAATATCAGTATATAAGCCCGGGAATAATGCAGAATTTTTTAACAAGAACAACAATTAAGGTTGGTATGATAGAAAAAACTATTGAAGGAAACCTCTATAAACTTCCGGGCGCATTAACGCCATTTCAGGAAAAAATGTATGTGCATTTGATTAACTGGAAGTGGCAAAGTATAACTAAAGAAGTAGGGAGCTACCAAAGAAAAGACGAAAAAGGCGAGGAGAAAACATACGAATATGATGCTATTTTGCCAAAATCGGTTCATGAAAAATACCCGATAATATATCCCGAAGTATTGATGCAATTGAAAAAGCATAAAAAGAAGTTTGATTTTAAATTGCACGAACACTTCAATCACATGGCAAGCTCGCAAGCGGCTAACGTGAATCTGTTTTTGCCTATACTGCTAAACACAAAAACAAATGATATTGTGAAAGGATTGAAGCCGGATTTTGAAAAACTGGCCACAGACCAATTAGATAATGGATTTCGTCTTGAGTTTTGGGATGGGAAAGATGAAGAAGAAGGATTGCTAAATGACCACACAAAAGTAGCAGGAACAGATTCGGATATTGCCATTGCTTATTATAACAAAAAGACTGAGTTGTGTTTATGGCTAATAGAACACAAACTAACAGAAAAAGAGTTTACAACTTGTGGTGGCTACAAATCAAAAGGCAATAAAACAAAAGATAATTGTAGGAGCAACTCGTTTAGGACAATATTAAAAAACAAAGATTTATGCTATTATCACAGAGTCAAGAATTATCGATACTGGGATATAACGGAATCAAACAAGGATTTTTTCGCTAATGGGGATGATAATACTCCCTGTCCGTTTAAAGGAGGCATGAATCAACTGTGGAGAAATCAGCTATTAGCTTTGGGGCTCGAGAAACAAGGGAAGTACAAGCATGTTTATTTTTCGGTGGTGCATCATCCGGAAAATAAGTCATTACATTTAACGATGAATAATTACAGAAAGCTAATAAATGATAATGAAAAGTTTTCTTCTTATACATCCAAACAAGTTATTGATTCTGCGATATTAGTAAACGATAAAAAACTTAATAAGTGGATTGAGTGGTATAGGGAGTTATATAATATTTAATTTATATACCGCAAAAATTAGATAAGTATGAGCGATAATATTGAACAGAACCACAACAAAGATTAATGTTTGTTTAAATAATCATTGACCGCCGTAATGAATTTTTCATGTAAAGGAAAAACCTTTTTATGTTTTTCTTGCCATTTGTCAATCGTTTGTTGAGCAATTCGGGAAAACTTTTCTTTTTCCTGTTCTAATCTTGGCCCTGAAAAAGAAGACAAAATATTTTCCCTTTTTTTGCTTAAATCAATCCAGTCCTCAGCGGTGGCAGATAACACCTTCACCATAACGTCATAAATTTCATTTAACACACCTCTAAATTCATCAGAAAAAGATTTATCTATAGGGACAACCAGTTCAATAATAGATTTTTGTTTTGTTAGTTCTATCATTGTTGTTTTATGAAAATCAAGGTATTTATGACCATTAAAATCCGTGTCAAAATCTAAAATCTCTCCTAGATCCCAAATCAAATTTGAGTAGAACCATTCCATTATGATTCTATTAAATTCGTAAAGTGCAAATTTTCCATCCTCAAAAACTTTTCGTTTCCTTTCTGCATTCACATAATAGTCGGATTTATTTTTTTCAAGTTCATTGTCAAGTTTATGGCTAACCTCTTTCAAATCGGTTTGTAAACTCTTAACGTGTACATTATTCGCCGCCCCTTTTGCATAAGCAGTTAGAAAAGAAATCCCAGCAGTAAGTAAAATATAAATAATAAGCTCAAACCAAGAGTTTAATTCCATATTCCATTTAGGTTTTAATCAACACAATAATACAAATTCTTTTTGAAAGTTTTACAAGAGAAAAAGTCCTTTCAAAGAGCTTTTAAATTAGCTCTCGACAATACGGGTCTTGACTACTAGAGATACCATATAATCCATACGATAATAGCAAAATACAGGCAAACGGGATTTATATTAACTTTTTGCAGGTGGGTGAAAATATCATAGTTCCCAAGTTCAATAAGAATAAAGGCGTTTTAAGCAGGTTTAATGAGCTATTTCCTAATTCAAGCTCATCCCATCAATTGCAATAAAATCGCTAATGAGGGAGGGGTTTTGAACTGTATTTCGCGGAATGTGGAGGTGTGAAAATAGTTTGTCTTGGTACTTTGTGATTCGAAAGTGAAATGGATTGGCATTTTCTTGCGAAAGTTTGGATTAAGTAATAATTTTCTTTCAGAGAAATTCTGAATTACCTATTTGAAAAACAGGCTATGGATCAGGAAAATTTTTTTAATGAACTCAAGCAGCTGCGTTATTTACTATCAAAGGTTGTTGGAACTCAAGACTTACCAAAAACAGAGCAATTCTCAAAAGAAGCAATAAAGAAGGCGGCTCTGGAATTCCGCAAACTTCAAACAGAGAGAGGGGAATGGATTCCCGGAGATGAAATATCGAAAATCATTCGGTCAGCTCCTTATGGAGCAGGAAAGTTTATCATAGAGAGATTCGAGTTCAAAAATTACTTTACCCGTGGGAAACGACACTATTTCAACAGGAAAGATTTGGTTGCCCTTAACAAGGAGATAAAAAAGCGGAAAATAAACTTGGCGAAGTACATTGAATTTGAACAGGATAAGGAGAAATTCCATAAATATTTAGAACAAGCCAGGCAAAACAAAAAGAAACGTCTGCGTTTTAAAATACCAGAAGATTTAAAAGACATCAATAGTCAACCATATAATCATCCTCCCAAAGAAAAAGTCTTAAAGCATATTGATATGCTGATGGAAGAGTTTGAAAAAGATAAACTGGTTGAATACATTGATATTTTCCAGGAAGATTATGCAATGGTTAAACATATTTATTGGTTTGACCGATATCTGGATCCTGTAAAACGAAAGCAGTGCGATAAATGGTGTTTTGAATTCAACTATGCACAAACCGCATTAAAGGAAATTAGGAAAATCAGAAGTGAGGTGATATATAAGTAAAACCGGTACGGTTGAATGGTATTCCGGAGGTTCAAACATGAACTTCCTGGAAATAAATGTTCAATGGGTATTAAAATAAATTGGCTTGCTATTTGCATTATGCAAATGAATTAATATTTTTATATTACTTTTGCACGCTTAAAATAATAGGTTTAAAAATAAATCTATTGATTGCCTATACGTTATACAGGTAACCCCCTAAATTACTTCGGCCATGAATGACGATATCTTAAAAATGAAAGCTGCATTACTCTATGTTGTGTCTGCGTTCGAGGGAGTTGATATCTTGCGAGCATTCAAGATTTTGTATTTTGCAAATAAAGAACATCTTGCTTTATATGGCAGACCAATAATTGAGGATGAATTTTGTGCTTTACCAAATGGCCCGGTACCTTCAAAGATTTATGATGCTGTGAAATTGGCTCAGGGTAAGATTAGTGCATTTCAAACTGAGGAAATAAAGGAACTAGCAAACTCAATTTCTACTGGAGGAGAGGATGATTTAGATTACGTTATTTATGGGAAACAAGCCCCGGATATGGATGAATTATCTAAGTCTGATGTGATCTGCCTGAAAAAATCTATTGAAGAAAATAAAGGACTGTCTTTTAAGCAACTTTCTGATAAATCTCATGATTATGCATGGGATAGGGCATGGAAGCAACAACCAGCCTCAAAAATGGATATTCTGGATATTGCCAGAGCTGCCGGAGTAAGTAATGAAATGTCAGAATACATTAAAGAGCAATCAGAAATTAACGCTATTTTGAGTTAATTATGAGTCCGTCCCTTGGAGACCTTTTAAACAGTAACGAAGAAAGAGACAATCAGATCAATCAAGCGCTTAGTATTGGAAGCGTATTTAAGATGACTCTTTCAAAAGAAGAGGGGGTAACTCCCAAGAATCCAGGCGAAACCACACGAGATAAGTTTTTTGTTGTTATTGGGTTTGATGAAAATAAAATTATTGGGGCTCTTCTAATTAATTCAAAAATAAACGCAAGATTGCCCCAAGAGTTGAAGGATGTTCAATATCCCATTAAGGCATCTGATTATGACTTCCTTGACCATAATAGTCATGTGGATTGTAGTAAAATAAAACCCATAGGCATAGAAAAATTTAAAGCCCAGTTTGATTGGAAGAATTCATTTTCTTCCATTAAAAAGGAGGATTTAGATTTAATTATTGTGACTGTTAAAGAGTCTCCATCAGTTACACCAAAGATGTTAAAGAGATTTGGGTTGATTGATGAAGGTAAAAGCAAATAACATATAAACAAAGCGAGGGCCGGGTTTTTCCGGCCTTTTTTATTGTGAATTATGGACGAAACTCAACAACAATACGAGAAGAAAATAAGAAAAACCGATAGACGTGCTGTTGCTGCATTGGTTATTGGGCTTATTTCTCTTTTTGCACCATGGATTTTAACTGGAATTGGAGCTCCTATAGATAGCTGGGATTTTACTAAAACCGGGCAAATAGGAGATACAATAGGAGGCGTTACCGCTCCGTTTTTAAGTCTTGTAGGGAGTGTACTTGTATTTCTGTCCTTTAGAGCTCAGATTGACATGAATAAGGAGCAATTTAAGGCTATAAAAAAGCAATTTGAGAGGATGGATGACGAAACGGCTCAGGAGAGATATGATCGAATGCAAAACGTTGTTAACATAATTAATCAAAGATATTTTGACTCATTTGCAAAAACTTTTGTTGGACAAAACCTTGCTTATTATCTTGAGAAAGGGCTTGGAGGTTTAAGAAGGTCAGAAGATGACACCTTGCAATTATACCTCAAATATTCATATTCTGAGGTTTTGCAGTTAGGTGCATTAATTCATTTAAAGGATATAATGGAATTTGATCAAGATCACCACTACTCAGATCGAAGCCAATTAAACTTTATAAAAATCCAAGTAAAAATGATTTTGGATAAAACTGGATTTATGGAATCCTACTTTAAGATAAACCATATAATCACTAGTTTTGAAAATTCTGGGATAAAAGAAAAACCAGGAAAATATCATGACCTTCTTTTGGATATCCAATCCTATTTGAAAGGGATCTTTGATTTGGATTTGTTTTGTAACGATAATGGAGTAAACCCAAAGGCAAAGATCCTTGATTAATGGCAATGCTCTGAACCTTTTTAGGTTATTTTATCCAAACGCGAAATTTAATGATTTATCAATTCGCCGAGATTGTATTCTCTTGAGTTTTCACCTTGAACCTTTCATAAAAATCATCAGCATCCTTTTTATATTGAAAATCTTGAGGGTAGAGCATGAGAGTGTTTAAAGCAATCGAACCTTTTTGAATCTGCTGATCGTAATTTGGAAAGCGACTGCTTAAGAACGCATTATACGCAGAATATCTTGCATTGTATTCTTTGTTAATCCCGACATCATTAGCTGCAGAAAAAACGAATGCATAACTTCCGGGAAGTTCTTGAAAAGCTTTGATGCAAGCAGTTAAAACACCTAGGGCATGCGATAGAGTTAGATTAGCTCTAACACTATATTTTGTTTTTTCATTGCCCATCCCTTTTTGAAAAAAAGAAACAACGCAAATATTACTTGGGTAAAGCTCAAGATCAATTAAGGTTTTTATCTTACCTTCTTTGGGCCAAACATACCGATACCTCTTTTTTAATATAAATTCACAAGTTGGACTTGGATAAAAATTCATGGAGAAGATTAAGCCACTTGTAGCCATTTTTAAACATTGGAAAAGTTTCCTAAAGCATTTCCATCTTTATTGATTCTAGGAATCCTTTGTTGGGATGTTAGTTTAAAATCCTTTGTTGTAAAACAATTTATATATATGGGGTTAGTGCTAGGCTGATTGTCCAATGCTCCATATCTACTTTGTTTCCAGGGCAATTCATTGTGAGTCAAGTCAACAAGTTGAGATCCGGATAAACTGCCATAAGAGTCCCATACGTCATTAAGGTGGGTGCATACATCCTTTGTGAAATCAACATCTACAGCTTTATTATTCGGAATTATTGCGCTTCTTTTAATAAATCTAAGGTTATTCCAAACATCATAGACAACAGGACCATATATCCATGCTTGCAAGTCATCTCCAAAAAGGGGGTTACGATATTTTACAAAATACCATACTTGCGAATAGTATAGTAACTTCTGCAATTTCAAAGGAGTGACCCCTTTTTTAATAAAGAAAGAAGCAATATCTATAGCTCGATATTTCATGGTAAAAAGATGTGTGTTGTTTCCTGTTTAGTACGGCAAATATATGAAAAAAGTTGTCATTTAATTAATTATCAACTGATTTATTTCCATGTTTTTATAACAACGATTATTGTATTCGGTTTACTCAAATGGAATAAAACATTAAAAACAGCCTGGGTTTTCAGGTATCTATTGTAGAAATTATTATTAATAATAAGCTTCGTAATTCATGTGTCCACTTTCTAATTCACGACCTAACCTGCCCTAAATATTATATTCACTGGCACAAACCCAATTTTATAATTTGTAGGATATATGTTTTAATTTTTTCGTTACATTTTAAACAATTTAAAAATTCTTTTCCTAGTTCAATGGGTTTGCATTTTTTACAAATTATCATGTCAAATATAAAAAAGGTAATGAAATGGAGCCTTTTCCAATTTAGTTAAGCCCTGCTTCTTATTAAAAATCTGGTTAATATTTCCCCTGTGGACATCGAGTAGCCTGTCAAGTTCTATGTCAGATGATCCAAGCTCTTCTTGCACCTCTCGGATGTAGGCAAATTATACCCTTAACTCATCCCCCATAAAAATGCATTTAAAACCTAAGTAACTTACCATGGTTTATTATTATTTTCTTAGAGATTTTCAAATCAACTGCCTTTACTTATTTCCTTGCTTCGCTTGACCATCTCGTCTTCAGTTCTCTTTCTGGTCTCTGGGTCAAGTCCGGTCAATGTCATTTCAATTAGACAATGGGCCATGATCTCTGAAGGGGTAAAATCTTTTAGTGTTACTTGATTGATAGCCATTCCCATCCACTCTTCCCAGGAAGTGAGCTCCAGACTATGTGAATCTTTGGAATCTGAATTGGTCTCTATCCCTGATAGGTGGATATAAGAGTCGTATTCTGGCTCTTTTTCCGCAATGAAAGTAAATAAAATTTCAGAAGTGCTTTTCTGTGGCTCAATAGATGGTATTTGTTCATAAACTTTTTGATAGCCGGTTTCCTTTTTTTTTAGATCCGGGTAAAATGAAAAAAGTTCTTCCCTGACTGATGGCCAGGTAGTATTGGTATATAGTTCTTTCAAAGTCATGGCATAAAGTGTTAAGAGATCAAATGTGAAATTATCAAAAACTTTCCTGAGTGAGAAATGAACTTTGATTATCCGAGATCATTGTTGTTGGTCTGCCTTAACGATTGATGAGAGTTTACAAAATCTTATTTGCACAAATCAAACATCTGGCATATTTTAGCGCCTGGGTTAGGGTTAAGGTTAGATAGGTCTGTCGGAATGCCGGCAGGCCTATCTTTTTTTAGGGAAACACCATCAGGTGACGTGAATAGTTTTGTAAGTGAGTTTTAAAATTCTGTTTTTGCTTCACATTCTGCCATTACTTTGGATTAATGTTTTATTTTATTTCAATTACAGCATTATTTTGATAGGAATGATGCTCTCCCAAATGAACATACCCCAACTGATTAGTTAAAAGCTTTGTCCCGTTTATTTCTACTTCCGGCATATTTACATGATGATGCCCGTAAATCCAATAATCAATCTGGTTACCCGAAATAAAATCCCGGTGCTCAGATACGAAAGCAGGATTAATCATTGAATTCTTGAATTGTTCCGGATTACATAAATCTGTTGGGACATGATGCGTGACCACAATTTTTTTGTCTGCAGTAGAGCTGTGAAGTTCACGACTCAAAAAGTCCAGACTCTCTTCATGAAGTCTGTTGAAATCACCACTTCTCAATTTCTTTCCCTTATGCCTTATTTTGTAAAAATCGTTTATGCCTCGCTCAACAATTAGTGATTCATTATCTGGAATATGTGACCAGAATGCGGTAAAAAATAAAGCAATGCCATCTATGTTTACAACTTTGTTGTTTACCAGAAAAACATTCTCCCTCAGAGGTTCAAATACTGGCTTGTCTAAAATCTGCACTTCCTTTCCGGTATAGAACTCATGATTCCCCGGGATACAATAAACAGCCTTGAAATTATCGGAGACATAATCAAAAAACCAGTGTTTAAAATGCTTTTTGCCCCAATAGGTAATATCTCCTGCCAAAACAAGAATATCCCCAACTGGTTTGATAGGGTTTTTATGCAAAAAGAGTGCGTTTTGTGCAAATTCAAGATGTAAATCTGAGCAATATTGAACTTTCATAAAGACAAATATGATTAAACAAGAATCTCAAAAATAATGATTTTTACCGGGATATATTCTTTGTTTTCAGGGTAAAAAGAAGAAGAAAAAAGAATTTTCTCTTTTTGTTAATTTCTGCTTGAGTAAAAAAATAAAAATCTCCTTTTCTCAAAAACTCCTTTTCTCTTTTCCCACTTTGGGCATAAGGGAAGAGGTGGTTAATCATTCAAATTAACCACGAAAGGGAATGAATGTTAAGCAGGATTTCTTATTTTTGTAATGCTTAAAAAATTAATGCGTCACTGAAGCCTCTTTCTGAACAAAACCACCAATTTTAACAGAGCAAGAGAGGCCAGAAAGTGAACGCACCTGACATGGGTGTGTTCCTTTCGCTCTATATTGATTGCTCTGGGTGCTTGGTGGTACCTGTTCGGGTCTTTATAAGCGGGGGTTCACACCCACCTTGTTTTATGGGTGTGAATACTAAAAAAGCACTCATATGAAAAAAAGAAAAATCATTCACGAGGAGGATTTACATCCTTTTATCTGCTACATGCCATTAGACGAAGCACTTTGCCTTCTGGAAGATTACATCAAAGCGGATCTCACCGACGAACAAATCTACAAAAAGTATGACATGGAGGACCTTATCGGGGAGGAACCTCTTAAACACCTGGTTCCGGACTTTCAATATGAAGGAGACGTTTGTCCTACATGTAAAAAACCTATTTACCATCGGGTCAAGCACAGCCGGGAAATTGAAAGCCTTTTTTGCCCAGATTGTGAAGAACCGCCAAATGCTTTAGCTATTAATGCTTATTTGAATTTATTCTTTTCCAATAATTCATAATGTCCAAATATTCAAACGAAACAACCACTTAATCATTAATCTATTATGAAAATTCAAACCAAATTAACCCTTGTCTTAGTTACATTTATTTTTACATTTTCGACGAATGCCCAGAATTTTGAAAAAAGCAAAGATCCATTCACTGCCATTGATGGAAAAACCTATCATATTGGGGATACAGTAATTCTCTGCACTGCTGCCGACTATGGAAATACTTTTCATCATTTCTACATGGGCAAAAATTTGACTCCCATAAGAGCATATTACACAGCAGAAACATTTAATAAAGGTGATGAAATTGATTATCGGTTTTCAGCGCATATCATCAAACAATTCCGGAAATACGATGATGGGAGAACTATTGCATTAACAAATAAAATGTTTGGTTATGGTATTGATTTAAATGGAGCTTTACAGACGGGAGAAGTTGCTTGTCCTGATTATCTGGACTATTGGGCTGATACAACCCGGTTTTTCCTTAAAAAGAAGGCATTTTTGGGAGCTCTAAAGACACTTGATGTCATAGATATAAATACAACCAAAGAATACGCGTACAGGTTTGATAGAAAGACTTACAAAGCAAACTTTCAGGATGAATTTTCATTCCATTCATTTTTGTCAAAAAAGAAAGAGGAGTTAGAAAAAGAATTATCTGAATTTGATGAAGAGAAACTTTATGTTTTGCCCGTAAAGCTTGAATTTGGAAGTTATGATTTTGACAATAACTCATTTCCCATAGTGTGGGATGGTAATATGATGCCTTTACTAAGAGATCAGACAGAGAACCTAATAGTTAGTGACGTCAATAGTGAGGGAATTGATTTGATGGATCTGAATGTGTTTCTTGAAAACAAGGATGATTTCACCAGTTTTAAGTTACATCCCACTAAAGCCAAAATCCTGGTTGATTACCGCAAGTCTTCAACCGGAAGTATCGACCGGACTATTTATGCCGGGGTATGGATAAAAATAAAGCGGATGGCCGGAGATAAATTTTATGCTGATTATGATATAGCTGATAAGTCAAAAAGCTTTCTGATTTGTGAAGTGCAACGCATGGATCTTTTTGAAGATGATACATACTTATACCGCTATTTGAGCACGGTCAGGGAATAATAATCATCTGAAGGCCCGGCCTTTAACTTATTGATTTCTATAAAGGGAGGCATTGGTCTCCCTTTTTTCTTTTAAAAAAGAATTTGGTTTACAATAGTGGGTTTTAAATTCCAGGCGTTGTAAACCGGGTGTAAACTTTTATTTAGCAGGAAATCAGGGATTTAGGCCTTTGAGTTTACAGGTTTACAAGTTTACAGACAAAAAATGGGGTATATGGGGAGAAAATCTTTTTTGCGTAAAAAAGGGTGGGTTGATCAATCTTTAAAATGTGGTAATTTTATCGAAAAGGATTAATTTGCTACCCAAATTACATAAGATTGAATGATTGCTTTTTTAAAAACGTTTTTCAATAAGAATGATGATTTCAGAATTCGCTATCAATCCACTATCGCATAAAAACGAAAAAGCCTGACAATCAACTTGTCAGGCTTTTTCTGAGTACCCAGGGCCGGGATCGAACCGGCACGATATTGCTATCACTGGTGTTTGAGACCAGCGCGTCTACCAATTCCGCCACCTGGGCATTGCTGGTTGCAAAATCATTGTTTTGCGGGTGCAAATATAAAACATTCCTTTGGTGTTGCAAACAAAATTTCCGGAATTAATTGATTACTTTTTATGGTTAAAATGAAAAACATCGGCAATGTGGTATTTATTGCGCTTTTTTAATGCTTCGATAGTGTTCTGAAACAGATAAAGGAATGACTGCTGATGGTCAGTCCTGCTGCCTGCCTCCCAAGAGCTAACAGCCATGAGCTAACAGCTAACACCCATTCTGTTTTTCTTATATGGTTTAATCCTTTTTTGTGCTTCAATTACCCTTATCTTTGCACACCCAAAGGAATTATTCGAAGCTGATGAGTACACTGATAAAAACTTCCGGAATTATATTGGATCATGTGTTGTATCGTGAGACCAGCGCCATTATTCATATTTACACCCGGGAGTTGGGGCGTCAGAATTATATTGTGAATGGTGTTCGGGGCAATCGGAAAAGCCGGAAGACAGTTTTGCTTCAACCCCTGAACCGTTTAAAACTGGAGGTCTATCATTCGCCAAAGAAAGATCTTCACCGGATTAAAGAGTTTTATTTGGATCGCCCTCTGGTCAACGTACCCTATTATCAGAGCACTCGTGCTCAGGCCTTTTTTTTGGTGGAAATTTTATCCAAAATCCTGGTAATGCAGGATCCGGCATTAGAACTTTATGATTTTCTGGATCATTCAGTGGATTTATTGGATTCTGAAGTAGAAGGAGTCGAAAATATTCATCTCTTTATTTTGTTTCGACTCACGCATTTTCTGGGCTTTTATCCCAACCATAATGTTATTGGGAGTCGCTATTGGTTCGATTTGAAAAACGGAGATTTCACTGGTCATGAACCTGCCCATCCTCTATTTCTTAATCCCGGGAAAGCCGCACTTTTTAATCGGTTGTTCGATGTTGATGTTTTTACGCTGAAAGAGATTGCAAAAAATGCCTCTGAAAGAAATGTAATTCTAAATTCACTACTCGATTTCTATCGGCTTCACACCAATAGTTTTGGTTCGTTAAAATCCCTCGAGGTGCTGCAAAGCATGTTTCATCAGTAGATAATTTGTCTAAGTTGTTGGTCTGATGGAATTTGTATAGCTGATTATATACATTCTCTTGTGCTTCCGCTATTGTTTCAGTGACACGCGGCTTGAGACAATCGTTTCCATGCTCGTTTCATTCGTTTAAAATTTTGTAATTATCTGATAAAAAACTAATTAAAAATTTGAGAACAAATGGAACCGCTTCGCTCTCGCATAATATTTTTTAAACATGTTCTCTTGTGATTTATGTTTAAAAAATATCATGCTCGTTTCATTAGTACATGACGCATGGTTTTTTCGGTCTTTTTTTATGAATAGAGCCGGTTAGTTCTCCAGTAGGGCAGGTGGTCAATTAAATAGGGCTTTCTGTCAAATATAGGTTGATATTATATCAAAAATAGTAGCTATTTGTAAGATTAGAGAAGAGTCTGATAAGGAGGTGTTTGCTGACAGTCATGATTCAGCGTATTGGGCGTAAGTTGTTGTTTAGCACTTGTTTAAGGGTGTTTTTCACGGGCGAGGTTCTATGTGAATTAAAAGATGCATTTTTGCATCTATTATTAGTATATTTGGTTAAACAGACTTTGAAAACTATTTTTTATCATGATAGCTCCCAAGCTTATTACCCTTGAGAACAGTATTGTAAATGCAATGAGTGAGTTGGGCGATAGCCACAATGCGATAAATATGGCCACTGGCTATACTGATTTTCATTGTTCTCCAAGGCTAATCGATCTTGTACAAAAGCACATTTCGGAAGGAATTAATGAGTTTGCTCCGGCTTATGGGGTTATGAGTCTGAGAGAACGGGTATCCGAAAAAATTGAGAATCTGTATGGTCACAGGTACAATCCGGAGACAGAAATTACCATTACTGCCGGTGCAACTCAAGCCATATTTACAATCGTAACTGCACTTATTCGTGAGGGGGATGAGGTAGTGATTTTTGAACCTGCCTATGACAGCTACGTGCCTGCAATAGAAATAAACGGTGGAAAACCGGTTTTTGTGCCGCTTAAAGGCAATGATTTTAGAATCGATTGGGAAGAGGTTCAGAAGCTGATTACTGCTAATACACGCATGATTATCATTAATTCGCCGCATAATCCTACCGGAATGGTTTTCTCTGAGTTGGATATGCTTCGTTTGCAGAAGATCATCAACGGAACCCGAATAACAGTTCTTTCCGATGAGATTTTTGAGCACATGGTTTTCAATGGCGATTCGCATCAGAGTGTGGCACTATATCCGAAACTTGCCGAGCGAAGTGTAATCATCAGTTCCTTTGGGGAAACTTATCACGTGTCGGGGTGGCAGATTGGTTATTGTGCCGGTCCGGCGGATGTGATGCACGAATTAAGAAAGGTCCAGCGGGTTATGATGCAGAGTGTGTCATCACCCTTTCAGTGGGCCCTTTCAGAATTTCTGGAATACAAAGAAGAGTATCTTCAACTGGCTGCTTTTTACAAAGAGAAGCGTGATCGTTTCAATGAGTTGATGGCAGCAACCAGATTTAAACCCATCGTTTCACATGGGACTTTTTTCCAGCTTTTTAGTTATGATGATATTTCAGGCCAAAGTGATAAGGAGTTTGCCATCCGGCTCGTAAAAGAAGCAGGAGTGACCACAGTCCCGGTAAGTGCTTTCTATCACGAAAAATCGAAAAAACATTTGTTGCGGTTTAATTTTGCGCGTACTGATGAAAACCTACAGGAAGTGGCAAGGCGATTGTCGTCATATTAATCTTATAACCTGATTGCTTAAAAAAAGACTCCCGGAAGCATAAATTCCGGGAGTCTTTTTTCTATCGGCTTATTTTCAAATTTCTTAATGCTCCGTTTAAAGCATTGTCTTTGTGGCCAATGTATTCAAGTGGTAAAATAAATGTGTTGAAACGAGCTGTTTCCGGATATTTGTTTCGGGTTGGTCCTTCAATTTTTTCTCCGTCAAAAAATAGCTTTAGGGTGCGTCCTTTGGCAATAAGCTTGATTTTTATCCACTGATCTTCAGGGGCAGTGTAATTGAAGGAATAATCAAAGCCGTCTCGTGAGAAACCTACCTGGCCCGTTTTGTTCTGAACTATTTTGAAAGAACCTGTATGGGACGAGAAAAGGACTTGTTCCTGTTTTGAATCCTCGTTTACTTTAACTTCAAATTCAGCAATATAATCCGGCCCTATATTTTTTACCAGTTGAGGTTTTACATAGCTTTTTTCTCCTTTCAGATGGAGGACATTTTTTTTGATTTCTGCGTTTTGCAGCATAATTCAAATTTAATAAATAATGTCCGTTTACCTCAAGAAGAAGCTTTCAGGTCATAGATGAAGAAAGGAACTGGAAAATGACCTTTTTAATTACGAATGATTTTTCTATTTTTGCACCCGAACTCAGGCTCCATAGTTCAAGGGATAGAACAAGAGTTTCCTAAACTCTAGATACAGGTTCGAGTCCTGTTGGGGCTACAAGGCACTCTGATTATCAGGGTGCTTTTGTTTTTTGACACCAAGTGTTGTACTCCCATATTACCTGAGAAATCTTTTTTTAGTAAGAGGTCTATAGGAATCCATAGAGTATTGAGTGTGGATTTTTTATTTACAAAGGTCATGTACCAATGAATTTCATCTCGAAGAGTGATCAGAATCCCCCATAATTAATTATCTTAGGGTTGGAATTAATGAACAGACTTCAAAAAGACATATTATCTTTAAATCAGGGCGAAACCGTTTATGGCCCGGCTCCACATAAACCAGTTCTTTTGTTGGCTGTTATTGATATGTTTGAAAGTAATGAGATCTTTCAAAACTGGATAGAGCCGACTGAAGCATTGGTTGTTCGGTTTCGCAGCATTTGGTCCACATTAGTTCAGACGAATCATTCACCTACTTTTGCTCTTCCATTTTTTCACTTAAAAAATGAGAAAAGCAGAATCTGGGAGTTAATTCCATTTCCTGGGAGAAGTATCCCGTTGACTCGTAGTAATTCTATTAAAAGTTATAAGGCGTTAAGGGACTCTGTGGCAGCAGCGCGTTTGTCCGGCTCTCTGTTTAAGGCGATTTCTCATCCTGTTGAGCGGGAGGTGCTTAAAGGATTAATTCTTAACCGTTACTTCCCGGAAACCAGAAATGTACAATATCATAAATCTCCCTACGAAGCTAATATCAGGAAGGAGATGGTTTATGACGGTTCAGAGAATTATGCCCGAAAAATAAAGAAGAAACTTAAGGAATTACCCAAAGACCTAAAGGAGCAAGAAGTTATTGTACGAAGCTATATTTTCCGCAATGCCATTCTAGAAATCTATAATAAACGTTGTGCCATAAGTGGCTTGCAGATTGATTTTAAGGGTAAAGCTGGCCTTATTGATGCCTGCCATATTAGGCCTTTTGCAGAATCCTTCGACGATACTATTCGTAACGGTATTGCGTTATCTCCGCATTTACACCGAGCCTTTGACCAGGGTATGATTGCCCTGTCGGACGACTATACTGTTTTGCTGCATAGGCAAGTGAAGGATTTGAGTTCCGGTTGCAGCATTAAGCAATTTAAAAATAAAAGAATAGCACTGCCTGGGAATGTCGAATATTATCCGGATTTGGGGAAAATAGAAGAGCATAGAAAAAGGTTTGGATTCTGAAATCTATTTTCAGCAATAGTTTTCCTGATTGCTCACCTTCATTGTCAACATCCCGAATCCAACCTTCAATCATGGTTGCATCAATCTCCGATTTTCCATTTGGCTATATAGCGTTACTTTTTGTTTTAATCCCTTTCATCAAATACCAGCCAATAAAATTGCATAAAAATGTGCAAAAGTTTAAAAATATGATAATTTTGAATTTTCAAGAGAGTTATAAATACTATTTAGTTGCTTTTCTTTTTTTTAATGTAGAACCCTATGCCCCGAATAAGCTTTTTTCATATTTTTCTTTTTCTCTTTTTTAGTATTGGTTTTTTTGCGCGGGCGCAGGTTGTTCGTTATGACACTAAAGTGAAAATTATTAAGGGTCGGAAGATTATCGAAAAAAGCTTCTTAATTAACATCAATTCCAGAGATGATCTACATCTTGCGGATATAGAAATTGAGGTCCAAAACTCCCAGGAATTCAAATTGTTGGAAGCTTCTGCTCTTGATTCTCATGGAGAGCAGGTCCGAAAACTAAAGAAGCGGGACATAAAAACCCGAAGCAATCTCTCTTATGAAAGTTTCTTCAATGATGATGTGGTAAAGGAGTTTGAGCTTTTCTGGAACGATTTTCCTTATCAAATAAAATATGCCTACCGGATTGTTGAATATAAATTTGTATCAGTAGCTAACTGGTATCCTCTTGTGGACAAAGATGTTTCTGTTCAAAGGGCTTCACTTCAAGTAGTAGTCCCTTCTGATTATCCGCTTTCTATGGATTTTTCAGATCTGCTCCAATATAAGGTGACTGAGAACGAGGATGTGAAAACGATGGTTTGGGAGATCCGGGATTATAGAAAGCCTGAAAAGGAAATGTTTGCCCCCCATGTACTCGAAACTATCCCCCATGTCTCTGTTTTTCCGCAATATTTTAAGTATGGTGTTGAAGGGCGGGCCGATTCCTGGGCTTCGTTTGGAGCGTGGTTCGATTCACTGAATGAGGGTTCTCTTATGTTGACGGTAAGAGAAAAGATGATTGTTGATAAATTGCTTGAAGATATTCATGATAAAAAAGAAATCGTGAAAACGCTCTATCATTATCTACAGGATAATGTCAGGTATGTCAATGTTCGTCTTGATATTGGTGGATTGAAATCCTTTCCGGCACAGTATGTTTGCCAAAAAAAGTATGGCGATTGCAAAGCACTTACCACCTATATGAAGGCATTGTTAAATTATGTCGGCATTGCATCTAATTATGTGCTTGTCCGTGGTGGTTTTGATGTTCCGAGGATTAACAAAAAACTCCCCGCCCAACAGTTTAACCATGTTTTTCTGGCTGTCCCAACGGGAAATGACACTCTTTGGCTGGAAAACACATCCGGTACTGTTCCTTTTAATTATGTGGGCTCATCCTTGCAAAACAGGAAAGCATTGTTCGTAGATGAAGATTGCAGCAAACTGGTTGACCTTCCGGCGATGACTCTTGATGATGTTTATGAAGAAAGGGTTTTTGAGTTCCGTTTGGACGAAGGAGGGAATGGAGCAATAACCATAGACCAGGAGTTTAGGGGAAGCACATTTGAAATGTACAGATATCTTCAGAAGTCATTAAATCTTCAGGAACAGGAGCGGAAAATAAAAAATGGTCTCAATACGACCTATTTGGAACTAAAAAGCTTTTCTTTTCTCTCATCTGACAGGGATGACCATCAGCTTAATATTCTTGTGGAAGCGTCCGGTAAAAACCTTTACCGACAGGTGGCGAATATGAAAATCATCCATCCGCCTGTCCTGCAGATTTCCACGCCTGAAAAGCCGGATAAGAGAAGAAATCCCATCCGTGTTCACATTCCGGTTCACAAATCCGATTCCATCATTTACAATCTGGCCATCCCTGATCACTGGGAGGTGCAACTTCCTCCTGACACATCGTTGGATACACCATTTGGGAAATACGAAACACGCTATCTGAAAGAGAATAAAAAACTTGTTGTAGTCAATAAGTTTCAACTGTTTCAGGGAGAGTATCCTGTTAAAGATTATGAGGCGTTTTACTCTTTCTTTAGCGAAATTGATAAAACAGGCCATCAGGCAGGAATTATCATAAGCATTCAATGACCGTTTGTATGCAGAGGAGATTTTTTATTCATCATTCAGCCGTTTGAATAGAATCTTTATTACAAACCTCAAACAATAATTTTTTTGATAAAAAACTAAACCCATGAAGCATTACCTCTTTATTTTCTTTCTGGTCATTACTCAACTGACCGGAGCACAGAATTTTTCCAGGAAATTTTGCGAGATTTCTGATGCTGAAATGAATTTAACCCGTTATGATAAAGCCCCGGATGCCGGAGCGGTTGTCCTTTATGATAAGGGGGAGTCGTGCTTTATTGACGAACACTATGATTACAACATTCGTTTTACCAGAACTAAACGAATAAAAATATTTGATAAGTCTGAGTTAAATCAGGCTGAGATTTCTATCCCATTTTATGTTGATGGACAGGGGAAAACTGAAACTGTGGAATCAATTGAAGCATATACCTATAATAAGGTAAATGGGAAGATAATCCGTACCCCGGTTAAAGAGTCTGATATCTTTGAGGAGCGCATAAATGAGTGGTGGCGGAGAAAAAAGTTCGTCTTTCCTGATGTTCAGGAAGGTTCTGTTTTGGAAATGAGGTATGTGGTGGAATCACCGTTTCTTTTTAACCTTCCCGACTGGAATTTCCAGGATAAAATTCCAACGATTTTCAGCCAATATGAAGTTCGAATTATACCTTTCTACGAATATGTGTTCAATCTTCAGGGGGCCGGTTCTTTTGATATGCAAACATCCAGAGTGTCCAGTGAAAAGAGAATCTGGGGTGACCTTACAGAGCATTTGGGTGGAACAACAGGAAATGGCGTGGAGTATAATGAGAATATTCATACTTTCTGCATGCGAAATGTACCTGCCTTTAAAGATGAGTCTTTCATCACCTCTATAAATGATTACATTATCAAGCTTGATTTTCAGCTTTCCAAGGTTTATTATCCCAGTGGCGGGGATAATGAAATTATGACAACCTGGCCCAAGTTGAATAAAGCACTGCTCGATCATGATAAATTTGGAAAGTACATTAAACGATGTAGTCGCTTTGCCAAAAGGACCCTGAAAAATTCAATAGATCTTGAGGGACAAACCGAAACTCAAAAAATAAAATCGCTCATACAATATGTGAAGGATAATTATTCATGGAACAGCTACAATGCTAAGTTTGCTTCCAAATCCCCGGCTGATTTTGTCAAACAGAAGTCAGGGAACTCAGCCGAAATAAATCTATTTCTTCTGGCACTTTTCAAAGCTGCTGATATTGATGCTAAGCCGGTAATCCTGAGTACCCGGAAAAACGGAAAGATTCATGTCGATTACCCCTTTGATAAAGATTTTAATTATGTTGTTGTGATGGCTGGCCGGGAGAAACCAATATTGGTTGATGCCACCAATGTTTTCCTGCCTTTCTTTAAAATACCTGTACGTTGCATTAATGAAACCGGACTGGTTGTTGAAAAAGATGAGGTAAACTGGGTGGAATTAAAAGATCCGGTTCTTTCATCCAAAAAGTATCAGATTACCATTCGTCCTAACCCCGAAACGCTAAAGGCTGCTACAAGAATTTCATCTTTTTACGATGGCTATGAAGCCATGCTGATTAAGGATGAATTTGAGGACGATTCTACCTCTATCAGGGATTTTCTCTTGACAAAAGATATATCACAGATACATGCTGTTCGGACAAGAAATTATGAAAAGCCGGAGGATCCTTATCTGATTTTTGTTGAGGGCGAAATGGATATTGAGAAGATAGGAGACAAAATTGTATTTTCCCCATTTCTTGAACTGGCAATGAATGAGAACAAACTCCGGCAAAAGACGCGCGATTATCCTGTTGATTTGATATATGCCAGGGAGGAATCATTCACGGTGACCATTCTTATTCCTGAAGGTTTTGAAGTGGAGGATTTACCCGACAATTTAAATATCTCTGATGACCTGGCCGATATTCAGTTGAATTACAGGGAAAATGAGAAAAAGAAGATTCTTGTTGCCGGAAAATATATTCTGAAGAAAGCAGTTTACAGTCCCAATGAATATTCTAAAGTAAAAAGACATTTCAGTACGATTGTAAGACGGTTTAATGATGATATAGTAATTAGCAGTGTTCTTTAAATTGATGTTTTCACAAAGCCGCTAAATTTGATTGGTGGCTTTGATTGTTTAAGGGGGGGTGGTTTCTATGCTTTTTGCATAAAACGTTACATCTAATTTAGGGTTTCACCTTATAAGGCAACGTAAAATAAAAGACAGAACCTTTTCCAACTTCACTCTCTACCCCTATTTTGCCACCAAGCATTTCCACATATGCTTTAGAGATCGACAATCCCAGTCCCGCGCCTTGCTGATCTACGTTGTGGTGGTCTGATCCCTGAAAAAATCTTTCAAAGATGGTATTGAGTCGTTCTTTTGGTATTCCAATACCTGAGTCTTTGACATAAATTTTCAATGTTTCGCCTGATTTTGAATAACCAATTTCGATGGTTCCTTTGTCGCTGTATTTGATGGCATTTTTCACAAAGTTGGTCAATATGGCATATACTTTATCACCATCAGTTTGAATGACTACTTCCTTTGTGGCAAGTGGCTTTTTTATGGAAAGCGTCATTGCTTTAGATTCAACTTCAGGTTTAAAAAAAGTATAGGTGTATTCTATTAATTCATTGATATTTGACTCTCTGATGTTGACAGTATTGAGGCCTGCTTCTATTTTCGAAATATCAATAATGTCGTTGATAATATTGAGCATTCGGTTTCCACTTTTTTCAATCAGCGCAAGGTAGTCCTGTTGTTGGTTCCCTGCCAGTTCAGGCTCTTTCAGGATATCCACAAATCCGAGTATTCCGTTCATGGGGGTGCGGATTTCATGGCTCATGTTTGCGAGGAAAGAAGATTTTAGTCGGTCGCTCTCTTCGGCTTTTTCTTTGGCTGTCATCAGTTCATTGTTGGCAGCTTGTAGTTCTTCATTCTTCTCTTTTAGCAATTGTTCAACTTTTTTTCGTTCCGAAACATTGTGGTAGTTACCCAGAAAACCGTTGATGTCAGTGTCGTGTATAAGATTTACAAGGGTAATTTCTATCCAGACATACTTCCCGTCTTTTCGCATGAATCGGACTTCGGTTGTTCCTTTTGCATTTGGTTCTTTGGAGAGGTTTTGAAGAAATTGTTTACCGGCTGCCAAATCTTCGGGATGAACATGATCCCAGGAACTCTTACCCACAAGTTCCTCCTGATTCCATCCAAAAAGACTGGTTATATTAGGGCTTTTATACTGATTGACCCCGTTCTTATCGATAATCACAATCACATCTCCGATATTGGAGACCATTTTGTTTTTTATCGCTTCACTTGTGCGAAGCGCTTTCTCTGTTCTTTTGCGTTGAGTAATGTCAAGTGCGGTAAAGGTGACTCCTTTGGAATAATCATTGACGTCAATGGGAGTAGAAGCTAATAGCACGTTGATGATTGAACCATCCTTCCTTAGCCAGCGTGTTTCTACACCTCCGGTCCCCTTATCCCTGATCTGTCTGTACTTTTCTTTTCCCACAAAATCGTAGTCTGATTGTGTCGGATACAGGATGCGTGTATCTTTATCAATCAGCTCATCCATGCTGTAGCCGGTCATTTCACAGATGCAGGGATTTATCTTTTTAATTTTCCGGTGGGTCACGATTCCTATCCCTGTAGGAGCTACACGATAAATGCTGCGCATTTTTTCATCGCTCTCTTCCGAGATACGTCGTGTTTTTATCAGTTCCTCATTGGCTTCTTTCAGCTCTTGAATGGTTGCCAGGTATTCCTGATTAATAGCACGATATTTTTTTGCGCTTTTAATCAGTTTTTGAATTATATCAGTACTTTCTTCTTTTGGGAGGGATTCCATAAGCGCCAGATCCAGTTCCAGTGCTTTTTTGAAATGACACAACAGTTTTTCCTCTTCATGACTGAAAACTCTTTCCTTATTGTCAAGGACACAGATGGTGCCGAATGGCTGCTGATCCGGGAAATTGACAGGCAACCCCAGGTATGCAATCATTCCAAGTTTAATATCCGGATTTTTATCCCAGTTTTTATCTTTCAGTGTATTCTGAATGTGAAGTTTCTTTTGTGTTTTTATTACCGTTTCGCAATACAATCCATGCCAATGGTCTTTGTCTCCTGGATTATATGGATTTTCGGCAGATTGGCTGGAAATGAATACTTCCATCATCTCGTTTTCTGTTCTCATGATTAAAGCAGCCGGAATGTTTATGATTCCTGCAACTAAATCTGCGATCTCCTGCCACTTTTTCAGAAAAGAATCCGGTATATTGGTCAATGAAAATTTTGTCATAATTGTAATGCGTTCCCCTCTTTCTTTGTTCTGTATTCGAACTGCCGTTGTGAGAAAGTTTATCTATAACGTTTTTGTTTATACGGAGATTGTGTGACTTGGTTGTGTTTCAAATTTTTTTCCTGCTATTTTGCAGATTCGTTTAGGTTTCAAAAAATATGTGTAATTTGTCATCATGGATCTAAAACTAGCAGTGCTCATCGACGGAGACAACATTCCTTCGGGGTATGTAAAAGAGATGATGGAGGAGATTGCCAAGTACGGCAATCCCACCATTAAGCGGATTTATGGCGACTGGACCAAACCCAATTTGTCGCGGTGGAAGAATATTCTTCTGGAGAATGCCATTACTCCCATTCAGCAATATGGATACACCACCGGGAAGAATGCCACCGATTCGGCGATGATCATCGATGCCATGGATATTTTGTATTCCGAGCGGGTCAACGGGTTCTGTCTGGTTTCCAGCGACAGTGATTTTACGCGGTTGGCCACCCGTTTGCGTGAAGCCGGAATGCAGGTCATCGGTATTGGAGAAAAGAAAACACCAGATCCTTTTATAGTCGCCTGTGATAAGTTTATTTACATCGAGATATTGAAGAATATTGCAGATGAAGATGATGAGGCAGAAGAAGATAAGAAGCCTCCTAAAGCCTCGGTGGATAAGATCACTCCAAAGGTCATTCGATTGATTGCAAGCTCCATTGATGATATTGCTGATGATGATGGGTGGGCTTTTCTGGGCGATGTAGGGAACCTGATCCAGAAGAAACAGCCCAATTTCGACTCCCGGAATTATGGATTTCAAAAGCTGACACCGCTGATTAAATCCATCAGTAATTTTGAAATTGAAAAACGGGAAAACTCCAAAGGACAGCTGAAGCTGATTTATGTCCGCAAAAAGGAGAAACCCAAGAGAAGATCTAAGAAATAAGATAGGTGGTCGATTACCGACCAAAGCTTCATCAAATTGATTTTAGAAAGAAAATAGCAATGTGAACCGTGGCTCATCGTGACATGCGGTGAGCTACAGTTTTTTGTTGATTAGCCCCTTGTCAGCCAAGATGGTATTTTACCCCGATCTCTCCCAGGCTGAGACTGGAATTAGGCAACAAGTTGGGGGGACAACTCCCAAACTTCTCATTCGCCATATAACGCTTGCAGGTTTTAAAGGCCACTTCGCCACCTTCACAATACTTTTTTCGATACACAGATGCGGTGTATTCTTTTCCGGCCAGAATGCCATTGAAGATGGGGCATTTGGGTGAGTTAGGACAAACTAAATTCATGTTGACGGGTTTTTTAATGGTTAATGAATGTGAGATATCAGTACGCGAAGCGAACTAATGTTCGCAAACTTAGTAAAGGGGATGAATAAGTAATAATTTGTTTGACGAGAATAGAGATTTTATTCTTTAATGGTGAATTTTCGGATGATTTTATTGCCCTTGTCATCCACCAGAGTTAGCAGATGTTGTCCTTCCTCCGGCTCAAGTTCCATTTCATGGGAGTCTCTGGTTTTGCCCAGATAGTCCTGATCAAGATGCCAGAAGATTTCAGTCTCCGGATTGGAATGAACCACCTTAAAAACAATTTTTTCCTGTTCTCCATCAAAGTCCACCGGACGCATGATGGTTGCACCGGGAGGCGGATATATAAAATCCATCGGAGTATTTTCTGATTCAAAACAGCCGGGTTTCCCCGGTGGAAGAAACCGATAGTCCGGTTTTTGGCGGCTGTAATACCAAGCCATTAAAGGGGGCAGGACAAACCAGGGTTCGGAGATGATTTTACCTTCCGGTTCACAGGATTTTCGGGTTTGGAATTGTCTGTCTGGAGTGAGATGGATCAGGTGATGGTATGGACAGACAGGGTTGGATTTTATGGTTTGGGGAATCAGCAACGTTTCTGTTTCAGGGCATACCGGTGATGCTCTGTAACCCGATTTTTTGCAAACCTGCTGCTCTTTTAGGTCATCATGCGGAACATCATACCATGATGATGTGGGGAGGAGATCAAAAAGCCTGAACATCAGGGGGCCGGCGGTGAGTCCCCCCAGCAGACCAGCGCGTCCTTCACCGGATGCATTGCCTACCCATACTCCCACTACGTATCGGCCGCTGATACCAATGCTCCAGGCATCACGGAAACCATAACTTGTCCCGGTTTTCCATGCAATATTCTGTCCGGAGGTAAAATGTTCCCATCCTGTCTCTTCCGGAGGGCGTATCACGCTCTTCATGGCTTCGAGCGTCCACCAGATGGCTCCTGCCGAAAAAACAGTTGGGTGGTCTGTGGTTTGTGTTGGGGCTGAATCTGAATGTTCCAACAGCAGCGGGTGGAAGTTGTTGCTTCCGTAGCTGCTGTTGTCCTCACCATAGTGCTTTAATGTGCGTCCCATAGAGGCATAAGTTCCTGCCAATTCCCAAAGAGTTACTTCTCCTCCACCGAGGATGAGGCTGAGACCGTAATGTTCGTACCCTTTATCCATAGTGGTGATCCCGGCCATGTTTAATTTTTTGAGAAATTTTTCTGCTCCGTGTCGGTGCAGGAGCCGTACAAAGGGTATGTTGAGCGATCGGGAAAGTGCTTCATCCGCCGCAACGGCTCCATCATATTTGCGATGAAAGTTTGATGGTTTATAACCTTGATACTGGGTGGGGACATCAGGCAGCAGGCTTTGAGGGAGCATGGTTCCTTCCTGAAGGGCATCAGTATAAAGTAAAGGTTTAAGTATGCTGCCGGAACTTCTTTGTGCTCTAATCACATCAACCGCATGGCCTGTTTTGTCTTTACGAGGTGCGCTGTTGCCGACATAGGCCAACACATGGCCGGTTTCTACATCTGCGATGATGGCTCCGGCATGGCGGATGAGGTTGGAAGCCATGCGGTCGGAATGACGTTGGAGCGCATCGTTGGCTTGTTTTTGCAAATTTGCGTTCAGGGTGGTGTAAATCATTTCTCCCTTTCGGGTGTTCAGGTAATAATCGACCAGATGTGGGGCCAGTGATGGCAGTGATCGTGTGCCCGGAGGGAGTGGTTCATGAAGCGATAGGTTAAATTCGGAAGTGGTGATGTGACCATTTTTGAGAAGTTTTTTTAAAAGACGGTCGCGTTTTTCTTTAAGGGTGTTGCTGTTGTGTCCGGGGCGCAGCAATCCTGGTGCATTTGGAAGAACCGCCAGAAGTGCAGCTTCGGCCCAGGTGAGGTGCTGAGGTGGACGTTCGAAATAGTGCCATGATGCCGTTTCGAAACCAACAATATTCCCACCGAAAGGCGCATTGGCGGCATAGATAAGCAGGATCTCTTCTTTGCTGTGGCCCAGCTCCAGTCGTAAAGCCTTTACCATTTCCAGCAATTTATTGCCGATGGTTCTGGGAGCATCGGCCGACATGCGGGCCACCTGCATGGTAAGCGTACTGCCGCCACTAATTATTCTGTTATGTTTTATGTTTTGAAAAGTGGCCCTGAAAAGTGACCATGGGTTGATTCCCGGATGATAATAGAAGTATTCATCTTCGAAAGCAAGCAGAGCGGTTTTGTATTTTTCCGGTAAATGATCGGGAGCAGGAAATCGCCATTGGCCATCTTCTGCAATGTGGGCGCCGAGCAGGGATCCGTTATTGGCAAAAATAACAGTGGATAATGGTTTATGGAATTGTGGGGGCGAAATGCATAAAAAAAGAAAAAAAATTATCGGAATCCCCATCCATCGGCGAAAGGGTTTTCCGGTAATTATTTTTTTTATGTTTTGTTTCATCCTTATTTTATGCACTAATCCGCAATATTGTCTTTTTAAAAGACAGCAAGTAGCTGCGTAAAGATAATCAGCAGCACCATGGCGACCGGATAAACGGTGGCATAGGCAATGGCCGGCGCATTGGTGTCGGTCATGGGGTCAACGGCTGCAAGTCCGGGTGTGCTGGTCATGGAACCGGTGATGGCTCCCAGCATGGTCAGTATGTTCATCTTTTTCATGAAATGAGCAGATATAACAGCAAGCAACATAGGGAGTATGGTGATAACTCCTCCAATGACAAACAACTGTGAGCCATATTGATTGTAGGTTTCCACCAGTTGGGAACCGGCTTTGGTACCCACTTCCACCAGGAAAAACATCAGACCAATCTGTCGCAACAGCTGTGTGGCAGCACCTGACATACTCCAGATGATTGGGCCGGTACGTCCGATGCGGCTCAATATCATCGCAACTGCGAGTATTCCGCCGGTTAATCCCAGGTTGAAGGAGATGTTTTCTCCAAATGAGAGGGAGAGACCGCCCAAAATTATGCCCAGCACAATTCCCGCTGCAATGGGAAAGAAATCGGTGTCAGAAAGTTTTTTGTCGTTGTTTCCGAAAATCCGAACCACCTGTTTCATGTTCTCACGGCTGCTGGCAACCGTTAGCTTATCACCCATGTGCAGGCGCATGGATGGCGATGGGGTAATGTCAATTCCACTTCGTCGCAGGCGGGTGACGGTTGCCTGGTAGTTACTCCAAAGGTTGAAGGTTCCCAGCATTTGGTTGACGGCTTCTTTATTGGTTACAAGGATGGATTGTACCTCATAGGATTTATGCAGGGGTATTTGCTCCTTTGTTTCGTTACCAATCAGCAGGTTGATTTTGTTTAATGAATCTTCGGTGCCTACTGCTTTTACAAGATCTCCCTTGTGCAGGATGGTGTCCGGAGAGGGGACTACTGCCTCGCCGTTGTGCATGATTCTGGAGATTACAGCTTTGGTCATGGAGCGAATTCGAAGTTCCGAAATGGACTTGCCCTCGACATTTTCATTCTCCACTTTGAATGTCTTGCTTTTTATGTCCGGAAATCCTGATTCGCTCAGTTTTTCATACTCCTTTTCGGCTTTTTTGATGTCTGCCTTCACAAATTTGGGATAAAGTCTGACAAACAGAATGACTCCGATGACACCAAAGGGATAAGCGATACCGTAACCGATGGAGACCAGTGGTGATCCGGTGGCGTCAATGGCCGCTGCAAGTCCCGGGGTGCTGGTAAGAGCTCCTGTCAACAAGCCGATGGCCACGGGCATTTCAATTCCGGTCCACCAAAATGCAGCAAAAGCGATGGCCGAAGCAGAGGCTACTATGATGGTGGCAATGATGGCCAGATTGCGTCCCTGTTGTTTGAACGACTCAAAAAAACCGGGCCCGGCCTGCATTCCGATGGTGTAGATAAAAAGGATAAGTCCGAGTTTTCCAATAATAGGTGGCATGGTCATTCCGAAATGTCCGAAAATTAATGCCACAAAAATAATGGCGGATATGTCGAGGGAGATGCCTTTAAATTTGATGCTTCCAAGGATGAAGCCCAGGCAGATGATGACAAAGAGACCGAAGTACTGCGTTGTGAAAATTTCCATTGGCTTAAGTTTTGGTTGACTGCAAAGTTACGCTAATTCCTTAGGCCCCTTAAAATCCTGACGTTAATTTTTATTAATCGGTCATTGGTAGCGTGGTGAAGCAGTTTTGATTAAATATTCTGGTTAGATGACCAATAACTTTTATATAATCATACCTTTGTTTTATAGCGTGGCTGTGTGTAATTTAGTCTTCCAAAAAGTAAGTTATTTTTCTTTTGTAAAGTTGTTGTGTTTTACAAAAGGCCGAAGGTCTTTAAGCAATTGTCTGGGGCAACGTCCCAGGAAAATTGTAATAAATCAATCCTCCCTCTCATTATTGGTCGCAACGCGACCAATAATGAGAGGGGTATAGGGGATACCTCCAAACCCTGGGCTATTGCTCTCAGACTTTCAGCCTTTTTAGACCTTACCTGTCTTATGGGTAAGGTAGTTATTATTGATCGGTTAACAGAGATTTTATGTTGCTTTCTACCAATAAAATAGAGTATGTATTGTTTCATTTAAAACAACATGTTTCAACCAATGCTTTAAAAGAGGGGTCTTATATCGTTTTGAATGAATGTGACAGCGACATTGGATCAATTAAAAATAAAGTTGTTTTTTTGCTGTCTGAAGCCAAATCGCCTGCCCCGCATTTTGTTTCTTTTATGGGAGAGGAGATACCGGTTCTTTTTCCACTTAACACATCTGAATCGGAACTTTATCGCATTGATGAGAGGGGGAATCTGATTTTCGGGTTTGATTTTTTGTCCTCAGTTTTTTATTTACTATCGGGATTACAGGAGGTGGAAGTTTCTCAGCGTGACCGTTATGGTCGTTTTCCATTTGCGTATTCTTTGCAAAAAAAAATGAACTGTGTTCATTTGCCGGTGGTGAACTACTATATGGAAATAATGGTTCAGGGACTTGAGGTGTTTGCACAACAGCAGAATCGCTCTTTTTATCGCGAACGGTTGTTCGAAAATTTCGGATTTTTGCTTTCACATGATGTGGATCGTATTTCTTTTCATCATCCGTTTCGTATTTTATTTAAGTTAAAGCAGTTGCTGGGCCTGGCCCCTTTGCAAAACAGTCGTAAGGTCACTTTTAAGTTGATGCTTAAAGGGGCTTTATTTCAAATCAATCCTTTCAGGAAAGAGGACCCATGGTGGAATTTTGACTGGATTACTGCATTGGAGAAAAGACTGGGCATTCGCTCAACTTTCTTTTTCCTGAAGCAGGAAGATCGGTTTGATAATTCATTGTATAAATTTCATTTCAAAAAGATAAATACGCTGATTAATAGGCTTAAATCAGATGGATTTGAAGTAGGACTTCATGGCACAATGCGCTCGGCAGCTGATGCAGTTAATATGCTGAAACAGAAGAATGAGCTCACTAAAGTTCTGGGAGAAGCTCCGGTGGGCATTCGTCAGCACTACCTGCGTTTTTTTCATCCTTCAACGTTTCAAATCCAGGAGGATACAGGGCTTAGATATGACACATCTCTGGCTTTTGCAGAACAGGACGGCTATCGCAATGGCTATTGTTTTCCTTTTTTCCCGTATGATTTTGAGAACGACCGGATGATGGATATTCTGGAGATTCCGCTGGTGATGATGGAGGTTTCTGTGCTGCAATACAGACGGGAGGGTTTTGAAGAGATCCGAAAATCTGTTTTTCATTACATAAGGGAAGCTCAGAAGTTTGGCGGGCTTTTTACTTTGCTGTGGCACAATTGCAGGCTGAGTGAGTATGAATATGATGGGGTTACAGTTTTTTACGAAAATTTACTTGAAGCGATAATAAAAGAAGGGGCAGAAACTGTTACAGGCTATAACCTGATTGAGGAAAAGATGGATCTGAACAGAAAATGACTTTTCTGAGATTTGATACATCAGCCGGATTTTAGGAGATGTACTACGGATTGTCCGCTAACCACTAAATACTTTTATCTTTGTGGGAGATTTTTGAATAAACAGAAAATGGGAAAACAGCTTCAGAATATTCTTCAAAAAGCAGGCCTTTTGGGGCATGCCAGAAAGGCCTATTTGAAATGGATGGATTTAAGGGAGGTTGCCGAGTTGTTGGTTGTATTGCCAATACTAAAAAAATCCGGCTTATTGCGTCGTTTTTATTTTGCCTTTTTTTCCTCTACTTTTAGTGCAGAGATGCGTCAGTATATTCACGGGCGTTATTTTTATTTGAAGCGTAGTCGTGGACCTGTTTTTAATGAATCTTTGTTGCGCCGTAATGTTCACCGCTTGGAGAAGGGACTGATGGCTGAAGAACGGAAACCTGTTTTCGGACTCGATTTTATTGGACAAACGGTTCAGCAATTCTCAGCCTCTGTGGCTGAAGCCGGACCATCGGATCTGAACGATTGGGCATTCGACATCCTTAATGAATACTTTAAGATAGTGGGAGAATCTCCTGTGATTCACGATGCTTGTCAGTATTTCAGTAGTGTTGTTTATACGAAGAGTCTGCCCGGGCAAAGTAAGTTGCCTTTTGTGAAGTTACCCCCCGACGCGGATGCTTTTACCCATTTTCAGAAGCTTTTGAATATCCGGAAATCTGTACGCAGCTTTGTTCCGGGGAGTAACCCGTCGCGGGATCAGATTCAACAAGGCGTACGTATGGCTGCCACAGCCCCCAGTTCTTGTAATCGCCAGCCATTTCGGTTTATCGTATTGGAAGATAGGGAAAGTGTGGTGGCAGTAAGCAAATTGGCCGGAGGTGCCCGTTCATTTGCGGAAGGTATCCCTTCACTGGCAGTAGTTGTGGGAAGCACCAGCGTCTCTCCCTCACCGGGCGACCGTCATTTGATGTACATTGACGGAAGTCTGGCCTCTATGAATTTTATGCTGGCATTGGAAAGTATGGGTGTTTCTTCCTGTCCGATCAACTGGCCTGACAATAAGACGCCGGAGAAAGCCTTGCGAAAGATTGTTGCCCTGGAGAAGTTCGAACGGCCGGTGATGCTGATAGCTATGGGGCAGGCAGCCGGGACCGGCCTTGTAGCCTGTTCTGTGAGGAAAGGAGTCCCTGAACTGTTGGAATTTCATCAACCGAAAGAATAATTTATTTATAGATTGAGCTTGCCGGGAATTTTCTCAAATCATCAGGTGTAAAAGTCTTTCATGAGAATTCCATTAGGCCCTTCAATCAATGTTTTATAAGAATGAAGACAATTTTAATCATAGGAGGAAATTTCATCAACAAGGGTGCTGAATCCATGTTGATCGCCACCGTGGATGGAATCCGGAAACACTTTTCCGATTATGATCCGGTGTTGGTGGATTTGTTTCCGGTCAAAACCGGTGTGGAAAAAGAGAACTATGATTTCAGAATTGTGAATATGCATGTCCGTACTCTTTTCCGCATTTCTTTTCCTTTTCTAAAGATATTTTTTGGTCGCAAAACCATCAGTGATGATGAAAATACTATAAAACGACTGTTTAGGAAAGCTGATGCATTGTTTGATATTAGTGGATACGGCCTGAGTTCACATAATCAGCCATTGTTGTGGAGTGTGGCCTATTTGCTTCCGTTTCACCTTGCCCGGAAAAGCAGGGTGCCGGTGTGGCTGCTTCCACAGAGTTTCGGACCGTTCAATTTCAGGGGAATAAAAAAACTCCTTTTCAGATGGTGGGGACAGGATCTTCTCAATTATCCCACTCTTGCATTTGCACGTGAGCCGGAAAGTATGGAAGCCCTTCAGTCTGTCCGAAAGAATCCTGTACTGCTCTCTTCCGATATTGTGCTGCACAGAGAACCGAAGTCCGGAATTCAGGCAGGCCGGGAGGTGATTGTAATACCCAACAGACAACTTTTCAATTTTGCCGAACCGGATAAAGTCGTTGGACTGTTTACTGAGTTGATTCATTGCTTTCTCGAAAAATCGATGGTTGTCAGAATTGTGAGGCACAGCCGTGACGATGAAGAATTGTGTAGAAGAATAAGTGCTTCTGTGTCTCACAACTCATTGATTGTGGATAATTCAGACTATTCAGTGGAAGCTTTAGTTGAAATTATTTCCAAAGCCAGGATGGTGGTGTCGGCACGTTATCATGGAGCCGTTCATGCACTCATCTGCCACAAGCCATTGTTGATTATCGGGTGGGCAGGAAAATACCGCCACCTGGTTCAGCTTTTCGACCTCAGGCACCATTTGATGGATTTGCAGCATCATGAGATTGAAGACATTGATGTGAATAAATTTGCGTCAGGGCTGATTGCTGAAAAAGAAATTCTTTCGGAAAAAATAACTGACTGTTTGGACCAGATCCGACGCGACAGTTTCTGGAACCAAATTGTTCTTAAATCATGAGTATGCATTATCCTGTTGCTCTATTTTGTTACAACCGTCCCGATCATTTAAAACGGACCATTGCGGCTTTGCAGAAAAATGCAGGTGCGGTAGAGACTGAGGTATGGTTTTTTTCCGACGGGCCTGCAGGTGAGGGTAACAGTGCTTCCGTTGATGAGGTTCGGAAGATTATTGAAAATGTTGAGGGCTTTAAAAGTGTGCGGGTTGTTAAAAATGAAGTCAACAGAGGACTGGCTGCCTCTGTTATTGCCGGGGTAAGTGCTGTTTTGGAACAAAATGATGCCTGTATCGTTTTGGAAGACGATTTGGAAGCAGCACCATTTTTTCTTGATTTCATCAACCGTGGGCTTTCTTCGTATGCTGATGATCCGGATGTTTTTTCTGTGTCCGGTTATTGTCCGCCTGTTTCCGTTCCTGATGATTATCCGGCCGAAGCGTTTCGTTTTCCGCGTATCAATTCGTGGGGCTGGGGAACCTGGCGTAATCGATGGAATCGGGTGGACTGGGATGTGAAAGACTTTGATGGTTTTATCAGCAATAAAAACTCGGTAAAACAATTATCGCTTCAGGGGAAGGACCTGCCGGTGATGTTGCTTAAGCAGCAAACCGGAAAAATTGGTTCCTGGGCTGTAAGGTTCAACCAGGCTTGTTTCAGGGAAGGGAAAACCAATATCTATCCGGTAAAATCTTTGATAAAGAATCTGGGGACAGATGGAACAGGAACACACATGAAGAGTTCCGGGAAATATCGTGTTCAACTGTCTGACGGACCACTGAATCCGCATCCTGCTTATGAAAACAGCTATATCAGCAAGGCGTTTCGTGAATTTTACCGACCTTCGTTGTATCGACAACTGGTAAATAGAATTAAAATAGCCCGTTATTTGCAGCGACTTCGCTAATTTTGAACTATGCAGCATCAAACCCGTTTTGTTTTTCGTCAGTCGGCCATTTACAGTGTTGGCAATATCCTCTCCAAACTGAGCGGGGTGTTGCTGATTCCGCTTTATCTGAAATACATCTCGGAAGAAGAGTTTGGGGTTGTTTCGCTTTTTGAAACCATTGCACAATTTATCATGATACTTTCAGGGTGGGGTATCCGGGCAGGTTTTTCACGCTGGTATTATGAATTTAAATCACGAACGGAACAGAAACAGCTGTTTTTTACGGCATATTCTTTTAATTTAATCAGCAGCCTTCTGGCGGTTTTAGTAATTGGAGGGACTCTCTTCTTTTTTAGTTCAGCGATTTTTAAAACCGATATCTCCAACGATATTATCCTTTACTTCTCGCTGGGAACCCTCTTCAGGTTACTTTTCGATATTCCATTTTTTATGTTGCGTATTCAGCAGAAAGCAGCCCAACAGACCGGCTGGTTTTCTATGAATGTGGTGTTGGTGCTTTTGTTCTCTTTCGTATTCCTGGAGTTTTTCGACATGGGACTCAAAGGCATTTACCTTGGGCAGATGGTGGCTCACTTTTTCACTTTTTTGCCGATGACGCCCCTTATTTGGCGAAATTTTTCCTTTAAGTTCCGGTCCGATGTGCTCAGAAATCTTTTACAATACGGTTTGCCACTGGCCATCAGCAATATTCTTACCACCGTTCTTACGCTGAGTGACCGGCACATCATCAATCAGTATCAAAATTTAAGTGAAGTGGCTGGATACAGCATGGCGTTTAAAATCTCCAATCTTATTCAGGTGGTGGTAGTGGCATCCATCATTACGGGGTTTACCAATTACTATTTTAAAACCCTGCACAATGAAAATAGCAGCTTTTTTTACCAGCGAATCGTCCGTTATTTTACTGTGCTCATAACGGTCGGAGGCCTGGGTGTTGTATTGTTTTCTCCTGAAATTATTTACGTTGTATCCATGGGAAGTGCCTTTTTTCAGACTTCCGTAATTATAGTTCCGGTATTAATGTTGGGGATGATCTTCTCCGGACTCCGGCAGCTTTTTACACTGCCCCTGAATAAACATAAGCGCACTCGTAAAATATCCCTGATCTTAATTTTAAGTGCAGTGATTAATGTGGCAGGCAATTTCGTTCTGGTGCCCTGGATCGGGAAAATGGGAGCTTCCGTTTCTACAGTTGTGGCCCAGCTTTTTGCACTGATATGGTTTTTCAGTGAAGCGGGGAAAGTGGAGGAGATTAAATTCTCTCCGGGTCGGAACCTTCTTCTTATTGCCATCTGGAGCCTCATGGTATGGGGCGGAATGCAGTTGTTTGCGCTTCCGTTTTTCAGCGGGATGTTACTTAAACTCGGCGTGGTGGCTGTGTTTGTATTTATCTTGTTTCTAACCGGTCACATCAGTCGTGATGAGATAAAAGAAGCCAAAAGTCTTTACCGCAGCATTCGTCAGCGATACTAAAAGCATTAAAATTTTTTTCTCCTGTAACAATTCACAGTTTCTCTTCGTCTCAAAAACAGAACGGATCTGAAGGACTCCTGTTTTTATCGTTGTTTGCAAACAATAAACTAAAGATGTTCATCATTTCGTGTTTCTTAAACGGATGTATTTTTAAAAGGCCGAAGGTCTTTAAGCAATAGCCAGGGGCAACGCCCCAGGGAAATTGTAACAATTGCCCCCTCTCATTATTGGTCGCGACGCGACCAATAATGAGAGGGGGGAGGGATGCCTCAAAACCCAGGGCGTTGCCCTGAGCTATTGCTCTCAGGCTTTCAGCCTGTTTACATCTTACCTGTCTTATATATAGGATAAGTTAAAGCAATAGAGAGGGAGGAAGACAACTTTTAATAAAACTAAAAATTAAAAATATGAAACCAATAGTTCAATACAGTGTCATTGCATTGGCTTTTTTATTGATTCTACCCGGAAGCGTCACTGCACAGCAAGATACTACAAAGCGGGCAGGTAAATTCAAAGAAATTGTATCCGTCGAGGAGGAACCTAACCGTACCCGTGTGAAATTTCCCGGAGGAGATGTAGAGGTGGATGAAATGAGTGATACCATTACCAAAATCACCATCGGAAGACGACGTTACGAGGTGATTGATAAGCCCGGGCATCACACACGAATCCAGATGGTTCGTGAGCCACGTAAATCTTTTAAAGGTCACTGGGCCGGATTCAATCTTGGTTTGACCAATTTTTTTTCTACCCCGTTTGACTCGGAATTGCCTGAAGACGGACGTTGGATGGATCTGAATGCCGGGAAATCTGTATCTGTGGGCATGAATTTGCTGCAGTATAGCATCGGACTTCAAGAGGAAAAGAATAATTTTGGGATTGTAACCGGGTTGGGCTGGACCATAAACAACTATCGTTTCGATAGTCAGAATATTTTGGTTAGGGATGATGATGGAATCACCACTTTTAGCGTTACAGACCGAAATGTGGAAAAAAACAAACTGGTGACAAGTTACCTCACGGTTCCCGTATTGTTGGAGTTACAGCTGCCAGCACGTTCCGGTGAAAAAGACTTCTTCATCTCGGCAGGTGTTTACGGCGGTTTTAGACTTGGATCGCACACCAAGGTTGTTTACACTGAAAATGGAGACCGGGAAAAGGAAAAAGGCCGTGACGATTATAACATCAATACATTTAAATACGGGGTGATGGCCAAGGCCGGGTATAAATGGCTAAATCTGTTTGCCAAATGCGACCTGACTCCACTTATTGAATCGGGAAGAGGTCCTGAGGTATATCCGTGGACCGTTGGTGTTACAGTGGTTCATTTTTGAGAAATACACTTCTGCTATTGCTGACGTTGAATTCATTATAAAATGAGTGTATGAGACGAATTATTATTTTTCTTCTGATGATGCTTGTGGTCACTGGTACCTGGGGACAAAGCGAACCTGCCGATTCGGTTTTACGGAAGTACGACCGTTTCTGGGAAATGCAACCCGGTCTTTATCGGGTGATGGATGAGGGACAGATCGGGGTGGTGGACAAAAACGGCCGGATAGTGGTTCCTTGTCGTTTCGACCAGGTTTGGACACCAAACAAGGACAATTACATACGGGTGTTGCAGAATATGAAGACCGGGCTTTATCATCTCGATAAGGGCATCATTTTACCTGCCGAATATGATCAGATTTGGGACTTTGAAGATGGATTGGCGAAGGTGATGAAAAACCGGAGATTTGGATTTGTGGATAAGGATGGATTAATGGTCGTGCCTTGTGAATATCAGCATGTCTGGCCTCCTCTTGATGGAAGAATCAAAGTGATTAGAAACGGGATGACCGGTTTTGTTTCCACCGGAGGACAGGTCATCGCCCCACCCGTTTATCAGGATATTCAGCCTTTCGAAAATGGGAGGGCACGAATCATACGCGATGGAAAAATGGGCTTTATTGATGAACAGGGAAACGAGGTTATTCCACCCATATATGATGAAGTGATGCCCTTTGAAGGGGATACAACCATCGTAACTTCGGACAACGAGTATCTGGTGATCGACAGAGAGGGACGAATGATTGGTGTGACTCATAAACCGGGGAAAGAAAACTCTGCAGCATCCGAAGCTGAAGAGGAGGAGCCTCAGCAATATCGTGTTAAAATAGAAAAAGATTACATCGATATTCGCCATCAGGGAAAAGGAGTCGTTGTTTCTGGAAATAATAAGCGTCGCAGGTATTTTGAGGGACATCTGGCAGGTGTTGGACTTGCATTGAACGGATATCTGGATGCAGATTTGCAGGAAGAATTGCCTGAAGGGTATGAGTTTATGTCTTTAAATCAGACCAAGTCGGTGGAGGTAAGTATCTATCCTGTTTCGGAAAACATACGGCTTTTGGGGAATTGGTTCGGTCTCACGACAGGTATTGGACTGCAATATAATAATTACCGCTTCAACCTGGACAATATTTCGGAGGTGGATGAACCCGGACGGGAATGGTTTCCTGAGGTGGGAAGTGAAGCATCCATTTCTAAAAGTAAGTTGATGATGATGCACGTGAATGTGCCCCTTATGGCTGAACTCCAGTTTTCGAACCGGAACCGGCACAATTCATTGTATATTTCAGGAGGAGTGGTAGGAGGAGTTCGTTTGCAAACGCACACCAAATTGGTTTTTGATGACGGAAACGGAGAGGAGAAAAAGAAAAAACGTGGCGATATGGGACTGCCCACATTCCGTTACGGATTTATGGCAAAAGCAGGTTACGGTGATTTTTCTTTGTATGCCACCTACTATCCTGAACCAATGTTTAAATCGGGAGAAGGTCCGGAAATATATCCGTTTTCGGTAGGTGTCATGTTTCATTTTGATTGATAATGCCTCAATCGAACATTTATAAACTCCTGTAGTGCGGAGCCGATGAGGTTTCATTCGTTCATAGTTTTAAACCGGGTTTATCAGGGAATTACCTGGTTTAAAGAAATAAAAAATCGAGGTTGTCTCAAAAGTATAATACTCTAAAGATGTGTCATGTTGAGCGTAGTCGAAACATCTGTCTTTCAAAGGAAAAGATTCTTCGACAAGCTCAGAATGACATCAAATTTGGACTTTTGAGACAGCCTCGTCCTGTTCTTTTGCTATATAGTCCTAATAATTAAATCTTAATCCGACCAGGTAAATACCACCCACGTTGTCCATAAATGCGAATTCATTGGAATTGTCATTCAGGATATTTCGTGCATTGATAAATACTTTGGCGAAATTGTTCAACTTATAAGTGGCTTTTGCATTGAGAATGAATTTTGGGTCAATGGTTTGAGAGGCGTACTGATTGGCAAAAGTTTGTTCGGACAAATAGTAGCCGTAACTTGAGATTTCCACTTTTTCGATCGGTTTGTAGGTCAGGCTTACCATTCCCCAAAGCGATGGAGTGCTTTCGTGCTCCAAATCGTCCTGTAAATCTTCAGGTTTAGCCGATGTGCTTAATTCGGTCAATTGCCCGGTCATGATTTCCATGGCATTGGGTTCAATTTGTTGGGCCAGTGACATCATTTGCATTTCAATGATTTCATCACGGGTGTAGCTGCTGAAATCCTGCAGAGTTGTTTTTTGCCAGGTGGCATGCATTTTAGCGATTAGCCTGGATGAAAGAACCCAGTCCATGCTTATTGAAGCTCCAATTTGGCGGGCATCCAGTTCCATGTTCTGATATACGATGCTGGTGCGTGGCTGTGTAGCCATCAACATCATTATCGGGTTGTCGGCATATTGGAAGATTTCCGGGCTCAGATTCAGTGTGGTTGATGCAGGCATGAGTGCTCCGTAATTCCTGCTGTCAGAACCGAATACTTCGGCTTCCAGTACAATGTTACTGGCGGGTCTGATGCGGTAACCCAGTTCTATCATATCGATGGTCATCAAATCATAATCTTCGTTTCCGGCAAAATGAATGAATCTGGGGGGCATGCGTCCTTCGCGATCCCAGGTATAGTTGGAGTGAGAGTTGACAATGAATGAAGAGCGGTTGGCCCTGCTGTAAACGGCCCTGATTCGTTGTCTTTCTCCGATTGGTAACGTTCCGGCAAACTGCCATGATCCATACAACTTATCCGGGTAATTGTATTTCTCGGCCCGGAGAGCGGCTACCAGTCTGAGTTTCCCGAAGGCAAGGTAATCTGCACGTAAACTAGCGGACAGTGTGTTCAGCTCTTTTTTTCCGTTGAGGTAGCCGCTCTCACCGTCTTTCAGATACGGTGAGTCATCGTACGAAGCATTTTGAAAACTTACGCCCGGGTGCAGGTTTAAGGACTTTATCTGCCAGTCAAACTCTGCAGAAGCGTTGAACTGCCCCATGTCAATTTTGAACCCCTGATCGCCGGTGGCAAAGTTTTGTGTTCCTCCGGTATAATTGGTTTGTAGTTTTAAGCGACCGATGGCAGCCTGTAGGTTTCCATACCAGGTGTTCGATTTTCGCCCCCCAAAAGATGTTGGAGGATCACCAAGGGTTGAGGAATTAACATAGGAATTCTGGTAGCCGCCACTTAGATCAAAACTGGCAATCCCTTCCGGGTTGTATCCCACATAGCCATTGATCCCATAGTTTTCACGTGCGAGCCCCGGGTCATCAAAAAGTTCATCGATGTCATCAAAAGGATCGGATATTGACAATCCGTTGGCATCCACCAAACGGGAATATTGATCTATTTGAAAAAAACGACCTCCGTCAAAAACAGTCCTTCCTCCTGAATTGTCCGGCAGAGACATTCCTTCTTTTCCAAACACATAAATTTCTTTTGTATCGCGTTCCCGGTGTTGGTAGTTGGAAGTTACTGAAGTGGTAATTCCGTTACCCCAGTCTTTGCGAATAGCTATATCTCCGGTGTAAGTGTTTTGTGTGCCCATTTGACCCGATCCGGATACCAGTGAAGAAGAAGCATTCGTTTTTTCCGTGAGAATGTTGATGACGCCGTTGACAGCGTTGGGGCCATACAATGCACTGGCAGGTCCGCGAACTACCTCAATGCGGTCAATGTCGGCAAACCCCACTGGAAGGGTTTCCCACACAATACCTCCGTGAACGTAATTAAATACCGGTCGGCCGTCAATCATTAGCAGCGTGTTGGTGTTTTCTGAGTAGATCAGCATGTTTTTTTGTGGCAGATTGTCTAACCCTCTGATGTGGACATCGAAATTGCCGTTGGTTTTTTCCCGTACAATGACTCCTGGAACCAGTCGAAGTGCTTCTTCAATGGTGGTGGCACCGGACATTTCGATCTCCTCTTTTGTCAGGGTCGTAGAGGCTAATGGTGAGTCGAAAGCATTTTCCACACGTTTGGATGCAGAGCTGACACCTTTATTGATGAGCAGGTTGGTGAGTTCTTCCATGCTCGAAACACCCATGAGATCCATGGCGGCCATCAAATCTTCCAAAGGCAGTTGAGAAAGTTCATCAACTGACATGGTGAGTACCTGTTCGCGTGTCATTTCCTTGTTTTGCGGATCCTGAGAGAATCCGGCAACACAAGCAAAGGTTAGAATGAATAGAAATATAAATTTTTTCATCAGTAAATAATTTATCTAAGTTATTGGTCTGATGGAACTGGAAATTCTTTTATCCAAATCTTGTTTTGGCAGATTTGAGAAATCAAAGCTGCGTCCTCGTTACATCAGGGTGAAATTTGTGTTAAGAGAAAAAGGAATTATTTTCGGATAATTGAACTCATTTTGAAGAAAAAATCGTCAATTAACTGTTTGGGAATGGTTTTTTTAATTGTTGACGATGCTGTTTATTGAACGACACTTCCCAATGCAAGCAGCCTTTGCGATATTTTTATTCCGTGCGATTCCACGTTTCTGGGACAAATTTCGAATTTGAGCTTTCCGTTAGCGGTGAAAAAACTGATAGCAGCACCTTGCGCACAGAGTCCTTGCTTGTCAGCGACAATTAATACCGGATTGTCTTTTTGGTAGGATGCAATAATCGGCATCAGACTACTCTGGGTTGCGGAGAGGTAAATGATGTGCGAATCACCAACTTCCTCGGCATTTCTGACTTCTTTGATGACCAGGTTACTGTTGTTGATTTTCCGGATTTTTGCCAGACCTTTTAATTCTTTTGCCAGTTCATCATTCCCGATAACGGTGATTACAAAATCCGATGTGCCACCATAATCAGACCAATCGACATTTTTGGCAAAGTTGAAAAGAAACAAGGCTTTGAATTGTGACATCTGGCTACTGGCCGGTGATGTCACCATAAGACTCAATAACAAAAGAAAAACAATCTTCTTCATGATAAAACAGGTTTTGATGTTAAATAAGAATTATAGGCAGGGTGCTCGGTTTTTCGAAAATTGGTTTTTAAAAATTGTAATCCGTTTGTGGTCATCAAACCCTCCACCAGTTCTGTGGCAGAGGCAGGGGAATATTTATGAAGTAGTCTGGAAGGCTCGTTCAGAAAATCTTTGGCATATTTTGTCAGCTCATCCTCTAGTCGTTTAAAATAACGCAGGGTGGGATATCCGTTTACTGGATTGATGAGACCGTCAAAGTCACTTCCAACAGAGATGCAGCACCATGCGTTGGTTCGGTTTTCGCCGGGGGTATTATGCAGAATTCCTGCACATTCATTGGCAATGTATTTGGCTGCATTCCATATTAATGCTGCGTTGAATTCAGGCGACTGACGATGGATTTTTATGTCTTGATCTTTACAATATTTGAGGTATTCATTAAACCCCAGTAATCTTTGATCTAATTCAAGGCCTATGAGTCCGCGGGTTTCCCAGACTGCTTTTATGTCATCGTTGTTCAGGTTGATGGTCCAGTTGTTAAACCAGCCCTCTTCTGTTTCAGCGCCAACTGCGGCATGTGAAAATACTACAGGCACTTCATTGTTGTAATTCTTTTTTATGTGTTGGTAATATTCCTTGCGACCGCGATAATCGATATGTTTCAGATCAATAAGAATGCGACGACCGCATGAATTATCCAGCAATTTTTCGATTACACTGATACCTTCGGCCGTGTAATAGTGAAATCCCGGGATGAGCGACAGTTCTTCATTGCATCCTTTTGACTGATCAATGTTGCCCAAATTCCTGACCATTTTCACCAGGCTTTCTTCATGAGAAACAAAGCCGTTGTAGAAATGGTGGGCAAGCGATACCATCAGTGGGGGGTATTCCCATTTTTTGACGATTTCTATATTCTCCAGAACATGGGGGATGTCTGCTTTTCTGACTTCTTTGGTGGGATAGAAAACATTGGCCCCTTCAATGGAAATAAATCCAATGATGGCTGAGGGATGTTCTTGTAGAAGATCTTCTATTTCGGAATAAGTGGAGGCAAGAAAGAATTCCTGTTTTGTTCCTCTTGATAATTCGGCTGATGTTTTAAGATATTCATATTGTGCGACGGTGTCATCGAAATACCGGTAATCCGACCCCTGGATATATTTGATGCGTGCATCACTGACGCCCGTTACAATGTTTTTGAACAGGGGGAGTCCGGTAAGTTTCTGATCAAAAGATTGGGAGAGAAACTCTTTTTCGATGGGATAAAGGGAGAGCGACACTACACGACTATTGCCTGCCCTGGCAGCCGTCAGATTGCTCTGTGAAAACTTGGCAAATGCCAGTTCTCCAAAGAGTTTGTTTAAAATTCGACATGGGCGCTTATCGTTCCAGAGGGAGGCTTTCGATCGGGGATTCAAGAAATCCTTTAGGATTGAAGGATGATTGGCTTCCAGCCATTCGCGGGAAAAATATTGAGGGTCAAGGTGTTTATTGTATTTCAGTAAGCGTTTACATGCATGACCAAAAGGTTTGATCAATGGGTGTACATGAAAATCAAAATAGGGTTTGTTCATGTTGGGTTAGGTTTTCTGTTTATTTTTTATTTCTACGCAGAAACATTGGGGTTTCAGTGTTTGTGCTTGGTCTTATACGGTTCACTTTCCAAAAGGATGTGATTTTTATCATAAAAAATTGTCTATTTATCAAAACATATAGGTTGTTTACCAGAAGTGGACGGAAACTGTGTTTCTCCTGTCCCTGAATTGGCAGGCTAAAAAATGTGGAGGGTTGAACTTGAAAACCAACTCCTCAATCCTGCATTACAATCCGTAGAACGGGGACATTGCGAGCAAAACGAAGCAATCTTTTTTCAGGAGATTAGTTTTTCTGGACAATAATGAAATTTATTGTATGTTTTGGGGTCTTCATCCACCTCCGGAAGATTAGGGATAATAGGTCAAGAATTCCTGAGGTATCCGTTATTCTTTCATCTAACTCAAATTATAAACTTTTAAAAATGTGCTATCTATACGGTTTCGTTAGTTCTTTGGTTATGTCAGTATGAGAGATTCCCACTACTGACTAATAAACTTTCATCTAATTACTGTTTTAAGCTGAGTTTAATAATCTGGAAATTGGCATGTTCTGAGTAATCGTTGTTGGTGTATATATCTCTTGACCTCAGCCGGATGATGTAAGCACTGTTATCGTGAAGAATGGTTTTGCTCCATTTATTCCCAAGGGACAATGGCCCGATTTCAAGTGAATCAAGTTGAGGTTTTTTTCCTATAATTGAAACTTCTACCATTCCTTCTCCAAGGATCTTTGGTTGAATCCGAAAGGGGAGTTTTTTGTATTCATACCAGTCGTATAGAGTAGGTTGGTTCTTGATTGTATCCACCAGCAGCGTGTTCATGTCGAAACTGAAATAGATTTCGATGTATTGTTCCATGCTCATTCTGTTGCAATTCAATAGTTTACTGATGGACTTTTCGCTGATTTCTCCAAACTGAAAACTTGATTCAATGCCTCTTACCCGGAGGTCCTCATCCAGGGTCAAATCCATATTTAGTTTCGGGATGGTCGAGAATATTTTTCTTTCCTTAAGCGTATCGCAGCCATAAAAAATATCTACAGGTGCAGCTTTGTTGAGGTCAATTGCAACCCAACTATCGCTTTCTGAAGCGAGAAATGGCGAACAAACGCTCTGGCTGTGTTTGTCGTGCTGAAGAGCCAGATATATTGTGCCGGCTGCTGTAAAAGCGTAAACAACCCAAAAAAGAGTGCCTTTAAATTTGAAATGTTTAATCTCTCCGCTGTTGTCGGTGGAGCGGATGACGTCTGCCCTGAAATCTTTCTTGAAAACAAGTGCTATTATCAAAATCAGGAGGATGGCAGATAAAATGAAAATAAGAATTTGCATAATTTAGGATTTGGATCAGATTGGTGGGATAAATATAATAAAACAATATATATGCCCGTAATTATCTGTGAGTATATTAGTGTTGTGCCTGTTTTGGTGACAGAGAGTGGTTTCAACTCAGTGTTCTTCCTGCACTGGAGTGAAATATGCCTGCAAACCGGTGCAAATCTCCTGGTTGGATAGGTTTTCTCTGCATTGGGTAACCTTTCGGGAGAGCCTCCATGGCAGTAGAGAAGATTCTCAATCTTTATTACAATGTTGAATTCTGATTCGCATTGGGGTAAAAACCCGAATGTGTAAATAATTTCTTTATTTTTACTCATTAACATTTTGTTTGGTAAAGTTCTTTTAGCCTGGCCTATTGACTTCGTCGAACTTCGTTTCATAAGTTTTTGTCATGAGATGTTCAAATACCAATAAATACGGGCAACCGCAAAGAAGGTTGATGAAGGGAATAATAATTTATTTTCAAATCAATTTTATTGAGGACGCCTGTATTTAGCCGGTAGTTGAACATTGTAACAGATAATTTATGAATAGTTCAGGTTAGTCGGGCCTGTCCTGTTTACAATAATTTTTCAACTAAAACCCGTATTATGTCACTTCTTGGAAATCTTATTTGGCTCATTTTTGGCGGTTTAATCACTGCCATCGAATATTTTGTTGCCAGTATTTTACTGATGATTACCATTATCGGTATTCCTTTTGGTTTGCAAACACTTAAGCTTGGCTTGCTGGCATTATGGCCGTTTAGTCAGAGAGTTGTGCCAAGTTCATCCAATGGAGGTTGTCTGAGTACAATTATGAATATCATCTGGATTCTGATTGGAGGAATCTGGATAGCTGCCACTCATTTGATCTTTGGAGTGTTGCTGGCCATCACCATTATCGGGATACCTTTTGCTAAGCAACATTTTAAACTTGCCGGATTGGCCCTTACACCATTTGGCTATCGGGTGGAATAGGGATTATTGTTTTGTGGAATTTATCTGAATTGGTCTGGGGCATATGGTTTTTAATTGGCGCCGGCAGGAGAACTAAGGGCTTGTTGCAAAGACTAAGTGTCTGTCCATAAACGAAGCGTTTTTCACGTGTTTGAGGTAGAAAGTTCAAATTCAAGGTGTGTGAAAAATATAAACCGCAGAATACCAGTGTATTTGAGTATTTATATTTTGAGCAACAACGCAGAAGTTGGACTTTTTAGACAAACACTAATTAAATCCCTATTTTAGCAAATTAAATCCAACTATGTAAATATAATGCTTTATGGATCGTGTGATTAATTTTCTTACCTCCCGTCAGTTGATGGGTGCTCTTTTTATTTTGCTGGCTGTTGTTCTATCGATTGCAACTTTCCTGGAAAATGATTTTGGTTACAATGCTGCACGGGCATTGGTTTACAACACCTGGTGGTTCGAACTGATATTTCTGTTGCTTGCCATAAATATGTTTGGAAATTTGTTTGCTTTCAATCTCTGGCGGTGGTCCAAGTTTCCTGTTTTGCTCTTTCACCTGTCGTTTTTCATCATCATTGTAGGGGCTGCAATAACCCGATATGTGGGGTTTGAGGGAAGCATGCCCATTCGTGAAGGTGAAATATCGGATACTTATTATTCTTCTGAGGGATATGTGACCGTTGAGGTTGAAGATCAGGGAGGTACAGATGTGGTTCATGAGCAGGTTTTTCTTTCGGCCCGTACGCCCCGGGAGTTCTCTGCGAGAGTGGAAATTAACACTCAAACTTATGAGATCGAGAGTGTCTCGTACGTACAGAATGCAGCTGTTCGTCCAGTGGAAAAGCCTGGGGGACAACCGTTGGCCGGCATATTGTTTTCATCTTCTGTTGGCAGAGAGGAGCAGTTTTTGGCACCGGGAGAGCGGATAAACCGGCAGGGTGTAACCTTTGCTTTTGAGCCGCAAGATCCCGCAGGCGTGGATTATATCATTCGTCGTAAGGACAGGGAAGGTATTGTACTGCAAAGCAGAAAAACTTTACAAAAATCCTCAATGACTTCAGGGACTCAGGAATCAATTGCTCCTGCTACCATCGTTGAGATGCAGCCGGGAACTTTGTTTTCGTCAGATAATGTGAAATTTGCCTTGTCCCGCTTCTGGCCGGAGGCTGAATTGGGTCCGGTTTCTGTGCCGGGACAGGGAGGCTCCGGGCTTTCTGATGTGGTTTCTTTTAGGATTTCGACGGATGACAGGAGTTATGATCTTCATGTAACGGGGAAAAAAGGAGTTTTTGATGAGCCTAATACTTTAACCCTGCCAGATGGTAGAATTTCGATTCGCTATGGTTCACTGCCGCTTCAGCTTCCTTTTGCCATCCGGTTAAATGATTTTCAACTGGAGAGATATCCCGGTTCGGAAAGTCCTTCGTCTTATGCCAGTGAGGTCACGCTAATTGATCAGCGTAAAGATCTTAAAATGGATTACCGTATTTTTATGAACAATATTCTGAACTACGATGGGTATCGGTTCTACCAATCGTCTTACGATCGGGACGAAAAAGGGACTATTCTTTCTGTTAATCGTGATTTCCTGGGGACAATCATTACTTATCTTGGGTATTTTCTGATGAGTGTCAGTATGTTTTGGTCGCTTTTTGCCCCCAAAACAAGGTTTCGCCAGTTGTTGCAAAAAACCAATACCATTTATCAAAAGCGTAAAAGTCTTGGACTTCTTTTGTTGTTAATGCTTTCTGCCACTTCTTTTGCTCAGGAAATGCCCCCCCGGGCTGATGAGGATATTGCCGAAAAGTTGGGACAGTTGTGGGTTCAGGATAAAGGAGGAAGAATAAAGCCGCTCAACAGTTTGCATCAGGAAATCATGGTGAAGCTGGTTAAGCACAACAGTTTTAAAGGGTTTAATCCCGACCAGATGCTTTTGGGCATGTTTACTCACCCGGCCGAATGGCAGCGGGTGCCCCTGATTACGGTGAAGCATCCTCATTTAAAGGAGTTGTTGGGGGTTTCCGGTAAAAAGGCCGCTTTTAGTGACTTCTTTCTGGCTGACCGCAGTTACAAGATTAAAGAGATGGTTGATGCGGCGTACCGGAAAAATCCGGCCAATCGCGACAAGCTTGAGCAGGAACTGATTAAGGTTGATGAACAGGTCAATGTGTTTTATATGGCTCAATCGGGCGAACTCCACCGAATGTTCCCTGTTAACAACAACCGGGAAGAGCCCTGGCTTATCCCATCCAGAGCACCGGAAGGACTTTCCGCAACAGATAGTTTGTTCGTTGCATCCGCCATGCCGGCGTTTATCGTCGCGGTACGTGAAAATAATTCGGGCAGGGCATTGGATGTGTTGGGTGATATTTCCGATTTCCAGGATGCGCATGGAGGTAAACTGCTGCCATCTGATGCCATTCGCAATGCAGAAATTCTCTACAACCGTCTGAATATCTTCATGTGGCTGGCTACTTTCTTTTTTGTTTTGGGCATTGTTCTGGTGCTATACAATATTCTGGGACTGGTTTATCCGCCCGTGTCCAAAAAATGGATCAATACGGCAGCACTATGGATAATTGGCATTGCATTTCTCTACCATTCTTTTGGTATGGCATTGCGCTGGTATGTTTCGGGGCACGCCCCGTGGTCCAACGGTTATGAGTCGATGATTTTTATTGCCTGGGCACTGTTGCTTGCAGGACTTTTGTTTAGCCGTCGCTCACCATTGGTGCTGTCGGTGACGGCTCTTTTTGCCGGAGTGGTGCTGATGGTTTCACACCTTAGTTGGATGAATCCTGAGATTACCAACCTGGTTCCGGTGCTGAAATCGTATTGGCTGACTTTACATGTAGCTGTTATTATTGGTGGATACGGATTCATGACCCTGGGAGCATTGCTGGGCTTTATGAATCTTTTGCTCACCACATTGAAAACCAAAGAAAATAAATCCAGAATGAGCCTTGCCATTGATGAATTGACCGCTATCAATGAAATGGCACTGATTGTGGGATTGTATCTGATGACGATTGGATCGTTCCTGGGCGGTGTATGGGCCAACGAATCGTGGGGACGCTACTGGGGCTGGGACCCCAAAGAAACCTGGTCGCTCATTACCATTTTGATCTATGCTTTTGTGGTTCATATGCGGATGATTCCCGGACTGCGCGGCCGGATGGCTTTTAATACGGCATCAATTCTGGCCTTTGCTTCTGTAATAATGACTTACCTGGGAGTGAATTATTACCTCACAGGGATGCACTCTTATGCCGGAGGTGATCCCGTACCCATCCCGTCCGCGGTTTATTATTCAGTGGTGATAGTATCGGTGCTTATTGGATATGCCTACTGGAAAGATAGGAAGATAAAAGTGAATTAGTCGTTAGCCATTAGTGAAAGGGCCCCCTAAATCCCCCCAAGGGGGACTTTTAAGGATTTGCGTTACAAATGAAACGAGCATGGCAACGATTGCCTCAAAAGAAAATGTATAAATTCTTGCATGCGAGTTCCATCCGACCTTGAAAAATTAATTTTATACGGATGAATTAGAGTCTTTCGCTTAGATGAAAACTTCTTCGGGATTTTTTTAGCCTCCCCTTGGGGGAGGTTGGTGGGGCTTACCACCAAACTCCGCTGTTACTCACAAAAGAGATATATTTCCCGCAAGGTGACCAGCTGGGTACATTAATACTTCCCTGACCGCCGTACAAATATGCAATAATTTCGGGTTGCCCGCCATCTGTAGGCATCCTTCGCAGATAAACATGTTTGTAGAACGGGTGATCGCCCGCATCTATTTCCGGCCCGTAAGAGATGAAAACAATTTCTTTGCCATCTGGAGAAACGTGGGGAAACCAATCGTTGTAACTATCAAAAGTGAGCTGTTCCTGTTCCGTTCCATCGGGAAGCATGCGCCAAAGCTGCATAGTTCCTGTACGGGCGGAGTTGAAATAGATGTATTTCCCGTCGGGTGAGTATTCCGATCCGTCATCCAGTGCTTTTTGGTTGGTCAGTTGAATCTCTTCACCTCCGTCCACGGGGATTTTGTAAATATCATATTGTCCGTTGCGTTCGGCTGTATAAATCACGAATTGATTGTCGGGAGACCAGCCATGGAGATAGGAAGGGCTTTTATCGGTAATTCGCATTGGTGTTCCGCCCTCCACCGGGAGACTGTAAACTACCGAGTTTCCTTTGTCATCGCTGGAATGATGACTGATGCCGATGGTTTTTCCGTCAAAAGTGAGCACATGGTCGTTGTTGTTGCTGGTGGCAAATCCGGTATTGATTTGTTGGGGGATTCCACCGGTTGGAGGAATGCTAAAAAGTAATCCTTCACTGTTGTAGATCAAATGCTTGTTGTCCGGCGTCCAGTTGGGGGCCTGAATGGAGATGGGGGAGGTAAAGATGCTTTTTCGAAGGCCTGTGGCAAGTTCCATCACTTCCAGATGACTTCCCAGATAATCCTGATAGGGAACCAGCTCTGCCGGAGCCGGCTTAACGAACCGTACATTCTCAAAAACTGCCTTCTCAAGCGTGGTGCTGTCGTGGGAACAGACAAATAGCCCCGCCATCAGATTGTCATCTATGCTATCTGCTTCAAAGGTGATAGAAGTGAATGGCTCTCCGTATTTGGCCACTGACATTATCAGTGTCTTGCCCCTTCGTTCCAATTGCACAACATCCGGCGCCTGAATCTCCGATGACATTTCCAGTGTTTCACCTTTCTCTGTTGCCCTGTACTGAAGAGACGTGAGTCCGTCGCCGTGCACTACGACACTGTAATGCGGCGAACCAGTTGTCTTATTTTTGCGCAACATCCAACCCATCTTACGGTGCGAATGATGTCCTTCTCCTTCAAACTTCATCCGGGCTCTCAGAATAAAATCTCCTGATACTTCACGCCATGCGTAATGAAAGGCATCTTCATCGAACCAGATGTTTTCTCCGCTTCCGCTGATGGTATAAGTTTGGTTTTCCGGATTATACAAGGCATTTCCTGTAATGCCTGTTTTTCCGATATCGTTTTGTTCGGTAAAAATGCCTGTGTCGGGCGTCTGTGCATTAGTCATAAAGCTCATGATTAATGAGCCAATCAGGAGGATGGCTCCGTTTCTAGTTGTGTGTAATTGTTTCATCCGTTTGAAATTTTGTAATTACCTGATAATAAACCAAATAAAAAAATTGAGAATTCCGAGAAATCGGAAGAACCGCTTCGCTCTCACATAATATTTTTTAAACAAATTCTATTGTGATATTTATGCTTAAAAAATATCATGTTCGTTTCATGGTTTTATAAGTTGTTTTTCCAAAGATAAGGAACTGCGGGGATAAAGCCATAGGCTGAAAAAGTCCTTTACATTCTCCTGAAAACACAATTAAGGATCCTGTTTCTTCACGAAAGTTCAATTGCATAGTTGGTTAAGTTGACATTGTAAATTATTGCGGTTAATTTTATTTCTGATTGGAAAATCGACCCTTTCATAATAGTTCTTCTTAACCTGCATTATTTTAAGCAGGGGTTGGTCTTGAATAGTCCCCGCCTAACCGGCAGCACTCATCATTTTTATGTGTGTCATCTGTGTGTAACAGTGGAAAGACGAAGTTGCATATTCCATTTATCCTTAACATACTCTTATGCATTCAAGGAAAAAATTCAACCTCCTGGAAACCAAAAGGTTTTTAAACCGTGACTTGAAGACCAACCCGGGGCCAATCTCTCCTTCCCGACGAATGGTATTAAAAAAAATGTTCCTCATTTTAATCGGTTTCTCTCCCGTTACCCGAATGCTTGGGAAAGCTCTTTCTACTCCATTTCAGGTCAGTAAAAAAGGGAAAACTATCCGGTTTATTTATGGCGGAGAAATAGCCTGGGCTGTAAACCCGACAGAATTTGGGGAAAACGCTGTTTTGAAGTACCGCGAATCTGACCGTGGTTTTTTTGTTCTCCTAAAGAATGCGGTCTATCCGGGGAGTGGTATTCGGGCCGATTTTAAAGCTGCCATCAGTAATAAAACCGGTGAATGGCAAATGCATATTCGTTTTCCGCATCTTGACATAAATAAACAAGTGGCTTTTATTCCCTGGCTCAAGGGACACGTTCAGCTTGAAGGATTTCATCGTCGCACCAAACAAATTTTGCTTGGTAATGCCGATTGGCTTTTTATTCCTGCTGGTAAATTAAGGTTGGATAAAAACTGGCAGTTAAGGCTTCAACCTGATGAATTGGTTACGGTAAACATTCTGGGGAGCCTTGAGCGCTTTGACGGCTTGAAGGTTCAGTTGGCTCCGCCTCTTTCTGCTTATTGGGTAAAGCTCAGAAAGCCAGAGGCTCACAGCTGGATAATGTTTGAAGGCCCTAAAGATAAATTTAAGGGTTTAACGAAACTGGACTCAGGAGAGCGTGGATTTTTTCAGACTCTGGAATATCCGTTTCGATACACCGGACTGGTGCTTTCAGAAAGACGGCGGGAAGGATTTTTCTGGGCAAGCAATGAAACTCAGGATCAAAGTAATTTGATCTATCAATCTATGAATGTTGATGGCACTGCGCTGTCGCTTTTCCGAAGTCGGTTTGTGAAGGAATACAGCGATGATAATGAATATTTTGGATTGGTGGCCGATTTGGGAGATAATCCCCAGTGGTATGGACATTCCCATGCTGCCTTTGGGTTAGCAGGTTCTGCAACAGCCTGTTTCAGGCTCTTTGGAGAGGGGACTAAAGTTTACGACATCAATTGTAAAGCACGGATTACAGAATCAGTTATATCCGTACAGGGCGCCCGTTCATTACCGGTGTCTTACATCCAACCAGTTGAAGTGGATGTTCAACCTCAGGATCCGGTTATCCAGCGCCTCCAAAAAGTGGAGTCAGGAAAAGCACAAAACTTTGGCATATTTGAATTTACACAGCAACAGGACAGAACCAGCTGGTTATACGTCAACAAGCAGTCTCTGAAGCTCAGGTTAAGAATTTTCGAACCAATAAAATTCAATCTGGTACGTCCGGAAGATTTCCTTAACCTGCAATTTGAGTTTGCAAATTTTAAGCTGGAGAATAACATCCTTGAGATTGACAACACCAAAGATCCGGCTTTCTTTATTGTAAATTTCCCTTCTCAGCACCTTCGGGAACAGGCCTTTGAAGAGTTTGGAACCTATAATGTACCTGTTCAGTTTTTAAGAGCCGGCAACAGTCGTCTGGTTTTTAAAGTCCCATCAGATTATCCGCCGATTCGACTGGTTATGAGTGACCTGCTTGACTGGTCAAAATTTGAGCTTCAGGTTAATTACCGGGCACGATGGTTTAACACCAGCGCCGCAGTAAGCCTGATAAAAGCCAGAATTCGTGATTTGTCGGTTCCTTTAGGACGCCGGCGCGATTTGTCATCGGTTAAAATCAGACCCGGTGTGGTTCCTGTTATATCACGTAAAGTCAGAACCATTACTACCGGGACTCAGCCATCCAAAACTATCAGCCAGCCTATGTCTGCCATGGAGCTGAAAGTTGCGATGGCTTCCACACCCCGCGGTGCTTCAGTCATGTCTCTGGATGATCAGCAATTGACCCCGGCACTTGCCACTCCTGAAATTGAACTTAGTATCCCCGACACCTTAAGCGGGGCTATGCGAAATCTTCTTGAGATGAAGCCCCCTTCGCATCTTGAAACATCGATTGAAGCTCCTGTCTATGCAGAGATTTCTCCTAATCAGTTTGCCGGTTTTAATCACTCCATCCTGCTTAAAGATGAGTTTGAAGAGTACAATGAAGGCTCAGTTCATAGCCTGGATGTTTCTCAGGAAGGAGGGCTGGCGCCTGTAAGGCCTTCCGAAGATTTGCGGATTGATCCCTCACGGCCTGTTAAACGCTCCCGTGTAACTGTACAACCCTTACGACGAGAGCCCAACCAGAAAACACTCATTCAGGGGAAACCTCAAACCGGGTCTCTTCAGGTAAAGCCCATTAAACGAACTTATAAAAACCTGGTATCTCCTCTGATCCTGAATATTCCCCGGATTCTGGCACCTAAAGCAGGGCAGCTTTTTGAGTTGTGGCACACACGGATGGGGGTTCGTCTGGCTTCGGGAGAGGTGGATGAAGATGCGCTTAACGCCCTAAAAACAGTAAGAGTAATCTGGAGCAAATGGGCAAATGAAAAGGTTGGGGATGGTCCTGTTCCCGGAAATGACGGACTCAATAATATTCCACGGCCCATTGACTTCCACGAATTGGTGCACCTCACTTCAAATTACACAAACTTAAAAGTCGCCGGATCCAGTCGTAAGGTATTGCCTGAGCCGGTAAAAGCAGACCAGCTTATGCTTTCCGGGATGGGAGCATGGTTTAACTATGCCTTTAAAATGGACACTCCTGTTCAGGATACTGGTCTGATAGGCTGGGATCAGCGGGCGACCATGGGACGTGATCATTTTATAAAAGTGGTACGTCGTGGATTCCTTTTTCCTTTTGGGCACAAAGCTGTTAAAATAACCACTGTTACCCGGGAATTAAGGAAGGTCAACGGGATCGTTGCTGCCCTCCTTGTAAAGAGGGAATATATAAAAGTTACTCAACCTGAACTGTACTTCAGTCAGGGAAGCAATGCGACGTTTGTTCCTTTTCCGTTTCAACGTGTTGAAATTAAGGACAGGTTTAAAAAGATTCATCCGGTCAGACCGATAAATTCCAAAGAGGTATTTGAATTATATCAACCACGAAATCATTCTGCACCTGATCCCTTCAAAATTTTAGTGGATGATGCCTCCGGGAAACAGGTTTCGCTGGAAGTACCGCTTGTTTTCATCGATGGTTCACTGAGCAGCCAACATTTGGTGGTGGATCATTACAACGATGCTGGTTGGGACTATTTCAGTTCGTCGTCTGCATCGCGTTCCATCTCTTATGCCCGGAGTCTGGTTCCGGGAGATACCTCCTTTGAGACTCAAAGCATCATTTTTGGAGCAGAAAAAGGCCAAATGGTCAATCTTATTGATTTCTATCCTGAATTAAAGGAAGCTTCTGTTTTTGTGCGGCAGATTGAAGAACTGACCGGTGACCGGAACCCGGTAAGAATAAGTTTGGTGGATGACAACAACCTCTCTATGGTATTTGCCAAGGTGATAGAGGATGAAAAGCCTTCTTTGGTTTTCGGCGATACTGAAAAGAGTGGTGGTTTTCTGACTCCTAATATGGCGGTTTCAGGATTTTCCAAATTGACAGGTATCAGTGGCAATAAGATAGAAGATCTGGAAAAACTGGTTGTTCAGGTTAATGAGATCTTTAATCTTGCCGAAAAGTATATGCCAAAGATTTTTGGCATTATCAGTTTTGTGGATCTTTTATTACCCGATGTGGATTTATCAGGTGCCATTAATGCGGTTAAAAGCAGCATTGAACAAATAAGGGATCAGATTGAAGAGCTTCAAAGCCGGATAATGATGATTCTGGCCCGCATCGATACTGAATTGAAGAAGCTGAATGTATTGCTTGAAATAGTGGGTGATTTGCTTGACAATAAAGATATTGTCGCTGTTTTGCAGGATCTTGATGAGCTGGCCAATGCCTTTGAGTCTTATGGCGTTTCCGTTACAGGAAATATGCAACAGAAACTTCAGCAGGCCATTAAAGTGGGCAAAGAAATCGCGAATAAGGAGGTTCAGTTTGATGATATCACGGGATTCATCGGCAATTCCCAAGCATTGAAGAGCAAGCTTGAAGATGCCGGTGTGGAAATAAACCCGGAGATGAGTCAGGCCGTGGATGATATGCTCAACCTTGTTTCAGGACTTAAGGATAAAGGCCTGGATGGTTCCGAAATTACAGCTGTCATACAGGGATTGGCCATGGCTTCTCAGTTGTCTGACGTACAGGCACTAATCAAAGACCTGGCATCGCAGGTTGCCGACACGGTGATAGACGCTATTCCTGAAATCCCTAATGTTAAATTTCAGGTGAAAGGTGACAAGATTGTGGTGGAGTATCACTGGAAACCAAAGACTAAAGGGTCTTATAGTGCCGGAAGTCTTTTTACCATTAAAAATCTGAGTAATGAGAAAGACCAGATTGAAATATCACTTGACAGCATTCTGACAAAGACTCTTGACCTTAAGGAACCTCCCGATTTTGATGTTAATGCCTCAATAAATGAATTTTCTATTGTGGTAGCTGATACACTGCAATTAAACTTTCAGAAAATTGCTTTTAAATCCGGGACCAGTTCCAGTGCGGATGTGGATGTCAAATTTAAACCGGTGCCTGTCCGGCTCATCGGGTCACTCTCGTTTGTCAACAGCCTGCAAAGTGTAATTAAATCGGATCAATTTTCCGGAGGGCCCTACATTAATATTACTGAAAGTGGGATTGTGGCGGGGTATAATTTCCCGCTTCCCAACATCGAGGTGGGTATTATGGCTATTTCAAACATGATGTTGGGCACAAAACTTATCTTGCCTTTTAACAAAGATCCCCTGAAACTGGGCTTCAATTTCTGTTCTCCGGAAAATCCTTTCAAACTGATGGTTTCCTGTTTTGGTGGTGGTGGTTTTTTTATGATGGAAACCACCATGCAGGGGCTTACCCGACTTGATGCTGCTTTTGAGTTTGGAGCCGGAGTTTCGCTCAATGTCGGGGTCGCCAGCGGGTCAGTGGAAGTGATGGGTGGTTTTTACTATACCCTTATCATGGAGGATGATATCAATAAACAATCGATGGCTGCTTATCTGAGAATGACGGGGCGGTTGTCCATTATCGGACTTATTAAAGTAACTCTGGAGTTTTATCTGGAAATGGTTTACGAGGCTATTGGCTCCAAAACCACCGCGGATGGACTGGTGATTGCCGGAGGCAGTCAGCTGAAAGGTCGTGCCACACTCTCAGTGAAAGTGGAGATTTTGTTCTTCAGCAAAACAGTGAAGGTTACTGTGAGTCGCACCTTTGCCGGGAATGATGCTGATCCTAAGTTTAAGGATTCTTTTACACTGGATCATTGGCAGAGTTACTGTTCAGCGTTTGCATCCTGACAGCAATTGGGGGTTGATTACAATCAGTCATTTATGCTAGATGTTTTTAAATACATCCTGAATTTAATAGATCGTTAGATTTTTAGATATAAGATTCAAAATGAATCCTATCCCGAAACTTCGGGATAACGAACTATAGTGAATTGGAATTAACCGGAATTTCTTTAACGCCCGGGCTAATCAAACCTTGAGTCCGGATTTCTGAAAATTAAAATTTTATCTGATGAAGCAAACATTCATATACACCACCTTGCCCAACGGCAAAGTTACTGTTGACGGTCAGCAATATCTTCGGATTTCATTGCATTGCGGACTCAGGCTTTCTCATACTTCAGCCACTACATTGGACACATTTCCGGAGATTCTGCAATGGGCACAAAAGATTAAAAATGTTCCGGGGTTCAAAGTTCGCTGGAACGGCAGCGAAGTAGTTGCGGCAACAGGGAATACCTCTGTAATTGATACTGAGGTCTGGGAGACCCTCATTCATTCCGGGGTTAAAGTTTCAGCATTCATCGTTGAAGACAAGTCCAGACTTAAGATTCACGCCTATCCGGCTTATGAAATCAGCGAATCTTTGCTGAATGTTTATCGTGATTTTGGGATTAATAGTCCTGTTAAACTTTTAAAGCCGGGCCAATTTTTGCAAAATGAAAATATCCGCCGGATCGGACGAAAATCTATTGAGCCTGAGGTAATTAAAGCTTATCAGAAAATTGAAGACAAGTCGGTAGCCAAAGCAGAGGTCAGGCAGGATATTAAGGGGTTGAACCTCGATAGGTCAGCCATGGTTAAACCGATGGTTCAGCAACAGCCGGTTATGGATTATCGTCAGATTCTTCAATCGGGGAAGTATGCTCAAATACGAAGCAAAGATAAAGAGCCTGCATTTCAGTTTGCCCGTTTCCGCGATTTTCACCGGATAGACGTGGCTAGACCCATCCTGTCTGTCCAGCCAGTTCAAGTGCCCGAATTTGAGTTTCATGACATTATGGCTCAGATGAGCGACTATCCGCAAATGCTTAGAAAGCTGGGGCTGGTTATCGACCTGATGGTTCCTTTCGATTCTTCTCTCCCCGATGAAGGAAGGGTCTCTGCATTCCCGACCGGATTGGAATTTAATGACCAAACGGAAGTCTCCGTAACGGCTACAGCCTATCGAATTACGTCGAAAGGATTTTTTGCTAGAGAAAAATCCGGAAGCGAGTTGAGGAATGGATTTGTCAAACTTAACACATCTGACTTTTCAGTTGCACAAATTGATACAGATGGAACGGCAATTCAAACCATCAATAAAGTAGATAATCAGGTGAAAAATGTGGTGGAGAAGGTTTCTGAAGTGCAATTACGGGTTAAAAGAATGACTCCAGATGAAGAATCTGTGGAAGATGAAGATGACGAGAGAAATGAAGAAATAGCTGGCGAAGAAGGGCTGCCCACCATCAAGTCAGCCGGGATCGCTATCATTAAAAACAATGTAGAATTCTATCTTAATGCCCGGTTTATTAAGGCACGCCAGCTGGATGTTAAATTGGCTGCACCACCTGCTTTGCCAACGGCACAACTCAGTCTGAACAGTCAAATGCTGGAGGTAAGCCCGCAAATAACGGCCATGAAAATTCAAATTCCCGACACGGAGGTTATGTATGCCAACGATCTGGTGATGGGATATCGCATGGACGTTGCTTATGCCAACCAAGCCGACAATTGGTATTCGCTTCAGTTGAAGCAGGATGAGATAACGGTTTACGATGAGAATAAAAATGCCTGGCCAGTGGATAATATCGTTCCTGATGAAGGTTTTAACCAACTGGCCCTGACTGAAGACGAAGAAAGTGATGACGTATTTGTAACAGGTGTTGTGGCCCGTTGGACAGGCTGGAGTCTTGCGGTTGAAAGGCCCGGATTTGCAATTAATGAAGCTGAAGGTTCAGGAGAAGAGGCTAAGGATTATATTAACAATGACGTGGCTGAAGAAGAAAAGAAATACGGCTACCATCCCGAAGCCAATGTCCGGATGAACGTCCGGTCGCGTATTGTCTCCGGGACGCTGCCCTCTTTGCGTTACGGGAAAAGTTACCACCTGCGTATGCGTTACGTGGATGTGGCAGGAAACAGTGTGCCTTTGGAGGCAACTCCTGATAATCCGACGGAGGCTATTGTTCAAAACATTACTTATCGCCGGTATGAACCCATTGCTTCTCCCGTGGTTTTGGCCGGAAATAAATATAAAATCGGAGAGGATGTGGAGCGGCTGGTCATCAAAAGTAATGTGGATACTCCTGTACAAGACTATTCCGAACCGGGGGTCGATCCATTCGACCGTGAGGCGCGCCGACTTCTTATACCACCTTCTAACAGCCAGTTGACTGCCGAACGCCACGGTAAATTTGACAAGGCATTCTCAGGCAACATGCAGGAAGCCAAACTTATTTACGATCTAATTACCAGCCATGAAGCTCCGCCGGGGGTGAACGATCCTGAAGATAAAGTGTATATGGCAGATTCATTTAAACTAACTTATCTGCCTGATCCTGCTGCAGCCGGAGTCGCTGTTTTCCTGGCAGAAGATTACGAGGATACACATACACAGAAATTTTCACCTCATCGGGTTGCATTTATTCCAACCGGTATGTTTGAGAATGGCAACTGGCTGAAGGTAAAGCCTGTTACTATTGAATTGGTGGAGGGTGATACCGGATCCGAATGGAATGAAACCAGCCGCATACTTACCTTCTCTTTACCCAAAGGACACCGGGCAAGAATCAAATATACCTGTTTCTGGAAGAATGAAGACCTGCAGACTCTTTCGGGGATTTGGGAACAACTGTCCACTAAAAGCGGATTTCATCAGGTGCGTGGTTATCTGCGTGAGGGGCGCCACTGGATGGTTAGTCCCGCACGGGAAATGGAGCTTGTGCATGCCCTTCAGCAGCCCCTCAGACCTCCTGTTTTGAATGATTCGGCTGCAGACCGGGGCTATATGGATACTCCGGCGTGGATAAAGACCCGGATTAAAATTCACGGACAAAGCACAGGTAAGGTTGTATTGCACGCTATCTGGAAAGAATGGGATGATAATCCGCTTAAACCTCTGCCACTTGAAGTAAGCAACCGGAAATTGCTGGATCCTGTAAAAATCAAATACAATGAGCAGGTTCATCATGTGGGCTATTTCCCTCCCAAAAATCCTGAATTTAAGGTCACCAATACGTTAGCCCCGGTTTCCCGTGTTGAAAACATCCGGAAGCTTAAACTAAAACCCGGGGTGCAGCAATTCGGGCAGTCTCAAAGGAAAGCACCTGTTGAGAAGATGCAAGGGGATAATGCTCTTACACTCAAGTTGCTCCCTGTCTTCACAAAGGCATATGTTTTAAAAGCCTTTGGTTTGATGCATAACTTTGACGACACCAGACACCGGTTCGTGGATTACAAACCAATTGCCACTACCCGTTATCCCGAGTACTTCAGGCAACCTGATGCGGAAGGGACTCTTAAGCCCATTCAGGGGCTGGACTACACGCAGGAAGGTGAGCCCGTTCGTGTCAATATTTTAAGCTCTGATCGCCCTTTGCCCCCGGAGGTGGAATATATTATCCCTACTTTCAACTGGCACAAGTCGGGCGGAGAAAACCAGATAACCCATGTTCGCTCGGGTGGAGGATTGAGGGTGTATCTGAAACGGCCCTGGTTCAGTTCCGGGGAGGGTGAACTGTTAGGGGTGGTATTGGCTCCTCAGGGAACGGCAGAAAATCTTCCCGAATTACCTGTTACCTATTCGCAGTGGGGAGCGGACCCTGTTTTTCCTTTCCCGGGTGATACCGGTTTTCATCTTGAGAGCGGTCATTTTAAGTGGCACAGCAAGGTGGACAGAGGCATTGTTTATCCTGGCATCAATGATTCAAAGGCAGATGTCGTTGCTTTTGCGCCACAATTCGATGCAGAACGCAAACTTTGGTATGCCGATTTATCAATAGATCCACTGACTCGCTATTTCCCGTTTGTTAAGCTGATGCTGGCTCGTTACCAGGAGCATTCTTTGCGAATCAGCAATACGGATGTTTGTCTTTCACCGGTTGTGGAGTCCGATTTTATTCAACTGGTTCCCGAACGCAAGGTTAAGCTGTCGGTCGAAAGAAGAGGAAATATTGCCACTCAAATTAATGTGGAGATATCGGGTAAGAGGTATGCCGGTTTTGATAATTCTTTTGAGATAAAAATTATGAGTAGTAATATTCCTCAACCCATCTCAGGAGTTATCAGTGCTTCAGAGCCCAGGCGTGATTCAATCAATGAAGAAACTTTAATCACCAATATTACTTTTCCGGATAACAATAGTTTTGTCGCTACGGGAAATTTCAGAATTACCTCCGGGTTGAGAAAAGTGCCCTTCGATGTAGTGGTTCTTGAGTATGAAAAACCTGACAAAATAGGTCGGCGGAAGTTGGTTTTTGCCGATGAATTTAATGTAAATAAAGAGGAAAAATAATCATTTGTCTTTTGGAGGCATCTCTGTAATATTAAGTATATATAACCTTTTGTAAGCAACCGGTTTTGGATGGTATGTATTGGATTTTGATTTCGCAAAGATGCTCCAAAACGCGTGTCGCTGAAGCTATAGCCGCGAGCCGACGGCAAAGTATTTGATGGTTTATGAGAGGCGAAAAAGCATCCTGTAATTTCGGGAAGAAGATTGCGGGTTTTATCAAAGCAATAATCTGGATAAATTTTAAACGAATGAAACGAGCATGCCAACGGTTGTCACTAGAGAACATGTATAAGTTCTTGCATGCGAGTCCCATCCGACCTTAATAAACAAATTTTGTACGGATGAAAGAAGCCCTGCTTTACGAAAAACTTGATAATCAGAAAGTAAAATGCAATCTGTGTGCCCATCACTGTAAAATAGCACCCGGAAAATTCGGAATATGCAAGGTGCGCGAAAATATTGATGGTACGCTCTATACGCATGTTTACGGGCGGACAATTGCTCGTCATATTGACCCAATTGAAAAGAAGCCTTTGTATCACTTCTTTCCGGGCAGTAAAGCTTTTTCCATTGGGACGCCGGGCTGTAATTTCCACTGTGATTTTTGTCAGAATTGTGAAATATCTCAGGTTACTTCTCCGGGGATACTTGAAATGGGAAGTGCTGCCTCTCCGGATGAAATAGTGCAGGAGGCCCTGGATGCAGGTTGTAAAAGCATTGCCTATACTTATACCGAGCCAACCATTTTTTTTGAGTATTGCAACGATATTGGTTTGCTGGCTCGTCGGGCCGGCCTCAGGAATGTATTTGTTTCCAACGGTTTTATGACAAGCGAGATGCTGGATCTTGCAGCACTCTGGCTTGATGCTGTCAATATTGACTTAAAGGCTTTTAAGGAGGAGACTTATCGAAAACTTATGGGTGGGAGGCTGACTCCGGTTTTGGAAAACATGAAGCACCTTGTTTGCAAAGGAATCTGGCTCGAAGTAACCAGTCTGATCATTCCCGGAATTAATGACAGTGCGGGGGAATTGCATCAAATGGCTCATTTTATTGCCAATGAGCTTGGAGTAGATGTGCCCTGGCATATCAGCCGGTTTTTTCCGGGTTATAAAATGATGGATGTTCCGCCAACCCCTATGGAGATCTTGCACAGAGCTGTGGAGGCAGGAAAAGAGGCGGGGCTGAATTACATTTATGTGGGAAATGTTCCGACATCGGGCGATCAGAACACTGTATGTCCACGGTGTGGGGCTGTTCTGATTGAAAGGGTGGGCTATAATGTTTTGTACAACAATATAGAACATGGACAATGTGCCCGGTGCGGGTATGAAATGGCAGGAAGAAGTTAGTGCCGTCGAACTCCTAAAACACATGATTCTTTGGCATTTTCCACCTTGCCTTCTTCGTCGAATATCCGTGCGCCAATGATGTAAATGCCCGGAGGAGCGGCAGCACGGTCGTCGTTGGTGCCGTCCCAGGTGATGATTCCTGATGTACCGAGACTTTGGTTATTGACCAGCTTTTTTACCTGAAAACCATCTGCATTATAGATGGTAAATGTGCCTTTCTTTCCGGGTTTTTTGAACTGATAGGAGATTTTTAGTTGGTCATTGTTTCCATCCATATTCGGAGTGAAGATGTCCGGCGACACAGAGAAGAGTTTTTCCGGTTGTTTTATTTCTGTATTTATCGTTTGCGAATTGGTATAGCCCGGCGTTCCGTAACCTGCCGTCGATGCAGCTGAGTGCCAGGTCATCGGATTGTCTGTTGCTCCCCCGAAGCTGGTTCTTTCCAGTGCAACGCCTTTGGTATTTGAAAGCAAAGCGTAATGAAGCGAAGGGCTATAATCCATATGATCGATGACGGCCCCGTTTCTCAAGGCCAGAATTACGCTTCCGCCTTCATTTACGAAGTTGGGAAGCCCCTTTAAAGCCAGAATGTTGTCAGCATCGGGTTGGTTAAATTGTTTTTTCACCCAGTCGGGATCGGTGGCAAAGCAAAGCCAGGTTCCCGGAAGAAACCATCGGCACTTGTCGGAGAGAAGTACCAGCGACTCAGCTATGTCGTTGTCTCCGCCTCGGGCCAGGCAGAGGCTGTCTAACGCCAGAATTTTATCTGACCGGTTGTATAGTTCCACGTAGTCACAACCTTCTGCCGGAGGATCAAACAGCAACTCATTAATGACAGCATCCAAACTGTCGGTAATGCCGGGGAGCCCAAAGAGCAATTGGGGAGTTCCGGTATAGATATTTCCCGCAAGATCGGATAAACCAGAGGACCAGGATAGGGTGATTACCTGATTCTGAGTTAAAGGGGGGGTAAATAAAAGGGTTAAGACATCTCTGAAACTCTCGTGTTGCGTAATTTTTTTGATGGTTATGTCCGAAACAGATAATTTAAAATCATCTTTTTTTATTGATGAAGGCTCGATAGGCTCTCCAAAATCAAGTTTCAGTATCGAGTCTCCCTCCAGCCATGCATCTTCAACGGTTGGGCTTTGAGTATCTGTATTAAGCGATCTTACCGAGTTTTCCATGCCCGGGGTTCCTCCCCGGTCATTGCTGCAGTAGGCCCAGTTGCTCAACGCCCCCGACAGATTGTTGGCATCAGTGCACTCCATGGACCATCCGCCCTCCTGTTTGAAAGGAGGCCCGGATAGAAGGCCGGGATACCGGAATGCTGTGGTGGTTTGCCCGGATGGATTTCGTAAAACAATTTGGCCACCGCTGTTGGTAAGTGCTATCCACCTTTCCGGTGTTAAGGTACCCGGGAGGTTTGTCTCTTCTGCGGTTAAGGCGACATAATTGTCGGGGAACAGATGATATTCCGGCAATTCCAGAACCTTGTCGTTGATCTGCAGGGTCATGTTTTTTAGATTCACCGGCAGGTTAGACCGGTTAAACAATTCTATGTATTCTGCTTCTGCCAGAAGTGCCGGCGGGGAAGGGTCGTGCATGATTTCAGAAAAGATCAGGTCAGTAAAGGCTGCCTCATGATAGAAAAGAGTATAAGGGCCCTTCGGGATAGTGTCTCCCCCGGGTAAAATGAGGTTAGTAATGAAAAGGTTCGCTTCCAGAGCATCCGGAATTGGGCGTTTGAGTATCAGGTGGTAGATATCTTCAGAAAGAGGTTCCACTTTGGTGAAACCGTCAGGAATTTCATTGGCCTCAAAAAGTTCCGGGCAGATTGCTTCCGGGGGTAACGGTTGGTTGAAATTAATTTCGATGGTTGTGTAATTTACCAGGTGAACCAATTCCACATCCGGCGCAATATACGTGTAGCGAAGAGTGGTGTCTTCCAGGATATTCCCATCTCCATCGCACCATCCCGATAAAACAATAGGTGCATCTTGTGCATCAGGAATTTTATGTCTCAGCTGAATGGTGGCGTTGGTAGCAGACTCATCAAACAGTGTTTTATGGTGGATATTTTCTTCCGTCCCCGGAATTGTTATATTTCCGGAAGACATTTGCTCACTTACCGGTTCCGAAAATGCGAGCAATACGTTAAATCCGTTCTTTATCTCTATGGATTCTATGCATGGAGGCACTGTGTCCCGATAGGCAGTGCCCGATATTTCCAATGGTTCGAGAAAGAATTTATCACGTCTGGTTTGTGTGTAGTGACAACTGAATCCTGCATAGGAAGAGGGCATTCCCCGTTTGTAGGTAATGGAGCCTTCTGTTTGCCAGCCGTTGCCCGTATCACTTTCCAGCGTCCAGTGCCCGCCTTTTCTGCGGCTTACTCTTGCCCGTGCAATGGCCGGACTGCTGTTCAGCCGGTCTTCAATCCCTTTGATCAACAGGTTGTCTGTCCCGTTTTTTCTTTCCCAAAGGGATATGTTGTCGTTTGTTGTCCCGGCCATCAGGAAAAAGCCGTTATGGAAATTATCCACATCATCAGCCACCAGAATTATTGTCAGGTAATTGGAGGATGAGGGATTAAATTCCATTCTGAAACCTGTTGTCCAGACTGCATCTTCAAAAGCGGTGGATGGGTGCAGAAGCAGTGCTTTTTCTGAGGTTTCAGGAGCGTTTAGCTGAACTGTATTCTCCTCCGGATGGTAAATGAACCATTCGGTATCTCCGGTCCAAGAGAAAGGGAAGTCTTGAAATGAAGTGGCAGAAATGAGCTGATTTGTGAGAAACAGCAGGGTGATGGTGAGTAAATGAAAAAAAATCGGCTTCATGGGATTAGGGTTTATTACTTAAATGTATTAATTTTGTGACGATTGTGTTGTTCGGCCATGAAAAATCTGCCGGAATGAAGTTGAATCTTTCCGGCGCGTAACAAACCCGGCCAAATGCAATTTAGGGAATTTATTCAACAATGTAAAACCAAATATTATCACATGAAGTTAGCTATTGTAGGTGCCAGCGGTGCTGTAGGACAAGAGTTTTTGAGTATTCTTGAAACAAGGGATTTCCCGATTGATGAATTAGTACTTTTCGGGTCCGCACGCAGTGCAGGCAAGAAATACACATTCAGGGGAAAAGAGCTGGTCGTAAAAGAACTTCAACACAACGACGATTTTAAAGACATCGATATTGCACTGACCAGTGCCGGTGGCGGAACATCCAAAGAGTTCGAGAAAACCATCACAAAGCACGGAACCATTATGATTGACAACTCAAGTGCTTTCCGGATGGATGAGGATGTACCTTTGGTGGTGCCCGAAGTAAATGCAGCCGATTGTGCCAACGCTCCGCGCAAGGTTATTGCCAACCCCAACTGTACAACCATTCAGATGGTGGTGGCGCTCAAAGCTATTGAGAATATTTCTCACATTCGTAAAGTTCATGTTTCAAGCTATCAGGCTGCCAGTGGAGCCGGGGCATCAGGAATGGACGAATTGGAGAAGCAGTTTGAGCAGATCGTGAAGGGAGAGCAACCCACCGTGGAGAAATTTGCGCATCAGCTGGCAATGAATGTTATTCCTCATGTAGATGTGTTTACCGAAAACGGATACACCAAAGAGGAGATGAAGATGTTTAACGAGACCCGCAAAATCATGCATTCTGATGTGCAGGTTAGTGCTACCTGTGTGCGGATTCCTATTTTGCGCGCGCACTCCGAAAGCATCTGGGTGGAAACAGAGCGCCCGGTAAGCGTTCAGGAAGCTCGTGAGGCCTTTGAAAAAGCAGAAGGAGTTGAAGTGATTGACAATCCCGACAACAACGAGTATCCCATGCCTTTGTTCCTCTCCGGAAGAGATGAGGTATTTGTAGGACGTATTCGTGCCGACCTGGCCAATCCCAACGGATTGACTTTTTGGGCTGTGGCTGATCAGATTCGCAAAGGAGCTGCACTCAATGCGGTTCAGATTGCTGAATATATGATTAAGGAAGGATTGATTAAATAATGTTTGTCCATAAAGTACCATTTACTGCGTTACGCTTGCCCGAAAATTCCTCATTTACTCAAGTAAACTGCGTATTTTCGGGCTTCGCATGCCTTGTAACTGGCATTTTCTAGACAAAATTTTGCTTAGTTTATAGACGGACACTAAATAGTCTCTGTCCATAAACTAAGCGTTTTTAAGGTGTTTGAACTAGAAAATTCAAATTCAAGGCGTGTGAAAAATCTAAACTGCAGAATACTAATGTATTTGAGGGTTTATATTTTGAGCAAGAACGCAGACGTTGATCTTTATAGACAAACACTAAATAAAAGATGGTAGAAACAGCCGATGATTTCGGCTGTTATTCTCATACAAATCGGGTTGCTTCTCAGGGAACAGCCCGATTCTGTTTTCAGGATTCAACGCTTGTATCTTCTTCTCTCAGGATGTATCCTACGGTAGGAATATTGTCAATTCTGATGTTGCCATCCTCCCTCAGATATTTTCTTATTTTGCTGATAAATACATCCAGGCTGCGTCCGTGGAAATAATCCACATCGCCCCAAAGTTGCATAAGAATCTCTTCCCTTTTGATCAGTTGGTTTTTGCGGTTACAAAGGAGTCGTAAAACTTCACTTTCCCGACGGGTGAGACGCAGGATGGTTGTGCCGTTTATCAGCATCTGGCGGTTCAGGTCGAAAGTGAATCTTCCGATGGACAGGGGAGCTGCAACATTGTTTGGAGGCAAAGCTGCATGCATTCGCCGTGCTACCGCTTTAATCCTCCAAAGGAGTTCATCCGGATCGAATGGTTTTACAAGGTAATCGTCCACCCCCAGGTCAAAGGCTTTTTGTTTGTCGTCTTTGTGATTTCTCTTACTGATTATGACAACAGGAATATGACTGTCACGTCTGCGGACCCTTTCGGTAAGTGTGAATCCGTCAATTCCCGGCAACATAAGATCAAAAATACAGAAATTGAATCTTCCGTTGCAGAAAGCTTCAAATGCTTCATCTCCGTCGCCACAATGTACTACATCGTAACCAAAGGATTTCAGAAAGGAGGTCAGCTCTTCTCCAAACGTGAGGTCGTCTTCGACCAGGAGTATGTTAAGTAAATGAAAGTCCATCAATAACTTAAACAACTGAGGCAGGGGCAGGGTTTAATACACGATGCCCGTTTAATCAAAGAATCTTCTTTTTGGGAATGGTTGCAATAAAATCTTTCAGATAAAATGGTTCGAAATAGGCTACATCTTCAAATTGTTTTTTATTCCACGCATCATAGGCCGGCTGCGCCATATTGCGGGCCAGCGGACCATCGTCCTCCGGGAAGAGCGCGTTGGGGTGGGTAAGGGTTTCCCGGCATTTGGCTGCTCCGTTGCCAAAGAAGAAGACTTTTCTTTCTTTAAGGATATCGGCATAACTTTCGTTGTCAATGATATCAGCGGAGGTTTCTTTTTGTTGCTCCATTTTGCTGTCGAACATTGCCGCATATACTTCCATACGGCGGGCATCAATCATAGGACAGAACCATGCATCTCTGTTTTCATCCAGAGTGCTGAGGTTTTGAACAACGGGCAGAGCCAGAACTGATAATGAGGGAATGGCAATCAATGGTTTTCCCAGTGCGAAGCAGATGCCTTTGGTGGTGGATACGCCAATTCGCAGTCCTGTGTAGGACCCCGGGCCGCTGCTTACTGCAACTGCGTCAATATCACTCATTTCTATCGGAACCGAAGAGTCTCTGAATAGTTCTTCTGTTAAAATAGTCAATCGGTTGGCGTGAGAATTGCCCTCATTCTCCTGCCGCGCCGCAACTACTTCTCCATCACGGGTGAGTGCTACTGAGCAAACAGTGGTGGAAGTCTCAATGCAAAGAATATACGCCATCGGGATAATTTTTCCGCAAAAGTAGCGAAACCATCTATACCATAAAAAGAAAAGAGGATTCTGTTTCGTTTTTTCTTATGTCGGGAATTTGTGTTTCTGGCTTCTGGCTGGAGACCGAATACTTTTCCTTTAAGGAGGGCGTAATCGATTAAAAAATGCGTTGGTTGTATTGCCTGCTTGTAGCTAACAGCCACGAGCCACGAGCTAACAGTCAACTCCCCATCCTGTCTGCATTTTCTTTGCTGCCTGATATGGTTCAATGAAAATAGAAAGTAATTCCAAAAGCGAGGCTCCAGACATCCAGCATGGTCACATATTCTGTACGTATGGCTTCCAGAAGGTAGGCGTCCAGTGCCGAAAACTCAAAATAGAGTCCCCATCCCGTAAGGTGTTTGTCTTTTAGTGGCTGATACCATTCTCCTCCCCAAAAAGGTGCTGCATGTACCTTGTTCTGGAAATAATAGCTCTCGGGATAGTGTGGCGGCAATTTGCGGAACGTATTGTTGGTATTTCCCCGGTTGATCATTATTCCTGCCTTTGGCCAAAAATGATTGAACCATGGTTTCTGTGTGAGGAAAAAGCTGTTTTTCAGCGACAGGGTGTGTACCGTCACATGACTGCCTCCCAGAAATTCATTTAACAATCCGTAGGAAAAGGTTGCCTCGTAAATATCCCAAAAGTGATACCCCACCCCAACAGATAGGAAACCTACATTTCCTGCATATTGTATTTTGGCGTGTTTTGGGAAAAACCATCGGGGACGATAAGTAACCGTGTCCCCTGAAATCACCGTTTGCCGGGGCTGGTACATCCGATTATAAAAATTGGCCCTTGGATAGTTGCCTTCAGAATAAAACTGAGCCTGTGATGCTGAGTTGGAAAATATTGTGAGAAACAGAATTATCGGAAATACTAAACGCATATCATCAGCTTTTTTAGGCTAAGTTTAAAGCAATCTCTAATCATACATACGCAACTATAAACTTAACCCCTTTTTTAAAATAATTCTCTGGTTACCAGGATGGTGTCGGACTGCACATCCATGATTATGATTTCCCGGTCGGTGGCATCACCCGAGATCAGAAATGGAACTTCGCACTCATCGCGAATGCCATGGAAAAAACTATGTGTATGTCCGTGAATCGATAAGGAGACCTGTTGTTCTTCCAGCATGCGATAAAAAAGATAGCTGTTTCCAACACTAAAGGGTGCACTCCATGGTGGGATATGCGATATTAAAAATACATGGGCAATAGAGTCATCTGCTTCAAGGGCATCGTAAAGCCATTCAAAATCGGGGTCTTTCACATTTCTTTCCCAGATAATGTCATCGAAAAAGACAAAACGACAATTGTTGTAATCAAAAGAAAAACTCAACGGACCAAACATTTCCTGGTAAACCAGGTCTCCGTTGGACAGGAAGTCATGGTTGCCCACTATGGTAATCATTGGATGATTTAATGAGGACGTTATGTCATGAAACCACATGAATTCGCGGTAAATACCACTCAGGGTAATGTCGCCGTTGTGGATGACGAAGTCGATGCTGTCAATGCTGTTTAATGCTTTTATCTGATCGTTGAAATCGTCATAGTAGGTGTGGTTGTCACCTATGATGGCAATCCTAAATGGTTCAAAAGAGTCCGAACTTTTATTACTGATCCCGGATATCGCTTTTTCATTCAGTTTCTCCGGTAAATTGGCCGAACCAGTTTGATATGGACTGTATTCGAAAAGGTTGTCGCAGCCGGCTGATAGAATAAAAATCAGGCTCCAAATATATAGATGTCTGTTTCTGCTCATGGAATTTTGTAGGTTTTGAGCAAAAAAACAGTGTTTTCCTTGCGTATTCAAACGAAACTCGCTGTAAAGCCGAAAAAGAAGGATGAAGAGGGTAAACGGGGGAATAAAACGTTACAGCGTCATTGAACGGGACAATCTGAAGAAGAAGCTGGCTCCGTGGCCTGCCTCGGATTCCACCCACATTTCACCGCCCATTAGTTCTACCAGACTTTTGGAGATGGAGAGTCCCAGGCCAGTTCCGCCCTTATTCACAGCGCCAACTTTTAATACCTGTCCAAATCGCTCGAAGATGATTTTATGATGCTTTGCCGCAATGCCAACCCCATCGTCATGGACAAAAAAGCGAATGTGGTCGTTGCCATCTTCTTCGAATCCAAAGGCGATGTGACCGCCGGGAGAGGTGAATTTGAATGCGTTGCTGATGAGGTTGTTGAATATCTGGGTGATTTTTCCACCATCAACCGTTGCCAGTATTTGTTCTTCCGGGATTTGGGTGATCAACTCAACCGAATTTTCCTGTGCATTGATTTCAAAGAACCTTGCCAGGTCTATAACCAGACGGTTGAGGTTTACTTCGCCTGGCATCAGGTTTACCTGGCCCGTTTCCAGCTGAGAAACCTGAAGTACATCGTTGATGATGGCCAGGAGTTGTTGGCCGCTCTTTACAATAACGTCTATACTCTTTTGCCGCTCTTCAGGGCTGAGGTATTCGTTTCGCAGAAGCTCCGAAAAGCCCAGGATGCCATTCATCGGAGTTCGGATTTCATGACTCATATTGGCCAGAAAAGCAGATTTCAGGTGGTCACTTTTTTCGGCTTGTTCTTTGGCTGCAATCAGGTCTTTTTCTATTTGTCGTGCATGGGTAACATTCCTTACAATGGTCATTATCCTGTTTTCATCCACAAAAACCATCCGTGATTCAAAGGTGCCTGTTTTACCCTCTTCTGTCATTTCATATTCATAGGTCTCAATGCCTTTGTGTCTGATAACTGATGCTATTTTTTCATGGGTAAGCCGGGCGATTTCTTCCGGCATAAATTCATCAATTTGTTTATCCAGAAATACTTCCGGAGCCACATATAAATTATCAGAACTGTCGGCATGATAATCCTTAATGACCCCATCCCGGTCAAAAACAAATATGAGGTCAGGAATCACTGCCAGCAATCCCGTGATGCGGGACTGATTGTGTTGGGCTTCTTCGACGGCTTCTTTGAGGCTGAATATCAGTTCTTTCTCCTGGGTGATGTTGGTGAAGGTGCCAATTACTTTCTCAGGTATCCCCTCTTTAAAAATCATGATGCCGGCTGCGCGATAGTGTTTGGTGTTTCCGTTTTTCAGTTGAACCCGGAATTCATCATGCCACTCCTCTTTCAGGGGAAAACGATGGGTCCAGAAATGCTCTACCCTCTCGCGGTCCTCGGGATGAATAAGTTTTACAAATTCATCGAATGTTCGGGGCGGAGCCTCGGATGAGCCGATGTATCCCGAATTTCCGAACCAGCTCATTTTGTCTGTTCCCGGGTGCCATTCAAAAATAATGTCGTTGGCGTGTGTTGCCACAAGCCGGAATCGTTCTTCGCTCTCCAGGAGCATCTCTTCTGCTTTCTTTCGTGCAGTGATGTCACGTCCCAGAATTACAATTCCTTTTTTTGTTCCGTTGGCGTTGAAAACAGGTGTTTTGATGACATCAATTCTTCGTTCATCTCCGTTGGGAAGGGGGATTATTTCTTCCACCACGACCGGCTCCTTTTGTGTCCATGCCATTTGGTCGGAGATGCTGCATTGTCTGAAAACCGCTGAAAGTTCGGGCACTAGCTTTCTGAGATGTTCTTCGTCTTTAAAAAGAAAGTCTTTGCCTTTGAGTCTGTATAATTCCTGAATGGATTCGTTGGCTTCCATCCATTGGCCTTCTTCATTTTTGAAGCAGATAATATCAGGAGTGGCATTGATCAGTACTTTTAACCGGTCTTTACTCTCTTTAAGTTCCTCAAGGGTTTTGATTCTGTCTGTGTTGTCATGTACAACACCTATAATCCCGGTTATTTCTCCTGTGCGATTCAGAATGGGAGCAGTTTTCAGACTGATGTTGATTTTTTTGCCACTGAGGGTGGATGTGTATGAGCCTTCATAATCCCCTTCTCCTCCCGAAAGAGGCCTCAGAATAGCCGGAAGTATTGAACGATCAGAGATGGTATTCAGGTCTAAATGGAGTAATTTTGATGCCGGGGCACCAAGGATGGAAACAAAACGGTCGTTGAAAGCGGAGATTTTGAGTGATGTGGTATAGAAGAATACCCCGACCGGAGAAAAATCAAAAAGCAACCGAAACCTGTCATTGTCTGTTTCGTCAATGTTGTTTGGTTCGTAAAAGTAGTTTTCAAATTGTTGTTCGATGCTTTTACGCGTCTGATCCATTAAAAGAAGCTGCGATTTATTCCAGCCTTCCGGATTGTGGGTAAACAGGCAGAGACGATTATTTCCGTTAAGAGACTTTGAGGTTAAATTGAAAAACCGACCTGATTTATAAGGGCGCACCAACACGGGATCGTTCAGCTCGAACCATCCGCCTATTCCATGGCCAAAACCGGCGGTTTTGTTAACGGCTTTGTCAAGCAGGGATTTTTCCTCCTGGGCATTGCCGGTTCCGGCATGGATGTAGGAAATATCTCCTTCTGTTTCCACCGTGAGCACCACGACAGAAGCTGTGAAAGCGGCTAACATACCAAGGGTATCCGATGCTGTTGGGGGGAACCCTTTTACGTTATGCATACATTTTAACTTTTGGGAAAATAGGTATTAAATATTTTTTAAAATTAGTGAAAAGAGAGGCGATGCGTTAACCCTGAAAGCCTATATTTGAGTAAAACCGGTTTTATTTTGGTAAACAATCGTTAGTGTAATACAAACAATTTTTGAAAACACTTTGACAGGTACGGAATTAGTCAGCTAATCATTGTTTATTTGGTGACTTTTTACCATGAAACGAGCATGAGATCGATTGTCACATAAGACAATGTTTAAATCCCTCACATGTGAGTTCTGCCAGATCACCTTTTAATAATATTCAAAGGCCAGTCATTGAGAGCGTAGTGAAGCAATCTCAATTTTTTAACCGACACCAATGATTTTATGCGAATAAAAGTTTAGTGGTCGCTTTAGGAATCCATATTTTTACAGGTTAGGAATGACAAAAGATCTTTTGTCATATTTTTGTTTGAACACTATCTTTAACTTTGTCTGAAGTCATCAAAATAATGTAGCTATGTACGGTAAATACAAAGATCATCTGCAAAAAGAAATTGAGGATATAAAACAATCAGGTTTGTATAAAACCGAGCGAATCATTACTTCGCCTCAGCAGGCAGAAATAACACTGAATTCAGGAGAAAAGGTTTTGAACTTTTGTGCCAACAATTACCTTGGTCTTTCTGCTCATCCCAGAGTTATTGAGGCTGCCCATAAAGCACTGGATTCTCATGGTTACGGAATGTCGTCAGTGAGGTTTATATGTGGAACTCAGGATATTCATAAAAACCTGGAGGAAAAGATTGCTGCTTTTTTCGGCATGGAGGATACCATTTTGTATGCTGCCTGTTTCGATGCCAACGGAGGGGTGTTTGAACCGCTTTTTACCGGCGAAGATGCCATCATCTCCGACGAATTGAATCATGCCAGCATCATTGATGGAGTGCGACTCTGTAAAGCCGCAAGATATCGGTACAAACATGCCGATATGGATGATTTGGAAAAACAACTTCAGGAAGCCCAAAAACAGCGTTTCAGAATTATTGTAACCGACGGGGTGTTCTCTATGGATGGAGATATTGCACCATTAAATAAGATCTGCGATCTGGCCGAACAATACAATGCGTTGGTGATGGTGGATGACAGCCATGCATCCGGTTTTATCGGAAAAACGGGGCGTGGAACCCATGAATACCATAATGTGATGAACCGCGTGGATATCATTACCAGCACCTTGGGAAAAGCTCTTGGAGGTGCTTTAGGCGGGTTCACCACCGGGAAAAAGGAGATTATTGACCTGTTGCGCCAACGCTCAAGACCTTATTTGTTCAGCAACTCCCTGGCTCCGTCCATCGTCGGGGCGGCCACCGAAGTGTTTGATATGATGAGCGAATCTACGGCTCTTCGCGATAAACTCATGAACAATGCCGATTATTTTAAGCAAAAGATTTCTGAGGCCGGGTTTGATATTAAACCTACTAATTCGGCCATTGTGGCATTGATGCTATATGATGCGCGTTTGTCTCAGACTTTTGCTGCACGGCTGCTTGAAGAGGGTATTTACGTTACCGGATTCTATTACCCGGTGGTGCCCAAGGGGCAGGCGAGAATACGAATTCAACTTTCTGCTGCGCATGAGAAAGAACATCTTGATAAAGCAATTGCTGCTTTCATAAAGATTGGGAAAGAATTAGAAGTAATTTAAGGTTTGCAGGAAATCATCATCTATTTATACCTATCTGCAGCTATGGCCCCATGAGATTAGCCCCCGGCTTCAGCCGGGGTGGATGTTCCGATATTAAGGTTATCAGAGCCGGCTTTGAGCCGGCTTTTCATTTCAAAAAAACAGATGATCCCTTTTTGGAGATAAGAACTTTTTTTTCCCCAAGTTGTTTTATCTAAAACGAATATAAATAAAAAGGAGAATCATATGAAAAAATTGTCAGCTTTGATATTGGCGCTGGGATTTCTGGTAATGACCCCGGCAGCATACGGACAGAAAAGTGAATTGAAAGTAGAAGACAGTAAGATTGTCTGGACTGGTAAGAAGGTTGGTGGGTCCCAGAACGGAGCCATTCAGCTGTTGTCGGGATATCTTGAAAAATCAGGAGACAACTTTGTTTCCGGAAAATTTGTGGTCGACATGACTTCCATCAGTAACTATGACATAGATGATGAGGATTCAAAAGCTCAATTGGTAGGTCATCTGAAATCTGATGATTTCTTTAGTGTGGATGAATATCCCACGGCAACCCTTGAAATTAAAAATGGTGAGAAGGTGGAGTCGGGAAAATACAAGTTTACCGGCACCATGACCATAAAAGGGCAGACCAACCCCGTTTCTTTTGAAGCAGAGGTGACAGGTAAAACATTCTCCGGAGTACTGGTGGTAGATCGCGCCAATTACAATGTGCGTTACGGATCCGGTTCTTTTTTCGACAATCTGGGCGACAACCTGATTTATGATGATTTTGAACTGGATTTTGAAGTAACTTTTAAATAATTCTGAACCTGATTGCTATCTTTTTGGGGAAGTAGCCTAAAAACAAGGTTGTGTTATCGTAAAATCGTCTTTGTTTGATTATTGTGCGCGCAACAAGTGAGGCTTTTCCTTTTTAAGAAATACATAATGTTTTGCGTTTTTTATTGGCTGAATTTTTCCGGGGGCAATGTTTTTCCCTCTTAAAACTATTCTTCAACAGGCTTTCAGCCTGGTTACACCTTACCCGTCGTATGTATTAGGCAGGGTAGAAAAGGCGCTGTGGGAAATTCCTGCAGCGCCTTTTTGCGTATTGACAGTTTGAGGTGTGCTTAATCGAGAGAAAGCGGAGCCCCTGTGTAAAAGTCCAGCACTTTGGTCCGCAGCACATATTCGTACTTCGATTGAAGGAAGTCGGACTGTGCCTTCAAATAATCAGTTCTTGCAACACTGTAATCCACCGGGCTTACCAGACCTACGGCATACTTTTTTTCGGTGTAGCGCAATGATTCTTCATAAGAATCCACTGCTGTTTGAGCTGAATTGTATTTCAAATAAGCTGCCTGTGCATCGGCATATGCCTGCTGGATCTCTTTTCTGAGGGTTTGTTTTTCTTTTTCCAGATCGTGTTGGGCGCTGCGGATACTCAGTTGGGTGTTTTTGACGTTATTGCGGGCCGCAAGACCATTGAAAACAGGGATTCTTAATGTCAGACCCACATACTGGGTTGCGTTATCATTGAAATGCTTTCCGAAGTCAAATTCAACGGTGCTTTCTTTTTTAGTTACTGAAGTGTTCCAGCCGGCGTCCATGTTTATGGAGGGGTAAAGTTGACCTTGTGCTGCCTTTAAAGCATAGCGTTCACTTTCCAGGTTGAACTCTGAAGCTTCAATTTCCGGCATTAAATCAACGGCCTGAACAAAGAGATCGGAAGGAGGGGTCAGGGTATTTTGTTGCAATTCGGGGATTTCCGGAATCACCACATCGAAGTTGCCTGTCTCTTCGAGATCGAGCGCTTGGGCAAGGTTCAGCAAAGACATCGTAAGGTTGTTTGCCATTTGTGTAACCGTGAGTGCTTCACGTGCTGCCTGTGATTTTATTTCCAGTAAATTACCTTCTGCTACCCGTCCTGCATCCACTAGCTTTTTGGTGTTTTCCACCTGCTCCTTTGCTACTTTGTATTGTTCCTCAGCCACCTGCAGCAGTTCTTTGTCAAAAAGAACCTGCAGGTACAATGAAGTGATGTTTAATGCCAGGTCGTTTTTTGCTGCTTCCAATTCTTTTCGGGATGCCTGCCAGTTGGCTTTATCCCTGTTAATCTGATTGTGCAGGGAGAAACCCTGGAACAGAGGGACCGATGCTCCAAGTGAAAAACGGCCGAACTGAGTAGTTTGGTCGGTTATCTCGAAGGAGGTGTCGTCCAATACCCTGCCAAAGCTTAGTTGGTATCCCACGCTACCATTGACGGAAGGAATACGGTCGAGCTTTTTTTGCTCATAGACATTTTGTTGATATTCTGTATTCAGGCTCTGCTGTTTTATGGACAGGTTATTGTCCTTAGCATATTCAATGCAATCTTTCAGACTCCATTTCTCAGGCTGTTGAGCGTGAGCCTCCGTAAAGGCCAGGAGCATCGGAAGCATCAGTATGGCTGCTATGTTTCTCATGATTTGATTATTTCGGTTTTAATTTGCGGGTTCAATCATCTGGGGTTTGAGTTTGTTGTCAAAGGGTGCAATTAAATGAATATTCTGTCAGCTAATGTTAGTGGGTTGCCCCTTTGTCTTTCAACTTTTCCATCTACCAACATGGTTCGACAGGTTTCTGAGTATATCAGTTTTTGGAAGTCCCCACTACTGACTATAAACTACTGACTAATTTCCTAAATCTTTACGATTTGGGCACTTTAACTTCGTCCTCATCAGAGAGACCTTCTACAATTTCAATGTTGATACCATCGGACAGACCTGTTTTAACGAAACGTTTTTCAAAGATCTGAGGGCTGGTCATAATCTCCACAAAGGTTGAATCATCTTTAAAAGTGATCATTTTTTCCTGCAGGGTAAGTACACTGTCTCGACGATCCAGTACGATGTCTGCAGTGGCACTGTAACCTGCTCTTACAAAACTCCCCTCCTGCAGCTCCACCGCAGCTTTGATCTCAAACTGAATAGCTCCGTTTTCTTCGACACCTTTGGGCGAAATAAATTCCAGGTTGGCTTTGAATTCCTCTTCATCAAGGGCACCGATGGTGAGCAGTAACTGCATTCCTTCTTTTATCTTTCCCACTTCGGTTTCGTCCACCATTCCTTCGAATACCATTTCTCCCATGTCGGCAACCAGTGCAATGGTTGTTCCATCGTTGAACGTATTGCTTTTGATTACAGAATTCCCGATTTCGATGGGAACATCCAGTACCATGCCTGAGGTGGTTGCCCGTATGAGTGTATTGGTTTGGGCGCCTGCCTTTTTGATAACCCCTTCTTTAATCAGTTCCAGATTGTTCTGGGCCGACTCCTGGTCTTTTTGGTAAGTCTGAAAGCTTAGTTTGTCTTCAAGAAACTGTGATTCGGGAATTACTTTGTTGTCATAGAGCTCCTGTGACCGTTCAAATTCGATTTTGGCATTTTCGAAAGCCAGACGAGCTTTGGCCAGGCGGTTCTCGGCCTCATTGACCTGAAGCATTTCAGGAATAATCTGAATCTTTGCCATGAGGTCGCCCTGCGTTACCACATCGCCCGGCTGGACATAAATTTCCGTGATAATACCCGATTCCTGGGGCTTAATCTGAATCTCCTTTCGTGGGACAATGGAACCTGTGGCCACCGTTTTCTTAATGATATTGGTGACTTCGGGTTTTTGGGTTTCAAAAACCACGGGCGATTTTTTGGTCTGGTTGTAAAGGTAGTAAACGACCCATCCTACAAGGGCTATCAAAACGACTACCATCAGAATTTTAAAAAACTTCTTCATTTTGTTCAGGTTTTAATAGGCATTGGTGCCCGTATTTTTAATTATTATTGTTTTTATTTTATTCCTCCGTGTTCTTTGTGGTTAAAACAAATACCACAGTGGCCATATCGGCTATTCATGTCTGAGCGCATCAATGGGTTTTATTCTTACAGCCTTCATAGCCGGAATCAATCCTGCGAACAGGCCTACCAGAATGAGCATTGCCAAGGCAGAAATGGCCAAAGGTAAACCCACTTCAGGGTTTGCAAAGAAGGTCATTTCATCTTCCGGAGCGTTAGCTGCTGAAGCTGTCAGAGCAATGTTGGTGAGATGCAGAATCAACGTTCCGAAAGCAAGTCCCAGGAATCCTGCCACAGTAGTCAGAAATACCGATTCGGTGAGAATCTGGCCAATTACTACTGCTGGTCTGGCTCCGATGGCGCGTTGTACTCCGATCTCGCGGGTGCGCTCTTTGACAATTACCAGCATGATGTTGCTAACGCCCACTGCTCCGGCAATCAGGGTGCCGATGCCTACCACCCATATCAGGATATTGACACCCAGAAATGTGTATTCCATGGTTTGTAATTCACTCTGAACGTTGAATCCACCGATGGCTTCGTCATCATCCGGAGCAATTTTGTGATGCTTTTTCACCAGCGGCTCTATTTCATCCACGATGCCCTGAACATTCACTCCTGGTTTTGCTGTAAAACCAAAGAAATGTACTTCGTCCCCGTAGTTGAATGTTTGTTGCATGGTGGTAAAAGGCAGGTAAATGGTCTCTTTTTTATTGCTCCCGATGTTGATGTTCGGGTTGTTGGATTTAAAAACACCTACTACCATAAAATAGACTCCGTTTACGCGTAAATACTGACCCACGGGATCTTCGTCCTCTTCAAACATTACATCATACACATTTTCTCCGATGATGCAGACTTTTCTTTTGAGCTTGATGTCTTCTTCGTTGATATATCTTCCCCATGGCATGGTACACGGGTCTATTTTCCGGTATTGGGGATAATCACCCATCACATTGAAAGCTGCAGCTTTTTCGTCACGTACCACATTCTGACCTTCACGAAGATTCCAGCCCTGCAATCTGGGGGATATTACATCTACTCCTTCAATTTCATTTCTGATGGCTTCAATGTCATCATTGTTGATGCTCCACCAGCGTCCGCGGTCGTATCCCTGGTAGGCGATGGTTGTGCGGTTTGACCACATAAAAGCGCTGTTGGTGGCAAAGTCCTGGAAGCCACTGGTTACGCCGTTTATCAGCCCGTTGCCTGCTCCGGTCATTACAACCAGCATAAAAATGGCCCAGAATACCCCAAATGCGGTAAGTATGCTGCGAAACTTGTTTTGTTTTATGGCATTAAATATTTCCTGCCAGCGGTCTAAGTCAAACACGGTACTATGGTTTTAATTTCTAAAATATGTGGCTTTTGTTAACAGCGTTTATTGTTTTTTTATTCGTCGTGCAGTGCTTCTATTGGCTTAATAGCAGAAGCTCTGCGCGCCGGTACGTATCCGGCTATTAACCCGGCAACAATAAGTACCACCAGGGCTGATACAGCGACTGAGAGATTTGCCGACGGATTGTAAAAAGTGCTTTCGATGCTGGGATTGCTCTGGGCTGCACTTTGCAATACCATAGAGATGGCTGCCATCAGACCCATTCCGGCCACCAGTCCGAAAAAGCCGGACAGGGTGGTAATGAACACAGACTCGGAGAGAACCAGCCGGATGACCGACCACGGGGTGGCACCAATGGCTTTCCGGATACCAAGTTCCTTTGTGCGTTCTTTAACCAGAATAATCATGATGTTACTAACGCCAACAATACCAGCGATGATGGTCATGATGCCAATAACCCAGACGAATATCCGGATTCCGGTAAACACACCCTGTGCCTGCTTGAAGTGCTCCAGGGTGTTCCAGATACCGAGCGCCTGCTTGTCGTCAGGGGCAATCCGGTGTTTTTTCATGAGGGTAGTTCTGATGGCCTCTTCAACTCGTTTGTTTTCAGCCACGGTAAGTGCATTGGTGGCCACTGCCAGTTCATTAAGTTTGTTGCTTCCGTTGAAAACGCGTTGGGCAGTCTTTACCGGAATATAGATTTGTTCATCGTCCCGTCGTTCTGGGTTGATAAATGTACCTACTACTTTAAAGGGAACTTTGTCGATGTGGATGTATTTCCCAATGGGATCTTCTTCTTTAAATAAAGCTTTTTTGACCGGTACCGAGATGATGGCTACCTTCCTGAACTGTTGTATGTCAAGCTTGTTGATGTAACGGCCATGTTCCAGATCCACAATTTGAATGTTTTTGAACTCTGGCATCACACCCTCCAGACTATAGTCACCGTACTCATTTTTGTAGGTCACTGTTCCGCTGCCCCAAAGCCTGAAACGACCCGAAATGTCGGAGATGTCATCTTTGAAATGGTTAACCAGCATGTCGTAATCTTCATCGGTGAACTGTATGCGCCGGCCGGCCTGAAGTCCGTCATATGAGACCTGGGTTTGCCTGCTCCAGATCCACAATGCATTTTTTGCGGTACCTCTGAAGTTGTTTTCCATGCCATTTTGTAGTCCGTTTCCTGACCCCAGCAAAAGGATGAGCATGAAGATACCCCAGGCCACACTGAAGCCGGTCATGATGGCTCTCAGTTTGTTTTGTTTGAGTGTTGAGAATATTTCCTGCAGTGAATTAAACATAGTGTTTGGTTGTTGAAAGGTTTAGCCTGTTTTATTTGTGATAAATGCAGGGGTTAGTTGGAAGTGAATATATCACTGGTGGTAACGGGTTCATATTTTCCGTTCAACTCGTTGTGTTCTATCAAACCATCTTTGAGTCTGATGATTCGTTGTGTACGGTGAGCTATGTCGTCCTCATGGGTTACGATAATAACGGTAATTCCCATCTGGTTGACTTCCTGCAGGATGTCCATTACTTCATAAGATGTCTGGGAGTCCAATGCACCTGTTGGTTCATCGGCCAGTATTACTTTGGGCTCGGAGATAAGTGCCCGGGCAATAGCTATACGTTGTTTCTGGCCTCCTGATAACTCTGAAGGAAGATGTCCGGCCCAGTCCTTAAGGCCCAGTCTTTCCAGATATTCCAGTGCCTTGATATTTCTTTTTTTGCGACTGACATTCTGATAGTAAAGTGGAAGAGCCACGTTTTCCATGGCATTCTTGAATGAGATGAGGTTGAATGACTGGAATATAAAGCCCAGATAATTGTTGCGGAATTTTGCAGCTTTGGTTTCATTCATCTTCTCAATTTTCACATTGTTCAGGTAATAATCACCCCGGTCATGATTGTCAAGAATTCCAAGAATATTTAATAAGGTTGATTTACCCGAGCCTGAGGAGCCCATGATACTAACCATCTCACCTGCCTTAATGTCCAGATCAATACCTTTGAGGACATGCAGTGCATTGTTTCCCATCCGGTACGATTTGTGAAGGCTGCTTACTTTGATAATACTGTTGCTCATGGTATCTGGTTTTGTGTGTTTTTCGCTGCTTTTTGTTTCAATTGTCCTGCCAAAAAAAGTAAGTGTTTGTTAGCCAGGGCATAAGGTTGTTTTTTCTTCTTTTTTGGTGAAATTAAAACTGTCTGATTTTGGAACACTAAGTGTTCGAAAACGGGCATATCTGTAATAAAATGAAGCTAAAATGTCATTTTAGGTAACAGTTTACCCGATTAAATTTCTTTTTTATTGGAAAACATAATCCAAATTGTGACGTATCCGGGGGTTGTTTCGTTACAGGAAGGAAGTAGTTTTACGAAACTAATTTACGACACGGGCAAATAGGTTTGGCAATAGCGGGAAATCTTTACCTTTGTGGTATTATGTCGGTTAAAACTTCATTGGTAGAAATAGAGGGTATCGGACCGGTGCTTTTTAAAAGTGATGCACGATGCAGGCGGCTTTCCATCAGGATCAAGCCTTTTGAAGGGGTTTCGGTTTTGTTCCCTCCCGGATACTCTATCCGAAAGGCTTTGTCGTTTGTGGAGGAGAAACGTTCATGGATTCAGCAGAATCAATCCAGTATGGCTGAGCATGAGCGGATGAAGACCGTATTTAATGAAAACACGAAGTTTCGGTCCCGCACTTTTGAACTCCGAATAGAAAATCATCATAGTGATCAGTTTCGAATGACGCTGAGTGATGGAATTCTTCGGGTGGCTTATCCTTCTTTTATGAAAGTGGAGGATGATAGGGTTCAGTCGGTCATTCGGCAGGGAATTGAAGAGGGACTGAGAATAGAGGCCAGGACAATGTTGCCTGGAAGAGTCATGCATTTTGCCGGATTGCATGGTTTTAAGGTGAACAAAGTGTTTGTAAAAAACCTGAAATCCAGGTGGGGAAGTTGCTCTTCCGTGAACAATATCAATCTTAATTTACAGTTGATGCGATTGCCGCAGCACCTGATAGATTATGTGGTGTTGCATGAATTGTGTCACACCAGAGAAAAGAACCACGGTCCCGGTTTCTGGCAATTACTGGATCGTGTTACAGGCGGAAAGGCTCGTTCCCTGGCCGCAGAAATGAAAAAGTATCGTACAACCATATATTGAACAGGAATACTTATGGATTGGAAACAACTTTTATCCACCAAACGCACGGGCACCTCTTCGGGGGCCGGCTCGCATGACCGCACGCAGTTTCAGCGTGATTACGACAGGCTGATATTCTCTTCACCTTTCAGGCGTATGCAGGATAAAACGCAGGTGTTTCCTTTGCCGGGAAGTGTTTTTGTGCACAACCGACTTACGCATAGTCTGGAGGTTGCCAGTGTGGGGCGTTCGCTGGGTAGCAATGTCTCCAGGTTTCTAGGGTCACTTTACGGGGATGAGTTTCCATTGGCACAAGAACTTGGTTCTGTGGTGGCGGCTGCCTGTCTTGCCCACGATATGGGAAATCCCCCTTTTGGTCATTCGGGCGAAAAAGCCATTTCAGATTTTTTTAAGTATGGAGACGGCCGTTATCTGGAATCCATGATTAATTCTCCTGCCATCTGGAACGATTTTGTGGATTTTGAAGGAAATGCCAATGCGCTGAGGGTGTTGACACATAAGTTTTCCGGGCGGCGAACCGGCGGGTTTGCCATGACCTATACCTCCGTGGCATCTATTGTTAAATATCCCTATGCTTCCGGTAATTCAGATTTGAAGAAGTATGGCTTTTTTCAAAGTGAAAAGGAAATCTTTATGGACATTGCCTCAGAGTTGGGACTGAAAGAAACATCTCCGGGGGTTTTTGCACGTCATCCGCTTGTTTACCTGGTGGAGGCGGCAGATGATATTTGCTATCAGTTGATGGATATTGAAGATGCCCACAAGCTGGGAATTTTATCCACCCCTGAAACAATGGATTTGCTGATGGCCTTCTATGATCCGGTGGAGGATAAGGAGCATCTTCGAAGAATAAAAGAGGTTTTTCGGGAAGTGACCGATACCAATGAGCAAATCGCTTATCTGAGGGCGGGCGTCATCGGAAAGCTGGTGGGTGCCTGTTCCGAAATTTTTATTAAACATCACGACAGCATTCTGGATGGCACATTTAGCGGGGCCCTTACCGATAAATTGTCGGGCAATATGGATGAAGCCATGAAAGGGTGTGCCCGGGTGGGCATTAGCCGTATTTACCGGCATCCTTCTGTGGTAGAGATTGAGATTGCCGGCTTCAGGATTTTGGGCACCCTTCTGGATGAGTTTATTAAAGCAGTGCTTGAGCCAAAGCATTATTATTCGAGGTTGTTACTCCCGTTTATTCCACAGCAATATAAAGTTTCTGAAAACGCACCGGTGCACCATCGGGTGCAAACTGTTATTGATTTTATCTCTGGTATGACGGATGTTTATGCGTTGGATTTATTCCGTAAAATTCAGGGGACCGGGATTTCCGGAAACATTTAATCAATTCAATGATTAATCAGCCGGTTTTTTGAAACCTTTGCTCTTCCCAATCCGTAAAATATCTATAAATACAGCACTCTGACAAGCATAACAATCCGGAAAACCCGGATTGTCATTTTTTGTGTTTTTCAGAGAGTTTTTTAACTCCCAAACCCTATAATAATTATGCTAAAATCTTTAAACTTTTCCCAGCTCCTTTCTTTCGACCTTTACGATCTTGCCAAAGTGACCCTGCAGATTTATGATCATTGTCCTGTGAATAAGGGCGAGCTCATGACTTTTGTGGAAGATGTCAGAGAGAGTCTTGTCAGTTATGAACAAACCTTTCAGAGAAGGGTAATCAGTTGTGTGATGGAGCGTAAAACACTCCAGGCAAGTAAACGGGATGAGGCTTATATTGCTTTCTATCGTTTTGTGGAAGCATCCTGTCACAGGGCATCAAAAAAACACAGTATTCTTGGTACAGAGTTACTTTCTGTATTGCAACAGCATGCCTGGCAGACTAAGAGTGATGGTTATCAGCGACAATCCACCGGGTTGCCGGCACTCATAAAAGAACTTAAGCACGACTATTATGAGATGATAACGCGTCTGGGTGCAGCCGACTGGTTTGATGAGTTGGTGATAGCACAGAATGAGTTTGATGATTTGAGCGACGAAAAAAAGATTGGTGCTTTTAAAGATATTTCGGTGCGGGAGACCCGCCCGCTTCTGGAGAGTTCGCTGCGGTCATTGTACTGGATAACCGACCGGTTGTATCAGTCGGCACCCTCTGAAGAGTTGGGTTATGTGGTTCACAATCTGAACAATGTGGTTCGGAAGCTTACCAGCAAAGTGGAGAGGGATGTTTGTGTGGAAATATTCAGTGATATGGTATCCTGAAATAAGAGTCAGAACAAAAATGAATAGACCGGGTCAGATTTTCTGCCCGGTATTTTTTTTGGCTTTACTGATTCTCCGGTAGGTGGTTCCTGCAAATCTTTCACTTAGTTCATCAATCAGGTCACTGTGTTTTTCCAGTTTTAAAAGACCTTGCCAGTCCTGCTGGTCTTCCATCTGTCTGGAGAGTGCGGGGATGAGTCTTTTGGAGAGTGCAATGTTAATCAGATCATCAATGTTCAAAGCGACGAGAGTTTTTGATATTTGTTTGTGATCCTTCAGGATTTCCAGATAATCTTTGGAAGAGATGTTTTCTTCGGAGAGTATTTTATTGCGTTTGGCCAGTTTGTCAAATACTTCTTTAAGTTTTTTGGTTTCTTCACGGGGCAGTCCTGCAGGAATAAAAGCAGTCCCCGAAGATGTTTCAATTTCCCCGGATTCTGTTACCTTTACAAAGGTGAAAACTGAGCCCTGGTGCCATGCTTCCAGTGAGTTGCATAGTCTTCTGTTCTTTTCGATGTGTCCGATGTTGTTTCCATTGGGATCCAGTATGTCAACATTGTATTTATCGTGTTCATCTGGGCGTACACAGGCTGTACCGGTTATGATCCCGGGAATGATGAATGGAGCATTTTTTGTGAGCTGTTTTACTTCAGCTTTTTTTATTCCCGTTGTTTTATACAGTTCTTTGCCAGTAGCTTCCGGAGTGGTTGACGTTTTTGGTGAATGATCAGAACCGGGCTGTGATGTGGATTCTTTCTTTTCTGAATCTGAAAGCATTCGGGCTACAGCAGAAACAGTAGTTCCGGCAATTGAAAGCAGAAAGGCAGTTATTCTTCTCATGGATACCAGGATTTTTAAGTTCTTGATTTGCAAGATATAAAAAAATAATAGATTAATGAACATACTTTTTATTTGTTCTTCCAAAGTGTGGGGAGGTAATGAGAAATGGGTCTCCAATGCCATGTCAGGACTAAAGAAACGGCACAATGTTTTTTTTATTGGAAAGGATAATCATCTCCGGGGACGTTTTGATTCTGACATTCCTTTTTATTCGGCTTCTTTTGGTTCTGTTCTTGATTTATCCTCCCTGCGGAAAATAGAACAGGTAGTTACCGACAATCAAATAGAGGTCATTGTTTCCACCAAAAAGAAGGAGTATGTACTTGGCGGGCTTGCAGCAAGGCGGCAGGGAGTAAGGCATTTTCTGAGGCTGGGAATCGTTCGTAAAATGAAGTGGCCTTTGTGGCATCGGTGGGTTTATGGTCGGCTGAACGACGGAATTATTGTGAATGCCCACAGGATAAAGCAGGAACTTATGCGCTATTCGTGGATGAGAGAACATCCGGTGAGAGTCATTTACAACGGAATGCCGGGATTGAAAGAGATGACGGTTTCTTCTGCATCAACCGTTTCTTTTATGGTGCTATCCACGGGAATGCTAACCCGCCGCAAGGGATTTCACTTGCTTATTGATGCCCTGGCTCAATTGCCTGAAGAGATAAAATCAGTTTTACAGGTGCATTTGTTGGGCAAAGGCAGGGAGGAAGAGTCCCTGAAAACGCAGATTAGGAAACTTGGGTTGCAGAAGATTGTTTCGATGGAAGGGTTTACAAGTCCTGATCCATGGTTGAAAAGAGCCTCTCTGTTTTGTCTTTTTTCGGCCAATGAAGGGATCAGCAATGCCCTGACAGAGGCTATGGCAGCCGGTGTTCCCGTGCTTACCACTGACGCGGGCGGTGCTGCAGAGTTTATTGTCAACGGTCAAAACGGGTTTCTGGTTGAGAGAGACGTTGAATCTATTGCTGCAAAGCTAAAAGAACTTATTGCAATGCATCCCAAAGAACTACGCGCATGTGGTCAAAAAGGGAAGGAAACGGTATCGTCACTTTTTGATACCGACAGGATGGTGGCCGAGTTGGAAATGTGTTTGCATAATTTTGCCTAACTTCGTGCATTAAAATCAAAATAAACATGGACAGTACTCGTCAAAAGAAGATAGGAAGACTCATTCAAAAGGATTTGAGTGAGATGTTTCAACGAGAAGTAAAGGAGGTTACAGCAGGTGGTCTTGTGTCGGTGACCGTGGTAAGGGTTACACCCGATCTGGGCGTCGCCAGGGTCTATTTGAGCATCTTCCCGACGGAACGAAAGCAGGAAATTTATGACAAGATTAAGGAGCATACTTCTCAGATAAGGTTTGCCCTGGGTAAGAGAGCAGGAAAACAGTTGAGAGTTATTCCGGAGTTGGAATTCTTTATCGATGACAGTCTTGACTATATCGACAATATTGACAGGTTGTTGAATGAATAACCCGATTGACGGATGCTTTAATTTGTAAGGAAGCTATGCAGTATGATCCTATAAAACGTTCGTTGGGACGTGTTTTTAATGCTACACCCGGATTCAGGGTGTTGTTTTACCGACTCTTGAATTTATTGCTTTTGCGTTCGTGGTATATCCGGCGTGAGTTGAAAAAATGGGCTTCGCTACAGGGGAGTCAAGCGAGCATTCTTGATGCAGGGTCCGGATTTGGTCAATACAGCTGGTCCATGTCCCGACTCGGGGCAGGTTATCGCATCCTTGGCGTGGATGTAAAAGAGGAACAGGTGGCCGATTGCAACTGGTTCTTTGAAACTCTTGGAAAGGGAGATCGGGTAACCTTTAAAACAGCCGATCTTACCATTTTTGATGAGCCTGAATCATACGACCTGATTTTGTCGGTTGATGTGATGGAGCACATTGAGGAAGACCGGAAGGTTTTTCATAATTTTTTCAGCAGTATGGCACCGGGTGGTATGTTGTTGATTTCCACGCCGTCCGACAAGGGGGGCTCGGATGCCCATGAGCATGGAGAGGAGGGTATCTCCGGCTTTATTGATGAACATGTGCGTGACGGATACAACATGGACGATATTCGGGAGAAGTTGGAAGAAGCCGGCTTTTCGGAAGTTGATTGTCGTTACTCTTACGGAAAACCGGGGCATATTTCCTGGTTGCTCTCAATGAAGTTTCCCATTACAATGCTCAATAAAAGTAAACTCTTTTTTGTGTTGTTACCCTTTTATTATTTGGTGTTCTGGCCTTTGGCTGCAGTTTTGAATCGGATGGACATTTCCATGCAACATAAAGAGGGAACCGGTTTAATTGTTAAGGCACACAAACCGATGCAAAAATAGAATATGGTTCATGATGCGGACCCGGGAACCAATAATTCGTCTCTGTCCATAAACTAAGCGTTTTTCACGTGTTTGAATTAGAAAGTTCAAATTCAAGGCGTGTGAAAAATCTAAACTGCAGAATACTAATGTATTTGAGGATTTAGACTTTGAGCAACAACGTAGAAGTTGGACTTTATAGACAAACACTAATTCAGGTAATTTTTAATCGAATGAAGCTGGCTCTCCATATAGCACTGAGGTATTTGTTTGCCAAAAAATCTCAAAATGTCATCAATGTTATCTCTATGATTTCGGTGACAGGGGTTCTGGTAGGATCTTTAGCGCTGATTGTTGTGCTTGCCGTATTCAACGGACTTCACGGCCTGATTGGATCATTGTATGGTTCGTTTGACCCTGAACTAAAGGTCTCGCCCGATCAGGGACGTGTTTTTTATCTGGATTCCATTCCTTATCAGAAAATTTTGGGGATGCAAGAGATTGCCGCTGTTTCGCAGGTGCTGGAAAGTCAGGCTTTGCTGCGCTCAGGCAACCGGCAGGTACCGGCAATTATAATGGGTGTGGATGACAACTTTGCTGAAGTCTCGGGCATTGATTCTATTATCATCGAGGGAGAATACAAGCTGCAGGAGGGAATGCAAAACTTTGGTGTCATCGGTTATGTGCTTGCTGATCAGTTGGGTTTGCGGCTCAATTTTGTGAAGCCACTGGTGATGTATGTTCCCCGCCGTACCGGACAGATCAATATGATGCGTCCGGATCTGTCCTTTCGTAAGGAGTATATTCACCCGTCAGGAATGTTTGCTGTTCAACAGCTCGATTACGATTCGCGTTATCTGGTTGTCGGTATTGATCAGGCTCGCAGCTTGTTTGAATACGGTGACGGGGTAGTGTCGTCACTGGGAATTTCTTTGAATCCTGGCGTTGATACTGATGATTTTAAGCACCGTATGGAAGAACTTCTCGGAGCTGGGTTGGTTGTTCAGGATCAACATGAACAGCACGCAACCTTTTACAAGTTGATGCGGGTGGAGAAACTCATGGCCTATCTGATTTTGCTTTTTATCCTGGTGATTGCTCTTTTTAATGTTATCGGCACCTTGTCACTGCTTATTTTTGAGAAACGGGAAAGTATCGGTACGCTCAGGAGTATGGGGGCCGGGAGAACCTTAATCAACCGGGTGTTTCTGATTGAGGGCTGGTTGATTTCGTTGGCCGGTGTCACCGCAGGGGTGCTTTTAGGCGCTTTGCTGGTATGGATTCAACAGCAATACGGACTGTTGCGTTTTGGTGGCGGTGGCACCTTTGTGGTGGACGCCTATCCTGTGGCACTGCAATGGGCCGATATGGTGTTGGTTTATGTAAGTGTCTCCGCTATAGGATTTTTGGCCGCCTGGTATCCAGTAAGGGTGATTGTTCGTCGTTACTATTCGGAGCAGGGTGAGGAGTGATTGGCCCATTTCAGAGAAATCTCACTCAGTATTTCATTGAGTTCTTCAATACTCTCTGTCCGCAACATTTTTATCTTCAGGGGTCTAAAGTTTTCCAGTCCCTTAAATGTTACTGCAAGGTGACGTCTTGAATGGAGAATCCCCCGTCTTTCACCCAGCCATTTCACGGACATATTCACCTGTTCCCGAATCATCTCCACATGCTCTGCCATGGTAGGAGCCGGCAACAACTCACCGGTGTCAAGGTAATGTCTGATTTCTTTAAAAATCCAGGGGCGGCCTATGGAAGGACGACCCACCATCAGAGCATCTACTCCGTAGCTATCCAGGTATTTGCGTGCCTTTTTCGGTGATGTGATATCCCCGTTTCCAATGATGGGAATGTGCATTCTGGGATTGTTTTTTACTTCACCAATCAGGGTCCAGTCAGCTTCCCCGGTGTACATCTGTGCTCTTGTCCGTCCGTGAATGGTAAGTGCCTGTATGCCGGTGTCCTGTAGCCGCTCGGCCACTTCGACAATGTGTTTCGAGGATTCATCCCATCCCAATCGGGTCTTAACTGTTACAGGAGTTTTTACTGCTTTGACGATGGCTTCGGTGATGGCAATCATCTTTGGGATGTCGCGCAACATTCCTGCACCCGCTCCCTTGGAAGCAATCTTTTTTACAGGGCAGCCAAAATTGATGTCGATGATGTCGGGATTGGCCTGCTCGGCGATTTTTGCCGCTTCTGCCATGGCATCAATTTCTTTTCCGTAAATCTGTATGCCCACAGGACGTTCTGCGTCATTCAACTCCATTTTTTTTAGCGTCTTATCCACTTCACGGACCAACGCATCCGATGACACGAACTCTGTGTACATCAGGTCGGCACCATATCGCTTGCAGAGTTCCCTGAACATCCGGTCGGTAACGTCTTCCATTGGGGCCAGAAGCAGCGGTTCAGCCCTGAGTTGTAAATTCCCTATCTTCACTGTTATCCATTTTAGCCTGCAAAGATAACCCTTCATCAAAAAATGAGAAATGGGTTTGTCCGATTAGCTAAAAAAAACTGTATTTTGGTGGACAATCCGATTAAAATTCCTCAAATTTCGGGTTGATCTTTAAGACCTTGCCGGAAAAGGCAGACAGGTTTCCCCGGGCGGTGAATTGTTTTAGAAACGGGCGATTTTTTTATTTTTTATGAGATTCACCGGGAAATCTTAATTGAATGGCAGAAAGAATAAAATTCTGAAATATTATGCAAAGACTTCAGGGCCTGGTGTTTATTTTTTTTCTATTGACAATCTCCTGTAGTAAATTTGGGGATCAGGGTGAGGTTTTGCCTAAGTCGGAAGAAGACAGGCTTCCCGGAACTGACTCCCTGGTGGTCGAACAGCTGATTGAGAAATCCTTTTCTCACTATGGTCAGGGCGGAGTGCATGTGGATATTAATGACCGTTATCTTGCCGAGGCGGAAGAGATAGCCCGGAAAAACGAAAATATCTATCAACTTGCCCGCATTTATAATCTGTTGGGGCAACGTTACAGAAACCGGGCCGATTACGGAGAAGCCATGAAGTTTCATCAAAAAGCGCTGGAGTTTGCTACCGTTGCCAATAAAAAGGAGCTTTTGGCAAGTGTCTATAATCAAATCGGGGTGGTTTACCGCCGCATTGATGACAATCCTATGGCGCTTGAGATGCATGTGAAGGCACTGGCGCTCGCCGAAGAAGCTGCTGATTCACTGACCATAGGTGCAGCCATCAACAGCATCGGAAATGTGAATTTCAATCTGGGACGGTATCTTTCTTCCATTGAATATTTTAAGCGGTCACTGGCCATGTCGAAGGCTCAGAAGAATAAGTTGGGGCTGGCCATTAACCACAACAATATGGGGGAGTCATTACTCAGGTTAGGTCAGGTGGATTCAGCACTTTATCATTTCTTTACCTCTCTTGATTACAATTACCAGATCAGCAGTAAGGTGGGGCAGTCCATCTGTTTTAACAGTCTGGGAGGGGCTTACATTGTTCTGGAGCGGCCGCATAAGGCACTCGAATATTTAGAGAAAGCTTTGCACCTTAATGAGGAACTTGGTGATTTAATGCAGGTGGCCATCAGTCATTCCAAAATTGGAGAGACCTACCTGGGTATGGGCCAGATGGAAGAAGCAGAAAAACACCTGAAGGAAAGCCTGGAAATTGCAAAAAGCATCGGGGTGTTGTATCAGATTGAGGAGGGTTCCCGTTTGTTATCAGAATTGTATGAAAAGAAAGCGGATTTTGGAAAAGCACTTGAATTCTTTAAAACTGCAGCAGTTTACAGAGACAGCATCATCAATACCAAGAATATTAACCATTTGGCTACTCAGGAAGCCATCCTTGAATCGGAGAGACAGCGGGAGAAAATTAACCAACTGAATCAGGAGACGATCCGTCAGAAATCGATGCTCGACCGACAGCGGTTTTATTTAATTACTGCATTGATTATTGTCGTCACTATTTCGTTTGCCATATTCATGATTGTAAGGCAGCTGCAGCTGAGGAGCCGGTACAAAAATGTGCGCCACCAGCAACGATTGTTGCGATCTCAAATGAATCCGCACTTTATATTTAATGCGTTAAGCGCCATTCAGGTCTATATTCTGGAACATGACATTGAAAAATCATCCCGGTTTTTAACTGATTTTGCACGGTTGATGCGTCAGGTTTTGCGAAGTTCGACCCATGACTACATTTCCCTGAAAGAGGAGGTTCAAATATTGAAATATTACCTCGAACTTCAACGACTTCGATTTTCAGAATCATTCGATTACGGTTTGCATATTGATGAATCGCTGAAGATGGAGCAAGCCATGGTTCCGCCAATGCTGACCCAGCCATTTATTGAAAATGCCATCGAACATGGGATCAAACCAATTGGCAATGAAGGTCAGATTCAGATTCACTTTAAAAAGGATAAAAACCGTGTGGTGGTTGAAGTGGAAGACAACGGAATTGGAATTGACGCATCCAAGGAAGCCAGCGAAAAGGAACGCAGTCACGAATCCATGGCCATTAAAATCACCCGTGAACGACTGGATATGTTACGGAGAGACTCCGGTGGACGAACCGAACTTTCCATCAGAGATAAGAAGCAGATTAATCCCTTTGATCGCGGGACCATTGTCCGGATTGTTATTCCTCTCGTGGAAATTGATCAACACGGGAAAACTGTTTCCCGTCAGAAGAACAATTTTTTAAAGACAGAGTCTGTGTCGGTACAATAGATAATTTGTGAATAAGAAACATTATTAACCAACCAGAAATAACAAGCAAACCCGTACCCGAAAGATACAAGATGTACAAATTTAAAAAATGATGAAGAAGGTCTTGATTGTTGAGGATGATCGGGTGATGCAGAAAATTGTGGAAAAGATTCTAATGCACCATTTTCCGGAGTTTGAACTTTTGGGGGCAGTTTCATTGGTGTCGGAGGCGGTTGAGGTCATTCACAAAAAGGCACCGGATCTTTTGATTATGGATATTGCATTGCCGGACGGGACTGCATTTGATCTTTTGCAGAAGGTGGAGTTTTACAATTTCAAGGTTGTTTTCATGTCGGGGCATGAAGATTACCGGGAGGAGGCCATTCAGTTTTCAGCGATGGGATTTGTAAAAAAGCCGTTTGATGTATCCGATCTGGTTCTGGCAGTTGATAAAGCCTGCGAAGCCATTGATGAGGTTGATTATCACTATAAACTGGAGGTGCTCCTGACCAATGCAAATCTTCCTGCCGCCTCACAGATGGTGGTTTTTCCAACCGATGGGGGTTTAAAGGCCGTTTCTTTATCTTCCATTCTGTTCGGAGAGGCAGTAGCCGGAGGTTGTTTTATGCATCTGGAAGACTCAAAATCCCTGTTTGTTTCCAGACCATTGCGTTACTATGAGCAACTTTTCAGCAATTTTGGATTTTTACGTTGTCATCCGTTGTATGTGGTAAATCTCAGGCGAATTGAGAGTCTGGATGAAAAAAACACCCTGATATGGCTCGATAATGGCATGGAGATTCCCATGGAGGCCAGGAAATATGAAGCTGTAAAAAAAAGGTATTACGATATAATTCCGTAATACCTTCTGATTGTTTTTTGTGTGATGCCTCAGTACTTTATTTTAAAAAGGTTTGAAACCAATAATTTCTCTCACCTCTTTTACTGTTTTTGATGCACTGGCATGGGCTTTTTCTTTTCCCATTTGAGCAACCTTTCTCAGGTAGGCGTCGTCGGCAGCAATGGCATTGATTTTTTCCCTGATGGGATTGGTGAAAGCAATGATGTCTTCTGCCAGTTTTTTCTTTAAGTCACCGTAGCGAATCGTACATTTTGCGTAGTCTTCTTTAAATTGATCAAGGACTTCTTTTTTTGAAACCACCTCCATGATGGTAAAAAGGTTTTGTACGGGCTCACTGACGGGCGAGTCGGGTGTTGTGGGGCCGCTGTCGGTCACAGCTTTCATCACTTTTTTGCGTATGGAAGCAGGTTCCTCGGCCAGAAAAATGCCATTGCCTTCGGATTTGCCCATCTTTCCGGAACCATCCAGTCCGGGAATCTTTATAAGTGACTCACCGAAGTTAAAAGGTTGCGGAATGGTGAAATAATCAGTTTCATAAATTCTGTTGAAGCGATTGGCAAATTTGCGCGTCATCTCCAGGTTTTGTTCCTGATCTTTTCCCACCGGCACTTTTGATGCCTGATGAATAATGATGTCTGAGGCCATAAGCACCGGATATGTCAGCAGGCCGGCATTTACATTTTCAGGCTGCTTCCGGGCTTTGTCTTTGAAAGAGGTGGTGCGTTCCAGCTCTCCCAGGTAAGCATTCATATTCATCAGCAGCGTCAATTCTGCAACATCAGGTAAATCACTTTGAATATAAATGGTTGCTTTTTCAGGATCAAGACCTGCTGCCAGGTATTCTGCAAGAATCTGACGCACATTTCCGTGCAAATCTGCCGGGTGTGGGTGTGTGGTCAGTGAGTGGTAATCGGCAATGAAGAAGAAGCAGTTGTAGTTTTCCTGCATTTTCAGAAAATTTTTAACTGCACCAAAATAATTGCCGAGATGAAGGTTTCCCGTGGGCCGAATACCACTTACAACAGTTTCCATAATATATATCGTTCTTTTGTTTGATTATTTGCACAACGCCTGCAAAAATAGCAAAATAATTTGTGTATGGCTTAGTTCATCAGCGCTGCAACTTCTTCTTTAATCATATCCCAGGTGGCATCATCCATTTTTGGGCCAATTACTTCAATGACTTTTCCGGCAAGTAAAGAGCCGATGCGGCCACATTGTTCCATGGAGAGACCGTGAATCATTCCGAAGAGAAATCCGGAAGCATACAGGTCGCCTGCACCGGTGGTATCCAGGCTTTCAACCTGAATGGGGGCAATTTTCACGATTTCATCATGATGTTTGATAACAGAGCCTTTCTTTCCGAGTTTTAAAACGGTAAGATCACAAAATCCGGAAATATTGTGAAGTGCTTCCTCTTCTGCCAATCCGGTAAAGGCTTTGGCTTCTTCCTCATTGGCAAAAAGAATGTCCACATATTTCTCCACCATTTCATGCAGAAACTCCAGGTTGTCTTCCACTACATTAAAACTGGCAAGGTCAAGAGAAACCTTCAGTCCTTTAGACTTGGCAAGCTGAAGGGCATGACGGATCAAGTCACGGTTTTGTACCAGATATCCTTCTATATGCAATATGCTGTAATCGTCGAACAGGCTGTCTGGAATTTCGTGGTGCGCCAACTCAACTGCAGCACCCAGAAATGTGGCAAACGTTCTTTCCGAGTCCGGACTGATTAGTGCAAAGGCACGTCCTGATTCGTTGTCGCTTTCCAGCAAATAAGGTTTAATGCTCCTCTTTTCCAGATCGGAACGGAAAAACGCTCCCCACTCATCTCTTCCTACTTTGCCAAAGAAACCTGTATCGACACCCAGGTTTGCAAGTCCGTGAATGGTGTTGGCAGCTGATCCACCCGATGCCTGATTGCGGGGAAAGTCACGAGTCGCCAGTAAAACATTGGCCACTTCTTTAACATTTACCAGTTGCATCGACCCTTTTGGGTATTTTAATTCGGAAAGAATGGTGTCGTCCTGTAATCGGGTTAAAATATCTACCAGCGCGTTGCCCATCCCAATAACCTTGCTCATAATGTTTTCTGTTTTAATTTTTGGAGTGCAAAGATGAGGATTTTTTTAGAAAGCAGGAATTTTTTTAAAAAAATGCATTGGAGCCCTTGCACAGTTAAAATAAAGGTCATATTTTTGCAACCGCAATCAGATAAAAGCAACGGCTTTTAAAAAACAAGAAATTGTTGCTTTGCATTTATTCCTCAGTAGCTCAGTTGGTTAGAGCGGCGGACTGTTAATCCGTAGGTCGTAGGTTCAAGTCCTACCTGGGGAGCTGGAAGTCATCCTGGATTCAGGGTGACTTTTTTTGTTTTATGGCAGATAATTATTTGCTAAACTTAATTAGAGTCTGTCCATAAACTAAGCGTTTTTCACGTGTTTGAAATAGAAAGTTCAAATTCAAGGCGTGTGAAAAAACGAAACCGCAGAATACTAATGTATTTGAGGATTTAGATTTTGAGCAACAACGCAGAAGTTGGACTT
>NZ_AJKI01000003.1 GCF_000259075.1 Marinilabilia salmonicolor JCM 21150
CCCCGCGGTTTATTGGTCGAGACGCGACCAATAAACCGCGGGAGGAGAGGTATTACAATTTTTCTGGGACGTTGCCCCAGGCTATTGCTTAAAGAACTTCGGCCTTAAAAAAGCACAGCCTAATCTTGTCAAAGTGGCATTATGTATTTCTTTAAAAGGAAAAAGCGAGGCTTTTGGGAGGACTGAATAATTGACTTCGTCGAGCTTCGTTTCATAAATTATCTATTACAATGTTCAACTACCGGCTAAATACAGGCGTCCTCAATAAAATTGACTTGAAAATAAATTTTTATTCCCTTCATCAATTATCTTTGCGGTTGCCCGTATTTATTGGTATTTGAACATCTCATGACGAAAACTTATGAATAGACCAGGTTAATAAAGTATGCATAGTTCGGCATTAATGATTAAATTTGATTTACAATACAAAATCTTGAAACAATGAAAAATATTGAACTAGGAAAAGGTGTCGATAATCTTCAGTTTGGAATGACCCGTGAGGAATTTAAAGCAATCATGGGAGAGCCGGATGAAATTGAGGTTATGGAAAATGAAGATTTAGCTGAAGATACGTCTGAAGCCTGGCACTATGATGAAATAGAGTTGTCGGCTTCCTTTGATCAGATGGAAGACTGGCGACTGACATCCCTGGCAGTTAGTTCTGATGAATATACTTTTGAGGGGGTAGATCTTATAGGGTTGAGCCAACAGGAAGTAATGGATCAGATAGAATTACTTGGATTGGGTGATGTTTCCATAGAGGAGTTGTCGGACGATGAGGATAACAGTCAGCAGATTGCAACTTTGTTGGATGTAAGTCTTAATTTATGGTTCGATAATGGGATTCTTTCCGAGATTCAATGGGGGCCGTATTGGGATGAAGACGAGGAAGAACTGATCTGGCCCGGCGAAGAAGAAGAATGAAACGAGCATGGCAACGATTGTCACAAGTGAACATGTATAAATTCCTAAATGCGAGTTCCATCCGACCGTAATAAGTAGATTTTAAACGGATGAAAAAAAAAGTTCTGATCTTTTGCAATATATTGAATTGAATGTATAAATTTATCGCGTAATTTTTATATTTGTAATTGCATGGAAAAGAGTATTTTAAAGGTTGATCCCGTGGCATTTCGTTACGATGATCCCGAGATTGATGATGATGATTTCGGTGAAGATGATGATTATGAGTGGGGAGAGGAAGACCTGGATGATGAAAATTTCGATGAAGATATTGACGAAGACTTTGATGAAGATTACGACGAAGACTTTGACAATGATTTCGATGAGGATCTTGAGGACGGGTTCGATGACGATGATTTTTAATGTCCGGCTTTAATCATCTTTGTTTTGTGAATTGAGAAAAATAACTTGTTTTATTCATAATAAAGGCCAATGGTCATAGAGTAATAGCTTTCAGCCTGTTGACCCGTTTGCGGCTTTATGTATATGGTAAGTTAAAATAAAGACAGGGGTTGTACATCTTTCTTTGTACAACCCCTGTTGTTTTTTGGCTATTGTTCTGTAAAACGCTAACTGGCTTCAATGGATCACATTCAAAAACCTGGGTCTTTGCAAAAATCTTACACAATCTGTAAAGGAGGGTTTTTCTTCAGTATTCTTCCTGTCAACGGTTTCCCCTCGCTTAAAACCTTTTTCTATTACAAAGAATCCAATCCTTCTTCCAGGGATGGGTTAGGAGAGGCCGTCAATTCGTAGACGGCCTGTTTCCTTAGATGTCTTCCCGGATAAGCTTTTTCTGAATCTTTTTTATTACGTTCTCAATAGGCTGTTCGGGTTCAATGACATTGTAGTCGCCCCAGAAATCCGGATCAGAAAAACCACTGACTTCATCTTCCATGATGGCGTTAATCTTAAGTCTGTCTGAACCTCTGAAAGGATCTTCATTGGTAACATCCCAATCGGTAATGGCCATCTCCAGGGTGGTGTGGTAATTGGTATTAAAGAGTTTTCTGCGCCAGTTGATTTTAAAGGAAGCCTGACCACGGCTGTATCCGAAGTACCATTTCCCATCTTCATTTTGCCGGTAATTGACAATATAGGAGGCCTCGGTGGGATAAACCCGGGCGCCAAAAGGTTTTTTTCGGATAAACATTCTGGCCACTTCATCTTTATCTTCTGTGTTCATGTTAAAAACTGCTCTTGTTACCGCCAGATTTTCGGTGTCCACATAAAGTTTTCCATAGAAAAGCGGAATCTTAACTGAGGGTTTCTGTTCAAAACTCAATACATAGATTGTTCGATCTTCAATGCGTGTAATATTACTGATCTTGAAGTTGTAATAGTCAATCATGTCATTGTCAAACAACAGGTACGGGTCTTTCATGATGTCCAGCATGGTGGCTGTATAAGGGCCGCCCTGCAGTTTAAAGGCTACCGTATCCAGTTTTTCATAATCCGTGCTTTTTCTTCCGATGTGTAGTTTTACCCGGTCTTCGCGCGGATTGTCGTACGAAAACTTATAGACATCGACTACTGCTTCGGAAAGAGAAACGTAAGACCAGCCTTTCTTGATTGTCTCGCGGTAAAAAGCTGTCATTTTTGTGGGTTCGGACAGGTAGTTCTCATCTCTCCGGTTCAGTACGGCTCTGATCAGCAGATTAGGGTCAGAAGGGAAAACGGAAACTTCTACCAAAGGAACTGTAATCATCTTCAGTTCAATGGTGTTTCGCCCATGCCGGAAGGTCGAAACCGGCACATATTTCTTCTCATATCCAATAAAAGAGATGCGGATTTGTTCGTTTGATTTCTCTTTGGGAACCTTTAAAGAGAAATTACCACTTGAGTTACTTACGGTGGCAATGTTTGTTCCTTCAATAGCCACTGTGGCAAAGGCCAGGGGATCGCCGGAGTCTTCATCTTCGACACTTCCCCGGAGCAGTAAAAATTTGGTGGTGTCGGGCAACTGTTCTTCTTCTTCAAATACTGAAGAAGCATATGTTGCAGTGGCGGTCATCGAAATCATGGCTACTAAGACCAATATGAATCGAAAACCTGTGCGGGTATTAAATCTGTTTGTTTTCATGGCATCAGTTTTTGGTGTTCATTATTATGCAGAATGCTATTTTAATCGTTGTTAACAGCGATGGATGTTGTTATTCATCCTTTTCAACATATAGACACCGGGATGCCGGAAAACCCTTATTGGAAATTGAATTTTTTATTTGCCATTAACGATACATTTGTTTCATGGGCTTGAGCAGGTATTCCAGTCCATTGAGTTTTATTTCGTAAATGGTTCCCAGAAGCATCCCCAATTTCCCGTTGGGCCATCCTTTCTGTGACATCCATACCAGGTATGGTTCGGGCAGGTCGCATATTCTGAGCCCTTTATATTTACCGTAGGGCATGCGGTTTGTTATCAGTTCCTTGAGAATTCCTGAATTAATTTGTGGAGTTGGTTCCATTAATATGATTTTTGAGGTAATAAAAAAGCCCGGACATTGGGAGTGCTAATGTCCGGGCAAATGTAGGAATATTTGATGTTAGATTCTATCCGGATGAGGTCCGATTCGTTCGTCGCAGTCCAATGCATCAATTTTTTTCATGTCTTCTTCCGAAATTTCGAAATCAAAGATGGATGCATTTTCTTCGATGCGGGTTTTTCTGACGCTTTTGGGAATGGTTACTATTCCTTTCTGAAGATCCCACCTAAGCACAATCTGGGCGATGCTTTTACCGTATTTTTCAGAAAGATTTTTCAGCAAATCGATTTCAAATATTCCCCCTTGCATCAACGGGCTCCATGCTTCGTATTGGATACTGTGTTTTTTACAGAAATCGATAAGATCCTGTTGGACCAGCTGCGGATGAAATTCCATTTGATTGACCATGGGCACAATTTTCCCTGAGGCCATCACATCTTCCAAATGGTGCTGCAGGAAGTTGCTGACCCCGATGGCCCGTACGCGTCCTTCTTCGTATAAAGTTTCCAGGGCACGCCAGGTATCTGTGTATTTGCCTTTGATGGGCCAGTGAACCAGGTAAAGATCCAGGTAATCGGTTTGCAGTTTTTTCAATGACTCTCCGAAAGCCCTTATCGTTTCATCATACCCCTGATCGGTATTCCACACCTTGCTGGTAATAAAAAGGTCCTTTCGCGCAATGGAGTGTGATTTGATGGCTTCTCCCAGACCGTTTTCGTTTTCGTAAAATGCGGCGGTGTCAATGTGGCGATAACCGAAGTCCAGGGCAGCATGGACAGCGTTTTTTATTTCGTCGTTGGGGGTTTGGAAAACGCCTAATCCCAGGTAGGGCATTTTGATTCCGTTGGCCAATTCTACTGTACCGTTTAAGTCTGTTATTCGCATAATGGTATTGTGTTTTTTGTATTTAAAACAAAAGAAAACCCGTTTTGTTGGTTGCCTGACAGCTATAAAAACGGGTTTTTATTTTATGTTTTAAATGGTATTACATTACTTTAAGTCGTTCTGGTTGCAGGTCTTTAACCCATTTGTTGACGATAAATTTGTTTTTTTCCATCCACTGATGAATGCCGTTGACCGGATCGGTGGCCATTTTTACCTGGTCAATCAGGCTGTTGAATTGTTTATCGGTAAGTTTCATTCGTCTGAAGAACTCGGCAGCATGAGGATGTTCTTCGATACTTTTTTTGTTTCCGACTACATAAATATGCTCGTCGGTAGGGAATATATTGTCCGGGTCTTCCAAAAACCGCACATCATGACGACTGAATATCCAGTGAGGTTCCCAGCCTGTTACTACGATCTCTCTACGACGCTTTATGGAATCGGTCATTTGAAAGGTCATTTGGTCATCCGAACCGGTGAGCAATCGGTTGTTAAGTTTGTAGTGCTTGATGGCTCTGTCCGTGGATGTCATGATACCGGCTCCGGCGTCAATACCCACAATGGGGATGGTGTCTCCGGTCAGGTCGGTGATTGAGACATATTTGCTGTAATCAGGGACCACCAGTCCTGTTTTGGGACTTTGAAATACAATTCCGATGGTGTCGATTTCATTTTTGTGCTTCTCGAAATATTGACGCTGGGTGTGAGGAAGCCAGGCATCCGGAAAGAAGTCGGCCTGCTGACCGGCAACTTCCTGATAGGCCGATTCCACATCTGTCAGTTTCAATTCTACTTCGTATCCCATCTTCTCTTCCAGAACAGTGGCAGCCATCATGGTAATGGCCACACTTTCGGTCCAGTCGGTATAATTGAGTTTTACCACACGTTTGTCCTCTTCTTCCTGTGAGGGTTTGGTGTAGTTACAGGAAACCATTATGCCCGAAATGACTATGCCGGAAAGCATAAGTGAGATCATATTGGAGATTGTTCGTTTCATGCTTTTTTTCTTTGTTAGAGAATTCGTTGGTTTTCAATTTGTTGTTCATGAAAGCCTGCTTTGTGTTGATTATCAGTAATTTTTGGGCTTTCAATCAAAGATACGTTCCAGAATTCCGGTGGACAATTTTTTGTCCTTGACAATCAGTACCGGAAGTGTTTTGCCACCTCCTGCAAGCTTCTCAGAAGTGTTGTCGAGAATGACATGCGTAAGGCCTGATTTCATTTTTGATCCTGACAAAATCAGATCGGCCTGGTTTTGAACCGCTTTGTGATAAAGAATCTGAGCTTCTCCGCCTTCTTTATTCATGCTGAATTCACAGGGAAATTCTTCCTCTTTGATGTTCAGTTTCTTGATGATTTTCTGATATTCTTTTCTGCCGTGTTTGGTCATCTGATCCAGCAGCCTTTTTTCCTGTTTCTCGGTTTGCTGTGGAAAATAGTTTAACGGCAGTTTAAAAACATTGTGGCAGGTGACCTTAGCTCCTGTTTGTTCTTTAATTGACTGAGCCATTTTGAGTGCTTCGATGGAGATTTTGGAAAAGTCCATGCGTACCCAAAGGTGGTTGATGTTGTAAGGGGCTGTTTCGGTAACCAGCAGTACGGAGGAGGGGATCAGGCTCGTGACTTTGCGGGTAATTCCACCCTCTCCGGTGTAGCCTATCTTCTTCCCCATAATCGCGAGGTCTATCTTATTGTTTTTTGCGTATCCCACAATGGTTTCGGTCGTGAGCCCCTGCTTAACCTGAATCGAGAAATCTACTTTGGCATTGAACAGTTCCTTGGCTTTCTCTTCCAGTTCTTCGCGTACTAGTTGGTCCACCGGTTCATTGAACCCGGGAAATGATGATTTGATTTCATCAGGGATTTCCACAGGGTGCATCACATGCATAAATACTACCGATGAAGGTGTAAAGGTATCCACGATAAAGTTGGTGTAGCGAAACAGAAAATCATCCATTTCTGTGAGGTCCAGGCAGACCAGTATTTTATTGAATTTCTTGTTCATAATGCTAGACTTTTTAAGATCGGTATTATTTTTCATTTTTCTTATCTGACGGGGCTTCGGTGCCTGAAGGTTGTTTTGCATGACGTGAAGCTTCCCGCTTACGAATCAATTCGCCAATAACCTTTTGATAATTTTCACGTTCGCGTTTTTTAATGACTGACTGCATGATGCCATGTTCTTCCTGTAAACCTTTGAGTAAACTGAACATCAGTATGATCAGGATAAGTGCAAATGGTAACCCTGTAATGATGGAAGCCGTCTGAAGAGCCCCGAGACCTCCGCCAATCAATAATACTGCTGCTACGGCTCCCTCTGTCAATGCCCAGAAAACCCGTTGTGGAACCGGTGCATCCAGCTTTCCGCCGGCTGTAAGGCTGTCAACTACCAGAGATCCTGAATCGGAAGAGGTTATGAAAAAGCTGGTTACCAGCAAAACTCCCACCAGTGAGGTAATGGAGGAAATCGGGTACTGCTCGAGTAGTATATACAGCGAGGTGGCTACATTTTCCCTGACGGCTGTGGCGATATCGGCCATAGAGTTTAACTCCAGGAAGATGGCACTTCCTCCAAAGGCGGAAAGCCACAGAAAAGTAAGCAGGGTAGGTACAATCAGTACTCCCAGAACAAACTCCCGTAGTGTGCGACCTCTTGAAATTCGTGCAATAAACATTCCCACAAAAGGTGACCAGCTGATCCACCATGCCCAGTAAAATACTGTCCAGCCATTTTGCCAGTCAGATTGCTGATAGGTCTCTGTCCAGAAGCTGATTTCGAAGAAACTCTGGATGTAATAACCTGCATTCTGGGTAAATGAATCTAAAATAAACAGGGTGGGGCCAACGATAATTATAAATATTAAAAATATGGCTGCCAGTACTATGTTTATTTCACTCAGGCGTTTTACTCCGGCATCAAGGCCTGCAACCACTGACGCTGTGGCTCCAAGTGTAATCACCGTGATCAGAATGACCTGAACGGTGATGGTGTCCGGGAGGTTTACCAAATGTGCAAGTCCGGCGCTGACTTGCTGAACTCCTAACCCCAGCGAGGTGGCCAGTCCAAACAGTGTGGAAACAACCGCCAGTACATTGATGCCCTTCCCCAGAGGGCCATTGACGCGTTCTCCCAAGAGCGGATAAAAAATGGAACTGATGGTCAGCGGAAGTTTTTTATTGAAGGTAAAAAACGCCAGGGCCATACCCACCAGCGCGTAAATGCCCCAGGCATGAAGTCCCCAGTGAAGAAACGTGGTTTGCATGGCATGTTTGGCAGCTTCAACTGTTCTGGGTTCGCCCATGGGGGGATTCACAAAGTGACTGATGGGTTCGCCAACACTCCAGAACAAAATACCGATACCCATACCGGCACTGAAGAGCATGGCAAACCAGCCTCCTTTGGAAAATTCAGGTTTCGCTTCGGGTCCTCCGAGTCTTATTTTTCCATATTTGCTGAATGCCAGAAAAAGGATAAAAAACAAAAACAGGTTGACTGATAGAATAAAAAACCATCCACCATTGTCTGATATACTGGTTTGAATGGTGGCAAAAATTTTATTCATGGGAGCTCCGATGGCCAGTGTAACTACAATAAAGGCCACAATCAAAACTGCAGAAGGCCAGAAAACAGGACCGTCCACATCAAAATACTTGTTTTTGCTGATCAGGTGCTCCTCGCCCTCATGGGGAGAGGTGGGGGTGTTTTTATCGTCCATACTTTACTCGTTTGGTTGCAATTAAATTTTCGTCACCGTTTGGAAGCTTTAAGTTATGAACTTTTATAAATAAACAGGGAAGAAATTGTGTTTTTTTTAACAAACTTCTTCCCTGTGTGAAAAGTAACTACTTGTCAGTTAGATTATTGGCAATGGATGTGCTTGATTACTAATTCCCGTTCTCTCTCTTTATCATGAGCAATTTCATTTCGGATGTTGATGTCATTGAAGTTTTTTAGTTTATCGATGGTGTGGGTAATTATTAACCGTGGAAATACACCACTTCCTATAAATACATCTCTTTTCTCATCGAGGCGTTCAGCCGACTCATAACAGGAAGCGGGCAACTGATTCAGATTTTTAAAGTCAGATGTGTGAAAGATGTTACCCTTGACATACAGACTTTCTGCTTGTTCCAGAGCATCATTCATTTTCAGTCCGTGTACGGCAGAGATTAACAAACCTGCCATTATCAGATGGATATTTGCACTTCCGTCGGGAACCCTGAATTCAAAAGTCTGAGTCTGGTTAGTCGGGCTTTTGGTATCCTTTGTCATTCCCGGATTTACGATTTCAGCCATATTGTTTCCGCCCGTCCATCCCAATGGGATCCTCACCAGTGCCGACCGATTTCGTTCTCCCCAGCAAATATAAGTTGGAGCTTCCTGATTGGGTACCAGCCGTAGATATGAGGTAGGCACTGTATTCCCAAAAGCGGTGAGCGCGTCGGCTAAATCCAGAATTCCTGCAATGATTTTTTTTGTGGTTGTGCTGAGATGCTCGTTTTCCATGACGATGTTTTGATCATCTTTGAGAATCATCATGTGAAAATGCAGCCCGTTTCCGGCTTTGCCTGTACTGATTTTGGGAGCAAAACTGATTTCTACATTTAGTTGATCTGCCAGCATTCTTAGAATCCATTTGGCAATGAGAATCTGATCTGCCGCCATTTCCGGAGAGGTGGGAAGAAATTCAATTTCGTGCTGTTCAAAGGCTTCATCTTCTTTGGTGAAATTTCCCACTTCGGAGTGTCCGTATTTTATTTGGCCTCCGCATTCAGCAATCAGGCGCAGGGCTTCTTTACGCATCCATTCAAATTTGGCAAATGGCTCCGATTCGTGATACCCTTTCTGGTCGGTGGCCTGAAAAAGACTATCTGTGGGACTGTTGACATAATACTCCAGTTCCCCGAGCATTTTCATCTCCAGCCCAGTAGATTCATTGAAATAACGGGATGCGTTTCGGAGAATGTTTTCGGGAGCCAGTTCCAGCAGGTTACCCGTATGGTCAAAAAACGAACAAAGTATTTCCACGGATGGAATCTCAGAAAAGGGATTCAGAAAAGCAGTCTGATATCTGGGGATTACATACAAATCACTGCTTCCTGTTTCCATGAACGAAAAAAGTGATGAACCATCCACGCGTTCGCCGAAAGTCAGAATCTTGTTGAGATGGTCAACACTGTGAATGGCAAAATTGAGCGTTTTTAGCCGTCCGTCCTCTCCCGGATATCTGAAGTTTAGCAGCCTGATATCATTGCCTGTCATATAACTGATGATGTCTTCCCGGGTAAACTGTTCCGGTTGTTTCTTCAGAAATTTGGCCAGTGGATTGGGGCTGAAATTAAATTGTTGTTCCATGATTTTGTCCTTAAAAGTTTATAGAAGCAGACTGCATTCGCCTGTTGCAATATGGAATCTAACTTAAGGATATTGTGTCATGAAAAAACTGAGAAACATCAGAAATAAAAGATGTTAGGACTTGATTTTTGTCAGGCTTCCTGTCCGATGGTTACCTCATAGTATTCGGTAACATCGGTAATTTTCATACCTGCTTCCCGGGCTGCATTCATACCCAGAATTCCGTCTTCAAATACCTGACACTCATGAGGGGCAACGCCCATTTGTTCTGCACATCTGAGAAAAGTTTCCGGATGTGGTTTGGGATTGGAAATGTCATCAGAAGTAACCAGAATATCGAAATACCTGTCCATGCCCACCACTTTCAATGTTTGCTCGGCAATGCTCCTTTGTCCCCCTGTACCTACCGACATGGGAAGTTTCCCATGATATTTTCTGATGATGTCAGCCACAGGTTCAATAATTTTAGTTCGATGAATGGTTGCCCTGAAGATATCTTCCTTTTCTTCACCCATTTGCACCGGGTCAATGTTTTTATTAAACATCCCGTTGAGTTTCTCCACAGTGCCATAAAGCGGAATTCCGGCAAGCTCCATGAATAGGTCTGTGGTGAAATCAATACCATGTTTTTTTAATGTGTCACGCCATGCAATAAAATGTGCCGGCATGGTGTCGGCAATCGTTCCATCCAGGTCAAAAATTAGTCCTTTTACTCCCGGAAGAATTTGAATGTTATTTTGCATCTCGAAATTATTGTCTTTATTCAGAAAGCAAAGATAATGAATTGGAATGAGGCCCGGTGTTACCGGAACATTAATGGCTGTTAATGATTATCAAATGACATAGCTTTGCTTATGAATGAAAACAAAAAATGCTAAAATCTTGTATATTTTTTCAAAAAACCGTTCTTTTGAAGTCAATTTGTCAATTTTAATTCATTTTTTGCTTGTTCATAAATAAGTAACGGTTCGTGGTTTTGTCCGGATCTTACCTTAAAAGATGCTTTTACAGAAGTTTGTTTCGAAGAATCGGAACCATTTCCTTTAGCCTGAATAATTGACTTCGTCGAACTTCGTTTTATGGATTTTCGTTATGAGATGCTCAAATACCAGGAAATATAAGAAACCGCAGGCAAATTTGAAGAAGGAAATAGTGAACTATTTTCAAATTAAATTTGCTGAGGACTCTTGAATTTCGCTGGTAGTTGAGTATCGTAATAGATAATTTGTGAATTAATCAGGTTAGTCCTAATAAACATCAAATATTTAACGAATGAAACGAGTCCCGATTACTCGGGACGAGTTCCATTAGATTTTTAATAATCAAATTATACACTAATGAAACCCGGAGAGAAAATCAAATTACAAAGAGAGGATAAGAAATTAGACCTCAAAGAGGTGGCACAAAGGACTCAACTGGATGAACAACAATTGGCCAGAATAGAGGCCGGTGAGGTTGCTCCTGCACTTGGAACATTGATTAAGCTGGCTCGTGTATTCGGGGTGCGCCTGGGAACTTTTCTTGATGATCAGGAAGAAACCGGCGCTGTTGTTTCCAGAAAAGGGGAGAATGGCCCTTCCGATAATATGAATGCGGCAGGATCGCAGCCAAGGGAAAATCTTGCTTTTTCCTCTCTTGCCAGACAAAAAAGTGATCGGCATATGGATCCTTTTCTTATTGAGGTTCAGCCCGGTGATGAGTTCAATTCCGGATCTTCATCACACGAAGGAGAGGAGTTCTTATATGTGTTGAAGGGTACGCTGGAAGTCACCTACGGAAAAGAAAAGTATGAGTTGAAAGAGGGGGATACCATCTATTATGATTCCATTGTGGATCATAAAGTATCCGCAACGGGTACTGAGAAAGCACTGGTGTTGGCGGTTGTTTATCTGCCTGTTTAATGCAATAATTGTTTATCAACTCATCCGAAAAATTTACTTATGTCTTTTCAATTAACCGAAGATACGCTGGGCGGACTGCTTGAGAAGTGGTCCGGTGAGATGCCTGAACATGATTTTATGGTTTACCCGGATCGTGGTCTGCGCTTCTCCTACAGCGAATTTAATGACCGTGTGGATAAAATGGCCAAAGGATTGATGGCCATTGGAGTCCAAAAGGGTGATAAAGTAGGTATCTGGGCCAATAATGTACCCGACTGGACAACACTGATGTTTGCCACAGCCAAGATTGGCGCTATTTTGGTTACCATCAACACCAATTATAAGCTCGCGGAACTGGAATATCTCATAAAGAATGCAGATCTGAATACACTTTGTCTGATTGACGGGTATCGTGACAGTGATTATGTGGATATGGTGTTTCAGTTGGTACCCGAATTGAAAACCTCTCAACGGGGCCATCTGAAAAGTGAGAAATTTCCTGAACTTCATAATGTTATGTTTCTGGGTCCCCAGAAACACCGGGGAATGTATAATACCCCTGAAATTCTGACATTGGGCAATCATGTTGATGATGCTACTCTGCTGGAGCGCAAGCAGCAGGTGACCTGCCACGATGTGGTGAATATGCAGTATACTTCGGGAACCACCGGGTTCCCAAAAGGGGTTATGTTGACGCATCATAATATAGTGAACAACGGACTCGGGGTAGGCGACAATATGAAATATACCCCAAAAGACAGATTGTTGTTGCCGGTTCCTCTTTTTCACTGCTTTGGTTGTGTGCTTGGTGTTTGTGCTGTCATAACACATGGGGTGAGTATGGTTATTACCGAGGATTTTGACCCTTTGAAAGTCCTCGCCGCCGTGCAAAAGGAGAAATGTACTTCCATTTACGGAGTGCCTACCATGTTTATTGCCGAACTCAATCATCCCATGTTTGATATGTTTGACCTCTCTTCCCTGAGAACAGGTATAATGGCTGGCTCATTGTGTCCCATTGATACCATGAAAGAGGTGATGACCAAAATGCATTGTGATGACATTATCATTGTTTACGGTTTGACAGAATCGTCACCCGGGATGACCACAACAAGAACTTTTGATGAGCCGGAAATCAGGGCTACTACCGTTGGGAAAGAACTTCCCGGAGTAGAGGTGAAAATTGTTGATCCGGAAACGGGAGAAGAACTTGAGTCCGAACAGCAAGGTGAAATCTGTTGCCGCGGTTACAATGTGATGAAAGGTTATTACAACAATCCGGAGGCTACCCAAAAGGCAATTGATAAGGAAGGCTGGTTACACTCGGGCGACCTGGCAGTGAGAACGCAGGATGGTTTTTACAAAATCACCGGGCGTATCAAAGACATGATAATCCGGGGCGGGGAGAATATCTATCCGCGTGAGATTGAAAACTACATTTACAATATGCCTGAAGTGGAGATGGTGGAAGTAGTTGGTATTCCGGATGAAAAGTACGGTGAGATTGTGGGGGCTTTCATTAAGCTGAAAAGCGGCAAATCTCTTACCGAAGAGGTTGTCCAGGATTTCTGCCGCGGAAAAATATCACGGTACAAAATTCCCAAACATGTATTTTTTGTTGATGATTTTCCGAAAACAGCCAGTGGCAAGATTCAGAAATATAAGCTCCGGGATATGGGGGCGGAAATGGCGAAATAGATTTGTGTTTTACAGGCGTATTTTGGCAAAACCAAAATACGCCTGTAAAACACTTTTTCAACTTACCCCATTCGCGACTTGTAATCCTCATAACCAAACTTCCGGACAACTTTCAGCCCTTCCGTATTGTTCCAAAAGGCGATGGATGGATGCGGAACCCCGTTAAACATGGTGGTTTTTACAATGGTGTAATGAATCATATCTTCAAAAACAACTTTATCTCCCGGTTTGAGGGGTTCGTCGAACGACCAGTAGCCGATAAAATCGCCTGCCAGACAACTGTTACCACCCATGCGGTAAGTCGGTAAACCTTTTACCGGTTCGTGGTAAGCGCCCCTAATGCGCGGTTTGTAGGGCATCTCCAGACAATCGGGCATATGGGCAGTGAAGCTGACATTTAGAATAGCCGTTTGGATACCGTGGTTTTCTACTATGTCCATCACCTCAGATACCAGAACTCCTGTTTCCCAGGCAAATGCACTGCCGGGTTCCAGAATAATGTGCAGATTCCATTTTTCTTTGAAGGCTTTCAGGGTATGAATCAGATGTTCTACATCATAGTCTTTGCGGGTCATCAGGTGACCTCCGCCCATATTGAGCCATTTAATCTGATTAAGCTGCTTCCCGAATTTAGTCTCTACATTTTCCAATATCTTTTCCAGTTCATCGCTCGATGATTCGCACAAAGCATGAAAATGCAAGCCTTCTATTCCTTCAGGAAGCTGATCAGGAATCTGGTCCGCAATGATTCCCAGTCGAGAACCGGGAGAACAGGGGTTGTACAAATCGGTGGAGACTTCCGAATATTCCGGGTTGATACGTAAGCCCGGGGAGATGTGTTTATTATGATTCTGAAGGAACTTCCTGAACCGTTCGTATTGATTGATGGAATTAAACGTGATGTGGCTGCTGTACTGCATGATGCCCGGAAAATCATCTTCTGTATAGGCCGGGCTGTAGGTATGTGCCGGGCTTCCCATTTCCTCAAAAGCAAGGCGGGCCTCGTGAATGGAGCTGGCGGTGGCGCCGGGAATGTACTCCCTTACGATGGGAAATGCCGGCCACAACGAAAAGGCCTTGAATGCAAGTATTATTTCTATTCCGGCCCTGTCACGGACACTTTTTATAAGTTCAAGGTTTTTGCGCAATAAAGCCTCATCCATCACATAGGCTGGCGAGGGAACCTGATTGATATTGATGCTCATTCTGCTGTTTTTAGTAAACGACAAATATAGCAGAGAATTGTTTGCTGACAAATGGTTTTGTTTGGAAAGGGAACCTGGGTTGCATTTCATGATTTCGATTAATATTTTGCAATTGCAAGGCATTGAGAAACCATCCTGGAAAGAAATCTTTGGTTATTTAAACCCAACATCATTGATAAATTTTGTAACTTTGATTGATTCGAGAATAAAAAAGTTAAATTATGGGGAATGAGGCAATTAAGTTGGAGCTTATTGAATGGTTAACCAAACTGGAGGATGAGGAAACCATCGAATATCTGAAAGTTGTAAAGGATTCAAAATCTACTGAAAAGGAATGGTGGACTGATTTGACTGATTCTCAAAAGCAGGGGGTTGAAAGAGGATTAAATGATATCGAAAATGGTCCGACAGTTTCTCATGATGATGTAAAACGCAGGTATGGACTTTGAATTGAGATGGTCTGAAGAATCTGTAAAGAATCTTGAAGATATTTTGGAAGATTTACGTTTAAGATGGACCGAAAAGGAAGTCAGTAATTTTAAATAGAAGTTGAGTCAATAATTGCAATTGATTGTTCAGAATCCTCTTTTGTTTCCATTATCAACTCAGAAAGATGAATTGAGAAAGGCTGTTTTAAGTAAGCAAACTACAATTTTTTACAAGATAAAAGGGAATGTTGTTTTTCTTGCTTATCTTCATTTGAATAGAAGGGATATGGGGTATATTAAATAAAACGAGCATAAACCTTCGGTGTCTTTTTTGTACTGCAGATTTGTAAACAAAGAAACACGATGATTTCTACTTCTTCCCCGCAAAATAACTCAGCAATTTGGGTTTCATCATTTTACTCACAGATATTGTGTGTTCTCCTACTTTTACCAGATTGCCATTGATTTCCCTGATTTTATCCAGTGCCACAATATAGGATTTATGAATGCGCATAAAACGCTCTGCAGGGAGCTCCTGCTCTAGCTTACGGAGTGAGAAGAGCCCCATATATTTGGCTGTGTGCGTGTGAAAAGTAACATATTCCAGAGCTCCTTCAATATATAGGATATCGTCATAAAGAAGTTTTACCATTCTTCTGTCTGATTTCACTATAATGAAATTTTTTGTTTCCTCGGCGGGAGCTTCCTGAACGATTGATTTTCCTGCAGGTGATTCCAGTTCCTTGTATTTTTGCTTGTAATTGAGAATGGTAATAATCTTGTTGACTGCTTTAACAAACCGTGGAAAAGAAACCGGTTTCAGCAGGTATTCTACTGCATTCACTTCAAATCCCTGAACAGCATATTGAGGATAAGCCGTGACAAAAACGATTAGGGGCCCGTGGGGGACCATCAGGTTCTTGATGAAATCCATTCCCGACATATCCGGCATCTCAATATCTGTAAAGATGACATCAATTTGGCCGTTGGAAATGGTATCGATGGCAGCCATCGGGGAGTCAAACGAATCGATCAGATTGAACTGAGGAATTTTTGAAATATAATCGGCCATCAGTTTACGTGCCAGAAATTCGTCATCAATTACAATGCAGTTATATTTTCCCTGAGCTGCCATAGGATAGATTATTTAGAGTCTGTCTATAAAATAAGCGTTTTTCACGTGTTTGAGATAGAAAGTTCAAATTCAAGGCGTGTGAAAAATCTAAACCGCAGTCCCGAAGTAGCTTTTGTAAGGTTTTTTAAACAAAAAACCAACAAAAAGCACAATCGGGATGAGGACTTAGATTTTGAGCAACAACGCAGAAGTTGGACTTCATAGACAAACACTATTTATACAATTTCAAAGTTATTTTATATTTGTCTTCATCATGGACGATAATCAGCTTATGCTTTTTAGGATAAAGTAGTTCAAGCCTGTTGCGTGCATTCTCAATGCCAATACCACGTGTTTTGCCTGTTTTTTTGTCGGTTGTCTGAGCCCGGATGCTGTTTTCCACACTGAAATGAAATTCTTCAGCGTTTTGTTTCAATTCAATATTTACAAAACCTGATTTATCCTTTTCAATCTTGCTGTGTTTGAACGCATTTTCCACAAAGGTAACCAGAAGCATGGGAGCAATTTGATAATTTTCGTCATGTATTCCTACTTCAAAGGTGATATTTTGTCGCTTTTCAGTTTTTAGCTGCTGAAATTCAAGGAAACTGTTGATGTAATCGATCTCCTTGTAGAGAGATATATAGTCCGATTCGCAATCGTACAGCACGTACCGAAGCATATCTGACAGCATGGTGATTTTTTCGGGTGTTGATTCGTCACCCGTATAGGCCATGGAGTATATATTGTTAAGTGCATTGAACAGAAAATGCGGGTTGACCTGTGTTTTTAGGAATTTTAATTCACTTTCAGCCTTCTCGCGCTTGAGCGTTTCAATTTCCACAATGCTGTTTTCCTGTTTTTCTTCCAGGTATTTGGTCATGCTGATCCAGAAGGCAATCAGACACAGTATGATATGAAAAATAAAGGCACCAAAAAGGTTGAAGTTCTCCGGTCGTAATGACGGGTATAGTTTTGTGAAGAAGGCTTCGATACTAACACCTATAACAGCCAGACTTACAATGAGTATTGTGTTGTATACTCTGAATTTGGTCTTATAGCCGGAATGATAGCGGGGCATAAGCCATTTAATGTTTACATTGTAAACAATATACTGGATGGAGGTCAGTACCACAGCATGAATAAGGCCTTTCAGGGCACTGATCTGAGATCCTATTGAAAAGTAAAACAGAGCCAGCATTATCCATATTGCAATGGATGGAAGGGCCTTGTACCACCTGGTGAAGTTTGAAAACATGGTATCCTTTCTAAATTTATTTTTTGGCGTCCGGCCCGGGGCAAAATTATTATTTATCCCCGGGAACACTATTGTCTTCTGTCAAATTTCAATAAACGGACGAAAATTTCAATAATCGGCCTTTTTTTTCAATGAACGGACTTTCTCCCGGATTTTGTCTGATTATTGAAAACTCTCCGCGTTTCCTTGATTCCATTTTAAATACCTGTTGGCATGGGTGATATTTGCTGACGGAATTCAAAAATAAGCTTTGTCCGGCCCTTTTGATTTCCTGAAAGTAATTGAAACCATGTTGAAAATCAAATTTTAGTACAATATGCAAAACAGGATTTTAATGTTTTTGATGGCGGTGATGCTGACGGGTACTGTCGGTGCTCAGGAAAGTCTCCGTTTGACGTTGGAAGAAGCGCAGAACCATGCTTTGGAGCACAACCGTACACTGAAAAATGCTTCTATGGATGTGCAGATCGCGGAGGCAAGCCGTTGGCAGACCATAGCAACCATGCTGCCACAGGTAAATGCCACCGTTGATTACAGTAATATGTTCGGGTATTCGATGGATTTGGGAGACTTTCAGATCTCTATGCCCAACTCAGTAACGTATGGAGGTACCGCTTCGGTTGCCCTCAGTGGTGCACAGGTTGTTGGAGTGCAGTTGGAAAATATTGCCAAAAATATGGCTGATATCACCCTGAAGCAGAGTGAGAAGGAAGTGACCGATCAGGTAAAAACATTATACTATTCTGCACTGGTGATGGAGGAGACCACATCTTTGTTGGAGAAGAACCTGGAAAATCTGGAAAAGCTTTTCAATTATACACAGCAATCGGTGGAAGTGGGGATTTCTGAGCAGACTGATGCCGACCTTATCTCGGTGCAGATTGCCACCATGAATACCAATATCAATTCCACCCGGAGATCATTAGAGATGATATATAACTCTCTTAGACTGCAACTGGGACTGGACGTTAATTCAGAAATTGAATTATCCCAAACCATTGATGAATTGATGCAACCTCAAAAAGCCATGGCGTTGCTTGATATGGATTTTATGCTCGACAATAATTACAACTACCAGTTGCTGGAACAGAATGTGGAACTGGCCAAAAAGCAGGTGACAATGAAGAAGTGGGAGTATGCTCCGTCGCTACAGGCATTTTATCAATACACCAAAAAGGAGTATTTGAGTGATGAGGCCACGATGAACAGCACGCCTCCCAATATGTTCGGGGTTTCACTGAATATTCCCATTTTCTCCAGCGGCAGCAGATATAAAGCTGTGCAGGAAGCCAAACTGGGATACAAGCAGCAACTGAATACTTTCGACGATACACGTGAGTCTTTGATTATTCAGCATCGTCAGCTTTCGTACAATCTTACTTCATCTTATGAAAGTCTGGAAACCCAGGAAAAAAATATGGTGGTGGTTCAGCGGGTATTCGATAATGTTTCCCGTAAGTACGAACAGGGAATTGCATCCAGTCTGGATGTGACCAATTCCGGAACCGAACTTATTTCAGCCCAGAACAGCTATGTGCAGGCACTGCTCGATGTGGTGACGGCTCAGATTGAGCTGGAGCAACTGCTGAATGTGGAAGCACCTTAGAAAGGCAGGAGTGAGGTTGAGGCTAAGGTTAAGTGATATTAGAATAATAATCAGATAACAATAAAACACAGATAATGATGAACCGTTTTTTAATACTTGTAATTACAGCAGGACTTTCTTTGGCAATGGTTAGTTGTGGTGCTGCCACCGAAAAAGCTGAAGCCAAAAACGAAGCTGAACGGGTAGAAAATGTAAAAGTTACCGAACTAAAGAAAAGCACGGTGACCCGTAAAATTGATATCTCTACTACCCTGGAAGGGTATGAGACAGTGAATATTGCACCCTCTCTGACCGGAATTATTGAGGAGATTTTTGTGGAAGTGGGATCACGTGTGAATAAGGGAGATATGCTGGTGCGACTGGATCAGAATCAGTATAAAACAGCCAGGCTCACTTATTCCAATGCAAAAATTGAGTTTAAGCGGCTGGAAGTGTTGAAAGAATCGGGAACCGTTTCTCAACAAGCTTATGATCAGGCCAAGCTGGCTCTTGATCAGGCCAAAGAGAATCTTGAGTTTCTGGAACCCAACACATTTGTGAAAGCACCAATACGCGGTGTGATTTCCGAAAAGAATTATGAGGAGGGCGAGTTGTTTAGCGGAAGTCCGATTCTTACGCTAACCCAAACCCATCAGCTAAAGGCGTTGATTAGCATTCCCGAATCTTATGTGCCTTTTGTAAAGGAGGGAATGGAATTGACTGTGAAACCCGATGTCTATAAAAATCAGGAATTTCCTGCTGTTATAGAAATTGTTTATCCCACCATCGATCCTGCAACTCATACCTTTCAGGCAAAAGTACGGATTCCCAATTCAGAGAATTTGCTGAGGCCAGGAATGTACGTGCAGACATCAATAAACCTTTACGATGTTGAAGCATTGATGGTTCCTTATCGCGCAGTATTGAAACTGACAGGTTCGGATGAACGATATGTTTTTGTGAACGAAAATGGTACAGCAAAAAGAATGAGGGTGAAGCTGGGACAACGTTTTGATGACCTCATAGAAGTTTCTTCTGATGAATTGAAACCAGGAGACCAGTTGGTAACCGTGGGACAGGCCAAACTGATTGAGGGCATGAAGCTCAATGTAGTAAAGTAATCCTGATTGTTGTTTTAGGTTACTCCGGTTCGGTGACTTTTTCCACCGAAGGGAGACGTTCTGTCCTTAATAAAAACTTTTTTTAATATGAGTATTTTTAAATCATCTATCAATAAGCCGGTTACGACTGCACTTGTTTTTGTGGCCGTGATAGTGATAGGGCTGTTTTCTTTACAACAGTTGCCTATCGATCAGTATCCTGAAATTGATCCGCCTTACATTTCGGTGATGACCTCCTATCCGGGAGCCAACGCCAGCGAGGTGGAAACCAATGTTACCCGTCTGCTGGAGAATAGTCTGAACTCGGTGGACGGATTGAAAGAGTTGACTTCCAGGTCGCAGGACAATATGTCACTGGTTACCCTGGAACTTGAGTGGGGAATGAATCTCGATGAGGTCATTAATGATGTGCGATCGTACATCGATATGGCCAAAGACAACCTGCCCACGGGAGCGGGTACGCCTTTTATCTTTAAGTTCAGCACCAGTTCAATGCCTATTATTATGTATTCGGTAACGGCTGAGGACAGTTATGCAGGACTGGATAAAACTTTGAACGATGTGGTGATTCCACAGCTTAACAGAGTTGATGGAATCGGAAATATTTCTCTTTCCGGAACGCCTGAGCGTTATGTATATGTGGACATCGAACAGGAGAAGCTGGATGCATTTAATATTCCGCTCGAAACAGTGGGAAATGTCATCAGCAGCAACAATCTGAATATGTCTTCGGGTACTGTGAAGATGAATAAAGAACAGTACCAACTTCAGGTGCGTAGCGAGTATGTGGAGAGTTCGGAGATTCGTGACATCGCGGTGACGACCACCAGTGACGGTCGTCAGGTGTTTGTCCGGGATCTGGCAACTGTTCGGGATACCATCAAAGACCTTGCGCTGGATGAGAAAATCAACGGAAGAGAAGGCGTCCGGGTGATTATTGCCAAGCAGTCTGGCGCCAATACCGTTGAAATTTGTAAGGAGGTCAATAAGGAAATGGCAAAAATCCAAAAACTTTTGCCTGCCGATGTGGAGGTGGATATTATTTACGACTCGTCCGACAATATTAAAGATTCCATCAGCAGTCTCGAGGAATCTATCTTATATGCCCTGATGTTTGTTGTTCTGGTGGTATTGCTTTTCCTGGGACGATGGCGGGCCACTTTGATTATCGGTATTACGATTCCCATTGCATTGATCGTGTCGTTTATCTACCTTGCTTTTGTGGGGAGTTCATTGAATATCATTTCTTTGTCGTCGCTTACCATCGCAATTGGTATGGTGGTGGATGATGCCATTGTGGTGCTCGAAAATATTACCAAGCACATCGAACGGGGCTCCAGTCCACGTGAGGCTGCAATTTATGCCACCAATGAGGTGTGGGTGTCAGTAATCGCAACAACCATGGTAATTGCTGCGGTGTTCGTTCCCCTTACGATGCTGGGAGGATTGGCAGGAATCATGTTTAAGGAGCTGGGATGGATTGTAACCATCGTGGTAGTTACCTCAACAGTAGTGGCTATTTCGTTAACTCCGATGTTGACTTCCAAATTGCTTAAAGCCCGCGATTTTAAAGTGGATGCCAAAGGGCACATCATCCCGGAAGAGCCTAAGCGTAACTGGTATCAGAAGTATGTGGTGGGTGCTCTTGACCGGCTGGATGGCTGGTACTCCAGGGTTCTTCGTTTCTCTCTGAACCATAAGAAACTGACTTTGCTGGTTGTGGTGGTGTTGTTTTTCATTTCTTTAATGCCTGTTTTCTTGGGAGTTATCGGTACCGACTTCATGCAGCAGAGTGATCAGGGACGGATTTCCGTTACGGTTGAATTGAACCGGGGAACACGGGTTGAAGAAACCATAAAGACCGCTCGCAGGCTGGAAACCCGGTTTTCTGAACTCGCTCCTGAAATAGAAATGGTGGCGACCACAACCGGTTCCAATGATGAAGCCAGTGTCTCTGCGCTTTTTGCATCCTCAAGCAACAATAAGATTGCCATGACGGTTGTGCTCAGAGATAAGGATGAGCGTGAACGCAGCGTATTTGAGATTGCAGAACTCTTCAGACAGGAGATGTCTGAGTATCCGGAGATTATCGATTATCAGGCCAGCGTGTCCAGTGGAATGGGGGGGTCTGCTTCTACTGTTGATGTGGAAATCTATGGTCATGATTTTGACAAAACCAATATTTTGGCCGAAGAGGTTCAGCATATTATCAGAGCCAATGTGCCAGGCGCCCGTGATATCACCATCAGCAGAGATGAAGATCGTGCGGAGTTGAAAATTGATGTGGACAAGGAAAAGCTTGCCCGTCACGGATTGGATGCTGCCACTGTGGCGAGCATGGCCTACAATCGCGTGAAAGGAATGTCAGCCAGTTTTCTGAAAGAAGATGGAGAGGAATATCCCATTGTGGTTCGAATAGAGGAAGAAGATCGTAACTCTATTTCAGATATTGAATCACTGACCATTCCCGCCGCCAATGGCAATATCAAACTGAGTGAGATTGCCGATGTGGACGAGTACTGGTCACCACCTACCATTGAGCGTAAACGTCGTCAGCGGATTGTCACCGTTGCCGTTACGCCCTATGAGGTTTCGTTGGGCGAACTGGCCATAGAAATGGAGAAAGCCCTGGATGAAGTGGATGTCCCTCAGGGAGTGACGCTGCGTCTGGCCGGTGACTACGAAGAACAGCAGGAGACATTTGCCGATATCGGACTGCTGCTGGCATTGATTGTGATGTTGGTTTACATCGTGATGGCTTCTCAGTTTGAATCCATGTCCAAGCCCTTTATCATTATGATGTCCGTCCCTTTTGCGATCTCGGGTGTGGTGCTTGCTCTCTGGGTGACTGGTGTGTCGCTGGATATGATTGGGGCACTCGGGGTGGTCATGCTCGTTGGTATTGTGGTGAAAAACGGTATTGTGCTGGTGGATTACATTAATCTGATGCGTGACCGTGGCTATGAGCTGAACGAAGCGATTGCTTTATCCGGTGCTTCCCGACTGCGTCCGGTATTGATGACGGCCTTCACAACCATTCTGGGTATGTTGCCTATGGCCATGAGTACCGGTACGGGTTCGGAAACATGGAGACCTATGGGAATCGTGGTGATTGGCGGATTGTTGGTGTCAACCATGGTCACCCTTATCGTGGTGCCACTGCTTTACGGTATCATGTCCAAACATGGAGAACGTGATAAAGAGGAGAAAACCCGTAAAGAGTTTAAGTTCCTGCAGATTGCAGATGATGAATAATTTTTGAATGATAAAAAGCAGTTTCTCCTCCCCCTCGATTCCGATCGAGGGGAGCCCTGGCTCTCGTTTCTCACGAGTAGGTGAATGTCAAAGACTACGGGTTGTTTGCCTCGATCAGACTAAATAAAAAGGGGATATTTTTGTCAGATAATTAAAAATTCTATAGAAATGAAAGCAGTATTTATAATATTTAATCAGGCCAATACCGAACGTGTAGAGTATATGCTTGATCAGTTGGAGATAAGAGGATTTACCTTTTGGGAACAGGTGCAGGGACAAGGATCTCTGACCGGGGAGCCTCGTCGCGGAACCCATACGTGGCCCGAAATGAATTCGGCCATCATCACCATGGTTGAGGATGATAAGGTCGATGTGTTGCTTAAAACAGTTCACAAACTGGATATACGTAATAAAGCCATTGGTGTGCGTGCATTTGTATGGGATATTACGCAGTCGTATTAGGTCGAAAGAAAAAATATTGGGTATGAAGAATAAAGTCTTAGATCTCGACCGCATCATGAATCTCTATTTTCGTTACGGCGTTAAAAACCTGACTATGGATGATGTGGCTCAGGAATTGGGGATTTCAAAAAGAACGCTTTATCAGCAGGTAACTACCAAAAATGAGTTGGTTGATATGGTGCTGAATGACCAGTTCTCAAAGTACAGGGAGGCAGTGTCTTCCATCGTTGATAAAGAGGATGGCAGCATCCGTAAACTCTATTGCGTTTACAAGTTGATTGCTGATTTTTTTAAGCCATTGACCCCTGTTTTTGTTTATTCATTAAATAAAATGAGTTCAAAACTGGCCGAAGAATTGCATCGAAAATACAACGATTTTATAGTTGAAATATTCGGTCGGATTGTGGATGAGGGGGAAGAAGAGGGAATCTTCCTGGTGCGATTTAAAGATGATTTTGCCCGTTTGGTGGCTGGTTATCTTTTTCAGACCAATGAGAAAGGAGCGGTGTTACAGATGGCTGAAATTGACTTGAACAATGCTTTTTATTTGCAGACCAGTGGTGTATGCACCGATCACGGACGAAAAGTGTTGAACCAGTTGATGGATAATCCGAAACTATTGACAGCATAGATTAAGGTTACATTTATCCTTGTTTTGAGCGGGGTTTCTGTTTTTGCAGAATCCTCGCTTTTTTATGTTCGGATTTCTGAAACCAGAAGGTAATCCTCAAAAGATTTTATATATTTGAGTATTGTGTTCTGTATGTGGTAACTATATCCAATAAACTGTGGCATCCTGGGATAAGGATAAATTTTCAAATGATATTCCATCCAACTATTTTCTGGAAACCCGACAGAATGGCTATTGGAGAAATACTTATGAGTCAGCTCAAATTGTCGAAGCCATTCTGCCTGATTTGCTGGGGGATAAATCAAAAGTGAGCAAGCCAGAGCTGCAATTGACCGGTGATGTCACTAAAACGGTTACCCAATTTCCCTTTGAGATGCAGTTAGCACCATCACAACAAGTGGAAATCACTAAAACAGGAGACTTTCCGGTTTACCTGACTTCATATCAGCGCTTTTGGAACAGTCGGCCTGTTTTAAAAAAGAATGATTTTGAGATTTCCACCAGTTTTGACAATGGAGCTTCTGTTAAGTTGGAGTCTGGGCAGGAAACCATGCTCATTGCCCGGGTAACGGTTAAGAAGGATGCTGAGTATGTGATGATTAATATTCCGGTGCCGGGAGGTTGTTCGTATGGCAATAAGCCAAACAATCGCGGAATAGAATCGCACCGGGAATATTTCAGAAACGAAACAACCATTTTTTGCGATTATCTGCCCAAAGGAGATTATACTTTTGAGATTGAGCTGATTGCCAGATATGGCGGTACCTATACGGTCAATCCTGCAAAAGTGGAATTGATGTATTTTCCGATATTCAATGCCAATAATGAAATAAAAATAATCAGAATTAAATGAAAAACATTCTAATCATTAACGGTCATCCCGACAAAATTAGTTTTTGCCACAGCCTGGCGATAAGTTATAAAGCAGGATGCGAATCCCAAAATGCGAATTGTACTTTGGTAAATCTTGCGGATCTTCATTTCGATCCCATTTTGCATTATGGTTACAGGCAGAGAACAGAACTGGAGCCCGATCTGGTCCAAATGCAGGAAGCCATTTTGAAAGCGGATCATCTGGTATTTGTTTATCCTACCTGGTGGGGGACTTATCCTGCTTTGCTGAAAGGTTTTTTCGATCGTGTTTTTCTTCCAGGTTTTGCTTTCAAATATCGCGAGAATTCGCTCTTTTGGGATAAATACTTCAAGGGAAAAACGGCCCGACTTATTGTAACGATGGATACCCCTAAATGGTATTATTCTTTGATTTACAAAAGTCCCGGGCATAACTCTTTGCGTAAAGGAATTCTGGAGTTCTGCGGAATCAAACCGGTTCGGATTTTAGCATTTGGCCCGGTAAAAAATTCGGATGATAAAAAACGGGAAAAGTGGCTGAGCCAGGTTACAAAACTTGGTGCTGAGTTGAAATAAAGATACTTTCTGAAGATCTATGATTCTTTGGTCTCTGATAATTCTTTTTTTTTGAAAATGTTGTATTTTGTATATGGCAGGTTGAGTGTGAGATAAATAATTAAATTTTCTTTTGATGTTGTTTGGGTTATTGTATTTTAGGTGATTAACAACAAATATTATTTAAGGGATGACAAAGCCTGTATTAAAATATGAAATCATTGAAGAACCCGGATTGATTGTACGTTATCTAAAGGGCCAAATTGATTTAAACTCTTTGTTTTCCATGATGTTGGAAAGTGCAGAGGAAAAAAGATATCGTAATGATTTTCAAGTTCTTTATGATATCCGGGAAGCCGAATTTGTAGTCAGAAAAAATTCAATTGAGGATTTCCTGGCCAAAGTCCGGGGTAATTCTGATATTCTTGTGCGTAAAAGAGTCGCATTTCTAACGATGAATCCCAATCAGGTTGTCTTTAGCTCTCTACTAAATCGTTTTGCCGTTACGGGTATTTTCTCTTTGGAAACTTGTTCCACCCTTCCGGCTGCATTGAGCTTTTTGAATGTTGATTCATCATTTTATCAGGAGGTTGAGAGTGTGTTAATTGCGCTCAAGGAGGCGGATCATTGAACAGTAAATGAAGTACCAATGAAATTTTGAATATATCTAAAACCCGCTTTTCTTTAATGGCGGGTTTTTTGGAATTGATGCTGAAAAAAGCCGGCTTCAGAAACCGGCTTTTTTATTTTAAATCTTCTGTTTAACCTCCAATTACAGTTCCAAATCCACATTATGTTGTTCATGCCAGGGCAATCCGCGTTTATTGAGCTCTTCCAGAAACGGATCGGGATTAAACTCCTCTACGTTGAAAACGCCGGGTTCCTTCCACAGTCCTTTGAGGAACATCATAGCACCGATAGTGGCGGGTACGCCGGTAGTATAACTTACGGCCTGAGTTCCTGTTTCCTTGTAAGCCTCTTCATGGTCGCAATTATTGTAGATGTAGTAAGTTTTCTCTTTTCCGTCTTTTAATCCTTTGATGCGACAACCAATGGATGTCTGTCCTTTATAGTTTTCGCCCAGATCACCGGGATTGGGCAATACAGCTTTCAGGAATTCGATGGGAACAATATCCACCCCATTAAATTTTACCGGTTCAATTCCGGCCATCCCAATGTTTTGAATCACACGCAGGTGGGTCAGGTATTCCTGACCAAACGTCATCCAGAAACGGGCTCTTTTCAGAGTGGGGAAGTTTTTAACCAACGATTCGAGCTCTTCATGATAGATGAGGTACGACTCTTTGGGGCCGATTTCGGGATAATTCAGCGGCTTGTGAATTTCGTGGGGCTCGGTGAGTTTCCATTGTCCGTTTTCCCAGTATTTTCCTTTCTGGGTTACCTCCCTGATGTTGATTTCAGGGTTGAAATTGGTAGCGAAAGGTTTTCCATGGTCACCTGCATTGCAATCCACAATGTCGAGAAAATGCAATTCGTCGAAATGATGTTTGGCAGCATAGGCGGTAAAAATGGAGGTAACTCCCGGGTCAAAGCCACACCCCAGAATAGCAGTGAGTCCGGCTTCTTTAAATTTTTCCTGATAAGCCCATTGCCATTTATATTCAAATTTTGCTTCCTCTTTGGGTTCGTAATTGGCCGTGTCAAGATACGAAACCCCTGTTTCCAGACAGGCATCCATGATGGTCAGATCCTGGTATGGCAGTGCCACGTTGACAACCAGATCCGGTTTGTAGCTGTTAATCAGTTCTACCAGTTCCGGCACATTATCAGCATCTACCTGTGCTGTTTGAATACGGTTTCCACCAATTTTTTCTGCAATGGCATCGCATTTGCTTTTGGTGCGACTTGCCAGTATTATTTCAGAAAAAACTTCAGGAATGGAGGCCATCTTATGGGCCACCACTGTGCCGACACCTCCGGCGCCAATAATTAATACTTTACCCATTTTCTGATTTACATTTTTTTGGTTTGAAAATACCCTTTAATTATGGCAGCAAAGAAATGAATTTTTTTAATCTCTTTACCTTATGGGTCGATTAATATAGCAATTTTATATTTTTACTGCGAATTTAAACCGTTAAAATAATGAACAATGTAATTAAAGGACTTTTGTTCCTCCTGGTGATGGTTGTTGTTTGCTCATGCCAGCCATCTGTCGAGCAAAGAGTCGTAGGATTTTACAATTTAGAGAATTTGTTTGATACCATGGATGATCCGGATGTGAGGGATGAAGTATTCACTCCGGAAAGTGAAAAGAAATGGGATGTTAACCGTTATCAGCGAAAGCTTCAGAATATGGCTTCTGTAATATCAGGGATAGGAGCGGCCGAAGTAGTAGGTGCTCCTGCTGTGCTGGGGCTTTGCGAAATGGAGAACCGGGAAGTGTTAGAAGATCTGGTATCAACCGACAGGCTTAAAGCATTCAATTATCAGATTATTCATCAGGATTCTCCTGATAAGCGCGGTATTGATGTGGCACTGATTTACCGACCGGAAATTTTTAAACCTGAATCATACCGAGCCGTTCCTCTTTTCATCCAGGGGGAGGAGGGAGAGCGCATTTACACCCGTGATCAGTTGGTCGTTACAGGGGCGCTTGATGGTGATCGCATGCATTTTATTGTGAACCACTGGCCATCTCGTTATGGGGGGAAAGAACGCAGTATCCCGTTGCGAAAGGCCGCTGCTGAATTAACCCGTTCATTGGTCGATTCTATTGCGTCGGCAGATGCAGATGCCCGCATTGTTGTAATGGGTGACCTTAACGATGATCCGGTGGATGTGAGTGTGAAAAAATATCTGAAGGCAGGGGTGACTTCGCAACAAATAGGTAGTGACAGTCTCTTTAATGCTACAGCTCCGTTGTTTTTTGAAGGTCGTGGAACACTCTGTCACCGTGATTTTTGGAATTTATTTGATCAGATTATCGTTACTCCTAATCTGATGGATGCTAATTCCGGGAAACATCATATCGTTAAAACAGAAATTTACGATAAGCAGTACTTACGTCAGCAGGAGGGTGATTATAGTGGCTATCCCTTTCGGACTTTTGTAGGTAATTGGTATCACGGTGGATACAGCGATCATTTTGCAAGCTATGTTGTGTTGAAGAAAAAGTAGGAAGAGAATTAAAACTCAATCCCCTTCCTTGCTTTTACATCTTTTTGATAATAATGACTGACCTCTTTCATTTCGGTGACGAGGTCAGCTTTTTTTATAAGCTCGGGAGGGGCGTAGCGACCTGTGATGACCAGCTCGGTATTTTCAGGGACTTCATCAAGCATCGCCAGAACCTCTTCGAGTTTGATCAATTGATAATAGAGGGCGATGTTTAATTCATCCAGCACCATCAGGTCGTATTTACCCGATTTGATTAACTCTTTTACTGTCAGCAAGCCTTCCTGAGCAGCTTTGTAATCTTCCGGTTCCGGATCCCGTTTAATAAAGCACTTCCGTCCAAATAACTGATGATCTATTTGGGGTATTTGCTCGGTAATGAGTTTTACTTCGCTGTAAGCCATTCCTTTAACAAACTGCCCAAAGAATATTTTCTTTCCTGCTCCTGCAGCTCTTACGGATAATCCCAGTGCGGCTGTGGTTTTACCTTTTCCGTTGCCTGTATAGATGTGAATCATGGAGTAAAGATAAGTAAATTCCCGGGAATGGTGCAGAGGGCAATGACTCTGACGCTCATTCCTCAACCCTCACCACTCAACCCTTCTACTGTCTGAAACGGACCTCAATTTCGTCAACCTCCTCCATCAGTTGGGCAAACTTTTGGGTATCGGTTTCTCCCATTTTGTAATGATATGGGAACAAAACGGTTGGCATTACCATCAGGGCGGCTTCTTTACACATCTCAGGACTCATCGTGTAAGGAAGGTTCATGGGCAGAAAAGCGATGTCTATTTTTCCCAGATCTTTCATCTCCGGGATATTTTCAGTATCTCCGGCCACATAGACTTTGGTGTCTCCGAATTCTATGACATAGCCGTTCCCCCGGCCTTCTGGGTGGTATGCCGTGCCATCCTCACGTTTGTGGACAATATTGTAAGCAGGAACAGCACTAATCTTCCATCCTAAACCTTCTGTTTTATCTCCGTTTTCCAGTACATTACCTTTTTTGAGTGCATCGAATCCGGCCTGGTTGATGAATATTTGTGTATTTTCTTTTGAAATCAGTTCAATGGTTCCCGCATCCAGATGGTCCCCATGCTCATGAGTGATTAGAATTAGATCGGCTTTAGGCATGGAGGCGTAATCTCCCATTTGCCCAAAAGGATCTATGTGAATTACTTTGTCATTGACTTCGAACCAAAGTGAGGCGTGCCCAACATGGTGAATGGTTAACGTTCCAATGGAGGTTTCAAAACCATCCTTTTTAATTTCCTGTGCATTGGAGGTAACGGTGCCTGTGAAAAATAAGGCAAGTATCACACTAAGCAGTTGTAAAGTATTCTTTTTCATAGTATTCATGTTTTTTTGATGTTCTTGTTATTTATAACTGCTTTTTGGCGTAAATGTTTTGGGTTTGGGGGAGAATGAGCATAGGGCATGGTGCATCGTGAATACGGAGCCTGAAGGGCTGCCATGTTTATACCTGTTCGCCAAATCGTAGAACACCGCCTCTGAAAGTGTCGTATGTTTAAGTGATAGTAAGATGTGATTTTTTTGAATGAACGAAATATTTATTTGATACTCATATTTGTGATGAGCCAAAGGAATAAGCCAAAAAAAAGGACACCAATATTGATGTCCTTTTAAAATTATATTATTTCAGCTTTTTTTACTGCAAACTTGCAATTTTATCTCCCTGGTATTTTCCGGCAGCCAGTTTTCCTTTGATTTCAGCGAAGGCTTTTACCGTAAATTCCACATCCTCGAGGGTATGTGCGGCAGTGGGAATCAGACGCAGCATAATTTGTCCTTTAGGAATGACGGGGTAAACAACGATGGAGCAGAAAAGATTGTAATTTTCACGCAGGTCCATGGTGAGATTGGTTGCTTCTGGTATTGTTCCGTTCAGGAATACAGGAGTAACCGGTGATTCAGTGACTCCAAGGTTGAAACCTTCTTCACGCAATCCTTTTTGGAGTGCTTTCACTACCGTCCACAGTTGTTCTTTAAGCTCGGGGCTGTTTTTCAGCAGTTCCAGACGCTTCAATGCTCCAATTACCATAGGCATGGGCAATGACTTGGCGAAAATCTGGGAGCGCATATTGTAGCGCAGATATTGAATGACATCTTCCCGGCTGGCAACAAATGCACCAATTCCGGCCATTGATTTGGCAAATGTTCCGAAAATTACATCCACCTTATCTGTAACGCCGTAGTGTTCGGCGACTCCGGCTCCGGTTGTTCCCATGGTTCCAAATCCGTGGGCATCGTCAACCAAAAGGCGGAAGTCATATTTTTCTTTCAGGGCAGTGATTTTATGTAAGTGACCCAAATCTCCTGCCATTCCGAAAACACCTTCTGTGATCACAAGGATACCACCTCCTGATTCCCGGGCCCGGTTGGTGGCCATTTTTAGCATTTTGTCGCATCGCTCAATGTCGTTGTGCGGGAATACAAAGCTTTTTCCTCCTTTTGCCTTATGGAGAAAAACACCATCCATAATACAGGCATGTGACTCGGAGTCATAAACGATGACATCTTTGCGGGTTGCCAGGGTATCAATAATAGAAACCATTCCCTGGTAACCGAAGTTGAGCAGGTAAGCATCGTCTTTACCAACGAAGTCTGCAAGTGCACTTTCCAGCTCTTCGTGTTTGCTGGTATGGCCTGACATCATACGGGCTCCCATTGGATAACCAAGTCCCCATTCTTTAGCCGCGTCGGCATCTGCTTTGCGAACTTCGGGATGATTGGCCAAGCCGAGATAGTTGTTCAGACTCCAGGTAAGAACTTCTTTTCCACGAAAGATCATGTGCGGATTTATCTCACCTTCCAGCTTTGGGAAAGCAAAATAACCGTGGGCGTCTTTGCCATATTGGCCAAGTGGCCCCATGTTTTGACTTATTTTATCAAAAATATCCACTTTACTATAGCTTTTTAGATTTTACGGGCAAAGGTAATGTTTTTTGTTTATTTCTATTGTTCCTGCCAAAAAACCATGTAATGAAGTGTATTCTTGTTCTGATTATTTCTCTGTGGCCTGGTTTTTGATAATCATGAGCGTCAATGATTGAAAAAGAAAAAACACTTCAAGAACTGTTTTTTTAAAGTAAAACCGTATCTTTGCACGGAATTTTGTCAATATCTGTTTTGGTTATTGAACCTGATTCAGCAAATGCACAAAAAGCGCATATTTACAATGAGGAAATTGCTTGTATTACTGGCCGTTGTATTATTGGCCTCCTGTAGCGAATATCAGAAAATATTAAAAAGTACCGATTACGACCTGAAATATGAAAAGGCGTTGGAGTATTATGAGGAAGGCGATTATATGCGCGCTTCTACATTGCTTCAGGAGCTGATTTCTGTGTTTATGGGGACCGCCCGGGCAGAAGAAGCACAATATAAATATGCCAACGCACTTTACGAAATGCGTGACTATATCAGTTCGGTTCATTTTTTCCGGGATTTTGTAAAGAAATATCCCAATAGTGAATATGCTGAAAAGTCACAATTTATGGTGGGAGCCAATTATTATCAGATGTCTCCCAAACCGCGACTGGATCAGACAGATACTCAGAATGCCATTGAATCGCTGGAGCTGTTTCTAAGCCTTTATCCACAGAGTGAAATGGCCGATGAAGCCGTTACCATGATTGAAGAGATGGAGGAGAAGTTGGTATATAAATCTTATTTAAGTGCCAAACTTTATTATCACCTTGGTACTTATATGGGAAACAATTACCATTCGGCCGTAATTACAGCCCGCAACAGCCTGGATGAATTTCCCGATACTGAATACCGTGAAGAGCTGTCGTTCCTCATTCTGGATTCACTGTTTATTCAGGCAACAAACAGTGTGAAGGAAAAGGAAGAAGATCGTTTGAGGCTTACGCTGGATGAGTATTATGCTTTCATTAATGAATTTCCTGAAAGCTCATACATGAAAGAGGCCAATAAGATTTTTGAAGATGTAACATCGATGTTAGAACCATATAACAATTAAATTTTCATTGCAATGGATTATAAAAAGTCAAATGCGCCATTGAGTACTATTACCTGGGATACTCAGGAGATGTCGGCTCAAACCGGAAACATCTATGAGACGGTGATGATTATAGGTAAAAGGGCCAATCAGATTGGTGTTGAGATGAAAGAAGAGCTCAATAAAAAATTGCAGGAATTTGCTTCATATACCGATAACCTTGAAGAGGTTTTTGAGAACAGAGAGCAAATTGAAATCTCCAAGTTTTATGAGCGTCTTCCCAAGCCGTCTCTGCTTGGTGCTCAGGAGTATGTTGAGGGGAAAATTTACTATCGTAATCCCGCCAACGATAAGGCTGAAGACGAACAATAGAAAATATTTCAAAAAGGCTTCCCTGCTTTTGCGGGGAAGCTTTTGTTGTTTTCAGGATTGTTGAATCTGTTCCATGAACCAAGGAACATTAAATTCCCCGGATGCTGAAAGGAAAGAAGGTTATTTTAGGTGTCACCGGCAGTATTGCTGCGTATAAATCTGTTTTGTTACTTCGCCTTTTGGTGAAAGCCGGTGCCGAAGTGCAGGTCATTATCACTCCTGCCGGCAAAGAGTTTATTACCCCTGTTACGTTATCTGCCCTTTCGGGCAAAGCTGTTCTCTCCGATTTTTTTGCCAACAAAGATGGCACATGGCATAGTCATGTGGATCTTGGCTTATGGGCCGATATTATGGTTGTTGCTCCGGCCAGTGCCAATACCATGGGTAAAATGGTCAATGCTATTTGTGACAACCTGTTAATTACGACTTATCTTTCGGCGAAATGTCCTGTGCTTGTTGCTCCTGCTATGGACCTGGATATGTATGCCCATCCGGCAAATCAAAGAAACATTGAGCAGTTGCGTACTTTTGGGGCCCATATTGTGGAACCCGGTACCGGAGAATTGGCCAGTGGCCTTGAAGGAAAAGGGAGAATGGAAGACCCGGAGGTAATTGTTCAGAGAATTACGGAAATTCTGGGCAATCAAAAAAAAAAGACACTGACTGGTAAAAAGGTGCTTGTCACTGCCGGGCCTACCTACGAAAATATTGATCCTGTTCGTTTTATCGGAAATTATTCATCAGGCAAAATGGGGTTTGCTATCGCCGAGGCACTTGCAGACAAAGGGGCGGAGGTGAAACTGGTGGCAGGGCCGGTAAATCTTTCAGTTGCTCACCCATCAATTAAGCGTGCCGATGTAGTTTCTGCCAGAGAAATGGACAGTGCCTGCCGGGAAATATTTCCCGATTGTGATGCTGCTGTTTTTTCTGCGGCGGTGGCCGATTATGCGCCGGCCAATCTTTCTGCTGATAAAATTAAACGAACCGGAGAAGAATTGAATCTTCAATTGAAACCCAATCCTGATATTGCAGCCAATATGGGGGCCCTGAAGGAAGATCATCAGGTAACTGTTGGTTTTGCACTGGAGACTTCCAATGAGGAAGCCAATGCTCTTAATAAAATCAAAAAAAAGAATTTTGATTTTATTGTGCTTAACTCACCGAATCGTGCCGGTGAGGGCTTTATGACCGATACCAACCGTATTACAATAATTCATAAAGACCATAAAAAAGAAAATTTTCCGTTAAAGAGTAAGAAAGAGGTTGCTGGAGATATTGCTTCAGCCCTGGAAAAAATTCTTTTGAAATGAGAAAACTGATTTTTGTATCTTTCTTTTTGCTGATGTCTCTGATGGCTGCGTCCGGGCAGGAACTGCGTTGCAATGTTCAGGTAGTAGCTCCATCCGTTCAGGGGACCAATCGTAATGTGTTTCAGACATTGCGTGAGACCATTTATGAATTTATGAACAACCAGCAGTGGACCAATCATCAGTATGAGAACTCCGAACGCATTGAGTGCACCTTTCATTTTACCATCGACGAAGTAATAGGAGTGGATCAGTTCAGAGGCTCCATGCAGATACAGGCTCGTCGACCGGTTTACAATTCTGCTTATTCCACCACTACGTTGAATCTTAAAGATGATAATGTGGATTTCAGGTATGGTGAATATGAACAACTGGTTTACAATAAAAACAATATTGAATCCAACCTGGTGGCACTATTAGCTTATTATGCCAATATTGTCCTGGGGTATGACTATGATACTTTCAGTCCTGAAGGTGGAACAACCTGGTTTGAAGAGGCTGAACGCATTGTAGGGATGATGCAAAATGCCCGTGAAAGCGGTTGGAAACAATTTGAAAGTCGGCAGAACCGCTACTGGCTGGTGGATAATCTGCTAGAAGAAGACCACAGACCCTTGCGGGAGTTTTATTATGAATATCATCGCACTGGTTTGGATCAGATGTCCGAAGATCCGGAGGAGGGAAGAGCAAATATTGCGGAATCGATGGATTTGTTGAAAAAAGTTTACAGAACAGACCCCAGTTCGTTTGCTTTGCAGGTGTTATTTGATGCCAAGCATCAGGAATTTGTCAATATTTTCTCGGAATCTTTCTCCATGGAGAAGGCAGAGGTTGTCAATACCCTTTCAGAAATCAATCCTACCAATTCGGATGCTTATCAGAAATTGCTTAAAGATAATTAATGTAATATGCTGAAATCTTTATCCATAAAGAATTATGCGCTGATTGATAAGGCCGTTATCGAATTTGGTTCCGGCTTTACTGTTATTACAGGCGAAACAGGTGCCGGAAAATCTATCATGCTGGGTGCTCTGGGACTTGTGCTGGGGCAACGAAGCGATGTTTCTGTCATTGGAGATAAGGAGAATAAGTGTGTTATTGAGAGTGTTTTTGATGTATCCAAATACGGATTACAGGTGCTCTTCGAAGAAGAAGATGTGGATTATGAAGATGAAACAGTGCTGAGACGGGAAATTCTTCCGTCCGGGAAGTCTCGTGCTTTTGTCAATGATACTCCTGTCAACCTGAATTTTCTGAAGTCTTTATCCGACAAGCTGATTGATGTTCATTCGCAGCATCAGAATCTGCTTCTGGGGGATAATCATTTTCAGTTAAATGTGGTGGATACCGTCGCTTCAAATCGCCAAATACTTGAAAGTTACCGCGAAGCATATCATACATACAGGAAATTACTTACAGCTAAGAAAAAACTGGAGGAACTCAATGCCCGTCAGCGTAATGATCAGGATTATTGGGAGTTTCAGTTTAAACAATTGGAAGAGGCTAACCTTCAGAAAGGGGAGCAATCCGAATTGGAGCTGGAGTTGGAAACCCTTTCGCATGTGGAAGAGATAAAATCAGCTTTATCGCAGGCTTCCATGACCCTTTATGAAAGTGAGCAACCCATGGTGCAGGAGTTGTTTCATCTGAAAGAGGCTTTGCAACGAATTTCACCTTATCTTCCTCAGGGCGAAGAATTGTCCGGACGCCTGAACTCTGTCTATATTGAACTTAAAGATATTGCCGAAGAGATCACTGAGCGTGGCACTGAGGTGGAGTTTGACCCTGGACGTCAGCAATTAATTCAGGAGCGTTTGGATATGATTTACTCTCTTCAGCAAAAACATCATGTTGATTCTGTGGAGGCACTTTTGGAAATAAGAGAGGATCTCTCCTCCAAACTTGAGCAGCTGGCTTCCTTTGATGAAGAGTTGGTGGGGGTGGAAAAAGAGATTGCTGCAGCACTGAAAATACTGCAGGACCAGTCAAACTCATTGACAAAAAGCCGCGAAAAGGTCTTCACACAGATTGAGGGGTTTATTCAGGGACAATTGCGTGAACTGGGAATGCCTAATGCCAGATTTTCTGTTTCCAACCAAAAAAGTGCAGATTTTGGTCCTGAAGGTCAGGATGAGATTGCTTTTCTTTTTTCTGCCAATAAAAGTGCACAACTTACCGATATTCCAAAAGTAGCCTCCGGAGGCGAAATCTCCAGGGTGATGCTTTGCATAAAATCGCTTCTTTCGGATGCCAAAGGATTGCCTACCATTATCTTTGATGAGATAGATACCGGTGTATCCGGAGAAATAGCTGACCGGATGGGGCGCATCATGCAGTTGATGGGGAAGAATATTCAGGTTATCAGTATCACACACCTTCCACAGATTGCCGGAAAAGGCAATCGTCACTTCAAAGTTTTCAAAACAGAAACCGATCATCAAACCATTTCCTCTGTTAAGTTGTTAAGTAATGACGAAAGAATAAATGAAATTGCAGGGATGCTTAGTGGGTCAAGCGTTACGGATGCCGCCCTTGAAAACGCCCGCTTTTTAATGGAAAATTGATGTTACTGACAAAAAACACCCGCTTTTACATACATTTCAATCACAAATGATGCTTTTTAATACCTAATTGGTGTGTAATTTTGTTAAATGTCTCTTGCAGCTTGTTGTGCAAGGTTTTGTGTGTCAGAGATTAGACTTATTTTAAAATAGATTCGATTAATATAAGGTGACCGGATTCTTTTACCGGCAGTGAATTTGCAATATATTTGCAGCCTGAAAAACATTTTACCGATATGGGAAATAACTTGTTAAAAGGGAAACGGGGGATTATTTTCGGCGCCCTCAATGATATGTCAATCGCCTGGAAAGTTGCCGAACTGGCTCACGAAGAGGGAGCCACTTTCACATTGTCAAATACTCATGTGGCCTGCCGCATGGGGGAGGTGACCAACCTGGCAGAGAAAACAGGAGCAACCCTGCTGCCTGCTGATGCCACCAATGTTGAGGATCTTGAAAATGTTTTCAAACAATCAACTGAAATTCTGGGCGGCAAAATCGATTTTGTTCTGCATTCAATCGGGATGTCTCTTAATGTAAGAAAGAAGAGAGTCTATCACGATCTGGACTATAATTATCTTCAGAAAACACTGGACATTTCTGCTATTTCATTCCACAAGATGTTGCAGGTGGCTTTTAAGCTGGATGCAATGAGTGAATGGGGATCTGTGCTTGCACTTTCTTATGTTGCTGCTCAACGTACCCTTTACGGATACAATGATATGGCGGATGCGAAAGCATTGCTCGAGTCTATTGCCCGTAGTTTCGGGTATATTTTCGGACGGGAGCGTAAAGTCAGGGTTAATACAATCAGTCAGTCACCTACGGTAACTACCGCTGGTAGTGGGGTAAAAGGGTTTGATGGATTGGTGGATTTTGCCGATCGTATGTCACCTCTTGGCAACGCTGATGCACAGGATTGTGCCAATTTCTGTGCCCTCATGTTCTCCGATTATGCCCGGAAAGTGACTATGCAAAACCTGTATCACGATGGAGGATTTGCAAGTATGGGTATGAGTATGCGTGCAATGAAGCAGTACAATAAGAGTTTTGATTCCGGAGAGTTGAGTGACATGTATTAAAGAGAATAGCCTGATGCATGCAGTTTTGCTATAAGTATTTGTAGAACAGTTGTTTTGTTTGAGGAGGATTCTATGGGTAAAAGATTGGATTCTTGATTTTTTTTGACTTTTAAGAATCTAACATTCTATTGTTTATATGGCCATTCCTTTTTTTGGGAATGGCCTTTTTATTAAGTATATTTGGAGCCGATTTTAAAAGCATGTATTTATTTAAAGATTAACTGATACTGTTGATTTTGATAGCATATCGGATAATCTCAGCAAAAGAATAAAGATAAATGGACAAATACCAGATTAACCACCTTAAGGAGTTGGAAGCTGAATCTATTTTTGTGATTCGCGAAGTTGCCGCCCAGTTTGAGAACCCGGTGATGTTATTCTCGGGGGGGAAAGATTCTATTGTGATGTTTCATCTGGCCCGAAAGGCTTTTTGGCCTGCTAAGGTGCCATTCCCGTTGATGCATATTGATACAGGGCACAACTTCCCTGAGACAATTCAATACCGTGACGACCTGATGGAAAAAACCGGTGCCCGCTGTATTGTGAAATATGTTCAGGACACCATTGATCAGGGTAAGGCAGTGGAAGAAACCGGTGTGAATGCAAGTCGCAACAAAATTCAAACCATTACTTTGCTGGATGCCATTGAACAGGAAAAGTTTGATGCTGCAATGGGAGGTGGACGCCGTGATGAAGAGAAAGCTCGTGCGAAAGAGCGCTTTTTTTCACATCGTGACGAGTTTGGTCAGTGGGACCCCAAGAATCAGCGTCCCGAACTCTGGAACTTGTTCAACGGGAAGAAGAATATGGGAGAGCATTTCCGTGTATTCCCCATCAGTAACTGGACCGAGATGGATGTGTGGCAATACATTTATATGGAGGAGATTGAGTTGCCTTCACTATACTTTACTCATAAAAGAGAGGTGTTTCAGCGTGACGGTGTATGGATGGCAAAAGCACCTTTTATGCAGTTGAAAGAGGGTGAAAAGCTGGAAATGCGTGATGTTAGATGTCGTACCATTGGTGATGTAACATGTACCGGAGTTTCTCTTTCAACGGCTAATAACCTTCAGGACATTATTCAGGAAGTCGCTGCAACCCGTGTTACAGAACGTGGTGGCCGTGCCGATGATAAACGTTCTGAATCTGCAATGGAGGATCGCAAACGAGAGGGGTACTTTTAAAGGGCCCCCTAAATCCCCCCAAGAGGGACTTTCTCTGACGTGTTGGCTTGATGGTGAGCCATAAATAAAATATAAATTGATAACTGATCATTGACAATTGCTAACTGGACATTGATCATTGCTAATTGAAACAAAATGAGTGGAAAAGAATCCGGATATTTAGATATGGAGCTTTTGCGTTTTACCACAGCTGGTAGCGTGGATGATGGCAAAAGCACACTAATTGGTCGTTTATTGTTCGACTCCAAAGCCATTTTTGAAGATCAGATGGAGGCTATCGAAAAAGCCAGTCTGCGTTCGGGTGGTGAGGATGTGAATCTTGCTTTACTGACCGATGGTCTGAAGGCAGAAAGAGAACAGGGCATTACCATTGATGTGGCTTACCGATACTTTGCCACCCCCAAAAGAAAATTTATTATTGCCGATACTCCCGGGCATATTCAATATACCCGTAACATGGTTACCGGTGCCAGTACTGCCAATGCGGCCATTATCCTTGTAGATGCACGTCATGGTGTACTCGAGCAGACTCGCCGGCATACTTATATTGCTTCACTTCTGCAAATACCTCATATCATCATTTGTGTGAATAAGATGGATTTGGTGGAATATAAGCAGGATGTTTTTGAACAGATAAAATCTGATGTGGAGGGTATCTCTTCCAAACTGAGTGTGAAAGATGTTCGTTATGTGCCCATTAGCGCGCTGGTAGGTGACAATGTGGTGGATCGCTCTAAAAACATGGATTGGTATGAAGGGCCAACGTTGATGTACCTTCTTGAAAACCTCCATATTGGAAGTGATATTAATCGTGACGACTTCAGGATGCCTGTACAGTATGTGATTCGTCCTCAGTCCAAAGATTATCCTGACTATCGTGGATATGGTGGTCGTATTATGAGTGGAAGTCTTAATGTTGGCGATACTGTAAAAGTTTTGCCCTCGGGCTTTACTTCAAAGGTGAAAACCATCGACTTGTTTACAGAAACTTTGCAGAAAGCGTTTGCTCCACAATCTGTTTCAGTACAATTGGAAGATGACATTGACATCAGTCGCGGAGATATGCTCGTTAAAGAAACCAACGGACATGAGCCGGTGGTTAGTCAGGATATTGATGTGATGCTCTGCTGGTTTAACGAGCGGAAAATGATTCCGGGAGGTAAATATACTTTGCGCCAAACCAGTGCCGAAATGCGTTGCATGATTAAGAGTGTTGATTACAAAATGAACATCAACACGCTTGAGCATGATCCCGACGATCTGGAAGTAAATATGAATGATATTGTACGTGTGAAACTTAGGACTACCAAGCCTTTGTTCTACGATTCTTATAACGTCAACCGTAATACCGGAAGTTTGGTACTTATTGATGAGACTACCAACGAAACAGTTGCGGCAGGAATGATCGTGTAAGACATTTCTTTAATTGATATAAAAAGACCGTCAATGCCTTAGGGTGTTGGCGGTTTTTTTTATTGACAAAAGAGAAGGCCATTAATAAAAGTTAATTTGCGAAAACTATTTTGGTTTTTTCAGTTTTCGCCATACATTTGTTTCTCTCAAAATTACTGGATGGATATCAGAGAACGCATAATCACGGGAGCCGGTAAACTCTTTTATTCCAAAGGAATAAAACGGGTTACAATGGACGATATTTCCACAGAAATTGGTATGTCCAAGCGAACCATTTACGAAAATTTTCGCGATAAAACCGAAATACTCAGAGCAACGGTTGATTTCCTAAGCGATAAACACCGTCAGGAGGTGGATCAGATGCAGAGTGAGTCAGGGAATGTGATGGAGGTAATCATTAAAATTCTTCGTTACGGTTTGGAAAGCATCGATTTGGTTTCTCCGATGTATCTGGAGGATATGCAGAAATTCTTTCCCCGGATTTGGGAGGAGACCATTCAAAAAGGGCGGAAATCTGCTCAGAAACAATTACAGGATTTATTGGAACGAGGAAAAAAAGAGGGGCTTTTCAGGGCTGAAATTAATACCGGATTGGTTGCCCGTATTTTTTATGAGCAATTGAACCTGATTCACAGTAATGAAGCTTTCCCAATTGAGGAGTTTCCACGTAAGGAATTGTTTGAGAATATGTTTCTCAATTTTGCACGTGGAATATCTACCCGGAAAGGTGTGGAAGTGATGGAGGAACTGCTGGGAAGAGCCAGTTATTGATTCATTTTATGAAGTTATTAGCTTATAACTTCATGGTTTAAATAGTGTTTGTCCATAAAGTCCAACTTCTGCGTTGTTGCTCAAAATCTAAATCCTCAAATACATTAGTATTCTGCGGTTTAGATTTTTCACAAGCCTTGAATTTGAACTTTCTAGCTCAAACACATGAAAAACGCTTAGTTTATGGACAGCAACTAATTAGAAGATTTTTAAGACTTTATTAAGAGATTGAAAATATGATACAAACGAATTCATTAGGGAAAATTTTTCTTCTGCTTGTTCTTGCTCTGCTGATTTTTTCAGCAAAATCCGTAGCTCAGGAAGATGCCGGAAACGATACACTTTACCTTAACATTGGCGAAGCAGTGGAGATCGCATTGTCGGATAACCCGGGCATAAAAGTTGCCGACAAGGAAATCACCAAAGTGGATTACTCCCGTAAGGAGGCCTGGGCCGGATTAATTCCTTCGGTTTCTGCAGAGGGGAGCTATAACCGGAATGTGAAAAAACCGGTAATGTTTTTGTCTGAGGATATGGCTGCCGGTTTCGGTGGCAACACTACCATCGAGATTGGTTCGGACAACAGTTACTCAGGAGCCATCACAGCCGCCATGCCGTTGTTTAATATGTCACTTTTTCGCAATATTCAGATGACTGAGGTGCAAATGGAAAGCGCTCTTGAGTCGGCACGCCAGTCAAGAATAAATATGATTAGTGAGGTCAAAAAGGCTTACTTTAACTGCTTGTTGGCCAATGATTCCTACAATGTCATGAAACGCAGTATCCGTAATGCACAGGAGAATTATGAGAATATTAAACGTCTTTATGAACAGGGAGCTGCTGCCGAGTATGATGTGATTCGTTCCGAAGTACAGGTGCGTAATCTTGAACCGTCATTGACAGAAGCAAAGAACGGGCGTCAAGTATCCGTTTTGATGCTGAAGATTTTATTGGGACTGGAGCGGGATATGCCTGTTAAATTTGAGGAAGACTTGTTGACTTTTAATCTATTAATTGAATCCATGCCACCGGCACCCCAGCAGGATCTTTCAAACAACAGCGATATCAGGCAACTGGAGGTTCAGGAACTTCAACTGGACAAACAGTTTGATCTTACAAGGGCACAGCGTTTCCCGACGTTATCGGCTTTTGTCAATTTTCAGTATCAAACGCAGGCCAACCACTTCCGGTTTAATGAGTACGAATGGGCAAAACCGGTGGTTGCCGGCTTGCAGTTACAAGTCCCCATTTTCAGTGGGTTTTCTAAGCGTTATCAGGAAAAGCAGGTGGAAATTAGCATGGAACAACTCTCTTTTCAACGTGAAAATGTGGAAAGGCAGGTTTCTGTGGCTGTTCTCAATGCATATTCGCAAATGGAAGCTGCCGCTGAAAAGGTTGAGTCCGGAAAGGTGGGGGTAAAACAAGCTGAACGGGGCTATAAAATTGCCCGGACCCGCTACGAAACAGGCGTTGCTACATTGCTTGAACTGAATGATGCCGAGGTGGCACTTACTCAGTCACGACTTAATCTGAATCAGGCCCGTTTTGATTTTTTATCTGCCCGTGCAGAATATGAGAAACTTCTTGGCAATTCGTTGCCCGGGACAAAATGAATTTTATTAATAGCCTTGTATTGATAATTAGTAAACCAATAACTCATAATAAAAGAAGACATGAAAACCAGTGTGTTAAACAATAAAATCCTGTATTTATCCATCTTTTTATCATCTGTAGTTGCTTGTTCCGGGCCGGCAGAAGAACAAAATGATGATTCTGCCGAAGAAATAAAAAAAGTGGAAACAGCCTTTTCTGAAATCAGAGAAGTGGATCAAAAAATGACTTTAACCGGAAATGTGGAACCTGTTGAGCAAAATATTATTAGTCCATCCATGCAGTTGCGTATTCAGCAGATTTTTGTTGAGGTTGGAGACCCTGTTCGGAAGGGGCAATTGCTGGTGCAGATGGATCCCTCTCAACTGGTTCAGACCGAATTGCAATTGGCGCATCTTGAAAAGGAGTTTGCCCGACTCGATACGCTGCAAAAAGCCGGAAGTGTTTCTCAGCAACAGCTCGATCAGATGCGTACAGAGCTTGAAGTGACTCGTTCTGCATATGAAAATCTTAAAGAGAATACCCGGTTGGTTTCTCCGATTAACGGAATCGTTACAGCCCGAAATTTCGAAAACGGAGATATGTACTCCATGGCTACGGGGGCCGGTATTCTTACGGTAATGCAGATCAACCCTGTTCAGGTGGATGTTCATATTCCGGAGGCTTTTTTCCCGCTTGTAAAGAACGGAATGCCTGTTTCCATGGAACTGGATGTTTATCCGCAGACGGAGTTTGAGGGTGAAGTGTTTTTGAAATATCCTACCATTGATCCCAACACCCGGACTTTTACTGTGGAAACCAGATTTCCCAATCAGGAAGAGAAGATTCGCCCGGGTATGTTTGGTCGTGTGAATATGGTGTTTGAAACCCTGGAGCGGGTTACCGTGCCCGATTTGGCGGTTCAGCGCCAGCAGGGAACCAATGATAAGTTTGTTTTTGTGGTAGAGGATGGCAAAGTGATACGAAGAGTGGTGGATCTGGGACGACGAATTGATGATTTTTATGAAATTACCGAAGGGTTATCAGCAGGAGAAGAGGTGGTTGTAGCCGGTCATGCCGGATTGCTGGATCAAACGCCGGTGGAAGTTGTGAAGTAACCAGGAAGGATGACGGTGAATTGATAATCACAAAATATGTAGATAGTTCTGAGTCATCGTGGTGTCCTTTTTAATTGATTTATTAATCAGATAATTATCAGACAATGAGTATATACGAAAAGGCGGTTAAAAAGCCGATATCAGTAATTTTGATATTTGTCGGGGTAATCATCATGGGGATGTTTTCGCTTCGCTATCTTCCCATCGATCTCTATCCTGAAATTGATCCGCCCATTGTGAGCATTTTCACCTTCTATCAGGGTGCCAGTGCTGCAGATATTGAAACCAATGTTACCCGGATTCTGGAAGACAACCTAAATACCGTAAATAACCTTAAGGAGTTGACTTCCACATCAAAGGATAATACTTCTTTGGTGATGCTGGAGTTTGAGTGGGGGACCAACCTTGATGAGGCAACTAATGATATCAGAGATGCTTTGGGCAGGGTGGAATCATATCTTCCCGAAGGGGTTGAGAAGCCGATCATCTTCAAGTTCAGCACCAGTATGATTCCCATTATGCTGCTTTCTGCCACAGCGGAGGAAAGTTATCCTGCACTCACAAAGATCCTGGATGAAGGAATTGTGAATCCGCTCAACCGCATCGAAGGGGTTGGGGCCGTTTCTTTATCAGGAGGTCCCAAACGGGAGATACAGGTGAATGTGGATCCCCGGAAGATTGAGGCATACAACATGTCCGTGGAACAAATTGGAGCAGTAATCGGTCAGGAAAACATAAATCTTCCCGGAGGTAACCTTGATATTGGAAGTCATCGGTATCCTGTGAGAGTGGAGGGAGAATTCAAATCAAGTGATGAACTGAAACATCTGGTTCTGGGAAACTTCCAGGGGCGCATCATTCGTTTGTCTGACGTGGGTACTGTAAAAGATACGCTGGCCGAAACAACCATCGACGAACGCGCCAATGGTCGTGTGGGTGCACGTATTGTGATTCAGAAGCAATCGGGGGCCAATTCGGTGGAAATAGCTCAGGAGGTGCGGGACAGGTTGCCTGTGTTGATGAAGAATCTGCCACCGGATGTGGAGATTGAGACTATTTTTGATACCTCTGAGTTTATTGAAAACTCCATCAGTAGTCTTGCCAATACAGTGATGTACGCCGGTATCTTTGTGGTATTGGTAGTACTCTTTTTTCTTGGAAGATGGCGGGCTACCTTTATAATTATCCTAACCATTCCGGTCTCATTGATTGTATCATTTATCTATTTGTATGCTACGGGTAATACGCTGAATATTATCTCTTTATCATCTCTTTCGATTGCAATCGGAATGGTGGTGGATGATGCGATTGTGGTACTCGAAAATATAACCCACCACATTGAAAAGGGGAGTTCTCCCCGTGAAGCAGCCATTTACGGGACCAATGAGGTGGGATTGGCGGTTGTGGCAACCACCCTGACTGTTGTGGCAGTGTTTTTTCCTTTGACATTGGTTCAGGGGCTGAGTGGTATCATGTTTCGCCAGTTGGGAATGATTGTTACTTTGGTGGTGATTGTATCCACCATAGCTGCACTGACTCTTACACCGATGCTTTCTTCGCAAATGCTGCGACTGATGCCTCCCCGTAAAAAGGGAGTTGCCAAAGCTGTTTTCGGAACATTTGAGAAATTTCTGGTGTGGCTCGATAATATTTACGAGAAAACACTCGGCTTTGCCGTCAGACATCGTGTGATGGTGGTTATTGTTTCCGTAATCATCTTTGTTGCCAGTATTTCACTGGTTTCATTAGTGGGGACGGAGTTTATTCCACCCGCCGACAATGCACGGATTGAGGCAACTGTTGAGCTTCCCATGAGTTTACGGCTTGAGAAAACACAAAAAGTTGCCCGTGATCTTGAAAATATCTGGCAGGAGAAATACCCTGAGATAGAGGTGATTTCCACCAGTGCCGGTGTGGCAGACGAGGACAATATCTTTTCGGCCTTTGGAGAGAACGGGACCCATGTGATTAACTTCACCATGCGATTGTCCAACAGTTCGGAACGTGAAAGAGATATTTATCAGATAGGTGATTTGATGCGTCAGGATCTGGACAGCGTTACCTTACTGAAGGATTACACCGTTTCTCCGGGAGGTAGCGGAGGCGGTATGGGCAGTGGTGCCAGTACTGTTGAAGTTATTGTGTCCGGCTACAATATGGAGGAGACTGGAAGAGTGGCTGATCATTTTATGGAGAAATTGGAAAATATGGAGGGGCTTCGCGATATTGATATCAGTCGGGACGATCCCAAAATGGAATACCAGTTGGTGCTTGATCGCGAAAAACTGGGTATTTACGGACTCAATACAGCTACAGTTGCCAATGCCATGCGAAATCGCATCAACGGACTGATTGCGGCTCAATACAGGGAGGATGGTGATGAGTATGATGTGAGAGTTCGTTTTTCCGAGCCTTTCCGAGAGTCCATTGAGTCTGTCGAAAATATTCTGGTTTACAATACGCAGGGCGAGGCCATCCGGATTCGTGAAGTTGGAAGCGTGGAGGAATATATGGCACCACTTTCCATTGAGCGAAGAAACCGCCAACGGGTGATTACGGTAACCGGTTCGCTTTACGATGCTTCTATTACCGATGTGGTAAATGAGATAAACGCTGAAGTGGATCGGATGGATTTGCCACAGGGAGTAGGGATTGATATTGGCGGAACTGCAGAAGATCAGCAGGAATCGTTCGCCGATCTTGGCTTGTTGCTGGGTTTGATTATCATTCTGGTTTATATTGTGATGGCTTCCCAGTTTGAGTCGCTGCGTTCGCCGTTTATTATCATGCTTACCCTGCCGTTTGCTTTTACCGGAGTTTTTATTGCGCTCTTCATTACTGGTACTACGCTCAACCTTATTTCAATGATTGGAGGAGTGATGCTGGTTGGAATTGTTGTGAAAAATGGTATTGTTCTCATCGACTATATTAATTTGTTGCGCGACCGGGGAATGTCCCTTGTTCAGGCAGTGGTAGCCGGAGGTAAATCCAGATTGCGGCCGGTATTGATGACAACACTGACCACTATTCTGGGAATGTTGCCTCTGGCCATTGGTATTGGTGAAGGAGCCGAGATATGGCGTCCTATGGGTGTTGCCATTATCGGAGGACTGACAGTTTCCACGATGCTTACTTTGGTACTGATGCCTGTTGTTTACACCATGTTTGGTGCCAACCGCATGAAGAGTGAACGAAAACGAATTGCTAAACTGGAAGAGAGCATTTGATAGTTGAGGGTTCAGGGTTGAGAGATGAGAGATGAGAGATGAGAGATGAGAGATGAGGGGCATCGAACTCAGAACTCCGACCTCCGACCTAAACTCAGAACTCTCAACTCCGAACCCCGAACCCCAAACTCAAAACTCAAAAATCATTAAAATGAAGACAGTTTTTATTACATACAATCAGGCGCTTACCGAGAAAATAGAGCACATCCTGGATAAACTTGCCATTCGTGGTTATACCCGTTGGCCACAGGTGCAGGGAAGAGGTACCAAAGATGGGGAACCCCATCAGGGTACACATACCTGGCCGGCCATGAATGAGGCAATCATTACTGTTGTGGAAGAAGATCGTGTTGCCGGTCTGCTGGAACACCTGAATCACCTAAACGACAAGGCCGAAATGCAAGGGCTTAGAGCTTTTGTCTGGGAAGCAGAGATCGGGGTTTAAAAGGGTTGGTAGTTTATTAAGCGGACACCAATGATCACCATATAAAAAGCAGGATTCCTTCATCTTGAAGAAACCCTGCTTTTTTCTATTCTCTAAGTCCTATTCCCTAGTCTAAAACCTCCATCCCAATGTTACCGCCAGATGATGGTCTTTTGCAGTCATGTAGGCAGGAGAATAATTTTCATTTTTTGAAGTGTTTTCCGGGAAACGACCATTCTGTTGAAGAACACCGAAAAAGCTATCACTTACACTATACAGTGAATGAATATATGTTTCATAATTGTAGAGATATGCCACATCAATGGTCATATTTCCATTTCTGAAACCAATGCCACCCGTTACATTGTAATGCTCGCCATCTGCATTCAGCAGGTTTTTATCCTGTTTGTAAGGGTTCTGAAACATAGCGTAGCCACCCCGGAGTGACAACATTGGGGAAACACGGTATTCGGCTCCGAATCTCAGATTGTGGGTTGCCCGGAATAGTTCATTAATGGCGGTGTTGGTTGCATTAAACTGGGCTGTTTCGTTGATGTGGTTGTTTTTGCTGTTGTATTTCATGGATGAATAGTCGGTGTATTCATAATCAACGGATACCAACCCTTTGGTTCCTATGATATAGGCAAAACTACCAACGGCTTTAAGGGGGGTGCGGAAATTATAGGATATTTCGCCAAGATCAGAGGTTATCTCATAGTTGTCGGCATCGAAAAAATTTGCACGCGCTTTTGTGTCATATTCCGTTTTCATTGAATAGTATGTAGGGGTATGCAGCGATGCTCCAATACGAATGCTGTTAATGGGTTTGTAGATGGCACCAATTTTAAAATTGAGACCTGTCCCGGATGTCCGTTCATATTCGTCGAAGTAGAAATCATCCAGAATTTCAAATCCATTATCCAGTCTGTAATCAATATATGCGTTGTAAACTTCATCACTACCCTGTTCGTAGTGTTGGGTTTCAATTTTATTTTCAAGGGTAGCTATTCCCAGGCTGGCTCCCAGATAAAACTGATTGCTGAAGTTTGCACCAAAAGAGAAATCAAACAAGCCTGAATATCCAGATTCTGTCATCAGTTTCATTTGATTTAACCCGTTTTGAGGCCCTAATGCAATTGTTCCATCTTCTTTTACGTATTCGAATGCATTTAAATAATCATAATATTCGCTATTAGGCATTAACTCAGTTAATCTTGCATCGTAAGCAATACCTGTATAAAAATTATCTAATTGTTGTGGTGTAAAGTCAATACTATTTTCAACAAAGGCGTCAAGAAGTGATGATTCTCGTCCATCGGCCTGAATAAAACTTTTCCGGTTGTAATTATTAGTCCGGTTATAACCGATTGCAAAATGAGTGCTGACCAGTCCGGTTTCCACCTCTCTCATCAATCTGGAAGTGCCCACGTAAGAAACCTGATTAATGGGAACACTAAACTTATCATCTGTGGAAAGATTACCGTAATAGTTGCTTTCAGTTTGTCCGAAAACCAGAGAGGGGGTAAACGAGAATTCACTGCTTCGATAAACGGCAATACCTGCCGGGTTGATGCTAATGGCAGAGTAATCACCACCAAGGGCTCCCATAGCTCCTCCCAATCCTATGCTTCGCGCTGTTCCCGTGGGGTTCTGAGTTGAAAAACGCAAAGCATGGTCTTCTGTCTGTGCATTAATGGAGGTGTTTATCAGCAATAATGCGGTTGCCAAATATAAATATTTTGTCATATCCATAGGGTTTGAAAGATTCTCACGCAAATTATTTGATAATTTGCGTGAGAAAAGATTATGAAACAAGGATGCCACTTTTTATCGCCTTCCGCTGCGCACAGTACTTCCACTGCTGGAACCACTGCTGCTTCTTGAACCTGACGAGGTAGAGCTGCTTCCTGAATAGGACGATCTGCTTGAGCTGCTGCTTGATCTGCTTGGCGTATAGCTACTGTTAGATGAAGAGCTGCGCTGGGCAGGAGTGTAGCTGCTTCTTTGAACATTGGATCGTTGCTGTGTACTGCTACCACTGTTGTATGTTCTTGTGGGCGTGGACACTGATCTCTGTTGTGTTGAACTTCCGGCTTTCAAAGAGCTCTCGGTACGTGTCCTTGTGTTGGTCCCGGTTGGACGAGTGTATGTACTTGTCCGGTTGTAGGATGGTTTTGAAGCGTTTTCCGGTTGACTATAGGTTGGGGCTGAACTCCTTCTTGTTCTGGATTGAACGGTTCCGGATGACGCACCTGTACTCCTATAGCGGGTAACACTTCTGTCCTGAGTGTTTTGTCCGTCAGACTTAAGTGTGGCAGTTCCTCTGATAACTCTTTGTGTATTCCGGTCAGGATTGGTAACTGTCGTACTTCCGTTGGAGTTACGAATAATTCTCGTACCACTATCGGTTGTTCTGACGACACGTTCTTCACCTGTGCTACCCGTACGCTTAAGCGGAGTATAAGCACCACCTGACGAGGTGTTGGAATATCTGGTGTTGGTTCCCATTGATGGTTTTATACCACGTTCCACATTTCTGTAATCTTTTTTACTGTTATGGCTGTAATACCCGTGGTTGTAATAGGGTTGATGCCAATAACTGTAATATGATCTGTGGTAGTAGGGACGATGATGGTAACCCCACCCGTAATAATAAGGGTCATAAAACGGATCGTAATAACCATATCCATACCAGGAGTTGTAGGACGGATATCCCCAGGAGCTGTATCCAAACGACATGCTCCATGGACTTGACCAACGGTTGAAGCGATAGGTGTCGTACCAACGATTGCTCCAGGTAGGAAATGCATAGGCATAGTTTCCATCCACATAAACATTCCAGTCAGGGTCGTTAAAATAGACAAACTGGTTGTAGAGTGGTGAATAATATGGTATGCGATTGAAAGGGCCGTGGAATCGAATCAGCCTTTCAGCATAATCACGATCCATGCTGCTTCCATCGAAACCGTCCACCCAATACCCGGTTTCATCATTGTAATAAATCAGGGTATCTACTTCTTGCGCCTGTTCATCAGACAAAACAGTTGCATATTTTTCCTGAATTTCAGAGAAATCACGAACATCTTCCTGTTGACGGGCAATGCTACTGTTTTCATATTCCCGAATCTGGCGGTCTTCTTCTCTTCTTGCTTGTTTCAGTTCCTCTTTGGCAATGGAAGGCACCGGAGCAAATGCCTGCTCACGGGTTTCCTGTGTCATGTCCGGTGCATAGTAAATATCATCATAATATACTCCGGTTGATGCCATTTGGCCGGTAGTTGTGCATCCACCTGCCACTATCAGCAAAACAGCTGCGGTTGTTGTTAATAATAAGTTTTTCATAAGGCATCCTCCTGTTTTGTTTCTGTTTTTTATGGAGCAAAATCTATACCAAAACGTCGTTTTTTTGTGTGAGTGTTAAAAAATGTTTTGTTCTTTTGTGATAAGCTCCATTTTTTTACGCTTTGTCCTTCTTGTTGGACAGTACCGGGGTGTTTAGGTTTACCGGTCATACAAAAAGGCCGGCAAGCATTGTAGTTGCCAGTCCTCCAACTGCAATGATGGATTCCATTACTGTCCAGGATTGTAATGTTTGTTTTTCATTCATACGCAGATATTTACCTACCAGCCAAAAGCCACTGTCGTTGACATGTGACAAAAGGGTTGCTCCTGATGCAATGGCTAATACCACCAGTGCCCGATGGGGATCGGTGAGATCCATTTCCTGTATCAGTGGTGCCATGATTCCGGCAGCAGTAATCATTGCTACGGTGGCAGATCCCTGGGTTACTCTTACTATGGCTGCCAAAAGCCATGCCAGAAAAATGGGAGGAAGAGAGGAACCGGCCATCGATTCAGCCAGTATTTTTCCAATTCCGCTGTCCACCAGTACTTCCTTAAATACACCGCCTGCTCCTGTTATTAAAATGATGATACCTGCCGGCCCCAGTGCTTTGGTGCTGAGTTCAAGAACTTTATTTTTGGAAATCCCCCTGCGAAGACATAAAAAGTATATGGCCAGTAACGTAGCAATAATTAAGGCAGTGAAGGGATGCCCCAGGAATCGGATGGTATCAGTGAGTGCCGTTTTATTCAATATTTGCTGATCAACCAGAACGTCAGAAAGTGTGTTTAATAAAATCAGGAATAGCGGAACCCCTATTAAAAGGGCAATCAATCTGAAAGAAGGCGGCTTTTGCGTTGTTTCTTCCGGAGTTTTCTCAAAAACAGGGTCTTTATTCTCTTCTGGGGGTGAAACCATTATTTTTTTGGAGATATATCTGCCCCAAACCGGCCCTGCAAGAATTGCCACCGGAAATCCCAGGATAACTCCGAATAGAATGACCCACCCCAATTGAACATTAATGATTTCTGCTACAGCCACCGGCCCCGGTGTTGGCGGTATGAAACTGTGGGTTACAGCCAGACCGGCCAATAAGGGGATTCCGTAATACAATAATGATTTTTTGGTGTCACGAGCCATGGCATAAATGATGGGAACTAAAATGATGAATCCCACATCGAAGAACACAGGGATGGCTACGATGAACCCTGTTAGAACCATTGCTGAAGGGGCCCGTTTTTCTCCAAATTTTTTAATTAGAGAATGGGCAAGGGCCACCGCACCACCGGAACTTTCCAGCATTTGCCCGAAAATGGCCCCCAAACCGACGACTGTGGCTACAAAGCCCAGTGTTCCTCCCATTCCATTCTGAATGCTGCTGATGACTGCCTGCGGAGGCATGCCCGATAGCAACCCCACGTAGATGGAGACCATCAACAGGGATATGAAAGCACTGATTTTTAGCTTCAGAACAAGAAACAGAAGAACTGCTACCGCGGAAACTACAATAAAGATAATGTAGGGTGTTGACATTGTAGGTTGTTTTAGCCTGCTATATTGTTTTATGTATAAAGCAGGTTAGATTTTATGTAGAATATAAATCTGCGTAAACATCAACTATTTCTGCAAATTGCAGTCGTAAAATAACAAAAAGTTTACCCATTTTTATTATTTTCGTGGCGCTTTCCGAAGCATTAGATTCTTATGGTTTCATTCTCAGTAAAATGGGATGTTTAAGGAATTTGAGAAGTTTTGGTTGAATCGTGTTTGAAAAAGTCAGTAGGGAATAGTTCTAATGCACTTAAATAGTGTTGTTTATATGTTTTTTCAGTTGTTTTGGTTATATCGAAATTTGAAATTCAATTAATCACTACTGACTACTGACTAACATCTAATTATCTAAATAATAGTCATGGCAAAAGTTTTGACCCCAAGAAGTGAGAGTTATGCGCAGTGGTACAACGACCTGGTAATTAAAGCCGGACTGGCAGAGAATTCTGCTGTTCGCGGGTGTATGGTTATCAAGCCCTATGGTTATGCAATTTGGGAAAAAATGCAGCGGGTGCTGGATGACAAGTTTAAAGAAACCGGTCATCAGAATGCTTATTTCCCGTTGTTTATTCCAAAATCTTTTTTTAGTAAAGAGGCTGATCACGTAGAGGGATTTGCCAAGGAGTGTGCCGTGGTAACTCATTATCGTTTGAAAAATAATCCTGATGGCACCGGTGTTGTGGTGGATCCTGATGCCAAACTGGAAGAGGAGTATATTGTTCGTCCAACTTCAGAAACCATTATATGGAATACCTATAAGGATTGGATACAATCGTACCGCGATTTGCCTATCAAAATAAACCAGTGGGCCAATGTGGTTCGCTGGGAGATGCGTACCCGTTTGTTTTTACGTACTGCCGAGTTTCTCTGGCAGGAGGGGCATACAGCACATGCCAAAAAAGAGGAGGCTATTGAGGAAGCTGAAACAATGCTGAAGGTATATGCCGATTTTGCTGAAAATTATATGGCTATGCCTGTCGTTCAGGGATATAAGACTGCCAGTGAACGTTTTGCCGGTGCTGTAGAGACTTTAACGATTGAAGCTTTGATGCAGGATGGAAAGGCTTTGCAGTCAGGAACCTCACATTTTCTTGGTCAGAACTTCGCAAAGGTTTTTGATGTTAAATATCAGAGCAAAGAAGGAAAAGAGGAATTTGTCTGGGCTACTTCCTGGGGTGTTTCGACTCGTTTGATGGGGGCCCTTATTATGGCCCACTCCGATGATAACGGGCTGGTACTTCCTCCTAAACTTGCACCCATTCAGGTGGTTATTGTGCCTATATATAGAAAGGAAGAAGAGCTGAAGCAGGTGGTGGACAAAGCTGATGAAATTGCTGCCGCTCTTAAGAAATTCGGCATTTCTGTGAAGGTGGATGATGACGACAATCACAAGCCGGGATGGAAGTTTGCTCAGTACGAATTGCAAGGGGTACCTTTGCGTATTGCCATTGGCCCCCGGGACCTGCAAAACGGAACAGTGGAACTTGCTCGCAGGGATACGTTGACTAAGGAGGTGGTTGCTGTAGATGGTCTGGAAAATCATATTAATAAGTTGCTGGAGGAGATCCAGAACAGTATTTATCAGCGAGCCATTGACTTCAGAAAAGAAAATACCCGTACAGTAGAGTCTTATGAGGAATTTAAGAAAGTCCTCGACGAAAAAGGTGGTTTCATTATGGCCCATTGGGATGGTACGGAAGAGACAGAGGAGAAAATCAAGCAGGAGACGAAGGCCACGGTGCGGTGTATTCCCATTGATGGTCCTAAAGAACCCGGAAAGTGTATGGTGACGGGCAAACCATCCGAAAGAATGGTTGTTTTTGCACGTGCCTATTAATTTGAAGAATAGTAACAAAATTATTAAAAGCCTGGACCTTGATTGTTCAGGCTTTTTTTTTAGCCTAAACCTCAGCCTCAACCTCAACCTAAGTCTCTCTTAATATTATGACTTCCCTCAATACAGAGTTCATCTTATTTTTTTATCTTGCAAACAACAAATAAAAACTGATATTATGACTTCTATAGTTGACAGATTTATCAAATACACCCAAATCGACACGCAGTCGGATCCCGATACAGGCCTGACTCCCAGTACGCCTGGACAGATGCTTTTTTCACGTGAATTGGCTGAAGAACTCAAAACCATCGGGCTGGAAGATGTGGAGCTTGATGACAATGGATATATCATGGCCACCATACCATCCAATATTGAAGAGGATGTTCCTGTGGTAGGTTTTATAGCTCATGTGGATACGAGTCCTGATTTTTCAGGAAAAAACGTATCTCCAAAAATTGTTGAAGAGTATGATGGCGGTGAAATTGTGCTTGATGCGGGGAATAATATTTCATTAAAGCCTTCTGAATTTCCGGAACTGAAACAATATATCGGACAAAAAATTATCACTACCGATGGTAGTACGCTTCTGGGGGCTGATGATAAAGCAGGGGTTGTCGCCATAGTTTCGGCTATGGAATACCTGATTAAGCATCCGGAGATTAAACATGGAAAAATCAGAGTTGGTTTTACACCGGATGAGGAGATTGGTGAAGGAGCAGATTTGTTTAACGTGGAGAAATTTGGAGCTGAATTTGCTTATACCATTGATGGAGGAGAGATAGGAGAGTTGGAATTTGAAAATTTCAATGCTGCTATGGCCAAAGTCACAGCTCATGGTCGTAATGTACATCCCGGTTACGCCCGAGGCAAGATGCGGAATTCTATCCGGATTGCCAATCAGTTGATTGCAATGTTACCCCGCCATGAAACGCCTGAACATTCTGATGGGTATGAGGGTTTTTATCATTTGATGTCTTTTAACGGAGATGTTGAAAAAACGGAAATGCAGTTTCTTATTCGTGATTTTAAACGTGATCGTTTCGAAGATCGGAAGAAAGAGATGGAGCACCTTGTTCGGAAGGTAAATCATGAATTTGGAGAAGGTGCCATGGAACTGGACATTAGAGATCAGTACTACAATATGCGGGAAAAGATTGAGCCCGTAAAATATATTGTTGATCTGGCTGAACAGGCAATGAAGGATGCCGGGGTTGTTCCTAAAATAAAGCCCATCAGAGGAGGAACCGATGGTGCGCGACTGGCTTTTATGGGGTTGCCCACACCAAATATCTTTGCCGGAGGACATAATTTCCATGGGCGCTTTGAGTTTCTGCCTGTTCCATCGCTTGAAAAAGCTATGGAGGTGATACTTAAGATTGCAGAGCTGGTGCCTTCGGTAAAAAAAGTGTAAATTGGATTTATGAAGAGATTGATTTTAGTAAGACATGCCAAGACTGAACCGCTGACTGATGCGGAAAATGATTTTTCTCGTCAGCTGAAAAAGCGGGGACATAAGGATGCAAGAATGATTGCTGATCATCTGATTGGTAAAAGTCTGGTGCCGGAGGTTGTTATTTCGAGTCCGGCCCGGCGTGCCTTGCAAACCGCCCGAATTATGGCAGGCTCGTTCAGTATTCCTGAAGCAGATATTCAGGAGGTGCCGTTTGTTTATGACGGGTTTGCATTGGATGAACTTGTAAGTAAGATTGCCGAACTTTCGGGAGATAAGGATTCTGTGATGGTGGTGGGGCACAATCCCGACATTGCTTTGATGGCCATCCAGTTTGCCGGGGATAATTTTTTCCATTTTCCTACTTCAGCTACTGCAGTTATCGGTTTCTCTGTTTCTGAATGGAATCAGATAAAGGCAGGAGCGGGAAGAACGGAAATGTTTGTTTATCCGAAGGAATTGAAAGGGAAAAAGGAGTAAAGCATAAGCCCCCGCATTATTACCGGGGGCTTTTTATTTTTTGTCAAAAAGATATATCAGGCCAAAACCTCAGAACTCAAACCTTTCATCTGTGAATCCCAAACTTTTTTACTGTCTGAGCAGTTTGCTCATCAGCTTATTCTTATTTACCAGGTTCTCGGGCATCAATTCGGGGGCACTGGTTCTTACAGGGCATATGTCAATGCCTCCACGCCGTGTATAGATGCAGGATACCATCAATTCTTCAGGTGAAAACTTGTCCCACAAGCGTTTGTAAATCATTTCACAGATCTCTTCGTGAAAATGATTTTCATTGCGGATGGAAACAATATATTGCAAAAGGGCCGGTCTGTCGGGTATGTTTCTTCCTTTCAGATGAATGAATGCACTTCCCCAATCGGGTTGAAAGGTTACTTTGCAGTTGCTGCGGAGCAGATGAGTGGAAACGTTTATTTCTTTTTCCTGATTGTTTCTGTCTTCTTTTAATAATTCCGGATCTTCATGAAATATTGAAAACTCAGTGTTTTCAACTTCCGGTTGTTCTTCCAAAATTTCATAATCCGTAAAATCGGCTTTTGACGATTCTTCTTTTGAAAAAAAGGAGACTTCTACTTTGGTTTCCAGGAGTTTCTCCAAATCGTCTTTTATGGTTTGAAGTACCATCTCTGTTCCTTCGGCGGATCTGTTTCCAAATCGTTCCATATTAAACGAATTCAGATACAGCTTTAATGATTTGCTTTCCACAATATTAGGGCTGTCGGATGGATAGATGATTTTTAGTAATCCCGCCACCGGCATTCCCTTTTGAGTAAGAAAACTCAGTTCGTACGCATGCCATACATCCATGCCAGTGAAAGGAAGGCTGTGCTCTTCCAGACCGTATATTTTCCTGTTAAGCACGCGTGGCACTGGTACAAGTACTTCCGGGGCATATTGTTTTGGGTACTTGGTGGCTTTTCCCAGATATTTGGCTTCGTTGTTCATATCGATAGTTCGTTAAAAAAAACATAAACGCAAAGACGCAAGGACGCAAAGTTTTTATTAAAAGTGATTTGTTTGTTGTGGTTTGTATAAATAAGAAATTATCAAATACTACTAAAAGATAACGGAAGTACTGTCATATTTCTTCGATTATTAAAGAGGAAAGAGGCGATAATATTATACCCCCGCTTTAGGCCCAAATAAATCGATGTGTAAGCGTGGGGCATAGCGCCATCCGTTGGTGATGGCCATTTCTGCTACCATGGCAGAGGTGGCTTTTAACTCTTCGGGAGTGGCCCCCAGTGGCATCAGGAGAATATCGGCCGGATTCCAGTTTTGAAGGTGATCCAGAAATTCTTCCTTTATTTCCAGGTAATCGTTGGGTTGACCCACCACAAATTTAAGCTGTAATTCCTTGTCTGAAGCATTACAAAAGTCAATGTACTTCTGGAGTACCTCAATATTTCTTCGTTTCTCGGCATGATAAGTCAGCGGTCCGTTGGGCTTCAATCCGTAGGCAGCCAGTTTTTGGGCTGAAGGATTGGAGTTCTTCAGTTTGGGGGAAATACTGAACAGATCGATGTGTTGGGCCACGTCTTCAGCAAATATTGTTCCGTTGGTTTCAATGCTTAAATGTAGCTGTAATTCTTCCTTGAGGCGTTCGGAAAGCATTGCAAGGTGTCTGTGCTGGAGCATTGGTTCTCCTCCTGTCAGAACTACGTGGTTGAGGTTTCCGATATTGTGTTGTACCAAAGCAAAGATGTCCTCCTGATCTAACTGGAGTTCCTGTTCTGCTTCAAATGAGGCATACGGAGTATCGCAGCGGCACAATGAGCCGTCAGGAAGTGACCACATACAACGCAGATTGCATCCGGCAAGTCTGATGAATAATGAAGGAACCCCTGCCAGTTTGCCTTCGCCCTGTATGGTGCCGGAGGTTTTCATTCCTGTGGCAGGTACCGATTTTAACGGATTGCCATGTTTATCCTTAGTTATGGGGAAAACGCCCTCGTTGGCCAGTACTATCTTGCTCATCGTGTAAGTGCTTTATCTTCCACCCCGGCTTCTTCAAAGGCTTTGGCCCTCAGAAGACAGCTGTCGCAGGTTCCACAAGGCTTTTCACCACCCCGGTAACAACTCCAGGTCAACTCAAAGGGGACGCCCAGTTCCCTGCCTATTTGTATTTCCTCAGCTTTGGTTTTGTGCACAAACGGGGCATGAATCCGGATGGGGCGATTTTGTTCAGCTCCCATTACCGTACCTTTGTTTACTGCGTTTTCCATGGCTTCGATGAATTCCTGGCGACAATCTACGTAGCCGGAATAGTCCACCTGACTGACTCCGATAAAGATTTCTGTAGCCTGAATCGCTTCGGCGTACGAAGCGGCAACAGACAAAAATACCATATTTCTGGCAGGTACGTAGGTGACAGGAATGTCCTGACGTTTTACGTCGCCGTTTTCCACCTCCATTGACTTGTCGGTAAGGGAAGAACCTCCCCACTGATCCAGCTTCAGGGAAACTACCTGATGAGCTGCAACACCGGCTTCTTGTGCAATGGCTTTGGCCGCATGTAACTCACGATCGTGACGTTGACCATAGTCAAACGACAGGGCGTGGATTTCAAAGTCACGGGACTTAGCCAGGTAGAGGGCAACAGCACTGTCTAAACCTCCTGATAATAAAACAACTGCTCGTTTCATTGATTGATAATGTTTTTTACAAATAAGGTGCAACCAACCATTTGGTCAGTGAAACCAATTTGCTTTTCCTGAAAAAACATTGGGGAATGGAAGAACCGGAGAGAAATCTCCTGCAAAAGCACACTTTCCGGTCAATTTTGAGATGACAAAAGCCGGAAAATCAGCATTTACGCACATGCAGTCCATGGCCCATAGTTTTTTTTAGAGACAGGATGGTTTCGAACTGTCTTTCTGATTTCGGGTGCAAAGATACGAAAATATGAAATCCGCAATCATGGTTTCATTCAAAATGTGCATTTTTGCACCTGATTTGTTTTAGCAGCCAAAAGATTTTGTATTGTGAGAAGTTGTATTCTGTTTTTAATAACGTTTATTCTTTTGTTTTCCGGGGTTGGGAAGGCACAACATGTACCGGTTTCGGAGGTGGGACTTCCGCCTAATCAGCAGCATGTGAGTGTTCTTTACCATCATGGAATAGTCATTCCTCATCATGCCAATATGATCTATTTTATAGATGATTTCTCACGGGGTGTGGAAGTGAATTACGGTTTGTGGAGATTCGACAGGGCTGGTTGGCAACAGTATTACAATTATCCTGAGGTTGGGGTGGGATTTTTTTATAATTCTTATGGTAATCCTGATATTTATGGCCAGGGGATGGCCATATATCCGTATTTGCAATTTCCCATTGTGCGGACCCCCCGTTTTACCTTAAAAAATAAGGTGGCAATGGGCCTGGGTTATACCAATAACCCGTTTGATCCGCAGGAAAACCCATGGAATCAGATTTTTGGAGCCAGACTGAATGCGTATGTTGGATTCGGCCTTTATACAGGTTACCGGATTCTTGACCACTGGTCATTGTATGGTTCAGCTTCCCTGAATCACATGTCGAACGGAGCTGCACGCAAACCCAACAATGGAATTAATACTCTCACCTTTAGTTTGGGAACCCGATATCATTTTCTGGATGATAAAATGCCCCAACTGAAACGGCATGAAGCCCCACGAAGAAACAATAAAGAAATTGAAGTGTTTTTAAATTATGGGCGAAGTCAGGCCAATGATTACAATTTTAATATCTACTCATCAGGAAGTCTCAGCATCAATCATATCTGGTACCGGTCTGTGAAGTCCGCCTGGAGTGCCGGATTGGATGCCATTTATTTTGGGGCCGCTCCATATGCATATCCGGATATAAAAGAGTATATCGACCATACTGACCGTATGTTTTATGGTGTTTTTGGCGGCCGTCACTGGATTATGGGGAAAACTTCTCTTTTTGTTCAGATGGGAGTTTATCTTTATTCCCATATAAAACCTCCTCAGCCCGTTTATCCCCGGTTAGGTATCCGTCACCGAATTACCGACAGGTTGGTAGCTAATTTTAGCGTGAAGGCGAGTTTTTTCAGGTCGGAGTTTATGGAATTTGGATTGGGATATCGTATTCCATATAAAAAGAATGAAACTGTCATGGAATTTTGATTCTTGAAAATAGCACAAAATTCTATGTGTAAAAGGAATGCGAGTTTTATTCGACCTTGTAAAAGTAATTTTTATACGGATAAATTATGAAGAGTTATTGGATACTATTAATATCAATGATTTGTTTGTCAGGTTGCGATTATACCGATGCTTTGCTAAAAGACGGGGAAATCATCAGAAAAGAGGTGGTTCTTAATTCCTTTGACCGGATTGAGATAGAGACTTCTGTTGAGTTGGTTCTGACTAACGATGCGGATTCTGTTGCTGTAGTGGAGGGGCTTGATTTTCTTGTACCCCGGTTGGTTTTAAATCAGGAGGGAAAAGTTTTGAAAATTGAGTCGGAAGGACTGATTGGTTTTAGGGAAAAGCAGTTACCGTCAGTAACTGTGGGTGTATCCGGACTAAAGAGAATTACTTCGAATTTTCCGTCAAAAATCACCAGTACCGATACTTTGAAAATCTCTTCACTTACGGTGGTAGTTAACGGACGTGGAACTTTTACACAGTGTGATTTACTGGTTGATGCGGGGTCCATCTCTCTGGCAGCTTATGGCAGTAATGTTGGAAATCATATTTTTCGCGGAAAAACCGGTAAACTGATTGTTAATGCAGAAGGATTAACCACGGTGGATGCTTTGCAGCTGGAGGCCAAATCGGTTCGTTTGGTTCAGAAATCGGTAAACTCTTCATACGTGAATGCTCTGGAAGAGTTGAGTGTGGATATTTTTTCTTCCGGTAATGTTTATTACACCGGAAATCCTGATACAACGCTAAATATTGGAGACCCGTTGTATGAGGTGGAATTGGGGACTTTAATCAGGTTGAAGGAGTAAAAAAACCGTTTTATTGTTTGGCGCTTTCCTTTTCGTCGAGTTCTATTTGTTCCTCTAATAAATTTGCCAGCGTGTTGCTTTGGAAATAATCGGTAATAATACTGTTTAGTCCGGACCAGAAATTTTTTGCTGAGCAGGCATTTTCACGCTCGCACTTGTAGTTCATCATTATACAATCAATCACACAAATGCCCGGTTCGAAAGCATTGTTGATGTCCAGGATAGTAATTTCATGTGCCGGTCGTGTAAGAATATAACCGCTTTTTTTGCCTTTTACATTGGTAATCAGGCCCGAAACTTTGAGAGCATAGATAATGTGATCAAGATATTTGTTTGAAATGTCCTGGCGTTCGGAAATGTCTTTCTGAAAAATACCGTTGTTGTTGGTTTCTCTGGCAATCTCGACCATGGCCCTGAGGCCGTAACGGGTTTTAGTGTTAAATTTCAATGTTTCAGATTTTTACTTGTTTAAAGTAAGTCCAAAGTTAATAAAAACTTCATTATTAACCTTTACCATGCCCATGAATTTGGTGGGAGGCTCCAGATTAAAATCTCTTAGATTGATGCTAACTTTCCCATTAAGATGGAGGGATTCTTTCCTGCAGTCATGTATGCGCCCGGGTATTTCATATGTTTTGGATGATCCGGCGAGACCCACTTTTATCTTCGGTACCACTGTGCTTTCAGGCCCGGCCGGTAATTTAATGTTTTCAAAGAAGATGGTGATATTGATGAAGGGATATTCCGAGGCTTTTATGAGTTTTAGAAAGTCATCAAGCATCATGGGATTTGACGGGGTGAATTCGCGGGCTGGAATTTTAAGCTTTATTATTTCACCCAAATGGCTTTCTTCCTCGATAATTTCATCTTTTTTGTTGAAGATCTGCTCAAAATGAAAATGATTTACATTGGTGGACCCTTCAATCTTTATAAAGTTGTCGCACTCTTCAACTGCTGATTCATTGTGATGAGGGAGATGTTTTTCAGCCATTGGTTGCCCGAATATATTGAAGAAACAGAACAAAAAACTTACTACCATCACTTTACGTAATCTTCCGCAATGTCTTAAGGCATTTTGTGAGATTCGTTTAACCGGTTTTTGATTACCGGCAGGTGACAGTAATAAGTTTTTTAATGGCATTTATCTGATTTTATATATTTGAAAATCAGCTGTTTGTTCTGATTAGAAACTGATGGCAGCTTCTAACAGCAAGCCGTTGAATTTGCCCTCATCCAGGATGTCTCCGGTGGGAAATCCGTCATATTTCTGACTTACATATTCTATCTTTGCGAGGATGTTTTTGGTCATAAACCAACCACCGCTTAACTGCACCCGGTTGATATCGACGTCTTCTCCGGTGGCAATTTCTCCGCCGACCGTATTGTAGCGTCCGCCCAAATAGAAATTTTCTTCATTACCAAATCGATAAATCAGTTCTCCTGATAGTTGGGTGAAGTTGCGAGTGTCAGTTTCTCCGTTTGATTTTCCACTGGCAGATTCTATTACTCCGAAAAATTCCAAACCGCCTAACTTAACGAATGGATTGACCATAAACGCAGTCAGTTCGTTATTGAATCCGGGATTCCAGCGGCCTGATCGGAAGTTTCCTGAGGCAGATGCATCCGGAGCTTCCATTACATAATAGTAACGTGATCCTGCGCGGTCGCCGGCATACAGGTATGTTCTTGCACTTTCTCCTGTGGTGTAAACAGAGCCCGTCAGACGGAACCTGAAGTCTTCATCAACTTGTTTGTCATATCCAACTTTACCGACAAATGAGGCCTTGGTGGTTCCGGGGTTGGTGACTGATTGGTTCAGCTTTCCGTTGGTCAGACCTACCATTCCGATAAAGCCGTTACTTCGGTAATAAACTTCTCCGCCTACTTCTGTGGTAAAGGCATCCATGATGAGGTTGCCCACAAACGGGTTGTAAATTGCTCTGGCATTGTCGGTTCTTCGAAAGTGTGCATCACCATAATTGTTCTCCATGTGACCGATTTTGATGGTTACCTTTTCCATCAGATCGGACATGAAGCCCTGGCGAATGAAATCCAGCTTGTCAATCTGGAAGTAGCCTCCTTTTACGTATGGCTCCGGGTGGTGACGTGATGATAAATAAGTGCGGAGATGCATTTTTACACCATCATAAAGATGAACGTCTAGGTCCAGGTTGGCAGTTGCCAGATTGAAATTATCGCCAATTTCAATCAATTCCACATCGCCTGAGTTTTCATGATCCACTGCCTGGAATTGAATGGTCGATGCTCCGCCAATTCTAACGTCAACACCGTCAAAATTATCGGTTGTGTCTTTAGGTGCTTCAAAATCATTGATTCCCCGTTGGTCGGGAAGCCTGAAATTTTTAAAATCTCTGTCGTTTTGGGCGCTGGTGGAAATACCCATTACCAGAAAAGCCAGAAATACTAAATATTGAAATTTCATGTTTGCTTTTTTTATTGGTTTGTAATGCATTAATGTTTAAAATGATAATTATTTGAGTTCAAGTTTTATGTTGACTTTTACTTCATCTCCGGTTTTAACAGTTCCGAACATTGCTGTTGGAGGATCCATCTTGTAGTCGCTCATCAGCACGGTAGCGGTACCCGTTACAAGAACTTTTCCGCCTTCCTGAATCGTCAGATTGATGGGAATGGATACTGGTTTTGTTTCCCCCGCAATTTTAAGATTCCCTTTGATGTGAACTTTTTCCTCATTTCCGGCCTCAATACTCAGCGGTGTCGATTGGCGAAAAGTTAATTCCGGCGCTTTTTTGGCTCTGAGTGCATCCTTGGCTTTATTATCCATCATTGAGTTATCGCTGGATAATTTGTTCGCATCTCCGGTTAAGCCGGCATTCGTCAGGGTATAAGAACCATCTTCATTATGGGTGACTTCAGCAGTAGCCCTGAAATCCGATAAAACCATTTCCCAATCGTGAAGGGAAGAGGTACCGGTAACGACCACTGAATTGTTGGTTCCTGTTAAATTCAGTTTTTGTGCTTTTGTTGTCGTACCACTAACAAGCGTTAAGGCAATTATCAGAAGTGTTTGTAATGCAATTTTGGTCATGTCTTTAGTTTAAAATATTAATCCTATTGCAAATGTAGTATAAAATGATAAAGTTTTAAATACTTAGAAGTCTTTTTTTAATTGTTCATATTCAGTTTTGTCAAAAATGATTGTTTCCAGGATGCATTAAGTCTTATTTGAAGCCGTTTCTGGCAGATAAGAGTGAAAACCGGGGAAATCCTGGATTATTTGGTTTTACGAAAACAGTAAGAAGCTTTTTTGAATAGTGTTAAGTGTAACAATAATCATGAAATAATTTCTTTCTTTTATCAAGACAAGACTTGGAACATAGCTGAAATCATGAACACCAAAAAATGATTATGTCGTGAGATTAAGTAGGTCAGGGTTTAAGCGATGAAATCCCTTTTTGGGAAATTTAACTTTATAATCGGACACCCAAAGTTCAAATATCAAAAAAAATAATCGTTTGAAATTAGCAGGGTATTTGTCTGTTGTGTATAGGTGGGCAGGTTGCCATTCACCCATTACAGTGTTTTATGACCATAGAGCAGGCTTGAAGAAAAAAGAAACTTCTACTTAGTGTTTGTCTATAAACTAAGCGTTTTTCATATGTTTGAGATAGAAAGTTCAAATTCAAGGCGTGTGAGAAATCTAAACCGCAGAATACTAATGTATTTGAGGATTAAGATTTTGAGCAACAACGCAGAAGTTGGACTTTACAGACAGACACTACTTAAGGTGATTCTGCTGTAGGATGTTGCTCAATGGGTTTTTACATGCCCAGTGGAATCATTTCCATCAATGGTTGGAGAATGTTAGAGGTTTGACGTAGATGGATGGGAGGAACCACTACTTTAAGAGCCAACGGCAGGATTTCAATATCCACTTTGGTACCCAGATTGACGGGTTCGCCATCTACATGGCCAAGCAGGGCAGTGGGGTGGGTAATTTTTATTTTTCTAGCCTTAACGATCTTATCGTATTTGCTTTTATCGATGGATTGGTCCACCAGACTAATCAGTAATGCCGGTGCAGTGTATTTAGGAAAGTCTTTGATGAGGCAAACATCAATCAGACCATCATCAATGCGGGCTTGTGGGGCTATGTGAAAATTGTTTCCGTATTGGCTGGAATTGGCAAAGCTGATAAGAAAGGCATCTATGTCTATAGATTCGCCATCTATTTCAATTTGGTAATGATCTGATTTGTATTTTGGAAACTCTTTGGAAATGAGTTGCATGTATGCAAGAGGGCCTCTTTTCTTTTTATGGGCAAACTGGTGACTTATATAGGCATCAAAACCAACTCCTGCAACGTTTAAAGAGTAATAGTTGTTTACTTTGATGGCATCAATGGATTTAATATTTCCATGATTGATAACGTCCAGCGCTTTATTGACCTTGAATGGCATTTGCAGAAACCGGGCGAGTCCGTTTCCCGATCCGGTGGGGAGTATCCCAAGTGCTGTTTCGGTGTTGAGCAGTCCGCGGCCAACTTCGTTGACTGTTCCGTCGCCACCAACGGCTACAACAATGTCGAAATCTCCGGCAGCCTGACGACTTATTTCGAATGCGTGGTCGGGGTGTTTTGAAAAAACAATGTCAATGTCCAGACTAGACGTGTCGGTTTCATTGTGAATGAGCTTTGCCATGTCTTTCTGGCGTCCGATGCCGGAGGCCGGATTGATGATATATAAAGCCTTCTTTTTCATTCAATACCTGTTGGTTTTGCGGGCACAAATTTACATATATATTTTTGAAAATACCTCATTTGTATTAGTCATGGACAATTTTTATGAGAAAAGTGAGATAATTTTATTTTCTTTGATAAACTAAAATACGAAGCCGTGGAAACATTAATTCAGTTAGATCAAGAACTTCTGCTCTACTTTAATTCTTTTACATCGCCTTTGTTCGATAATATCTTCTGGTTGATTACCAGTAAAAGTATTTGGGTGCCGATGTATGTGATGATCCTGTATGCGATATTTAAAAATCAGGGAATTAAAGGGTTTATGACTGTTGTTTTCCTTGGTTTGATGGTGCTCTTATGCGATCAGATTTCCACCAATATATTTAAGGAAGGTTTTGAGCGGTTTCGTCCTTCGCATGAACCTGCCCTGGAAGGGATGGTGGACTTAATAAATGGCAAAAGAGGTGGGCAGTTTGGATTTGTTTCTTCCCATGCCACCAACTCTTTTGGCTTGGCGGTATTTTCGTTGCTTCTTTTCCGTTTTAACTGGTACACTGTTTTTATTTTGTTTTGGGCAGCGTTGAATAGTTATTCCCGTATTTACATGGGGGTGCATTATCCCGGCGATATTTTAGGTGGTTTAATACTGGGGTCTCTGATTGGCTGGGTCGTTTATTGGTTATACAGAAAAGTGGCTTCAAGGTTCCTTTTGATTCCGGACAGGATTACACCTACCATTGGAAGAAGGGAATTCGCATTGCCTTCCGTTCGATTGGTTATTTTTACAGGACTTATCACTTTCATCTTGATATTTTTATCGGGTAAAATTATTTTACCACTTACTGTTTAGTCAGGTTTTATTCACAAATTATTGGTGATGGGGTTCAGGCTTCTGCGAATTACGAATGTCCTCAATTAAATTAGATATAGCTGGCTGCTGAGGCAGCTTGCACCAAAATGAAAGTATACACTGTAAATCATCTATTTCTATTTTGTTTTGTTATTTGGTTCTGGCTCGTTCAGGTTGGATTAGGAAATATTATTGTGGTTTGCCTGTGTTGAATTGCATTGGTATTGAGGTTCTTAAGGTTGATGCGGGATGGGGGGAAGTATAATTTTTGTTAAAACCTATATTTTTGATGTTAAATCTATTTTAAACCTTCCTTTTTTTTCTTAATTTTATATCACATCAATATCAATAACCTCTTTAAATCATTTCAATTATGAGCACTACAATAACATTCAATCAGCTCAGGAAGATTAAGGATAGTCTGCCTGAGGGAAGTATGCGCAGCATTGCCGACTCGTTAAACCTCGACGTAGAGACAGTCAGAAATTATTTCGGAGGGGCCAACTACGATCGGGGCAGAAGTATTGGAATTCATCTGGAGCAAGGCCCTGATGGTGGCGTAGTAGAACTTGACGACACCACCATCCTGGATATGGCCAGAGAAATCATCGAAGGGAAACGAGAAGTGCCTATGAGTAACTGATTGAAGCGTTGCCTTACCTGAGCGGGTGAGGTTTTATTTTGATACTATGTGAAACCGGGAGTGTTTTCAGATTTTTTGAGAACACTCCCTTTTTTAATCCTTTTGTATTTATCATTGACCGGAGAACCTTGTTTGTACCATGAAAAAATTAACCAACCTGCTTTTCTCTTCTGATAGTTTTATTTTTTTTATTTCTCTGGCTGTCATCCATGGTGTTTCTTTTCAGGTAATGGACGTTTTAACGGTGGCAAATAATCCCGATAGTGTTACTTATCTGGGAATTGCAGAACTGGACTTTAATCAGTCAGAGATAAGACGTTATCGGGTAATTATTCCCTTTCTGGCAGGTGCAATCAATTTTGTTTTCGGAAATTTGTTTGATTTGCTTGCACCCTGGACTTTTGAAGGAGATTTTTCCTTATCCATGAGTTTTTTGATTGTAAATAATCTGCTGATGGCCCTGGCTGGAGTTTTTGTTTTTAAATATGTTTATGTTCATACAGGACATTTTATTTCTTCGATACTGGGGCTTGTCAGTTTTCTAACCTGCCGATGGACCGGAGTTCTGGCAGGAACGCCTTTGGTGGATAGTCTTTTTGTTTTGGTTTTAGTTCTGGTCTTACTGGGATTGAAGACAAACAATTGGCAAATGTTGATTTTTTCAATATTCCTGGGGCCCTGGGCTAAAGAATCATTCATTTTTATTGCGCCCATAATATTTTTTTATGCCCCCATTAAGAAAACGAGAATGTTTTTTTTATTTCTTGTTTCAGGTATCTTGGTTTTTTCCGGACGTTTCATTATAGATGCATTGAGTGATACTCCGCCACTTCTTTCGTTGGGAAAGGATGTCAGGCATCTGACTTATATTGTATTGGGGCTTAAAAGACTTTTTTCTTTTCACGGAATTTATGAGGTTTTTTCGGTTACCGGTTTCTGGATTTTGTTGATAGTGCCGGCAGTTTTGAATGGGAAACTGAAGTCTTACCTAATCGCTTTTAAAGGTTATGAGTGGTGGTTTTTAGTTTCAGTAATTTTTCAGGCCTTGATTTCGGTTGAAATTTCCAGAATGCTTTTCCTGTTGACGCCTTTGCTCGCGGTGCTTTGGGGAAAAGTTATCAGAGGCTGCCTCGAACAACCGCAATTGAATAAACTCTTTAGATCGGTATGAAAGGTTTATCTTAAGAGAGTCTCAAGCTTTGTGTTGTTGTAACTTTAACGAAGGCACGAGAACAGGGATTTTGAATACCAATCAATTTTAAGGAGTAAATTTTTACAGGTGAAAAGAAAAGGTATTTTTTAATACATATTGTTGGATGAAGAAAAAGCTTTGTATCATAATTCCTGCCTACAATGAGGCTCGGACTGTTCAAAAAATATTGATCCGCATTAACTCTGTCAGATATAATTTCCCCATAGAGACTGAAATTATCGTTGTTGATGACGCATCCACCGATGATACTGTAGATGAAATAGAAACATTCCGCTTGAAGTTTCCGGATGTTAATCTTGTTGTTTTATGTCAACTTGAAAACTCCGGTAAGGGAGCAGCAATCAGAAGAGGTGTTGAGTATTGCCGGGGTGATTATATTGTCATTCAGGATGCCGATCTTGAGTATGATCCCCGTGAATATAATGATTTGCTGAAGCCATTGGAGGAAGGTGTTGCAGATGTGGTTTACGGTTCACGCTTTATCGGCAGGAATCCTCACCGAATCCTTTTTTTCTGGCACTCCATCGGCAACAAATTTCTGACATTAATTTCCAATGCTTTTACCAATCTGAACTTATCAGATATGGAATCCTGTTATAAGATGTTTCGTGCCGATGTTATTAAAGGGGTAAAGCTGAGAGAAAATCGATTTGGTTTTGAGCCGGAAGTGACTGCTAAAATAGCCCGAATCCCGGGTATTAGAATATATGAAGTAGGCATCTCCTATTACGGAAGGACTTATGATGAGGGGAAGAAAATTAACTGGAGGGATGGGGTAAAAGCTATTTTTTGTATTCTTAAGTACAATATCTGGTCATTAAAATAAAGATAAACTTTGAAGGTGTTCTGCCAATTGTGTGCCGTTTGTAAATATATGAAATACCGATAAAAAAGGGTCGATTCTCTCTACTGGAAAACCAACCCTCTTTTCCTTTTGATGGATATTTGGAAATTAATTATGCAATTTCCTTTTTAAGCGATGTCTTCAGAATATAAAATCCGATAAGACCTGCTGCGATAGAGCCGAAAAAGATTCCGATTTTGGCCTGGTTCATCAGTTCCTGTGTTTCAAAAGCAAGGCTTGAAATAAACAATGACATAGTAAAGCCTATACCTCCGATGAAGCCCAATCCGATAAAGGCTTTCCATGGTATGTTACGAGGCTTCACAGAGAGTTTCAGCTTTACGGCCAGCCATGAGAACAGCGAAATTCCGATGGCCTTCCCAAAAACCAGACTCACCGCAATGGCAATAGATAGATCGTTGAGAATAGCTCCGCTTGAAAGAGGAGATCCCGGAGAGAAAATGGTCACCCCGGCATTGGCCAGCGCAAAAAGTGGGAGAATCAGGTAGTTGACTGCTCCGCTCAGATTGTGTTCGATCATTTGCAAGGGGCTCTGGGTCTTCTTTACCAGTGATTCCACATGGTCAATTGCGGCCAGCTGTTTGTTGCTCATTACAAATTTCTTATCGTCACGTGGTAAGGTCGAAAAATGCTTTAATCCGTCTTTTATTTTGGGAATAAAGTCATTGATATGAATTTTGGGACGCATCGGGATACTGAATGCCACTAAAACTCCTGCAATGGTGGGATGAATTCCTGATTTCAGGAACAGAAGCCAGATAATGAATCCCACATAAGTGTATAGATATAGATTTTGAATGTTGAAGTAATTGGCTGCAAATAAGATCAGTAATAAGCCCAATGCGAAGAACAGATAGTACCACAGAATGGTGTTGCTGTAGAACATGGCAATGACCAGAACAGCTCCGAGGTCATCAACAATGGCAAGAGCGGTAAGGAAAATTTTCAGACTCAATGGAACCTTTTTCCCCAGAATTCCAAGAATGGCCAAAGAAAAGGCTATATCTGTGGCCATGGGAATTCCCCATCCCTGCGACATTTCACCTGAAAATCCAAAAGAAACAAACAACAGGATGGGTACAATCATACCTCCAATGGCTCCGAAAACCGGGAAAATGGCCTGGCGGAACGAACTAAGTTCTCCTGCTATAAATTCACGTTTGATTTCCAGGCCTACCACAAAAAAGAAGATGGCCATCATGCCATCATTTATCCAGTGTAAAAGCGATTTTTTGAGTTCAAAGGGTGCCAATCCCAGGATGAAATCATATTCCCATAGTGATTCGTAATATTCTTTCATGGGCGAATTGGCCCAAAGCAGCGCCAGAAAGGTTACAAAAATTAACAATACACCACCACTGGTAACATGTTTTAAAAACCACTGTATGGGATCTGCCAGATTGGGTTTAGGGAATTGATTTTTCTTCATTTCTAATGTTGGTTATTATGTTATTTTTTTTGTTGTCCCGGCTATTTACGCATTTACCTGTATTATGTTTCAGCTAATTTAGATATTTAGAGTTTTGTATATATGTGCCTTTTCACATATATATCTGTGTGGTATTGAATTGTCATCTTTTTTTGTGATAAAATAGATTTTATCTGAATAGTGAGTCCTTGCTGCGTTAAACATTCTTAAAACTGAGCTAATGGAGGATAATCAGACGCAAAGGGCTCTACCTTTGCCGGCGTCAAAAAATTACCTCTCTCTCTAATATTTATTCTTATGTTTTTCTTCTATGCCATGATCATAGTCTTCATTGTGGGCTATGGATTTATTGTTTTCGAACACGTCAATAAAATTGATAAAGCTGCAACAGCTTTGTTTACAGGAGCTATTTTATGGACCTTACTGGTGATTGATGCTCCGAATATAATGCATTTGCATCTGAACCGTAACTGGGAAGAATTTGCATCCGGGCTGGGGATTATTGAGACAGCCCAGGTAATGGAATTTATTACGCAGCATGCCGTCATTGAGCATTTGGGAGATGTCGCATCTATTATCTTTTTTCTTTTGGGTGCAATGACAATAGTGGAGGTTATTGACCGCTATCAGGGCTTTCGGGTTATTACCGACAGAATTCATACAACCAATCGGATCAAACTTTTGTGGATTATCAGTATCCTTACGTTCTTTATTTCTGCGGTTCTGGATAACCTTACCACTACGATTGTGATGATCGCCTTGCTACAGAAACTGCTCAGCAAACAAGACAACCGATGGCTTTTTTCCGGAATGGTGGTTGTTGCAGCCAATGCCGGCGGGGCCTGGTCTCCAATGGGGGACGTAACGACCATAATGTTGTGGATAGGGGGACAAATAACGGCTGCAGGAATCGTTAAGTCGCTGTTGATTCCCAGTTTGATAACCATGCTGGTTCCATTGGCTGTTCTTTCTTTAGTGATGAAAGGAGCCACCAACCGTCCTTTGCTGGAAGCTGACGAATCTGCAGAATTTATTCCCTATAAAGACCGGTTGAAGATTTTGATTTTAGGAATTCTGGCGCTTGTGGCAGTTCCGGTGTTTAAAGGCCTGACTCAGTTACCGCCATTTCTGGGGATGTTGCTCGGATTGGGGGCTTTGTGGATGTACACTGACCGTCATCTGAAGAGAAGAAATGTACTGGACAAAAGGAAATTGAGTATTGTTAAGATCCTGGAACGGGTGGATGTGGCTTCCATTCTTTTCTTTTTGGGAATTCTACTTGCGGTGGCAGCGCTCCAAACAGCGGGTCATCTAAACCTAATGGCCCAATGGCTGGATGAAAACGTTTCCAATATTTATGGAATCAATATTATTATAGGATTCTTGTCAGCAGTCGTGGACAATGTCCCTTTGGTGGCTGCATCGATGGGGATGTACGAAGTGCCGCAGGTTGCGGATGTGTCCATGGCGTCGGATTTCTTTGTGGATGGTAATTTTTGGTCATTCCTGGCCTATTGCTCCGGTACAGGTGGCAGCATTTTAATTATTGGATCAGCTGCCGGAGTAGCAGCTATGAGTATGGAAGGAATTCCGTTTTTCTGGTATCTCAAACGAATTAGTTTATTGGCCTTGTTGGGATATGTCGCCGGAGCCGGAACTTATTTGCTGATGTTTGCCTTGTAATAGGGCGGTGATGGTACAATCTGGGATAAAAAGAAAGCTTCAAAAAAGCAGTCTTTTTTCACCTTCACTCATCTGTTCAATCGTTTTGCGGGTAGTTTCAAATTTTTCGGGGGTCCCGATGTCGAACCATAAATCGTTTCGGCTTTCGTATCCCATTAATGTGTGTTCACGAGACAGACGCAGGTAAAGCTCTATGATGGGGAACTTTCCGGATTCAATGATTAAATCGAAAATCCGGGGTTCTATAATGTGAATTCCCTGAAAACCGAATCCCTTGTAATTGCTAGTGTCTTTAGTTATGATCTTCTCACCGGTCTTTAGGTTTTCCCATCCTGCCAGTTCTATGTGTTCATTGAAAAGCAAATGTCTGGAAGTAGGACGTTTTTTTATCATGAGAGAAACAAGCCCGTCGTAAGAGTGATGGAATGCAATAAAATCTTTGAGGTTGGCGGTGGTCACAATGTCCACATTGTAAAGAAGAACAGGGCTGTTTGCATCAAACAGGGGACGGGCTTTCAGCAGACCTCCTCCCGTGTCCAGCAATTGATCCGATTCATCCGAAACAATTACTTCCATTTTGTCGGATTTGAAACGAATGATTTCTTCCATAACCAATTCACTAAAGTGATGCACATTGACCACGGTTTTGCTGATTCCCGCGTTTTCAAGCTTTCGGAGGGCTATATGAAGCATCGTCATTCCGTTGACCTCAATCAAAGCCTTTGGTTTATCGTTGGTAAGAGGTTTTAATCGGGTGCCCAAACCGGCAGCAAACAGCATTGCGTTCATAATTATTTTATTCAATTAATTTGGTCATCGTTATTGGAGGGATTACAGGAATGTCAGAATATTCCGGCTTTATCAGGAACCGGAGTTTTTCATCTTTTTAGTCCAACCCTTATCCATTCTTTCTAAAATCTGTAAATTTCGGGTGCGACAGCCCCATGCTCTCTGCCCTCAGCTCCGGAACAACCATTTACTACAGGCCATCATCGGTATTTTTGCTTTCCGGCTCATCAGTGGTTCCCGGTGTGCCGATACTGCGGGCTGCACGAGCTATAACGTGTGCTGCAACGGGTGAAAGAAATACCAGGACACCAAATACGATGGCGGATTCCAACAGGACAAACCAGTCGAGAAACAGCAGGTTAACACCAATCAGGAGCAGTAATAGGCCCAGTGACGATACCTTGGTAACTACATGCATACGCGCGTATAAATTTTTGAAACGCCAGATTCCTACTGAAGCAATCAAAACTACGATGGCACTTATTAATAATATGGCTCCTACAATATATTCCATCATTGGTCTTTGTTTTGTTTGTATAAATAACGGGCTATAATCATTGACCCGAATGCCAGTATGAAGGCCACTACCAAAACCACATCCAGCAACAGCTTTTCTCGGGTGTAGAGAACATCACATACCATCATTCCCACGATGATTACACCTATCTGATCGAGCGCCACGACACGGTCGGGGAGGGTAGGTCCTTTGAAAAGGCGTAAGAAGGGGAATATGAGGCTCATGGAAAATATATACAGGGCAATGAGTGCGGCATATTCCAAAAAAATATCGGCATGGTTCATATTACAAAGCTTTTGATAACAAACTCTCAATTTTACCGGTCACTTTCAAAAAATCAGTATGGTCGCTTCGGTTGAGCAGATGAACCAGTATTTTATTGCTTTCAGAGTCAATGTCTATACTCATAGACCCGGGTGTCATACTGATTAGGTTAAACAGCAGGACGACTCTCCAACCCTTCTTCAGTGTCGATTGATACTCTATGAGCATTCCGTTTTCTCCCCGGCTTCCGCGAACCACCTGCATGGCAATGGCCAAGCCGGATTCGGTAACCTTGAAGGCGTAGTAGATAAAGAAGTATATGAAATAGAGTGGTTTCATTTTTTAGTTAATTAGTTGTTCTTTAGCTTATAGTTCTTGGCTCCTCGCTCTTAGCCCCATGCACCCTGCTCCTTGCCCCACGGCTCTGCTCCTTACTGTGGACCCGGAAGTCCCCCTTGGGGGGATTTAGGGGGCCGTTAGTTATTCTTTAGTACAAAGTTAATGTAATCAGAGGGTTGCATCAGTGATTCTGCCGCCAGTGTGCAATATTCTACGATTGGGGTGGCAAATACTCCGGCCAGCACAATAATAATTGCCATGGCTCCTGAAGACCATTTCATCCAGCTGATATTAACGGGTTTATCGTCAAGTAAGACGGTTTTTATAATTGGGACAGCCGACTTCTCGGGTGTTTTTTTCCAGAATACTTCCATCCATATTTTCACCATAGAGAAGAGGGTAAAGAAACCCACAAAGAGGGCGGTAAAGGCAATCCCCAACTGGTGGGCTTCAATGCCTGCTTTGATAAGCAGGTATTTTCCGATAAATCCGCTGAGTGGTGGTAATCCGGCCAGACTGAAAGCGGAAATAAAAAAGAATATGGCCCAAAGGGGATGTTCTTTGTAAAAATCGCCCAATACTTTAAGATTGAGGGTGCCTTTTTGCCTGTGGACGTATCCGGCTACTAAAAAAGCATTGGTTTTGGAAATCATGTTGTGGGCAAGGAAGAAAATGGCACCCGCAAGTCCTGCTACGGTAAAAAGTCCCAGTCCCATTACTACGTAACCAACCTGGCTGATGATGTGAAACGACAATACTTTTCGAAACTCAAACTGGGAGGTTGCCGTTATGACCCCGATCACCATACTGAGTCCTGCAATCCATAAAATCAGGGGTTGCCAGAATTCGCTGTTCTGGTGCAGAAAAAGGGCATAAAAACGGATGAGCGAGTAAATGCCAACTTTGGTTAGAAGACCTGCGAACAGCGCCGTAACCACAGGAGGTGGGGTATGGTAGGAGGCAGGTAACCAGAAAAAGAATGGTACCAATGCTCCCTTGATGGCAAATCCCACAAAAATAAGGATGAATGCAGGATTCAATTCCGGAGGCATGGTTTCATAACTCATCAGTTTCTGGGCAATATCGGCCATGTTGAGGGTTCCCATTTTTCCGTAGAGAAGTCCGATGCCTGCCACGAAAAAGAATGAGGAAATGAGGTTGAGAATCAGGTATTTGATGGCCCCCTCCAGTTGGTTGCGTTCTCCCCCGTGACTCATCAGAATGAACGAAGCCATCAGCATCACTTCAAACCAGACATAGAGGTTGAAAATGTCACCGGCAAGGAAACTGCCATTGACGCCCATCAGTATGCCAAAAGAAAAGAGATAAAATCCAAAGCTTTTTCGCCGGGTGTCAACCGATTGAATGGAGTAGGCCATGGCTGCCATGAATACGATGGCTGAAACCAGTACCATTAAGGCGCTGAAGCGGTCGGCAATGAGTGTGATGCCATAAGGAGCGGGCCAGTCACCCATCTGCATTTTTACCATTCCCTCGGAGTTCACTTCCATCAGCAGAATCACCGAAATCAGCAAGTTGAGGGCAGCGGCTCCCAACGCAACATATTCCCGCCCATGAAAATGGCGAAACAGAAAAGCAAAAATCATGAATGCCAGTGGCAAAAAAACAGGTAAAGCTATTATCATTTCTGGTCGGTCTTACTCAGTTGATCCAGGTCGTGTGTCCCGGTAGTTTCAAAATATTTATATTTCAATGCCAGTATGTAGGCAGCGATTCCCAATCCTATGACAATGGCTGTAAGTATCAATGCCTGGGGAAGGGGATCTGTCATTGTTTCCAGAGAGGCTTTTTCGGCTTCGTCTCCAATGAAGCTGACACCACTGCGGGTAATTCCTCCCGATAGAAAGATGATCAGGTTGGTGGCATTACTGATAACAAATACCCCGAGGATGAGCTTTACAATACTGCGCCGAAGCAACAAATAAACGCCGCTGGCATATAGCAATCCTATAAATATGGCAATTACGAGTTCCATTTCAGTACGTCCATTATGTTGGTGAATATTGATACTATCATTCCTACTACAAGCACAAACACTCCGATGTCAAAGAGCAGGGGCGTTCCCAACGCGATTCCGGCCAGGGAGGTCCAAACTCCTGTCAGCGGAGGTTTGCCCAGCATCATAGGAATCAGAGCTGCGAGTAAGGCAATGAGCAGACCGCTGCCCATGATGTAACGTGGATTAACCCTGATTTTTTCAAGTACTTTTTCCGAGCCAAACACAATTCCATAGAGGAGAAATCCTGCGGCGGCAATAATGCCGGCTATGAATCCTCCTCCAGGACGGTTATGGCCTCTGAACAGCAGGAAAAGAGCAAATCCTACCATGACATATAAAAAGAGGCTTACGATGCGTTCCAGTACAATATTTCTCATTTCTCAGATTTCTTTTTTATGGGGTTGAAACGAAGCAGTGTAAATACACCTGCGGCAGCCAGGGCCAGAACGGTTATCTCTCCCAGGGTATCGAGGGCCCTGAAATCAACCAGAATTACATTTACAATATTGCGTCCGTGGCCTTCCAAAAAGCTTTTTTCTGCAAAAAACTGAGAAATGGGCTCTTCCATATTGATGAATCTGGCCTTAAGCACAACCATGGTCATCATAGCTCCAACGGCCAGGGCTATAATGGCATCTCGAATGCGTGATTTTTTGCTGGAAAGTACTGCAAAATCGGGTAGATAAAAAATTACCATGACGAAAATGACCATGATGATGGTTTCGGCCAGAAACTGCGTAATGGCCAAATCAACCGCTCCGTAAAACATATAAAGAACAGCCACACCATATCCCAGTACCCCCATGGAGACGATGGCCGAGAGCCGCGATTTGCTGAAAACGGCAAACAGCACTGCCATCGCTGATATTATCAGCACCAGAACTACATGCATTCTTACCGGGGAACTTTCAGCGGGGTGGAACCATTCTCCCCCGGCGTCTAACAATTGATAAACAATCAAAAGCAAGGTGGCCATGAAAAAAGTAATGAGGTAATAACGGTGATAACCGTGTTGAATGCGATTGGTGTGCTTTCCGGCAAAATTCAGATAATTGCTGATGAGATTGTTGAATTTTTCCGGCAAATGATACTGGTCGGTCCACAGAATAATGATTCCTACCAATTTGCCAACGGGGCGTCGAAGAATGAAAATTATGGTTCCCATGGCCACGGTGAAAATACTCAACAATAAAACCTGGTTAAACCCATGCCAAAGGGCCAGATGAACATCCACTGCCTGTGACTGCACATAAAACATCGCATTGGACAGAATATTATTGAGCCATCCGGGGACCATCCCGAGACCTAATCCTACCAGGGCCAGAACTACAGGTCCTACAAGGAAGTTACCAGGCAGTTCTTTTTCCTTATGAAAAAGAGGAATCGCCGGTTTGTTTTTTCGAGGGATAAAAATCTCGTAAAAAACCAATATCGAAATGGCTACCATCATCATATTGGCTGCTACTCCTAGTGGAACCACAAGCCAGGATAATTCCGGCATCTGTACTTTGGCATCGTAAATTAGTTCTTTTCCTATAAAACCGAGCATTGGAGGGAGGCCTGACATACTTAAAAGGGCCAGAATGCCAGCTATACTTGTAACAGGCATGCTTTTTAGCAGCCCGCTGAGCCTGGTAATGTCGCGGGTGCCGGTATTTTTGTCAATGATGCCGGCGACCATGAACAACCCACCTTTGTAGAGACCATGGACGATGAAAAATATCAATGCTGCTTTGATTGAAGCAGTGGTGTTCATCCCGATAAGCATAACCATAGTCCCCAGAGCACTGATGGTGGTAAAAGCCAGAATGCGTTTAAGGTCTTTTTGCCCCAGAGAGAAAAACGCACCAATAAACATGGTGATGCCCCCTGTCAGAATCAAAGCTCCTTTCCAGGCGATGGTACCTCCCATGACAGGGTTCAAACGGAGCAAAAGAAAGATTCCTGCATTGACCATGGTTGCTGAATGGAGGTAGGCACTGATGGGAGTGGGGGCATTCATAGCTCCGGGCAACCAAAAATGAAATGGAAACTGAGCCGATTTGGTGGCAATAGCTACAAAAATCAGCAGAAAAACCGTCTGATAGTGCGAATGGGCGCCGAGATGTATTCCCTGTGCATATAGTTCGCTCAGGCGGAAAGTACCTGCAATATTACCAACCATGATAACGGCAAACAGCAGGCAAAGACCTCCCAGGGCGGTGATGAGCAGGGCCTGAAGGGCAGCCTGTCGCGGTTTATCCTTATCGTGATCGAAGCCTATCAGGAAAAAAGAAGTGATACTGGTCAATTCCCAGAAAATAAAAAGAGCCAGCAGGTTGTCAGCAAAAACAAGTCCCAGCATGGCTCCCATAAATAGTATCAGAAAGAAGTAGAATTTGGTTCGGCCGGCATATTTGGCCATATAAAATGAGGAGTAACCGAGTACCAATCCTCCAATTCCGCTTACCATCATACCAAAAATAAGACTGAGTCCGTCGATGCGGAATGAGAATTGCATTTCCGGTAGAAAACCAAATCCGGTCTCAACAATGCGGGCAGTCTCATCGGGTAACGTAAAAAACAGGAATGTAAGTGCCCCGAACAGCGCAAAAGGCACCAATGCCAGGATTCGTCCGGTGTAGTTTTTTAGTAACGGACGAAGAACGGGGACCATTAGTCCCATAAGAAAAATAAGACCTATTAAAACAATTGCCAGCTGCTCCATGCTGTAGTGTTGAATTTACGATTTTTGTACTGCTACAATTTATCGGGTTTGCACAATTTATCTTTCTTCTTTGCCGAATGACCGCACTTTCTACATTCAAATTTATGTGATGGTTTTAACTCCTTTTCTTTGTTGGTTTTGCATTTTTTCTTGCTCATAAGCGGTTTTGTTTGTTTGATTATGGACACCAACCGCCTGGGCATGGTTTTACAAAGGCCAGGATGCTCTTTCCATATGTTTTAGCTCAATGTTTACCGGATATTGTTTCCGGAGATGGCGGGCCAGATTCTCGGCACAATATACTGAGCGGTGTTGTCCTCCAGTACAACCAAAGCTGAACATTAAATGTTTAAATCCGCGTTTCAGGTATTTTTGAACTGACTGATCAGCCAATTGGTAAACGTTTGTCAGGAATTGATCCATCTCTTCCTCTTTCTCGAAAAAGGCAATTACTTCCGGACTTAATCCGGTTTTGCTTTTGTATTCCTCATAACGCCCCGGGTTATGAATGCATCGGCAATCAAACACAAAACCTCCTCCATGGCCCGAGTCGTCGACAGGAATACCACGTCGGTAAGAAAAACTATGGATGCTGATGGTAAGTTTTGGTGTTTCACTTAACTGCTGCAACTTTTGAGATTTAGTTACTTGCCATAAGGCTTCCTCCAGTGCCGGAAATTTTTCCGGAAGTGAAAGATTGGAAAGAATAAATCTGAGGTTCTCAATAGCGTAGGGAATACTTTTGAGAAAATGTTCTTTGTTTTCATAGAATCCCCGAAATCCATAAGCGCCCATAGCCTGCATAATTCGGATAAGCACAAAACCCTGCAGGAAACTTTTGAATGAAGATTCGTTTACCTTTATCTTTTTCCTGAGCTTGGAAATGTAAAAATCGAGCAGTTCGCTGCGAAGTTCTTCCGGTAAATCTGCTTTAGCATCATACAGCACAGATGCCAGATCGTATTGCAGGGGGCCTTTGCGCCCTCCCTGATAATCAATGAATGCCGGCCCGTTGTCGGTTACCATGATGTTTCGAGACTGGAAATCACGATACATAAAATAGTGGCCGTCGGCTTTCTGCAAATATTCAGCAAAAGCATTGAAGTCGTCTTCCAGCAGTTGCTCGTCGAAAGGGATTCCGGCCAGCTTCAGAAAGTAATATTTAAAATAGTGCAAATCCCAAAGCATTGATTGCTTATCGAAACTGTGGCGTGGATAGCACAACGAGAAATCGAGCTCTTTGGCACCTTCTGTCTGAAAATGAATCAGGTGTTCTAAAGACTTCTTGTAAAAAGTGACGATATCAGTGGGAATGTCTTTGCCGATTCTGGTTGTTGACAGCCAGTCGAACAGGGTGGTGTTTCCGAAATCTTCCTGCAGGTAGCTGTCGGTCGTTTCACTCACATTGAAGATCTCTGGAACAGGGAGTCCTAATGCTTTAAAGTGTCGGCTGAATTCTATAAAAGCACGGTTTTCTTTTTTATTGTGATTGATGGTGCCAATTGCGCTTTTGGTGGCTCCGGAAATGCGAAAATAGCGACGGTCCGAACCAGAGGGCGGTAGTGGAGTAAAACTTTCGGTTTCCTCCCCGGCCCATTTTAAGAATAGTTCTTCCAGATGTGGTGGATATGAGTTTTTCAATGTCAATCAGTTTAAAATAAAGAAAACGGAAAAATATGGCGGTACTGCATCCATGCAAAAAGTACCACGAAAAGCAGGGAGGGTAAAAGGTCGGTTATTTTCAGTTTCCCCAAATTCAGGATGTTGATGCCCAGACCAATCAGGAGTACTCCTCCGGTTGCTGTAAGTTCATTGACAACGGATTGGGCAAAGAAATCGCCCAGCCACATCGACAAAAGGGTTAGTCCTCCCTGGTAGATCAGCAGCGGAACCACGGAAAAGAGTACTCCTACGCCCATGGCAGCTGCCAGTGCCATGGATGAGAACCCATCCAGTACTGATTTGGTAATCAGTAGTTCGGGTCCTTTTCCCATTCCTTCGTTAATGGCCCCCAGCAAAGTGAGCGACCCCATACAAAACAGAAGAAATGAGGTAATCAATCCTTCGGTAAAACGTTCATCGGTAAAACGAAAACGGCTTTTGATGCTTTCAGACATGGTTTCCACTCGTTCCTCCAACCGGAGTAGTCCGCCGGTAATGCCTCCAAAAAGCAGGGAGAGCACTACTGTGATGATCCATTGACTCTCGAGAAACATAGAAACACCCAGTCCCATGGTGAATAGGCCGATGCCATGAAATACAACTGTTACGACCCGGCGTGGTAGTCGCTGCTTGAAAATAAGGCCGAGAATACTTCCGGCAATTACGGTGGCTACATTGACCAGGGTACCTGTCATTTTGAGGGTTTTTTTTGATGCCTTGCAAAAATAAGACACACAGGCTTAAGAAAAAAGAAAAAAACGGAAAAAGGAGCAGAGGACAGTTAGCAATGACCAATGACCAATGATCAATGATCAATTAGGAATGACCAATTAGCAATGAACAATTAGCAATGGAAAGTTAGTCTGAAGTTGCACACCATCTCGCCAGCTTTTTTATCCCGGGGCTTGAAATTTTAGACAACAAAATAGGTTGTACCTATGTCACTTTTTGGGAAAACCCCGGCTTTCAGATTTTTTTCCCGATATAAAATGCATAACCGTAGAACTTTTTGTACTTATAGTAAAGTTCGGTTTCGTGTTTTTGGTTAGCAATAAAGTCTATTGCTGTCTTGTTTCCTGCATTTTTATTAAGGAATATCTTCTCTGCTCTGACTTGTGGTTTATAAAAATGGTCAATCCAACAATCCTCAGGAAGAATAAATGAAGCTATAGGGATGTATCCTGAATCCTGCATTTTTTGCATGTTGCCCGGGATCGTATCTATACCGGGATAGGCATCTTGCCAGAATGCATCAATTTCCTCCGGACGCTCGTTGGTAAACCAGGAGGCCTCGCTGACGGCCACATAACCTCCTTTTTTGAGGAATGGCTTCCAGGTTTTCAGTCCGGTTTCAAATCCGATGTTGTAAATGGCTCCTTCAGACCAGATTAGATCCAGGGATTCCTGCTGAAATGGCAACTTATCCATGGAGCCAACCATTCCGGTTACTCTGTCCTGAAGATTAAGCTTTTGTGCGTTCTGATTGAATAAATCGATAAACTTTGGAAACAGATCCAGTCCGGTGACTGTTCCCGGAGCATTTTGGGCCAGCACCATGGTTTGTCCGCCGGTACCGCATCCCAGATCAGCTATTTTCGAATGCTCTGTCAGTTTATCCACAAAGCTTAAAGCTTTTTTCGTGACCTCGGGACTTCCGGGGCCCTGACGTTCCAATAAAGAATAGTATTCACAAATAAGTTTGATTTCAAAATCGTGAATGGATGTATTTTCGTTACTCATGATGTTTAAAATTTGAAGGTTTATAATTAAACCACATAAGAGCACAACAGGGAAATTGTTACTCTGGAAAAATGTGGAAAACAATATTGACCGATGTGTTTATTAGATGATTTGCATACTGCCGGGAAAACCCGCAACAACATAAAAATACTCCGGCATGAAAATGCCGGCTTTTCAGGGAGAGATAACCACGGGCAAAATGCCTGAGGTTATTTATTTTACCAGATCCGAATTTGTTCTAAACATTCATTTTTATTAAGCATTAAATTTAGGATATTTTTTCCTGAAAATGCAAGAGAAAAAGGTTGTAAGGGGCAGGGGGGATCAACCCATACCAACTTTGTTAAACCCGTTAAAACGGAGTCATTGCGAGCAGAGCGAAGCAATCTTCTTTCATAATAATAGTTTTTTTCGGCCAATAGTGATTTAAAAATAAGGAATAATAGACTCGGTTGATGGAAATCTCTTAAATTAGTGGTTTGTAGCCAAGATAAAACATATATGCTAAAAACCCGAGATGACAGATATGGTGGTGTAATAGTGTACAATCATACACTATCGCTAAGTTGTGAAGTCTTTCAAAGAGAAATAGAACTATTGATTGAGGCCTCCAGCGGCAAAGAAATTATTTGGATTAGTATTCCCTCTTATCAGTCCGGATTTATACCGATACTAACCAAGCTTGGTTTTGAATTTCATCATTGCGATAATCAGAATCTGATGCTGGCTTAAAACCAATATTTAGGCTAATCTGTTTCTTTTTGAAAATAATGATATTTACCAACATCATAATAATCATGCCATGAAAACGTTAATAATTTTTCTGTTTTTATTCTCTTTCGGGGTGTTTACGATTAACGCACAAAATCAGGCAACCGGATTTGTGTATGAGGACATTAATCAAAACGGTAAAAAAGAGAAGGGGGAATCAGGTATTCCAAACGTGGCTGTTTCCAATGGACGGGAGGTGGTGCTCACAGATTCCGATGGGAAATACAAACTTCCAGTGGGAGCGGATCATCCCATTTTTGTAATAAAACCTTCAGGCTACTCGCTGCCCGTGGACGAGCATAATTTGCCACAGTTCTTTCATATTCATAAGCCGGCAGGATCTCCTAAGCTTGACTACAGTGGTGTTGCTCCAACAGGCGACTTACCCCGATCTGTTGATTTTGGCCTCTTTCCCGGTGCTGAAAATATGGATTTTACCATGTTGGTTTTTGGCGATCCTCAACCTTATACCCGTAAAGAGGTGAAATATTTCTACAAAGGAATTGTGAAAGAATTGGAAGGAGTTGAGAATGTTGATTTTGGATTAAGTCTCGGCGATTTGGTGGGCGACGATTTGGATCTTTTTCAGCCCTATCGCAATGCTGTCAAAAAGATTGGTGTTCCATGGTTCAATGTCATGGGGAACCATGATATGAATTTTGATGTGGAAGCTGATTCTTTGTCGGATGAAACTTTTGAAAAGCACTTTGGCCCGGCAAACTATTCTTTCAATCACGGGAAAGTACATTTTATTGTACTTGATGATATTCTTTACCCCGATCCGCGCGATGGCAAAGGATATTGGGGAGGATTTCGTGAGGACCAACTGGCCTTTGTGAAAAATGACTTGCAGTATGTGCCCAAAGACCATCTGATCGTGCTGGCTTTTCATATCCCCCTTAAAGAGGGAGAGTTCGGGGATACTTTTCGGGACAGTGACCGCGAAAAACTTTTTCATTTGTTAAAAGATTATCCGCATACGCTTTCACTTTCAGCCCATACCCACATTCAAAATCAGGATTTTTTTGATTCCAAGGATGGTTGGCAGCAGGATTGCAGGCATCACGAATACAATGTGGGAACGACTTCCGGTGACTGGTATGGTGGTCATTTTAATGAGCAGGGAGTGCCTGTTTCTATGATGCGCGATGGTACGCCTAAAGGATATGCATTTCTGTCTTTTGAAGGAAATCAATACTTTACCAAATACAAAGTGGCAGGGGAGCCGGAAGATTATCAGTTGAGTCTTTATGCGCCCAAAGTGGTGCCTCAAAATGAATGGTTGAGTGCTCCTTTGGTGGTTAATTTTTTTATGGGGAGTGAAAAGGATTCGGTGTTTTACCGGATCGATCAGGGGGAGTGGAAGCCCATGAATTTTGTGCGAACGTACGACCCGGCTTATATTCATACCATGCAGGAATGGGACTATGCGGATAGCCTGTTGCCGGGAAAACGCCCTTCCAATCCTGCAGAATCAACCCATATCTGGCTGGGGCGAATCAATAACCATCTGGAAGAGGGTTTACATATCATCGAAGTAAAGGCAACAGATATGTTTGGTCAGGAGTGCAGGGCAAGAAAAGAATATAGGATTGTAAACCGTAAGTAATTTATGGGCTTGGGGGAATTGAAGCATCACAGGGACTATTGATTATTTCATGGAAAACGCAATTTACATTGAAAGGGATTTTGGTTGGTTTTTGGGATGTTTTGATAATAATCGTAAGCACCGTCATTATGCCATTCAGTTAAGCATTCCCATTAATGGTTTTATTAGCGTTGAATTATCGGAAAAAGTCATCTCTACGGAGTCACCCGTTTTAATAAAACCGAATATTTCTCATCGGATAACCTCAGATGCAGAACAGTTTTTATTGCTCATCAATCCTGCCTCAACGATTGGTCATTTCTGGAATAAAATTGCTGATACTACTGTTTCGGAAATCGATCACCCCTTTGTAGCGGAATTGCAGGCAACTCTCAATGATGGAGCAATGGATATAGATGAACGTCGGTCGATGATAAATGGTTTGATCAGATCGTATGATTGTTTTTGTGACTCTTTTATTCATCGGGGAGATGACCGGATTAATAAAGCCTTGGGGTATTTGGCGAATCATATAAACCGGGTTGTTTCTCTGGATGAGATTGCCGGAATTTGCGCCATTTCTCCGGACAGATTCCTTCATCTGTTTAGAGGTGCGACCGGCATGACCTATCGGCGGGCACAGCTTTGGGCAAGATTAACAGATGCCATACCTTTGATGAATAACTATTCTCTGACCGAAACAGCACATCAGGCTGGGTTTGCTGATAGTGCACATTTTAGCAGAACTTTCAGGGAGAACTTTGGCTTTAGTCCCCGTCAAATATTGAAATTTAGCAGGTTTATTCAAGTTTAAGGAGGTAGTGTTTTCGATTTTTGTACTTAGTAGAAACAAAAATAAGAACACTATGAAAAAGTATTTAGAAAGAACTCCCATTTTGGACTATGACCATCCAGGTATTCAGTCGCTTATATCCTGCAAGAAGTGGGGTGATCAGGATGCTATTACCCAAATAAGAAGCATTTACAATTTTGTGAGGGATGAGATACAGTTTGGTTACAATACTGATGATGATATTGCTGCGTCAAAAGTACTGGCTGATGGATACGGCCAGTGCAATACCAAATCCAATTTGCTGATGGCACTTCTCAGGGCTGTTGGTGTGCCGGCCAGGATTCATGGATTTACCATCGATAAAGAATTGCAAAAAGGGGCAATAACAGGACTTTGGTATCATTTGTCCCCTCAAGTCATTCTGCACACTTGGGTAGAGGTGTATTTTGAGGATCGATGGTACAACCTTGAAGGGGTTATTTTGGATAAAATTTATCTTTCTGCATTGCAGAGGAGGTTTCCCGATTGCAAAACCACTTTCTGCGGGTATGGTGCTTTCACCGATTCTTTTTCCAATCCTCCAATCGATTGGAACAGGAACAACACCTACATCCAACACAAAGGAATTAATCAGGATTTTGGTCTTTTTGACTCTCCCGATGCATTTTACAAAATTCATTGCCAGCAACTAAACCCCTTAAAAAGATGGATTTTTCGAAATTTTGTGCGACATTTAATGAATAGAAATGTGGAAAGAATAAGAAGAAAGATAAATTAACAGACGGATGAAGCAAATCTTTATAGTGTTGGGAATGCTTTTCATGGTTATTTCCTGTAAAACAACAACCAAAGATTCATATCAAGGGGATGAAGCTGCGAGCCCTGATGAAATGTTGATTCGGATTTCGGAAATAAAAATTCATCAGGCTTATTTGTCGGAATATATTTCTATTCTTAAAGAAGAGGCAGAGGCATCTGTAAGACTGGAACCTGGAGTAATCTCTATATTTCCCATGTTTCAGATGGAAGATTCAACAGAGTTTCGGATACTTGAGATTTACAGAAACAAGGAAGCTTACGAGTCTCATTTGAAAACGCCTCATTTTAAGAAATATAAAACCACCACACTTGATATGGTTGAATCATTGAAATTGACAGATATGGAAGCAATAGACGAAGAAACCATGCCCGATATTTTTTTGAAATTGAGATCAGTTGTGACGGTTCAATAATTTTAGTAATTTGACATTCAAACTCATTGTTATGAAAATCAAGCCAAACCAGCAAATACTTGATGGCATGAGCCGAAATCCCAATAATTGGAAAGGTGTTTTTTATTTCAACAGGAAAGACCCCAGGTTGATGGTTCCCAAACAAATTCCATCAATGGGATGGACTTTAAATTTTGCAAGCCCTTATTCCTGGATTACATTGATAGGGATTATTGTGATTATTATTGCTTCATCTTATTTGTTGTAAAAAATTAGCTTAATTATGAGACGGAGTAATAATCTTTTCTTTTTGATAATTCCCATGATGGTATTTGGATTTTTCTCATGTCGCACCATTCCGCAGGGAGCAACGGCTGTAGAGCCCTTTTATGTTGAAAAGTACCTGGGCAAATGGTATGAGATTGCCCGTCTGGATTTTAAATATGAGCGGAACCTTAACAATGTTACTGCTGAATATTCATGGAATGAGAACGGAAGCATAAGGGTAGTTAACCGGGGGTACAATACTGTTGAAAAGGAATGGCAGGAGGCAGTCGGGAAAGCCAAATTTGTGGGTGAAAAAGATGTAGCCAAATTGAAGGTTTCTTTTTTCGGCCCGTTTTATTCGGGCTATAATGTCATTGCCATCGATGAAAATTACCAGTTTGCCTTGGTCGCCGGCAAAAACCTTGACTATCTTTGGATTTTGTGCAGAAAAACGACCGTTCCTGATGATGTAAAAGAAAAATATCTTAAAATTGCTGATGATATTGGCTATAATACTTCTGATTTACTATGGCCGCAGCATGATTAACCCTAAACTCAACAGATGAAAAGTAAATTAATTCCTTTCTTTTTAATTTTTTTCCCATTAACAGGTTATTCACAGATTTCTTTCGAGAATGGTTTTTATACAGATAATTCCGGTTCCCGGAATGAGTTGCTGATTAAAAATATGGATTGGGACCGAAATCCCACTGAGATTGAAGTGAAAACCAATGAATCTGAAGAAGAGGAAATACTCTCAATTCAAGATGTTCAATCTTTTGGTATTTACGGAGCCTCAAAATACATTAGGAAAGAGGTGTCCATGGAACTTTCTGAGAATCAGGTTGGAAGTCTGAGTAATACCAGTGAGCCGCAATATGAAAATGAAGTAGTTTTTCTAAATGTTTTGATTGAGGGGGCTGCAAGTTTATTTATGTATAGTGATGGTTATCAAACAAACTATTTTTACAAAGTTGCTAATTCCGGAATTCAACCTTTGATTTATAAAAAATATAAAGCCCCTGATGACGCCAAAATACGGGAGAATACTCGTTACAGGCAACAACTCTGGAACGATTTAAAATGCCCTTCCTTTGAGATCAATCGTTTTGAAAATATTCGTTATAGAAAGAGTGATTTGCTCAGGTTGTTTCAGCAATACAACGAGTGTCATCAGGAAGAATTTACAAACTTTGAACAACAACGAAAGGAGGGAAGAGATCTCTTTAATATTTCAGTTCGTCCCGGTTTTAATTACTCAACGCTGAGTATTAGAAATGAGTTTTATGATCATCGGGATGCAGAGAGTTCGCAAAGTAGTTTTAGGATAGGTCTGGAAGCTGAATTTATATTGCCTTTCAATCAAAATAAGTGGGCATTGGTGGTTGAACCCACTTACCAATCCTATAAGGTAAAAGAAAAGGTTTTTATGGACAATGCTGATATTGATTATCAGTCCTTAGAAATCCCCATGGGCGTGCGTCATTACTTTTTTCTGAATGAGCAATCTAAACTTTTTGTTAACGGTCAGATAATTATTGATATAAATCTGGGAGATTCAAAAATAGGGTTTGAGCATGCCGAAGCTATGGATGTCAGAGGTAGAAATAACCTGGGTTTTGGAGCAGGTTATACATTCAATAACCGATATAGCATTGAATTCAGATATCAAACCAACCGGGAGATTCTTAGTGATTACATTAATTGGAACTCGGATTATCAGACAATATCTGTGATTCTCGGGCTTCGGTTATTTTGAATGATGAGGTTGTTTATGGTAAGAAAATCCGATAAATGAAACCCATTCTGATATTCCTTTTACTAATTCTTTTAAGGTATGAGAAGGATGTTCCCAGCCCATATCGATAAAAAAGGCCGCTCCTGTTGAGAGCGACCTTTTGAGGGCTTGGGAAAAAGGGTTAGGCTACTTAAGGAATTTCAGGTTAAAGCTTTGGTTATCCACACTAATCAACAAAAAGTAGATTCCATTGAGTAAGTCACTTGGGGTGACTGGATTATTGCCCGGTTGCGCAAGGAATTGCTTCACGGCAGCTCCGTTGGTGTTGTAAATAACAGCTTCGAAGGGGCCCTCTTCATTGGCAGCAACAAAGATGTTTAAGATGTTTACTACCGGGTTGGGGTATATGCTTACATTTGTTTCTTGATTTTCTTCTTCCATGGTCGCCTTATTGCCAGCCGAGGCGGTGCGGAGTGGATTAAAGCCTATATACCCTCCACAATGCATCCATTCGCTGTAAGACCCACCGCAATTTCCATCCTGTCAGACACCGGTATTGGTTGTTTGGTCTTCGGCCTGCCAAATGGCGCCATTTACTTCAATATAATCCAGCTGAACATCGCGGTTGCCTCCGTCGTTGGTGAATTCCACATTAATTCCTCCTGTGGCCGAGGTGTAGATGGTCTGGTTCGAAAAACTGCTATTCAGGGTGTAATTGGCTACTTCGTTTCCGCCAACTGTAACCCGCAGGTTTTCTCCGCCTGCAGTTCCCCGTGCTCTTACAACAATGGTGTTGTCACCACTTACGGTATCTCCGCCCGAGCTGTCGCCGGCGTCGCCGTGGTAGGTGATGTCTCCAAATCCAATGCCCCCTCCGCAGTGCATCATCTCGCTGTAGGAGCCTCCGCAACTACCATTTTTTGATGCGTTGGAATTTTGTCCTTAAGAGTGGTACTTTTGTCTTTAAGAAGCGTTTTTTGTGTGCTGATTTACAAATTGTTTTAGCTATATATCAATAATAGTAACGGTTTAAGCTTATTTTTAATTGAAAAAAAATCTGATTTGATGTTGCAGAGAAAAATTTAGTTTTTATATTTGCACCGCTGTTAAACGAAACGGCAAGCCAAAAAATATTGGCCCAGTTGGCGGAATTGGTAGACGCGCTAGTTTCAGGGACTAGTATCCGTAAGGATGTGAAGGTTCGAGTCCTTTACTGGGCACGGTAAGAGAGCGGTAAGTGACTGATAATAGGTCGATTGCAGCTCTCTTTTTTTGTTTGTATTACGCTACGTATTACCGAGTACTACACACACTGAAAAATCAACTGTTACAGCAAATTTATGGATTGAAAATTTCAATCACAACTTCCTGGAGCAAACTTCTGGAAGCCCCATCAGCTTTGGTTTGTAGAGAATCACTGTGAAAACGCTAAAAATAGGAAAAAATGGGGGTTCTATTTAACATCAATTATCCGAATATTTAACTTTATTTAACTCTTTGGGGACCTTCAAAGTTTTCTTCTGCTCCTCCACAGCTTTATGGAATACTGTTCGGTAAACATCAAACACTGGTCTGACTTTCTTGGCGATGAAATATTCGAGACAGGAGGTGGTGAGCATGTATTTTACGCTTCTGCGATCACCTCCCCTTCCAGTTGGTTTTGATTCAACTTTTTGGTTTAAACACTGGTAATCATGACCTTCGGTGAACATCACATCATCCTTTAAAGCTTTCACAGCTTTGTGCTTGTGAGAGTAGAGTAAACCCCACACCTCATCCAAATCCACGGGGAACTTCTCCCCGGATTCTTTGAGTTCCAGGATACGGTTGAAATAGGCTTTGATCTGATTGTTGCCAGATGCCTTGGTTAATGAGACTACTCACTCCCTAAAAGATTTTACACTATAACTGCCATAATGCTCCATAAAATTCTCATAAGGGAGTAAGGAGGTCATATTGTGTTGTAATAGCCTTCTTCTTCCGGAGTAAAGAGGTGTATATGTAGGGTGTAGTATTTTAAAAGTATTAAAATGGCACAACTACTTCCTCAATAAAGGAGTAATAATAAAGCTACAACACTAATAACTACTTCTTCTTCCGAAGTAAAATGTCTCATATATAGAGGAGGAAATTTTTGTAAACGGAGTAATTATATAATTATAGCGTTTACAAATTTTTCCTACCCATTGCACGTCAATAAATACAAGGCTTTAAGGAATAGTTCAACTGTTCCAAAACTTATAAAATGAAAAATTTGCAAGGGAGAAAAATTATTTGTAAATTGTTATTAGTAACAAATTCAAAAGTAAGTTATATGAATGAACCAATCAGAAATCTTTGGGCTGAAGTCCAGGAAGAAAAACAAAAACTGAAGTACAAGACACCTTCCCCTTTTCCTAACCAAGAGGTGTATTATTCAGCGGAAGGGAAGCTATTTGTGAGAAATTACAGCTTCTCTTATGGAGTGTCTACCTCATTTCACTCACAACACGTTGACTACTCTCCATTTGATTATTTTATGTCTCAAACTGCAATATTGAAGTATAATAACTCTATAAATGACAATTCAGATATTAGTATTGAAGTTGTGAAGTTTGCTCTTAATGGAATGATCCGTTGGAAAGGGAATGAAGCACTATTATCAATGAAGGAGGATGTCGAAGAGGCTATTGATTACGCTCTGGATGCCTTCTTTAATAAAGGAATAGATGCACTCCCATATATCCGGAAAGCAGGGTTTCAGAAGAAGTGGTGGTATAGTGATGAGATTGAATCTTTAACTGGGAAAGAAAGATCTAAGAGAAAAGTTGCTGCCAGGGCTTCTATTAACTCCATGGCGATTCGCGAAGAGATTAAAGAGGTATCAGATGAGTACCGGGAAAATAATTTCAATGTCTTCCCTGCAATGGCTCATCTCGAACCAAACGTAGACTACACCAGACCTACAATAGTTAAACACGGAGCAGGGCTTTATATCTCAACTTCTGAGAATAAATTTCTGAGAGTAAAGCAGATTAAAGCTAACTACCCTAATAAAACCCAAAAAGAGGTTGCTGACATACTTGGAGTGGACCCACGTACTGTCAGATTATACTGGAATAAATAATTTACAAACAACTTAAAAATAAAAGTTATGAATAAGACATTTACAGTCAAAGGTGGAGAATTTCAAGGTGAAACATTTACAGATGAAGGTTTAATGGCCTGGTACAAAGAATTACTGCTCCTGGAGCAAATGGAAGTGAAGTATCCGGTGAATTTTGACCATACCTGGGTGAAGTTTTTTACTGAGAAGAAGAACGGGGTGAAATTCCTAAAGAATAATTACGAGCAAGGTGTGGACTATGAATACTTCAAAGTTGACCCGAATATGGAATTAAGTAGTATGGAAATATCTAGTCATAAACTACTGAAAACCAGTATCTTCTCACAACTGCCTGATAATGAGCACCTACTCCAAATGGAGGGAGTGGTCAATATCAATAAGTTAGAGCCTTTTAAAGGCCGAGTGCATGGTGTTCAGAATTTGGTTCTGTTGATTTCCTTGGATTGTTATGAGGATATTGCACTCCGGAGAGACAGAGGTATCCGTGACATCTATAAACAAACATTCCGGTATACTATGAATCATATAGCTCAAAGTAATATTGAACTCCGGTTGGAAAATGATGACCTGAATAAAGAGGTCAATAATCTCGATGCTATTGTTGAAAAAGCTATCAGGGAGAAGGGTGGTTATTCCCTGAAAACTTTCTCGAATACCTTTAACCTGGATTTAGGTAGGAATAATCTTTTTAAGCAAATGAGGTTAGATGGATTCCTTTGTACATCCAAGTCATTGTGGAATCAACCACTTCAACGGTTTGTAAATATGGGTGTTCTGGATACTTTGCTGCATGAAGGTAGAAGTGTTACCTATATCACTCCCAAGGGAGCCGAATACTTCTTTAAGAAGTACCAATCGAATTAGTAAGAACCGGCATAAAACAATAAAACCCGACCCCTGTTAAGGAGCCGGGTTCTTTTTATTTTTGGAGGTCTTTTATAGTCTCCATCAGTTTGTTATTTTTAACGTATATCAATCCTGCTCCGGAGCCAATTCCAAAGGATACATCCATCCAGGAGTAGTCCTTGAGAAAAATTGTTGCTACTGATGCCAGTATTATCAATACTCCTAAAATGCTAGTTAGTTTGTTCATTTTGGGCCATTCCTAAGAGGGTTTCTATTTGAATGAGTCTTCGTCCGTGTTTGGTTTGAACCAAGAGCATATCATTGTATTGGACGGTTAGAATATCGTCTTTCTTCTCCAGGTTACCTGTTCGTTCATCCAGAACTTCTTTTGTATGCTCTACGGTTTGAACTACCAGAGCTAAGTCAGTTTTAATGGAAGCCAGGGTTACAGCCATCCAAACGATAAGAGTGGAGGTAAGGGTTCCCACTACTCCCATTATCCAGTTCTTTGCCATATTTAAAGGGTTAAGGTTGGTTAGGTTACTTCTTATCTTTTCCTGTAATATCAGTGATATTCTCGATCATTCCACCTCCTTTGGCTTTAATCTTATCGATTTGATATTCTACTTTCGGAGGTCCCAGGTAAAGGGTTAAGAAAATACCCACAATGATTCCGATTAGAACCATTGCGAGATTTTTAAAGATGTTCTTCTTCATTGTTAAGGTTTAAGGTTAAACTGGATTAATTAGCGTAGAGTAAGGGATCAGCGTGAACTGCAACCAGGTCTTCTTTCATTTTCTCATTCAACCCGGCCAGGTCATCCGATGCCTGTTGATTTGAGTTGCTATTGAAATTCTGACCATCATGTGTACTCATATAGTACACGGTGCGACCGTCAATTCGTGCTTCTCCTGAAAGATTCCCGGTTAACTTACCGTCTTTCATTTGAAATCGGTACATGAGGGAGAAATCATTGTGTGTTTCTGCTACCTCGATGTTTTCTGTTTTTGATTTGAATACTAATGCCATAATTTATTATTTAAGTTAAACCAATCATTGCGTATCTATGATTAGGAATCGAGTAACCATCATAAGAAACTCCAAACTCCAGATTGATAACATTTATAATGTTATTTGAATAATAGGGCATATTTGAAAACATATCAATAAATGGAGTTGATGATGTTGTGTTGCTTTCATAGCATGTAATTTTTATAACTTTCCCTTCTCCGGGAGAAAGGTATACGTTGTTGTCTGAATTATCGTCAGTATTATTATAGTAAGCTTGACCAATAGATTCTATAGTAGGACCAAGCCTATTCCTTAATTTACTTATATCAATTTGTTGAATTCTATCAGTATCATTAGTTAACATGATAGTAAATTCACTTGTTAATTGATGTGTTGGTTTGTCGAGTAATTCTGGTGATAATGATGTCCCACTCCAATTTATATAGTGAGTTGTATTACCATCTATAATAAACTTCACAGACATAATACCAGCTTGCAAACCCAGTCCAAAAGACCCTCCATAAACACGAAACTTAATGGACTGTTCACCTCCCGGAAAACAGAATGCGCGCCCGTTTGAGAGCCATTCAAAATATGGGTTCGCAGCCCCTTCCACATACTCAAGATTGTATGCGATGAAAGGAATTGCAGTTAATTCATGAATTGCAGATAGTTCTGTTAAGTGATCTAAATATAATTTGAGGTTGTAATCTAAATGGAACTTAACAAATAAATCTGATGGATCTGTAAAATCTTTTATTGCTTTAACAGAGCTTGCTATATAATATTTACTTCCATTATTAGCGAAATTATGACTATTTATTATTGCTAAACCCAACCGCCATTCAGATGTTTCAAAATCTAAGCCATTAATATTCAACCTATTTAAAGGTATTTCCATATTGAATGTATTAGCTCCTATTGCATCTTGCGATCCATCCCCCCATCTAAAATCAGGATACCATGAAATATCCTCTAAAGATTCAATAAGTGAATACCACTTAACTGGCAAAACATTTTTTATAAAAGGAACAGCATCCTTATTATATCCTCTAAAATCGCCTAATCTATGTGGGGCTAAATTTACTTGATGCCCCCACTCTTCTATGAGTAGCGGATCATCGACTGTTGCTCCACCAATACCCGTTATACTGGCTTTAACAATATTTGGTAGCTCTTTAGGAATAAGACCATAGTTAGCATATTTCATCCCATTATCAAGTTCATTAAATGGTACGTCCATCCTATAATTAGGGGCATTTACTGGCTTATATCTAGCCCATTTATTAATATTCGGATGCTGACAAAGAGTTTGAATATTGCTACTCGAAGTTCCAAGCGCATTCATTATCTCCGCTACGTCAGGGCTCTTATCTATTAGTGCCATATCAAGCCTCCTTTCTCAATTCCTCACCCTCATCGGAGTAAGCGGTTATTTCATCGAACGGGCCTCCCTCTTGTTTGTGAGTAGGGCCGTTGTCATAAACATATACTTCTCGACCGGCTTCAAGGAATAGCTCTTCCCGGTTTTCCGTTTCTGTGATGTGTATGTTTCCCTCTCTGTCTGTCAATATCTTCATGTCTATCGTCTTTTACTATTATGTTCCTTGTAATAATCGTCTAAAATCTTACCTGTATCGGCATAAGCTGCAACAGTATCAAATGTTCCGCCGTTAACCTTTAAAAGGTCTGTCCCAACTCCGTGGAGCGCTACATCTTTATCGGTCAATAACTCCAATTCCTCTTTGTTATCCCTTTCGATAACTTCGATTTGACCTTCACATACTACTATCTTCATATACTTAGTTTTTTAAGCGTTGTATTTCACTTTCGAGTGATTGCACCCGATTGGTTAATTCACGTATTATTTCCGTATTAGATTTGATTTTTACGTCCAGTTCCTGAACACCTTTAACGGCAACCATTGTGGCAAATTCAGCGTAGTTAATAGAAAGATAACTCTTTTCTGTCTCTTCCCCAAGAACAAATTGAGGGAAAAGCCTCTTTAGATCCTGTGCCATAAGACCGGTACGAATACTCTTATTCTCCAAATCGGTTCGGTAGTAATCGTAAATAGTTAACTGGTTTACTTTGTCAATTACAGAAGCCGTAGGGTTGATGATATGCTTTAACCGGGCATCGGAGTATGCGGTGACGTTGCCGGAGGCGAGGATGTTGCCGTTAACGTCTAAGGCTTCGGTGGGGGTGATTGTACCTATTCCTAATCTTTTATTAGTCCCATCAAATCTTATATATTCACTTTCGTTTTCATCATAAAATTCAATATCTGAATTACTTGCCCCACGCATTAAAATGCGTGTTGAAAGCCTATTTAATGCATTGTTTTCTGTTTGAAATTGCAAAGTTGCATCTCCTGGAATTGACAAGTTACTCCCTATTCTTTTTCTAAATCCATAATTATAAATATCTATATTGCCTGAAAACAAACCATTACCGTTAACGTCTAAGGCTTCAGAAGGTGCTGTGTTTGAACCAACTTTTAAAGATGTTACAACTCTTGTATCAGTTGTATTTGCAGGGGCAATTAAAATTGGTTGACTACCTGTTGCATTAGTACCCCCGTAAATATACAATGCACCACCACCATAATTTTCAATTACTCCTATTGTGTTTGATTGTCTTAATGTTACACCATTGTTTATTCTTATTTGTGTACCATTCGAATAAATGCTCCCACTTGCTTTAATATTCCCATTAACGTCTAAGTTACTATCAGTAACAATATCACCAGCAACCTGTAATTTTCCACCTCCCAAATTTGGCATATCACCAGTATCATACGCATAACCGATTGATACACCATTCCTAAACCACGCCCCCGCATCCTGAGTGACGCCGAAACGAGTTGCACTCCCTGAACTTTCAACAGCAAAAATGGGGTATGTGGCTGCTGGATTATTAATTGCTTTTACGGCTATGCCTGTTGAAACATTGCCAGTACCAGCAACAATTTGAGTATCTAAGCCAAATATTAAACTACCACTTGCTTTAATATTCCCATTAACGTCTAAGGCTTCGGTGGGGGAAGTTGTATTTATGCCTAAACGGCCATTCTCATCAAATAACATCTCTTTATAAGTGCCATTTGTAACATTTGAGTAGGCCCTAAATAGAAGTCCATCACCATATGAAGGGCCATAAATAACCGCTTTAGCTTCTGAATCAGAATCATTTAAAAAGGTTATTGAAGGGTTCCCGCTACCTCTTCTAAGGGTTAGAGTGTCAACGTTTTGACTTGAAATTGTTAAATTAGCGTTCATTGTATCATTTGCATCTGAACGCAAAAACTGCCAGGCCTGTAAATTATCAACTTTATCAGCATCCAGCCCACTGCCAGCACCATCATTACCTGAATGCCAAATTTTATTCCAAGTAGTCGTAATAGATGCCGGAGCTCCGCTTCCACCTCTCCAAAAAATATCCTGATTTGAATACTCTGCATACATTTGGAATGAAGTATCCGATCCTCCATATACTACAAGTAATTGCCCGTGAAGTGCTCCCGGCACATTAGTTGAATTTGTAGATACTTTGTATGCTCCTGAATTTAAAACTGTATTTAAGTCATAAGTTCCTGAACCAAAATCTCTGAAAAAAACAGATGAATTTAACCCGTCTAATTTATCAGCATCCGCAGCCTTAGCCGTCTTACCTAAATAATTCAACCCTACCCAGTTCTCAGTAGCATACCCGGTCAAATCAGGGGTGATAGTCCCCAAATTAACACTTCCACCACCTCCGTCAAGGGAAAGAGTAGAACCGGATAGGGAGAGGACTTGGGGAGAGAGTGAAGAACCATCAAGAGAAATAACACCATTGGTCACACTTATCCCGGTTCCAATCTTAACACCCCCATACGCTGTGGTTGAAGCTTTTGGCATCTGTTCCCAGATTGTAGGAATATCAACACCACTTCCGGCATAGGCAACAAGGTTAAAGTTAGATGCCAATGTCTTCTTTACAGTGAGGAAATCAAGCTCCTCATTATATTCGAAGAACTCATCCAACCAACTACCTCTTCCGGAAGTAGATACAACGGAAGAAACTGCAGAGGAAGAGCCAGAGGACTTAAATTTATAGTCTCCATTCCTTCCTTGAGCAGGTACTTTTATCTTATTTATATTCAGATTCATATTATTGGTCTTTTACAATCTCGTTAATGGTTAAGGTTGTTGTTGAATTCATGTAATCAACGGACATCGTGGTTGGAAGCATTCTGACTGGGGTAGTGTCTCTCTTCAAAACATCAAAAGTGAAAGTATTAAAGAAGGAATGATAACCTGGGAGTGTGCAGTCGAGTATGTACCTACTTTGTTGCAGATTTGACAAGTATGTTCTTAACAGAAGCTCTTCAGTTGTTCCAGTGAACCCCGCCCTTATCAATGAATTGAGATTTACAAGCCTATTATTCGTAGCAAAATCTGAATCTGTATAACTACCACTTAACTTAATGATGAAGCCACCTCTGGAATTATCTTCTAAATCAGTCCCGTGTTTAGTCTCTATCTTCAGGTCATTTATATAATTAGCATCTATATTACCTCCATACTCATCATCGGTGTTATCTATCCCATATAAGTTACCCCACTCATCTTCAGCCATAATAGTAACTTGGATGTCTTTTACCCGAATTCTAAGGTTTTTATCTGCCCCCCAATACTCACCCGAACCCCTGAATAATTGAATAGGTTGTGGAATAATGAATTCAATTAATAATTCATCATCACCATCTATCGAAGTTAATTGCTCATTTGCACTTTCATCATTATTTAGTTTAGCAAATAAACCTTCTGTATTGTAGTTATGTGCATCATAATACTTGTTAATATCTATTGAGTATTGTGGATAATGTGTGATACTCGTAGCTGAATACGGGGTTCCTTGTTCATCAACGAGTGTTTGTGTTTCCCAGCTTTTGTTTGCAACACTATTATTAAAGAATATTTTATCCCCTAATCTAAACCTGTAATTAATCCTATAATACAATGCTTGCACATTGTACTCTTTATTAATATTATCCAAGTCCTCAATCATCATTTTAAAACCTAATTTTATGTGATTTTTTGAGGAAACTGGATAAATACCTGTATGTACTGTAAATGAGACAGGAACATCAAAAGGGATACTTGGATCATAGGAAGGGATTGTTGAACCGGAACTTCGGATGAAATAGTCAATTTTATCAGCCTGGCTTGTGTCTGTTAGACTAATTAGTTTGGAGTCACTTAGTACAATACCCTCTTGTGCTGTGTATTCCTTCTCAATAAAGTTTATTTCATCTTCGTTTGTACGTGTTATCTCACTAACCTTATTATCGAAGTTAAACTCAAAATCCCTAGGTAACTCATATACATACTTATTGAACTTCACGGCAACTTTGCTGACTCCTGGTTGCATAGATAAAGAGTAACCTCCTAATCGAGTGTCAATATCATTGCTGTTATTAATGACAATAGTCTCTCCATAGAGGAGTGATTCAAAAGAAAAACTTTTGAGGGTCAGACTCTCGTTTGCAAGTTCATTGATATCAACAATAAAAATGTCATTACCTTGAATATACATCCTTGCACTAAGGGGGACTAAAATCTCATTGATAACTTCACGAGAACTCATAACGTTCCCTTTTTCATCAATGTAATTTCCACTCTTCACAAAGAGCTTATGAAGTATAGTTTCATTGGAGGGTAAACCTCCTTCCAAACTTGTAGAAAGCCCTATGTAGATGTTATTGAAATCAATACTCAACTTAATTAGAGCCATTTTTATTACATCAACAGCCCTATGCACCCCGGTAAGAACTTGGTTGTATTCATCAGCCATCTTTATTCTATCCAGAACTGCGAAACCATTATTTGAAGTCAGCTCTATATTGTAATTTATCCTTTGGCTGAAGTCATCAGTGTATTGTTCTGTGTCTAAATATCCGATGTAGTTTAAGGAAGAGTTAAGATAATGCCTTACTTGTAACCCTTTTGGCTCTATGGTATAAAGCTCTCCTAAGTAGAAGAGCTTTGATTCACTCATTATACCAATTTTGGCACCACAACCATAAACAGCTTGCTCACCAAATAAATCAATACCCGGGTAATCAATTACAAATGAATTAACATTGATTTCCTTTGCTGTCACGGTTTTCTCCGTAAGTATTTCCAATCGATTTGAGTTTCCGTCAAAATCCTTCCACTCCCCGTAGTATTTAATATTCCAAGCCATAATTATCTATATGAATTTGTTCGATTATTGTGGTTTTTTAGTACACCAACTAGCTTATCTCCTTTGATCTCAAATTGGACCTGACCTCCGGAACCAGTGCCTCCCTTATTAATCATGTTCAGAAGGTTTCTTTGCTGACCTCTATTGAGAATCATTTCTCCTGAGTTTCCACGGAATAGCAGTTTATCACCGGTCATAGAGTTTCCACCCAGGATACCACCTGATTCAAATTTTGGTAGGGATGAGAATATAGATGTGATTGTTCCTACAATGCTTGCAATCATTGGTAGAGTCATAAACCAAGGAGCACTTGCAGCAGAAGCAGTACCTGATGCAATAGCTTCAGATTGCTTTGCAGCAATTTTCTTTTTGGACATGAGTAATTGTTGCGCTCCAAGTTGATTTAACTGGTCCCCAAGTTGGGGGAGAGTGTCCATCAGAGTCAGAGCAAACCCGGCAAAGCTATCTTTGGCAATCCCAAAAGAGTTAGCAATAGACTCACCTACTTCGCTGAAAGATGCACTGACTTCTTCATTTACTTCCTGAGTTTTTCCTTTAAACTCATCCATCTTTTCTTGAGTAGCATCAATCTCTTCCTGCAGTTGTTTATATTGTTCCGGAGTAAAGGCTTTCTTTTGTTGTTCCTGGAGTTCTTTGAGTTTAGTTTGGTACTGCTCAAGAGGGGTGATAAAGTCATACTGATCATCCAGTTCTGTTCCACCTGAGTTTACTTCCTCTTTAAGAGCTTCATTGAGGGCCAGTACTCTTTCCAGTGATTTTTGCCAGGCTTCAGCTTCCTTTTCAGCTTGCTGAGTGTTTTTCTCCTGCTCATTACGGGAAGTATTAAGCCTATTCTCTATCTCCCGGAGTTGGTCATTCATTTGTTTCTGAACATCCATTCTCTGAGCTTCCAGTTCTGCCAGAGCCTTATCATCTTCATAGGTGTTTTCTCCCTGGGCCTGTCGCTCCTTGAGGGTAGCAATCTCTTCATCCAGGAGTCTTTTCTTTTCTTCACCAACCTTCCTTACTATTTCACCGGCTTGCTTCTCAAATTTATGTCTTTGTTCAGCAGAATAGTTTTCCTTGTCTTTAGATTTAAGGAGAAGTTCAGATTTCTCATTGAGTAATCTTTTCTCCTCTTTAATCCATTTAATTTGATCTCTCTTTAGTTGAGCCTCTCTGTCAGAAAGTTTTTTACTCTTATTGTAGTTATCTTCAATCTGATCCCCAAATCCACTAAAAGCACCCTTGGCATCGTTATATGCTCCTTTGAAATCTCCCTGGAAGAGTTTAACTATGGCACCTCCAACCTGTGCTATTCTGGATTTAATGGCATCCATTACAGCACCAAAAGCATCCATCCCTTTTGACACCAGATCCACTCCAGCTTTTGTTTGAGTAAAGTAGGATACTAAAGAACCTAAAACCACTACCAGAGCACCAATTCCGGTACTTATTATAGCTCCACGGAGTCCTTTCATCCCTTTGGATGCCATCTTTACTCCTTTGAACATATCGGTGAAACCAGTAACAGCACCTCCAGTCATCCTATCTAAGAAACCTCCGGCTGCACCAGCAGCCCCTTTCATTGATGTTTTGAGTCCTTTGGTAAATTGTCTTGTCTGCCTTTTGGCTCTGGAGACACCCTTTTCGTAATCTTTGGTATCCAAACCCAACCAGGCCCTAATGTTAAATCCCTTTGCCATAGTTATTTGAGGTTAAAGCGTTTTTTAAGTCTTTCAAAGTCCTCACGAGTATGAGGTTTTACAGTTGGTTGTTTTTTATCCCACGGCAACGGCATAAAGGAGGTGATATTTTGTTCCTTTTTCATGTAAGGAGCAACGATATTGTAAGCCAGGATTCTGGTCTGCTCCCAATCTTCCCGGCTGCTATAGTCGTATGCTTTGAAGGCAGCTTCTATATCTTTGGCATCCATTTCCCGGAGAACATATTTCCTGTCCAGACCAATCATTATGGTCAGGAGGGAGACTGTTTCTCGAATAGATGTTTTATCAGATTGGTCTTCGTCTGGTTCGCTGTCGTGGGAGTCTACTTTTTTTCAGTGAACTGTTTTAGTTCTTCAAGTAGACCTTTTTGGTAGGGGAGTAGCCTTACAAAATCTTCAAAGGAGTAATTAAATACATCATTACATCCTTTCAATAGATAGTAGAAATATTTTAGTTGAGCCTTGAGGGTATCAGGAACATTATTAAGAGAGCCATACTCCTCTTCCAAAAGAAGTAGAGGTTCTAAAGCTTCTCTGATTTCGTATCGTTTACCATCAAATTTTATCTTAAGTTTTTTCATCCTTGTCATCTATTAAAAAGCCCTCTCCGGTTAAGGAGAAGGCTTATGGGTTAGGGTGTTAGACTTAGACTGCATCCTCAGCAGAATCGGCCACAAGTAACTCTCCACTTCCTTGAAAACTAATTGTGAAAGTCATAGTTTCCCCTCGTGGAGCAGTTAAAGGAAGACTTGTAATTAATGCCTTGCCTGAGAGTTTGTAAGTGTTTATACCTTCTTTATCCTCATCATATTCACAAGCAACATCAACAAGGTCACCTTTTTTCATTGCCTGGAGCATTTGCCTGAATCCGTTTGTTCCTGAAAAATTCACAAAGTTTTCCGAGCTCATACTCCAGTTCATTGTTCCAGCAGCAAAAGCGTCCCAAATCCCAGTATCTTTAGAGCCAACATCTCTTGTATTTCTATTGATTTCAACAGAGCAAGTTGAGGAACTTCCGAGTGCTTCACCATCCACACTCAGTATCATGTTTACTCCAGTAATTATTTCATCTTTAAAAGCCATAGTTATTCTTTTTTAGGGTTAATTTGTTTATTTATTTGAATTCAAAAGTTAGTATTTGTCCATAGTAAGCCGGGAGGTCGAAAGCTTCGCTGGCAGAAATCATTTCAGATTCTTGTATTCTCACACCGGCAAAAGTTCCTTGCTTATTTTCAAGTGTACTTCTAACATCTGTAGCGATTTCAATCACTTGTTTGTAGCTTTTTGCCCAAATATCTATGGTTACTGTTACAGCATCCTTTTTACTTTGGTCTTTATAGTAATCAGGATCCACACCACTTCTTCCATAAATAATTAAAGGGTATTCGACATTTGAGCCGGTTTCATCCACATTAGGAACCCCAAGAGGAAATATATTTCTCCCAACTTGAGAAGTAATGTTTGGGTTATTCTTTAGCAGATAGTTCACTGCAAGTCCTATATTGAGCATATCAGTATTTTTTATCCATAAATATTTTCATCCTGCGATCAAAAGCCTCCTGCAGTTCTTTGGGAATGTTACTCATGTTACTGGTAACAGCACTGTCAAAGAATTTTGATCCTTTAACACTTCCACGGTTAGCTCCAGTAGCAGTTGTTCTGACTTTGGTTCCGGAGTTGATTAGATGGAAATGGTTTCCTTTACCTGGGCCTTTTCTGGCACCTGTGGCAGCATAAGCAGTATTGTCACGCACCTTAGCGATAACTCCTAGGCTTTTCAACAGATTACCAGTCTTATTGTGTCCGGAGGATCTTAGATTGTTTTTTGCATCTTTAACAATGGGCTTCAGGGAGTCCTTCATTGTAGCTCTTTTGATGGAAGCTCCCTCTTTACTTGTCAGGAGGAGTTCATCAAACATCTTATCAATCTCATTGAGATTAAGGATTTCTACATCAGGTTTCATACTTATTGATTTATTCGATTACAATGAAGTACCTGTTTTCGATCATCATAAGAAGGCTCAATAAAATCAATACTGTAAAAGTTTTCCTTCCATTTGATCCTATTGACTTCAGTCAAACTATGGTGGTTCCATACCTCAACTTTGATAGTCATTGAGTTGAATACCTCAGAGTTTTTCAGATTTGTAGAACCGGATTGCTTTGTAACCTGGGCCCGGGTTGATTTTACTTTTGACCAACTTTGAACTGTCTCTCCATACTCGTTAGATGTATTAGAGGAAGTCCAGATTTCGATTGTATGTCTCATTCCACCGCTTCTCATTACCAGTACCTCCTTTTATATTTACTAATCAGGGAATCAATAACACCGGTTTTGGAAACCGATACTCCAACTATCAAGTCTGACCTTTCCGGGTCATATAAGTTGGCAGCTTTGATTATTACAGCTTGTTTGAGTCCTGCAGGGAGTTTCAGATATCCTGTTTTGAATACAACCTCCACAGCTTCGTACTCTCCATCGGGAAGAGTTATTTCAAAGTGAGACCAGAAAGGATTAACAGTAAAGTCAGTGGTTTCAACTCCATCTAATTTGACAGATTCTACAGAGATCAAAGGAGCTTCATAGATGTGAACACTCCCTGACACTTCCTTTAATGTTAAAGTGTTTGTAGTAACCTCCACATCTGCTGAAATTTCTCCGGAAATGAAATCTTCTGCAGTTTCAATCAGAGATTCTATATAACTGTCATCTTCAGTAAATGAAGCATCAATATTTAGTTGCTTTTTCACATCTGCAACAGTTACCTGATATGAGGTAATTATCTTATTTGTCAGCATAAGGGTTAGGTTTAAGGTATTGAGAATAGGGTGAGTATTTCTACGTCACCCTATTCTGAGATATATAGATGGAAGGACTAGACAGCAGCGTCCAGGTCACCTGACTTAGCAAAAGCAGCAGGATTCAACAGAGCCACATCAGCCAGTTTATTGACTGTGATGACAATTTTTCCTTCTCCGGCTTTAGTTACCTTGTCAATGATAACCTCATTCATACCGTAGTCGGCAACGTGGATTTTTGACAAATCACCATAAGCGACAAACTTCTGATTTTCTCCATCAGAGAACAGAGTGCTGTACCAGAAGTTAGAACCTTCGTAGGTTTTTCCTTTGTCAGCATCACTCAATTCAGCAAGGAAACGACCGGAACCGGCATCGATGGGAGTTCCTTTAGCTTCGAAGAAAGTCTTACGGTTAGCAAGGAATGAACCTTCTCCGTCAATTTCAGCACCGGCCTGGAGTGCATCAAAACCACCTTTTGAGATATCTGCTTCGGAAACTGCAGAAGCACCTGCTAAAACTTTGGTGTAAACTTCTGCAGAGATTTGACGGTCACAACCTTTCTCCATATCGGAAATCAGTTTTGACAAATACTCATCTGAAGCAGATGCAATGGTTTCAAGGGTTACAACTTTCTGAGTGGTAAACCTACGGGCGCGAACCAGAGTTCCATCAGGAGTAACGGTATCCTTGGTCACCGGTGCCAATTCAGCAAGCTTCTCACCTACGATAGGATCCTGGAAGGGCAGGAGGTAAGTTCCTTTTGCGTTGGGGTTGTAATCAACTCCCATTTTTGACCATACGGGTTCTTTACCCATAATGCTGAGTTCTCCAACACCTTGGGCAACTACTTTAGACATAGATGTGCTATCACCATCAACGGCAGCACGTTCAATCATTACGGAGCCACCTTGTCCGTTGGCAGCTTCACGAATCAATTCAAATTTGTTCATTTGAGTTTCGGGTTTAGTATTAATACTATTGTTTAAATCACGCTTTACTTCTTTTTCTTCAGAGGGTTCAGTTTCTTCTTTTTCTTCCTCCTCTTCAGGTTTCTCCTCTTTTTCAGGAGTTTCAACCTTCTCTTCCTTTTCAGGCTCTTCAGGTTTTTCCTCTTCACGTTCAGCTTCCTCAGTTTTTTCAGGAGCTTCCTCTTCAGAGGGCTTTTCTTCTTTGGGCTCTTCTGTGGGAGCCTCATTTTTTACTTCTTCAGTTTCCACCTCTTCATTTTCCCGGGCTTCAACTTGTTCTTTTTCGTTCTCCATAAATTCACGGATTATTAGGTTAGTACCAGCGTATGCGCCTTCTGAGACTATGGATACATCTCTGAGCAAGTCTATTGCTTTGATGTACCTGATAAGTTCTCCGTCTTCGTATTTTTCATTCCAATCAGTCACACGACCGATGAAGGAACACTCATCCAGGTCTCCTCTTTCAACTTGCTCAATAGTGTCTTTGTGAAGTTGGGTTGACCCCATATTCACGACCGCTTTGAGGCCGTAGTCATCTACTTCAAGCTTGAGGGTTCCTGAACGGGAGCGACCTATGATCTTATTTTTATCGTGGAAGAGAGTTGCCAGAGTGTTTGATGTATCAGTAACATCATAGGTCCCTGGCAGAATAACTTCACGGAAGGTCTTTCCTTTCTCAGTAATAGGTTTTGATTTGGAATTGAAAACCGAGGCGTAGAACTCAAGGATTGTGGCATCATTTTCCTGCCTTACAATTATTCTACTCATTCTTATATCGATTATCGGTTAGGCTTTTATCTACATTCGGGGAGTCCTTCAGTAGTTGATTGAACTCAGAGTATCGTTCTAAAGGAATCATTTGAGCCTGGGTGAAGTGATATCCACCAAACTCTCCGGGAACTCCTTCAAATCCAAGTTTCTTATTTGCCTGGTCAGGAGTCATCAGACCATTGTTCACGGCATCCTTAAGAGCTGTTACTTTATCTCCAAAGGTTACTTCCTTGAGACTATCCAGGTCAAATTCAATCGTATAACCTTTCTGAATCTCCTCTTTAGATAGCATCTTAAAGGCAATCTCATTGGAATAAATATTGGCTATGTTTGCCATTGTTCCGGAGACAAATACAGAGGTTTGTTGCTCTACATTTTGTTGGCTGTCGTTTGCACTAAGCATCCAGTTTGGGACCTGATAGAGGGAGGTTATAGTATCCCTTGTAAACTCTAAGGTTTTTATCAATTCAGCATCAGCAAACTTTACAGCCAAGGGAACAATCTTTTCCCCAAGTCCCAGGTGGATGGTATTTCCGGCATTATCAGTACCGGCATTCTGTTCCTGGAATAGTTTCCTGTCAGCCACAACGTTTTGATAACTTCCACCTGCAGGAATAGTCCTTTCAACAGCGTGGGTACTCATCGCGTTGTTCTTATAGAAAGAACTGACAGTACGTGTAGCATTCTGCATCAACTGATGTGTGCTGTAAGCAGCACTCAGAGGAGATAATCCAAATACTCCATTGTTACTGACTCCCCGGAAGTGGAGCAGATTCTTTGCTTCAATTTCCCGGCTTACCCGAAGGTCTCTGTTTCTCGGATTACTGATGGGAGTAAGTTTGTATTTGAGTCTTCCTCCTTGGATTTCATAGTCTGAAAGTTCCTGAGCAGGGAGATAAACAAGTCCATTCGGGGTGATTTCCATAAAGGAGTTACCAAAGATATTCCGTTCCCATTCTGATGTAGACCTCAAGGTCTGTGGGTTCATCCAGTCATTTGGTTTGTTGTTCCATAGATCACTTACTTTATGAGGAACTACTTTCCCGTTCCCATCCTTTACTAAGATTGGAGCCCGGCTGAAGTTTTCACTCAATATCTTTACGCAAGTATATAGAACAGTTAGATTGTCAGGTTCTACAGCAGCGTCCTCCTTGTTGCTAAAAACACCGTAGCGTATCTTAGTTCCAGGACTACCACCTCCGAACCCGGCTAAAAGGTCAAAAAAATTCATAGGGTTTAGGTTTCGTTTTTATTCATTAGATGGGTTAGGGTATCAAATTCAGTTTGCATATAAACTGCCAGTGCCACAATCGTACTGATAATACTATCAATCGGATTAAGCTGTTCATCCTTAGTAACTCTTATCAGATTGGAAGTGGGAGAGTGCTTTATCCTTGCATTGGAATTACAGTATCTCAATACAGGGTTAAGACCAAGGTTAATATCCTGACTGATTACAAGCTCCTCCAGATACTTCGTGGGCGTACTCATTGTGGTTATACTTTGAGAGACCGGAACAATTTCCAAGTGAGCCAGGTCAAGATTAGCTTGAAGTTTTGCTAACAAATCCCAGGCGTGGTAAGGGTCATATCCAATCATTTGAACATCAAACAGGGAAATAGCCTCCAGAAGCTTTTGATACACGTCTTCCAGGTCAATTCTCTCCTCATGTTCAATGATGTATCCCTGTTCAATCCACTCTGTAAGGTCAACTCCGTTAGCACGTACCACTTTATTTTCCTGCTTTCCGGGGAAAAAGTGGTACGGAATAGTGTGTAGCATCTTTGTATCGGGATGTTCAACCAATACAGTGAAAGCTGTAAGGTCAACAGACTGTGATAAGTCAAGTCCTATCCAGGCTCTTGCTCCTTTAAGCTGTTCTAAGGGAACCTCCTGACAGCATTTAGTGAAATGTTCATCCGAAATGAATGGATCTTCAGTTGTTGTTTGAAAGATATTGCAGTTTTTCACCAAAAAGTTTTTCCAACTTGAAGGGAGAAGGAGTGCTTTATCTCTCATTGCTTTCAACCGGTCCGGAGATACGGCTGTTCCTAAACCTGGATTAGCTTTCTCCAGAATTTTGATATCATCATTCTTAGCTTCTTCCTCACTATCCAGGGAGTAGATTGCATAGAATGTACTGTCATCCTCAATCTCTCCGGAAAGCACCTTCTTTGCAAGTTCAACCTGAGTGAATAATGGATACCCTACAGTGAAGAATCCTGCAGTTGTAACAGTTAAGAATAGTGGGTTTGGTCTGGCTCCCATACCGGTTACCACAACCTCCTTCAGAGCATCATTTTTAAATGCGTGTGCCTCATCATACAGGCAGAAGGAAGGATTGGATCCATCGGCACGTTCAGCCTGTTGTTCTGAAAGCTGCATTAATGTATGCATTGAACCACCATCGTCATAATGGAGTTCGTCCCTGTAAGCCTCGATTCTGGACTTTAAAGAAGGAGAGTTCCGGACAATCACTTTGGCGTAATCCATTAATTGTTTGGCCTGTTTTTGGACTGTAGCAGCTCCAAAACATTCCGCTTGCATTCCACCATACTTGGTAAGGAATATCAATGAGAGAGCTGCTCCAAACATTGTCTTACCTGACTTTCGGGATACAAACACCAGAGCTTCTGTATGAACCCGTTTACCATTGGCAGGATTAATGATTGTAAATAGATTCAATAGAATCCAGCACTGCCAGGGAGCAGGGAGGAATTGTGTAGGTCGGTCATCGACCGGGATGTACATATAGTAGAATAAAGAAGCTACCCGTCTGAATTCCTTCTCTGAGTAGCTGTATTTCTTCCTAAGCTTTATTGAGCGTTTTACCGCTTTCTTTATGTCTTTTCCGGCTATCTGTTTGCCGGATTGTACATCCTTTTCGTATTGAAAAGCCCTCCGTATTACTTCATCCTGAAACTCCGGGAGGGCTTTGATAAGTCTCAGTGGTTTCATTTAGTATTGTTTAAATATCATCAAACCCATCATCATTGTCAATAGCTTCCAGACCGGAATCCTTTGGTGATAATTTCAGAAGGGAACAGAGAGTTCTAAATTCACGGAGTAGGGGAGTTATCAAATCAACTGCAGGGTTCTTCCTGCTACCCCGGGTAGATGTAATATTGATTCCCTCATCTTTTATCGACTTTTTGGCAATCTTTATGAGTTCCTCTGTCTCATATAATTTATCTATGATAGGGCTGTAATGATTCTCATATAACCTCTTCTCTTTAAGGAGTTTAATGAGTGATTGTCTTTGAATCATAGTGGTGAGGTTTTAAGGTTAAAGGGTTGCCTAATTTTCAAAATCAAAATCGATATTTTGTGAAAAAGATGGGGCGGTGTGGTATCAGGCTGATTGTCAATTCACTACAATCAACCCCCTATCCCTTCTCAACTTTCTCAATTAAATAGTTGCTTTTATGAACACCTAACTTCCTAAGAACACTCTTAGCTTCAGGTTCTTTTTTGAATATCCCTGCACAAAGTTTTCGTCCACCTTTACCTTTGTAAACAGCAGCATACTCATAAGATTTTCTTTTCTTCTTAGGTTGCTTGGGCTTCGGAGCATCGGGTGTAGTTGTGGTTTCGTTATTTGTTTCCATTTGTGAAATCGTTAAACTTATTCTGTAATTCTTTACCACGTTGTAGGTTAGTGGCACTGTACTTAGAGTTAGTCTTAGACCTGTTGGTCTTCTTCTGGTGACATTTGGCACATAAGCTTTGTAGATTATTCCAGTCCAAGCCATACTCCCAAAAGTTCTCAAGAGTCAGGGGAACAATATGATCCACATACTTTGCAGGGACCAGTCTATCTTGCTTCTCACAATCCTTACATAGAGGGTAGGTCTTGATGAAGACATTCCTGAGTTTCTTCCAAGCAGATGTATTATAGAATCCTGCCTGGGAAACATCAGTCATCCCATCCTTATGTTTGTGCTTCTGCTGTTCCCATTTAAACTTATAGCCCATAGCCACGAGCTTTACGGTAATATTGTAGCCACTCTTCCCGTTCCTTTCTTCTTATCCTGGCTTTTCTCATTTCATTTTTCCACCTGGTTTCCCATTTGAGAATGATACCTTTACTGTATAGTATCATGTATACAGTGATTAACACATCGAGTATAAGGGTAGTGGGATAGAGAAAAAAGAATCCCGGCTCAACTAAAAAGAGAACCGGAATAATAAGTAGTTTAAGAAGGAGGGCATTGTAAAGAGCTTTAAACGCCTTATGCCTGTCCATCATTTGTCCTCCTCTGTTTCAGGAGTTTCAACTTCCTCTTCAGCAATGTTCTCAGATTCCTGGACCATTTTGATTAGTTCCTGTATCTGGAGGAAAGTTAATTCAGTTTTGCTTCTGGCAATTACTTCAATAAGATTCTGGAGTACCTGTACATCCACCTTCTTATATTGTTTCTTCTGATCTTCCATCTTAATATTGTTTAGGGTTATCGAATAATTATAACTTTATCATTGTTCATTGTGTGTAATAGGATGTAGTCTGTTGCTTCAGATCTATCCATATCCTTTCTCTCAAGAATTTCAACCATCTTATTCAAGGAGTAACACACCTTAGCTGTTTTGGTGCAAAAGCCCAGAATAGCTCTGTCGAAACCTTTCATAAACTTCATTTTCTCTCCCTTAAAGGGAATCGATTGGAGTCTTTCCATATTTGTAGTTATCGTTAAGGATAATCCACTCATCAGAATCCAAATAACCTCTTACTATAAACAGGTTTGTAGCTTCATCTGGTCCCAGGTTATGAAACTCTTCCAAATTTTTAAGTAATCCATTTAAGGAGTAAATGTATTGTCCTGTTTTCTGGTTAACTCCAAGTATGGCACTATCCTGATTTGGGATCTTTGTTTGATTTGTCATTATTGTTGTCTTTAAGATTAGTTAAAGTGGGTTAGAGGTAAGGTTTTAACTAATCTTTAAGCATCCACTTTCCAACCTTTACTATTAGGTGGAAAGCAACTGTAATACATACACATATTAAAGTAATATCTGTGGCAAACTTTAGCGGAGTGATTAATGCTATTATTTTTGATATATAGCCCAACAACAGTAGAGCTAAAAACACCACTGTACTTTCTACTAAGAACAGTATCAATTTGGTAAAAAACTTTTTCATTTTATCTCAATTTTAATTCATTAAGTACAGGTCATCAGCTATAATAAGCTGACCGAAGTTGACGTCGGAGATATTGTATTCATACCATTCCATAGCCTCTTCCAGTGTCATTCCATCCTTCTCCTTAAGTATGCTTATTATCTTATGGAGGGAGTAGATAACCTTCTGGGAGTGATCGCAAACACCAATTATGGCTTTATCATATCCGGTAATTCTTACCAGAATATCACCATCATATCTATCAAAAAGTTGTTGTAGTCTATCCATCGCTATCTCTTCAAAGTGTTAATGATTTTCTTTAATCCAGGGATTCCGGTAGTATTGTATAACTCTCCCGAACCAGGAAACTTCATAGGGTGTGTCTTTCGTTTTGTCATTAGGTAAGCGTGGATATACGCTTCATAAGTCATTAAATCAGACTCATTCCCTTTCATTTTTTGAATTATCCTCACTTTGAAGCCTAACTTCTCAAATTCATATCTCCTTTTCGGAAAGTTTGAGGAGTAGCCTATTTTGATGTAATCTCCTGTAGAATCGGAGAGCATCACTTTATAGAGACAGGGTTCATCAGGCACCATTGAAAGTGCCTGAAGTTTCTTATATTCGTTTAGTACTTCACTCATGCTACTTCCTCCATCTTTTGAGGAAGTTTGTATGCGATTCCTCTAAAGTTTGTGAAATCAATCTCATAAGTGAAACCATTGTATTCAAAGAAAGCTACTGTACCATCCCATTGTGGTTTAAAGTCTGACCAGATAGCTTTATCTTCATCATCACTATATTCGCCTGTAGGGTAGCTGACAGTTTCAAACATCCACCATATAAAATAGCTTTTTGTTGTTTCACCGAACCTGGCGTGAATACTTATTTTTGGCTTACCTGATTTTAACCTATCCCTGGGGTGACATTGAGCAAAATCAAAATCAGTACAACCTAGATCAGTAAGCTTGTTGACATACCAGGCTAAACCTTCATTTGATTGCATTCTGGCTCCAAACAAAGCAGGTTCCATCTCTTTGTTCAGCTCATTTAATTGACGCTTCAGATGGGCTTTATAACCACCGTTTATGCGGTTATTCAGGGAGAGAATCTTCTGATCCAGAGAAACCGTCTTAGTAAGGTATATATCCCTGTAATCCCGGTCATCTTCTGCTAATTCGGAAAGAGTTTTATGGAGTGATTTATAACCTTTCAGTCTGAAATCAGGCTTAACCTTATTGAAGGCTTCCACCAATTCTGCAATTTTCTCAGATGGTCTTCCGGAGTTGATGAACTGTTGAATAAGAGCGGAAGGTCTTCCATTCCCCTTACATTTGTCAATGATGTTACCAAGTAACACTTCATCCACATTAGCTTCTTCAGAAATGTAGCCACCGTGCATTCTGATGGAAGGTAAAACCTCTTCAGAAAGCCAATCATACATTGGTTCTGCAACCTGTGATTGGCTCTTCAGAATCGCTTTATAGAACTGTTTTTCTGTGATAAAATTTTTCGCTGATTGCAGCGAATCATTCACGTTCAATGCTTTACGCAGCTTTTCCATGTGTGGGTAAGATTTCTCACCTACAACTTTGGAAGGTTTCCATAAGAGTAGTGCTACTTCTCCGGCTTTGAACAGAGGTTCTTCCGGAGTTCCATAGATATTGACATTTAAGTCAAGTTCTGCGTTGGTCGCCACCTTAATTAGATCTGTCATAATCTTTGATTTGTCCCGGGTGTCGGGGGTGTTAAATAAGGTTACGACAGGCCCGGTCACCACCCCGGTTTATCTGAGAACCGTAGCTATCGGTTAATTCAGACTATTGTATCTGTCGTGACAGTTATGCTGTCAAATGAGGAGTTTGTGGAATCGAACCACACGCCAGGCTATGCGAGACCCTTAACTGGTTGTACAGACCAGGTAGGCTAACCATTAACTCCAAATAAAAACCCCGACAGAGCTGGACGTTTCCAGGTGCCGGGGAAAATTGAAAAATGAGAATTATTTAGATTGACGACTTTTCGGAAAGAGGCCCGGTCTTATAGTGTTGTGCCGGGCGGTATCTTATGCTTTCTATATATATCGGAACTGTACCGACAATTATTTATTCCTTTTTTTAACAGTACGTGTAGCTTGGTAGATCATACCGGTTTTAGTAATATATTTTCCACGAGATAAGCATTCAACCATGATATCATTGATGGCATCCTCTTTACTCAGGGAGTTGGAAGGATTAATTGTTCTTCTACAATCTGAATTCATCTCTTTAAGGATAGTCTCATAAGAATTGATCATGTCATCCCACTCATCATACTCCAGCTTTCCGTATTCTTTTTCTTCAGCATTTTGAGCTTTTAACTCTCCTTTGTTGGGTTTATCCCAAATAAAACGGTCTTCATAGTAGCCATTTCGCTTCATCCTTTGCTCCTTATTAGGGAGGTAGTCTATTGATTCCTGGATTTCTCGTTTTGAGAACCCATTATCCTGCCAACACTCCTGGGACCTACTCTCATTCCTACCTAATAAGTCTGCCATTACAGCATCCTCATAACTCATAGGAGTTCCGTTCAATGTCTTTAGGATTTGCTCTTCCGAAATAGGGAAGGAGTTGGTGATCTCTTCGATGGTGTGGCCGTCACTTAGAAGTTCATTCAGAAGGTGTTTGTCTGGCTTGGAGGTGCCTTGAGCACCAATGTAATTTACTTTCATTTCTCAATGGTTTGTGAGCACCCATTGAAAATTTAGATTGAAAGTTTTGTGTTCTGTGTTGGTGCTCTGGTTATTAACTTATATATAAGATACGAAAAATAATTGAATTTACCAAATATAATCTTTATCATGTTAAACTATTTTTCGTATACTATCTTTTAATATGACCCCCTGATATTTAGAAATTTGCATAAGCAGAAAGTTGTTTTTATATTGCCGTTTTTAACTTTAATAGGAAAATATGAAAGCAGAAAAATTGGAAGAAAATCGTTTTGAAGTCAATAATTTGGTAAAACAGTTAAGGTCCAAAATTACGAACTTGGAAGAGTTCTATAGTAAAGGGGAGGAAAGTAGATTCAAAGAAGTGCGTGATACCATTCCTGATATGACAAATGAGGAGATAAAACATTCTCTCAAGGAGATGGATGAGTTGTGCCGTGGAATAATATCAGCGAATTTGAGACGTTAGGATGAATAAACTGATGACTGGCATTGTAAAAACTATAGTTATTGTTTCCCATTACTACATGCGGGTCATTAGTTTTCCATTGAATTCTCCACAAGTTAAGGAGTAGATTCAGGTCTTTGGCAATCAACCCAAAGATTTTGGATATATCCCCAACTGTAAAAATGTTATCCCTACCTTTCAGGAAATCTCTGGTGTACTCAGCATCCGGCTTTAGTTCATTTACTCTGGCTCGAGTAAGTTTCAACTCATTAGCAAGACCAATGACCAGATCCGGGTTGTTAATCATTTCTTCCAGTTTAGCGTCGGTAGCTGTAAATCCATATTGTGTTAGTTCGTCAATACGATCATACACCCAGCTTTCAAATTCAGGAGAAAGCCAAGCAGCGAATTTTAGAGCAAGTTTTTTACAAAACCAGGTGCCTTGGGCTATGCCGGATACGTTTCCTCCTTGAATAACCTTAACTATCTGATTATCAACGTCAAGGGAATTCCCTTTTCGTTGATTTTCAAGTACTTGGATAAATGCCTTTGTTTGTCTTAATCTTTGGAAATCGTGAACATTCTTACCAAAACTCTTAGCCATCTCCGTGGCATTCACCATAGTATCACCATTCCCAAGCTGGAATGTGATTTCATTTCCATTGTACTCAAACTTTTTTAAACCCATTGTTTCATTTCTCATTTTATCATTTACTTTAGTTGGTTCTTCAATTTCAATTATCTCACCGGTTTCCACGGAGTAAGGTTCGAATTCGTGGGTTTCAACAGTTCCTGCAAGATCTGGGTTGTGACTACAATCCAATTCCCAGGCAAAAGTTTCTTCCCCATCTTTCTTTTTAAACTCAACAGTGTAAGAATTGTCCTTTGGCTCAGGTTCCCCGAGGAAGAAAGGTTCTTCACTCATTGGTTTCTCTTCCGGTGGTGTAATTGGTGCATTGTCTGGTGCAATCAACTCCCTTGGATATAAAAATACAAAGGCCCAAAACCGCCCCCGATTTGGCCCGAAGGGGCGAATCATTGACTTAAGACTAAATCTAGTTTCTCAATATAGGAACTCAATATAGTATTACTCCGTTTTTTTGTGAGGCGCACTCCGATAATTTTTAGGGCACACTCCGATTTTTTTCACCCTTAGCTTCAGAATAGGTGTAATTGTAGATTTACCGGTTGTCAGTAGCTCCTCCAATTTCTCATCTACCCATACAGAAAAATCTGGAGATAATTTCTGAGCTACCCTTAGTGCTACCCTCTGGTGAACCCAAGTTCCCCCTCCAGTATTTGGTGCTCCCTTTTTCACTGTAATGTACTGAGACTCACTAAAACTACAAATCTGTAGTTTTGAATCTGATTTATTCTCAAGAACTTGCAAGTATTCTATCAATTCCTTGGAATTAAGGATGTTAGTCAAGTTCTTATTAGGAAATGATCTTGCTACTTCCGTCAAATTGATCATAGTATCCCCATTCCCTAACTGGAATGTGATTTCATTTCGGTAAACATCAAACACTGGTCTGACTTTCTTGGCGATGAAATATTCGAGACAGGAGGTGGTGAGCATGTATTTTATTACAGTTGTGGACCCAATTTCTCGCTCAACTTTTTGGTTTATCGTTTGATAATCATGACCTTCGGTGAACATCACATCATCCTTTAAAGCTTTCACAGCTTTGTGCTTGTGAGAGTAGAGTAACCCCCACACCTCATCCAAATCCACAGGGAACTTCTCCCCTGATTCTATAATCTCAAAAATTATACTTTGATAATAAAACAGAGTGTGCCTTTTAAAATTTGCTTTTGAAAAATAGCTCAAAGACCTATAAAAAAGCTTTTGTAATATTTGTAAAATCTCAAAATTTTAAAACCAGTATCTGAAAATTTGGTCACGTTAAAAAATTTGCGTATATTGTTTATAAGTTAATTTCTAAAAACAGAACAAATGAGATACGAATCATCAATCAACAGCGTAAGACAATTCAACAAAGGCTATAAAACAATGGATAGTGCCGAAATAGGACAACACTCTCAGGTTGGGTATTCTATACTCAAACAGAATTTTGCTGCCTCATATAAGCTAATATACGCTTACTTGAGGTCTTTTATGAATCAGAAGACAGGAATAGCAATGGTATCAATAAAGAACCTAATGATGAAGACTGGTTACAGTAATGATACTATTGACAGAGCTATTAAAGCTTTGAAAAATGCCGGTGTAATTGAAGTTGAAAGGAGAAGGAAAGTTACCAAGGACAATGTTACAACCTACAATGTCTATAGATTTCCCAAGTTAGAAGGAGATATGTTTGCCATGATTTCCTTTTATTTCCTGGAGAGTGACCTTCTCACTACAAAGGAGAAAGAGTTCATACTCCTTATTTTCCCAAAAATTCTTACAAATGACTGTATTGGTTCTATCGAGAATCCAATGTTTGTTCCTCAGATAGCTGAATATACTGAGATGTCAAGACCAACTGTGAAACAAAGAATAAAGAGTTTGGAGAAAAAAGGATTGGTTAGAGAGAACTGGTCCAGAATATCTGGCTCACATATCCCTGAAATGGTCGGATATGAGTTCGATATGAAGCAAATCATGCTCAATGCTACTAAGAACCTTATGCAGGAAAGAAATGAGCTTATGGAAGCTCTGTTACAGTAATAGATTCTTTGTGATAAATCTTAAGAAGGAGCCATTGAGCTCCTTTCTTTGTAATGTAGCATTAGTGATGCTGTTAATGTGCTAATATACAATTAAAAAGGAGAACAGATACTTCCTCCGAAGTAAAGGGGTGACAGAAATCGGAAACGAGACCTACTATTATATTAGTAGATTGTATTTCCTATTTCTGTCACTGTCAATTTTTAGAAAACTAAATTTCTCATTTCTGACACTCCTTAAAGGGAGTAATTATAGTGTTACCCGAAAGCACTAAGTAAGGTCTCTTTCTCCGGTTCTGAATATTTCATCAGAGTTTTGATGTCGCTGTGTTGTGAGATCATTTGCACTATATTCAGTGGAATACCTTCTCCAAGTAACCTGGTAATTCCAGTTCTCCTTGCAGAGTGGGAAGAGATCAATTCATGTACTTCTTTTGCCGTATTTACACGCTTATTACCCTTATGCCGGGTAAGATGTTTTTTGCGTGTTAAACCGGCTATTTTTGCTACTTTTTTTATTTCCCGATTAAGGTACTGTTCCACTACTATCGGGAGCTTAAAATCGTATTTCTGGAGTATTTCATAAGCCCTGGCAGCTTTCCCATACAAGGGAACGGTTGTAAGCTTTCCAGTCTTTTGAGCTGTAAATTCCCATATAGGCCCTATTGCACTATCTTGAATCTGTTCCGGAGAGTAACTCTTTACATCCGAAATACGTTGACAGGTGTACATCTGAAATAACCACAGGTCTCTAATCTTATCCAACAAAGGAGACAGCTTAACTTCTTCCAGTTTCTTTATCTCAGATGGAGTTAGGGCCAGAACATCCAGTCTCTTCTCAGAAGAGGTTTGTAGATTTAACTTATATGTGAATAGTTCCGGATTGGTTTTCTTATTTGTCCTTAGAGCAGCTTTCAGAGCAGAGAAGTTTTTACGGATAGTATCATTATTCTGCTTTCTCTTTTCGATTAAGTATTCCCTGAATTGATGGCACCAATCGTGGTTGATAGAACGAATATCAGCATCATTCATTTTAGCTTTCTCCAGGAGAGTTATTAAAATATCATATTTCCTGATTGTTTCAGGCTGGAAAACCGATTTATTGTCCTCCTGATATTTTTGGATTGCTCTCACAACACTGAAGTCTAAATCCCGGTAATTAACCTTCTTAGTCTTGGCAAAGGGAGAGACTTTACCAACTCTTTTACCATTGAATATGTTAATGGATCGGTACTGGGAAGTGTTCAGAATCTCCTTGATTCTGGGCTTTAATTCCTCCAAAGAAACATTCTGATTGTACTGTAGAAGAGATCTCACATTGTAAAGCACATTTTGTATTTGTGCATTAAGGGCATCAACACCTTCGAGTTTGGATTTAATTCGTTGGGTTTTTGTGTCAAATTTCCCGTGAGGACACGAGAAAGGGGAGGAAAAAATCATTTGTTGACCTCTTCCAAAGGAGATACTAAGTCTTAATTTTTCTTCACTTTTTGTTCTCCTGATGTTAAATAGAACTGTCATAAGCTGTAAGTTTTAGTTAGTGAGTCCATTACGGGCCCAAATCCCGTATTACGACCCCCTCTAATAATTAAATGTAATACATTTTTGGGTTTTATACAAGCCTAACAGTCAATTATATCGTGAGTCCTTTACTGGGCACAAAAAAAGCTCTTAATCAATCGATTAAGAGCTTTTTTTGTGTTTGTATTCCTGTCTCAGGACATATCAAGAATGGTTTTTTTGATAATATCGATGGCCTTACGAATTTGTTCCTCGTTGATAACCAGTGGAGGAGCAAATCGAATAATATGTTGATGTGTAGGTTTGGCAATCAGGCCGTTTTCTTTCATGGCAACACATACATCCCAGGCTTCTTTGCCGTTGGTGGGCTTAATGACAATGGCATTGAGTAAACCTTTTCCACGCACCAGTTCAATCATCTTGGAGTCGATTTTTCTCATTTCTTCACGGAATATTTTACCTAAGCGCTCTGCATTTTCAGCCAGCTTTTCATTTTTTATTACCTGCAGGGCTTCCATGGCAACTTTGCAGGCCACAGGGTTTCCGCCATAAGTGGAACCGTGTTCGCCGGGTTTGATGACCAGCATGATGTCATCATCAGCCAAAACGGCGGATACAGGATAGACTCCTCCTGAAATGGCTTTTCCAAGAATTAATACATCCGGACGAACTCCCTCATGGTCACAGGCCAGCATTTTACCAGTGCGACCAATACCTGTTTGCACTTCATCGGCCATGAACAGTACATTTTTTTCTTTACATAGTTCGCTGGCCTTTTTCAAAAATCCGTCATCAGGAACGTAAACCCCGGCTTCTCCCTGGATGGGTTCTACCAGGAATCCTGCCACATTGGGATCTTCCAGTTCACGTTCCAGAGCTTCAATGTCGTTGTAAGGAATGGTGGCAAAGCCCGGTGTAAAGGGACCGTAATCACCATAACTGTCCGGATCGGTTGACATACTGATTATGGTTATTGTTCGTCCGTGAAAATTGCCTTCGCAAACGATGATTTTCGCCTTGTTCCCGGGAATTCCTTTCTTTTTGTATCCCCATTTCCGGCAAAGCTTCAGCGCGGTTTCATCTGCCTCGGCACCGGTATTCATCATCAATACCTTGTCATAATTGAAGTAGTGTGTGACATACTCCTCAAACTCTCCCAACACGTCGTTGTAAAAGGCGCGCGAAGTGAGGGTAAGCTTTGATGCCTGTTCGTTAAGGGCTTTAATGATTCGTGGGTGGCAATGTCCCTGATTGACCGCCGAATAGGCGGAAAGAAAATCGAAGTAACGCTTGCCTTCCACATCCCAGACAAATATTCCTTCTCCTTTTTCCAGTACTACCGGAAGGGGATGATAGTTGTGGGCGCCATATTGATCTTCTCGTGCAATGTAATCTGCGGGGGTGACTGGTTGTTTCATAGCTACTGATTTAAAAAAGTGTGTAGATTATAGACTTGATTACCTACTCAAAATACGGAAATCTAAATGGCAAAAAAACTGAAATTTATCAGTGAGTATAATCATATTCAGACTTGTTTGATTATTCTTTATGAGTTTTTGTGATGAAACTTCAGTCTTAACCTCAGTCTTCGCCTCTTAGAACGCCAGGTTCAGCGACATATTAATCCTGCGGCCGGTAAGATAATTGGGGACGGCATACTGACGGTTTTCCACGTCACTAACCCAATAGTGAGAAATGGTGTTGCTGATGTCGAAAAGATTAAAAACTTCAAAACCCAGCCATAGGTCTTTGATGAAAGCTGCGGTATTGTTTTGGTTAAGCCATGGTTTAAGATCTTTGGAAAACCCCATGTCTACACGCCTGTAGGGAGGCATCCGGTAGGTAGCCATATACCGTGGGGAGCGGGGAGGTCCAAATGGTAGTCCGGTTCCGTAGAAGAGGCTCAGGTGCACTTTAAAGGTGGGATTATTGGGCAGATAGTCCTGAAAAAAGAGCGAGAAATTTAATCGCTGATCCGACGGACGGGGAATATACCCCGGTCTTCCCGGTTTTTCCCAATCATCATTACTAAGATCTTCCTCTGTTTTGAGCAGCGAAAGTGTGGCCCAGGATTCCGTTCCGGGAACAAATTCTCCATGCAGTTTTAGATCAATTCCGGTGGCATAACCTTTGGCTTCATTTTTTCCCGAATAGAGGATTCTTACATTATCCACCTGATAAGGAATAAGGTCGTACAAGTGCTTGTAATAAACTTCGGAAGAGAACTTAAAGGGGCGTTCAAATATGCTGAAGTAATGGTCAATGCCGCCCAGTATTTGTCTGGATTTTTGAGCATAAATGGTGTTGATTTGGCCTGATTGGGCAGGCCTGTACTCTTTGTAAAAAGGAGGTTGAAAATACCATCCTCCGCTCAGTCGGAAACGGGTGTTCGGAGTTGCTATCGGACGAATGGTCACCTGGAATCTTGGTGTCAGATGTAGTTTTTCTTCCCGGTCAGAATAGATCAGGCGGGCTCCATAGTTGAGCCGTATATTTCCCCATCCGGGTTGAAAGGTTGTCTGATGAGCCACATAGGTTTTTATGTGCCGGGTGGCCACTTCAAAATCTGCATTTCGGCTGTAACTAAGCTCCAGATTTTGATTTCTGGGAATTGAGTAGCCGGCCGAGTCAATCAATTCCCATTCATTAATGCGGTCTTTAAAATTTTCTTCTTCCAGTGATATTCCCCAATTGACAGAATGGTTTTCGTTCAGATGATGGTCTCCCTTAATCGAAATGGTATTAACTGTTGCAAAAAGGTCGTTTCTGGCATGCTGAAGGTATTCGCCAATGCCAATATTGGTGGCTGCCTGTGTTTCGTCAAATCCCTGGATTTCCTGCAGCCAGTAAGCACCGGCAATGTCGAATGTTTCTTCCTCAAAAGCACGGTAGTGGCTGAGCATTAGTTCGTACCGATTGGTTGAGGATGGGGTGAAATTTAGCTTGACGGCTCCCATGCCCGTTTCAAATATGTCTTTTTCCTGTCCTGCGAAATAAATTTTCAGTCTTTTGATATCACTCATGGTACCAAAATCTGTTTCGCGGTCGGTGGGAATAAACCGGTATTTATTGAGCGCATAATAGCCAAGTGCCTCAACAGAAAGATTTTTGTTGACCTGATATGCAAAAAAGGCCTGAGCATCGGTGAAATCGGGCTGATAATCTCCCTTGGTATCAAGAGTACCCAAAAGATATCGGTTGGTTTTGTGACGGGCGCCGGCAAGCCAGGTCAGTTTTTCTTCTGCTGCCACCCCTCCGGCGTACGCGCTTACTCCCATGAGGTTGATGTTGGCTCCTGCCGAAACAGAGTCCGGTTTTTTGTAACGCACGTCCAATACCGAACTCATTTTATCTCCATAATCCACACCAAAACCACCCGATGAGAAGTAAACAGATTCCACCAGATCGGGATTGACGATGCTGAGTCCCTCTTGCTGACCGCTTCTCACCAGCTGGGGTCTTTGAAGTTTAAATCCGTTAAGATAGACCAGATTTTCATCGAAGTTACCACCTCTTACGCGGTACTGGCTACTTAACTCGTTGTTGGAAGAGACACCCATCTGTGATTTTACTATTCCTTCAATTCCATAGCCCGCAGCAGAAGGGAGTTGAATGGTTAAATCCGGGTTAAGGCGTTGTGAAGATTGGTCTGATTCTGAACGTGCGGTAACCTCCACTTCGCTTACTTCGCGAATACGCTTTTGCAGAATAATTAACAACGGTTTTTTGTCAGACTTCCCGGCTTCTATAGATATCTCTTTGGGCAGGTATTCGAGATGAGAAAATTGCAGAATACCTTTGAAGGCAGGGGGAACTTTGATTTCAAAAGATCCGTCAGCTTTGGTTGTGGTACCGGCAGAACTTCCGCGAATTATGATGTTGACCAACTCCAACGGATTTCCCGCTTCATTGACCACGTGACCATTTATATGTATGTTGTCCTGTGCCGAGACATTCATACCAATAAATAGAAAAAGTATAAGTAGTTGTTTTATTTTCATATTTGCTGGTGGTCACCAAGTCTAACCTGATCAATTGACTCTATTGAACTTCGTTTTATGAATTATCGTTATGAGATGGTAAAATACCAATAAATGCAGGCAGCTGCAAAGAAAATTGATGACAGGAATAATTAAATTTTTGCCTGTCAATATTCTTAAGGATTCCACTTTTTTATTGGTAGTTGAACATCTCAACAGTTGATTTGTGAATTTTTCAGTCCTCCCAAAAGCGAGGCTTTTTCCAGTTAAAGGAATACATAATGTTGTTACATTTTTTAAAGGCCGAAGGTCTTTAAGCAATAGCCTGGGGCAAGGCCCCAGGGAAATTGTAACAACTCCCCCTCTCATTATTGGGCGCGACGCGACCAATAATGAGAGGGGGAGTGAGGGATACCTCAAACTGGGATCTTGCTCTCAGGATTTCAGCCTGTTTACACCTTACCTGTCTTTTGTATAAGGTAGGTTTAACTTTTAAACGCAAAAATAACCAAAAAATTGGCAGGACAGAGATATTGATTTCTATACATTGGTGTCTGATAAAAATTTTGGGATTGCTTCACGGAATGGTCGGGATTTTCACTGACAGGTTGAAATTAGTGAAGGAATTTAGTAATTGCCACACTAGATACTCATAATTGTGATTATCCGACTTTTTATTAACAACCGATTTTTTCGGATTCCTTATCATTTTTGACTGCACAAAGATTGCCACACATGGAGCAGTGGTCTTCGTCGTGGCTTTCTGATTCCTGTTTGCGTTTTCGGGCCATATCCGGATCCAGGGCCTGATTGTACATGGTTTCCCAGTTAAGATCACGGCGCGCTTTGGACATGGTATAATCTTTCTCCGTCGCACCCGGGACTTTATTGACCAGATCTGCACTATGTGCCGCAATTTTGCTCGCAATAACTCCATTTCTGACATCCTCGGCATTGGGCAGACATAAGTGTTCGGCAGGGGTTACATAACAGAGAAAGTCTGCCCCGTGGATGGCTGCCACAGTTCCTCCAATGGCGCCTGTAATATGGTCATATCCCGGCGCGATATCAGTGGTTAGTGGCCCTAATACATAGAAAGGAGCTTCGTGACATACCCGCTTCATAAGGCGCATATTGGTCTCAATCTGGTCGAAGGGCATGTGTCCCGGACCTTCCACCATTACCTGCACCCCTCTTGCCCGGGCACGATCAACCAGCTCCCCCAGTACAAGGAGTTCGGCTATCTGGCCCCGGTCAGTGGCGTCTGCACCAGCTCCGGGTCTTAACCCGTCACCCAAACTGATGGTCACATCATGTTTTTCGCAGATGTCGAGGATGCGATCATATTGTTCATAAAGAGGGTTTTCAGCATTGTTTTGAGCCATCCATCGCTTGATGATGGCACCACCGCGACTTACAATTCCACAAACACGCTCATCCTTTTGCATAAAAGAAACGGTGGATCGGGTAACCCCGCAATGAAGTGTCATGAAATCAACACCCGCCTTCGCCTGAAATTCGATTTCCCTGAATAATTCTTCCGGATTCAGTTGGGCTACATTTTTTTCATCTGCCAGCAGGCGTGTTGCCACACTGTAAATGGGTACTGTTCCCACCATTACCGGGGATGTTTCAATGATTTTTTGGAGTATTTTTCTTAGATCACCTCCGGTAGAAAGGTCCATAATGGCATCTGCACCGTATTTTACGGCAATATTCATCTTTTCCAATTCCTCCCTGAGGTTACAGTGTTTTTCAGAGGTACCCAAATTGGCGTTTACTTTGGTGGTTAAACCGGCTCCAATGGCACGTGGTTCAAAATGGTGATTTGTGTTTTTGGGGATTACAATCCTGCCCCGGGCGATTTCGTGGCAAAGCCATTGCACATCTGCCTTTTCGTCGTTGGCAACGGCTTTCATTTCGGGAGTGATTTTTCCCGACATGGCGTATTGTAGTTGTGTTGGCATTTTTTTGATTTTAAGTGATTTTTTGAAGTTGGTTATAAAATGGATGAGTCCAACCTTTTTTGAAGTTCCTTTATGCGGCCTTCAAAATTTTTGGTTTGCATGAAATGTCTTACCATGGCAATATTGCGGGCTCCGGTTTCTAATACTTCATCCAGATTTTCCGGAAATATGCCACCAATGGCTATTACCGGAACATTGGCAAATGCCAGGACTTCTGCCAGAAGCTCTGTGCCGACCGGAGGATCGGGATTGGCTTTTGCATTGGTGGGATAGACAGGCCCGAAGCCAATGTAATCCGGTTTTTGCTTGAGAGCTGTTCGAGCTTGCTCCAGTGAGTGGGTCGATAGTCCGATTTTTATATCTCCAACAATTTTTCGGGCATCCTTCAAAGTCATATCATCTTGTCCCAAATGAAGCACATCGGCTTCACACAATCGTGCGATATCGGGGCGGTCATTGATAACCAGCCGGGTATTGGTGCCCCGGGTAACGGCCCGCAGGTCTTGTGCAATCTTTAGAAGCTCCCGGTCAGGGAGTTGTTTTTCCCGCAACTGTATCATGCTGATGTTGTTTTCCACACATTTTTCAGCGATGGTGATGTAGGGGAGTTGTGGTTGGGTAATTATGACATAAATACCCGGGTTTTGGATTTTTGAATGCAGCATCACAATTCAGTTTTTGACAGTTTCCATGGACGGTTCTTTGTCGAGTTTTTCTGAAATTATCCGGGCAACTTTTTGTCCTGAGAGCAGCATCCCGCCAAAAATTGGTCCCATGCGGTAACTCCCGCTGGTTCCGTTGGCCGCCATGCCCGAAACAAATAGCCCGGGGAAGACTTCCTTGGTATTATTAACGGTGGTTCTTTCAGCTTCTTCCACCGCCAGTGAACGTTCTCCCATGACCGCACCTGAAGGTGTATCAATCTTAATATCGTTTTTGCGTGCCACCGTGTGTACAATCTCACAATCGTGCCCCGTCCCGTCTATAACCGCTTTGGCCATGATGATAAGCGGATCCACATGCATTCCTTCGCGGTGAACAGGGGCCCAGTTGATTACCAGGCCGCTCACTTTGTTGTTGTGAAAGACCACATCTTCGATGGAGGTACAGTTGAAAATTCTGGCTCCGGCTTTGGTGGCATGATAGGTAAGGGCTGAGGTTGCGTGCACCGAGTCAACAGTGTAATAATCGTCGCGGTAATGTTTGTATTCGATCTCCAGCTCCTCAAGAATGTGCAGGGCTTCTTTCTGTACCATAATCTCGTTGAACATCATGGCACCACCCCACATGCCACCGCCGGGAGCCAGTTTACGTTCAAAAAGGGCCACCTTTTTTCCGGTTTTGGCAAGATAATAAGCAGCAACCAGTCCGGATGGGCCACCCCCGACAATGGCAACATCAACAGCAAGGTTCTCTTTGAGTTTTGAAAAGTAGGAATCAATGATTCCTGAAGAGACAATTTGTTCCATAGTGATTTATTTTAATTGATTGGTTAATAATCAAATATGCGTAAAGTATAATAGGCCTGCTTTTGTCAAAATCGAGGCTTTGAAAATTCTTGATCCGGAGTTAACTTGTTGTTAATTAGGGATTAAAAATTTCAATAGCAAAGAGTTTGGCAATAAAGCAGCCTTTTAGACAAAACTCATAAATCTATGGAGTGCATAATTAAAAAGGAGAGCATACGACGAAACACGTCTTCCCTTCGCAGGCATTACCCTGAGCAGGTTTAAAGGGTATGATCTCAGCCTTAAAATAAGGCACCCCCAGATTGTTTTGGTTAAACAAATGTAAGATTAGTTTTTTCAGGAATGAAGAGTAACAGCAAAAAAAAAACGCTGTGATCATGCCACAGCGTTGAAAAGTCTTTGCAAGAAAACACCAACTACTTCGTTATTCTTGTTTTTAAATCAGTCATTTACGAAAAGTAAACTCCTTGGATTTAAAAACTTCGAAAGCCTCGTATTTGGCGCTTTCTTATCAAAGACTGGAAAAGCTTAATTTCTTTGCCAGCATTAAATAAAATCTTTACCGGTCAATGCTACCAGCGTTGGTGTACATCACCCTTGATGTATTTCTCATAAATGTCATTCATCGCCTGAAATTTTTCCTGTGGTAGTTCAGGCAGATCGAAAACCGATAAGTTGGATTTGACATGATCAACCGATGAAGCCCCGGGGATGATACAACTGACTTCCTTGAATTGCAAAATCCACTGAAGGGCTATTGGAGCCAGATTTTCCTGTCCGGGGAACAGAGCCTTAAGTTCGTCCACTGCTTTCAGACCTTTTTCAAAATCTATTCCTGCAAAGGTTTCTCCTTTATCGAAGGCAGCCCCATCGCGGTTGAAATTCCGGTGATCTTCGGGGTCAAAAGTTGTGTTGGAGTCAAACTTTCCGGTGAGCAGGCCACTGGCCAAAGGTACCCTGACAATGATACCTACGTCCTTTTTAGCTGCTTCTTTGAAGAAGAGTTCTTTAGGACGTTGGCGAAAAACATTGAAGATAATTTGTACCGTATTGACATTGGGGTATTCAATCGCTTTGATTGCTTCTTCAACTTTTTCAACACTCACTCCGAGATTTTTGATTTTTCCCTGATCTTTCAGTTTGTCGAAGCGTTCGAAAATCTCCGGACGATAATAAACATCGGTGGGAGGGCAGTGCAACTGTATAAGATCCAACGCTTCCAGTCCGGTTCTCTTCAGACTGTCTTCCACAAATTTTTGAAGGACATCGGGCTGATATCCTTCGTTGACATGTGGATTGATCTGGCGTCCGCACTTAGAGGCCACATAAATATCCTCTGATCGTGAGCGCACTACACGTCCTACAGCTTTTTCGCTTAAGCCGTTTTCATATACATCGGCGGTATCGATGAAATTTACACCATTGTCGATGGCAGTGTTGATAATTTCGTCAGCTTTTTTATCGTCAAAGCCTGAACCCCATTTTCCTCCCACCTGCCAGGTTCCAAGAGAAATTTCCGAAATTTTCAGTCCTGTTTTTCCTAATGTTCTGTAATTCATGATTAAGTGGTTTATTTTTATTCTATAGCATTTCGAAGTATCAATACAGTGCAATCGATTGCTTTATTTGGTAAGTCAAATTTACAAAATAATAACGAGCTTAAAAATGGAAGGGCGCCTGATTATTTAGTGCCCGTCTATAAAGTCAGGAAAGTTTCTGGCTGGAGCTGTGTATGTTCAGAAAGTGCCAGTTACAAGGCTTGCGAAGCCGCCAAAAGCGGAGTTTACTTGGGTAAATGAGTCTTTTGGCGGCAAGCAGAACAAAGCAAATGGTACTTTATGGACAGACACTATTTAGGTGTTAGGTACTCAGTCTTTTAAACTGATTGATGAAGGTGCTGTTTTTTATCTGTTTATATATTTCAATTTTTTTTCAAGAGCTGAAATACTATTTTTGTCACTCACTTTTTTCAGGCAATATGAGTATTTCTTCTTTTATTATTCTCGGGGTAGGATTGTCTGTTGACAGTCTGGCAGCAAGTATTACCACAGGGGCATGCTCCATAAAACTCAGGGTTTCACAGATTTTTAAAGTGGCTCTTTATATGGCAGTTTTTCAGGCATCCATGCCCTTGATTGGTTGGTTCATCGGAAGCAGTTTTAAAGGTCTTGTTGCAGCATATGATCACTGGATAGCACTTTTTTTATTAGGTTCTATTGGTGGGAAACTGATTTATGATGGATTGAGAAAAGCAGAAGAGGAAACTTCTTGTTTTTGTCCCTCCAATCATCTTGTTCTTGCAGGTATGGCCCTGGCTACAAGTATAGATGCTCTGGTGGTTGGTATTGGTTTCGGGGTTTTAAGTATTCACATCTGGATGGCTGTTTTCATAATTGGAATCACTACTTTTTTCTTCTCTGTTGCTGGTGTGTTATTAGGAATGACCATCGGTGAACGACTCAATAGAGGACTTGAAGTACTGGGCGGACTAGTGCTTATAGGGATGGGATTTAAAATTTTTCTTTCTCACACTATTGAATTCATAAAATAAATATTTTAATTTAGGGAACCCTTTTTGAACGGTATTTTTATTGAAGCGGATAAGCTTTATTCGTTAATAATGATTGGGTTGCTTGTTTTTTAATTGTTGCATTTATTTCTGGTTTTCGGATTTTTTCAGTAAACCTATTTATTTCTAATCAATAAGAGTCATTATGAAGAAACAAGCTATTACATTAGGGCGTATAGGTATTCTTTTGCCTATCGCAAGTTTTATCCCTTTATTGGGGTCTGTTGCCGGATTGGCATCTTTTATTTTATTGCTGATGTCGTATCATCAGTTTTCTAAAGCATATGAGAATCCTCCGATTTTTAAGAAAGCATTGATTGGATATTTGGTTCCGATAATTGCTTCCATTATTGGAACAATAGTAATCTTGATAGGTGCAGGATCTGCTTTTGTTTCTTTATCAGCCGATGGTTTTGATCCTGAAAATATTCAACATTTAATGACTGTTTTATTTGAAAGCGGTGTGACCATTTTCGGCCTTTTGTTGCTTTTAGGGGGTAGTATTATTGGAGCTTTCTATATGTTTCAGGGTTTGAAAGCTCTGGCTGCTTCATCAGGCGTAAACAATTTTAAGACCGCCGGGCTGCTCTATTTTATCGGAGCTATTGGCCTCTTGTTGTTTGGTTTGGGAGCTCTTGTTATGTTTGTTGCATGGATTATCCACATTGTGGCTTATTTCTCCATTCAGGCCGAAGAGCCGGTAGTTGAACAGGCGGCATAGGAATCTTTTTTTACTATAATAGAAAGCCCGGCCATTTATCAGCCGGGCTTTTTTAATATGTAAACAGCACTGGTGGCTTTTTTAAGTTCAACTATTAGTGTGTTCGTAGAATATGAAATAGTATTTTTTAATTGCACTAGTGAGGTACAGGTGGATTTGTTAAGACATAAAAAAAGCCCGTCAACAGACGGGCTTGATATTTTTAGCGAAGTAGAAAAATCTGACTAAGCTAATTTCACATCTACAGCATTAAGTCCTTTTCTACCTTCGGTAAGTTCAAAAGTTACTTCATCGCCTTCGTTGACTGTGTCAATCAAACCTGTGGCGTGTACAAAATACTCTTTCTGCGTGTCGTCTTCTTTGATAAAGCCAAAACCTTTGCTTTCGTTGAAGAATTTTACTGTTCCTTTGTTCATGATAAAAATTTAATATAATTTGAAGGGTGCAAGGTATGGTTTATTTTTGAAAATCACATCTTTTTCCAAAAAAAATGACATTTTCTTCCCTGATTTATTCTTTTTTACAAACCGGAAACTTTCCTTCATAACTTTTGTAATGCTGACCGACTGGTCTTGAATGGAGCATGTATAATCTGACTTGAGAGGAGTATTACCCGGGTTTTATAATACTTTAACGTTCTTTTACCCCCCTTTGTTTATCGGGGCATTACATTTGTTGCGTTCACTATCATAGAGTTATAGGAAAGATAAACGTAAACTTTTTGGTGGTAATTGCGTAATTATCCGGGTTGAATAGAAATTTTTACTGAATGAGATATCATCTGGCTTTTTTGTGGGTATTAGTGTTGTTGGTGGGGATCATTGATTGGTTTTTGTGGCGGATTGTAATGACCGAAAAAACACGGTCAGGTTGGCGTAGATGGCTGGGGATATCTGGATTGATAGTGCTTCCGGTATTGTTTATATCCGGGTTTTTCTATTTCGGAACTCAGATTCCGGACGCTTCCTCACACGAAGTTTACAATGCATTCAGCACTTTTCTGATTGTTTTTCTTCTGGTATATCTTCCAAAAGTCTTTTTTCTGCTAATTTACGGTATAGGGCGTATTCCTGATGCTATTCCCCGAAAGCCTGCCCGGCAGCCGGAACGTCATTATCCCCGTATTACAAGAGCAAAATTCTTAAGTCAGGTAGGCATCATCATTGCCACGGCACCTTTTGTATCGCTTCTTTTTGGCGTATTGAAAGGACGTTATGCTTTTTATACCCGTCATGTAAAACTTATTTTTCCCAATTTGCCAACATCTTTTGATGGTTTTCGGATTGTCCAGATTTCGGACCTGCATTTGGGCAGTTTTGGCTCTAATCGGGAACCAATGAAGGAAGCCGTGGAACTGATCAATGCCGAAAAACCTGACCTCGTTCTATTTACCGGCGATTTGGTGAATAATTTTGCAGGAGAAACCCGTGGTTGGGAAGAGATATTGGGGAAAATCAGCGCTTCGATGGGCAAATATTCCATTCTTGGGAATCATGATTATGGTGATTACAGTACCTGGCCTTCGGAGCAAAGAAAAGCAGCCAATTTTAAAAGTATCGTTGCGTCTAACCGTAGATTGGGTTTCCAGTTATTACGTAATGAGTCGGTTACTTTAAAAAAGAACGGAGAATCTGTTGCATTAAGTGGTGTTGAGAATTGGGGACATCCGCCCTTTCCGCAATATGGTGATTTGGAGAATGCCTGGAATCAGACAAATGGCGAATCATTTAAAATTTTGATGTCGCACGATCCCGACCATTGGGATGCTGAAGTAGTTGGCAGGAAAAAGTATGATCTTACACTCGCCGGACATACCCATGGAATGCAGTTTGGATTCGAAATTGGGAAATACAACTGGAGTCCCGCAAAATATAAGTTTAAACGATGGGCCGGACTGTATCAGGTCGGCAGGCAGTTTCTCTATGTGAATCGCGGTCTGGGTTATCTGGGAATGCCTGCACGTGTTGGCATGCCTCCGGAAATTACGGTATTTACCCTGAAGAAGGGATAGGATTTCTGATAGCTTTTCCTCTGCTTTCTGTCTGGGTTACTTTTTCTTATTTACCAGGAAACTATTGAAACTGGTTGAAAACACAGCTTCATGGAAAACCGTATTGTTTGCCTCTCTCCATCCGCCACGGTATCCAATGCTGAAAGGCAATACAAATCGAAACAGGTGAAGGTCTGTCATTAACTCAATTCCTGAAGTAGTATAGGTATCCGAATATGTTTGTGTTTCTCCGCTGTTTATAAAACTGAGTTGATAATTGGTTCGTGCAGCATCAAAGAAAATGTTCAGTCTGAATCGTTTGATATAAGCAATGCCCGACAGTGACCAGTCCGGGTTCCATAATGGCATTTGATAGGTTGTATTCAGTACCAATAACTGGTCATTGTATATGGAGTTATACCCCCGTGGCAATCCTATTGCGTCACTAAATCTCTGAAAATTGCGGTAGGGGAGGTTGGTGTTAATTTCATCTCCTTTACTTTTCTTCTGCCAGCCGCCGCCAATGGTAAAAGCATCATGCCTGCCAATTCCCGGAAGGTAAAGTCGGCCGACTGCGGCAAGTGCTTCTCCCGAATTGTAGTTTCCAAAAGGAGTGTGCTTGTATATGAAACTGAGGGTTTGTCCCCATCGGGTGTTGACATCTCTGTAAGTTCCTCTTTGCTTATTGTGAAAATAAATGGAATAATCCATTGCCCAATAATCCAGCTCGGGATATTCAATGATGTTGGTTTCTCCGGTTTCGTAATATTGATCATTTGGGAGAACTTCAATGATATTTTGCTGATAAATTCTATTGCTTATATTTTGCCATGATAGTTGCACCCGGGGTTGAATCAGTCTGGACCATTTTCCACAACTCAAATCCAATGGTAATTTGATGCCCGTTTCCACTTTTATATGATTTTCTTTGCCGAGCTGATCAATGGTGAAAAGTTCATCTTCTCCAATGTAGATATTGTCAAATTCTTCGTTGAAATCTCCCCATTTTACATCGAAATCAATGATGGGAAACCAGCCTCTGTAAGTAAACCCGGCGTTGAATTTTTCGCGGCTTTTGGAGCCGGCAGCATTGTAGGCCATTCTGGCAACGGCTGTTCCCAGAAGGTTTTGATTCATCAGGGTTATACCGGGATAGAGTTCACTGTCGTCAATATTAACGTAGGCAGGGGCCCAGCTGTGGAGGTTAATGAGGTCCCATTTGCTGTAATTTTCAACAACGGGATCAAAATTACTTATGTTGGTTTTTCTGTTGGGTTCCTGATTGGTCAGCCTTTGCACCAACGGGTTGTTCAGTTTTGACGGCTGTGTCTTTTCTTTATAGGTTTGGTTTTTATTGATCTTTGTTATTTCATATCCCATTGGAGTGTAATGTGCATAATACAGAGAGGGGGCTGTTGGATGCACAGCAGGTGAAGTTGCCCCAAATCTTGACCGTGTTAATTGCCGTGTGATGTTCTTATTCAGGTCAATGCAGAAAATTTCCTCAGAATAAACTGTTGAAGCCGTAAACCAGAGGTTATTTCCGTTCTTAGTTGGGTGTTTAGGTTCATCCAAAGCCGGAGTACGTAACGTTTTCCATGTTTTATCAAAGGTATTCAGAGACACGATACTTTTTTGATTGTCCTGAAGGAGCACCATGACCAATTGTCCTGGAGTATTACTCCATGATGGATGCATAGGGAATGCGTTGTCGGGGATGGAAATCTGCTCAATAGCATTTCCTGTATTCAAATCAATCAAAGTAATGTAGAACTTATAAGATTTGGTAGTTTCAACAACTGCCAGGGTATCGCTTCCGGTTGAAAGTGCGGGAGCAAAATAGCGGGAATTTCGTGTTAATGTTTTTGTTTTTTCGTTGGCTCTGTCATAAAGCCTGATGATAGAATAATCTGCATTGGGCCAGCGAATGTGTGGTTTTGTTTCGCTCCAGGCAACCCATCGCTCATTGGCGGTGATGGGGTCTTCATCCCGATAGCCTGTGTAGGCGAGTGTTTTAGGCGAAGTCGCCGGATTTAATTCCACAATTTGTTTTCTGATGCCCGGACCGCTCATTTCTGCAAAGAGGTGCCCCTTGCGGGTAATAACCGGGAACCGAAAATCGGTATGGGTACCTTCCTGTGATGCGACAGGGGTTTGTTTTGTTAATTTTATGGTATCTTCGTGTTGCTTCCAGTAGGTTGAAATGCTGTCATATACAGACATATACAGTTTTTCCGGGGATGTATAGCCTGTTTTCTTTAAGCCTCTGCGAAAAGGAATTAGTGACCAGCTGTTTTTCCCCACATTATCGAGTACATCTTCCCAAATCCTGGTTCCATAACGGTTTCTTACTTCTGCTGTCAGGTGATACCCCATTTTGTAATAATCGGGCACAAAATCTTTGTAAGAACCCAGATAAGCCTTGTCGTAACTATCGGGGCCAAAGTGCGAGATTCTGGCCCGCAGAGGTTGTGTGAAAACAGGAAGTCTGCCACGTCCACTTTTGCTAAGGGTCGTTTCGGTAATAACAGCATCGCCTTCGATGAACCACATGGGCAGATAAGCGCCAAGAACAGCCCCAACAGCCTGTTGACCGGTGAACCAGGATGCTACTTTGGTAAATCCCTGATTCAGTTTGTCAATCTGAACGATGTGCCGGTATTCGTGAACGGCCAATTGTTGTAGCCAATCTGTGCTATAGTTACTTTGCGAAGGATTGGGATAGAGTTCTATTCGTTTGGGTGCCCAGGAAACAAAACCATTGCTGTAGGTAGAATGGCTGTGAATAAGAATGTCAATTTTTCCGGGATTGTGGTTCAGGGTGGCTTCAATCGAAGGGATAATGCTGTCCATAAAAATGGCGAGCTCCCGGGCGGGTTTGGAGAACTCTTCCGGAAATACCATCTTAAACTTTTCATGGTCAATTTTTTGCCAGGTGATGGAGGCCGGGTCGGCTCCGGAGGAATAATATTGTGCAGAGATTCCCCGAAGGAGAAGCAGAAAGAGCAGGAGAAGAATTATTTTATGATGCATAAGCGTTGGCTGTCGTCTGATGGTATTTAACCTGAATAATTCATAAATTTATAAGTCCTCCTAAAAGCGAGGCTTTTTCCTTTTAAAGGAATTCATAATATTGTTGTGTTTTTAAAAGGCCGAAGGTCTTTAAGCAATAGCCTGGGGAAACGCCCCAGAAAAATAGTAATAAATACTCTCTCCCCTCTCATTATTGGTCGCATTGCGACCAATAATGAGAGGGGGCGTGGGGATACCTCAACACCCATGGCGTTGCCCAGGGTTATTGCTCTCAGGCTTTCAGCCTGTTTACACCTTGCCTGTCTTATGTATAAGATAGGTTAATTGTTTTAAAACAACGCGGTGATAAAAATAGTTGTATTTAATTCAAGGTTGTCCCGGGTTTCACAAATGTAATATTTTTGAGATTATGGTGGAATGGGAAGAAATAAAACCACTCAGGACTCAGAGATTCACGGAGGAACGAGCAGGAACCGTGGGTTCTCTTCGTTTATGTCCTCTGTTTTTCACCGTGCGCTCTGTGGTAAAAAAAGAAGAATAAAGAAAGGTTTCGGAATTTTTACATGTTTTGGTTCAATATATTTGTCCAATTTTACAGACATTGTAAGAGTTATTTTTATGGAATTAAATTGAATATAGAAATGACAATAGAACAACAACATAGACGCCCGGTTATATATCAATTGTTACCCAGGTTGTTTGGGAACCGGAGCACAGCCAATATTCCAGGAGGAACCAATGAGCAAAACGGTTGCGGGAAATTCAATGACATTAGCAGTTACGCGTTGGAAAGCATCAAAGAGCTCGGAAACACCCATCTGTGGTATACGGGAATTATTGAGCATGCGCACCTGACCGATTACTCCAAATATGGCATTGCAAAGGACCATCCTGATGTGGTGAAAGGCCGGGCGGGTTCTCCTTACGCCATAAAAGATTACTATGATGTAGATCCTGATCTTGCCAATTCGGTGCCCGACCGGATGCAGGAATTTGAGGCATTGGTAAAGCGCACTCATGATGCAGGTTTGAAGGTTATCATCGATCTGGTGCCGAACCATGTGGCCCGGCATTATGTTTCTGATGCAAAGCCTGATGGAGTGACTGATTTTGGGGAGGATGATGATGTCTCCAAAGCATTTCACAGGGACAATAACTTTTACTATCTGCCGGGAACAAAATTTCAATCTCCCATAGTTGTACCCGGAAGTGAAAGTTGGAATGAGGAACCTGCCAAAGCAACAGGCAATGATTGTTTTAAGCCAAATCCTTCTGTAAACGACTGGTATGAGACCGTGAAACTGAACTACGGGGTTGATTTCCTAAAGGGAGAGAACCATTTTTCACCGGTTCCTGATACCTGGAAGAAAATGCTGGATGTGGTGCTTTTCTGGGCTTCCAAGAAAGTGGATGGTTTCCGCTGTGATATGGCGGCCTTGGTACCTGTGGAGTTCTGGACCTGGATGATTGATGAGGTAAAACGTCAATACCCATCGCTGCAGTTTATCGCTGAGATTTATGATTCAGAACGGTACCATGAATTTATTTTTAAAGCCGGATTTGATTTTCTTTATGATAAAGAGTTGTTCTACAATACTATGAGAGGAGTCATTAAAGGGCATCGGCCTGCCATTGAACTTACCTCCTGTTGGCAATGTACCGATGGTTTTCAGCATCATATGGTTTACTTTCTGGAGAATCATGATGAACAACGAATCGCTTCTTCTTTCTTTGCGGATAATCCGCAGAAAGCTCTGCCTGGTGTTGTGGTTATGGCAACGATGCAGCGCAATCCTCTTTTGATTTATTCCGGACAGGAGCTTGGGGAAAAAGGTATGGACAAGGAAGGATTCAGCGGTATGGATGGTCGGACTTCTATTTTTGATTACTGGAGTCCGGAGCGGATTCAACAATGGGCAGGAGATGGAGATTTCAAGGTAGACAATCTTCCTGATGAGGTACGGCAGTTGAGACAGAATTACTCTGTTATTTTGAATTTGTCCCATAAAGCACCGGCACTGATGAAGGGATTGTTTTACGATCTTTCCTGGAGTAACGTCCGCAATGAAGCTTTTAACTCTTCCTCTGTTTATGCTTATTTTAGATATTGCAGTGAGCAAATATTGTTGGTCATTGCTAACTTCTCCGGCAAAGACCTGGATTATCGTCTTCATGTTCCTCCTCATTTTTTCGACCTGGCCGGATTGTCCGAACGTTTTTATTTTACCGGACACGATTTGCTGAAGAATAATAAAATGCTTCAGTTTCCTGCTGAAGTAGCTTTAAATGCCGGACTAGGAGGGCATTTGAAAAAACATTCAGCCTCGGTTTATGAACTGAAATATGAGATGATGAAACGAGGTTAATAGTTAATTATCTGATGATTTTTCTATTTTTGTGATAGAAAAAATATACTAGTGTTCTATGATAGATTACTCACAGGTTACTATAGAAAATGTTGTTGTTCACCAGATTGGGAATCGTACCGAAGGCGAACCGGTAAAATTTTCCAAAAGCCCTCTGCGACTTTTCGACGAAGAAGTAGTAGGAGATGTATTGTTGTCTTACTTTTTCAAGCCTTTTAAAACGGAAGCCTATTTCAATTTTACAGATGAGAATGAGGAACCTGAGAATAACCCCGTTTTTAAATGGGTATCAGCAGTATTCGAAAGTCCTGATAAATTGTACGACACATCCATTGAGGTAGCTGAGTTTTTACATGAGAACTCCAACCATCCCAAAATCAGGGGAGGGGAATTTTATATGGCCTATTTCAGCAATTGTGTGGTTGATGGCGAAGTTACCGATGGCATCGGCATATTTAAAAGTGAGAACAAGGAAACTTTCCTTAAAGTCTATCTGAAAGACCAGACTTTTGAGTTGGGAACACAGGAGGGTATCAATATCAAAAAACTGGATAAGGGATGTATTGTCTTTAACACCGAGCGGGAAGCCGGGTTTAAAGTTTGCATGGTGGATAACATCAACAAAGGACATGAAGCTCATTTTTGGAAAGATGATTTTCTGGGCCTCATGCCCCGCGAGGACAATTATTATTTTACACGCAACTACCTGAATCTCTGTAAGGATTTTGTGACCGATGTGTTTAACGATGACCACGATGTGCCCAAACCCGATCAGATTGATATGCTCAACCGTTCCATCGATTTTTTCGATAAGAATAATAACTTCAAAAAAGAAGATTTTGAACAGCAGGTCATCCGGCAACCCGAGGTGATCGAAGCGTTTAACGATTATCAGGGAGAATTTGAAACCGAGAAAGCACTTCCCCTCAATGACAACTTTGACATTTCAAAAAGTGCCGTTAAAACCGAGAAAAAACATTTCAAGTCCATTCTGAAACTGGACAAAAATTTTCATGTATATGTACATGGCCGGCGTGAGCATATTGAGCGTGGCTTTGACCGCGACCGGGGAATGAATTATTATAAGCTTTATTTTGATGTGGAGCATTGATGGGATTGGTTGGTAGCTGTTGCTTCAGAAATGAGTAAAAAATTATTGTTTTCTTCTTACTTATTATTGATACAGGATTATTATATTTGTGCTACGGACAGTTAAATGTCAGCAATTTTCAGAATCAATTTGAATTTATTAATCTTTAAACTCTGTTTGATTATGGGAAAAGGTGATAAAAAAACCCGTCGGGGAAAATTGTTTATGAAGTCTTACGGTAAAACCCGTCCAAGACATGCAGATAAAAATAGTAAAGGAGCTGTGAAGAGCTCATAACTATTGTTTTTAATGTTTGAGAAAAGGCATTCCAGAGGGAGTGTCTTTTTTTATTGCTGAAAATTCTGTATTGTTTATTAAGAGGCTGTTGATTACTACGATCGTCCGTTAAAAGAAGCATAAACGCATAGGCATTATAATGCAAAGTCTTTATTGTGAGGGGGGTATGCATCATGCAATCAATAGTATAAATAAATAATTGCCAAATTCTTGAAAAAGTTTAAAGGAGTATTGTCCTCAGGTGTTAATCACTCTATTCGCTCCATTGCCCTAAACAGCTGATTGGCATTCAAGATGCAGCAGCTTCGGTTTCCCAGTCCTGCCTGTTTGAAGGCCAAAGCCACCCAGGTATTGCAGGTTCTGAATAAATGGTATTTTCTTTTGGACCGAAAAAAATAGCGGCTTTTTCGATACACTTCGCTGGCGACGGGGGCATTGGATTCGTCGCGCACCAGACTACAGGCAAAAAATCGGGTGAGCCGGTCAAATTGTTGTTTGGTTAGTTCCAGTTCCAGAAATCTGGCTTCACTGGAATAAGTCGATGAGATAGATCTGCTAAACGGGTAAATTCGCATTACACTCTGAGTCGGCCAGAGAATAGCTCTGGTAGCCAGTAAAACGGGACTTCCCGGAGTCTGGTAGAATTTTTCATCTCCCCAACTGACATCCACATACTGTTTATCCTTAAAAGTGGAGACTTCCGGCCATATTTCCGGATTAATTTTGTTAACGGGAAGGACAATCCCGGTATGCCAGGCCTGTTGTACCACATAAACCGTGATTTTATCGGACTCCCCAATTTCTGGTTCCTGTCCCCAGAGCACCCGGCTTATCAGGAAGAGAAAAAGTATGAGGTATTTTATCTTCATTAATACTTCGTTATGGCTTTTTTATAGCCTGGTAAATAGTTAATTGAAGAGAAAGGGGGGTAATTCTCTAATAATAAATCCTTTGCGTCTTTGCGTTTAGGCTTTTTTGAACGAACTATTGTTTCTGCTTTACTAATATAATGATTCTTTATATAAATTCTTGCCGGACAGATTCTTCACTACGTTACCAATGACATATTTTTTGTAATATGCAAAACATCAGTGGGTTAATAGTTGGCCCCCATTCGGGGACCTGGTTTCATTTGTTCCAGTTACCCCGGGTTATCCACCCGGGGTTATTCAAATTTGTCCCCTGCGGGGACGGGACAATTCAGTCATATCCGCATTATGACCCAAAATTATTTGGGGTAGCCACTCAGAATGACAAAAGGCTGAATATTTATAACTTTTTGGGGAGCATGATTATACAGCCTTTATGTTTTGAAAAAAGCTGTAAAACAGCTTTTAAATTCGTGCAATTCGTTAAATTCGTGGACGAAAAATAAGAAATGGCTTGAGCCATTTTTAATTTCTCAGATATCATATAATAATTTTTTGAATATGCATTTGTAGGATGTACCAATAAATAAAAAAAATGGGTAAACCACTTCCTGAAGAATTTTTGTTGCGTATGGGGCAACGGTTTGATAAAGAAGAGTTTGAATCCTTTGTGGAAAGTTTTGACAATGCCTCATCGCCTTCGGTTCGGGTGAACCCTGCCAAAAATGAAGAGCGGTTTTTGCAGTACGAGCAGGTTCCCTGGTGTCCCCATGGATTTTATCTTCAGGAAAAACCAGTTTATACGCTGGATCCTGCCTTTCATGCCGGAGCCTATTACCCTCAGGAAGCCAGTAGTATGGTGCTTTGGCATCTTCTGAAGAAAATAGAAAGAGAAGAAAACAGTCGGGATCTTAAGGTGCTTGATCTGTGTGGTGCTCCCGGCGGAAAATCCACTTTAATTGCTTCATTTCTGGATGGTCACGGGATGTTGGTGGCCAATGAGGTAATTCAATCGAGAGCGCGCATTCTTCGTGAGAATATCATCAAATGGGGGGCTCCTAATGTGGTGGTTTCACAGTCCGATCCCTCCGCTTTTTCTAAATTGTCAGGGCTGTTTGATGTAATGGTCGTAGATGCACCCTGCTCGGGCGAAGGAATGTTTCGCAAAGGCGAGGTGGCTCGTCGCGAGTGGTCGGTTGAGAATACCCGGCATTGTGCGGTGCGTCAACGCCGCATTCTTTCTGATTCCTGGGATGCACTGAGGGAAAACGGCTGGTTGATCTATTCTACCTGCACTTTTAATCCCGAAGAAAACGAAGAAAATCTTAAATGGTTGATGGATGAGAAGAGGGCAGAGATAATGAAATTGGAAGTGCCGGATGATTGGGGCATTGCACCGGTAGCAATCAACGATGGCAACGGACTGGCTTTTTATCCGCACAAAGTGCAGGGCGAAGGCTTCTTTGTGGCTTTGTTGCAGAAAAAGGACAGTCCCCGTTCTTTTAAAACCAACAGCGTCAAACGCAAACCGGTGAAAGTTCCCCGGGAATTAAGTGCGCTCATTAGAAATCCTGACCGATATACATATTTTGACCGAAACGAGCTTTGGTCAGCTCTTCCGGAAATGTATATGAATATCTTTCAGGCTATGCAGAAACAACTTTATCTGTTACACGCAGGTATTCCCCTGGGAACGATTGGCCGTAAAGGCTTTGTGCCCGATCATGCATTGGCGATGAGTTGGGAATTCAGTGACAATTTTCCTAAGTTGGAACTATCAGAGCAAAATGCATTGCGTTATCTTAAGGGAGAACCACCCATGGCTGAAAAGAGAACGGAGCGTGGTTTTTTTGCAGTAACCTGTAACCGAAATAGTTTGGGATTCGTTAAAAACGTGGGCAATCGCTTTAACAATCTCTATCCCAAAGAGTGGCGCATCAGGATGAATATTGAGAACAATCTTGAATAAATAAAATGTCAGAAATGCATGTGACCGACCGAGTTTTCTGATATTTGAATATTTTAGTGTGGAAACGCAAAAATAAAGCAGGTTAGAAAGTTGCCACATTTCAACTATTTTACTTTTTTTGTTTTATAATCGGATTACAATACTGTCGGGGCAATTGACAAGCTCTGCGGTTGTATAAGGGTTTTTGTATTACAAACGACAAATTTATTATGAAAAAATCTTTGTTTTTTTTACTGGCATTCGTGTTTATCCTGGGTTCTTGTGATGAAGATTCCAATGGAACTGTTACAAACGACAGTCCTTTTGCCGGTTGTGTAGCGAGTTTTGAGCAGAATGATGATCTGGAGATTGTGACCTTCAATTTGGAGAACTTTCCCAAATCCGGCAATACCATTATGCATACTGCCGAATTGCTGGAACATTTGAATGCAGATGTGGTGGCAGTACAGGAAATCAGCAATGCAGGTGCTCTGAATGAGCTTGCCAACCAAATGGATGGTTGGGAGGCCGTTTTTACCACATCTCCAACTTCTTACGGTCAATCGTTGGGATATCTGTTCAAGGCTACCGAAGTGGAATTGCTGGAGGAATCTACTCAGGTTTGGTTTGAGGAGGATACTTACAATTTCCCGCGTACTCCGTTTGTAATTAAAATAAAGCATCGCGACAGTGGTATGGAAACCATGTTGGTAAATCTTCATTTGAAAGCCATGGGGGATGATACATCAGTAGGTCGACGTCGTACGGCATCAACAATGCTTCAGGAATATATTGACACCAATCACCCTGATGATTTTGTGATTGTACTGGGCGACTGGAATGATGAGTTGAATGAGGACAAAGCCATAGATGATGTTTTTTCCAACTTCTCCGAAGCTTCAGAGTTATACCGTTTTGTTGATGAGACCATTGCTGACGGGGGAGAGCAATATTGGTCTTACCCTTCCTGGCCCAGTCATATCGACCATATCCTGATTACCGATGAGTGGTTCAGTTATTTTGAATCTGCGATGACCATCCGGGCTGACCAGTGTTTTGAAGATTATGAGGACTATATTTCTGATCACCGGCCTGTGGTTGCTGTTTTTGATGTGGATTAATTTTATTAACTTGAATGTTTCTAAAAAACCATTTTACCCTTTAACAGGGGATGCCTGATAGGCAAACAATGCAATAAAGCACTATATTTGCCGCGGCAAAATCAGACAGGCATGAACATTCGATTTGTACTGAACATATTGGGCAGGGTATTGATTATCCTGGGACTTTTTATGTGCACCAACTTTATATGGGTGGCTGTGTATGAGGAAGCTACTTTTTGGGGGCATTTTTATGCCTGCTTAATCACCTTGCTGGGAGGTGCAGGATTATTCCTCGGGTCATCTATTAATCTGAAGCCGAGTCTCGGGTTACGCGAGAGTTATCTGACGGTTACTTTTGCCTGGGTGGTTATATCAGCTTTCAGTACTTTACCTTATTTGTTTACCCAATCTATTGCTACTTTTGAAGATGCCTTTTTTGAATCGGTTTCCGGACTTACAACTACGGGTGCATCTATATTAAACGATATTGAAGCTTTGCCGCGCAGTGTGCTCTACTGGCGCAGTATGACCCACTGGATCGGAGGTATGGGAATCATCGTATTGGTGGTTGCCATTCTGCCAATGCTGCGGGTTGGTGGTTACAATTTGTTTAAGTCGGAAGCCACCGGAATATCCTATGAAAAACTAACTCCCCGTACTGCCAGTACCGCCAAGCGCCTTTGGGGAATCTATCTGGGACTTACTTTTTTACAAGTGGTTTTTCTGATGTTTGGCAATATGGATTTTTTTGAATCTTTGTGTCATAGTTTTGGAACCATTGCAACCGGTGGGTTCTCAACGCAAAACGACAGTATTGCGGGGTATTCTCCTTACATTCAGTATGTCATTACCGTGTTTATGTTGCTGGCCGGAGTTAATTTTACGCTGCATTATTTTCTGATTAAAGGAAAGTTTAAAAAACTGCGGCGCAACGATGAGTTGAGGACCTATTTGGGTATTATTTTAATTGCAGGTGTTGTTGTCACTGTTATTCTGGTGCGGCATCTGAATTTGGGAGTAGAAGAGGCATTCCGGAAAGCATTCTTTCAGGTGGTGTCTATTATTACATCTACCGGTTTTATTACCGATGATTATTTATTGTGGCCAACGCGGGGATGGTTTGTAATTTTCCTTTTGTTTTTTGTGGGGGCCAGTGTGGGAAGTACCGGTGGAGGGATCAAAGTGATTCGTTTGGTGGTTGCATTCAAGAGTTTCTATGTCAATTTTCTGCGCCTTTTGCACCCTAACTCCGTTATTGTTCTGCGAGTAAACGGAGAAGTGGTGGATGATGAAAAGGTCAGTACTATTCTGGGTTTTATTGTTCTTTACTTTGTGACTGCTTTTGTTGGTACTATTGTGATGATATTTATGAATGTGGATGCCATGACAGCAATGGCGTCGGTAATTTCATCCATGGGTGCCATAGGACCCGCTTTTGGAGAGGTAGGCCCGACCAGCAATTTTGCTATGATTCCGGATGGCGGAAAATTCTTCCTCTCTTTCCTTATGATTCTTGGGCGTCTGGAGCTTACCACTGTGTTTGTCTTGTTTACACTTGATTTCTGGAAAGACTGATTTTTTATTCCACTTTGTTTTTATTTCCTTTGTGCCCAAAATCAGACAGATAGCAGAGCAAGGAAGTCATGAATGTAGATATTGAACCAAAACCAACGAGGGAGATTATTCCAACCAATGTATTACAACAGACTGCCTTTTGGGCCCGTTTGAAAAATAAGCAGGGATGGGGAACTCATGCTTTTGATCTTTCATTGGGAAAAAGTGAGGCATTTTCGGGCACCCGCTTGAGGAAGCATGAGCGGGAAGGTGATATACTCATTACCTTGCGTGCTATTGGTGGCGGACGGTACATGGCTTATGTACCTTTTGGCCCCGAACAGTTGCCCGACGAAGAACGACGCGGTATTTGGCTGGAAGAGATCTCAGAGCAGCTGCGGAATTTTCTTCCTGAAGATTGTCTGTTTATTCGATATGATCTTTGTTGGGAATCTCCCTGGGCCAGAGAGGAGGAATATTTTTCGGAAGATGGAATGTGGCTGGGGCCTCCTGATGCCTATGTTCAGGAGATGCGCATGAATTTTGATACCAGAAATTTTAATCTGCGTAAAGCACCTTCCGATATGCTTCCTGCGCATACTGTGATGTTGGATTTGGATAAAGAGGAGGATGCCCTGCTTTCTGAAATGAAGTCAAAAACACGCTACAATATTCGCTTATCCCAGAGAAAAGGTGTTGAAGTGCGACGTGCCGGTATGGATGAACTGGATAAATGGTTTCGTTTATATGATGAGACATACACCCGGAACCGATTGGCAGCGAATGATTTGTCTTTCTTTGAACAGGTGTTTCAGACACGTGCCGATGATACAAAATCACCGGGTGAGGTGGATTTGCTTCTTGCAGAGAAAGATGGGGAGGCTTATGCCGGAATGTTTTTGGCCCGTTCAGGAGAAAGGGCCACCTATTTGTATGGAGCTTCCAGTGGTCAAGACAGGAATCTTCAGGCAAGTCATGCCCTTCAGTGGGGAGCTATTCAGCACAGCAAAACAGCAGGGTGCAAAGAGTATGATATGTTTGGTATTTCTCCAACGCCGGATCCCGAACATCCTATGTACGGACTTTATCGCTTTAAAACCGGATTTGGCGGATCAAAGGTACACCGACAGGGCTGCTGGGATTATTCTCTTGATGAGGAAGGTTATGAGCAATATCGGTTGGCAGAAATGAATGCTACCGGTTATCATCTTTGATAAAAGGGGATAAACCGCTTAAAAAAGATTAAACCATATAAGGCCTATGAGTATTTTTGGTTTTGTCTGTAATATTCGGCTTTTAGCGGCTAGTATTTTAATCTTTAAAAAACCAAACCTGACTTTAACCTTAGGCCAATCAATTTTCTGTGTATCTGAAATGTGAAAGATCACACATGATGGTTAGAATGCCCCATTGCCCACGCTCTCTGCTATCATGGCGCCAGACAGACCATATACCCTGCAAAAAACGCCACAAAAAGTCCCGCTTCCCATCGATCAGATTTTTTCCTGACACCTGTGAATATGGCAATAAAAAGGGCTACAGTTGCTCCCAGTAAAATTGTAAAGTCAGTGTTGAATGCAATACTAAAAGGCATTGGGCGAATGTTGGCACTGATTCTCAGAATTAGAAAAATGTTGAATGTATTGGAACCGAGGATGTTGTCCATGGCTATGTCGTTGCTTTTGTTTTTCACCGAATCCTGTGAGGTTACCAGCTCTGGCGGTGAAGTTTCGGCTGCCACGATGGAGAGTCCGATGGCCGGTTCATATTTGTTATTTTCTGGCAAGCGCTGGTGCACCGTCCACTAGCCAGCAGCCTCTTATAAGAAGGAGGACCAATCCTATTACCATAAACAATGAATTTATCAACCTAAAAACACATATACATCCATTCTAAGATATGTTGTTTGCGCTTTTTCTATTAATTTAGAGAAAAAATGTTGCCATGAGTCTCAGGAACCGATTAAACATCATTGTTTTTTATTCGAATACCAAAGCTGGAAAAACCTTTGATGTGGTTTTGCTCTGGGCCATTCTTCTCAGTGTTCTCACGGTGTTGTTTGAGAGTGTACCTGTTATGAATATTCGTTTTGGTGGTTTTTTAGAAAGGGTTGAATGGTTTTTTACCTCTCTTTTTACCCTCGAATATTTGTTACGGATATATATTAGCCCCAAATCTAAAAAATATGTGTTCAGTTTTTGGGGTGTGATTGATTTTCTGGCAGCCATTCCTTCCTGGTTGAGTGTCCTTTTTCCTGCTGCACAATTGTTGTTTGTTATTCGTTTTTTAAGGTTTATCCGGGTTTTCAGAGTGCTGAAATTGGCTCGATTTACTTCGGAGGCAAAAACTTTAGCCAGCTCTTTAAAATCAAGTTTGTATAAAATCACCATTTTTTTTACGGCTATTCTTATTCTTGTATTGTTTTTGGGAACACTCATGTATGTTATCGAGGGTGCTGATGAGGGGTTTGACAGCATACCCAAGAGTATTTACTGGGCAATCATTACCATTACCACGGTGGGATATGGTGATTTAGTACCTCAGACCGATTTGGGAAAATTTATTGCTTCCTTCGTTATGCTTATTGGTTACGCCATTATTGCCGTTCCTACAGGAATCGTGACAGCAGAGATATCACGTCAGAACAATATTCGCGTCAGATGCAACAAATGTGGCAGGGAAAATTTATCGGATGCCAGTTATTGCAGTCACTGCGGTGAGGTTTTAAGATGAAAATTCCGTTACAGAACAGTATATTAGGATGTTTGATTGGGGCTCTGTCTTGGTTTGTATTACTCCGTATATTATCTTTGCAATCGATTGCTGAAAATATAACTCTCCTTCCCAAAGGTTATTAGTTTAAAACTTCACTTTATTACTATGATTTTTCGTTTGCGTGAATTGGGATTTCATTTTTCGATTCGGTTATCTTTTATTATTGCGACCTTGTTTCTTTTTACACATCAACAGGCAAAAAGTTGTGATGAGCCCGGAGAGGTCCATGCTGTTGACATTATCTCCGTCTTTTTAGATTTTCCATATTTCAATCAATACATTCGGGAGTCGCTTCCGGTAATCAATTATGTTCGGGATCCTCAGGTATCGCAGGTACATGTGAAAATCAGTCGTCAGCGGTCAGGTGCAGGCGGTGAAAACTATGTCATAAGTTTTCTGGGCCGTCAACAATTTGAAGGGATGAACAATGAAATCACCTATTGGGCCCCAGCCTCCAATACACAGGATGATACCCGACGCGGATTGATAGAACGCCTGAAGTTGGGACTGGCACCTTATCTGGCAAATACCGGGTTGAACAGTTTAATTACCGTGAATATCAGTGACAGTATAATGAATATGGATCGAAAACCCGTCGAAGATCCCTGGAAGAACTGGGTATTTGAAATTTATGGTGGGGCTAATTTGTATAAAGAGGCATCCCAAACCAAGTTTAATTCCCGTTGGGGATTTTATGCTGATAAAGTATCTGATGAGTGGAAAATGAGAATGCGACCCTATTTTAATCTGAACAATAGTAGTTATATTTCTGAGGAGGACGGAGAAAGAGAAAGTCATAATTATCGTCATGGTTTTCAGGGGTATATGATTCGAAGCCTGGGGCAGCACTGGTCGGCTGGTTTGTTTTTGAATATGCTGGCCAGCACTTTTCATAACATGAAGTTCAATATAGAACCCACACCAGGTATTGAATACAGTCTTTATCCTTATTCTGAAGCTACTGAAAAAGCCATCACTTTTGCATATACCATGGGGGCTGCCCAGAATTACTATCTGGAGGAGACAATATTTCTAAAAAAGCAGGAGACTCTTTTTAAGCATGCCTTGCGCATAGCTGTTGACTTTGATCAACCCTGGGGGGCTCTTTGGGGAGGAATTAAGGGGTCTCATTATTTTCATGATTTTGATGCCAACCGGCTGGAGTTTTACTCCGGGTTCAATCTGCGGTTGATCAAAGGTCTTTCGCTAAGTTTTCGAAGCGACCTTGATTTGACAAACGATTTGTTGACCATCCCTGCCGGAGAAGCAACTCTGGAAGAACTCCTGCTTCAGGAAAGGGCGCAATCCACCAGCTATCAAATCTATACCAATGTGGGGATTTCTTATCGTTTTGGTTCTGAATTTTCGAATGTTGTGAATACCAGATTTTAATTTATACGGAAAACAGATAGATCCACTCTTCCCGGGATTGCCTAATCGCGCCGGGGAAGGGTGGTTTTTTTTTATTAGAATGCTGGATTTTATCTGTTTGGCGGTATTTCTTTGCAAAATAAGTTTAAAAAGTAAAAAATACTTTTTAAATTAGCGGGCTCTTAAGCAAACTCACACAATCTATGGAAAAGTTTAATTTTACAGAGCATTCACATCGCCGGTTTAACCCGCTGAACGGTGAATGGATTCTGGTTTCACCACATCGCACTAAACGTCCCTGGCAGGGAAAAGTGGAGAACCTCAATGAGGAAAGACGACCCGAATACGATCCGAAGTGTTATTTGTGTCCGGGAAATGAAAGGTCAGGGGGACAAAAGAATCCCGATTATGCCGACACCTTCGTTTTTCAAAATGATTTCAGTGCTTTGGTGCCTGATGTCCCCAATGGCGAATTTTCGGATGGAGAGTTGTTCTATGCCAAAAGTGAACAGGGTTTTTGTAAAGTGATTTGTTTCTCGCCGCGCCACGATCTGACTATTCCCGAGATGGATGTGACGAATATCAAAAAAGTAATTGATCTTTGGCAGAATGAGTACCGTGAATTGGGAAAACTCGATTTTGTCAATTATGTGCAGATATTTGAAAACAAGGGAGACATTATGGGATGCAGTAATCCTCATCCGCATGGGCAAGTCTGGTCACAGAATTCCATCCCCGGTGAACCAGCTAAAGAGCAGGAGCGGCAAAAAGCCTATTATCAGAAACATGGGCGAACGATGTTAGGCGATTATGTGAAAAGAGAATTGGAGCTAAAAGAACGGATTCTGGTTGAAAATGATTATTTTGTAGCATTGGTTCCCTTCTGGGCTACCTGGCCTTTTGAAGCGATGATTCTTCCCAAAAAGGAAGTGGCAAATCTGATACAGCTGTCGGATGAGGATAAAAAGGCTTTTGCTGATTGCTATAAAAAGCTGACTGTGATGTACGATAATCTTTTCGAAACTTCTTTCCCGTACTCGGCGGGTGTGCATCAGGCTCCAACTGATGGAGAAGAGCATCCCGAGTGGCATCTGCACATGCACTTTTATCCACCGTTGCTTCGTTCGGCTACCGTCAAAAAGTTTATGGTTGGTTATGAAATGATGGCCAATCCCCAGCGGGACATTACGGCTGAGCAGAGTGCTGAAAGACTCCGAAGTCTGCCTGCAGAACATTACAAAACGAAGTAATTTGGACAATAATCCAAAAAATAATCGTATTATGGCAAAAATAGAATCCCTTGTTCAGCGCATTAATAATGGTGACAATAAAGCGTTTCAGCGCTTGTACGGAACCGATGCCGGCGAATTGAAAACTCAGGCTGAACGTTACACCCAATTGATGGAGGAATTCAGATCTCTCTTTGGTCAGGATGATGTGGAATTGTTTTCTTCTCCCGGAAGGACTGAAATAGGTGGAAACCATACCGACCACAACCACGGGCGTGTACTGGCAGGAGCTGTCAACCTGGACAATATCGCAGTTGCTGCGCCCAACGGCACAGATATCGTTCGAATTAAGTCGGCAGGATACCCAGAGTTTCAGGTAGATCTATCCAATCTGGAGCCTGATGAAAAAGAGCATTATACCTCCACGGCTTTGGTCCGTGGAATTGTGGCTAAAATGAAGGCCAATGGATATAAAGCAGGTGGTTTTGATGCCTGCATCGAAGGTCGGGTGCCTAAAGGCTCCGGACTCAGTTCATCTGCCTCGTTTGAAGTTTTGATTGGAGCCATCGTCAATCATTTGTTTAACGATGGAAAGATGGATGCGGTTGAGAATGCTATTATCGGGCAGTGGGCGGAAAACAATTTCTTTGGAAAACCTTGTGGCCTGATGGATCAAACAGCCTGTTCGGTAGGTGGTTTGATTACCATTGATTTTAAAGATCCAGCTGAACCAATAGTAAAACCCATTGATTTTGATTTCGTTTCCTCCGGTTACTCCTTGGTGATTACTGATGTGGGAGGGGGACACGATGATCCCGCTTCCCAACAGGAATATGCTTCGCTTCCCACAGAGATGAAATCGGTAGCCCGGGAATTGGGAGCCGGGGTACTCCGTGAGGTCAGTCTTGAGCAAATAGTGGAAAAAATCCCGGAAATCCGTGATAAAACCGGAGATCGCGCTATTCTGCGTGCGATTCATTTTCAGGGTGATAACCAGCGGGTGGCCGATCAGGTGGAGGCACTGGAAAATAATGATTTTCAGGCATTCCTGAAGATGGTGGTTGAATCGGGTCAAAGCTCCTACATGTACAATCAGAATATCTATGACATCACCCATAAGGAGGAACAGGTAGTATCTCTGGGGCTGGCCCTTAGTGAAATGGTGCTGAAAGGCAAAGGTGCCTGGCGGGTTCATGGAGGTGGTTTTGGTGGCACCATTCAGGCTTTTGTCCCTCAGGAGAGCTTGCAGGAATATGTGGCAACGCTGGAACATGTTTATGGGCAGGGAAAATGTCATACCATGTTTATCAGGCCAGAGGGATCCATAAAAGTGGAACTTTAATCATTTCAAAGAGGACATATTTTTTTAAAAGGGTGAAAAAAATCATGATTTTTTTAAAGCCCGGGAAAATAACCATACTTTTGTATAACCACCGGAGGTGGTAAGACTTCCACTCCGGTTGTTTACACATTTTTGATATTTTGTTTATTTGCAGAAAATGAAAAACAAAGTTATTGGAATTGCTTCTGATCATGCCGGATACGACATGAAAGAAATGGCCAAAAAATACCTCGAAGGGAAGGGATTTACGGTGGAAGATTTCGGTGCTCCGTCGGCAGAAAGTGCTGATTATGCCGATTTTGCACATCCTCTGGGGCAGGCCATTTCAGGAGGAGAATTGAAACAGGGGATTGCGTTTTGCGGAAGCGGAAATGGCATCAATATTACTCTGAATAAGCATAAAGGTGTTCGATCTGCTTACAGCTGGAATCCCGAAATTGCACGTCTGGGAAGGGCTCACAATGATGCCAATATCTGTGCCATGCCTGCCCGTTTTCTCGAAGCAGACCAGATCAAAGATATCATAGATGCTTTTCTGACTACTGAATTTGAAGGTGGCCGACATCAGCGGCGTATTGATAAAATCGATTTGTAATTAGTGTCTGTCCATAAACTAAGCGTTTTTCACGTGTTTGAACTAGAAAGTTCAAATTCAAGGCGTGTGAAAAATCTAAACCGCAGAATACTAATGTATTTGAGGATTTAGATTTTGAGCAACAACGCAGAAGTTGGACTTTATAGACGGGCACTAATTAGTCTTTGCAAGAAAATACCAACGACTATTCTTTTTGAGGAACCGTAACGGTTTGCTGCACAATTGCAGAAACCTGAAAAATTCCCAGAGCACCATTCCTGATGTTTCCGGTGATAGGGACTCCCGGCGGAGGGGTGAACGGGTTGGCGCTGACCCGGTTTTTCTCAGCGGCCTGAACAAAGTTATAGTATTCTGTGCTTACAGACAATGCATAAACATCAATGGTGTCTCCGGGATTGGCTTCTATGTTTCCAAAGAGTTGGGCATCCTCAAGCCAAAGGTTGTTGCTCAGCTGATCGGTATAATGTGACCAGACCTGCACCGAATCATACCGGATATCGTTGATGGTGTATTTAAAAAGAAATCTTTCATCTTCCCGCTCGTTGTCTTTCACCCAGCCGGTGACTTCATATATGTTATTGTCGTCTGTTTCCCACCGGTCTTTCTGCACTTTTAGCGAATGCATGTTAACAGAGGGAGGCATGATGGATTGAGCTGCATAAACTTCTTCATCAATTTCTATATTCAGATAATAGGTGGTGTCTATTCCCGGTTGAAAATTTTCAGGAGCAATGTATTGTCCATTTCCAATCCATTCAAATGAATAGGTGGTTTGCTCATCTGAAACAGTCACCTCTGCATTATCGATTGTTGCAATTTTCGATCCGTCCATATAAGGGGCAGTGCGTGTGAGTTCAATGGTACGATAATCGGGATGCTTGCCCAATATGCCGTACACCACCGGTAACTCCTCATTCAGGATTTCTATACCCGGATCAAAGGCGATGCGTTCACAGGCAATGGTAGATATAATCACTAGAACAGGAAATATAATTTTCTTAAACGAATTCATTACTTCAAAATGTTTATTTTTCATATTCTCAAATTTCTAACTTCTAACCTCCAGCTTCTAACTTCTAAGATCCAGCTTACAACCTACAACGTCTAAGCTCTAACTTCCAACATCTAACCTCTAAGATCCAGTCTCTAACTTCAAAACTTAAAATTATAGGTGACCGATGGCACAATGCGAAACATAACCGTTTTGTAGGCTTTCATTTTATTTGGGGTATCCGGATCTTCTTCGAATTGCACCGAATAGGCGTTGGCACGGTTGTATGCATTGTAGGCTCCGATGTGCCATTCACCTTCCCATTTACGGTCGGGTTTGTTTTTATCTTTGATGGTGACTGATAAATCGAGTCGGTGATAATCGGGCAGTCTGGCACTGTTTTTATCTCCATAAATGGGCAGGCTGGAATCGGCGTGTCTGAATCGCATGGTGGGATAGGTGATAGGTGCTCCTGTGCGGTAGGTCCAGGCCGAGGATATTCCTACTCTTTGAGATACTTGATAATTGAGGATGATGTTCAGATTGTGTGGAATGTCGTAGTTGGCCCGGTATTCTTTTCCATTGTTGATGTCAGGAAACTGACGGAATGCCCGTGACCAGGTATAGCCAATCCAGCCGGTGAGATCGCCTTCATTTTTTCTAAGAAGAAATTCAGCTCCGTAAGAGTGTCCCTCACCAAAGCGAATGTCTTTCTCCAGCTGATTGTTGAGCATCAGATTGGCATTGGGGTCAAAATCTATCTGATGATCCATCCATTTGTAAAAAGTTTCAACGGAAGCCTCGTAAGTATTGTTGCTGAAGTTCCGGAACCATCCTACAGATACCTGGTCGCATATTTGAGGTTTTACATGCTCCGAAGCCGGAAACCATACATCCAGTGGTGTGCCACTGGTAGAGTTAGAAGCCAACTGTATGTATTGGTAGGTACGACTGTAGGAGGCTTTGAGCGAGTTTTGCTCATTCAGCAGGAAGCGCGCACTCATTCTGGGTTCCAAACCTGTGTAGGTGTTGAAAATTTTGTTGTGACCATAATTCACAGTGTCTGAAACCTGGAAGTTATCATCGATACGGTAAACCGTTGCTTTGCCCATATTTTGAAACGCGGAGAATCGCAGCCCTGCATTTATTTTTAACTTGTCGCCAATTTTTTGTTCCCCAAGAAGATAAATACCATACTCAAGGGCTTTATTGTCCGGCACTTTGTAGTCACTCACCTGGTTGGATACTTCGAAGCGTCCCGGCTGAATAAAATGCCTGATGGCCTGGCCTCCGAAACGGATTGTGGTGGCAGGGCTCATTAACCAGCTGAAGTCGTATTTGGCACTCAGGTTCTCCAGGTATGAGGTCCAGTCAAATGTAGGGCTACCATCATTGACCTCCACCTGGTAGTTGTATTTACTGTACAGAAGTGTGAGGTTGGAGAACAACCGATCGGAAAAAAGGTGATTCCAGCGGGCCGTAAAAGTGGCATTGCCCCAGTTCATTCCCATATCATCGGCATATCCGTATTTGTCTTTTCCAAAATAGCCACTTAGAAAAATCCGGTTGTTGCTGTTGAGCTCATAATTGAGTTTGGCATTCAGATCATAGAAAAAGAGGGTGTTGTTGTTGATGGCCGAATCAGGAGATAATTTCAGGAATACATCGGCATAAGTTCTGCGTCCCGAAAGGATGAAGGAGCCTTTGTCTTTTTTGATAGGCGCTTCCAGTGTCAGTCGGCTTGATATCAGGCCTAAGCCTCCTTCTGCATTGAAGTCTTTTTTATTGCCATCGCGCATTTTTACATCGAGTAAAGAAGACAGCCGGCCTCCGGCAGAAGCTGGAATATCTCCTTTGTAGAGCGTCACATCTTTTACCGCATCAGAATTGAATACAGAGAAAAACCCCATCAGGTGACTGGGATTGTAAACCGTAGCTTCATCCAGCAATATCAGGTTCTGATCCATTCCACCTCCACGGACACTAAAACCACTGCTTCCTTCCACCGGTGTTTGTATACCAGGCATCATCTGAATGGACTTCATCAGATCCGACTCCCCAAAAATCACCGGAAGATTTTTCAGGGTTTGGGCATCCATCTGAACCATGCTCATTTGAGTGCTTTTGAGATTGTGGTCATTGGCTCTTCCTTTGATTTCGACTGCCCCCAGCTCAATAGTGGTGGGAGCAAGATCTACATTCATCTTGATGTTGCTGTGCAAATCCAGAGATTCCTGCCTGCTGGCATATCCTACAAATCCATACTCAATATTGTATTTTCCGGAAGGGATGGTCAGGGAGTAAAAGCCATAGTCGTTGGAGGTGGTTCCTGCCAGAAGTTCTTTAACGTAAATGGTTGCTCCAATCAGTGTCTCTCCTGTATCCTTGTCCTTTACATATCCACTGATGGTAAAATTATTTTGTGCGAAGATGATTGGGGAACAAAGAATCCAAAACAGGAGCGTCCATAAATATCGTTTCATAAAAAGGTATTAGGTAATTTTGGTTTAAGCGTTTATTAAAAAAAAGAATTACATTTTTCACGGAATAACAAAAACCATTCGTGATTTCTTCCTGTTTATGCCTGCAAAAGTAGAGAATATATTATAGTATTGATAGGCAAATTGGATGAGCAGCCTATTGGGCCCGGCGAACTGCGAAATTAACCTGATAGGATATTTTGCTACCTTTGCAGGCAAAATCTGGTGTGCCGAAGAGGTACCAGCCGTCACACCATTTATTGCACACTGATAATTGATCATTGATAATTGAACACTGATAATTGCACCATGTGGCTGATACTAACACTTGCATCTGCATTTTTTCTTGGATTTTACGATATACTCAAAAAGGTTTCACTGAAAGAGAATGCTGTGTGGCCCGTGCTGTTTTTTGGTGCGCTGACCAGTAGTCTGATATTTCTTCCGTTACTGATATTGTCGAATCAGGGAGTGATTGAACCTGAAGCCATGTTGCATGTCCCGTCTATGACAGCCAGAGAGCACTGGATGGTATTGCTGAAAACCGCAATTGTACTCACCAGTTGGGTTTTTAATTATTTTGCATTGAAGCATTTACCACTGACCATTGTGACGCCTGTCAGGGCTACAGGGCCTTTGTGGACTTTAATTGGAGCCCTCATTATTTTCGGAGAACAACTAAATTTCTTCCAGTGGAGCGGGTTGTTACTGACGCTCTTTTTCTTTTTTCGTTTTTCCACAGTCGGAAAACTCGAAGGTCTTTCCTTTCGTAACAATAAATGGATGTGGTTTGTGATTATAGGTACCCTTGCAGGAGCTGTCAGTGCGCTCTACGATAAACACATTCTTCGTCAGATGGACAGAGTGGCTGTACAGGCCTGGTTCTCATTTTATCAGGTGGCGTTGTTGCTTCCCATTTTGTGGATTGTTCGCCGTAAACGACCCTCTCGCACGCCATTTTTCTGGCGGTGGACCATTCCCCTCATCGGCCTCTTTCTGGTCATTGCCGATTTCTTCTATTTTTATGCCATCAGTGAGCCAGAATCGCTCATTTCAGTTATCTCCGCACTTCGTCGCAGCAGTGTAATTGTTCCATTCGTGTTTGGTGCGCTGATGTATGGGGAAAAGAATGTCAAGAAAAAGGCGATTTATCTGGGAGGAATTTTGGTTGGTATTGTGTTGTTGTTGATGGGGTGATCAAAACACAAAAAACACTACAACCCCCACAACAGCAATAAATGCCCCGATAACTTCCTTGGTGGTAATCTTCTCCTTAAAAATATACCGGGCAGGCAGGATTATCATAACAGGCGTCAGGGCCATCAGTGTGGAGGCAATTCCGGTGGTGGTGTACTTAACGGCCAGAAGACTGAAAGAAACACCCAGAAACGGACCAAAGAATGCTCCGATACCGATGCGGCCCATGGCTGATTTGTTCTTCAGTGCGGCCCACACATTGCCCCATCGGCGCCAGCCAAAAAAGACAAGAACAAAACCAACGATTCCGGCAATAACGCGTATTTGGGTGGACATAAAAGCATCCAGATCTCCCATTCCCAGCTTGCTAAGAACGAGTCCGAGGGCCTGGCCTGCAGCTCCGCCAAAAGCCAGTAGCAGGCCCGCCAGAGGAAAGTTCAGGGATAACCGCTTGCCTTTCATAGGGCGACCCAGTATTACCAAAGCAATTCCAATTATCGTCAGAACCATTCCAAAGGTATTGATCAATGTCATTTGTTCACCCAAAATGAGCCAGCCAAACAGTGCAGCCAGGGGAGGGGTAAGAGCCATAATGAGCATGGAAACCCTGGCACCAATGACTACAAAAGCCTGGAAAAGCAGAAGATCTCCAATCACAAAGCCTACCAGTCCTGAGAGACTTAGCCAAAACCAGGCGTGCATACCTGCATCTATCGGCCAGAAATGACCACGTGTAATGGTGGTAAAAATGCCCAGCAACACCAATGCCATCACCAGACGGATAAGGTTGACCGATAAAGACCCGACTTTTTTCCCGGCCGACTCAAAGGCCATGCTGGTGGCTGTCCAGCAGATTGCAGTGACAAGGGCTGCAAGCTCCCCAAGATGCGATGTGATGTATTCCATGTGAATTTAATTCTGAACTTTGTATGGTTTGAGGCGTTAAAGAAAGTAATTTTGGGGCAAATTAAACCCGATATTCACAGAAACTAATTTGTCTTTGCAAGAAAACACCAATTACTGCATTTCGACAGGCTCAATGTGGCACATTGTTCTCTGTTTTGAATCAGTTGTTTGCAAAAAATGTAAACTCCCTGGATTCAAGAACTTTGAAAGCTTTATATTTGGCAATTCTTATCAAAGGCTAAAAAAGCTTGGTTTTATTGTTGGTACTAAATTAAACGATTTGTGTTTTTGCAGGTCTATGCTAACTGTAAAATTATAGCCGGTGCAGAGATTATTGGGCATTAATGACGAGAATAGAAAAGCTGGCCACAATAGGAATATGTTTAAAGAATATTATAAGAGAGCGAAGCGGTTCTATTTGTTTTTAAGTTGTTAAATAGATGTTTATCAGATAATTATAAAGTTTTAAATGGATGAAACGAGCATGGAACTTTGATTCCTCCTTCGGCTTTGCCGCTTTGTTTACAAAGAAACTTGCCACTAAAGAGCATGTATAAAAGGATTGCGAGTTTCATCCAACCATAATAAGTAAATTTTATACGAATGAAAAGGAAAATCTGGATTTTCGCCATTGCAGCAGGGATTGTTTTAGCTGGTGTTGTTGTAATGTTTGTGTTGTTTTCGCTCAAAAAGGAACCCAAACCAACCCCTAAGCCTCAGGTGGATGTTTATGTGAAAGCAGAAACGGTTCAGTATAAGGATTTGCAGGCTGTGGTATCTTCATCAGGCCGATTGCATGCTTTAAATGAGGTGGTGGTGAGTTCTGAGGTTACGGGTCGGTTGAGTGAAGGGGATGTCCCTTTTCGCAATGGCCAGAAATTTCAGAAAGGACAGATTTTGGCAGAAGTGGTCAACCCTGAGTTTCCCTTAGGCCTGAAAGCTCGTAAAAGTCGTTTCCTTCAAAGTTTGGCGGTAATCCTACCCGACTTGCGTCTTGATTTCCCTGATTCCTTTTCTCGTTGGGAAGCTTTTTTTGAAAACATCAATATTGAGAAACCCTTGCCGGAGATGCCTGAACCTCAGTCATCCAAAGAGCGTATTTTTCTCGCGTCGCGGAACATTATCAGCGATTATTATTCCATTTTGGCAGATCAGGCACGACTTGAGAAACATCAGATAAAAGCTCCGTTTACCGGTGCCTTCAATAATATTATGCAGGATCCGGGTGTGGTGGTCAACCCAGGAAGTCAGTTGGCAACCATCGTTCGCACAGATGTTTATGAGTTGGAAGTACCCGTAATTCTGGATGAAGTCAGGTTTATATCAGTGGGTGACTCTGTGCAGGTAGAGAATGATAACTCTTCAGCCGCATGGAAAGGTGTTGTGAAGCGTATTGGGTCGGTGGTCAATCCCTCATCGCAGGCAGTTAGTGTATTTGTATCTGTTCCGGGAAGCCATGGATTATTTGACGGAATGTATCTGACCGCTCATCTGTATGGAAGTAAGGTAAAGGAGGTGATGGAGATGCCCCGGAATGCTGTATTTAATAACAATCATGTGTATGTTCTCGAGGAGATGCGGTTGATTGAAAAGCCTATTGAAATTGTGAAGCGGAATGATCAGACACTTTTCCTGAGAGGGTTGAATGAGGGAGAAGAACTGGTGGTAGAGCCGTTGTTGAATGTTACAGGAAATCCAATCTATAAAATTCTTCGATAAAGAGAGTTATGCGCAGACTGATAGAAACATTTGTACGATACCCTTTTTATGCCAACCTGTTTATTGTGGTAATTCTTGTATCGGGGATTTTTGGTTTTTTGCAATTAAAAAAATCTTTCTTTCCTGAACGGGAAACCCGTAACATCTACGTTACTGTTACCTATCCGGGAGCCAGTCCAAAAGAGATGGAGGAGGGTATTACTGTTCGTATTGAGCAGGCCATCAGAGGGCTGGTTGGGATTAAAGAGATTAATTCCACCTCACGCGAAAATTTCACCAGGGTAAATATTGAAACCACAGGTGAATACGATATTGATGAGGTGCTGCAGGAAGTAAAAAATGCTGTGGACGGTATTTCAAGTATGCCCGTGGATGCTGAGCGTCCGATTGTTTTTAAACGGCGTTCTACAACGCCTGCCATCAGGTTGGGATTGTATGGGGAAGCCGATATGTTGCGATTGAAAACACTTGCCCAAAGGATAGAGGATGATTTTCTGGCAAGCGGCCTGATGAGCCAGATTAATATTGGAGGCTATCCGGCGCTTGAAATAGCAGTTGAGATTAAGGAAGAGGTGTTGTTGAGATACGGTCTCACACATACTGATATCAGTAATGCCATTTCCAGAAATAACCGGGATGTGTCGGGAGGTCAGTTGCGTAGCGACGACCAGTATCTGATTATTCGATCCAGGTCACGAACTGTTGACCCGGATGAGATAGCCGATTATGTGGTGACCGCTGACCCAAACGGAAGGCTTATCCGTATTCGTGATTTGGGAAAGGTATTTTTACAGTTTTCTGAAACCCCAAGTGGTGCCTGGCTCAATGGAAACCGGGCGTTATATTTATCCGTTGATAAACTGATTACGGAGGATTTGGAGGCCATCTCCGATTTTGTTCACAATTACGCTGAGGAGTTCAACAGGACACATGATGATGCCGAACTGATTGCAACATTTGATTTCCTTGATTTGCTGAACTCCAGGCTTCATCTTTTGTATAAAAACGGTGGTTTTGGATTGTTGCTGGTAATTATTATTCTGGCAATTTTCCTAAGCTTCAGGCTTTCCATGTGGGTGGCCTGGGGGATTCCTTCATCGTTTTTAGGGATGTTTCTGGTGGCCGGAATGTATGGTGTTACCATTAATATGATATCCCTTTTCGGGATGATTTTGGTAGTAGGTATTTTGGTGGATGACGGTATTGTGGTGGCTGAAAATATCTTTTCTCATTTTGAGAAAGGTAAATCTCCCCGTAAAGCTGCAGTTGATGGTACTTTGGAGGTGTTGCCAGCGGTTATCACCTCTGTATCAACGACCATCATCGCTTTTGTTCCGCTGATGCTAATTGAGGGAAATATGGAAATGATGGGCGAAATGGCTTTTGTCGTTGTTGCCAGTCTGGCCTTTTCTCTTATTGAGGCTGCGTTGGTATTGCCCGCTCATATCGGCTCACCACATATTTTGCAGCGCAAGAAAGAGGCTGTGAATTTCGGGAATCGTTTTCGTGACCGTCTGGAGCGTTACATACTGTGGATGCGGAATCGTTTATATGGACGGTCGCTGGCATTTATTCTTCGTCACCGACATATAGCTCTTGCGGTACCTCTGACATTGTTACTGGTAACCATCGGTTTGTTTGGAGGAGGTTTCATCTCTTCCACATTCTTTCCTAATATTCCTCCCGACAGTTTCAATGTGAACGTCGCATTTACCCCCGGTGAAGGAGAAAAGCAGACATACGAATATCTGATGGACTTTGAAAAAGCTGTTTGGGAGGTAAATGACAAACTGATGGAGGAGTATAACGACACAGCTAACTTTGTGAATTATACTTACCTGGTAATGGGTAGTTCCTTTGATGGCGATGAATCGGGATCACACGCCGGTCATATTGCAGTGAACCTTAGAAATCTTGAGGGGAGTGAAATATCTGCCTTTGATATTGCCACCAGGGTAAGAGAATATATAGGTGCAGTTCCTGCTGCGGATAAATTTTCAGTTGCCGGCCGAAACCGCTGGGGAGAACCTGTTTCCATTAGCCTTATGGGGGATAATCTGGAAGAGCTGGACCAGGCCCGCGACTTTTTATTGGAAGAACTGCAGGATATTCCTGAGCTAACCGATGTTGTGGACAATGAGGCACCCGGCGCTCAGGAAGTTCGGATCAAACTGAAACCCAAAGCGTATTATCTGGGATTGGATATGTTTACCATTATGAACCAGGTAAGAAATGCCTTCTTTGGTGCACAGGCTCAGCGATTGCAACAGGGGAAAGATGAAATCAGAGTCTGGGTGCGTTATCCTCCCGGAGAAAGAGAGGAAATTGGTCAGTTGGAAGATATGAAGATAAAGACACCGCAAGGTGAATATCCGCTAACCGAGTTGGTAACCTATAATCTGGAACGTGGTCCGGTAGCAATACAACGCTTTAATGGTAAACGTGAGATGCGCGTTGACGCCGATCTGGTAGATCCTTATGAACCGGTTCCGCCAATTCTGGAGCGCGTGAGCAATGAAATCATGCCACAGATTCAGGCTAAATATCCCGGAGTTAGCTACTTCTACCAGGGACAACAGAAGTATGCTGCCGAATCGCAAAATGAAATTGCCAAGTATTTTCTTCCGGCATTTGGAATCATTATGGTTCTTATTATGTTTCATTTTAGGTCATTCGGTCAAGGGGCTATTGTGTTGGTGATGATTCCTCTGGGGTGGTTAGGCGCTGCCTGGGGACATGCAATACATGGTATTCCTTTGTCTATGCTCAGCGTGTGGGGAATGGTGGCACTTTCCGGTGTAATCGTCAACGATGCGGTGGTGTTCCTTCAAAAATACAATCAGTTGCTGGAGGAGGGGTTATCGGTGAAGAATGCTGCTTTTGAGGCCGGATTGGCCAGATTTAGGCCTATTGTGCTCACGACCCTTACTACCACCCTGGGATTGTATCCTATTATATTGGAAACCAGTCGTCAGGCCCAGTTTTTGATTCCGATGGCGATGGCACTGGCTTATGGTATTTTGTTTGGAACAGCATTTATCCTGATTTTTTTCCCGGTTGTTATTATGGCTCTTAACGATGTGAGGGTTTTAATGAAGTGGCTGTTTACCGGCCGTCGGCCATCTCCCGAAGAGGTGGAGAAAGTAAACGTATTGAAAAATCGTAAATTAGACTAGTGTCTGTCCATAAAGTACCACTTGCTGCGTTACGCTCGCCACCAAAATGCTCATTTACGAAAGTAAACTGCGCTTTTGGTGGCTTCGCAAGCCTTGCAATTGGCACTTTCTGATCAGACACATGACTAAAAGAAGACTTTACTATACTTTATAGACGGCCACTAGACTAGAGAAGTGAGGTGAAACTTTTTCGATTGGAAGGTGTGGATTCATTGCAATAAAAGCAGCAGAATTGAGTGCCAATCCGCACCATTAAAAACGGATGCAGATTACTCGTGAAAAAATAAAGGAAGGTAAATAATTACCTTCGTTATTTGCGGCAAACAGGCAGATTCAGGAATCTGTCAAAAAACGAACATATAAAACAAAAAAATCTGTGAAACAAACGATCACATATCTGATACTAACGCTGTTTTTTGCCTTCCCCGGTGCGGGACAGGAGCAAAGTAACAGCTATACGCTGGATCAACTGATTTCTGAATCTCTTGAGAACAATTATGATATCAGGGTTAGCCGTACCGACCTTGAGATCTCTGAGTTGAATAATACCTTAGGGAGTGCAGGTATGCTTCCAACATTGATGTGGGAGAGTAGTCTGAACAATAGTTTTAATGATCGTTACGATGTTGATAATCAGAACGGAAGTTTGCAAAATGGTGTGCGACTCAACTGGGTGTTGTTCAAAGGCTTTGCTGCACACATCAGGAAAGACCGGTTGGAAACGATGGAACAGTTGTCGGGTGGTAACCTTGTATTAGTGGTGGAGAATACCATTCAGGCAGTTGTGATGGCCTGGTATCGTGCCCTGATGGCCAAAGAGCAATTGGAGCTGTTGAAAGAGGTGATGCAGTTGTCAGAAGACCGACTTGGCTATATGGAAGATCGTCGGGATCTGGGAGCAGCTACCAGTTATGAGATATTACAGGCTCGTACAGCCTATTTGACCGATAAAACTGCTTATCTCGAGCAGGAGGTGGCTGTTATCAATACCATCCGTGAGCTGAAATACCTTGCAGGTATGGATGAAAGCGTATCGCTAAAGCTGGACGGAGAAATGGATTTTGATGGAGGCGAATATGCACTTGGTGAGTTGCTTGCACAGTTGGACAACAGTAACCGAAGTATTCAGAATCAATTTGTGAATCTTGCACTTTTGGAAAAACAGCGGGTACTGGAGCAACGAGCCCGGTATCCATCGTTAAACGCAACGGCAGGTGCCGGACATAATGTTCATCCTGAGTCGCTTAACAGCAATAGTGCAACTCCTGGGTTTTCTGATGGTTATTTCTCTTATTTTGCTAATTTCTCTCTGAGTTTTACCCTCTTTGATGGCGACCGTATCAACCGGAATATACAAATTGCCCGAATGGAAGAGGCCATTGGCCAGACCAACCTGGAAGAGATGAAGCACCGTTTGAAAAACAGGTTGCTCAATCTTTATGATACCTACCAGGTTCGGAAAGAGCTGGTTGAGGTAGGAAAAGAAAATATGGAAACAGCCCGCGTTAACATGGAGTTATCGGAAGAGAAATTCCGGACAGGAGCTATAAACTCTTTTAATTACCGGGATGTGCAGCTGGGGTATCTTCAGACTTCAATAAATTACTATCGCTCAGTATTAAACCTGGTAGATACCCATACCGATTTGGTGCGCATCACCGGAGGTATCGTAGAGGAGTATGAGTAGGTCAGGTGTGTAACCCCTGCCGGGGCTTTGGTTTTTGTGTCACAACATTTTTTCTACCATACTTTCGCCCCTCCGGGGCTGTCCCATTTCAGAAAGAGGTAACTCAACTTAACTCAGAGCTCAAAACCCAGAACTCAGAACTCAAAAACTCCCCATTGGGGGCCAAGCAAAAGCCCCGGCAGGACTTTTCCTGCCGGGGCTTCTCTTCAGGCAACTTCACTTCCTTCAAAAACCCAAAGATAGAAAGCGTTTACTTGCAGTCACATTCTCCGCCGCAACTGCACTCGTGAGCACCATCCGTTTTGCAGCCGCAATTGCCACCACATTTACATTGATGCCCTTGTGCATTTCCGGCATAAGAGTAACCCTGTGAGTTGCTTGGTTCGTGTACTTGTCCCATATTTCCTATTCCTTTGATTTGATATATTGCAAAGTAAAGCACAATTTTTTGTAAAATCAAGATAAATTTGTCCGGAATTACATCTTTTTCTTTTTGCATTGATATATAAGGTTTGCTGGAAAATACTTAAAAGTATAGGAATAAATTATTTACGAAGAGATATTTTGTTCCGGATGTAATTTTTTTTTGAGAAATTATAATGCTGATATTTGGTAAACACCTGATTGAGGCTGGTGAAACAAACTGGCTGTATGTCATGTTTTAAATGGTAAAAACCATACTTTCATGAAAATACTTTTAACAGGGGCTACTGGTTATATTGGCAAACGATTGTTACCTGTGCTGGTAGATCAGGGACATGATGTGGTGTGTTGTGTAAGAGACAAGAAAAAGTTTACTCCTGGTAACTCTGTCAGGCACAAAATAGAAATTGTGGAACTGGATTTGACAGATAAAGCATCTTTAAAAAGAATACCTTCCGATGTTGAATGTGCATTTTATCTGGTTCATTCTATGGCCACATCATCTAAATACCAGGAGTTGGAAAAACAATCAGCCATCAATTTCAGAGAAGCTTTAAGCGATTTGTATATCCGGCAGGTGATTTATCTTAGCGGTATTGTCAATTCAAAGACACTATCTGCTCATCTTCAATCACGAAAAAATGTGGAAGATGAACTTGGAAAAGGAAATTATGCGCTTACCACTATCCGGGCTGGAATCATTATTGGTTCGGGAAGTGCCAGTTTTGAAATTATCCGGGATTTGGTAGAAAAACTGCCTGTGATGATTGCACCACGGTGGCTCAATACCAAATGTCAGCCGGTGGCTATTTCTGATGTCATAAAAGTTTTAACGGGTTGTATCAATAACCGGGAAACATTTGACCAGCATTTTGATTTATCGGGCCCGGAAACGCTTACTTATAAAGATATGTTGCAGGGACTTGCACGGGTGAGGGGTTTGAAACGGCATATTTGGACGGTTCCGGTGATGACGCCACGCCTTTCTTCTTACTGGCTCTATTTTGTGACAGCCACATCCTATAAATTGGCCATTGCTCTGGTGGATAGTATGAAAGTGGAGGTTGTTGCTCAGGATGATCGTATTAAGGAATTATTGAGCATGGATCCGTTGTCGTATGACGAAGCAGTGCGCCGTGCCTTTATGAAGATTGAACAAAACGAAATTGTTTCCAGTTGGAAGGATTCTACCATTAGCGGTCGGCTGAATTACAAAATATCAGATTATATCAGTGTCCCCACCCATGGTTGCCTGACTGATCAACGCCGTAGGAACATTGTGAATCGCGAAGATACAATCCACAAGATATGGAGTATCGGAGGCGACAACGGTTGGTATTTTGGCAATTGGCTATGGCGTTTACGTGGTTTTCTTGATAAGCTGGTTGGTGGAGTGGGATTGCAACGGGGGCGCACCAATGTCCATGAGATTCAGGCAGGTGATACCCTCGATTTTTGGCGTGTACTGTATGCCAATAAAGAAGAAGGCAGGCTGCTGTTGCTGGCTGAAATGAAATTGCCCGGAGAGGCTTGGCTTGAATTCAGAATTGAAGAAGATACTTTGATTCAGACGGCCACTTTCAGGCCCAAAGGTTTGGCCGGGCGCTTATACTGGTATGTACTTTTTCCTTTTCATTTTTTTATTTTTGATTCTATGGCGGAGCGGTTGGTGTAGAGGAAATAGCTACACCTCCGTAATGAGGCGCATCTACAAGTATTACAAACGTACTTATGGGAATGATAAAAACACGCTGTATCTTTTCTTTATCAATCATCCCAACCCCGACAAAGCTGGTTTTATGCCTGTGGCAGGAGATTACGGATTTATTTTTAATTTTGGAAAGGATTACCGGACAAATTATGACATTCTGGCTCACGAGCTTGCCCACGGTGCCTTTAACCTACGCCATCCCTTTAGCCCTAAAAGTACCTATCAGCTACCCCGGGGTTCCACCGATAACCTTATGGACTATGGGAAGCCCGCTCAAGGGACAGGGCTGTGGAAGTACCAGTGGGATTTGATTCATAACCCGGAATTTGTGTTGTTAGCGCATGCGGAGGAGGAGGAAGAGGGGGCTTTAAAAGGGAAGAATGATTATGACAAAGTAATAAATGTAATTGAGATGCTCCGATGTGGGTACAATTCAGATAGGAAGGTGCAATTTCAAAAAGATGTCTTTTCTTGGTTTAATGAATCTGCAACAGTCAGAGATTTTGATGGTTTATACGATAACATAACATACGGATATATTTATGTTCAACTTAACGATGATGATGAGTTGATAAAATATCCTTCAGATTTGGAATTAGAAGAACCAGATAATATTCTTAATTCATTACTTAACTTAACAAGGGGAGAAGTATTGAAACTTGATTTTGGGGGATTATTTATTTTAGTGGATAAAGGTAATGCTGAATATTTATTAAATTATTTAACTCCATCCAAACAGGAATATGAATTACAACAGAGACAGTTTGTTACATCCATTAAAGACTTATATGATAGTAAGCAATATACCAGACAAAGAGTTTTAAAAATTCTACGAACTTCATCTCAATGTTTATATGAGTCTTTGACAAAAGATCAACGAATTAGTTTGTTGGGATTTATTAATGATGGAAGCAATATCCCGGAAGTTGCTGAAAAGATTGTTATTGACATAATAAGAACGACGCCTGAGGAACAAATCAGGCTATTTCTTGAAGATTTTTCTAAAACTGGGTTGTTGGCTGAATATAATGAAATAATGAATGATTTTGGAGGCGACGATAATTATACACAATTTATTTTTGAGCTTTTAAAATTATATTTGAAGGAGTTTTCAGATGATTTGGATTGTTTTTTTTCAAACAACTCCATGGGGCCAGCTCTTTGTAGATAATCAGGTTCGTGGTTTAGGTAACTCAATATATGAATACAAAACTCCCTATTACTGGTGGCAAAAAGGATGTAAATTCCCCACCTGGAAGTATGGAGATAAAGGTGTTTTTGTTTCGAACCAGAATACTTGTGGTTACTTTAACAAATCAGGTGTTGAATTAAACCCTCTGGAACCTGTAGTCGTGTATTTTGAGGAGGATCTTGATTTTTATTCGCTTCCACCTGAAAGAGAAGAACGGGTTGTTTCTATGCCGGCCTTTGTGTTACCATGGTTACGACAAAAAGCTTCAGACAGTGAGGGGCTGCGGATTGCAGGTAATGCCGTAACAATTGTAACATCTTTTGCAACTCTTGGGACAACTGGTGTTGTGGCCTCTGGGTTGCGGGGTACCTTGATTAATGCTTTGACTTATATCAACAAAGTTGATGCGGCAATAAATATTCTTTTAACAAATGAAACAATTAGAGAGAGCATCGGAAATATTGGTGATGGGAAAGGACAAGATTTTATTGATAAATATCAATCTATTAGAACTTATTTGAGTTTAAGTACCCCAACGATTGAAGGTTTGTTAAAGAAAAAAGCGATAAAAGATCTTGCCTTTGATTATATTACTCTAAGCAACGCTTGGGAATTAATAAAACATTCTTCTGAGATCAAATCAATTTTACCTAATGGCGAAATTGATAAAATATCAATTGATATAAAAAAAATAATTGAACTTGTAGAAAATGAAGAAGATGTTGTTAGGTGAAATGAAAGTATTGCGTTCATCCTGGGATAATGCTTTCTTATTGAGTAAGATTATTTTGATATTAACAATTAATGCCAATATAATCTTAGGAATAAGAATATTACCATTATATAAACAAATTGAAGGTTCAGTTATTGAGATTGTTAAGAATGGAAGTTACACATTGACAAATATTGGTGGAGCTGATAGACCTTCTAATTGTATGTATTTAAAAATAGACTCCTATAATTCAAGGGTTATACATAGTAAAAACGAATATGCGGATCTGTTTTCAATTGGAGATAAGGTTAAAGTATGGGTGTATAAACAACATGGCGAATATCAAATAGTCAAAGCCCAACGAGGTCAGGAAGTTTTAATTGAGCATAATGATGTTTGGGCAACAATTGTGTTTGTTTTAATGGTTGGAAGTCTGGCTATTGTGTTGTTCGAAATTGTAGTCAAAAAAGTTTTGCCAAAAAGAAAAGGTAGGTGATTTTTTCCTTTTCCCCTGCTCGGCGAAGTTTGCAACTTCGTCGTTTAAACCTTTGTAGTTTTTAACTACAACAGATGATGTTGTGATTGAGCTTTAACTTTAAACAGCAAATAACCTTTATCTTTAATTAACTCTTTCCTATATAATTATTTAAATAAGGCTGTCGGGCTTGTAGGGAACCGACCTTGGCAGGTAAGCCTAAAAACCGTAGTTTTTAGAGTGAAATCTGGCTCAGTCTTGATTTTCTTTGCCTACCCCCTGCTCGGCGAAGTTTGCAACTTCGTCGTTCATACATCTGTCGTTTTCAACTACCATAGAAAGAATAGCGATTAAACTTGGTCATATTTCCACCTTAACCAGACAGATGGGAACCACGCTCGGGGAAGTTTAGCTTCGCTGATTTCCGCTTCGCTCCAATTCTTTGATCTCCTGAAACCGGGATTTCGTAAATTCAAAAAGTGGCATAGCTGAGCGGTAACTTCATCGCCTAAAATTTCAATATCTATCTTGTTGTTTTGACAACTAACTGTACGCCTGTTTAGTTTTAAAGTTCTGGATGACGTTGTCAATCAGGAAGAATAAATTTTTTCGGGTCTCCGGGTCGAGTTGCTCCCCGCTCGGCGAAGTTTGCAACTTCGTCGCTCAAACCGCTGTAGTTTTTAACTACAACAGATGATGTTACGATTGATCTTTAACTTTAGACAGCAAATAATCTCTATCTTTAAAGGTAAAATGTTTCCAAAATGAGCACAGGTTATCAAATCAAAGATCAGGAGGGATTATACTTTCTAACATTTCAAGTCGTAGAATGGGTCGATATATTTACTCGTCCTGTATACAGGGATATTGTTATAGATAGTTTGAAGTATGCTATTGAAAACAAGGGGTTACAGGTTTTTGCATACGTGATAATGAGTAATCATGTTCATTTGATTATGCAAAGCAGTACAGGACAATTAAGTAACACTATTCGAGACATTAAAAAATATACCTCCAAGCAGATAATTGATGCTATTCTGTCAAATGCAGAAAGTAGACGAGAATGGTTGCTCAACTGTTTTCAGTATGCAGCTCAAAAACATAAACGTAATTCACAATATCAAGTGTGGACACATGAGAACCATGCTGTTTATCTTTATAGCCCTGATTTTATAGCCGAGAAAATTCAATATATTCATAATAATCCAGTAAGGGCTATGGTTGTTCAGGATCCAGAAGATTATTTGTATTCCAGTTCCAGAAATTATGCATCTTTGTCAGCAGTTTTGGATATCGAGCCATTGGTGTTACCAGTTATAGTTGTTCGGTAGTTAAAAACCCCCCGCTCGGCGAAGTTTGCAACTTTGTCGTTTAAACCGCTGTAGTTTTTAACTACCTCAGAAAAAATCACGATTAAATTGGTCATATTTCCACCTTAAACAGCCAGATGGGAGCCGGATATTTTCTACTTTAAAGGTAAAAAAAATTTTATGTCTACCGGCTATCAAATCAAAGATCAAAATGGATTGTACTTCCTAACTTTTCAGGTGGTAAATTGGGTTGATATTTTCTCACTGGATTCACAACAATCCGGTGTGTTTAAGGATTGTTCAAAATTCTGAAGACTACTTATATTCATCTGCTCGAAATTATGCCGGTTTAAGTGATTATCTGGAGGTAGATGTCTTAAGTTTGCCTGCAAAGACTGTTTAAAATGGTAGTCTGGAGACTACAGGAGGTCATTCGACGAAGTTGCAAACTTCGCCGAGCGGGGGTAGTCTGGAGACTACAGGTGGGAAACGACGAAGTCACAGACTTCGCCGAGCCGGGGGGATATTTATCGGGATATCGTATTGGATAGTTTTGACTTTGCAATGAAAAACAAAGGTTTTCAATTATTTGTCTATGTGATAATGTCAAATCAAGTACATCTGGTTGCCAATAGTAGCGAAGGAAACTTAAGTGCCTGCATTAGGGATATCAAAAAATATACAAGTAAGAAAATTGTTGAAGCTATAAACTTACAGACCGAAAGCTGACGTGACTGGTTGCTCCCTTTATTTCTACGAGCAGAGTCACAACACAAGCGAAATAACTCTTATCAGTTTTGGACTCATGAGAATCATGCCATATTGTTATATTCTAACGATTTTATAACACAGAAAATTGATTATATCCATAACAATCCGGTACGCTCAAGAATTGTTCAAAATCCTGAAGATTATTTATATTCATCTGCTCGAAATTATGCCGGTTTAAGTAATTATCTGGAGGTAGATATCCTGAGCTTGCCTGCAAAGACTGTTTAAAATGGTAGTCTGGAGACTACAGGAGGTCATTCGACGAAGTTGCAAACTTCGCCGAGCGGGGGAATGAGTTTTTATTGGCTTTAGATGCAAAACTTAATGCCATTCGAAAGAACCTCCAAAACATTTTCAGCTGGTGTATAAGAATATTCATAGGGCTTTAATCGAACGTTTTCCTTGTGGAATATTCTTTATTGTTGAAGATGGAGCTATTTATGTTTTAGCCATTCAACATACCAGCAGAAACCCCAAACTCTGGAAGAAACGTAAATAAACTCCCCCCGCACAAGTCGGTAAATGCGGTGTTCATCCTCGTCAGTCAGCAAAAAAACCACCAAAACCGTACCTCCTATTTCTCCTTGTAATATCTCTCCACATCAACCTCCGGGTGAATTTGAAAGTTGTTGTTCTCGATTTTTTGTATCAGTTGATTGGCTGACCAGGGAGCTAGGAGCAGGCCTTTAGAACCAAGGCCGTTCAATATTCCAATGTTTGGCTGGTTTTTAAGAAATCCAATTACCGGTCGTCTGTCATGTGTAGTGGGCCGGATGCCGGCTTCCTGATGAATAATGGAAAAGGGGAAGTTACTAATCTTCTCAAGTTTCTTAATTATTTCGTTTTTCGCTTCATTTGTGATGTTCGTATCGGTGTATTCCCATGCATAAGTTGAACCTACTTTATATTTTTGGTTATGTATGGGCAAAATAAAGAGATTCTTTGTGATGATTTCTTTGTGGTTGTAGACCTGGCTGTTAAGGGTCAGTATTTCACCTTTTGTGTGTCTGTATTTTACCCGGTTAAATGGTTGCTGGTCGTTGTTAAAACTCCCCTGGCACAGTATTACTTTTTGGTATGTTTGGTTATTGAAGCGAACCTCATTATCATCTGTCTTTAAATCTTTGCTGATATCAATATTTTCATGAATGAGTAATCCATTTGTTTCCAGATATTGCCTGAAACACGTAATTAAAGTCTGGATATCATACCAGCCGCCTTTATGAACCGTCCCATATCCATTGGGAGTTTTAATGTATGGTGAAATGGGGGCGTAAGATATTCGGGGATCAATATACTTCTCTAATCCGTTTTCTTTGTATTTCCTGCTCCAAAAAAGATCTTCTCCGGGACCTAAAATTCTTTGTATCGGTGTTGGATAGAAAAATTCTTGGCCTAGAAAGTCCTCTAATTCATGAGTTGTTCTTAAAAATTCAGGATACAAATCGTCAATCAACCAGGATTTGGTCATTCGTCTGAAAACAATCGGGTTTACCATTCCCCCGGCTTTCAGTGAAGCCTTTTGCTGATTGTTGTCATCGATAACCGTAATGGCGTACCCTTTTTGAAGAAGCTTAAAAGCCAATATTGTTCCGGCCAGCCCTTGTCCTATGATTAGTGTTTTCAATTTTTTTAAAGAGGAAACATTTAAAGGGGTAAATGGTTTTGATATTGAAAGGATGTTCTATTGTCATCTTCATGCAACTCAAAAAAAAATCCTACTTTCGCTGTCATGTTCTTGTGCGGCATTTCATTCTTTGGGATGGTATTTTTTCGCATGAAATAAAGAGATATCCTAAAATCTAATAAAAAACAAATGAACCGAAATTTTATCACAGCCATTGCCCTGGCAACGATTATGTCGGCCTGTGGCAATGGCAAAAGTGCTCATCAGGAGGATGAGGCTTTGAAAAACAATCCGTTAATGAAAGAGAGTACGTTGCCCTATGGGGCGCCCGATTTTGGGGCAATCAAAGACAGTGATTTTAAACCGGCCCTGGAAGCCGGAATCAATGAGAAACTGGCAGAAGTTGAAGCCATTGCCAATAGCAATGATGAGCCAACGTTCGAAAATACTTTGGTGGCACTGGAGAAGAGCGGGCAGACGTTGAACCGTGTTTACGGGGTATTTGGTATGCTGACAGGCGCCAATACCAATCCTGAACTGCAGGCAGTGGAAGAGGAAATGGCTCCTAAAATGGCCGGTCTGAACAATGCGATTTACCTGAATGATAAACTTTTTGAACGCGTTAAGACTGTTTATAATCAATTGGATGAACTGAATCTTGATGCTGAATCGCGCCGACTGGTGGAGGTTTATTACGAGAAATTCGAACTGGCAGGGGCCAATTTGTCTTCCGAAGCCAAGGAGAAGATGCGTAAGCTCAATGAAGAAGAGGCTTTGCTCAGTGCTCAGTATGCCAACCGATTGTTGGCGGCCGCGAAGAAAGGTGCGCTGAAAGTAGAAGACAGGGATATGCTGGACGGCTTGTTGGATAGTGAAATTGATGCTCTGAAACACGAGGAGGAGGGCAAAACGGTTTATGTATTGCCGTTGCACAATACCACGCAACATCCAATGCTGGCTTCGCTTCACAATCGCGAGACACGTAAACAGCTTTTTGAGCATTCTCTATTGCGTGCCCAGCGTGGCGACGAGAACGATACCCGTGACATCATTAAGCGGATTGCGCTGATTCGTGCCGAACAGGCGCAGCTGATGGGGTTCGAAAACTATGCTGAGTGGAATCTCAAAGACCAGATGGCTAAAACACCGGAAGCGGCCAATAACTTTATGGCTGAACTGGTTCCGGCGACAGTGGCAAAGGCTGAAAAAGAGGCTGAAGAAATTCAGAAGGTAATAAAGCAAAAGGGCGGTGATTTTGAGTTGAAGCCATGGGACTGGAACTACTACTCCGAAATGGTGCGGAAAGCGAAATACGACCTCGATGAAAGTGAAATTAAGCCCTATTTCGAGATGAATAGTGTGTTGGAAAACGGGGTGTTTTATACTGCTTCGAAGCTGTATGGTATCCGCTTCGAGGAGCGTCACGATATTCCTGTTTACAGCGACGATATGCGGGTGTTCGAGTTGTTCAACGAGGATGGCAGTACGATCGGACTTTTTTATACCGATTTTTATAAACGCGACAATAAATCTGGTGGTGCCTGGATGAGTGAAATTGTGGGGCAGTCAAAGTTACTTGGCCATAAACCGGTAATCTACAATGTCTGCAACTTTAAAAAGCCTGCTGAAGGAGAACCTGCGCTTATCAGTTATGACGATGTGACGACCATGTTTCATGAGTTTGGACATGCTCTGCACGGATTGCTGGCCGACCAGACCTATCCAAGTCTGGCGGGAACCAATGTAGCCCGTGATTTTGTGGAGTTACCTTCTCAAATCAATGAGCACTGGGCTTTGTATCCCGAAGTATTCAACAATTACGCGGTGCATTACGAAACCGGTGAGCCTATGCCGAAGGAGTTGGTCGATAAAGTGGTGAAAGCTTCTAAATTTAATCAGGGATATGCCCTTGCCGAGGTGTTGGCAGCTGCCGGACTGGATATGCAGTGGCACATTATCTCACCCGACCAGAATATTGATGATGTGGATGCTTTCGAGAAGCAGGCACTGGAAAACATTAACCTCAATTTGGATCAAATCCCCCCCCGTTATCGTTCTACCTACTTCCTGCATCTTTGGGGACATGGCTATGCTGCCAGCTACTATGCTTATTTGTGGGCCGAAATGCTCGACAACGATGCGTATGCCTGGTTTGAGGAAAATGGCGGATTGACCCGCGAAAATGGTCAGCGCTTTAGAGAGTTGATTCTCTCACGCGGAAATACGGAAGACTTCAATAAGATGTTTCTGGAGTTCCGTGGAAGCGAACCTGACATTGAACCGATGTTGAAGCATCGGGGACTGTTGTAAGGAGTTAGTTGCTTAGTTGAGAGGCAGAAGGCAGAAGCAGAGGCTGGAAGATAGAGGTTAGAAGTTAGAAGGTTAGAAAACTCAGCTTATTAAGCTTGAGTCATCTCAGTTTGCGATAGAATGCTAAAAAAAGGAAAACCGGAGTGAATTAAGAATCACTTCGGTTTTTTTTTTTGACCAATTTTCTTCTCTTATGGTTTATTGATATTAGTCATCAATTCCCAACATGAACTTTACTCCAATAATAATTCCGCCAGGAGCCATGAAATTGATAAAACGCTTAGAGTTATTTGTGAGTAAATGGCCTGATTTAACCCGGTAAACATTATCTTCCAGTGGGATAGAGAACCCTCCGCTAAATACAAACTTTGACCTGGTACCAACTTTTAGATTATATGAATATAGTAAATTGATGGTGCTGTAAGCAAAAAGATCCAGCGTAACCTCTTTGTCATTGTCTTCAATAGGCTGGTATCCATATCCGTACCCGCCATACCCACCGTATCCACTATTATATCCTGAAGTTTCCAATGTTGTTTCCAATTCTTCCATACCTGAAGAATAGGAAATATCCATGCTGATAGAAGAACCAAAGCCACTTTCTTTAGGGTACCAGGAAAGGCCGCCGGTAGCTCGCAGTCCCCAGGTGCTCAGACCACCTGTTCCGTAAACTGAAAAGTTATTATTGACTGCGTGTTCCAGTCCAACACCAATGCCGTAATCGTTTATTCCAAAACCAGCTCCCAGAAAGGTTTTCGGAAGTTTTGATTTTGTGTTTGAGCTTTCCTGAGCCGATATGTTCTGAAAAGAAAAAAGAGTAAGATAAAGGATGGTTAGGACTGTGGTGCAGGGAAATAAAAATTTTGAGTTCATGGGTAAAGGGTTCAAATTAGGAATAGAATATTTTTATGTAAAAATACTAAGTGCCCTTTAATTGACCAAAAAAGCAGGATTGTCTTATCTTGATAATTGCTTTTGAGGTTGTTTAAAAGTTTCAAATTTTCTGTGCGATAATGCCATATGCTATGTTTGATAAAAAATAACAATGCTTGCGGTAGCAAGGATTTAATCTGTTTTTCTAATTTTATTTTCTTTTTAGATACCATCTAATTTTTAGCTTTTTCTAATTTTGCCGAATGCAAAAACTATTTGTTTTCGATTTGGATTTTACCCTGTGGGATGCTGGTGGAACTTGGTGCGACCATACCAATCCACCATACCGAAGGGTTAATCGTCATGTGGAAGACTCGTACGGAAGTCGCATTGTTTTGTATCCCGATGTTCTGGAAATATTAAACCGTTTAGAGGAGAATAATATCCCTATGGCTTTAGCTTCAAGGACAGGAGCTCCTTCATGGGCCATGCAATTGCTGCAGCTTTTCGAAATAGACCACTTTTTCCCCTACCAGGAGATCTACCCGGTCAGCAAAATCAAACACTTTGATGTCTTGAAAAAACAGACCGGGTTTTCTTACTCCAATATGGTGTTTTTCGATGATGAAATGCGAAACATCCACGAAGTAGGTGCATTGGGAGTTCAGGCCATCTATGTTGAAAATGGTTTGTCTCTTCAATTGGTAGAAGAGCAATTGGTGCTTTAAACTCCAGGCATGAATTTTACGCCATAATTAAACCGCCCGGTGCCATCCAGTTAATAAAAGTCTTTGGTTTAAAGATCCTGGAAGTTGAATTTCTACAAAAAATCCCACCTCAAAAAGAAGTGGGATTTTTTATTGGAATTGGTTAGAGCGGATTATCTAACAAATGCCCTTATTTCTTCTTTTGAGACAGGGGGAATGGCACCGCTTTTTGAAGCCACAATAGCACCAATTGCGCTGGCGAGATCAATGGCCTTTTGTGGTTTGGAACCATTCAGAAGTTCGCTGATGAGGGTTGCAAGAAAAGAATCCCCGGCACCAACCGTGTCAGCAACGGTTACTTGATAGCCTTTGTTGTTGACAAACTCGTCGTTTTTCAACAATAATGCTCCTTTTTCACCACGGGTCACACAAATCTGACTGGTATCTGTCTTTTTCGCAATAAATTTCATGCATTCTTCCAACGAATCGGGAATATGTCCAAGACCAGTGCAAATTTCAAAAATTTCACTGTCATTGAATTTTATGAAATGGGCATATTTCATCAGATTTAGAAGTGTTTCCATCGAATAATGGGGAGGACGCAAGTTGATATCAAAAACATTAAATTTTGAATGATTCAACAATTCCATTAGAGTGTTGCGCGATGTTTTTTTGCGCGCAATAAGGCTTCCGTAAATAAAAGCATCCGCATTTTTAACAAGGGTGATTTCTTTTTCCGAAAGTTTAATGTCGTCCCAGGCACAGGGCATTTTTATTTCGTATGATGCCGATCCTTTATCGTCCAAATGAACCGAAACCATACTGGTTGAGTATTTTTCACTTGTCTGAATATAATCCAGATTGGCGGAACATGCTTTCATTTCATCGATAATCTCTTTCCCATTTTTATCGTTGCCAATGGCGCTGATTACTGTTGATTGGTTGCCAAGGGATTGTGCCCGGAGTGCAACATTTAAAGGAGCACCACCGAGTTTTTTCCCTGTTGGCAACATATCCCATAATACTTCTCCAAAACAAACTATTGATTTCATAAGAATAATTTTTAACATTTTAGAATTGTGGAACCGGCCTTCCATAAAGGAGGAGTTGGCTTTCTTTCCAATGCTTCTCGCTCGTTCAGGATTTAAAGAATTCACATATCAATGTTCGTTAAACCCTGCATTGATTTCTCTTACACAATCTTTTACATTCTTGTTCCGGAGTTTTTCCAGGGAGGAAAGAAAAGCATCAACGAAAGCTTTGTTGTTAACAAGATCACCAAATACGGGCTCAATTTCCAAAAAGCGAATTGGGTTTTGATGAGACAGGGCCGCAGCACGAATTAATTCGTTGCTCATTGCATCTTCAATGGCATACGTGTTGCCATTTTCATCAATACCATCATTGTATTTGCACCATGCAGCCACCACAAATGCAGCTCTGGCAAAATTCCCACCGTTTTTAAGCTGTGCTTTAATTGTAGGCAGTAAAAAAATGGGGAACTTCGCCGAACTTTCAAGGCAAATCCGCGCAATCAAATCTTTGATGTAAATATTCCGGAAGCGATCAATGAGGCTGTTTTTATATTTTTTGAGATTGATATCGCCCAAATCTCCAAGTGTTGGGGTCACCTCTTCATCCATAAATGCCCGTAAGAAAACTTTAAAATCGCTGTCGCGTGCAGCCTGATCAATGGTGCGGTAACCATGCAAGGCACCAAGCATGCCTAAAACGGAGTGCCCTGCATTTAGCAACCTCAGTTTCATGTTCTCGAACGGCACTACATTTTCAACAAACTGAACGCCCACCTTTTCCCATTCCGGTCTTCCTGCTTTGAAATCATCCTCAATCACCCACTGGATAAAAGGCTCACAAACCACCGGCCATTGGTCATCAATTAGAAACTTTTCCTGCAATTTCTCAATATCTTCTGCCACTGTAACGGGCGTAATGCGGTCGACCATTGCATTGGGGAAAGAAACATTTTCCTCGATCCAGGGGAGCAATTCAGGCTCAGCTTTTTGAACATAGTTTAAAAATGATTTTTTTGCTACATCACCATTCCCCTGGATGTTGTCACACGATTGTATGGTACACCCTCCGGAGTTGCAATTCATGCGTAATTTCATGGCTTGGGCCAGATATCCAAAGACAGTTTTTGGAGACATAGGATTTTTCATGTCTTCCACAATTACAGGATTGCTGAAGTCAAATTCGCCGGTACCTTCATTTAAGTTGTACCCTCCTTCGGTTATAGTAAGTGAGATGATTTTAATATCCGGATCTGCCATTTTCTCGATAACGGCAATGGGATTCTCAGGTGCAAATATGTATTCTACAATTGAGCCAATAACTCTGGCATTCAGGGAACCATCAAGCTCCTTGGTGACCAGCGTATAAAGACCATCCTGGTCTTTCAGGATGTTGTAGATTTTGCGATCGTGGTCTAATAATCCTACCCCGCAAATTCCGCAATCCAAAACTCCGGATTGCTCCATTAACTCGTTTGTGTAAAAAGCTTCATGCGAGCGATGGAAATTCCCTACACCAATGTGAACGATGCTGGTTTTTACTTTGTCGCGGTCATAAGAAGGTGTTTTTACATTGGGCAACAATCGGCTTAAATTCTCTTGTTTTAAAGATATTGAAGTTTTCATTTTTTTCATTTTTGCTCTTGCCTTCCTTTATTTTTGGAATTATTGGCAAGAAAAGTTATTGAATAATATTTGTTCTAACGTTGAATCTCTGTGGGGAAGAGTTAAAGAAAAATCGCCGTCTGATTATTCCTTCACTGTTTTAAGGTTCTTTTCCCGACGGAGCTTCCAGTATGCAGAAACAAAGTACCCGACTGTGCATACAAATGCATATTTATGAAAGATAGCCTTGTTGAAGTTATAGATTTCCATATCCGGGCTGTAAAACATGGTTGCAATTGCCATTGCTAAGATTACAACGAGACAGGATATTGAGAAGTATTTCAAGACTTTAGAAAAAGTCGAGGTGTCTTTTAATTGTACTTTTTCGTGTTTGGCTTTTTCTTCCTGGTAGGTTGAAATGTCAGTCTGTAATTGCTTTTCTTCCTTTATTTCTTCAGTGTATTTTTTTGAGGCACCATTCATCTTTGCCAGCAGTGTATATAAAATTAGTGTAAAGAACCAGGTTGGGATAAAAAGATAATAAAACGACATTACATTCAGATAGTTGAGTCCGAATCCGAGTATAAGCCCTGCGATCCATGATATAATGGCGGGTTTGCTGGTAATTAGTCTTTGGTAATAGGCCCAGTACCTTGTAAGCCCAATTTTTGGGAAAATAAAATGTTCTGCAAAAACTATGGCACCCACCGGTACCACGAGTAAGCCGGCAAAAGTAAGCATCGGAAGCATTTTTGAAAAAACGAATGGGAAACAGGCAGTTATTACGGTAAAAATTCCAACCACCATGGTTGTTTTTCTGCGTGAATGATTTTTAAATATTGCCTGTGCTGCCAGTCCTGCGCGATACAAATTGGCATTGGCTGTAGTCCATCCGGCAACGAGCACGATCACAAAACCTGAAGCACCTAAGGCATAGTAGGCTACATCACCCGGATCTAATTCCAAAACAGGTTTGTTTAATAAAACTCCGGCTCCGGCACCCATTATTCCGGCAGCAATCCATGCAATATAGTGTCCGAAGAGCATACCAAAGCTGGAATAAAGTCCATAACTTGATTTTTTGGCATAACGTAAGAGGGCCATATCGATAAGACCTACGTGGGTAATGGTATTCGCTGCCCAGGCAAAACCAATGACCTCTAATAACCCAATTCCCTGTTCGCCGGTAACGGTTACTCCTCTCCAAACAGATTGGTCGCCGATGTGGACAAACTCGCTAAAGCTTGAAATGGATGTGGTACCGATGACAGAATTGGCAAGGGCAGGAAGCAATGCCAGCGCACCGGCTACAAACAGAGTGAACAGCCAGGGGGCGCATATCGTGCTGAAATCGGCCACTGTATTGAAACCATAAATGGCAACCAGAACTACTATAAAGCCAACAGCAAGCACAATTAAAATGAACCACATGTTCGTTGAATACCAGTTTAATTGTGCCGGAATGCCAAACAAAAATCGCACTGCCGATGATGAGACTGTTATCATAGCGGCAGAGATTACTGTAAAAATTATTGCATTTGCCCAGTTGTAAAGTTTAGTCATTGAGTCACCTGCAATTTTGTTAAGGTAAGTATATAGGCTCAGGCGGGTCTGAACTGCGATGGGTGAGGTGAGAAAAGTCCAGCTTAATACAGCCAGAATATTCCCGATAAGTAGTCCGAATAAGATGTCGCGGGTACTCGCACCAAGAGTAACAAAAGTTGCTCCGATTACAAATTCTGTTGCCGCAACATGTTCCCCGGCATATAATCCGGCGAAATGTTTCCCCCCATGCAATTTATTTTTGCAATTGGCAACTGCTCTTCATCGAGGTGGTCGAAATTTCTAATAGACTTGTTTTTCATAATCATTTATGCTTTATGAAATTACATTAAAAAATTGAAACAGATAGGAGTAAAGCACCAAGTTTTGTCTCCGGATTCCAAAATGCGGTCGCTAAAACCGGGACAGTATTTGACAGAAGGTTTACTTTCTTATTTATCGTTACACCCAGGTTGGTAATGTTGGAGTTATTGCTGTAAAACGTTTTTTCAGTAACAAATGAAAAAGCACCCCCGGCAAAAAGCTTAAGACTTGTTTCCTTTTCAGAAAAGAAAGTGTAACTCAACTCCACATAGTTAGAATATGAATTGGTGTCTGTATTGTCTTTATTTACTTTAAAATCGCCACCGTTCCCAAAAAGTATTGTTGACCAGCACAATTTCAGTGGTAGTTGATCTGAAACGGTATATTGAAAGACAATATCCACAAAGTTTGGGGAGGTGTGTTTGTCGTAACTGAAAATGTTTACTTCTTCAGAATTGCTGTAGTTGTTGTGACTTATCAGGGATATGTCAAAGTTGCGGGTGAAATGGTAAGTTGTATAGTAGGAAAACTCTTTGTATTGTCCGTTAAAGCTGGCGCCACCCCACAATCCTGCAATAAGTTTTTCATTTGAAGACGTATATTCAATACTTGAGGCCATCATTGCTCCCGGAGTTACTACGCTTCCATGCCAAAGGTGCATGTTTTGAATCTTTAGGTTCACGCTTAAACGGTCAAAAAGCAAATTTTCATTTTGTGCTTTAGCAATGTTGGGAAATATAAAAAACGAAGCTGCAGCAAATAGTAGAAATCCGCATACATTATTTAAACGTATAAAAAGGTTATTATTTCTTCTGGAGAAATTCTTGTGTTTTCCTATTTCTTGTACCTGGAATTTCATGTTGTTAACTATTAGATGATGTTTAGAGAAAATTTCAAAAACGTAAAAAAAACGTTTTATGCAAATATAATATACAAAAAACAAAAAATGCAAATAAAAAATAAATAAATTTTAATTATTTTTTTATATGTCCCATGAATAGCGGCTTGTAGCCATGTTGTATTTTGGGTTTGTTGACAGTGTTTTTAATTTTTTTATTGGTCCATGTTAAAAAAATACTCAAATAATTTTGGAAAAACGTTATTAGTACGTAATATTGTTATTGCATTTATGGCTTAGATAATTTGGGGAAATAGTAAATTCCTTTTTATATTTAATGTCAAATTTTTTTTTAATAAAACGTGAATAAGACGTAAGTTGTTATGGATTTTAGAAAAATTTCGAATATATCTGTGGAATGTGTAGTCTTTGGGTTAGACCAGAACGGTATCAATATTCTTTTATCAAAGCGTTCATTGAAAATGTATGATGACAAATATCCGGTAATTGATGATTGGGTGTTAACAGGTGATCATGTGCTAAAAAGCGAGAGACTGGATAAATCAGCAGAGCGTATTTTTTATGGGCTTACTGGTTTGAAGGATGCTTATAAAAAACAGTTCCGCACTTTTGGAAATCCGGAACGTATAAAAAATGAGAAGGATGTATTGTGGTTGAAGAGTCGTGGAGTATATCCACGTGTAATGTCGGTTGCCTATTATTTTTTACTTCCCGCTTTCAGGGTCAAACTTTGCAATGAAAATACCAGATGGTTTTCCTTGGATAATTTACCGAAATTAGGATTCGATCATTCTGAAATAATATCAAAAGCCTTTAATGATTTGCAAAACAGGGTAGTGGTTGAGCCGTTAATATTTGAATTTCTGGACGACAAGTTTACCTTGAATGAATTGCAGATTGCCTACCAATATGTGTTTGATGTTGAGATAGATAATCGGAATTTCAGAAAAAAGGCTATCAATAAAACCTACATTGTTCCGCTTGACGAGAAGCGCCTTGGTCATGGTTCAAAGAAACCAGCGAATCTGTATATGTTTAGTAAAGATATCTATGAGAAAACGCGTGATAAAAGCCAAATTATAAATATTTAAAAGTCATTCGGGTGGTTTCTTTGTCCTTGGGAAGAAAATGTCTAAAACAAAGCTTTCTCTGCTTTTGGTGTGGGCTTTAGTTTCGAAGTTTCTTTGTTGAAAACAGGGGGTCCCGATTGTGCTTTTTGTTGGTTTTTAGGATAAAAACCTTTCAAAAGTCGCTTATGCATCGCTATCTCAGTGCTGGTGATACAACTGTTGTATATCCTTTTTCTGCAAGACTCTTCATAGTTGGCAGTCTTTGCTTCCTGACCGGAGTACCAATTAATTATCGTATGCTTTCGATTGATCGCAATACCTGAATCTGTAGCACTTCTATTCTTCCCCATTTTAACAATGGTTAATTCTCTTCGTGGCTTTTTATTCTTACCTTTGCGCTCCCAAATCGGGTAAAGTATCTTTTAGGATAAAAAGTGCCCGGTTACAGCTTTGTTGGTCATCAGTGGGTAAGAACTCCGTAGATATTGACAAACAGGGCAAAATTAAGTACTTTTTTGAATTATCTATCGATTAAAATTTTTCAATGATTACAGTTTCCAATCTCGCCATTCAGTTTGGCAAAAAATTTCTTTTTCAGGACGTTAACGTGAAGTTCACGCCAGGCAATTGCTATGGGGTAATCGGTGCCAATGGAGCAGGGAAATCAACCTTGATGCGACTGATTAGCGGCGAACTTGATTCTACCCGGGGACATGTGGAATTAGGCCCCGGCGAACGTTTGTCAGTATTGCGTCAGGATCACCATGCCTTTGACCAGAATCAGGTGCTGGAGACAGTGTTGATGGGGCATGAAAAGTTATGGGAAATCAGCAATGAGAAAAATGCTATTTATGCCAAGCCCGATTTTTCGGAAGCTGATGGGATGCGTGCATCGGAACTGGAGGAGCAATTTGCCGAGATGGACGGATGGAATGCCGAAAGTGATGCGGCCATGTTACTGAGTGGTTTGGGCATCAAAGAAAGTCTGCACAACAAGCAGATGAATGAGTTGAACGGTAAGGAAAAGGTGAAGGTGTTGCTTGCACAGGCGTTGTTTGGCAAGCCCGACAACTTGTTGCTCGATGAGCCTACCAACGACCTTGACCTGGAGACTGTACGCTGGCTGGAGAATTACCTGGCCAATTTTGACAATACTTTGTTGGTGGTATCGCACGACCGTCACTTCCTTGATTCGGTCTGTACCCACATTGTGGATATCGACTATGGTAAAGTACAGCTCTTTTCAGGTAATTATACTTTCTGGTATCAAAGCAGCCAGTTGGCTTTGCGTCAGCAATCATCTCAAAATAAAAAGGCCGAGGAGAAGAAGAAAGAACTTCAGGAGTTTATTCAGCGCTTCAGTGCCAATGTGGCTAAATCGAAACAGGCTACCAGTCGCCGCAAGATGCTGGAAAAACTAAATGTAGAGGAGATTCAGCCTTCCACGCGCCGATATCCGGGGATTATCTTTACCCCTGATCGTGAAACCGGTAACAGCATTCTGACGGTATCGGGACTTAGCAAAAAGGCTGAAGATGGTACTCAGTTGCTGAACGACCTGAACTTTACGGTGGAAAAGGATGATAAGATTGTTTTTCTTTCACGCAGCTCGCAGGTAACTACTGCGCTGTTCGAAATTCTGAATGAACGCATGAAGCCTGATGCCGGTTCTTTTAATTGGGGAGTTACCATCACTACGGCTTATCTGCCCATGGAAAACAGCGAGTTTTTTCAGGGGGATTATTCTCTGGTGGATTGGTTGGCGTTGTATTCTGATGATACCAAAGAGGATTTCCTGAGAGGTTATCTGGGGAAGATGCTTTTTTCAGGTGAGGATATCCACAAAAAAGTGAATGTGCTGTCGGGAGGAGAGAAGATGCGTTGTATGATTTCCCGGATGATGTTGCGCAATGCCAATGTGATGATGCTTGATAATCCGACCAATCATCTGGACTTGGAAACCATTCAGGCATTCAACAACACACTCATCAATTTTAAAGGAAACATCCTGATGAGTTCACATGACCATGAGTTTATTCATTCAGTATGTAACCGGATTATTGAAATTACGCCAAACGGAACCATCGACAAAATGATGGATTACGACGATTACGTCACCGACGAAAATATTGCCGCCTTGCGTGAAGAGATGTATCGCTAGGTGGTGCGATTTCCAAATCGCACTATCTCACCAGATGGGCAGATTCTTTCTGTCGAAAGAGGCAGAGCCGATGCCAATACGGACCATTTCAGGAAGAGTTGAATTTTAATAAAAAAAGTGCGGTTCGGAAACCGCACTTTTTTTATTGGGCAGTAATGATACTGCATCTACTATACTTTGTTCACCATCACCTTATAGGTTGGGTCTTCCATTACATTTACATCAATAATAGCTTCTGCATTTTGCAAAAGCTTCCGGCAGTCAGGACTAAGGTGTTTCAGATGAACTTTTTTACCTACCTTAAGGTAGCGTTCAGTAATTTTATTGAGTGCTTCAATGGCCGACATATCTACCACACGACTCTCTGCAAAATCGATAATTACTTCGTCCGGATCGTTTTGTACATCAAATTTGTCATTGAAAGCGGTTACGGAACCAAAAAACAATGGTCCATAGATCTCGTAATGTTTAATGCCTTCTTTATCGAAACGCTTACGAGCCCGGATGCGTTTGGCGTTGTCCCATGCAAAAACAAGGGCTGAGATGATGACTCCGATGATCACTGCCAGTGCCAGGTTGTGTAAGAACACAGTGACAAGGGTTACTGTCACCATGACAAACAGGTCTGATTTGGGCATTTTTCCAAAGGTGCGAAGACTGGCCCATTCAAAAGTTCCGATGGATACCATAATCATAAGTCCGGTTAATGCAGCCATGGGAACTTTCTCAATCAGTCCCGATCCAAACATCACAAATACCAGTAACATCACAGCTGCTACAATTCCTGATAATCGCGCTCTTGCTCCATTAGAGGTGTTGATCAGACTCTGACCAATCATGGCACATCCGCCCATTCCTGAAAAAACACCGGACAACATGTTGGCAGCGCCCTGTGCTACAGCTTCCTTGTTACCGCTTCCGCGTGTTTCAGTAATTTCGTCCACAATATCGAGGGTCAGCAGACTTTCAATCAGACCTACACCGGCAACAATGGCAGCGTAGGGGAATATGATTTCCAGAGTTTCTAAACTAATGGGGATATCAGGAATATGAAATGGGGGGAAACCACCTTTTATTGAAGCCAGATCACCCACTGTTTTTGTGTCAATATTGAAAAAAGTGACAATGCCAAAAATGACAAGGATCGCTGTCAGTGATGCGGGAACCGCCTTGGTGATTCTGGGAAGTCCCCAGATAATCAGCATGGTAAGTAGTACCAGTCCTAGTAGAATGAATAAGGATTCACCTGTGAGCCAGTCCCCTGAAGGGTCTTTGAATTGCACCAGCTGTGACATGAATATAATGATGGCCAGCCCGTTGACAAACCCAAAGATAACAGGGTGAGGGACCAGGCGGATGAGCTTTCCCAGTTTCAGAAAGCCTGCTGCCATTTGTAAAAGACCGGCGAGAACCACCGTTGCGAACACATATTCCACTCCGTGACTCTGGGCCAGGGCAACAATTACAACGGCAACAGCTCCGGTTGCCCCTGAAATCATTCCGGGGCGGCCACCAAAAATGGAGGTTACCAGACCCATTACAAAGGCAGCATAAAGACCGGTTAGTGGTGATAATCCTGCTATAAGCGCAAAGGCTACAGCTTCCGGAACCAAAGCCAGGGCCACGGTTATCCCGGAAAGGATTTCAGTTTTGTAGTTAATTTTCTGCTGGAAATTGAAAAAATCGAGAAGTTGCTTCATTCGTAAGGTGTCGATGATTAGTTTTTGAGCCTGCAAAAATAGTTCTAATATAACCAGACACCAAGATTGACAGGGTGTTGAACCTCTTGTCTTTTATTAAAGATGTTTAAAAAAAGTTGGTATTCTCTTTAAAATTGAATGGAACATACATGATTTTTTACCTCTTTTTATTTCCTTTCCCGGAAATAACTACCTTTATCAATGAAAATAGATACATTAACAAAGGTCTTTAATTGTCAAAATTAATCTAATCCCAAAATCTGTTATGAACAACAAATTCTTTGCTTTATTCGCACTTCTTTTTTATTCGTTTTGCTTTTTTTTTAGTTCCCAAGCACATGCTGAAATCCCCGAAGAATTAGAAATATTTCTTCAAAAATCTGATACTACAAATCTTTATTGGAAGTTAGATGAAGACCCCGGTTTTCCAGGTGGAGAATCTGCTTTCCGAGAATACTTTGTCGAAAATCTTTCCTATCCTGTAGCTTCACAACAAAATGGAGTTCAGGGTAAAGTTTTTGTGTTGTTTATTATTGAAAAAGATGGCACTTTCAGTGCGGTTCAGGCAACCAATAAATATGACGGAAATCTGGAAAAGGCAGCTGTAGAACTTGTACGTAATATGCCTAAATGGAACCCTGGCAAAGTAAAAGGAGATATCGTCCGGTCTTTGATGATATTGCCGGTTAATTTTACGTTGGAATAATGACTCAATGTTGGTGTAATTAATTGTATTAACAGAGGTGGAAAAGTATCGAGTGATCAAGACTGTATCCATATGAGTATTGATAGTTTGAATGATTGCCCAACTTAGGCAACTGTGAATAATTTAATTCCAAGTTCAATTCGCTGACAGGTGCATTTACCGGTTTTAAAAATCATTTTTTATTATCTTCGCGCTACATCACCACAATCATCCGCTTTATGAAGGTCTGTATCGCCGAGAAACCCAGTGTTGCCAGAGAAATTGCACGTGTGTTGGGAGCCAAAAACCAACGCGACGGCTATTATGAAGGAAATAATTTTCAGGTAACCTGGACTTTCGGGCATCTGTGTACACTTAAAGAACCGCACGATTATACCCCGGATTGGAAGCGCTGGCGGATGCATTCTCTGCCGATGGTGCCTGCCAAATTTGGGATAAAATTATTGAGCAATCAGGGAGTGGTGAAGCAGTTTCGCACCATCAGTCAGTTGGTGGAAAAAGCTGATGAGGTAATAAACTGTGGTGATGCCGGCCAGGAAGGAGAGGTGATTCAGCGATGGGTTTTGCAAAAAGCGGCTTGTAAATGTCCGGTGAAACGGCTGTGGGTCTCATCGCTGACTGAAGATGCCTTGAAGGATGGGTTCGCCAAACTTCGCGATGCAAAGGAGTTCGACAGGCTTTATGCTGCCGGAAGCATGCGCGCTATTGGCGACTGGCTGCTTGGTATTAATGCAACAAGGCTCTATACTCTAAAATATGGTCAGCAAGGTCAGGTACTCTCTATCGGAAGGGTTCAAACCCCAACTCTTGCACTTATTGTGGATCGATATAAGGAGATTGAGAATTTTGTTCCTCAAACCTATTGGGAACTTAAAACAACATACAAAGAGGTGGTTTTCTCTGCAACCAGTGGTAAATTCTTTAAAAAGGAAGAGGCGCTGGAAGCCATGGAGATTATCAAGGATAAGGAGTTTGAAATTACCAATTTTAGCCGCAAAAAGGGAAAAGAAGCTCCTCCGCGTTTGTTTGATTTGACTGCTCTGCAGGTGGAATGCAACAAGCGTTTTGGTTTTTCTGCCGATGAAACCCTTAAACTGATTCAGTCTCTTTACGAAAAGAAGGCCACCACCTATCCGCGTGTGGATACCACTTATCTGAGCGATGATATTTATCCTAAAGTTGCATCAACACTCAAAGGGCTGAAACCCTATGAATCATTAACCGCCCCGCTTCTTGATAAAAAAATCAGGAAGTCCAAGAAAGTGTTCGACAACAGCAAGGTGACGGATCACCATGCTATTATTCCTACCGGACAGATTCCTCAGAATTTAAGTCGAAATGAAAAAATGGTGTTTGACACTGTGGCTCGTCGTTTTATTGCTGCTTTCTGGCCCGATGCTACCATTTCTACCACCACGGTGGAGGGGAAAGTGGATAAGGTAAAGTTTAAAACTTCAGGTAAGCAGATTGTCGATCCGGGATGGCGTGAAGTGTATAAAAAAGATTCTGCCGGGAAGAAACCTGGTGACGATAATGTGCTTCCAGACTTCGAAAAAGGTGAGAAGGGGCCGCACACACCGGATCTTCAGGAAAAGGAAACGCAGCCTCCCAAACCTTATACGGAGGCCACTTTACTGAGGGCCATGGAAACGGCCGGTAAGCAGGTTGATGATGAGGAATTACGCGATCTGATGAAGGAAAACGGTATTGGACGGCCATCTACACGTGCAGCCATCATTGAAACCCTGTTTAAACGGAGATATATTACCAAAAATCGTAAGAGTCTGGCTCCTACTGTTACGGGTGTTCAGCTCATTGACAGTGTGAAAAATGACATGCTTAAATCGGTGGAATTGACCGGATTGTGGGAGAAAAAACTCCGTGACATAGAGCGTGGTAACTATGATGTGAAAGCTTTTATGGAGGAGATGAAAGAGATGGTTTCCAGTGTGGTGCAGGTGGTAAAGAACGATCGTTCGGCGCGAAAAATTGAAGTGACTGAGGAGCAAAAAAAGGCCGCGGCTGCTAAAGAAAAAGCCCAAAATGCGGAATCCAAAAGTGAAGCAACCGTAGAAAGTAAATTGTCTTGTCCCCGGTGCGGTGAGGGAAAAATGGTTAAAGGGAAGAATGCGTGGGGATGTACGAGATACAGGGAAGGTTGTAAAACACTAATTCCGTTTGAGTATCTGAACAAGAAGTTGACCGATAAACAGGTGGAAGCGTTACTGACTAAAGGAAAAACTCCGGTCATAAAAGGGTTTGAAGTGGAGGGTGAAAAAGTGGATGGCATATTATCACTGGATGACAATTACCAGCTCCGTCTGGAAAAAGATGAAACACCGGTCTGGAAATGCCCCAGATGCGGTCACGGGATAATTATCAAAGGGAAAAATGCCTGGGGCTGTAATCGTTACCATGAGGGATGCCGGGTGCTTATTCCGTTTGTCTTTATGGGGAAAAAATTGACCGATAAGCAGGCCGGCGATCTTATACTTAATGGCAAAACAAATTTGCTGAAAGGCTTTAAATCAGCTGACGGGACCGGGAAAAAAGGCAGAATTACCTGGAATGAGAGTTATCAACTGGTATTGGAGCAATGAGGTTCGACGGATCGGCGCTCAGCTTTGCTGCTTTGCTTGCCAAAGAATCGGCCGAACCTGACTAAAAAGACGATCCTTTTTTTTCCTGAAAAACAAAATTCGTAATTTTTAATTCCCTACCGTTCTGCCATCGGTAAGCCGCCAATGATCCCTCATTGGCTACGCAATTATCCACACAACATACATTGGACGCAGGAATCATCCGATCGGAGGACATACAATAATGACCCACAAAAACAGGGACTTCTTTTTCGGGGTAAACCTTAAACGGGAAAAGGATTTCCGGAGGAACGGTGTAGGTGGGAAGTGTGAACTTATTTCCGTAGCTAATTTCTTTGAATGTTTTGTCCTTAGGGTCCTGCCACCACCGAATACGGAAATTGGTTCGCCTGATATTGCGGTCGTCTTTAATAATCAGGTCGTGTGGCAGATTTATTTCAATACCACGCGTGGTTTGTCTTACGGCTTCGGCAAAGGAATTGTCATGGTCAAATATCTTTTGAAGAAGTTTTTTTGTGAGTTTCTTTTTGGGAATGTGTTCTTCAATAATTCTCTTGTTCTCGTCCGACCAGTAAGCATGTGTTACTCTGAAAGCTCCGAACTCAAGAAAAAAGGGCAATCGACGAATCCATTTCAGGTCGTCTTTTAACAGGTCTTTTTCATAAAGATATTCCTGCTTGATCCGATCCATTATTTTTTTATTGGAGCCGGTAGCCGGTTTGAAAGTTTTTCCTTCATCATTTTTGGTAAAATGGCCAATGACATTGAGTTCATGATTCCCGATTACTGCATATCCTGTAAGGTTTTCCACCATTCTTCTGACGATGGCGATGGTTCGTCGGGTTTCTGGGCCACGACACGTAAAATCACCTACAAAAACAGCTTTACGCTTGTCGTGAATGTATACTCCGTTTATTTCTTTGTAGCCCAGCTGTTTCAGAAGTATTGTGAGTTCTTCTGCATATCCGTGTACGTCACCAATAATGTCGTAACCTTCCGGTGTTTTAGCCCCCGGACTGAGGTCTTTGACGGTGCTGTTTACCTTTCCTATCAACTTCGTTATCATGTGACAAATATAAAATGTTCTTCTGTTTTGGAAAATAATAGATTGACAAGTTTAGGCTGTTTTATTTATGAATTATTGATTTTTATGGTCATTTCCTGTTCTTTGTTTTGAACAAAGCCCGCTCTTCATCTCTTTAAAACAATAGTAAAAATAAAATGTGTTACCGTAGAGTTAGTCTGATCTGAAATATGAAAAAAAAAATAAACTGGGGAATCATAGGATGCGGAAATGTTACCGAGTACAAAAGCGGTCCTGCATTCAATAAAGTTGAGGGATCAAAACTGGTAGCTGTGATGCGGCGTGATGCAGAATTGGCAAGAGATTATGCACATCGGCACAGGGTGCCAAAATGGTACAGCGATGCAGATGATCTGATCAATGATAAGGATGTTAATGCCATTTATGTGGCAACTCCACCTTCGAGTCATGCCATGTATGCCATTAAAGCCATGAAAGCCGGGAAACCGGTGTATGTGGAAAAACCGATGGCGGCTACCTTTGAGCAATGTCAGGAGATGAATGCCGTGAGTAAAGAGACCGGAGTTCCACTTTTTGTGGCTTATTATCGACGAACACTGCCGGGTTTCCGAAAGGTTAAGACTCTGCTCGAAGATGGAACTATTGGTCGTCCATTGCTTGTGAATATAATGCTGGTTCGGCCTGCCACTGCGGCCGAAAGTGATAAGGACAGCCCTATCTGGCGGGTGCAGCCCGATGTTGCAGGAGGAGGAATTTTCTATGATCTTGCTTCTCACCAAATGGATTTTCTCGATTTTTTGTTTGGTCCCGTAAAAAAAGTTTCCGGATTAGCCCGGAATTTTGGTCATTTGTATAACGCTGAAGATACTGTGGTGGCTCAAATGGAGTTCGAAAACGGTGTGTTAGGCTCAGGTACCTGGAGTTTTGTGAGCGATAACTCTTCCAAACGGGATGTGATTGAAATTATTGGTACCAAAGGACGCATTGAATTCTCTACCTTTGGGCATGAACCTGTTTTGCTCTTCAAAGAGCGTGATTTCCTAGAGTTTCCCTACATTAACCCCGAAAATATTCAGTACAATCTGATCAGTAATGTGGTGGATGCCATCCGTGGTGATGCAGTGGGGGTCAGCACCGGAGAAACTGCCGCCCGTACCAATCTTGTGATGGAGAAAATTGTGTATTAGGTGCGGCGGATTCTTTGGCAAGCAAAGCAGTAAAGCTGAGCGCCGATCCGCTGTTTGAGGATGGCGGACAGCACACCGCCAACAGGAGTTTGGCTTTTATCAGAAGGCGGACTGGAGTCCGCCGAACCTGGACCGGAATGTGAAATTTATTCCATCCAATAAAGATAATTATTATGACACCAGTTGCCGGGCCATTCTTCCCAATGATTACAAAGGCCAGCTTTTACCGGGTTATTTAACGTGTATATAATCGCATTTTTCAGATGATTTTGATCTCGGATAGTGGTATCAAAACTTTCTTTTTGCCACAATCGTCCATTTCTTTTTTCGCGGAGGTTGATTCTGGATGCTGTGTATTTCTTTACAGAACTTAATACATCCTGAAGATACACTGTTTGATTAGTCATATCAGTTGTATTAACCCCAATAACCCAATGTATGTGATTTGGCATAATTGAAAAGGCAAAATTTGAGATTTTATTTTTCTCCCAATGGAACAGAGATTCTTTGATTAGTTCTGTATAAACTTGCCTGGATAAATCCACTTCAGATTTTCTTTGTGCATCTAAAAGTTCATGAAAGGTTTTCAGTTTTTTCCTGCGTATTTGGTTGTATTGTTTCTTCAGGAAATCTATTTTAGATGATTCGCCCTCTTTTTTACGAGCCTGTTCAATCTTTGTTTTTGCTGTTTCAAGTTGTAAAGAATATTTCTCTAATGCATGAGCAGGAATAGCACTTTTTAAACTCCAGGTTATGAAAAAATCTTGTCCGGGAGTATGAAAATGAGGAAGTCGATGGTGGTATTGTTCTTTTTTCATGATAGGAAAGGATTTCTTCTTAAAATATAGTGATTTTTCTGGGTAGTTAGAGTCAGGAGTGGTGGATTTAGGTGCGGCGGATTCCGATCCGCCGTTTTATTTGGAAGATCGGAATCTACCAATCCCTGTTTCAACTTTTCTTTAAATTTTATTATTCCATAATCCCATATATTTTTCTATTTTTGCAGCAAAATTAAAACCTGAAGAAGGATGTTTGAGAATCTATCGGAAAGACTGGAACGGTCGTTTAAGATATTGAAAGGACAGGGTACGATCACGGAAGTAAATGTGGCCGAGACCCTTAAAGATATTCGTCGTGCGTTGCTGGATGCAGACGTTAACTTCAAAACTGCTAAGTCTTTCACCGAAACGGTTAAGGACAAAGCGCTGGGACAAAATGTGCTGAATGCTGTGAAGCCACAGCAGATGATGGTAAAGATTGTCCATGATGAGTTGGCAGATTTGATGGGCGGAAGCTCCACCGATATCGAACTTAAAGGAAATCCTGCCGTTATTCTGATTTCCGGTTTGCAGGGATCCGGTAAAACAACTTTTACGGGAAAACTGGCCAATCTCATCAAGAGTAAGCGTGGCAAGCAGCCTTTGCTGGTGGCTGGTGACGTTTATCGTCCTGCTGCGATCAATCAGCTTCAGGTGCTGGGAGAACAAATTGGGGTTCCTGTTTACACAGAAGAGGGAAATACCGATCCGGTGAAACTGGCCAAAGATGGTATCAAAGAGGCCAAGTCCAAAGGCCACGATGTCGTAATCATCGATACCGCAGGTCGCCTTGCTATTGATGAGGAGATGATGAATGAAATCTCTGCCATCAAGAAGGCTGTGAATCCACACGAGACATTGTTTGTAGTAGATTCCATGACCGGTCAGGATGCTGTAAATACTGCCAAAGAATTTAACGATCGTCTGGATTTTGACGGCGTAGTGCTGACCAAACTTGACGGTGACACGCGTGGTGGTGCGGCCATTTCGATCCGAAGTGTGGTCGATAAGCCCATCAAGTTCGTAGGTATGGGCGAGAAGATGGATGCACTGGATGTATTCCACCCCTCACGTATGGCCGACCGGATTCTGGGGATGGGTGATATTGTATCACTGGTTGAAAAAGCTCAGGAACAATATGACTCTGAAGAGGCTCAGAAGCTTCAGAAAAAAATTGCCAAAAATCAGTTCAATTTTGACGATTTTCTGAGTCAGATTAAGCAAATCAAGAAAATGGGTAATCTGAAGGATTTGGCTGCCATGATTCCCGGAATGGGCAAGATGCTGAAGAATGTGGATATTGACGATGATGCATTTAAAGGAGTGGAAGCAATCATTTCATCGATGACTCCTGAAGAGCGTCAGCAACCCACACTGATTAATGGAAGTCGTCGTAAAAGAATTGCTACCGGAAGCGGAACGTCCATTCAGGAGGTCAACCGGTTGATGAAGCAGTTTGAAGATACACGAAAAGCAATGCGCATGATGACACAGGGGAAAAACCTTTCCCGGATGATGAGTAACCTCCCTATGGGAAAATAAAATATTGAGAAAGAGAAGCCGTGCGTGTTACGACTTCTCTTTTTTGTTTTAAATCAATCCAAAGCTATGCAATTACTCGACGGAAAAGCAACAGCCCGCAGCATCAAAGATGAGATAGCTGATGAGGTACAACTTATGAAAAAAGGGGGCCTTCGGGAACCTCACCTTGTAGCCGTTCTGGTTGGACACGATGGTGGCAGCGAAAGCTATGTTGCCTATAAAATTAAGGATTGCGAAGAGGTCGGTTTTAAATCGTCACTGATTCGTTATGAAGATGACGTTACCGAAGAGGAATTGTTGAAATGTGTGGATCGGTTGAACAACGACCCTGAAGTGGATGGTTTTATTGTCCAGCTGCCATTGCCAAAGCATATTTCAGAAGAGAAAGTGACATTAGCCATTGATCCTTCTAAAGATGTGGATGGTTTTCATCCTCAGAATGTGGGACAAATGGCCATGGGGCTGCCGGCTTTTGTGTCTGCCACCCCCCAGGGAATCATGGAGCTTATCAAGCGCTATGATATCGAAACTTCCGGAAAACATGTGGTTGTTTTGGGGCGTAGCAATATTGTGGGACGTCCTATGAGTATTTTGCTTTCGCTGAAGAATAATCCGGGAAATGCAACGGTAACCGTTTGTCACAGTCGTACAAAAAATCTGAAAGAGATTTGTCTTCAGGCAGATATTCTGATTGCTGCTCTGGGAAGTCCTCATTTTGTGACGGCTGATATGGTGAAAGACGGTGCAGTGGTGATTGATGTTGGTACTACTCGTTTACCTTCCGATAAAACAAAATCAGGCTTTAAACTTACCGGCGATGTGGTCTTTGATGATGTTTCGGCCAAGTGCAGTTATATAACTCCTGTTCCGGGTGGAGTGGGACCGATGACCCGGGCTTCTTTGTTGATCAATACGTTGAAGGCAGCAAAAAGCAGAATGTAATTTTGAATTAAGAATCCTCCTTTTATATTTGACAAAAACCGGATGCTCTGTAGAAGAACATCCGGTTTTTTTCTTTTTCGTAAAAAAGGATTATATCTTCACCACCTTTCCGCCAAAGGTCTCTTTGGTGTTCATTTTCTCTGGTTCTCCAAGGTATTCAATTGTGCCTCCGGTTCCTGCTTTGGCATCAAGCAGTTTTGTTGCTTTAACAGTAACAATACCTCCGGTGTTGGCGGTGACATAGGCTTTATCTACTTCAAAGTTTTGCCCCTGAAGTTTCCCTCCTGTTGTGGCTTTTGCTTCAAGGTTTTTGGCATATCCTTCCAGGGTTATTCGTGCTGCTGAAACGTCAGCCTCTACTGAGGTGACGTCCAGTTTCAGATCAATCACACTGTCTAGTCCTGCGTTCAAAACAAGAACTTTTCCCTGAAGTACTTCCTGATTGTCAATAGACGAACCTGATCCCAGGGTGATTTCCCGAATGTCCTGATAGGTCAGATAGACCTGTACCGAGACATCCTGGTATATGCGTGTTCTCATTTTTATGGTGAGTTCATTTTGATCGTTTTCGATGATAACATCAGATAAAGGGGCATTTACAATATTAATTTCGGCCAATGCTTCATCCCCCTTTATCAGGGTTACATTGATGCCCTTGCTCACTTTTAGTTTGCTGAAACTCTTAATGGCACGGGTCTCTTTTTCGATTTGTGCTTCATCTACAGTTCTGGTATCGTCTTCCTGTGCCAGAACCCCGATGGAAGCGGCAAAAAACATTAAAAAAATCAATAATTGTTTCATGTCCAAAAATTTATGTTTGTGTGTTGTATTAATGAATAATTATTACAAATTTAAACTTCTCTTACTTGCATTATGCGTGAATTACAATGTTTTATTTTGGGCAAACTAAATCAAAAACAGTGCCGATAATTCATTAACTGAACAATTCTTTTATCTCTTCGGCATTCATTTCTCTCAGTGGATTCGTAGTATTAACGAATGCTTCGGCCAGTTTGTTTTTCTTGTCCTGCAAAAGGGCAATTTTTTCTTCTATGGTTTCGGTTGAAATGAAACGGTAAACAAAAACATTGCGGGTTTGTCCGATGCGGTGAGCCCTGTTAATGGCTTGTGCTTCAGCGGCAGGATTCCACCACGGATTGAGCATAAAGACGTAATCTGCTTTGGTCAGGTTGAGTCCTACACCACCGGCTTTCAGCGAAATAAGAAATACCTTTACGTTGTCGTTTTTGTTAAACCGGTCGATGACTTTATCTCTTTTTTGTGTGGACCCGATTAGCTTTGCATATTCAATTTTTCGTTTTTTCAATTCAGTCTCCAGAAGTTCCAGATCTTTTACAAAAGAGCTGAATATCAGTACATGATGGTGCTCGGATATGATGTTTTCCAGCGATTCAATGATCTGATCAAATTTTCCCGAACTGCCTTTGAAGTCGTCTTCCACCATGGCCGGATGATTGGCCAGCTGCCGGAGCCGGGTAAGGGCCTGAAGTGCCAGAATGGCCTGTTCGTTGTGCCGCATATTGTCGAACGATTTCAACAGGTTGTTGCGGATTCCACTTTTTTCACGGTCGTATATCTCTTTTTGTTCCGGTGACATATCACAATAGACAACCTGTTCCATGATGGGGGGCAGGTCCTTGGCTACCATTTCCTTGGTGCGTCGGAGCAAAAACGGGTTAATGATTTTTTGAAGATGGGCCTCTTTTTCCTCGTCTCCGTTTTTGGAAATTGGAGTTTCAAAAAACTTCCTGAAAAAACTGAGCGATTTGAGTATACCGTGGTTGACGATATTCATCTGAGCCCACAAGTCGGTCAGGCTGTTTTCTATCGGGGTACCGGTAAGTGCAAGGTAATTGGCTGCCTTAATTTGGCTCACAGCTTCATATCCTTTGGATGCAGGGTTTTTGATGTTCTGGCTCTCATCCAATATCAAATACTCCCAGGGCATCTGTGTAAAATATTCCACATCATTGCGCAGAATTCCATAAGTGGTAATTACCACATGGTAGTGACGTAAAATCTTCCAGAGATCTTTCGATCGTGCCCGGTTACTTCCGGTATAAATATAGGTTTTCAGGGCCGGGGCAAATTTTTTGATTTCGTTGTCCCAGTTATGCACCAGAGATGTAGGCATGACGATTAGTGAGGGTGGGCGTCCCGACTGATTAAAGCCTTCAATATGCGATTCGAAGAGAGAGAGTTGACTGTTCTGATTTTTTGGCGCTTCCTGACTGTTATCTTTGTAGGTATGCAGGAGTAATGTGATGGTTTGGAGTGTTTTTCCCAGTCCCATATCATCGGCAAGGATCCCTCCGAAATTGTTGGCTTTCAGGAACTCCATCCATTGAAAACCCTCCACCTGATAGGGGCGCAAAGTGGCATTCAGTCCACCGGGAAGCGGGGTGGTTTTATGTTCTGATATTTGGGGTAATTCAGGAGTGGAAATCCCTTCAATTTCTTCGCTGTTGAGTTCTTCCAGTAAATGATAGTAGGTTTTTGGCAGTTTAATGTTGTCGCCATCAGTCTGACCAAAGTTGAAGAGGTCGGTATATTTCGAGAACCAGGATTTGGGAATGATAAAAATGCTTCCATCAGGTAATTGGTAGTTGCGGTCACCATTCAGAATATTTTTTCGAAATTTCACAAACGGAATGCTGAATGGTGGGACTTCAATGATGCTTTTTATGTCGAACCAGTCCATTTCGTCGGTTTCAGTTTCGAAAAGTACTTTTACCGGAGCAATATTGAATTGCTTTTCATCGACTTTCAGTACGGTTTTAATTCTGTTCTCGGATAGAACAGACTGATTGTCACGAATCCATTCAATAAGATTTTCGGGGCCTGCGGGAGTGCTGTTTTCCTTGTCATCCGGATGCATGAATAACATGTCTTCAGTTTGAACAAGTCCGTTTTCCTGAAGTAAATCGGAGATTTTATGCTCTGTTTCAAAATCGCGGGGAAAACGGCGAAATATATAGTGCCCGTCTTTTTTTATATAATCGACAAATACATTGGTCTTGCGATTGGGGTCAACTGTGCGGTGACCGTAGGTGAATCTGGTTCTCAGTACGGGTTGCAGGGCAAGATTTTTTTCCAGATACAGGGAGGGAAGAGGGCGATCTTCAATGTTCTCCACTGAAAAACCTGTTCCCTGAACCTCAAAAAGTTCCACTACATTACTGATGAACTTTTCCATATAGGTATCGATAACCCGCTCTCCTTTAAGGTGAATGTATTCTTTTTCCTTAAAGGGTTTGAGTTTCCCGCTGTCGAAAAGGTTGAAGAAGTAAATCTTCTGGTCACATTTAATCACTGCCGGATCGTGACATATTATTTCCGGATTTTTTTGATGGAAGGAGATGAATTCGTTTCCTTGCTTGAATTTCAGGCTGTAATGCATTTCCTCTCCGTCGATGTCAACCCTGAAAACGGGCTTACACGGCAAAGGTGGTATCCTTAGTTTATCTGTGCTATAGAGATTGCTGTATCCTGATTGCTTATAAAATGCCTGTGTTTTCGATGATGAGAGAATTTTTACAAGCTTATACATCTTGTCTTCAATGTACGGACGAATCCTTTCGTTCAATATTTTGGGAGGGATATTGTTTTTGAATTCCCGTAAATTATTGTCTCGACTGAATTTTTTGAAAAGTTCTTTGTCTGAGATGGTGTGAAGCAGTTTTACAATCTCTTTTTCGTCCGGATTGTAGGAGGAATCGTCTTTTTGAATATGCTCAGGAGTTACATGCTCCAATAGTTCAATGGGGCTGTTTTCGTGAAACATCGCATGATAGGCCGTTGCGGCTAATCCAATATTCAGACGGTTGGTAAAAACTACAATGAATGAATCCATTATCTCAAAAGTGCTTTTCAGGTTCTCAAAACCAACAAAAATAGTAAAAGAAGTTTTACGGGAGCGGAGAGCGTTAAAAAAAAATTATTTAGAATTGTTCTAATTAAAAACAAACAATTACTTTTGTAGCATGTTTAGATAGAAAAAGAAAGACGAGCGTATGCAACATTTAATAATCAGTGCCCATCCCAACAAGGGTAGTTTCAGTAACTCCCTGGTGGATGCATTAAAGAAAGATAGTGAACACAACGACGTAAAAGTTGTCGTGAGGAATTTATATGAATTGGGTTTTAATCCTGTTCTATCTGCAGATGATCTGGCTCGCATAAAAAAGGGAGAAACACCTGCAGATGTGGCAAAAGAGCAACAGATAATGGCCGAATCAGATATAATTTCCCTGGTTTATCCGCTGTGGTGGGGGAGTTTTCCAGCCATCCTCAAAGGCTATTTTGATCGCGTATTAACCCATGGTTTTGCTTTTAAAGTCGATCAGGATGGAGCAAGAGGACTTTTGAACGGTAAAAAGGCTTTTTTACATACTTCCATGGGCAATTCTGTCGAGGAGTATGAAAATAAAGGCATTCTGAAGGCTTTTCGTCAGATTCACGGTCAGGAAGTATTCGGTTTTGTAGGAGTGGAAGTTGCCGGTCACATGTTTTATCCGCGGATCTCTGAATCATCTCCGGAGATGAAAGAAAAGTATATCCAGGAGGCTTTAGGATTCTACAAGACAGTTTTGCTGGATGAAGAGGTGGTAGATATTGTTACAAAATAACTCGGGATTTAGCCTGCTTTATTCATGAATTATTGTAATGAGATGTTCAAATATCAAGAAATACAATTAACCGCAAATAAAATGGACGCAGGGAATAATTGATTATTTTCAAATCCAGTTTATTGAGGACGGTTGTATTTCGCAGGTAGTTGTACATCGGAATAAATTATTTGTGAATTAAGAAGGTTAGAATAATTAGTTGGCCCCGGCTGTGAGTGAAAACTCCGGCCGGGGTTTTTATTGAGCTAATTTTGCCAAAGGTGCTGCGTTTTGTTAATTTTGGAATGCCAAATTAGTTAAAAGTAACCAACAGGAAGAAGTTTAAGAGGCAGAAGGCAGAAGATAATCGATCAGCATTTACAGGCGTTTTACTACTTTTTTAAGAATTTTTGCCTGATAAACAAAGATCTAACTTATACAATTAGTCTTTATCATCGAGGCTTTTAAATTTTGATTTAGATAAGATTAGCAATCCAAGACAGATTATGAGTATGGGGTTCGATTCCATGAGGCTTTAACAACCCGAATTTTACCATTACTGAAATGCAGAAAGACAGTTACCAGACAATAAAACATCCTGTGGAAGGGCTTTACAAAGAGAAAGGGAGTAAATTTCTGGCTTATGCCTGGCCCGTTCAGTCCGAAGAAGAGATTATGGAGTACGTTGAGAATCTTAAGAAAAAGTTCCACGACGCCCGTCATCACTGTTATGCCTGGGAGTTAGGGGTGGATGGTATGAATTTCAGAATGAACGATGATGGTGAGCCCTCAGGTACAGCAGGTAAACCAATCCTTGGGCAGATTCATTCTCATGAACTGACCAATGTATTGGTGATAGTGGTTCGTTACTTTGGTGGTGTCAAATTGGGAACCGGTGGACTTATCCAGGCCTATAAAGCTGCTACCGCTGATGCACTTGAAAACGTTGAGAAAGTTGAATTTACGATCGATAAATCTTTTACTATCCGGTTTGCCTACGATATGATGAATCCGGTAATGCGGGTAGTGGATGAGGAAGGGCTGAAAGTGGAAAAACAGATTTTTGAGGCCGATTGCAGGCTTACGCTTTCCGTTAGGGAATCGAAATATGATGTTTTGGTTGAGCGATTTCAACAAACTTATGGAATTGATTTGCTGAAGGCAGAGGATTAAATGCGGTGTGATTTTTTATAAAACAAAAGGTTATGAAACGAATCGGGAATTTCATGTTTGTGTGTTTACTTTTTGGAGTGCTGACAGAATCATCCGGTCAGGGCAATCTCTTTGAAAGCTATGATGTTACCGAAGATTCAGTGTTCTTGTCATGGGCCGAGGGTCCGGCTGTGGATGCCGAAGGCATTCTTTATGCTGTAAACTACAAGGAAAATGGTACCATTGGTAAAGTAATGCCTGATGGTACGCATTCGTTGTTTGTGAAGTTGCCTGAGGGTAGTATTGGAAATGGATTACGGCTTTTTAATCGGGATTATTTATTGGTAGCCGATTATACAGGGCATAATATTCTTCAGGTCTCTATTCCTGACAAGGAGGTGGCGGTATTTGGGCACAATGCAAATATGAACCAGCCCAATGATTTGGCAGTTACTTCCGGGGGAACCATTTATGCCAGCGATCCCGACTGGGAAAATGATAACGGTCAGTTATGGATGGTTAACGGGCAGGGGGAATTCTTTTTGCTGGAATCTCAAATGGGAACCACCAATGGAATAGAAGTTTCCCCTGACGATAAGTATTTGTATGTTAACGAATCCAATCAGAGAAACATCTGGAAATATGATATTCTTTATGATGGAACCATAACCAATAAAAGGTTGTTTGCCAAATTTGAGGATTATGGAATGGATGGGATGCGGTGTGATCAGAATGGTAATTTATATGTAACGAGATTTGGTAAAGGAACGGTAGTCGTTTTGTCTCCTGCAGGGGGTATGCTTCGGGAAGTTGTTCTAAAAGGGGATAAGCCAACTAACGTGGCTTTTGGAGGAGAAGACGGGTGTACTGTTTTTGTGACCGTGGCCGACAGGGGCGCAATTGAAGCATTTAGGACAGAGGTTTCTGGACGGGCATTTCATCTCATACAAAGCCGTGAATGATTGGTTGTATGCTCATTGGTATTTGCAGGGCTGCTTCGATCAGTTGGGTGGAGACATATGGTGAATTCCGGTTGTGAATCTGTTGGGTGTAGCTTTGCGACACAATTCACATCTGATCAAGCATGAATTTGAATTATTTACCAAATATGGATGATTTTAGACAAAGTTGTTTGAAATGAAAAATACTTCAATATCGCTCGGAAATTATTTTGACCAATGTGTACAAACCTAATTATCTGCAGGTAGATACAAAAATGTTAGTGAAGTTGTCCTTACAGGATTACGACTTCTGGAGAACGAAGAAAGCAAGGTCATAGCTTTGAAAAATACTATTCAAGAAGGGATAGACAACGGAATTGCTCATGATTTCGATCCAGAAAAACACCTCCGGGAACTTTAAGCCAAAAAGAAAAATAATGGCTGAATATAAGTGACCAACAAAGCAGTTGAGGACTTATGTGGAATTTGGGATTATACATTTAACAATTGGTCTGAATTGCAAGCGGATAAATATTATAGTTTGTTGCTTGAAGTCTATCAGGATATAGCAAATAACCCCGAATCAGGTAAAAACTATGAAGAAATAACAAAAGAACTGCTCGGACTAAAAGCAAAAAACGCTGCCTGAAAATACAGACAGCGTTTAAAACTTTTCATTACCCTAAGGAAATTAAACTCTTTTCTCTTTGATACGGGCTTTCTTACCGGTAAGCTCACGCAAGTAGTAAATTCTCTTACGACGAACTTTACCTTTCCGGTTCACGTCAATTTTGTCGATAAATGGTGAATTCATCGGGAAAATGCGCTCAATACCCACGTTATTGGAGATCTTACGAACCGTAAAACGCTTGTTTACGCCGTGTCCTTTAATCTGGATCACTGTTCCGCGGAAAACCTGAACACGTTCTTTGTTTCCTTCTTTAATCTTGTAGTGAACCGAGATGGTGTCTCCTGCACTGAATTCGGTCATTTCAGTTTCTGTCTTAAATGCCTCTTCAGCAACTTTCATCAAATCCATTGTATTGTCTTTTGAAGATTTAACTTACCGTGCAATATTACCTGACTCCTCTATGTTCAGTAAGAGATTACACGAATGGCTGCAAAAGTAGTGTTTTTGTTTTAATTATGGAACTTTTTATTGTTCTTATTTTTGAAGATTTTATTATTGATCAAGTTATTCTGTTCAAAATTTTTAAGCACTCTCCAATGGTCGGTTCATTGCGTGTGACTGCCTCATTAAAATTTGAGGGCATAATGAGTAAATGACAGATCTGGCTTGACCCCGAAGGTGGCAAATTTGAATAACCCCGGGTGCGCAACCCGGGGTTGGCATTGCTTGAATATTTGTTTCTTATGAAAATACGTCATTGGAAACGTAGTGAAGTAATCTCCAACTTTTTAACGGATACCAGTGGTTTAAAATATTGAATCTGCTCAAAATGCGGTCAATTATGTTATTTTTGTGAAACATTGAATAGTTTGATTTAATAAAAAATGTCGAAGAAAAAACCATTTACATTCTGGCTGTGGTTGTACCAATTGTATAAGTGGCCTGTTTATTTGCCCCATATGATAATTAATTCAGTTGTTAATGCTACTCTGGCTGCTTTATTTTCAATAGTTGTTTCACCACGGGCGGGTAGTTTTTGGGGGATGATGTGGGCTAAAATTACCTGCTGGCTTACACCGGTAATTACCAGAGTGCATGGTCGTAAAAATGTCAATCCCAATCAATCGTATGTAATTGTGGCAAATCATCAGACAGGTTTCGATATCTTTTTACTTTATGCTCATCTGGGAATTGATTTTAAATGGATGATGAAAAAAGAACTTCGCAGGATTCCGTTTATCGGATATGCCAGCGAAAAGGTCGGTCATATCTTTATTGACCGTTCGTCTGCGAGAGCTGCGATTTTGTCTCTGGAGGAAGCGAAACGAAAACTCACAGGCGGTTCTTCCGTATTGATATTTCCTGAAGGAACCAGAAGTAAAAGCGGACAGATGCGCCCTTTTAAACGTGGGGCCTTTAAGCTGGCACTGGAACTTGAGCTTCCTGTGCTTCCTGTCACCATTGTGAATTCCTGGCAAATCAAACGACGGGGATTTCTCAATATAGTTCCGGGACGTGCAGCCCTTGTTTTTCACCCTCCCGTTAGGACATGTGATTATATAGGCAGGCCTCTGGATCTGATGAATGTTACCCTGGAAACTATTGAAAGTGGTAATAAAGTTGTTTATACCAGATAAATTTAAGACGAATGAGAAAATCTCTATTATTATATGGTCTTTTACTGTTGCTGACGGCAAATTTTACTTCTGCCCAAAGTATTTACAGTGTTGACAATAAGCGAACGGTTAAACTTTATGAAGAGGGTCGGAATGCTTATGCTTCCGGGAATATAAAGGAAGCTGAGGAATTACTGTTTAAGACTTTGGATCGTGAGCCCGAATTTGTAGAAGCAATGCTTTTATTGGGAGATCTTTATCACTCGCAGGAAAGTTGGAGTAAAGAGTTGGAAATATTGACCCGCTCACTGGAGGTGGACTCAACTTTTTTTATTCCGACTTATTACAATGCCGGAATGGCAGCCTATAATGCCGGAGAGTTTGACATTGCTTTGCAATATTTTAACAACTATCTGCAATTGAGTGATAATGAAAATGCGATTAAGAGGGCCCGGGCTATGATTGAGAGGGTGAGTTTTGTGAAAAAGACCGTAGAAAATCCTTACGATATAGAACTTGTTAGTGCGGGGGAAGGAGTAAACAGTGAGTTACATGAATACTGGCCAAGCGTGACTGCCGATGAACAGACGATGGTTATTACTGTGCTGCGGCCAAGAGATCCTCAACTTTTCAAGGAAAAAGGAGATGATTTGCCCCGTAACTCTGTTTTTTTTCAGGAAGATTTTTATATGTCTCATGCCGACTCGGCCGGGCAATGGCAAAACCGACATTTGTTGATGGGCCATCTGAATACCGACAGCAACGAAGGAGCTCAGACTCTTTCTGCAGATGGCAATTGGATGTTCTTCACCGGTTGTGGGCGAAACGATTCTAAAGGGAGTTGTGATATATATTTTTCGGCCAAAACAGATTACGGATGGTCAGCTCCGGTTAACATTGGTACTCCCGTCAATACTCCTTTTTGGGAAAGTCAGCCACATTTCTCTGCAGATGGACGAACACTTTTCTTTATCAGCAGCCGGGGTGGAGGAGAAGGCGGAAAGGATATATGGAAAGCTACGCTTGCAGGAATCAACGATGAAGGCGTTCCATATTTCGGAGATTTAGAGAATCTCGGGAGCCTTATAAACACTTCAGGAGATGAGAATTCACCTTTTTTGCATCATGATGGTAAAACGCTATATTTTTCATCCAATGGACATATGGGAATGGGGGGTATGGACCTGTTTATGAGTAGAAAAGACAGTCCCGGTAATTGGTCAGAACCCATCAATATGGGATTTCCGATTAATTCCGGAAGGGATGAAATCGGTCTTGTTGTCACGGCCAGAGGTGATAAAGCTTATTTTTCTACCGATGGTCAGCAAAATAGCATGGGTGCAAAAGATATTTATAGTTTTGTTTTACCTGAAGAATTGCGTCCAGAGCCTGCTCTTTATGTTAAGGGAAAAGTCTTTGATGCTGAAACCGGAATGGTGCTGGCGGCCGATTTTGATCTTAAAAGCCTTGAGAGTGGGGAGACGATTATTACCTCGCGGGGAAGTAGCTTCACCGGAGAATTCCTGGTTTCTTTGCCCTCGGGCGGAGATTATGCCTTTAAAGCCGATCATCCGGGTTATCTGTTCTATTCCGGAAACTTTAATCTTTCAGGGAACCACCCGGTTGACAGACCCTATTATCTGGATATTGGACTAAAGCCGATTGAATCAGGGGCTACCGTTCGACTGGAAAATGTATTCTTCGAAACGGATTCTTACCAACTTGACCCCCGCTCTAAGGTCGAGCTTCAGGAAGTGGTAGAGTTTCTTGAAGAAAACCCCGATGTGCGAATTATGCTCGAAGGCCACACTGATAATGTGGGAAGCGAAGAATATAATCTTAACTTGTCTGAGAACAGAGCGCGTTCGGTCTTTAATTATATTGCAGGCCAGGGAATTGATAAAGATCGGATGGAATATAAAGGTTTCGGTTATTCTAATCCTGTTGATACCAACGAAACCGAAGAGGGCAGAGCTCAAAACCGAAGAACGGAGATGCGGATTCTTTAATTTTAGTAGTTGAATTATGAAAAAACGAATTGCTTTTTTGTTTCTCCTGGGTTCCTTTTTTTCATTGTTAACTGCAAACCCTGTTGAATACGGTATTTCCGAAATTGAGTATTTCAATCGCCGGCAATATGGAGGAGCTACCCAAAACTGGGGTATTTCACAGGCTGATAATGGCTTGCTCTACTTCGCCAATAATGACGGGATCTTTGAATATGACGGAGCCCGTTGGCGTATGCTGGAGCATCACGATAATCTTAACAATAATCTGCCCCGTTCGGTATTGGTGGATGATGACAAAATATACATGGGGGCCACCGATGAGTTTGGATATTATGCCCCCGACTCTACCGGTAACTTTCATTACACTTCTCTGACGGATGAATATCAGGTTGAAAAAATGGGAGATTTCTGGAATATATTCCTGTTAAATGATCAGCTTGTTTTTCAATCTCACAATTCATTGTGTCTTTATACACCCGGAGAGTCGGTGGATGTGGTGTGGGCTGTCTCTCGTATATCAGAAGCTTTTCTGGTTAATGAAACAGTGTTGGTACATGATGACACAGAGGGCTTAATGGAGTTGCGAAACGGTGCTTTGTTCAAGGTTCCAGGAGGGGATGTTTTTGCAGGTAAAACCATTGGAGGAATACAAGCATTGTCTAACAATGTGATGATAATTGGTACAATGGATGATGGTCTTTACAGATGGGATGTGGATGGAATCGGGAAATGGAAGGTTGAGGCCGATGATTACCTTAAAAGAGCCAATATTTTCTGTACTGAGAAAGTGGGAGATGACCTTGCTTTTGGGACCATTCAGTCGGGGGTGGTAATTACCGACACTGACGGTAATATTAAGATGATTGCAGGAAAAGACAAAGGATTGAACAATAATACTGTGCTGGATTTGTTTGTAGATCGTCAGAAAAATATATGGGCTGCTCTTGACAACGGAATTGCCCGAATTAATTACAATTCGGCAGTCAGTTTTATTGAAGGGTATTTTGACCTTGGCACCGGTTACTGCATGGAAAAGCGGGATGATCGGTTTTATATGGGTACCAATCAGGCTTTATATACCATTTCAGCAGATCGATTTTCAAGTCCGGTAAAAACCAGAGATGATTTTCATATGGTCCAGGGGACCAATGGCCAGGTTTGGTCGATATACATCGATCAGACTTCCAATGAAATACTTGTTGGACACAACTTGGGAATATTCCGGGTTGATGGGGAACAGGCTTCGCTGATTTCGCCGGGATCAATGAATGGAGCCTGGATATTTAAAGAGGTTCCGGGACGACAGGATTTGTTGATGGTTGGCGCTTACGGCGGGCTATTTCTTTTAGAAAAGAACGATAAGGGCTTTTGGGAATTTGATCAGCGTGTAGAGGGGTTTCCCGAGTCATCCAGGTTTATGGAGTGGGATAAAGATGGTAACTTGTGGGTCGCTCATGGACTGAAAGGAATTTACCGGTTGCAATTCAATGCTTCGTATAGTCAGGTGATTGACATCCGAAATAATGAGGATTTTGAAGGGATTTCCCATTTTGAAGGATTGAGTATGTCCGAGATTGACGGGCGTATCGTTTTCACGGGGTTGCATGGCATTTACACACCTGACGATAAAGAGAATGGTATTTTTCTTCAGGATGAACTGGAAAAATTCTTTTTTACAGATCATTACCCTGTGCGTTTACAGCAGGATCGGTATGGGAATATTTGGTTTTTTGTGGATAACGGTGTAGGGGTGCTTCGTTATCAGGAAGATGGCACATATCGAAAGATAGATAATCCGATGGTTCCTTTAAACAACAAACTGGTCAATGGTTTTGAATCGGTTTATGTCTTGAATGAAGAAATAGCCTTTTTTGGCATTGAAGATGGATTCGGGCAATATTCAGCCAGCAATGATGTGAATTATTATCAGCCTTTTGAGGTCCATATTAGAGGGTTTAAAAGCAGAAATAATCCGGAGAAATCTTATTTTTCAAACAGCCTTAATCAGGAGCAAAAGTTTATTCCTGAATTTCCATACCAAAACAATGCTTTTGAAGTATTCTTTTCTGCTACATGGTTTGGAAGCGGGGAGATCCAATATTCCACTATTCTGGAGGGATTTGAAAACAGCTGGTCTCCATGGGGAACCATTCGAAACCGCCAGTTTACCCGCTTGCCCGAAGGAGATTATGTGTTTAAAGTGCGGGCCCGAAATGTGCATGGCGTGCAAAGCAAAGAGGCTTTTTTCCGGTTTTCGGTGGAACCGCCCTGGTATCGAAACAATACGGCCAAGACTGTTTATGTGGTATTGGTGCTTATTCTTGCGTTTTTAATTTTCTGGAGTACTAACCGGATTGTTGAAAAAAGCAAACAACGGGAAAAGTTGCGTCAACAGGAAAAGTATAAGGAGAAAGAGGAGGAATTGCGATCGGATGCGTTGGAGAAAGAAAAGGAGATGATTCGTTTGCGCAATGAAAAGTTGCGAAGTGAGATGAAGCACAAAGAAAAAGAGCTTGCCAGTTCGACCATGCATATTCTTCATAAAAATGATTTTCTGATTAAGATCAAAGAGGAATTGCAGAAGGCAAAAAAAACTGATAGCCAGACTATACTGGATAAGAAAATAGCTTCCGTTATTCGTCAGATTGATAAGGATATTGACAATGATGCACACTGGGAGATTTTCGAAAAACATCTGGAGCAGGTTCATGAAGATTTTCTCAACCGGTTGAATTCCTTACACGAGGATCTTTCGGCCAGAGAGTTGCGTCTTGCTGCTTATCTGCGAATGAATATGACTTCTAAGGAGATTGCTTCGTTGATGAATATTACTCCGCGTGCCGTGGAAAACAATCGCTACAAACTCAGGAAAAAACTGGGACTCGAGCAAGGAGATAATCTGGTGGATTATATTTTGAAGATATAGTCTTGAATATTTTCGAATCTAATTGGAGCAATAAGGTATGCATTTTGCAAAGTAAAATTTTATATTCTGTCGGACTAGTATGAGTGGTTATTTAACCGATGGTTGGTCATTGGAATAGATTATTTGTGAATATAGCAGATTGAATCTTTTTATCTAATTAGTGCCTGTCTATAACCTAAGTAAAGTTTGTTTTTAGTCATGTGTCTGGTCAGAAAATGCCAGTTACAAGGCTTGCGAAGCCGCCAAAAGCGGAGGTTACTTGGGTAAATGAGTATTTTGGCGGCAAGCATAACGAAGCAAGTGCTACTTTATGGACAGACTCTAATTACGGAGTGGTTGACTTAACATTTTATTGCAATATGAAGACTTTTAATAAATTACTTGAAGATTTGGATCCAAATGATTTTACCGAAGATGTTTTGTTATTGATTCCCAAACTGGAAGAGCACGGGCCTGTTCGACGTGGGGCAAGAGAAAAATTGATTGAAAAGGGGGCGGAAATACTCCCCCAGATGTATAAATTGCTTGATTTAGAGAATTCCCAACTTCGTTGGGAGGCTGCTCAGGTTATAAAATACATTGCTTCAGAAGAATCAATATCCATTCTTATCTCACTGTTGGATGATGTTGATTTTGATATTAGAAGAATTGCAAGCAATGCTCTTATCTTGATAGGACGCAGTAGTCTAATCCCTCTTTGCGAACATATCGCCGGCAATTACGATAAAGTGAATGTCAGAGAATGTGTTCATTACGTGTTGACGGAATTACTTACAAAAAATGAACATGATGAGAATATAGATCTGCTATATGCTTTGAGTAATTTCAGAAGGTCAGGAGAAGCGATACCGCACTTGGCTTATGAACTAAGGGAAGAATTGATTGATTCTCCCAGTAAGTGAGAGACAGAAGTACATAAAAAAATGAATATATTCAATCGTTTAAAATTTTGTAATTATCTGATAAAAAACTAATTGAAAATTTAAGAACGAAAGGAACCGCTTCGCTCTCGTATAATATTTTTTAAACATACTCTTTTGTGCAGTTTACTTTGTAAACAAACCGGCAAAGCCGAGGGTGAAACCAAAGTTCCATGATCGTTTCATTCCTTTAGTTCGTGGAACAGGAATTTTCCAAATGGGTAAGGATTGTTATTGCCTCTTCTCGTGATTTACCACAGACGAGCTCTTCGGCCTGAAAACCTGCACAAACAGCAGGCCGGTTCGGGTCGTGAAATATTCCACAACTGTAGTCATCTTTCAGGTGAATGCAACGAACACCAGCGGGTTTTCCGTCAGGCATGCCCGGAATTGGTGAGGATATTGATGGTACAATGCAGCAGGCACCACAATTTGGACGACAATGCATGAGTGAGTTGTGTTTTTGTTGTTTTTATCAGTCACATATGTTTTTGCAAAGAATTGAATAATTGTATAGAATTTCAACTTTAAATATTGTTTTAATGTTTTTTAAGGAAAAACTTATTCATGGGTCGTTGATAAAACGATACAAGCGATTTCTGACTGATGTGAAGCTGGATGACGGCTCGGTTGTGGTAGCCCATTGTACCAACAGCGGCTCAATGAAGAGCTGCCTGGAGGAAGGGGCTGAGGTTTATCTGTCGCCGGTAAATGATCCAAAGCGCAAGACGAAATTTACCTGGGAAATGATCAAAATCAATGATCGCTGGGTTGGAATTCATACCGGTCGTCCCAACCAGTTAGCAGTGGAAGCAGTTCGTAATGGTGATATTCCCGGACTTACCGGTTATACCGAGGTCAGACCGGAGGTTAAAATTCAGGATAGTCGGTTAGATGTGATGGCTCAAAACGATCAGGAAACCTGTTTTATCGAGGTTAAAAATGTGACGCTTAAGGAAGGAAAGTATGCTTTGTTTCCTGATGCGGTTACTACCCGGGGCCGAAAGCATCTGGAAACCCTGATCAGACTCAAAGAAGAGGGGTATCGGGCGGTGATGCTTTATATTGTTCAACGTATGGATGTCGAAGTATTTGCCCCTGCGTTGGAAATTGACCCGGGATATTCAGAAACCTTAAAAAAGGCAGTTGAGCGGGGAGTAGAGGTTTTCCCTGTTCAGGCCAAGGTTTCGCCAGTGGGTATTGAGCTAATACAGGTGCTTCCTTATGAGATATGATCTGGTTTATAGGTGGTTGTGATGGGAGAGAGTAATCAGGCAAAAGCTGGAAGCTAGAAGGCAAATGTAATTCTTTAGATACAAACCGCCGGACCTTCGATATTAACTTAAGCACCGAAGGTTTGGCGGTTTGTTAAAAAATAGATTAAAATTAAACTTAGTACATGACAAAACAGTTAAATAATTGAAAATCAATAAAATAACAGTCTAAAAATTTGGT
>NZ_AJKI01000004.1 GCF_000259075.1 Marinilabilia salmonicolor JCM 21150
AACCCTTCTCCTTATGCCACACTACGTTTACATTCTGTACAGCACTTTTCGTGACCGCTATTATATCGGAAGCGCCTCGGATATTGAAGAGCGCTTAAATCGTCACAATGCCGGAGCCACTCCATCAACCAAGTCTGGTCGCCCATGGAAAGTCGTTTACACAGAGGAATATTCAACAAAAAGTGAAGCATTAAAGCGTGAAAACCAAATAAAACGTCAAAAGAGTCGTATCTACATCGAAACGTTAATTGATAGCTCAACTGGTTAGAGCGTCCCGATCTAAATCGGGAAGGTCGGCGGTTCAAGCCCGCCTCTCGCTACGAAGGGTTAGAACTTAACAGTTTTAACCCTTTTTTCATTAAACCCTTCTCCTTATGCCACACTACGTTTACATTCTGTACAGCACTTTTCGTGACCGCTATTATCTTGGTACTACTTCCGATATCACTGGGCGTTTGTTGTGATACAATTCTGGCTCCATGCAATTCACTAAACGTTTTTCTGCTTTCAATCAATTGATGGGTGCAAGTTAAGTTGACTTTTTATCAGATAAAATGAAAAGAACATTCTTGTAATGAGTTGTAATGAAACGAGCCTGGTGCATAGTTCAGAGGGGATGGGGATATTGACTCATGCCTTGAATCTTTCAAACCCGGCAATTGGTTTGACCCCTGCCCCCGGGAGGGGGGGGCACAGTTTGGCATTATGATACAAAAACCCCGGCAGAGGTAACGCCTTTTTCAAAAATTTTGTAAATAAAAAAACTCCAATAAGCTGTAGGTCAATGCATTGGCTAATGATTCTTTTGTCCTTCTTCGTACCTTGTTCGAGTCTTGTTCGGGCTTTGTTCGACTGTTCTTCGACTCTTATAAGGTCGCAAATTAGTCGAAGAAGAGTCGAAGGAGCCCCGAAGCAGCTACGAATCAGCTACGAAGAAGGATCGAAGCTGTATCGAATGAATGTAAGGAGATATAAGCTATTAATATTTGGTTTTTGGGAAAAAGGCTCGATTTTTGGCTGCCGATAAAAGTTGCTTGTGGATGCTGGATATTCTGAGCGGAATTCCAGAATTGATTTTCCAGATCTGATGAGTTTACACAAAAAATGATAGAAAATGGCAAGGCCAGCATCTGGAAATGAATATAGAGTTTTTGTAAAAATATCAGAAGACAAAAGGTACTTATCTCAGCTTTATTTGCTTGCAATCAATTTTTTATTTCTTCCAATCAGGGGAAATTGTTTAGTTTTCTTAATTGGTTTGTTGAACAAGTCATTTATTCCTATTGTTAGATATTACTTTCTAACAGATGAGAGATGTTGATGAAAGTTGTTTGTGTCGTTAGGAATGGTGTTGTTATTAAAAAAAATAGAAACTATGAACCTTAGGGGGGAAACTTTTGAGAAAGCGGATAGAAAAATTACTTTCTGGATGGCTAAGCACGGCCTTGATATTTTGCGAATCAGTATCGGAATAATATTTTTTTGGTTTGGCATATTGAAATTTTTTAGTGGATTAAGTCCAGCGGAAGGAATTGCGGTGCAGACTATTGAAATTCTGACATTTGGGCTGATACCTGAAACTGTTATTCTCTATGGCCTTGGACTATGGGAGGTTGCGATTGGTATTGGTTTGTTGTTTAAGCTATTCATGCGGGAAACATTGTTACTTTTGTTTCTTCAGATGATTGGTACTTTCAGCCCATTATTTTTGTTTCCCTTGGAGGTTTTTCATGTTTTTCCTTATTCTCTTACAATAGAAGGGCAATATATCGTCAAGAACATAGTGATTGTAAGTGCCGCTATCGTATTGGGGGCAACGGTAAGAGGAGGAAGACTTGCCGTGAACTAAAATAAAATATGGTTTTTGAAAAGATTACTCCACAAATATTATCTCCACTCTTCTGTTTTCTGCAGCTTTGGCGGGCTCAGAATCGTCGGGCCATAAGGGATGTTTTTGTCCCATACCCAGGATGAACAGACGATCGGACTGGATGCCTGCATCAATAAGCTTTTGAGCTGCGGCTTCTGCTCTTTTGCGGCTCAAAGTGATGCAATATTCCGGGTCACCTGTCATATCGGTATGCCCCATAATGATGGCTTTGGTTTCGGGTTCTTCCTGCAACACCTGCAAGTATTGTGTGATGTCGTGCGTGTATTTCTCGCGGATGTGGTGTTTGTCGAACCGGAAATTTATCATGTTCTGGGGGCCGGTAAGAGGTACCAGGTTTTCTTTCTGAAGTAGTAGTTCCACATCAGGAGGAAGGGGAGGGAGGTCCTGTTGCGCAATTTTTCTCAGATTGGGCTTTTTTGCAGCATTTTTCGTGGAGTAGTTGATTCCGGTAGCTTTGCCGTCATACTCCAGTATTATGGTTTTCTCCCTTTCATAATTGTTGGAGGTTTCATAATTAATGGTGTAATAATGGAGGTTGGTTTTAAAAATTTCTCTAAGAGCTTCAGATACCGATTCCACATCATTCATTTGATAGTAGTGGGCACCTGTGTAATCGGCCACATATTTCAGTACCTGTTCGTTCACATATCCTCCGAGAGAGACAACGTGTATGGGGAGTGACATTTCGTTTGCCCTGCGGATAATCTCTACAGCCGAGGTGTTTAGATGATTCTTGTAGATGAAGGAAGCATTTTCGTATCCGTCGGTAAAGAGAATAATTTTTTGATCGGGGGTGTTCGTATCCATTGCATTTATGGCTGAGTCGGTGGCGGCATACAATGCCGTGTATCCCGATAACTCTTCCATACCTGTTTGATTGAAATAACTGAGCAGGGAATCCGGATTTGCGCTTGGTGGTGATACAGCGGTAATGGTTTCATCAAATTTTACAAACCGGATAGTGTCCATCGGGTGTTTTTCTTTGATGAGTTTGTGAATCAGTGGCTCCAGATTTGGCATGGAATAATCCATGGAACCCTAATAATCCAGCACCATCATCAGTTGTTGGGGACGATACTCTGTTTCTCCCAATTCGTACTCTTTTACCGAAAAATTTCGAACGGGGTAAGTTTTGTCTTCATATTTTTCAATAACCGTGTGGAATGGATTGTCTTCTTTTATTTGCTTATCGTCAGCCAGTCCTTTAACAAAATTGCCCTGACCATCGATGGTAATAACTTTCAGTTGCTTGCGGTTGATAGTGACATTCCAGGTAAGGGTGACGGTGTCGCCCTGAAATATTTTCCAGTCCGAGAGTTCCATGTTAAGATTTGACCGTTTGGGACCAAATAGTTGGGCATTTGTGCCAATGGAAAACAGCAGAAATGTGAGGATACAGATGTTTTTTAGTTGCATAGCAGCGTGTTTGTTACTGGCCAAAGAAAATCAGTGTGTGTGCATTCAATGTGCATTAATGAGCGATATTTGGGTCCCATGTAGCCTTGGAAATTACAAATAAAAAGGGGGACAGCTGCGAGCAACCATCCCCCTGATGAAAAAGAAAACTAATTGGAAATGCGATTTCTTATTTTTTGAAAATGAGCCATAATGCATGTATCAAACCCGGTAAGAATCCCAGGATGGTTAAAAGAACATTAATCCAAAAATGCTTTGTAATTCCCACATGCAAAGCAGCAGCCACAGGTGGCAAAATGATGGCAAAAATAATTTTGATAATATCCATAATATCAGGATTTTGATGGTTTTAATCAAAGGTAATAAAAAGTATTAAAAATCTTTGCTCCGTTTATTATTGAATCTGTTGAACCGTAGCCGGAAAAGAAATATGCTTTTTTGTGAAAAAAATTATAGTTCACCGTGAGGAAGTCATTAACTAATGATTAATGCGTGAACGATTTTAGTAATTCCAGATAACGATTAAAATAGCCATATAGTCTTTCAGATGTTTTCTCATCGTTAAAAGAGCTCTTGAAATATGGTATTCAACTGATTTGACAGAAATGCCTAATTCTTTTGCAATTTCCTTATATGATTTGAATTCTTCACGGTTCATTACAAAAATTTTTGCTGTTTGTTCAGATAATTCTTCTAATGCCCTGGAATATTGTTGTTTGATATATAGTAACTCTTCCTCAGAGAAATCAGGAGGGGTTTCATTTGAAATAAGCTCTAAGATATCAATTCGCAGTTTATTGGTGTTTTTATTTGACCTTAAAAAATCGATACACTCATTTTTGACAGTCTTATATAGCCATGCTTTACTTGCCTTTTCACTATTGAAATTTTCATGAATGTTCCAATATTTGACAAAGACCTCCTGGACAATATCTTCACACTGGTTAAAGTCTTGAATAAAAGAAAAGGAGAAGTGACATAATTCTGCAAATAGCCATGTGAAAATGTCATCAAAGCTATTGTTTTTATTTTTTTTAATAATATCTCTCATTTTGCTTTTACTCATTTACCGGAAACGAAAGTAAGTAAAATATGGTTTAAGATGTAAAGGAACGTTTAAGAAAAGTTTGTTCTGCCTCACTTGATCTTATGTTGTTTTTTAGTTTGGTGGTGTTTGAAATAATCATTTTAGGTGTTTAAAAATGCCTTTTATCATGTCTGACATAAGGACAAAGATAAAAAATATTTAATGGGAATTCATTGTAAACAGGCACGGAAAATATGGTTTTTAAGGTTTATATGTAAAAAAAAGCAAAAAAAACTCTCTTTTTGTTTAGGGTGGGAGGATGTTTTTTCGTTTAAGAGATATCAAATATAGAAACATGAGCAAGAAAGCTAATTTTAAAAGGTTACTAAGAAAATTCCTTGTCGGTTCCATTGATAATGCTGAATTGGAGGTTCTACATAAAGAATTAAAAGATTCACCTGAGAATTTGGAATCGGCCAGGAAAAGTTATTTTGGAATTATAAAACTGGCCGGATTAGAAAGAAGTGCTGTCTGGTTGGATCAGAACAGAAAAGAAGTTCAACGGAAAATAGTCAGAAGAAGAAGATTTATTCAAGGATTCAAAGTTGCTGCATCATTGTTGGCAATAATTGGTCTTTCCGGAGTGCTCCATTTGAGTGGTATTTTTAATACTACTCCGGAGTGGAAGACTATTACTGCTGCCAATGGTGAAATTAGGGAGTTTTATCTCTCTGACAGTTCACGGATTTATCTTGCTCCTTCCAGTACTTTAAAATTTCCGGTCAAATTCTCTAAGAATTCCAGGGTTGTTCATCTTAATGGTGAAGCGTACTTCGAGGTGAAAAAAGATACTAAAAGAAAATTTATTGTTAAAACTTCATTTTCAGAAGTGAGTGTATTGGGTACATCTTTTAATGTTAGAGCATATCCTAATGAGAGATATGAAGAAACTTTATTGGTTGATGGTATTGTTTCCCTATCACACCTGGACGAAAAGAAAAATAAGGTTCATCAACCATACATCCTCGAACCTTTGGAAAAAGTTAAATACAATAAAGATGATAATACAACCGAACGAAGAATTATTGATTCAAAGGATAAGCCGGTATGGATGAATCATCGGATTGCCTTTTATAATCAGTCACTAAGCTTTGTCACCAAAGAGTTGGAACGATTTCATAATGTCACGATAGTTATTGTAGATGAGGAGGTGGGTGAGATAAAAATTAACGGGGAGTTCAACAATGAATCGCTGGAGGAAATATTGAATTCTTTAAAAATCCTATTGCCTATACGATATTCATACGATATCCAAAATCAGTTAATTCATATTTATTCTTTAAAATAAACATATGACGGCCTGAAATAACTGTGAAAGGGGCTTGGGCTTCCCCACTAATTAGTGTCTGTCCATAAACTAAGCGTTTTTCACGTTTTTGAGATAGAAAGTTCAAATTCAAGGCGTGTGAAAAACCTAAACTGCAGTCCCGAAGTAGCTTTTGTAAGGTTTTTTTAAACAAAAAACCAACAAAAAGCACAATCGGGATGAGGATTTAGATTTTGAGCAACAACTTTATAGACAAACACTAAATAAAAAACGGTGTATGTGCCTGCATACACCGGAAAAAATAAAATCTCCTTTAGGAGACAATTTTTAATTTGCTAATTAACAACAAAGTTATGGAGAAAAATCAATTTAATCCCTTATTTCTAACAAAAAAAAGGCGACTTAAGTCGTCGAAGGTTATGAGATTAATGTTTCTGTTTTTAGTGGCTAACTTATTTGTGGTCAATGCATCACAGGGTTTTTCGCAGCCTGCAAAGTTGACTGTTAATGAAAAAAACGTCACCCTGGAGGACGTGTTTAAAATAATTAAAGACGTTTCCGAGTATAATATCTTATATAAGTCTGGTGATTTGAATGTTGACAAGGTGGTTAATGTTGACGTAAAGGAAGTATCTGTTGAAGAGTTGCTTGCTGTGGTCCTTGCCGGGGAGGATGTAGAGTATATTATTCAAAATAATCAGATTATCATAAAAAAAGCCTTACCGTCAATAAGATCGGATATTCAGGATGATATGTTTACCGTTACAGGAAAGGTGATTGATAAAGAGGGATTACCCATACCCGGAGTCAGTATTTCAGTGAAGGGAACTACCATAGGAACAATTACCAACGGTAACGGTAATTATTCGTTAAACGTGCCGGAGGCAGATGTGGTTCTCGTTTTTTCATTCATTGGCATGCAGAGCCAGGAAATTGAAATTAATGGAAGTTCCGAGATTAATGTAACATTGGAAGAAGATGCTGTTGGTTTGGAAGAGGTCGTAGTTGTGGGGTATGGGGCGCAGAAAAGAGAAAGCGTTGTTGGAGCTATCTCAACCATAGATCCGCAGGGACTGTCTGTTTCCAATGCTTCTGTTTCAACAGCTCTGGTAGGAAATCTTTCAGGTATTGTAGGGGTAACACGTTCAGGTGAGCCCGGAAAAAATAGTGCTGCAGAATTCTATATTCGCGGGATATCCAGTTTTACCGGTAACAATAATCCTTTGGTCCTGGTTGATGGTATTGAGCGTGATTTGGATTTGGTGGATACCGAAGATATCAAGTCTTTCTCAATTCTGAAAGATGCATCAGCTTCAGCTGTTTATGGAGTCAGAGGTGCCAACGGGGTTATTCTTATTACCACCAAACGGGGAACAGAAGGAAAACCTAAAATAGATCTTCGTGCGGAGTCTGGTATTACTTCGCCTACTGTAATGCCTGATCTGGTTAATTCAGCTCAATTTGCTTCAATGTATAATGAGGCAAGTGGTACAAATTATTATTCGGAGGAGGATATTGAGAAGTATCGGAATGGAAGTGATCCTGATCTTTTTCCAAGTGTGGACTGGATAGATGAGTTGTATCGTGATTTTGCCAGTAACCAGCGTGTAAATGTAAATGTTAGCGGAGGAAGTAATATTGCTAAATATTATGTCTCAGGATCTTTTTATAATGAAAGTTCCATTTTTAAGGATGCCGGCGACAGGTATGATTATAATTCATCAATTAATTATAAGCGGTACAACTTCCGGGCTAATATGGATTTTTCATTGACAAAGACCACCAATCTTAATGTCAATCTTTCCAATCTTTATGAACAATCTTTTGGTCCGGGGCAATCTACAGGAAATATATGGGGATATACGTTCGCGACATCTCCGAATGCTTTTCCTAAAGAATATTCTGACGGAACCATTTCTGCTCCCTCAACATCTTCTGGATATAACCCATGGAACCTGCTTGTGCATTCCGGATACAGGGAACAATTCTGGAATTCTGCCCAATCTCTGATTGGATTAAAACAAGATTTAGAAGGTATTACCCCGGGACTTAGTGCAGAAATTAAGTTTTCCTGGGACGCTTATACCTCTTCTCTTCAAGTAAGAAACAAAGAACCAAAACAATTTCATGCGAGTGGAAGAGATGAGGAAGGTAACCTGATTTTTGGTAACCCAATCTATGAAGGAAGTGAAACTCTTGGATATGATAGATCCAGTACAGGTACCCGAACCACATATCTTGAGGGATCACTCAATTACAGCCGCTTGTTTAATGATGTACACCGGATTGGTGGATTGTTTCTTTACAATCATAAGATCCATAATAATACGCATGCAGGTAATCAGGAAACTTCTCTTCCCTATAAACATCAGGGGATTGCAGCTCGCGTAACCTACGGATATAATGACACCTATTTCGCTGAATTTAATATGGGATACAACGGTTCCGAGAACTTTGCCCCCGGACATCGTTTTGGGTTTTTCCCTGCAGGAGCAGCCGGTTGGTTAATCTCTAATGAAAACTGGTTTGCCGGTATTAAAAACACTATAAATAAATTAAAAGTTAAAGCTTCATACGGAAAAGTAGGTAATGATAATATTGGTGCCGATCGACGTTGGATCTATGAACCTACGATAGTTGGTGGTAATAACTGGAATTATGGAGAAACCGGAAATATCGGTGGAGGAAGTATCCGTATTGGTGATGTTGCCAACCCCAATGTCAGCTGGGAAGAAGTCGATAAAACGAATGTCGGTATTGAACTTGGATTATTTAGTATTTTAGATCTTCAGGTAGATTATTTTTATGAGAAGCGCTCGGGTATTTTTATTCGAAGAGACGGTTTGCCAGCAATTGTTGGTGTATCCAATGTTCCTTTTGTCAATATTGGTAAAGCAGAAAATAATGGTATTGATGCTTCTCTGGAGTATCGCCAGGAGGTAGGTGAGGTTATTCTTACAGGAAAAGGAACATTTACTTATACCAATAATAAATTGTTGGATAATGATCAACCCGACTGGGAGTATAAATATCAAAACCAAATCGGGAAAAATATTGGACAACCGTTTGGTCTGGTAGCACTTGGCTTGTTTGAAAGCGAGGAGCAAATTGAAAACAGCCCGAAACAAATGTTTGGACAGTATAGGGTTGGAGATGTTCAATATCAGGATATTAACGGTGATGGTGTCGTGGATTCTTATGACAGAATTGCCATCGGTTATCCCTCCATGCCCAAATTTGTATATGGTATTGGGGGTAATCTTCAATGGAAATCAATAGATGTCAATGTATTCTTCCAGGGGGTTGGGCAAACCTCATTCTTTGTAGGAGGTACAGCAATGCATCCTTTCTCCAGTAACAATCTTGAGAGATCGTCCTTCCATGAGGAGCTTTATTATGAATCATGGAAAACATCCAATACATCTGAAGAAAATGATAATGCCAAATACCCACGTCTAAGTTTAGGTGGAGGTCCCGGTAGTTCCAATAACTCCCAAAACTCTACATTTAATCAGCGGGATGGCAGTTTTATCAGACTCAAAAATGTTGAAATTGGTTATACATTTCCCAAACGGATCCTGGATAAAACCTTTTTGTCTTCAGGGAGAATCTATTTGAAAGGACATAATCTTTATACGTTTAGTTCTTTTGATTTATGGGATCCGGAAAAAGGTGGTGGTGACGGTTCAGGCTATCCGCCAAACCGGGTTATCTCACTAGGGTTTAGTACTAATTTTTAACACCTAAAACAGACTAGAATATGAAACTATTGATAAATAAAACGATAAGTATTTTTTTAGGAGTTTTACTCTTAGGGTTACTTCCTGCATGTGAGGATTTTTTAGATCGTCAGGAAGATGAGGCCATGACTTTTGAAAAGATATGGAAAAACCGTTCCACAGTCAGAGAATATTGGAGAAACACCATGAGTTTTCTTCCTGACGATGCCAATGATTTTAATTTTTCTCCCTGGTTAGGAGCCTCGGATGAAGGGACAGTAACATACAATCGCGATTTCAGGTGGATTAACTTTGGCTCCTGGAATCCAACTTCTGTTCCTTACGAGAGAATGACTCACTATTACAAAGGGATTCGTGAATGTAATGTGTTTTTAGCAAATGTTGATCGCACCAGCGATCCACTTGTTTCAGAGGAGGAGATTCAGGAATGGAAGGTTCAAACCCGCTTTGCAAGAGCTTATTACTACTTTTTGATGATGCGTAATTATGGACCTGTCTTCCTGATAGGAGATGAGGAGCTTGATTTTACTGCCACGACCGAGCAGCTTGAAAGACCTCGTAATACCTGGGACGAATGTGTCAATTACGTTGTTAGCGAAATGGATGATCTGGCCGGAAAATTACCTGAAGAATGGCAGTCAAGCAGTGACTATGGGCTGGCAACCAGGGGCGCAGCTTTGGCGGTTATTTCTCGTCTGAAGTTGTATAGTGCAAGAACCCTTTTTAACGGCAATGAATTGTATTCCGGAATAACAAATCCTGATGGTACAAGACTTTTTCCTGCATTTAATGGAGAAAAATGGGCCGATGCGGCTCATGCTGCTAAAGCTGTGATAGATTTGGGGATCTATGAATTGAACAGAGAAGGTAATGGAAATCCTTATGAAGACTGGATGGGAATAACTAATGAACATTGGAATAGCGAAATAATCTGGTCAACCGGGTACAAGAGTCGTTATTCAATGGGGGTTCATACTGTTCCCACCGGGGTCCCAGGAACTGCTTATGGAGGTGTCGGACCTACTCAGCAACAAGTAGATGCTTATGCTATGCAAAATGGCAGATATCCGATTACGGGTTATGACGAGGATGGTACTCCCATTGTAGATAATACCTCCGGTTATCCTGCAGATGAGTTTGCAAAAGAACAATTTACGAATCCGGCATTCGACGCCGGTTACAATACTGCCTCGGATGACAATGAGAATATGTGGCCTGTGCTTTTTAAAGACCGTGAGCCCCGTTTCTACATGACCGTATTCTGGAGTGACAGCTATTGGAAACATGGGGACAGACATACTCTGATCTCTTTTGCTAAAGGTGGTAACGGTAATAAGAGTCATGATTATCCTAAGTCAGGATATATTATGCACCGGTTCTATGATCATTCCCTGCCATCTCATTCCGGTCAATGGGGAAATATTGTTTTTCCAACTTTCCGACTTGGTGAGATATATCTGAACTTTATTGAAGCGGTTCTTGAATGTAAGAAGAATGGAATTTCAATTCCGGTGGCTTATGAGACAGAAGCTATGAGCCTTTGGGCTGATTTGCGGGATAGAGCAGGAATGTCTTCCATAACAGACGCCTATCCCGGAGCATCAACTGAGCAACTTATAGACCTGATTCGCAAAGAACGTCGTGTGGAACTGGCTTTCGAAAATCACAGGTACTTTGATACACGCACCTGGATGATTGCAGAAGAAACAGATGGAGGACCTATGTATGGTATGAATATCAATGCGGAAGCAGAATCAGGAACTGATACTCCTGATTTGTTTTGGCAGCGAAGTATTTTTGAAACACGTGTGTTTCAACCCAATCATTACTTGTATCCGTTTTCACAGCGTGAAATAGATAGAAATTCTGAACTGATACAAAATTACGGCTGGTAATTATGTTTTCAGATGGAGGATTGAGTGGAAATATTAGTCCCTCTATGGTTCGTTTTTGAGATGAATTGTTTCCTTCATCAAAGAGAAAAATGATGGAAGTTTCAAATGGAAGTTTTTTGAGCTTCCATCAGGCCAATAACCATAAAAAAATATACCAATGAAAAATAAAATAAAGTTGTTCACTCTTTTTCTCGTGGCAGGAGTAGCTTTTAGTGCCTGTGAAGATTACAGAGATCAATTTCTGAATGAATTTGACACGATAAACTACTTTAAAGACAGTGGAGAAGTCTCAATTGTTGCCTATAATGTAGGTGAAGACACTAATTATCAGTTGACTGTAAATAAAGGCGGTTCTGAAATAGAGTCAGAAAGTTCGGTTCAGGTCACTACAATGACTGAACCGGTATTACAAATATATAACGAAGAGAATTATACTGATTATGTTCTTTTGCCCGACAATGCTTATCAATTTGATACGCAGACGGTGACATTGACTGAAGAATATCCATGGCAGGAAATTGAAGTTGTCCTGAAACCGGATGTCATCATAGGACTTGATGAGATATCCGGAACATATGTATTGCCGTTGGAATTGATTAATTCTGAAGATTCTATTAATTCTGAGAAAAGGTATTCTTTTTTGGCACCCAAAATTATGACACCCACTGTATTTTTTCCTGAATCATTGGGAGAGGATGTTATTTTTACAGCAGAGGATGAACAGCAAATTTCATTTATATTTCCGGTTGCAATCCCCGCGGATCTGGATAATAAATGGGACTTGAATTGCTCTTTGGAGATTGATGCAACTCTTGTTGAGCAATATAATCAGACTTATGGTGCGAACTATGCCCTGCTTCCATCGGATGCTTACACGATGGAAAATGTGGCAACCATTCTGTCGGGAGAACAACAGACAGAAGTTGAAGTTGTCATTGACAGAACTTCTTTGCTTTTTGGCAATTATGTTTTGCCGTTGAAACTTGCAGATTGTTCTAAACCTGAATTTGAGGTTGACGAAGAACGGGGTTCTTTTATAGTGCCTGTGTCATACACACCGCCTGTTCCTGCTGAGATTCCTCTTACTGCTGATATGGTTTCATCAAACGCAGACGAGCCCTATGAGGGACCTATTGAAGACTTGGTGGATGGAGATATTCAGACTTTCTTCCATTCGGTATGGAGTATCGATGTGTTCTCTCCCTACGGCCATTATATCGACATTGAACTTGAGGAAGACATAAATATAATGCAGTTTGCATACGTTACGCGGCATAATAATGCCAATGGAGCTCCCAAACATATTATCGTTTACACCAGTAGCGACGGACAAAACTGGAATCAACTGACTGAAATTACCAGGGGACTTCCTCAAGGTGTGGAGGAGACATATACTTCTCTTGTTTATTCCACTGAAGAGAACTTCAGGTACGTTCGAATCTCCGTAATGGAAAGTGCAGGAGGTATGATGAATGAACAGGAAAGTGCATTCTTTTCTTTATCTGAATTGCAATTCTTTGGTGAATTGTTTGTAGAATAAGAGTTCTCAGCTATTCCGGCACAGGAATGTTTTTCTGATTTCCTGTGTCGGATTATTTTTCTCACCCAAAGAACGCCTCTAACTACATACTTACCGATATGTTAAAAATTTCTTGTTATTTTGTTTTTTCCTTTGTTGCATTAATATTGGGATTAAACTCCTGCACAGATGAAAGTCAGGCTGCAGATATTGATGTGTTGGAAATTGATATTGAAAATGCTCAGGTGGCATTTCCGGCTGAATCATCCTCCAGACTGATAAGTGTAACTACTGAAGCGAATGATCTATCATTTGAGAATACCGTGGATTGGTTAAATGTTAGCTATGATAATGTTCGCAAAGCTATTGCTGTTTCTGTTCTGGACAATGTATCGCTGCAATCCAGAACTGCAAGTTTAATTGTTGCCCATAAAAATTTAAAAGATACCATTGAGGTGGTTCAGTTTGGTGTAGAGCCGGAAATCATCCTCAGTAATAAGCAGGTAAATGTCGATTTTAAGGCACAACGCATTGAGGTGCAGTTGCTGTCAAATGTGGATGTGGCATCCGCTCCAAAGGCAGCATGGATAAATACAGCAGACGACCTTAAAAGTGTGAGTCTTGAACCTCTTGAATATTCTTTTTCTTTCGATGTGGATGCACTTGATAGTAAGTCAGATCGCAAAGGATATATTTATTTTGATCATCTTGAAGGTGAAATGCAGGACAGTATTGCTGTAGTTCAATCGCTGGTCACCGACGAAGGCTATAATCCTGTCGGAACCAACTCTTTTGAAAAAGATGAAAAACTAAACATTATTTCCGCTACACTTACTCCATCAGATAAATATCAGCCAGGTGCAAATATTCAAAATTCTATAGATGGAGATTTAAGTTCTATTTATCATTCTCCCTGGGTGGGATTGCAGGATGGCACCAGTATCTCTTTTGAATTTACACTGAATCCTGAAGATGCTGACATAATCAATTACATAGTGCTTCATCCGCGAGTAACCGGGATAAATGGGGTGATAAAAACCGCATCAATATGGGTTTCAACAAAGTCCAATGCTGATTATGTGAAGATGGCTGATATTGAAGCTCCCAGAAATAATAACCCGGTAACCGTGTTCTTTGATTCCCCGGTGATTGAGCCTCAAAGAATTAAGATTGTTGTGACTGATGCTTATTCACAGGATGACAATTATTATGTTTCTCTGGCTGAATTTGAATGTTATGAAAGTAAGTCCATGAGTTCGTTGGAAAATGATCAGGTATTCTTTACCGATGAGACTTTTTCGGAACTGGAACCGGGTTTTTCAATGCAGGACCTTTCAGCGATCTCTAATCCTTTTCTTCAGAATATTGCAGCCTATCTGCTCAGTGAGAGGTATGATGATGAGTATCGGGTTCAAAGATATGAACCTTTTCAGGATGTTTGGGATCTGGCAGAAGAGTTAAAAATCAGCCAATACAGCCAATATGAAAATCCCACAGGTATGTATTTTGAAGAAGGAGAGGAAGCTATTGTTTTTGTGGGAGATCCTATGGGACGTAAAGTGAATTTGAAAGTAAGAGACTTTGGACCCGCGGGGGATGATTATACTTATGCTTTGCGAAAAGGTTTAAATATTCTTTCTATGAAGGGACAGGGAAATGCCTATGTCAGTTACTATACCCCCGACTATCAAACGGCCGAGTCTGTAAAAATCCATATTGCTTCAGGACAGGTCAATGGCTATTTCGATATTTCCCGCCATACCAATGAGGATGGTAAGAAATTGCTGGATAATGCAGTAAGTGAAATAATGGATATTAAAGGTAAAAGAGTTCAGTTGGCTTACAGCGTTAACTCTCTCAGTAATTATAGTTATAGTCAACTACATGATTTGACAATTGTTTATGACAGTATTGTCGGTTCCCAACAAACGATGATGGGGCTGAGAAAATATGACAGATTACCTAAGAATCATATTTTAGGCCGTGTCATATGGGATGGTTATATGCATAAAGACAGCTGGGGAGCTGCTTTTCATGACAATACAATGGAGACTGTGGCCAATCCGCAAAAATTAAAAAACAATAATTGGGGTGTAGCTCATGAATTCGGACATGTTAATCAAACTCATCCTGGCTTTATGTGGGTCGGAACCACGGAAGTAACGAATAATATTTTCTCCTTGTGGAGTCAATTTTGCTTCACCCCCCATAATATGCGTCTTGAGCACGAAGTGGTGGGAGGAGAAATTGGTGGCCGGTTTAATGCTTATTTTCAAAACGCATTCATAAAAAATCAGGAGTGGGGCTTACAAGCCGGCCCTGATGCCACTTATGGGGCAAATGGTGATGGCGTTTGGAGCGGAGACGTGTTTGTGGCTCTTGCGCCCATGTGGCAGCTGCAGCTGTTTTTCCATGTGGCTGGTGAAGGGAACGAATGGCATCGGCCTTATTTTTATGCAGACGTTTTTGAAGCAGTAAGGAATACGGACGAAAGCAGTCTTTCACATGGACAAGTGCAAATGAATTTTGTAAAGAATGTTTGCGATGCCGTTCAATACGATCTCACTGACTTCTTTACCAGTATTGGGATGTTGAAGGAGGTAGATAAAGTTTTTAATGATTATACCAGTGCAAGAAAGGCCATTACCAGTTCAATGATTGATGAAACGATAAATTACATTAGTCGTTATCCAAAACCGGAACTTAATAATGTGTTGAAATATATTTCGGTCAACAGCTATAAAACTTATCAAAACAAGTTGCCTGTTTCGGGTAGTTATAAAACCGGTGTTCAGGTTTTAGAAGACCAACTAAAAATTGAAGGTTCTGATTGGAAAAATGTGATTGTTTATGAAACCTATTCTGAAGAAAGGTTGATTAACATTACGATGGTCGGCACAGGGGATTCCTCAAATTCCTTTACAGTAGTGCCTTATCCGGGAGAAGCAACAAGGGTGGAAGCAGTTGCGTTTGACGGTGCCCGCACTCTTGTTTTTGGAGATTAAATTCCAGCAATTATTATCTGGTTTTTTCAGTGTTTTTCAGAAGGTCTTTTAACCTGCCTTATTTATGAATTATCGGAATAGATTATTAGTGAATAATGCAGGATAGGTTCCGGCTTCATATGATTTTTTAAAAACATGGTTCAACAGCTCCTTTGCATGTGGTTATCCAATGGGAAGACATGTAATATGGTTGGTAGATGGGTTGTATTATTCAGGAAATAATTAAAAATAAAAAAATAGATGGATATGCATAAAAGATATTTGATGCGATTGATAGGGATGAGTATCCTTACATTGTTGGTTTCGTCCAGTCAATGTACAAATGAGAAATCTTTTTCCGGGAATACGGATGTAAACCTGGAAGGAGGCGTTGCCATACCAACAGCCGGCAACAGTTGGTTTATTAATCAGCCATTTAAAAGCCATCAGTATATAACAGACAATGGGATTGAACACTGGGCCGGTCATGGTGATACGATTCGAACTTACTTTCATGCCGGGTCGGCAAATTCATTGTCATTGGGAATACGTGCCAGAGCCAGGGGAGAGGCTTCGTCTGTTGTGGTTGAAGTAGGCGGTCAGGCTACCGAAATAAAGGTGACCAGTGCAGAGCTTACTGATCTTCCTGTTGGGGAATTTAAACTTAACGAGGCTGGTTATCAGGAGGTGGATATTATTTCATCTCCGGAAAACCAAAATGCTGAACTGGATATTAGTCATATTATAGTTGCGGGCGATTTTAAGGAATTAGACTATGTTAAAGATGATTTTTACTGGGGACGTCGTGGCCCGTCAGTCCATCTGAGATACAATATTCCGGAGGAAGCTGCGCCGGTTCGCTATTTCTATAATGAGATTACTGTACCCGAAGGAGAGGATGTTCAAGGTTCCTATTTTATGGCCAACGGATTTGGACAGGGCTATATGGGAATACAGGTAAATTCGGAAGTCGAACGTCGTATCCTGTTTTCCGTATGGAGTCCTTACCATTCCGACAATCCGGATGAGATACCGGAGCATATGCGCATAAAACTTTTGAAAAAAGGAGATGATGTGCATGCCGGGAAATTTGGCAATGAAGGTTCAGGAGGCCAGAGTTATAAAAAATTCATGTGGAAAGCCGGTGTTACATATGGTTTTTTGCTTAAAGGAGAGCCCACAGAAAGCAATTCAACTCAATTCACAGCCTGGTTCTTTGATCCTGAAACAGACCAGTGGTCATTGATTGCCAGCTTTGAAAGGCCTGAGACCAGTACTTATCTTACCGGATTACACTCTTTTCTTGAAAACTTTAGAACAGAAACCGGTTTCCTAAGTCGAAAGGCTTATTATACAAATCAATGGGTGTTTGATACCGGAGAAAAGTGGCATCAACTTACCGGAGCGGTCTTTACTGCTGATGCCACAGCCCGGAAGAAAGCCCGTCTGGATTATGCCGGTGGTGCTGAAGGAGGAAAGTTCTTTATGAAGAATTGTGGTTTCTTTAATTCCGGAGTGGAAATAGATGCAGAATTTTTTCGTGAACCAGTCGGGAAAAGGCCCCGGATAAACTTTGAGGAATTACCATAAATCCAGCAGGTTAGAATAAGTATTTAATGTTTAATTTTTATCATAAAACACAAAGAATGAGAGCGTACAGAATGATCCGTTTATTGGTATTTGCTGTTGTTGTATCTACCGCAGCAGCCTGCCAAATGACAGGTGGAGAACAACAATCCACCACATTTACTCCAAAGGAAGTTTTTACTACACCTGAGCGACCCGCAGGTCAGGCAGATGTACTGGAACTTCGTGCCGAACCTATTGATACCGTTCGCATGGCCATTATTGGGCTGGGAATGCGGGGCTCTGGGGCTGTTTACCGCTACACCAATATTGAAGGCGCTAAAGTGGTGGCTATTGCTGATGTGGTGCCCGAAAAAGTTAAGAGAGCCAACGAGACGCTTGTTAAAAACGGCCGGCCCGCAGCTGATGAATACATTACGGAAGAAGGTTGGAAAGAGATTTGTGAGCGCGATGACATAGATCTGGTTTATGTTACCACTCACTGGAGTCTGCATACTCCAATTGCCGTTTATGCGATGGAGCATGGAAAACACGTTGCTACCGAAGTTCCGGCCGCTCTCACCATTGATGAATGTTGGCAACTTGTGAATACGGCTGAACGCACCCGTCGTCATTGTATGATGCTGGAAAATTGCAACTACGACTTCTTTGAAATGGCGACCCTCAACATGGCTCAGCAGGGGCTTCTTGGTGAAATTGTTCATGCCGAAGGAGCTTATATTCATGACTTGCGCTCCCTTAACTTCAACGAAAACGGCTATTGGAATATGTGGCGTCTGGAACATTTTAAGGAAAGAGATGCCAATCTTTATCCTACACATGGTTTTGGCCCCATCGCACATGCATTGAATCTGCATCGCGGTGACAAGATGAACTATCTGGTATCGGTATCGAGCAATCAGTTTGGGATGACAAAATATGCAAAAGATAAGTTTGGTGAAGATTCGGAATATGCTCAGCAAGAGTACATAAAAGGGGACATGAATACCTCAATTATTAAAACAGCCAAAGGCAAAACCATCATGTTGCAGCACGATGTGACAAGCCCGCGGCCATACAGTCGCATTCACATGCTCAGTGGAACAAAAGGTTTTGTCCTGAAATATCCACAACGTGGCATTGCACTGGACCCTAATGCTCACAGTTTCCTTTCGGACGAGGAAATGGAGGAGATGTTGGCTCAATATGAGCATCCTATTACTAAAGAAGTGGGTGAGAAAGCACGCGAGGTTGGCGGTCACGGTGGCATGGATTTTATTATGGATTACCGGCTGATTTATTGCCTCCGCAACGGCTTACCACTCGATCAGGACGTGTATGATGCTGCTGAATGGTCCAGCATTGTTCATCTTTCCGAAGAATCTGTGAAAAACAACGGAATGCCCGTTCAGGTTCCTGATTTTACCAGAGGCGCGTGGGATAAGCTGGATGAGGTAACTTATTATTCCGTTGATTAGCTAGTATCTGTCCATAAAGTCCCGTTTACTGCGTTACGCCATTAGCGGAACCTTCTGAACAGACACAGCGAACTTGAACAACTTTGCTTAGTTTATAGACAGATACTAAATAAAAAGAACAAGAATACCAATCACTATTTTTGTTATTATCTCGGGCCGGAAAATTTGTATTAAATTTTCCGGCCTGTTTCAAAACAAATTAACTTCTACACATCCCTCAGCCCTAAAAGTAGAACTACAAAACCAGTAAAATAGCCCAACATTTATTTGAAGACTGGTTTTTCGGAAAGTAAAATAGCACAAAGTTGCGGAAAAGCGTATAGACAGAGAATGGCCCACATAAGGATGAATGTTGAGAGAACAGCAGAAAATACAAGACATGTATTGGAGTTGAGGTGTGAACCACTGAAGAAGGTAAGAATTGGCTTTATCGGACTGGGGATGCGGGTCCCCAGAGCTATTCGGCGTTTTTTATTCATTGATGGAGCCGAAATTGGGGCTCTTTGTGATGTGGTGCCTGAGAATCTGGAGAACATCCGGACAATTTTAAAAAACAATAATCAGCCCCCAGTGCCGGAATATTCCGGCGAAGAAGACTGGAGGAAAGTTTGTGAAAGAGATGATCTGGACCTCATATATATATCAACTCATTACAATCTGCATACACCAATAGCAGTTTATGCGATGCAGTGTGGTAAGCATGTTGCGGTAGAAGTGCCGGCTGCCACCACTATCGATGAATCGTGGTTACTGGTGGAAACAGCGGAACAAACCCGCCGACATTGCCTTCAGCTTGAGAATTGCATCTATGGACGATTTGAATTGGCTACATTCAACATGTCTCAGAAAGGATTGCTGGGAGAACTGGTACATGGTGAAGGCGCATATATTCATGATTTGCGCCATTTGCTCTTCGCTACAGAAAATGGCTACTGGAAAATGTGGCGGCTCAACTACCATGAGAAATACAATGGAAATTTATATCCAACCCATGGTTTGGGGCCTGTGTGTCACAGCATGAATATACATCGGGGCGATCGTCTGGATTATATGGTTTCCATGTCGTCGGGCCAATTTGGCCTTACCGATTATGCGCAGAGAAATTTTGGTTCAGACTCTGATTTTGCCAATCGAAAATACGCCAATGGTGACATCAATACCTCCCTTATTCATACAGCTAATGGCAAAACTATTATGCTTCAGCATAATATAGTAAGTCCCAGACCATACAGTCGAATTCATATGCTAAGCGGAACAAGGGGAATGGTACAGCAATGGCCCGAACCCGGAATCACCCTGGATAAAAACGGTTCCGACTTTCTGTCTAAGGAAGCAATGGCTTTATTGCTCAAAGAATATGAACACCCCCTGATAAAGAAGTGGGCCCCCGTGATTGAGAAAAATGCGGAAAACGATGCTATTACCAAAAACAACGGAATGGACTACCTGATGGATCAGAGACTTATTTATTGCCTTCAAAACGGGCTGCCACCCGATACGGATGTCTATGATGCTGCCGAATGGTCGGCCATCATGGAGTTGTCGGCACGTTCAGCCAACAACAGAAGTTCGACCGTGAATATCCCCGATTTTACCCGTGGTGCCTGGCAAATTTTGAATCGGGTTCGTTATTATCAGAATAAGGAGGATCAATGATTAGATTTTTTATATAACAGAAGTGGAGAGGAGTAATAAACAAATCATACTACCCCGCATATTTTTTAATTTTACCAAACAATAATTTTATGACACCAGAACTAATAACCAACCAGTTTTCCATTAATGGTACGGTTGCAACCATCAAGCCATTTGGTAATGGACTTATTAATACTACCTATAAAGTTCGGACAAGCGAGAGTGATGCACCCAACTACCTGTTGCAAATTGTTAATCATCATATTTTCAAGAATGTCTCTGAACTGACTCGTAATATAGAGCGGGTTACCAGTCACATTCGTGGAAAATTGGAAGAGCAGGAAGCCCATGATATTGATCGACGCGTTTTAACCCCTGTTAAGACCAATGATGGCAAGGGGTTTTTCAAAGACGAGGAGGACAATTACTGGCGTATGTTCCTTTTTATTGAAGAGGCTCATTCTTACGACCAACTGGCCAGTGTTAAACAGGCTGAGGCGGGAGGGAGAGCCTTTGGGCAATTTCAAAAGCTGGTTTCCGATTTGCCCGGAGAACCACTTTACCCAGTGATTCCCGGATTTCATGACACCGAGATGCGCATAAAAAATTTTAAAGAACGTGTAAAAGAAAATCCGGTTGGACGATTGGAGGACGTTCAACAAGATGTGGATTTCTTACTTGAACGGTCAGATGAATACAAAAAAATAATACAGATGGGACGAGAAGGGAAGATTCCACAACGGATTGTTCATCAGGATACAAAGTTTAATAATGTGCTGCTGGATGAAAATGATGACGTTCTTTGTGTGATTGACCTGGATACAGTAATGCCCGGTTATGTCTGCTATGACATAGGTGATGCCATTCGTAATGGTGCGAATACCGGTAAAGAGGATGATCCCAATTTGGACAATGTGGGGATTAATATGGAGCTATTTGAAGGCTTTATGAAAGGTTTTCTTCAGGAGACCAACGGTATATTGACCAGAGAAGAAAAAGAAACTCTCGCTTTTGGTGCAAAACTGCTTACTTATGAGCAGGCGGTCCGGTTTATGGATGATTTCCTGGATGGTGATAAATATTACAAAACCGAAAGCGTTGAGCACAATCTTATCAGAGCAAGAGCTCAAATTAAACTGCTCAAGAGTATGGAAGAGAAGTTTGATCGTATGGAGGAAATCGTGAGTCGTTATATATAAGCAATATTGAAGAAAAATGTATTAATTGTTGGGAGTATGACGTAAAGGATCACTGAGTGAGATGCTGCGGCATATAGTGAGTACAATTATTGGTATTTCAACGGACCAATGTATTAAAACTTTTTATGCTGAGTAAATGCACATTAGTCGTTTCATTGGGGTTTTGAATTTTTCGATGACCAAATGGAATTTTGAAAGGTGAATATGATAATCGATATCTAAAAAAACATCAAATAACCGGAGAAGCCGGCTAAAAGCCGGCTCTTTGTCCGTTTTACGTTATTGCTGACACCCCGTAAAATCGGGGTGCTATACTCGTCATCCCGCACCTTCATTGGCGTATTCAATCCAAAGAGGAGGAAATTATGTATGGCTATCCGGAACGGGAACTATAAAAGGATAAAGTATAGTTCCACTTTATCCGTGTTTTAGCTCTTTAACTGCTCATCTTGTTTTAAACTTTTAATTAAAGAATAACTAACAAGCACCAAAATAATTGCAAAGGGAAAGCCTGTTGAAATAGAAGCTGATTGAAGTGCAGTTAAACCACCTCCTACTAATAATGCGATGGCAATAGCTCCTTCCATAAAAGCCCAAAATACTTTTTGTCCCTTTGGGGCATTTAATTTTCCTCCCGCGGTCATCATATCTACAACCAAAGAACCACTGTCAGATGAAGTAATGAAAAAAGTACCTACTAAAAGAATGCATATAAATGCGGTGATCTCATAAAAAGGCAGGGTCTCCAGCATTTTGAAGAGTCCAATAGAACTGTCTTGTGCTACTATGGATGCAATATCCAAGCTGCCATCTAATTGAAGATTTAAAGCGGTTCCCCCCAGAACAGACATCCATAAAAAAGAAAAAACAGAAGGTATTACCAATCCAAATATCCCAATCTCCCTAATGGTTCTACCTTTGGAAATTCTGGCAACAAATGTTCCCACAAATGGGGACCAGGAAATCCACCATACCCAGTAAAACATCGACCAGCCTTTAAACCAATCTCCCGAAGCACCATTATGATTTCGGAATAAGCTTAATTCTGCCAAATCTGAAAGGTAAGTCCCTAAACTTTCCACAAAACCATCTATTAAGCGTACCGTACTCCCTAAGATTAGCACAAATACAAAAACAATTAGTGCTATGATAATATTGGCATTACTCAAATATTTTAATCCTTTATTCAAACCTGAGACTACAGAAATAGTAGCAATTAAAGTTATTCCTATGATGGAACTCACTTGTAAGCCGGTGGCGTTTTCCAAACCAAAATATTCAGATAAGCCGGTACTGAATTGCAATGCTCCAAAGCCTAGTGAGGTCGCTAGTCCAAATAGGGTGGCCAAAACCGCCACAACATCAATTAGATGGCCAGGCCATCCTTTCAGGCGATTGCCAAATAACGGAATCAAAGTCGATTTTAATGATAACGGAGTGTTTTTATTAAAGGTAAAATAGGCAAGCGCAATTCCGAGTAACATGTAAATCCCCCAAACATGAAAACCGTAATGAAAGTAGGTGTTGCGAATGGCTAAGCGAGATTTTTCAATATCAGAGGCTCCTTCAATAATGGGATTATTAAAATGCAGCATAGGCTCTGCCACACTAAAATAAACTAAGCCGATTCCCATGCCCGCTGAAAATAACATCGCTACCCAGGAAAATTTGCTGAAGCTGGGTTTCGCATCCTTCCCTCCAATTCTGATGTTGCCAAATTTGCTAAATGCCAGATATAATACAAATATTAAAAAGTAATTAATACTTAGTGAAATAAACCAGCCAAAATTACTTGACATATAAGCTTGAAAACCTGAAAATCCAGCTTTGGCACTTTCGTTAAATATGATGGTTAAACTGACAAATAAAAAGGTGATTATCGCCGCCGGTATGAACACAGGCTTTGAGATGTCAAAATACTTGTTTTTGAAGTTATTCATCCGTATAAAATTTGTTTATTAAGGTCGGATGGAACTCGTCCCGAGCAATCGGGACTCGTTTCATTACTACTGCTTAAGAAATTTGGAGCTACTTCTAATGATTTTGAGAATTTTTTCTGTATCTGAAACCTTCTTCAGATGGACTACCCTATAATGTGAGTAGTGCCTGAACAGTTTTCTTCCTCAATAGGCACTAAAAATTTGGAATAAGAATTATTGGCAATTGCATTGAAATGGATTTTGTTATGGCGGAACCCCCAATTCACAGCTTTCTACATCGTTTTCTGTAATGTCTTTTACTATGCTGGAGTAAAAATTGGGCCATGCGGCAGTTTGATTCATAAATAAATCTGTCGTAAAAACTAATACTTAAAAATTTGAAGGTTGCGAAATAACCAAATACATTCTGATTTTTATAACAATACTTCGTTAAATTTTTTTAAATAACTAATAAATAATTATTTATACATTAGTAGGTGTTGGCTTTAACTCCCTGTTAATGAATGCTTCGCGTTCTTGCATCTTTCTCTGCGTTTAGGCTTTTTCAACGTTTCCCTGTAAGTTGTTGAGTATTGATATACTTTAGGTTGGCATCATCTCTGAACCTGCTAATCAGATGCATCTCTGATTGAATAATCTGGTCAGCAAAAGTTCTTTTAGAAAACCAGGCATCGGCAACCAAATATTTAGAAATGGAGGTTAGGGTATCTTTCCTATCGGAAATAATTTTGCCATACCAACCTGACAGCGATTGTTCTTTGGAGTTAAGGGATTGTATAGCTTCAAGATGAAAAGCTGTGTGGTTGTCAATATCAATAGCTGCCAAGCCACCAATTCCTCGAATGGACATAAACAGGATAAGTGTTTCAATAACAAACACTTTCCTCCATTGATTTATATTTGGCAGGTTTTCTAACATGCTGTAAAATAACTCTTTGTAAGCTTTCTTATCCCTGATAGTCATAACTTTTTCATAGATTGGGGAATCTATTAAGTCGCTGATTATCGGGGCGCTAATCAAGTGTTTCAATCACTTATTTGCATGAAATCAATGTTTTATGTCATTGTTTAACGGGCTATTGTTCATTGCATTAAATTTTAAATTACAATGCTAATTTAGAGTGTTATTATTCGAAATAATTGGAAAAAACGACCATGACAAAAAGAAGAAAGAGAGAATATATGATGGTGAAAAAATACCTCCGCCCCTGTTCATAAGAGATTCTCCGGTTGTCGAAAATTATGGTTTTTGATAAGTATAATGAGCTTTGAACTCCTGGCACAAAAGAAAAATGGACTTTTTTTAGCATTTTTTTTAAATTTAGAAATATTGAGATCCAAACCAATCACTTGCAACCATGACAGGAGTGTCGGTAATTGCATCTATTCTTTTAGTGGTCTTGTGCCAAGGGGTTATATCAGCCTCTCCGGTTCAGGAACCTCCCGATACGGCCGTGATCAATCAATTAACCAAAGAAGCTTACCTTATTGCCCGCCAAACCCCCGGCAAAGCCATTGCCAAGGGGCATAGAGCGCTTCAATTATTAAAGAATACTGATTATAAAAAAGGGGTAGCTGATGCCTTTCTGGCTCTGGGAATGGCTCATCTGGCAAAGTTTAATCATGCCGACAGTGCCTTGATTTATAATATTAGAGCCCTGGAGCTTTTTGAGAGTTTGGATGATATAAAAGGAAAAGCGTTGGCCTGTTACGCTTTGTCGTATGTCTATAGTTTCAGGGGTGAATTGCGGAAGTCGGAATACTACAGTGCTCTGAGTCTCGGGTATTTTAAGGAATTTGGGGATAAGCGGGGGATGATAAACGCTTACCATGCACTCTCCTATCTGGCCAAACAAAAAAATGATCTGGAGCAGGCCCTTTCGCATATAAATCATGCACTAGAAATCGCCCGGACAGTTAACGATACTACCTCTCTTGCCGATGTACTCAACAGTATGGGTAATCTCTATAAGGATATGGGACTCTTTAAAAATGCCATAGACAGTTATTTTGAGGCACTTGCCTTATGGGAAGAGATAGGAGATTCCACCGGTCTTTCCATTGCTTATGGTTCCATAGGGCTCATGTACTATTTCCAGAATGATTATGAAGAAGCACTTGAATTTAATTTTAAAAAGCTCTCTATTGTGCAGTCTAAAGGAGAGTTATGGGAGGAAAGCAAAACATACAATACGCTGGCAAACATTTTCAATGCACGGGCACAGTACGATAGTGCACTCTGTTTTATCAGGAAAAGTTTGAACCTAAGCCGGAGGATGAATTATAAAGCAGGGCTGGTGGCCGCTTATCACAACATGGCCTTTACCTTACTGATGAAATCCGAAGTGGATTCAGCATACTTCTATGGGAAAAAGGCTGTTGATCTGGCCCGCAGTATTAATGACCCGCTCCTGGATAATGCTTTGATTACTATAGGGAAGATTTACAGAGCTCAGGAAGATTACAGGGCTGCTCTGCAAAATGTTTTTGAGGCTTACCGGATGGGAAAGCAACAAAAACGACCTCTGGTGATATCTGAAGCCGCAGCTTTGATGAGCGATCTTTACAGTCTGACCGGTCGAAAAGATCTTGCCTACAATTATTTGAAAGAATTTCATCAGATCAACGATAGCATCAACAACGATGCGTTTCATAAAAAGATCACCCGCCTCGATCTTCAGTACGAATATAATAAAAAAGAGGAGGTGGCTGAGTTTTTACGGATGCAGGAACGACTTTTGCAGGAGGCCAGAATCAGCAGACAGAGGCTTTACCTGAAGGGGTTGGGGATATTGGCTTTACTGCTTGTGGTCATTTCTGCATTCTATATCCGGCACAGCAGGTTTCGTGCCCGGTATGCCCTTATGGATCTTGAACAGCGCCTGTTGAGGGCCCAGATGAATCCCCACTTTATTTTTAATGCGCTCTGCGCCGTACAAGAGTTCATTTTGGCCGGAAAACCCCGTCAGGCCAATGCATTCCTGACTAAGATTGCCCGGTTGATGCGTAACATTCTTGAACATACACGCCAGGAATATGTGCCCCTCGACCAGGAGATTGAGACACTAAAACTCTATCTGGATGTGCAACAGATGAGGTTTGAGACAACATTTGAGTACTACGTATCAGTAGATGAAGCCATCGACCCGGAGAATTTTTCGGTACCCCCTATGCTGGCACAGCCATGCGTCGAAAATTCCATTGAGCACGGTCTCCTTTCATGCAATAAAAAGGGGTATCTGAGCATTTCCTATCTGCTGAAAAATGACCTGCTGATGCTTGAGGTAACTGACAACGGGGTGGGCCGTGAACAGGCTTTACAAAAACCGGGAGGAAATATTAAAAAGGGGTCTCTTTCTACAAGCCTTACAGAAAGGCGGTTGGAACATTTCAGAAAGGCTCTGAAAGAAAAAAACATCAGCTACGAAATCATTGATCTTTACGACGGTGAAAGACCTAAAGGAACGAAGGTTGTGATGCTGCTGCCATATAAGAAGATATTTGCATGAAAGTAATAATTATTGACGACGAAATCTCAGTTCGAAACTCAATTACCGAACTCCTGAAAGAGAGCTATCCGGAAATTCGCATTATTGCTTCGGTGAGCTCTGTTTCTGAAGGCTTCAGCGCTATGCACCGGGAGCATCCCGATCTGCTCTTTCTTGATGTGGAGCTTCCTGATGGTCTTGGTTTTGAACTGCTCAAAAAAATTGATCCTATAGATTTTAAAGTGATATTTATTACAGGGCACCAGGAATATGCTCTGAATGCTATTAAAGTGAGTGCGCTCGATTATATTTTAAAACCTTTTGATTCGGATGAATTTTGCCGGGCCATGGATAAAGCGTGCCAGGTGATCGATCATGAAGAGGAGCAGTTAAAAATACTGGCTCTTCATGAAAACATGCAAAATAAAAAAGTGCTCAGGCGCATCATCCTGCCAACTGCCGATAACCTTCATGTGGTTTCCATAAGCGAGATAATACGGGCCCGGGCAGACAGTAATTATACCGTTTTTGTGCTTTCGCGAGGGGGGCAGATTATGGTGTCGCGCACCATTAAAGAGTTTGATTCATTGCTTTCGGGTTCCGGAATGATACGTGTTCACCAGTCTCATCTGGTCAACGTCAGGTACATCGATAAGTTTGTTAAACGAGACGGTGGTTACCTGCATCTTAAAGACGGCTCTGACATACCTGTATCGCAGAATCTCAAAAAGCAGGTTATTCAGGCCATCAAAGATTCCCTCTACGAGTAACCTTAAGATACCGGCTACCTGCTTTTTAATACACCCGGTGATTGATGTGTGTTAAATTGAATAGTTCCCCATTACCAGTTTTCTGTTTCAAGATCTTCCTGTGTAGTATAATCTCCTGATTTTATTTGTTTGGTCCATCACAATGATGAATACCTAATGCATAATAAACAAAAGGCTGATCTGTCAGATCCCTGGAAGGGGCGAATTCGAATACCTCTGGCCACGCAGGCACAGCCTGACGTGAGCCAGGGGGGATGATTCACCGGGCGTCATCGTGCTTTGCACTGATTGCCCGGGGTTACTCATATTTGCCCCTTTCAGGGACATACCAATTATCATTTCCTCATCAAGAATATTGCCGATTTTTTCCAGTAATGACGATTTGGATACATTCATTATCTTTTGCATCACGTTTGTTTTGGCCGTTTGTAAATCCATAATTGCCATCTTTTTATCTTCTGAAAATTAAACGATTCAAACGTTATTTTGTAATGTTTCCAACTCAAATAACTCCCCAATATCTGCATCACTCTTAACAAGGCATATTTGTCATAAATCTTACTGTTAAAATGTTGTTTATCATTTTGACAATCCCTGCCGGGCCTTTATTATCTAATCCTAAACCCCATAATTCTATTTTATATACTGCCAATACTCATTCCGGCAGGTCGCATACTCATTTACTATTTCTCTTCGTGGTTTTAGGTCGTAATTTTAAATGAAGGCTTGTTAAATAAGGCATTTTCATTTAAAACTCATTATTGTTTAGAAAAACCAAGAACCATGAAGAAGATACTGTTATTCGCAATGCTCTGCTTTCTCATTGGTGGTTTTGTAAATGTGCAATCCCAAATCAAGGATCCTGAGGAAGTGGTAAAGAAAAAAGGAACCAGCCGGACCAATAAGAAGGTTGATGATGGCATTGATAAAGGTCTGGATAAGATTGAAGAGGGTCTGGGCGGCTTGTTTGGGAAAAAGAAGAAAAAAAAGCAACCCGAAACACCCGCCGACAGTCGGTCCAATGCGCCTTCCCGAGATGTCCAAGGGGAAAGTGGCGAGCCCGTTTCTTCCCCGCAGAATCAGTCCCCTACTATGGCTTGGTCGAAATTTGATTTTGTGCCAGGCGATGTAATTATCTTTGAAGATAACCAGGAAAATGAAGAAAATGGAGAATTTCCCTCTAAATGGGACTTGAAAGAAGGCAATGTTGAAATTGCCAAATACGGGGATGATTATGTCATTAACTTTGCCACCACAAACCAATGCCTGATTACTCCTTTAATGGATGAACAGGGTGATTACCTGCCGGAGAAATTCACGCTTGAGTTTGACGCTTATTTCAGTGAGTTTTGCACTACTTACAATATATTCCTATATGATATCATCACCCAAAAACGTCCTTCATCCATGCCGTTTGTAGTTGTAAGAGCGAATCATGTTTCGGTGGAGGGGTTCGGTGGAACGGATACCGGATTAGAAAGCTCTGATTATCCCTTGTGGAAGCATATATCCATATCTTTCAATGTGCGGGCTTTGAAGGTCTATTTTGGCGAAAACAGGTTGTGCAATATCCCTAACCTTCGTGCTCAGCCTACAGGAATTACCGTTCGAAGTAGACAATGCCATGCGGGTAAACAGGCCCTGATAAAAAATATCAGAATTGCCAGGGGAAGTAAAAAGTTATATGACCGGGTAGTTACCGATGGGAAGATTGTGACTACCGGAATTCGCTTTGATTCGGGCAAAGCTACTATTAAGCCGGAATCAGAAGGGATCCTTAAGAAAATCTATAACCTGATGGCGGATCATACCGATCTTAACTTTAGTGTGGAAGGACATACCGATAACGTGGGAGAAGAGGAATTCAATATGGAACTTTCCGAAAAAAGGGCACAGTCGGTTAAAAACGAATTGGTGAAAAGGGGTATTTCTGCCGATAGGTTAACAATTAAAGGATTGGGTGAAAGTAAACCTCTTCATGCCAACAACACCCCTGAAGGCAAAGCCAATAACCGGAGGGTTGAATTCGTGAAGAAGTGAGAGCAGAGCCAAGCTTGCTTGAGCTTTGCCGAGCGCCGAACGAATGCGCGAAGCGAATCGTGAAGAAGTGAGAGCAGAGCCAAGCTTGCTTGAGCTTTGCCGAGCGCCGAACGAATGCGCGAAGCGAATCGTGAAGAAATAGGGGAGCCCCTCCAAACCTCCCCAAAGGGGAGGCTATAAAAGTAGCCGATAGTATATAACTTAACTATGCAGGAAACTTCGGTCTTCTAATAAATACCCAAATATCATGCAATAGTCCCATTGGTATTTTATTTCATTGAATGTCAGTAATATGTAGCATTAGATCATTAGGCTGTATGGCTCTGAAAATCAATAAGTTGATTTTGTTCTAAAATCTTATCCCGATGCTTCGGGAAAAATCTAGCAATCTCTTGACCATGAAAACTGCAATAACAACGTTTCTCATCCTGATCTTAGGTTTTGGCCCAGCTCAGATGCCGGGTCAGGCCCAGTTTACTGCCAACATGGTTGATGTCAGGCAAGGTACTGAAAGAAACTATTTTGTACAGTCGGATGGCACCCGGTATCGTTATGATTTTGAAGAGGGAGGCTCGAAAGGCATCGTGATAGTAGATCCCTTAGCTGAACGCACCGCCATTTTATTTCCTGAGGAAGAAAAGGTCCACTTTACCGGTCTGATGTCTTCAACGAGTTTGATGAACGATCCTTTTCAGTCATTCCGCAATATGCAGAAGAATTATACCGAAAAGAAAGTGGGAACAGAAAAATTATTGGGGTTTGATGCGGAGAAGCTGGAATTGTATGCCGATGATCAGAAAATATTCACGGCCTGGTACTCTGACAAGCTTGGGTTTTTACTCAAAATGATCAACCATATGGCTGAGAATACCTATATGGAGTTGAGAAATATTAAGGAACGGGATGTCGATGCCACTCTGTATGATATTCCGGAGGATTACGTGGAAGTTGATAAACGAATGCGACCCATAATACCGGAACCTCCACCTCCTGAATCCTGGGAAACCATAGAGGCTACCATTCCGTTAAAGGGTGATTTCAGTAGAGGTGATCAACTCACTTTCAAAGTCCCAGAGAGCAAGAACTATAAGATCATCTTGAAAAATCAGACAACCGAACCTGCTAAAATTGTAAGAATTGCCATGCGGGATGGAAAGGAGCTGTCCTTTAATGAGCAGGGGCCTCTTAGCTATAGAACCCATCGTCTGTTTAAAGATGAGTCTGTTACCAAAACCTATTCGTGGCAGTCGGGCGACGATAAAATCATTCAGGTTCATGAAGGAAAACTTCACATTGAAATTGTGCCTGAAGAGTGATGATTTATTTATGGCAGCCAGATTGTTTTTAAAGTACCTCCGGGCGGCCGGTGTCATATACGACTAAGAAATGCAACCACTCAACCGGCAAAGGTTATTTTATCCTCTGTGATGGAAGGAGAAGGACTTGCTGAGAACGAGCAAAGCCTTGTTTGTCAACGGTCTGAAAGGGTGCCTGGGGGGAGGTCCGCCTCTATGTTGTATTCCGGAGATGCCGGCGATATGGTGGTTTTAGAGGTTCATGATGGGAAAATACATATTGAAGTATGTAAGGACAAACCATGCCTGGTCAATAACCTTTAATATTTACGGATATGATATACATAATTGTAGTCGCAGTCCTTTTACTATTGTTAATTGTCGGACTTTATAATTCGCTGGTCCGCAGGAAAAACGATGTAGAAAATGCCTTTGCTTCGGTTGATGTGATGCTAAAAAAAAGGTACGATCTAATCCCTAATCTGGTTGGAACGGTAAAAAGTTACATGAAACATGAAAAAAGCCTGCTTAATGAACTTACCGAACTACGTGCCCGTGCCATTTCCGGCGAACTCCCCAATGACGAACGCATTACCCTCGAAAACAAAATAACTAAAGAATTTCAGGGGTAATGGTTGCTGTTGAAAATTATCCGGATTTAAACGCTAGCCAGAATTTCTTGCAGCTTCAGGCAGCATGGAACGAAGCCGAAGAACAAATATCTGCTGCACGCCGGAGTTTCAATGCGGCAGTTACCACTTTTAATAATAAAGTTGAAACTTTTCTTTCGAATATTATGGCGGGTATCATGGGCTATAAACGGCGAACCCTCTTCGAAATACCCGACGTGGAAAGACTAAATGTGAATGCTAAAAAATTATTTGATTCATGAATGCAACTACAAACTTTAAAGCATTTTACGATACAAAACTGCTACCCGACCTTAAAAAAGAGTTTTGCGCTTACAGAGACGACCAGGTGGAGGCACGGTACATCCTTTCGCCATCGTTAATGGAACGTATTGTTGATTTTAAACAAAAATGGGACACCAAAGTATATCTCTCGTTCCGCGACTCAAAAGTGTATATCGCCATAAAAATGAAAAAAAACCTGTTTGAAACAAGGCTTTTTAAATCTATTGTCGATTACAATTTTATTGAAGAAAATATCCGGTTTCTGATTCTGCTTACCGGCATTGTACGCGATCTGACAGCCCTCAAAGGAACAATCCGTATTGAAGACGACATGGGACTGAGAAGCATGGATATCCCTGAGGACACCACCGTGAACCAGTGGAATGACGGCACTCCGATAACCGAAATAGTGATTTTGACCAAACAATCCTTATGATGTTCAATATATTCATAATTAAGTAATTACAGACTAAAAAAATGAAATAATGAAGAAAACTAATATTATTACAAGATCTGCAATGTTATCCATGGTGTTGATCGGGCTTTTTGCCACAACAAACCTGCTCGCTCAGGAAACAGAACTTTTTGCCAAAGTCGGGGCAAATGATATTGATGCCGTGAAAGCTCTTATTGCTGCAGGTGCTGACGTTAACTATCAGCAGGATGATATGATGGGCTATACTGCCTTGGGCCTGGCTAAGGACACTGTGATGATGAAAGTCCTTATCTCCGCTGGTGCCGATATCAACCACCAGGATACTAGAACCGGGTACACCCCCCTGATGAATGCACTTAACGGTCAGAATATAAGTGTTGCCGGCTTTCTGATCAGGCAGGGGGCAGATGTTAAAATTAAGTCTAATGATGGCACTACCGCTCTTATTCTTGCCTGTGGCAGTTCTGAAAAAATAGCAAGGCAACTCATCGATAAAGGGGCAGATATTCATGCTCTGACTGACAAAGGGAATGGTGTCTTTACCCAGTGTACCAGTGTAGGCCTGAGCAGGGAAACGGTCAGCTATGAATTTGCTGAGTTCCTTCTTGCCCAGGGCGCTGATATCGATGAAGCAAATACCACAGACTATTATGGAGGATATACCCCTCTTTTCTGGGCCGTGGAACGCGGAAATGATAAAGTGGTAAGCTTTCTGGTCAAAAACGGCGCAAACGTTAATGCTGTTTCAAACAAGGGGAAAACACCCCTTTCATTAGCCACAGAAGCCGGGGCCTCAAACATTGTTGAAATATTGAAAGCTGCCGGGGCAAAGTAATATTTGCCGGCAGTTTTAATGCGTGCTTTTAAAAGCTAAATATCAAAACGATAATAAATAAGCCATGAAAAAAACCTTACTCTTTAAAGCTAAATTATCAATCGCTCTTCTTATGCGTAATTTTATGAAAAAAGCGATCTTGATTTTTCTGATCCTTATAGGCTCTTACCCCTTATTAGCCCAACCGGGCGGGGTGTGGGTCAAGAAACAATTGCCAGCTGCACTACCAGCAGATAAATATTACGCGGTAGGTGAAAACTGTCTTATTTATGTGAATAAAAATGACACGACTATATATGCTTTTGACCTTATTTCCGGTGCATGGCATGAACACGATCAACCCACGTCGTCGCCATGGGACCATCCGGCCCGGGCGTCGAAAGATATGGCCATGGTGTGTTCGGAATCCCTCGCGGTTGTTTATAGCGCCACTTCACAAACCTTCAACACTCTGGACTTTGAGGGTGAACTGATTAACAGCACCAGCAGCAGCGCAGGCACATTAACCGGGTGTTGGGAAAAATCGGCTTATTTGGTAACCGACCAATATTTTTATGTGTTTAACGCGGAGACCGGACAGTGGCAAAGTAACCCAATCAGCGGACTTGGCACCTTGGATAAAAAATATGCTTATGAGGAACCTGGTTATGTTTTAATCACACTCAACGATGAATCCGGTAATAATAAAATTATTGCCTACTGTACCGGTACAAAACAATTCTTTGAACAAAATTATTCTTTTGGCATCGGTATTGAGCGGCTGGATTATGGATTTATCGTATGGTCTCAATCCGGACTACCTGACGGGGAAAGGTTTTTCGGCTGTTACAGTGCTATTCACAACACATGGGCCGAGCATTATGAAAGTGAGTATTCTATAGTTGGCGCCAGCACCACTGTTAAGAATCTATCTCCGCGCACCGTTTTTATGTTTCGTGTTACAACAACAATTAATTATCCGGACGCTGAACACTCCTTCTACATTTACAACACTTTGTACCCGGAACCAATCGTTTTCAGTCGCACCTCAAACGATGATTATAATCTTAACACATTCTGCGTTGGAGCGCAAACTGCTGTTATTTCATTCAGGAACCGGAGCAGTAATAATCTGGAAATTCATTCATACCAATCGGATACCCATACAATGAACCCATGCATAGTGTCCCAACTGCATGTTGAACAAGATTTTGGCTGGCAGAGTTGCGGTGGGAAAATTTACCTGGGCCATGATTTTGACTATTCAATGGGTGGCTATCCCAATGAACAGTTCACGGGTTATGCTGCTATGCCGGCGGATTATGAGAATACTTACAAATGGAACCGAAATATCGAGCCCCGTGACGATTGGGGAATTATGTTGTTCGAAAACAACGACGCTGATACGGCATACGTTTACAGCTATAATATGGCCAGCGCAGAGACCCTCACTCATTTTAACACCGAATGGGGAAATTATTCATTTCTAAAAATGGGGTATAACAATAATGTGGCTGCTCTTTTAGCGAATACTGACACCGGGTATAAGATGTATTTTTATTCGCCTGTTTTTGATGCCTGGACAGAAAAAGCCTCCGGGCCCCAAAGTCCGTATCTTAAGCTTAGTGGCGATTTTATTTACTATCTCGAACCAAACAGTAAGCTGATATCCATTTTTAATGGCGCAACCAATCAGGAACTGGATTTACCGTATGGACGCACCACAACAGACCTTTACACCAGCTCGGGAGAAAATTTCCTTATTGCTTACACTACTGATAATAAATATGTAGCATATAGCGCGATTACCGGAACCAGCAGTGAGTTTGTAACCGATCGTCGTATGCTTTATGGCGATCATAGTATTTGCTTTGCTAAGAATGTCACGGGTATTTGGGCTTATAATGCCATATCCGATGCCTTTGTTCAACAAGCCCTCACGGAGGATCATGGTGCGGCGGCTTTATTTAGTCCCGGAGATAAAACGGCATTGGTGATGACAACAAAGGGGTACCTGTTTGCTTTTGATCCATACAGGGACATTGGTACTTCTGTAGAAGATAATATCCGGGAAACGGATTCACCTGCTGGTTTTAAGCTGGATCAGAACTATCCCAATCCATTCCATACAGTAACCTCTATTAGTTTTTTTCTTCCTGTACCCGAACAGGTAAAGTTAGATATATTTAATTCACAAGGGCGTCAGATACGCACTTTAATAAATAAAGAATTAGTAGCAGGTCAACATGTAATTGAGGTTGATAGTGAAGGGATGGCCGGGGGTATATATTTCTACAAATTAACTGCCGGAAATTTTCAGCAGAGTAAAAAAATGTTGTTACTCAAATAAATACAATGCCATGAAAAAACTAATCCTTTTTGTTTTAGCTAGTCTGTCAGGACTATCCTTATCCGCCCAATTCACAGGTAAAATGAACTTTACCTCCATGGGTGAAACCCGGTCTTTCACAGTCCATTCGGCCGATACAGGTTACCGTTACGATTTTGATGAGGACGGGCAGAAGGGAGCCGTCATTGTAAAAAATGGCTCCGGAGAGGTCATTATACTCATGCCACAACAGAAAATGGCTATGAAAAGCCCGTCGGACAGTCCGATGAGCATGTCAAACGATCCATTGAAATCAATGGAGTATTATCAGAAAAGCGGTATTATGAAAGAAGAAGGTAAGGAAATGGTTAACGGTGTACCGTGTACCAAATCAACACTCTACAATGCTGAGAATCCGTCCCAAAAGCTTTTCACCCTGTGGGTTTCCAATGAATACAAGTTTCCCATGAAGATGCTAAACCATATTGATGGCAATGAGAACTCAGGGATGGAGATGAGCGGGGTGGAACCCTGGACTCCCGTCTCGCAATTTTTTGAAATACCTGCTGACTACCAGGTGATGGAGATGCCTGTAATGCCGGGGGGAGACTGAACCATTAAAACCAAGAAAAAATGAAACACAGAAAAGTTATGTTAAGTATTTTGTTGTTAGCTATTTGCATCTCAATACAAGCACAACAATTAGTTACCGCCACCGGCGGGAATGCTTCAGGATCAGGAGGCACGGTGAGTTATTCTATCGGACAAGTTGTTTATCATTCCCATACAGGAACAAATGGGTCGGTGTTAGAGGGCATACAACAACCTTATGAAATTTCGGTATTAACAGTACTTGAAGAAGCTGAAGGCATAAACCTTTTGGTCTTGGTTTATCCCAACCCAACAACCGATTTTCTACAACTAAAGGTTGAAAGTGATAATTTAAACGATTTGACCTATCAGCTTTTGAATATGCAGGGAAAATTGTTAGAGAACGAGCAAATCACCGGTAATCAAACAAGCATTGCTATGAGTAATCTTGCACAGGGAACCTATTTTGTGAAGATAATTCAAGGCAGCAGAGTAATAAAAACCTTTAAAGTGGTAAAAACTGAATAAAGCAGTATTTTATTTTAAAAACTCCTGTTCTGACAATTCCGGACACCAACATCCGAAACAAGGAAGATTGAAGTTGAATTTAAATAATAGCGAACCATGAAAAACTTATTCACAATCTTAGTAATCTTATTCTTAGCGGTTTTTGCCGGAGCTCAATCGCCCGAAAAAATGAGCTACCAGGCGGTAATTCGCGATGCAAGTAATAATTTAGTTACCAACCAATTGATTGGAATGCAAATTAGTATTTTGCAAGGCTCCGTGTTTGGCACTTATGTTTATGTAGAAACCCAAAGCCCCTATACCAATGCCAATGGTCTTGTAACTATTGAAATTGGAGATGGAACCATTGAAAGCGGCGACTTTTCAGCCATCGACTGGACAAATGGACCTTACTTTTTAAAAACTGAAATTGACCCGGCGGGCGGAACAAACTACGCTATAACCGGCACAAGCCAATTGCTAAGCGTTCCTTATGCTTTACACGCAAAGACGGCTGAATCCTTAAGCGGACTCATAGCCGAAAGTGATCCTTTTTATTCAGGTAGTGAGGCAGCTAACATTACAGCAACCGACATTACCAATTTGGATAACCTTTCAGGCACAAACACCGGCGACCAGGACTTAAGTGACTTGGCCACAAAGTCAGCTTTAGGCGATTCAATAGCACGGTTGCGCAGGACAATTCCGGAAACATATTCTATAGGTGACTATGCCCAGGGTGGTATTGTATTTTATGTTGATAAAACAGGCCGACATGGTTTGGTTGTGACTAAAGAGGATCAGTCTGCGGGTGTAAGATGGTATGCCGGAACTTACGGCAAAACCCAAGCCAAGGGAGATGGTTTGTATTCAGGTGTAGCCAATACAACAATTATTCTTGCAGCACAAGCTGTTATTGGTGATGATGACAGTCCTTATGCAGCGCTTATTTGTAATCAATTACGAACCGTCGAAAACAATGAATCCTATGGCGATTGGTATCTGCCGTCGAGAGGGGAATTGACCATGATGTACCTGGAAAAATCAACAATTAATGCGACTGCCATAGCAAATGGAGGCAATGCACTTGCTGATGCCTATTATTGGTGTTCTAACGAGCTGAATAATTACCTCTTCGCTTGGAGAGTGGCTTTAACTAATGGAAACATGATGGTCACTGATAAGGCTCACTCAGGCAGAGTTCGTGCGGTTCGTGCGTTTTAACTATTTTTCTGCTTAATAAAATAATCTCGAATCGGTCTATTTTGGAAGAATTATGCTTTTACATTACGAATCTCAGGTTTTTAAGGATGTTTATACTAAAAACCAATGCCATGAAAACAATCTCTACAACAACCCAAACAAGGAAGCTCTATCAGAGGCTTCAGTTAATGATGTTGTTCTTTGTGCTTGCCACCAGTACGGTATTTAGCCAGCTCTCAGGAACCTACAACATAGGTGATGCCCAGGACTACCCTGATGTTCAATCGGCCGTAACTGACCTGAATACCAATGGTGTGAGTGGGCCGGTGACCTTTAATATCTTGCCCGGAACATACGATGTTCATGTGACCATCAACCACATTACAGGGAGCAGTGCAACCAACACGGTAACTTATCAGTCGTCCACACAGGATTCTACCGATGTTATACTCGAGTATGATGCAGTGGGGCTGGACGATAACTGGATCTTCCTGCTCGACGGTCCCGATCACCTCAGCTTTAAGCACCTTACTTTTAGAGCCAAAGGGGAAAACTTCTATAACACCATTATCCTATTCGATGGATTTTCATCCTATGTAACCTTCAGCAATAATGCATTTTACGGACAATATTCAGGAGGAGGGGCCACGGCCCGGGAGACAATTATCCGGGCCGATGTAGAAAACTTCAACAATGAGTTCTTCGGCTACCTTAATTTCACCCACAACTATTTTCTTAAAGGGAGTTATGGCCTTTATCTTGAAGGACTTAACGACCATCATTTGCCAGGTACCCTGGTGGATAACAATACCTTTGAGGAGACCGGCTATTGTTCTACCTATTGTAATTTTAATTATGCACCAATAATCACATATAATAACATGGAAGCTGGCTCTTATGGTTTGCGGGTTAGCGGAGATTATGGAGGGGGCACTTATTCCGGGAATAAAATAAATTCAGAGAACTGGGGGATGGAAATACGACGGCTTGGTGACGAGGGGGGCCGTGCACTGATCGCCAATAATTTCGTAACCATTGGAGAGAATGGGAATCAGGGCATTTCCATTGGAAACTCTGTTTTTACCGATGTCTTGAATAACTCTGTTTATGTGCTTAGCAAAAGCTTTCAGGCTTCTGCATTTCATGCGGCCGGAGGGGTCAATAGTTTTCCTACGGTAACTGTTAAAAACAATAACTTTTCTTGTGAGGATAAGGCTTATGCTGTTGAGGTGCTCACCGAGAATGTAATTGGTGAGATGAGCAACAACAACCTCTATACCGCTGGAAATTACATCGCCAACTGGGCTCAAAACAAGGTGTTTGATATCAACGAACTTCAGGATCTAACCGGGTTGAATCAAAATTCTCTCTCGGTATATCCTCATTATCTTTCTGAACGCGACTTACACACCATCGCACCCTGGTTGGATGGGAAAGGGACGATACTGTCTCTGGTCACCGACGATATCGATGGCGAAATCCGCTCAGGCACACCCGACATCGGGGCGGATGAGTTCACGCCTGCACCTGTCAGTACCATACCTTTGGACGGAGCTTCCGAATATACCATTGGTTCTGGCGGCACCTATCCCGATTTTGAAACGGCCATGGCCGATGCATTGCTCCGGGGAATATCGGCGTCTGTAACGTTCGGCTTCCTCGAAGGCACCTATGACGATCAGTTCGTTATGAAGAGTATTCCGGGATCCAGCGATTTGAACCGGGTAACTATCCAGTCGGCAACGGCCAATGAGGATACCGCGCTTTTGACTTATTCCGCTCAGGGGCTGGATGATAATTTCGTATTCTGGCTTCACGGGGCCGATTTCGTTACCCTGAAAAACCTGAAACTTTCTGCCGAAGGAACTCAATATGGAAGAGTGGTTAATCTTTATCAGGGAGCAGACAGCATCATTGTTGAAAATTGCTGGTTAGCGTCTACACGCAATACCAATGCAACCGGGAATATCGTTGGCATTTTTTCCGGTGATTCGGATTTCAGAAGCCGGATAATCAGAAACAATCATATCCGGGGTTCTGCTTTTGGCCTCTACATGCGGCGCGACCAGAATAATTTTCTTTATCCCACTGGCACCATTATTCAGGATAATGATTTCATCAATGTTGGCTACTCCGCGATGTATCTTCAATTTTACGAGAGCCCGCAGATTAATGGCAATATCATTGAATCCAACACAAAAGGAATTCAGGCTTTAAGTTGCAGCAACGATTTAAGGATACTGAAGAATAAGATCAATGTCAATGGAGATGGTGTTACATTATCGACATGCTATGGCACTGAAGAGCACAAGGGTTTGATAGCCAATAATTTTATTCATTGTGGCGGGGCTTCCGGTGTAGATGGAATATACATCAACAATTCACCCTGGCAGTTGATTTTTAACAACAGCGTGAATGTGACCAGTCCCAATTCCAACAGCCGGCCTCTGTATATCACTTCGGGAGGATCAACCAGTGCTACCCTCTTTAATAACATCTTTTCTAATATCGGAGGAGGTCGGGCCATCTATATCACAACGCCTTCCACTGTGTTCAATTCTGATTACAATGCCTATTACGTTACCGATGACAACCTTGCTTACTGGGGTGAAAATGTGGTTACCCTGGAAGATTTGCAGCCACTGAATTCAATGGATGCGCATTCGATTTTTGGCGATCCACACTTTTTCTCTGATTCTGATCTGCATGCCAACGCTCAAATCCTGGACAGTGCCGCGGTCTCCCTGGCTGCTGTGCCCGATGACATTGATGGGGAGCCGCGCGACCTGACCTATCCCGATATCGGGGCCGATGAGTTTGTAAAAACGGAAGATTTTACGCTTTTAGCTACCAACCTGCCAGGTTTGTCTCATGGGGCCATCAAGTGGGGTGATTACGACAACGACGGTGACATGGATCTGCTTCAAACTGGGTGGATTGGGGACACCGATCAGTTCAGGACAAAGATTATTACCAATACAGGGGCCGGCTTTGAAGATTCGGGAATTGCCCTGACCGGACTCTCCGGCAGTACCTCTTGCTCGGCCGACTGGATAGATATGGACAACGACAACGACCTGGACATCATCGCTACCGGACGCCTGGATGGGGATGAGCAAAATAAAAAGACGGTACTCTACCGGAACGATGAGGGTGGATTCTCCTTGCTTGAAGAGACCGGTATCGAAGATGTGAGTTCTTCATGTGTGAAGTGGGCCGACATGGACCGGGATGGCACATACGATCTTCTGCTTTCCGGAAGGGGCGCCACACGCGATTATAATCAAATTTACCTGAACAGCGGGGGCAGCTTCACGGCTTCACCTTTCTTCCTCGGCCCCACCCAGGGTGGCGAAACCAGCCTGGTGGATATCGACAAGGATGGGGACGTGGATATATTTACCTGCGGTTCCAACTTTAATCCTTGTGCGTTCCACATCAATAATGGGGATGTAACCTTTACCAAAATGGATACGGAGATACCCGAAATGACCAATGCCTCGGTCGATTGGGTCGATATGGACAACGATGGTGACCTGGATGTGGCCGTCATGGGTAAAATAGAAAACGACCCCGTGCTTCGGATTTATCGCAACGAAGGCATGCCAACTAATGGCGGAACCTGGTTCAGTCTTGTGGACAATTTTACGGGTACCGAAAGTGGCGACCTGGCTTGGGCCGACTACGACAATGATGGGGATGTGGATTTGGTCGTGACCGGCAACCACGCTGGTTATCAGCCAAGTACTATTATCCTTGTAAACGATCAGGGCAGTTTTGCCGAAGCCGGTTACAACCTGGTGCCACTTGGACGCAGTGCCCTGGATTGGGGTGACTTTGACAACGATGGCGACCTTGACCTGGCCTTACAGGGCTATAGTGCCGGTGAGACTGTGACAGCTATCTATCGCAACGATCGCGAGACTATGAATACACCGCCCCTCGCACCGGGTCAATTGCAGGCCGTTATGGATGGAGATACCCTTGTTTTTAGCTGGGATATGGCTCAGGATGAGGAAACCCCTCCATATGGGTTGTATTATAACGTCTTTGTATTCACAGCAGCTAGTGGCCCTTCTGTGCTTTCGCCTATGTCGGATGATGACTTTTTGAAAAAAACTTTCACAGGCAATGCCGGAAACCGTAACACTTTGAAACTGGCCGGCCCTGTTTCGGCTACCTATTTTTGGAGTGTGCAGACCATTGATCAGGGCTTTACCGCATCGCTCTTTGCCGATTTTGAGCAGGTGGTGGTCACAGCGATCCCGGAAGAGGAGAAAGCATCAGGCTTATCGATTTATCCCAATCCTTCCCTCGGCAGAGTATGGATACGGAGTGCTGAGGCAGGCCATTATCAAATCAGGATACTGGATGTTGCCGGGCGTGTAGTGCTTTCCGAACAGACAAACCTTAACCGGGAGGAGAATCATCTCATTAACCTAAGCGACATGAAAGCGGGTGTTTACATTCTGGAGATCGCAATGGGAGATCGATCCATAAGGGAGAAACTGATCATTAAATGATAAAAAACTTTGCTTGCCCGGGGCGTGGCTTTATGCCGTTCCCGGGTCATCATTCAAGTTGCAACCCCTTAGTCGCTGCCATCGCATGGCTGAGATTCAACTTTTACCACTTTACCGAATACTAAAGTATACAACCATGAAAAATCAATACTTATTTCTACTACTTACCGGCTTTTGGATTACCACTTTTATTCCATTACAAGAGCTAAGAGGACAATATGTCGAATTTGTCCAGATTACCGATGACGCCAACATTCAGACCCTTCCTGCCATCGATGGGAATTACATCGTGTGGGAAGACTACCGAAACGGCCCCAATGGCGATATATATTTATACAACCGTTCAGACGGCACCGAAATCGCTTTGACTTCCGATATTGCAGTGTCAAGCACGAATCCTGCTATATCGGGCAACCGTGTCGTTTGGTCAGAGAAGGGAGAGATTTATATTTATGATATCAACACCCCCCAAATCGATCCGCATCCATTATTGGTTTGGGCGGGGACAGAAAAGAGTCTCGCCATACATGGGGATGTACTGGTTGGTTCTCATACGGCATGGACAGAGCCCAGGACCTGGAATGTTTTTATGTATGACTTTACTACGGGCCAACTAACCCTGCTTACAGATGATGACAATGGGGACCAGGAAAACCCCGACGTGTATGGAGATTATGTTGTCTGGCAAGATCAACGTTCCGGCGATTGGGATATTTACATGTATCACATCCCCACCGGTACGGAGACACAACTGACCGATGACCCCGCCGATCAAACAGAGCCGGCTGTTTACGGAAAGCGCGTGGTGTGGCAGGACACGCGTAACGGCGATTACGATATCTACATGCACCATATGACTTTCGGGTTGGGCACAGTGTTCGAAAATTTTGACTGGGCATTATGGAACCTGGGGCAGTATAATAGCGATGATCAAATGCACCCCGATATTTACGGAGATCATGTGGTTTGGCAGGATGACAGGAACGGAGACTGGGATTTGTACCTGTTTACCTTTATAAACGATATCGCAGGTAACTTTACAAGAATGTTCGATGTGGAGCACGACCAGACCTATCCGGGCATATACGATAAGTTTGTGGCTTTTAAGGATAGTCGCGACTATGATGGCGGAGCCGATATATGGCAATGGGAAATGCCTCCGGGATGCGATTTGTCTTTGGTTGTTGAAGATGAGCCAGACCCGGTTGCCACCGGCAATGAACTGGTTTATACCGTGTATGTGAAAAACATTGGCGAACAGGAAGCTGATGATGTGTTGGTAACATGTACTTTGCCCGCAGGTGTTGATTATATATATGCTTACAATAGTACAGGTAATGGTGCATCCCGTGTCGACGACGAAGTGTTTTGCGACCTGGGTACAATGGGATACAATGATGTTGATACGGTTAAAGTGTACGTTACACCATTGGATGAAGGCAGCCCCATGTTTACCGCTCTGGTTGAAACAAGTGATGACGACATCAACCAGGAAAACAATACCCAATCTATCAGTACCGAAGTGATCCTGGCATTTCCTGACGAGAACGAAACAGGAACTGTTCCTGATTATTCCTATGGAGAGGTTCTTACTATGTGGGGAACCGTTACCGATGAGGGAGTTGCAAACCCCGGACCTCGCGGTGGTTATTCCGAAAGTGAAGAAGAAAGTCCTTCCGGGGTGTTTTTAGCCAACGGGGAACGCTGGTGGGGTTATCCTGAAGCTCTCCTTTTAATATGTAATGGGTTTCCGGCTTTTAATTATCCGGGTTTTCATGGAGTATGGGATATGTCTCATCTGGCTTGTTCCAGTGGCATCCTGGGGCATATGGCTGCCTGGGGAGGAGTAGTTATTGAGCCGGAAGAAAGAATGATACGATGTTTGGGCGGGGCTATTAATCAGGATGATGGGCCTACGAATCAGTATTGTGTTCCCAATCCATTTGGCTCGGGGGAAATATGTTATGGTATTCCTTCACAATGGGGATATTTGAAGTCTTATGGTTATCTGCGTAAAGTTGTCAAGGTTCAATCAACGGGGGTATTGTTGGATGGCGATCCTGTAAATATTTCTGCGAGCCTTACATCGCAAGGTGTCTATGACGGAGATGGGACAATTATAAGTGGAGCTACGCTTTTCCTGAATAAAATATCTGAAACTCCGGGGCATCAATGGGGATTGGGCAGGGATTACCTGACTTCAGGCAATGTGGCAGATATAGCCGGCACTCCTGAGATGCTGAATAATATGCTTGGCTACATCACTTATATGGGGTTGAACACTACCGAAAATACCAGCGGAACAGTTGCCATTGGCGATACGATTGTTGTTGAGATAGCGTTCGATAACACCGTAACTCAAGAAAACCCAGGCGACAGAGTCCCGGGTAGCGAATCAGAAGGCTGGGTGGGAGAAAGACCGGATGATTTATTTTCCGACATAGCTTATACCAGAACCGACTCGGTTAGAAATCTAATAAAAAACAATGGGAATAGCCTTACTTACAATTTAACGAGTGAAACACCGGGTGCTGCTCTTATACCATTAGCACAAGCCGGTCCAAACCAGGATACGGATAATGACGGGATTATTGATGCCCGCGAAAAAGGGCCTGATGTTAACGAGAACGACTATGATGGTAATGTCGATGGCTTACCTGACTATGAGCAAGCTAATGTCGCTTCATTTCATACTTTTGATGGTGAGAATTATGTAACTTTGGTAGTGCCGGAGGATACAGAACTTTCGCAAGTAGTGGTAACCGATAATCCTTCGCCTGGCGACAGCCCTGAAGATGCCGAATTTCCTTTCGGTTTCTTCGACTTTTCTATTGATGGGCTCGACCTTGGGGAGGCTGTTACGGTTACATTGTATCTGCATGGTGGCGAAACCGTTGATAATTATTTTAAGTATGGTTATACGCCCGACAATAATGAACTGCATTGGTACGAGTTTATGTATGATGGCGAAACCGGTGCAGAGATCAGTGGTGATGTAATTACCCTGCATTTTGTCGATGGACTTCGCGGTGATGAGGATATTACGGTAAATGGTTCGATAAAAGAGCCGGGTGGTCCAATGAAAGATGTGTCAACAGGAGTTGAGGAAGTCGCTGAGCCTGGTGCATTTATCCTGGAACAGAACTATCCAAATCCTTTTACCGGGCAAACAAAAATAGGTTATCAACTAAACAGTCCGGCCAGGGTTATCATAAGTGTTTTTAACCTTTCAGGGGAAAAGGTTAAAATATTGGTTAGCCAGAATATGCCACAAGGAAAACATGAAATCTTTTGGGATGGAAGGGATAATTCGGGCAAAAGCCTTAACAGCGGGATATATTTCTATCAAATGGAAGTGATTTCAGAGAACGGAGGTACTTCGAAAATGAAAAAGATGGTGCTTTTGCAGTAGGTTGCAGATTATTTTAACTCTGGTGTCATGGGACGCATAAAATAACGTACGAAGTATGACCGATTTTCGGTTTTTCTTCATGATAAAAGGAGCGCAGGTGCAAGGCAGAAGACAGGAGTAGCTCGAAGCTCGAAGTTTGAAAACTCCATTTTGCAACACACCCAAAGAACTAACGAAATGCTGATTTTGAATTTGTTGCCGTTTTTATTAGATAAAGCTTAGGTAGCTTTGGCTATGCTCACTTTCTCTCATTTTGAACAATCAAAAATCAGTTACATCCTATAGGTCATTTTATACATGATGTATTGTTGTTCCAGATCCTCATAAGGAAGTTTTAACTGCCGGATTATTGAAAAGATATAATTACGCTGAGCAATTTGATAAACGATGCCATGGTGATGCCTGTACCACTGCCTTTTTCAAAACCGCTGATGGTAAATGCACTTAACCCGGATTTATGAGAAAGTTCTTTTTGTGTTAGCCTCATACGTTTTCGGTAGTCCCGAAAACGCTGGGCTAACACACGAATTTATTCTGCTCTCGATTTTGCGGATATACTGTCTAGCATTAAATTATAGTTATATCTGCAATCTTCTGGAATTTATGGGTAAAATAAAGATTTAGCTGTATTGTTTAGGACAATCCTGACATTTCTTGAGGTTTCTTCTCCTTTTTTATGATATTTCTTCTTTTTATAAGATTTCTCTCGTCTTTTCTTTACTTTTCCAATAGCTAATCTTAAATTCTCGAGCAAAAAATGGTTTTTGATGGATAATGTAATCTGTTAAAAGGGCAGGATTTTTAAAATTTCAAGTTGTTATTCATTTTTCCTGGATAAGGGATTAACTTTCTCCTTTTTAAGGTTTGGGGATTTTGGTTCAGGAAATATTAAAAATTTCTTTCCTGGTCTATATTTGTTTGCCCCTTAGTTATTTGCGACGTCATAAATTGTTTTGGCGTTTCGTCATACACGGATTTGAAGCATTTTATAAAGTAGGATGATGAATTAAAACCAAGTTTGAATACAATTTCTTCGACATTGTATTCTCCCGATTTTAACAAATCAGCCGCTTTCTTTAATTTAATCATCCTGATATACTCATTGGGACCGCGATTGATTAGCTGTTTCATTTTTCGGTGAAGGTTCCCCCTGCTCATTCCAATTTCCTTTGATAATGACTCCACACCAAATTCACTATTTGTCAGATTCTCTTCAATGATATCTGTGATTTTTTTAAGGAAAAAATTTTCCGGGGTTTTTTCCCGGAATATCATCTCCTTATTGTTATTGAGGAACCGATATTCAAAAGAGTTTTTTAGATCCTCTCTTTGCTTTAACAAATTTCCAATTCGGGATATTAGGAGGCTGTTTTTAAAAGGTTTAGTGATGTAGTCATCTGCGCCTTTTGACAAACCATTTAAATGACTGTTTTCAGAAGATAAGGCGGTTAGCAATATTACAGGAATATGACTGGTTTCTTCTTCTGATTTAATGTTGCTGCATAGTTCAAATCCATTGGTTTCAGGCATCATGACATCAGACAATACCAGGTCATAATTGTATTCATGAAGGAGAGATAGCGCCTGCTTTCCGTCAGAGCAAGTCTTTATCTGGTAGTGTGGAGCCAGAATTGAACCCAGGAATTGTAGCATTTCTTCATTGTCGTCCACTATTAGAATCTTATATTCTGTTCCATCCTTTTTTTGGGGAACGATAAGTTTTATAGAGCCGAAAAAGAAATCTGATGAATTAACTTCGGAATTTGATGACTGAGAATAGGTTGGTGCGTTCTTTATGCTTTGTTTTAAAGGTAAACGTACTGAAATACAAGTTCCGGATCCCGGCTTGCTTGAAATGAGTATTTCACCCTGATGAAGAAGGATGAATTCTTTGCATATAGAAAGGCCTAAGCCTGATCCCCATTCCTGTCCCGTTCCTTTTTCAAAACGCTCAAAAATGTCAGAGATGTGTTTACTGCTAATACCGGTTCCTGTGTCAATAATGCTGATCTGGAGGAAATCCTTAGATAGAAGCTCTCCCAGTTTAAGGGGGTTTCCGTATTTTGCTCCAGGGAAATAAGCACCCTCATCAATAATAACACTTATTTTTCCACTTTTTGGGGTGTATTTAAAAGAATTCGACAATAGGTTGACAAATACTTTATCTAATTTTTCTTCATCAGCCTCAATCAAAAAATCTTTTTCTAACTTCATTTGATAAAGAACATTCTTTTCCTTGGCTTCTTCCACAAAATAATTGAAACAATTTTGGATAAACTGGCCAAAATAAAATTGAGTTAACATTAATGATTTTGCTCCGTTTTCCAACTTTCTGAAATCAAGCAATTGATTTATTAGTGCTAATAGACGGTCGGTATTTCGTTGAATAACCTTCAGTTTATCTGCTGTTCTGGAGGTTAGGTTTTCATAATCTTCAAAAACAGAAGAGAGAGAGCCGGCAATAAGTGTCAGAGGCGTGCGAATTTCATGGGAAATGTTTGTGAAAAACCTCAACTTGGACTCATGAAGATGTTCTTCATGTTCATGTTTAATCCTTTCAATTAAAATAGCTTTTTTTAAATTAATCCTCTCTTTTCTGGCTTTGTATATTAGCCAGGAAATGGCAATGAAAATAGCCAAATAAATGGCAAATGCAGGAGCTGATTTCCACCATGGGGGAGGTATTTTTATTGAGATTGTGGCTGTATGATTACTCCATATTCCATCATTATTGGCTGCTTTTACCTCAAATATATATTCTCCAGGTGGAATGTTCGTAAATACCGCATTGTTGTTGGCCTCGTTGCTTATCCATTCCTCATACATCCCTGCCAATCTGTATTTATAGTGGTTCTTTTGGGGAAGGAGGTAATTATCACAAGAGAATTCCAGGTTAAAAGAGTTTTCGTTGGGGCTGAATTCCAACGGTTCATAAGAAGATATTGCCGGATTGTATAAGGGGAATATTTCGCGTTTGTTGTTTACTATTACTTTGGTAATCATGCTTTTGGGCGGTCTTGGATTGATTTTTACATTGCGGGGATCAACAACCGTAAAACCATTGGTTCCTCCAAAAAAAAGATTTCCCTGGCTGTTCTGAAAAATGGCCTGAGGATTAAATTGATTGCCCTGGATGCCATCTACTTCATTGAACATCCTGATGCTGTTGTTTCTTTTGTCATATAAGTAAATACCTGAGTTTGTTGTTACCCAGAGGTTCTTGTCCTGGGCCTGAATGAAACCATATACATCTTTTCCGGAAAACAGAGAAATGCTATCTAATAAAACTACAGAGTCTTTTGTCGTGCGGAAAGCGCGAATTCCAATAGCTTTTGTTCCGACATATATTTCCCCATTATTTATTTCATTAATAAAATAAACAGTTCCCAGTTGTGAACTGAAATCTACAATTCCTTTATATTCTGAATTTAGTTTAACTCGAGATATTCCAAAATTACTTCCGATCCAAAGGTTATCATTGGAGTCATAATATAACGAGCGGACATGTTGCAGGTGGTCTAAGTTCTTTGACTCAGTCATGTCTGCTAATGCAGAGATGGTTTCAGTGGAATAATTGTAGAAAAAAACACCATTGCCAAATGTTCCAATCCAAACCCCTTTTGCGCAGGGTTCTACTGCGTATACATGTTCAACCGTCTCCGGAAACCCCGGGAAGTTACTTGTACGAATTTGTGTGAATTTGTTTTCCCCAATTTTTTTATACCATAGTTTCTCCCTGAAAGTTCCCACCCATATAGTATTATTTTTGTCACGAGCCAGCGTTTTTATATTAACCGGTTTCAATTCCTCGTTTATTTCAATGGATTCAAAAGTTTCCTTTACGGGATCAAATTTATTTAATCCGCCTACTTCTGTTCCTACCAGCAATGAACCATCATTCAATTCAATAAATGAACTGATTGTATTGTCTGAAATTGATTGTTTGGTTTTACTATAATGATAGTTTTTGAAATCATTCCCATGTTCATTAAGGTAAAACAGACCACCTGACCACGCACCAAACCATAATTTACCCGAACGATCTTTAAAAATTGAATAAATAGATTTGTTTAAAACCGTATGGTGGTATTTTGAATTAATTCGTATGAGATCACCGTCTTCTTCCATGAACAGACCTGAATAGGCCCCAATCCACAAGTTCTGGTTGTTATCCCGGATAATAGTTCTGACACTTGTGTTTTTCAAATCCCATTTCTTTTCTTTTTTATATTCGAACTTTTTGATTAGCTCTCCAGTATTTGAGAATACGGATGCACCATGACTTTGGTACCCCACATATATCTTATCATTTTCTATAAAAATGGTATGAGGATAAGATCCAGGCCCCTCAATTATCTTAACCAATGTCTTCTTTTGTGGATTGAATTTATAGACCGATCCCTCAAATGTTCCAACCCAGCCCAGTCCGGTTTTGTCAAAATAAATTAAGTGGGGGCGCGATTTCAGATGGTTGGCGCTCACATATTTTATTTTTCTGGTTAAAGTGTCCAGACAGCCCAAGCCCATATCGTCAATAATCCAGAATCTTTGATCTTTATCAAATGCAAAACTTTGAACCGAATGGTTTTGTATTTCCCGGTCTTCATTTGCGTAGTTAAAGTGAATGAAACTTTGATCTCTTTTGTTGAACAGGTCTATCCCCGAATTTGTGGCAACCCATAATTTATTGTTTTGATCAATCAACAATTGATTGACTATATCATTTCTCAGGCTTTTCGGGTTATTGGGATCATGATTAAAGCGTTGGAAACCTATGGGGTTGTATTTGTAAATCCCCTGGTTGCTCCCCATCCAGATATTTCCTTCAGCATCCTGAGTCAAACTATGGATGTGCTGGAAATTGAGTCCTCCCGGAGGGGAAACTCTGGTGAAATTAAAATCCTGCTTTTGAGCTCCGGTGTTTATGAATAGAAATAAATAAAAATACAGCCAAAGAAGTCTTTTCATTTTTAAGTGGTTTTGTACAAAAATATACAATGCTGATTACTTCGGATAGCAATCATGTATTAAAAGTGTGACAAATGTTGCATTGGATGAACAAATTTTACAAAAATGGCTACATGGGTGTTAAATATCCTGTGAGGTTTATTTTAATATTGCTTTAGACTTTTAAACAATTAAGGATATGAGATTTTCTGTAGTGCTATTTCTGTTTTCTATATGTGTGTTTGGTATCAAGGCGCAAAGAGTGGAAACATTAGATCAATGGGAGTTTTTAAAAAGTGATTTAGGAGGAATATGGGAAGGCGTCAGACATGCGCCCAAAGGTTCTCAGGAAGCAGTTCCTGTTTGGGAAGAAGTAGATGTGCCTCATTGTTACAATGCAAATGATGCGGTCAATCCCTATAAAAACTATTATCAGGGGCCGTCCTGGTATCGCACGTTCGTTGACTTTTCTCCAATTGATGCGAAAACAATCCTTCTCTACTTTGAAGGCGTTGGTCAGAAAGCAGATGTTTTTGTTTTTAACCAAAAAGTAGGGAGTCATGTCGGTGGCTACGACGAATGGTCAATAGATATTACACAGGCAGTAAGGAAAAATATCGGGAATGACTATCTCAATGAGCATTATGACGGGAAAATTCCTATTCTTATCCGTGCCGATAATTCCAGAGATGTGGAAATGATTCCTTCAGATTTGTCTGATTTCAATTTGTATGGAGGAATTTATCGCCCGGTTTATCTCAAATACCTACCTGCCACCTATATTGACCGCATTCAATTGACTCCCCAACTCAACGAAAATCTTGATAAAGGTTCACTTGATGTAAATATTCAGATAAATGGCACTGATGACACGGATTATCAACTTTCTGTTAATCTTTTATCCCCTGCAGGAAAAGTTATCGGCCATAAAGAGATAAGAGGTGCCCATCCAAATCCAAAAGTGCAATTTGAGGTATCTCAACCTCTTTTATGGGCTCCATCTTCACCTTCTCTTTATTCTGTCGAGGTCTCTGTTATTTCTGGAAACAAGACACATTCGGTAAAAGCGGTAAATGGTTTCAGGAAATTTGAATTTATGGAAAACGGGCCTTTTAAACTGAATAACGAACGTTTATTGATTAGAGGAACTCACAGGCACGAAGATCATGCCGGAACAGGGGCTGCAATGTCAAGGTCGGTTCTAAAAAGAGAAATGAAACTGATGAAAGAGATGGGAGTCAACTTCATCCGTCTTGCACATTATCAACAATCTTCTGATGTACTGGAGCTCTGTGATAGTCTTGGTTTTCTCGTGTGGGAAGAAATTCCCTGGTGTCGTGGTGGTCTTGGCGGGGAGATTTATAAAGACCAAGCCAGGCGAATGTTGAAAAACATGATAACTCAGCATTACAATCATCCTTCAGTAATCATTTGGGGACTGGGAAATGAAAATGATTGGCCCGGTGACTTCGTGCATTTCAGGGAGGACTCCATAAGGAGTTTTATGAAAGAGTTAAATGGTTTGGCGCACGGTCTCGATAACACCCGAAAAACAGGGATTCGTCGTTGTGACTTCTGCAAAGACATTGTTGATGTTTACTCTCCTTCCATATGGGCCGGATGGTACAGGGGGAAATTTACCGAATATCTTGATGTGTCAAAAGAATGGAATGATAAGGTAGATCATTTTTTACATATGGAGTGGGGTGCAAGTCATCACTCTTTGCGACATTCGGAAAATCCTGAAAAAGATCTGGAAAATATTGTTGCGGGAAAAGGTGTTGATGAGAGAGACGGCGATGCCACATTGTATGGGGGCCCTGCAAGGGTTTCAAAAGATGGTGACTGGACTACGACTTATGCTTGCAACTTAATAGACTGGCATCTTAAAGAGCAGGAAAAGATGGGATGGCTTAGCGGAACGGCTTATTGGCCCTTCAAAGATTTCTCTACGCCGGTTCGGCCGGAAAATCCAATCCCCTATGTTAACCAGAAGGGCGTTGTTGAACGCGATCTTACTCTGAAAGAATCATACTACGTTTTTCAATCCTATTGGACTGACTCACTAATGGCTCATATTTATGGTAGTACCTGGCCTGTCAGATGGGGTGATGAGGGCGAGAAAAAACTTGTAAAGGTTTACTCTAATTGTGAAGGGGCAGAATTGTTTTTGAATGGAGAAAGTATGGGGGTGAAGAAGCGTGTTACGGAAAATTATCCAGCGGCAGGACTTCACTGGAATGTGGTTTTTGAGACTGGTGAAAACCAATTAAGTGTTATTGCAACTAAAGGAGACAAAAGCGTGAAAGATGAACTTACACTATATTATGAAACGCGGCAATGGGGAACTCCACAAAAAATTGATTTTTCCCAAGACCAAGTTGAGTCGGGAGTTACCGAAATTGAGGTGGTTGTGAGAGATGAAAATGGAGTGATTTGCCTGGATGCCAAGAATTGGGTTGAGTTCGATTATGTTGGCACTGGGAAAATGCTGGCTGATATGGGAACCTCAAATGGATCCAGAAAAATCCAGCTGGCAAATGGAAGGGCATTTATCAGGGTTCAGCAGAAAGAGGGTATAGGCGTTTTGAAGGTTGCCATTGAGAACTTAGAACCGAAATTAATTTCTATTAATAATAAATAAGTAAACATGAGAAATAAGTCATTTGTAATTTTGTTATTGGCCTTCCTTTTTATAGGTGCCTGTACTCAAAATAAAGATGTCAGTCCGCAGGCAAAACTAGTCAGTCACTTAAAGAAACAACTTTCATTTGCATTAAATCAAATAGAACCATTATTGCAAAATGAAAACGACCTGGTGGCCCCCAGAACAATAGAGGAAGGGGCATTAAGAATGGTTCCCTCCAGCGACTGGACGAGTGGTTTTTTTGCCGGGGAATTGTGGCAGATGTATCAGATTACGAAGGATACTTTCTGGCGAAAGGAAGCAATGAAATACACTACACTTCTTGAACAAGAGAAATTTAATGCAAAAACACATGACATGGGATTTAAGATGTTTTGCAGTTATGGGCAGGGTTATGCAATCACTAAAAATCCCCACTACAGGGACGTATTATTGCAATCGGCCGAAACCTTGATAAGTAGGTTTAACCCCAAGGTTGGATGCATTCGGTCATGGGATCATAATTCTGATAAATGGGATTTTCCCGTTATCATTGATAATATGATGAATCTGGAGTTGCTTTTCTGGGCTGCAAAAGAGACCTGTGATTCGACATATAAAGAGATTGCTGTTAGTCACGCTTTAAAAACTCTGCAAAATCATTTCAGAGAAGACTACAGCACTTTCCATGTGGTTGATTATGATCCTGAAACAGGCGAAGTTGAGGGACGGACTACGCATCAGGGATATTCATCCGGTTCTACATGGGCAAGAGGGCAAGCCTGGGCCTTGTATGGTTTTACCATGGTGTATAGAGAAACCAATAACCCTGTTTTTCTGGAGCAAGCCGAAAATATTGCAGATTTCATTTTAGCGCATCCCCGCTTACCCGAAGATTTGGTGCCCTTTTGGGACTTTGATGCTCCTGCAATTCCAGACGAGCCAAGAGATGCATCGGCTGCAACCATTATGGCTTCAGCACTTTATGAACTTGCTGAGTATTCGCCTAATCGGGAAGAGTATTTATCAGCTGCCAATAAGATATTTGAATCTTTAAAATCGGATAAATATCTGGCAAAACAGGGAACAAATAAGGGTTTTTTGCTTTTGCACTCAACCGGATCAAAGCCTCATGATTCTGAGGTGGATGTGCCTCTTGTATATGCTGATTATTATTTTTTGGAATCCTTTATCAGAAGAAATAATTACTGCAACCATTAATTACTAATTTATAAAAATTTAAATCTATGAAAAATCTACAAAGATTATTTTTCTTGAATTTACTTTTCTTGGTCTTTTTTGCCTCAGGAATGAGTGCGCAAGAATCTGTTTCAGGAAAAGTAACTGACAACTATGAAGAACCTCTGCCGGGTGTTACTGTCGTGATAAAAGGGACAAGCCGGGGAACCATCACAAATAGCGATGGATTTTATTCTCTTGAACTTACTCCGGATGCAGAAGCATTGGTCTTTTCATTTATTGGTATGAAAAAACAGGAAGTTACATTAAATGGTCAAACAACCATTGATGTTGTATTGGAATCTGATGTTATAGGATTAGACGAGGTGGTGGCTGTAGGGTATGGTACTTCAAGAAAAGTTGATCTTACCGGATCGGTTTCAACGGTATCGACTGAAGGCTTTGACAGACTTCCGGCAACCAATCCATTACAAGCTATCCAGGGAAAAGCTTCCGGCGTTCAAATAACCTCCGGATCAGGAATGCCGGGTGAACCCGGAGAGGTGCTGATCAGGGGTGTTCAATCAATTAATGGTACAAGTTCACCGGTGTATGTTGTCGATGGGATGATTACCAACAGCATCAATAATATAAATCCCAATAACATTGAGTCGGTTTCAGTCCTTAAAGATGCTTCGGCTGCAGCCATTTATGGAGCTCGGGCTGCCAATGGAGTTGTGATTGTAACAACAAAAAGAGGAACGGCATCGAAAAAACCTGAGATAACTTTTAATACGTATTATGGTATTCAAACTGAAAGTAACCTTCAGGTAGAAATGCTTAATGCAGATCAGTTTCTGCAGCTTTGGACGGAGTCATACACCAATGATGACATAGATATTCCCTGGAGTGACGAAGAGTTAACTGCTTACTCCGGGGTAGACACCGACTGGAAAGATCTGATGATGCAGACAGGTACCATTCAGAATTATGATGTTTCAGTGGCCGGAGGGTCAGAAAAATCAAAGTTTTTTCTGTCGGCAAGTCATCTGGATCAAAAGGGGATGATTATTGAAACCGGATATACCAAAAGCACCTTTGCATTAAATACTGATCATCAGATCAATGATTGGCTGAAAGTGGGTAACTCACTCAATTTGTACAGATACAAACAGGAAGGAGAGGGTGGAAGTCAAAGCCCCTACAATTATGCTCTTCTGAAAACTCCGATTACACGCGCCTATGAGGAAAATGGAGATTATGGTGAAATACGCAATACAGACCTGGAACATATGCATCAAAATCCTATCTGGATGGCCAAAGAATCAGAGCATTCCAGAATAGGAAAAGGTTTGCAGGGTAATATTTATATGACTCTTAATTTATTTGATGGATTGACTTTTACAACCCGGGGAAGTCTGGATTATGGTAATGTATATCGCACCAGCTTTACGCCGGGGGTATCGCCAAATTATGGATGGGAAGGTTCTTCGATCAATTCAATCGAAAAGGAATACCGTGAAACGGTAAATTGGATTGGGGATTTTCTATTGAATTATGAAACGACCATTGATGAAAACCATTCAATTAATGCCCTTCTCGGGTATTCAGTTGAGGAATCGGTTTTTGAGAATTTATTTGGTTCACGCACCGGCACTCCCAATAACGATATCCGGTTTTTAGCAGCCGGAGATCCTCAGAGTCAGTTGAATGATAATACTTATAGCGACTGGTCTTTTGCATCCCTTTTTGGACGAGTAAATTATAATTTTAAAAATAAATATCTGTTAGGGGCTACCTTACGCCGGGATGGAACTTCACGTCTGACGGAAGATAACCGTTATGGTGTTTTTCCATCTGCATCGGCAGCATGGAGACTAAGTGAAGAGGCATTTATGAGTGATAATGATGTGATTGATGATTTGAAACTGAGGGCAAGTATAGGAACCCTCGGAAATATTTTGAGCGTAGGTAATTATGCCACCAGTGCTTCACTAAATGCACGAAAGGCTGTCTTGAATCAGGGCGGTGCATTAGGCTATACATTAACAGATGCGATTAATGAAGATTTACGATGGGAGGAGGCTCAGAAGAAGAATTTCGGAATTGATGTAACAGCTTTTAGAAATAAGGTGTATTCCAATTTTGATTATTTCATTGAAGATACTTATGATCTTTTGTTTAGAGACCCGGTGGCAAATTCCACAGGATTATCGGGAAGCCCGCTGATTAATGCAGGCCAGATACGAAACACTGGTTTTGAATTCCTTCTGGGCTACCGTCAACAACGTGGCGATTGGACTTATGATGCCAGTTTTAATATTTCCCATGTGAAAAATGAAGTTATTGATCTTGAAGGACGTGATCTGAGAACCTCAGGACTCGTAGAGGGAGAACCGGTAAATTCGTTTTTCGGATATAAATCAGACGGTATTATTTATAGTGAAAATGAACTTGGAGTATATGAGGAAGGTGCCTTTACCGGTAAAAGAGTCGGCGATATTGCTCTTCTTGATATAGATGGATATGATGAAGATGGTAACCTTACAGGTATCGCCGATGGAAAAGTGGATGCTGCAGATCGTACGATTATTGGCAATCGTTATCCTGACTTTACTTATGGTGCATTTGCTACTGTTGGATTCAAAAATTGGAGTTTTCAGGTTCAATTGCAGGGAGTCCAGGGCGTTGATAAGTATTTTGGAAATACCGGTGCTTACTCTTTAATTCAACTTATGTCCTCCTGGGCAAGAAATGAAGATGCGAGAATACTAAACCGCTATCACGCAACCAATAATCCTAACGGGACATGGCCAATGCTTTCAAAGAATCAATCTGGTAAAAATCTTGAAGACTCTGATTTTTGGCTGGCAGATGCCTCATATTTACGTATTAATAATGTGAATTTGAATTATGACTTCCCCGAAACTGTCCTTAATAGAGTTGGGATGAGTAAACTGGCATTATATGTTAGTGTTCAAAATGCTTACACTTTCACAAGTTATGACGGACCAGAAGTAGATACTACAGCTGATCCTCTTACTGGAGTTCCTCAGCCCCGTACATGGACATTTGGACTTAAAGCCACTTTTTAACATCTTAAATACGACAGATTATGAAATATATAACAATAAAGATAACATTCGCCTTTATCGCAGGGTTGCTTGTTTTTACAACAGGTTGTAATGAAGATGAGTTTCTGACCCGATACTCAAAAGCAGAACCTAATCCGGAAAATTTCTTTGTGGACGATGCCACAGCACGTATGGCGGTTAATGCCTGTTACCATCCTTGGTTATATGGGGGAGCTAGCATGTTGAACAGGGATATGACCATTTTACTGGATGCTATGACCGACGATAGCTATTGGAGGCCAAATCGTGGGTCTTCGATCGCTCTTGAACGATGGGATATCAGTCCCACGCATGACAATGTCTCAAGTTGGTGGAATAATATTTATCAAAGTATCAATGCAGCCAACTTTGCTATTGAGAACATTCCAAATTCATCAGATGCTAATTTCACTTCGGAAGCCCAGGCTCCTTTCATTGCAGAAGCCAAATTTTTAAGAGGATACAATTATTTGTTTCTGACCTCTCTTTATGGTGGTGTTCCTTTGTTTACAAGTACAGCGTCCGATTTTGAAAAGTTTAATACCGGTAGATCTTCTAAAGATGAGATTTTGGAACAGGTTATTGCCGATTTTCAGGATGCCAAAGAGGATCTTCCGGACGGAATTTCTCAGCAAGGTACCCCTACCAGGGCTGCCGCCGCAGCTTTTCTCGCTAAAACGTATCTTGTTCTCGAAGATTGGCCAAATGCAGAAGCAGCAGCTCGTGAGGCCATACAAATAGCCGAAGCTGATGGGTACAGAATGTTAGATGATTACATGTCTATTTGGTCTGAAGAAGGTAATGCAGAACTTCTTTTTTATTGGAGTTTCGTAAATAACAGCGAAGATTACGGCCAGAACATGACTGTGCAGCGTTTGTGCCGAGATTTGCCTTCCGGACTTCGCATCCCTATTGGAGGTGATGGATGGGGATACTCACTCCCGCAACGTGATCTTTACGATGCCTTCGAGGTGAATGATCCACGTCGTGAATATACACTTTATTCTCCCGGGCAGAATTATGAAATATATCCGGGGGCCGAGCCATTTGATTATACCCATGAAATTATTCCCAGCCAGGGAGATACCGTTAGATGGGATGTGACTTATGAAGCTGGTGATATGGTGGAATATGATTATCGCTGGTCTCCTACGGGATTGAATGTGAGGAAAATGACAAAGTCTGTAAAAGACATTGCCAACGTTAGATGGGATGGTCTTGATATCCCCGTTATGCGGATGGCAGAGGTTTACCTTATTCTTGCAGAGGCACTTGCAGAGCAAGATGATGCAGAGGCGCTGACTTGGTTAAACAAGGTTAGGAGTCGTCCTTCTGTCAACATGCCTGATAAGACAACCGCAGATGGTGATCTGGTTGATCTGGTAAGACATGAACGTCGTGTAGAGCTTGCAATGGAAGGGTTGAGACTTTTTGATCTGTTGCGTTGGGGAACGTTAGAAGAAGTGTTTGGAGATGGCACGAAAGTGAAAAGAAACTTTTATTCCGATTATTTGCCTGAAAGTTCCAGCTTGAAATATGATGCTCCGGTTGGCAATCTTGCACTTGATCCTATTTTCCCAATTCCTCAGGATGAGATCGACCAAAACTCTGAAATTAATACCAACAATCCAGGTTGGTAAACTTCCTGATAAGTAAAGGAAGGCTGGCGATTCTGAAAACAGAAGCCGGCCTTCTTTCTCTTGTTTTAATATGATTCAAAAATCTACTCAAGGACAAATAGTGTGATCACAAAATGATATTTCACATCACTTTCTCCTTCCTTCATCGTTAAAGCTTTGCCTTGAAGGAAGAAAAATTGAAAGCAAAATATTTGAAACACTATTTAGTGTTTGTCTATAAAGTCCAACTTCTGCGTTGTTGCTCAAAATCTAAATCCTCATCCCGATTGTGCTTTTTGTTGGTTTTTTGTTTAAAAAACCTTACAAAAGCTACTTCGGGACTGCGGTTTAGATTTTTCACACGGCTTGAATTTGAACGTTCTATCTCAAATACGTGAAAAACGCTTAGTTTATGGACAGACTCTATTTAGCGAATACACTAATAGCGAAAGCAAAAATCTTAGAATATGATTAAAAGAAGTGACGTTGCAGGGTTTGTTTTTCTTTTAGGATTTTTCCTGTTTATTGGCAGTTGCCATCAAACCGGCAGGAACAGCATTAAGAATACGGTGGTCAAAGATGTAAGAGACTCTGAAATTGAAAGAGCAAATTCTTATTTAGACTCTGTGCCTGTAACGGTTACAGATTTCTATTGTCAGCGCAGCGCAGGCAACCGGCATGACTTTTACTCGGAAGGAGATTACTGGTGGCCAGACCCGGAGAATCCTGATGGACCCTATATCAGAAAGGATGGCCGGACCAATCCGGATAATTTTTCCAAGCACAGACTTGCAATGATTCGTTTGAATGAAATTGTTGCCACGCTAACTTCCGCATGGTTGCTTACAAATGACCCAATCTATGCAGATAAAGCACTTAGGCACTTAAATGCGTGGTTTGTAGATTCCACAACTTTAATGAATCCTCATATGCTATATGCTCAAGCCATTTTTGGGAAGGTTACCGGCCGGGGAATTGGTTTGATTGATGCTTATCATTTGGTTGAAGTAGCGCAGTCGGTGAAAGTACTTGCAAATAAAGGGGGAATTTTACCGGAAGAGACAGTTCCCATTAAGCTCTGGTTTAATAAGTTTTTGACTTGGATGACAACTCATGAGTATGGTATTGCAGAAATGAACTGGAAAAATAATCATGGCACCTGTTGGGCAGTAACAGCTTCCAGTATGGCAGTCTTGACAGGCAATCAGGAGGTTATTGAATTGTGTACAGACCGATTTAAAAATGTACTGCTACCTGACCAAATGGCCTTAAATGGTAGCTTCCCTTTAGAATTAGAACGTACCAAACCTTATGGATATTCACTTTTTAATATCGATGCTTTTTGCAGTCTGGCTGAAATCCTGAGTACCCCTGAGAATAATCTCTGGTCTTATGAAACAGAAGATGGGAAATCGTTAAAAAAGGGAATGGATTTTATTTATCCCTATATAAAAGACAAATCAAAATGGCCTTTCCCCAAGGATATTTATATTTGGGATGAATGGCCTGTCCGACATCCGTCTTTGCTTTTTTCTGCATTGGCATTTAACAAGAAAGAATATATTGATACCTACCTGAACTTACCGGTTTACCCCGATCATCCTGAGGTGATTAGAAATCTTCCGGTCAGGCACCCGGTTATTTGGCTGCTTGATTAAGGGGATTCTATTCTTTCATTGATATTATCAAGTAATTTGCAGTTGAGATTGAGTTCGGTTACTTTTTCAATGCTGTACTACTCTATACTCCCACTCCACAAGGATTACTGCCAGCCGGTTGAGTTAGTTCCGGAGTTTTTGCTTGCCCGGAAGGCATTGATCCATCAAAGCGCAGAAACCATGGTTTTGATGGTTTTCAATGAGGTAAACGAGTTTATGAACTAGGAAGTATTCAATGCAGAGGGTTGGTTTTTTGTTGGAATTGTATGGTCCATTTGGTTTCCTTTTTTTGCCCCCAATAAAGTTTAATCCATTGTAGGTTTGTATTAATGGGAGGATTAAATATGGGAAACAAATTGCAAAGTGTTTTGAGGTAATATTGCAAGAGGAAAGAATTAAACCAATCTCTTATTTCTAAAAGCAATTCCGGAGCCTGATTTTAAATACTTTTCAAAATTAAAAGCCTTGTATTTATCCGGAAACGCTAAATATGAGATAAGCATTACAGGAAGTCTGTTGCTTGTATAGTGGACATGACCTGCATTATGTTTTTTTAATCTTTCCTCAATGTTTTGCGTGCATCCTGTGTAATAAGAATGATCGGCACACTTTAGAATGTAAACGTAGTGCATTGGTTTATGGGTTTGGGTTTCTCCTACGCTACAGCTTCGGAGAACACGGTTCTGCTATGCTACAGCTTCGGAATTGAGATTCTCCGTGGACTGCGTCCACCGTAGCTCTCCGAAGTTTTAGTGAGAGAGCAAAGCTCTCCTACGCTAAAGCTTCGGAGAGCGAAGGTGGAGCTGCAGGGAACATGTTTTGTGTTTAGGATTCCTTTTAAACAGGGGATTTTAGGTTTAATTTTCATGTTTAGGTGAAACAAAGGTGAAACGCATTTTTGTGGAGTTGATGGAACAGAACCCTTGTTCTAATTTATGGTTTTTTAACAATTTTGGCAATGTGAATGTTTCCTTTTGTGCGTTTTTTTTCTCTTGTGAATTTCATTTTTTCGATTGATAAACTGAAATATTTGAGTAGTTCAGATAAAAGTTAAATTTCAATAAACTCCTTCCTGATATCATCAATGAGCCCAGCGTTAAGCTTTTCTTCCCTGGCATATGTGTCAAACCCGGAAATAGCATTGCCCACCTTGTCAATAAGACTTTTGTAGTTCTGTATGTCATTGTTTTGGCCAATAATTTCTAAGTCTGCCCGGGTGATATTTTCGTATTTCCCGTTAACCGACAGAGAATGCCTGTTGACATAGGCAGGTGCTGCTAAATCTACACTAAAGGTTAAGTCATAAGCAGGGGAGAGCTTCCATGAGCCATCCTTATGCATGCAAAAGGCAAAGTTTTTTGAGTGATCGTCCACATTTCTGGAAAGCACGTTAAATACCATTCTGATGTATTGTTGTTCCAGATCCTCATAAGGGAGTTTGAGTTTGCGGATTACTGAAAAGATGTCTTCATAACTGTTGCTGTCAGGGTCCATGGCAGCCAATGTTTGAATGTGTATTCTCTCATTGTGAACCCGGTCGAAACGACGGGTAAGGAAATGGGTGATATTTCCAAATGTTTTTAATTGAGAAGGCATCATCTTAATACCGGCATCTAAAGCCATTCTATAATAGATGTATTCCAGTTTCCCGAAAGGATAGGCAGAGTTGTCATCATATTTTAAAATGAAATGCTGATAATCTTCCGGGATTTTTCCCTGGCCTGAGATTATTTTGCCTGTCTTTTCATTTAAAGCTACAATAGCCTTTGGGCGCTTACCACCCGGAGAGGAACTGATTTTAATTAAGTCTTGCCATAAAACAGAGTTTTCCTGGTTTAAGATGGTAGTCTCTCTTTCATTTAAAACCTGCCGGGCAAATTCATAAAGCTTTTGTACATCAACAGAAAAGGCTTTTTGATCACCTAGTTTATGGGCAGGTTCATAAGTTAAAGCGCCCATAGCCCGATTGCCGATAAATGACAAATGGTCAACAGGTGTTACTTTTTTTTGTGATAACTGATTGTCCCTTAACCAGGCATTAAATAATGAATTTCCCCATTTGTCAGGGAGAGAGTCAGCAATCATAGGCGGCAACCCCTGATATAGTTTGTCACTATTGCCGGGCCAGGGGATCTGACGTTGGCTGCGGGGCGAGTAGATGGACATCGTTAATGGGGCAATATCCAGATTTTGGTTTAAAAACTCAGGGTCATATTCAAAATTAGCAACATGGGCACTCTGGTCCCATGATAAATAACCTGCATCCAGATTCCATAACTTTACTTTTACGACGTTCGATTCCATAGCGGTTACTTTTGTTTTTGCTTTTTGTATAGAGCACGTGGACTCTCAGGTAATGGGGGTAATATTTTTTCTATTTCATCCAGGCAATCAATTGCGCGGAGCAATTTGGTAAACGATGCCATTGTGATACCGGTACCACTGCCTTTTTCAAAACTGCTGATGGTGAATACACTTAACCCGGATTTATGAGAAACTTCTTTTTGTGTTAATCCCATACGTTTTCGGTAGTCCCTATATCGTCTGCCTACCTCGCTGATTAATTCAGCCCCCGATTTTTCGTATATATTGTCCTGCATTTAAATATAGTTATATCTGCAATTTTAGTAAATATATGGGGTAAAATAAAGATTTAGCTTTATTTTTTCAAGGACAAACCTGACCTTTTTCAATCTTTCTTCTCCTTTTTCATGATATTTCTTCCTTTTATGATATTTCCCTTACCTTTTCTTTACCTTTTCGGCAGCTAATCGTGGGTTTTGATAGATAATGCAGCATGTGAAGAGGCCAAAAAACATCTGAAATTTCAGGTTGTAATTCTATTTTTCCGGGATATTGTATTAATTTTCTTCTTTTTGAGATTGGAGTTGTATTAATGATCTTTTAACTATCTTGTTTTTGTTACCTGATTTGAAAAAACTATGATTCGAAAATCAGTAAATCCTTTTTCAGCATCTATTACTATGGGACTTGAACGAGGCTACTCGCGTGAATTGATTCATAAGTCAGATGTTATATCCTGGCTACAAGGTTGGCAGGATCGTCTGTTGAAAGAGAAAAAGGTAGGGTTGAGTGTTTGTATTTCTGAATGTGAGATTATTTTTAGTGGACAAGTTGAACCTCACCTGAAACTTAGCATGATTAATTATCCCAAGTTCCCACTGAAAGAGGAGGACTTAAAAGATGTAATAGAATTACTTGTTAGAGATCTGATGGAGGCATTTAATCAGAACCGAATAGTTATTGAATATTTGGATGAAACAATAATGCTTGAAAATTCACCGGATATTGATCCACGGATAAAGGAAAGTTGAAAAAGGGACTTAGCAAAAATGGGCTGAACAAATACTATTCCTTTTTTTTTGGGCAATTCGCGCTAAATTGAGCGTAAAAACTCAATTTTTTTGCTTTTGTTGCAGGCTTGTTGCTCGGGTAAGTGCCATTTAATGAGAGAGAAGCGATTTTTTATATATTGTTTTCTCTTTGTTTTTGGTTTGAAAAAACAGGTTTTAGCCTGCAACAAATATGTGGTGAATAGACGGTGAAAATATACGGTTAATTTCTTTAATTATTCTTTTTCAATGATTAAGGGTTTAAAAATATAGTGACGGAAAATTCTAAACTTGGAAGAGAATAATGCATCAACATCAAATAACCTTGAATAATGAGAAACCTTTTTACCTTTCTTTCTTGCCTTCTGATATCTCCTTTGGTAATTTCCCAAAATGAAGAACTGCTGCCTGATACTACATCAGAAGAAGAGGCTTTAATTTTTTTCATGGAACAAGCACCGGAATTTCCTGGTGGGATGGATTCATTGTGGTGTTTTCTTGAATCCAGTCTGGACTTTACTATTTTAAATCTTAATGATAAGAATGGGAGGGTAATCGTTACCTTTGAAATAGATACAGCTGGTACAGTTTTAAATATCAAAACCAATCCGGGTTACGTTCAGCAATTGGATGATCTCGTTAATGATAGTTTGATTGAGAAAGAGATAAAAAGAGTGCTGATGTTATCTCCAAAATGGTCTCCTGCGCAACAAGGAAAACATCCTATAAAAGTCAAATATACCATCTCGTTAAAGATTCCATATTCTGAATATAAATGCAAAAATATTGATAATCCATCATTGGCTTATTGGAAAGTTGATGAAAGTGCCAAATTCAATTATGGGGAAGGAGACAAAACGTATCAAAGTGTGCAGCTTTTTATTAGCGATAATATGCAGTGGCCAAGTCAGGATGATTGTATAGGCCGTGTCTTGGTGGGAGTTATAATAGATAAAAAGGGGGAAATTACGCATTCCAAAATAATCAGGGGGCTGGGCTCATGCCGTGGATTTAATGAAGAGGCTTTGAGGCTGGTGAAAATAATGCCGGAATGGGAGCCAGCTGAAATAGATGGTAATCCAGTGAAATCATACTTTGTGATTCCGGTAAATTTTGTGCTCTAAAAGGAATGGGAATTTATTTCAAAAAGATATTAAAGGAAACCATAGCATTGGAATGAATTAGTTATCAAGAATGATGACAATAAAATTTGTTTTATCCTGTCACCTGTCCTCCTCTATCTCCAAATCCCTTAACAATCTCAATTAATCTTCCAGCCTGTTCTTCTTTAAAGACCCCGTCAAGCCCTTGAGGATGGAACTTGGTAAACGGAGGATCAAAAAGCTTAACAAGGTCTATTTTCCCGTTTCGGGTAAGAAATTGTTTGAGGGTTTCCAGAAATTGAATTTGAACGGAGGAGAGCTGAAATTCATTGATGAAATTGGCAAAAGCGGCATCGACATGCTGTTTGTTAAGGCCGGTTAGCTGAATGATGAATTCCACAAGGTTGAGATTGGTGCCCAGTTCTTTTTCAAGTTCTTCTTTTTTAACCTGACCATCAAAAAGCACATTTTCTAATGAGCGGAGTTCTTCCTGCGTGATTTTCTCACCACGTCTGATGCGTTGAATGGTTATATTGTCCTCATGGTCCCGGATAATCTTCTCTAACCGGTGAATGTTATTTTGAAATGGTGATGCTGTCTGTTTCGGGTAAGCATCCCGGGCTTCACTACCAGAGTGAGCCACAAAGTCCTTTTCCGCTATTTTAGCCCGAATGATTTCATCTTTAAAGTCGGTGGTAACATATCGCTGTTCATCCCGGTCGATGTGTTTGATGAGATCTCGGACGCCCGCTCTGAGCTTTTCAAGATGAACAAGACGGTTGGCTTTCCAGAAGTCTTCATTGAGAGGTTGTTTAATCAGCTCCTCTTTTAACTTGATTTCCGGGATGGAAGTTTTTTTCAACAGGTTCTTTGAAAGAGCTGCCACCTTGGAGATGGCCGTGATAAAGTCGTTAATGAAGCGGTCAGTTTCCGGTGTTTGTGCTCGTTTTATCATAAGGGTATAGAGCAACCGGTCGTAAAAGCGGGCCAAATCAGACTCCCCCTTTTCAGGCTTAACCAGCGGAGCCAGTTCTTCTTCAATGGTGTGCAAATCGCGGTTGTCCAGGTGATTCCACAACTCACGGTTCTCTCCACCATAATTGAGTACCTGTTCAATTTGCATGCGCACATCAAACCGGTCATGATCAAGGCTGGCAATCTGACCATGCAACTCATCCAATAACCTTTGGCGAAATTGTTGAAACTCCTCATTCTCTTGCAGAGTATCGTCTTTGAGGGTTTCTGCCAGTTGCAGTTTCAGATTAAAAACCACTTCTGTCAGACTCTTCGAAACGGTTGCTTCAATGCCTTCAGGGTTTTCATCGAAAAACTCAAAGTTGCCACATAAGTCGAAGATCAGGAATTTGCTTTTATCCTCTCCCGGTCCAAAAAGATCGGGGCGAAGACGAGAGCCGCGACCTATCATTTGCCAGAACTTGGTGTATGACTTTACCGGCTTGTAAAAAACCAGATTCACCACACTGGGGGCGTCAATCCCTGTATCCATCATATCCACCGAGATGGCGATCTGGGGCAGTCGTTCTACCTCTTCATCACAAAATCGCCTTATGAATTCCTCGGCCTTGGGCTCACTGTGGGTAATCACTTTTACATAGTTATTTCCAAACTGCTGCTTGTCCATATCCAGCAAGGTATCCTTCAGGAAATGGGCATGTTTCTGATTTCGTGCAAAAATGATGGTTTTCCCGATTTCATCCCCTCCACGTTTGCGAATTCCGTGCTCCAAAACATATTGCAGCGTTTGTATGGCAGTATCTTTATTAAACAGCCAGGCATTCAGGGCGTTTTTATCTACCCTTTCTTTGCCTGTGGGCTGATTCCCTTCCAGAATTTCTTCCTCAAACATGGCCTGTTCTTCAGGAGTCAGATCCTTGTAGGCTATGCCTTTTGTGTGAAATTTGGTGGGAACTTCAATGGATTTATAGGGAACCAAATGATCATTGGCCACAGCTTCATCAAAGGTATAAGCATCGGTGGGATGCTTGTCCGGCAAGCCAAACACCGAATAGGTATTCCGATCGATGCTGTTTTTGGGCGTGGCGGTCAGTCCCAGTAATAAGGCATCAAAATAATGGAAAATGGCCTTGTATTTCTGATAGATCGAACGGTGAGCTTCATCAATAATCACCATGTCGAAATGACCTACTCCGTAGAATTTCTGCTTCCCGCTTTTGATCTCATCAATCATCCCCATCATGGTCTGATAGGTGGAGAAAACGAGACGGGTATCTCTGTTTTCCTTATCCTCTAAAAGGTTAACGGCTGAATGTTCCGGCAAGTGCTTGCTGAATTCCCTTTTAGCCTGACTCACCAGGCTGGTTCGATCAGCCAGAAATAAGATGCGTTTGGTCCAGTTACTTTCCAGCATCACTTTGCTGAGCGATATGGCCACCCTGGTTTTTCCGGTACCTGTTGCCAGCACGAGCAAAGCACCGCGATTGGTTCCAATTAAATTTCCGGTTTGCGCGTCACTTCCTGCAAAATGCTCGGTGATACTCCGGATGGCCCGCATCTGGTAATGCCGGTCGGTTATTCGTGTGGAGATTATCGCATCCCGGATGTCCTTGCGATGTTTACGTCTGAATAGTATGGTCTGGAGCTCATTTTTTGTGTAGAAACCATATACAGGTCGGGCCTTTTTGTAGAAGCAATCGTCCCAGATGTAAGTCTCGAAACCGTTGCTGTAAAACATGACAGGTCTTTGGCCATGCATTTTTTCCAAACTATCGGCATAGAGTTGCGCCTGATTTTCTCCATTAGTAGCACTTTCCATGGCTTTTTTGGCCTCTACCACGGCAAGAGGCTTCCCATCGTCATCCCACAATACATAGTCCACATAACCCGTTTCTGATCGGTTGGTTGTCGCCGGCATATAGCTGACTTTGTATTCACGGTCGTTAGCTCCGGTTAAATCCCATCCTGCTTCACGTAGCAGCACATCTATGAAAAACTTACGCGTTTCAAATTCATTGCGGGGGTGATGCACTTCATCTTCATGCGCGGCATTTTGCTTCGTTGCCTCAAGTCTTTTTTTCAGGTCTTCCAGTTGTTGCCTGTAAAACTCATTTTCCTCAAGCAGTGATTGATTTTTTTCCTGAGTTTTTTTCAGTTCATCCTGAAATTCTTCAATCTCGGCGTCAAACTGTTCCTGTCTCTTTTTTAGCTGATTGCGGGAAAGAGAGGCATCACCCTCAGTGGGGATCAATGAAAAATCAAAAGATTCTATTTCCGGAATTTCCTCTTCAGAATAGGATTTGGCAAACCACCGCGAGAAATAGAAAAGGTTGTATATAATCTTTTCGGAATCCTTTTGTGAAACATTTTTATTGTGAATGGCCAGGTTACCCAATTTCCGGATGAGATCTATTTCCCGATACAGCTTATGTGAGAGTTGCTCCCGGAAGTCCGGGGTTTTCATCAATGAATTCAGAGTGGTATCGTAAGGCAGCTCCAATTCAGGATCATTGTTATACATCCAGTTAACCATCAGTTCCAGCCCCATGCGCGCGTAGGCCAGAGATGCCCGGGGATCGGTAATCACCATTTTCTCGGCACGGGTGACCCGGTCAGAAATTTTTGGCCATTGTGAATGTATGAATGAAAAGTTGGTAGGCATGAGTGGGCTATTATGGTATTAGAAAAAGATATTAAAACTTCACGATGTAAATATTAATCTGTTTTGGGAAAGCAGGATTATAAAAGGGTTTTGACGAAAATAATAAAATATTCTTTGTTTACCACATTATGCTACCACGATAAGGCCTTTACCAGATTACTTCCTTAAGCAGCATTTCTTATATTTTTTCCCACTTCCGCATGGACAAGGATCGTTTCTTCCTGGTTCGGGTTTTTTAATATAGGGTTTTGATTCGGATGAAAGCCAAGTGGAATCCGGTTCGTACAAAGCATCCTCTGACAATCCGTTTCTTTCAGATCTGAAGGGTTTTATTGACGAGTCTACAAGTTCACCGGTTATTGCTTTATATCTCTGAAATATGTCTAATACTGCTCTTTTATTCATAGCAGGAGATGCTGTTTCCAGATCATCCAGCACATCTTCCATGTTGCCACAAATGTCGGCTGCTACCAGGTTGTTTTCATAAGCCTTGCGAATTAGAGGAGCTGCCTCTTCTATTTTCATATCCAGGATGTCCCAAACAATGTTGCCCATAAATTCAGAATCGGGCAAATAACCTTTTTCTGTCTCGTTGAGAAAGTCTTCCAGCAATGTGATGTACCATTGTTTGACTTCTTCCTGCCTATCCGGTTGGTGCCAATAAACCTGTTTTGCCACATCAAGAAATACAGATCTGTAAATAAATGAGATGTCATTTCTGAAAAGGAACAGGCGGAAAGCATCCAGCTTATGATTGGCAATACGGTAAATGGGTTCCCACATTCCTTCAATAACAATGTCCATCCCTATAAAGGTCTCAAGGTAATCATCGGACTGGCTGAGAATCCGGAAGAAGTAGTCGAGGCTGTTTTCAGACTTTAATTCGCCTAAAAGATAAATCGCATGGACAACAAATTGAAAGTTGACAACTTTTTCTTCCTGGGTTGGCTGTTCTTCAAGTGGAGCATTGATATAAATATTCTGATGTTGAATACTCTTGGTGATGATCTCATGCAGGTCATCAATGACTTTTTCGCGAGGCTTTGACAGGTAAAATCGCAAAAAGTCTTCTCCTTCCTCCATTGCCAGGCTGTAAAGTCTTTCACTTTCAGGAATTTTAAGTTTGGGAAGTTTGTCGTAGGAAATATACATGGTTGTTTTGTTTTTGCAGGTGTTATTTATTCCACGTCACACAATTAATCATTCCGCCTTTTTCAGCCAGTTTGCTTGCATTGATTGCGATGACTTTTTTATCGTAGAGGTGTTATTATCTCCTCCTCCAATTGAAGAGCTCCCATTGAGCAATGGAGAGATTGTCGCGCTTAGCAATTTCACGAATACAATCTATATATTGTTTGTAATCATTGATGTCATCTAATTTAGACCAATCGGGCAGGTTGCAATTAATCAGTTGGTTTTTGATATGGCTTTTTACAATTCCGTCAACAGGACAATGACAGGGTTCGGGTATTTCATCTGCAGCCCACATGTATTTCAGAAATAAGTTAATGATTTTTTGAGAGATACCTATTCTAAACCGGTTTTGAAATAAAAATTTTTGGTAAAGCTCCGAGATACGGTCAGACATTTTTATGATCTGCTGAAGGTGTTTTTCTTCGTTTATTCCTTTTGTTTTAATTTCTTCCAGATATTCACTGAGCAGATCGAAAAGATCGTACTTTAATTTACTCGTATTGTCGGTGTCATAGACTTTTTCTCTGGAGAAAACATTTATTTTATCCTTATCATAGATTGGATAGTTTTTGTTCCTTGTTTGCAGACCGGCCTGTACGGAGAAAAGCATGTATTCAGTAAGGAAGAACTGCTTTCGGTATTCGTCTAAAACGTCTTTCATATTGTATGGGTTTTATTGATTTACCGGTGATCCTTTTACTCCTAATGAAAATTTCACTCAAACCCCCGCCACTTCTTCAGCTTCACTTACCTCTATCTCTCCTTTAAAGGCTTTTTGCAACAATGCATTGAAAAGATTTTCACTCCCTTCCAGACTCTTTTTTGCAAGGTCTTTTTGTTGTTCTATTAGGGCAATGCTTTCTGCAAATTGGTTTTGGAGAGAAATAGATGGAAGGATTAAGTTAAAACGCTTCATAATTGAAGTGTTTAAATTAGGCTGTGTTCCATCTGGGGCTGTTTCGCGGAAATACCTAGTTATTGAGTTTAATGCTTTTAATAGAAATATTTTATTCAATCGGTCCGTGCTTATATCAGAAAACGCTAACCAACCGTCATGTATACAACCCTCAAATGTTATTATTCTAGCAAAACCTAAGCTAACACCACAATTAGCAAAGATAAGACTTCCATCTGGCAAAAGTCTTGTTTTTTTAAGTCCGTCTTTGGTTATATGTTCTTTGGTCTTTGTAATATAGATATCATTTCCTTTTGATCCATCTCCAATTTTTATCCATGGGAATGTTCCTCCTAGATAGTGCTCAATTGGACGAGGAGAACCTCCTCTAAGAATTGTCATTAAATCCGCCATGGGCTTTTTCTCCCACCCCATCGGATTCTTCACCGGATCCCCAAACATCTCCAAAAACAGTGATTGTGCCAGTTGGTCGTAATGGTCGATGATGGCCTGTGTTCTTTGGCGCAGTGCATCGGCGGTGTCGAGCAGGTCGGCTATCTTTTTTTGGGTGGAGAGGGGGGGGAGGGGGATTTGGAGATTTTTTAATGTTGATTGGGTTATAGCCGAAAACGTAGAGCCAGTGGCTTTATTGGCAAGTTGTGGCTCAATCCATCTTAAATAATGAATGAGATATTTAAAATACAGTTTCTCAGGATTACACCTAATTGCGCTTAGACCTCTACCAATGCAGGCTTCAGTTTTGTTAATATTGGTTGGCCCCACAGGAGCTCTTACTGAAATTAGAATATCATTGGGGTTTGAAATCTTTTTTGGTTGGCTGCACCAAAAGCGGGTTTTCGGAAACCATGGGCCGAAGTCGGCTTTTCCTTGAAAAAATGGAAGACCTTCACCAGTTATATTATAACTTGTTGATGGTGGTGATTGCCCTGCAATGACTTCTGAAATATCAGATAAAGTTTTAAATATCATTCTTCTTTTTTCTTTTAATAATGGTTACCCACTACTGGGGCTTTTCCTGGTAGGCCTTGTTTCTTGTAATCTAATAGATTATTAACAATGAGATTCTTCACCACGATCAGAATGACAAAGAACAGTAAACTAAGGACTTTACTGGCGGCGATTACTCACTTAACATCTCCTTCAATTTCCGTTGCAGCTCCATGCGTTCCTTGTCCAACGTAGATATCTTATCCAGAATGGCATCGGGGTGCTCATATTCCACTTCCTCATATACAATCTCTTTGTAACGGTTGATGGAGAGATTCCAGTCGTTGGTTTTGATCTCCTCCATGGGAACGCGGAAACTTTGCTCTGTACGTTCGCGGTTTTCATTGTCCCTATCGGGGTACCGCGCAATGATGTCGGGTAAATTAAAGTTTTCGTGTAACTTGATTTTCTCCCCCTCACTAAGGTTTTCAGGAACTTTCAGATTATTGAGGATGTCTTCATCTACCAGAAGAGAGCGCTTATCGTCCAGACTGCGACCATCGGCTTTCATATCGTAAAACCATACATGATCGGTCCCACCACTGCCTGTTTTGGTAAATATTAGAATGGCAGTACTCACTCCTGCGTAAGGTTTGAACACACCACTGGGCATAGAAATAACTGCTTCCAGTTTGTTGTTTTCCACAATCTCCTGCCGGATGCTTTTATAGGCTTTGTTGCTGCCAAAGAGCACGCCATCGGGCACAATGACTGCACAGCGACCGCCTGATTTAAGCATACGCAGCATCAGGGCCAGAAACAGCAGCTCGGTTTTATTGGTATTGGTGATGTTTTTCAGTCCGGGTGCAATACTGTCCTTGTCAATAGTGCCCTTAAATGGCGGATTGGCCAAAATAAGGGAATAAGCATCCGAAATGGTATTGTCTTTACTAACGGCATCCATGTCCATGATGTTGGGTTCCTGTACACCATGGAGAAACAGGTTCATGGAAGCAATACGCAGCATAGTGGCATCGAACTCCATGCCGTTGAACATCTCTTTGTTGATGTGGTTGGCATGTTTGTCAAGGGTTACTACATCGTTATTGTGGTCGATGTAATCTTTGGCATTCACCAGAAAACCTGCTGTCCCGGATGCCGGGTCACAAATGGTATCATCAAGAGAAGGTTGTACCAGTTGCACCATCATTTTTATGATGTGGCGGGGCGTACGAAACTGGCCTGAAGTACCGCCACCTTCAAGCTTTGAAAGCAGGTATTCGTAGATGTCGCCCTTGGTGTCCTGGTTGGTCATGTCGATGGTTTCCAGCTTCTCTATCACCGCATCCAAAACCATGGGTTTACTGATGCCAAAGGAAGCACCACGCATGTGGGCACTGAAAGCACTCTGGTCTTCACCCAGATTACGCAAAAACGGGAAAATGCCATTCACCGGGTCGGCAAAAATCTGATGCCGCTGCATCACATCCATCTCCTTTAGGTTTTTCCAGCGGAATTTTTGCTGATCTTCATTGAAGATGGGCTTATATTGAAATCCCAGCTTGGCTTTCCGCTCGTTACGCGATTCTGCTTCGTCCAGGTCTTTTATGAAAATCAGATAGGTCAGCTGCTCCACAATGGTGATGGTATTGCCAATACCTCCACTCCAGAAGGTATTCCATATCTGGTCTATCTTAGATTTGAGTTCTCCGGTGATCATAGATTGTTTTTGAAGTTATTTTGGTATGCGAAAATAGTTGTTTTAACGGATAAATGGGTTGAGTTTTTAACCCATTAAACAAGTATTCTCTTTTACTTAAACATTGTGACTGACTTTGAGTGCTTCCCGCCAGGCTTTAAAGATGGTTTGCTCCTTTATTTTTATGTCTGGGTAAGGTATTTCGTTTCCGGTTTCTTTATCAAAAAATATTGTACTAAAAGTATCACGAACAAAAGCCTGGTCATTCATTTTAATCTTAAAATGAAACACTTTTCCTCCACTTTGAAAAGAGCTTCCTTCATTCATTAATGTTGCTAAGCTTGAATATCCAATGAATGGTAAGAAATGACCAAACAAAAATCCCATGGAAAAAGGTCCTCCATCTAAGCTCAAATGGCCCGAAGGTCTTTCAGAGCAAATATCTAAAGCATTAGCTAGTTTTAAATTTTCTTTATTGAATACATGAAGAAAAAAACCATTTATAAAAAAATAGTCGAATGATTTTTCATGCACCTGATACTCCTGAAAGACCCGGGAAAAGCCATCAAGCTTTTCTGATGGGTTCAAAAATAGTTTCTCTAATTCTCTTATTTGTAAAACGCCTTCCATTACGAATTTTTCAAGAAGAGGTTCACAAATACGGTACATTAATTCAACAGCCCTTCTTTCTCTTTCATTTTTTTCAATAAGCGGCTTAATAATGTCTCTGATAGAACCTTTTATTTCTGACCTTATGTTATACTCAAAAATACTCTTCGAATAAAACTTATCAATGTAACCGGAGAAGTTAACATTCTGTCCGTATTTCTCATGAAAAATGTGACGTATATTCTCCACATCGCAAACAATAATGATTTTATCAAATCCAAACTTGTTCTTTTGCTCAATAGATGAATAGCTTTGATTATCAATATGGGCGGTTAACAAATTCAGGATTCTGAAAATCTGCTCCGGATCAATCCGGTCCAGATCATCTATAATCAATAGGTTTTGAAAGTTATTATTTTCTTTGAGTTTTTGAGAGATGAAACCAGTTAGATTATCAAGCTCATAAATTGAACCTTCCTCTTGCGGCAGCTGATCAATGATAGATTCGACATATTTTTCCTCTGAATTAGCAACCTGTTCTTCTTTATATTTTACAACAAATTCTTTCAGTTTTCTTGCTCCGGATATGAACCCACCAATTTGCGGAAGACTTTCCAGTAAATCTAACACAACATCTTTCCCGTTACCTCCAATAAATCGCTTCATGCTTTGAAGTTGAGAAACATCCTCTTTATCATTAATCAGACCATGCTCAATCAGTTTTAGGAGGATATCGTATTTCAAAAGCTTAAAAATATCCCGATTGGATGAGACCTGGTAATTAACGGGAAATAAGTGGAATGCTCGATAACGCTGCTTGTTTTGCTCAAAAAACTTTTTCAAGAAGAAAGTTTTTCCACACCCAAATGGGCCGGAAAAAAGGATTCTGTTGTTTTCACCATTACCATCATTTAGATGGACTTCAAAAGCTGACATCATATTATTTACCGGAATGTCGAAAGTTTCCATGGTTGGGGTATTTAATTTTTTTGTTTTGTTAATTAAAATGCAAGATACATTTTTTACCATATTTTTATATTACAGTATTGTTCAATGGTTGAAAATAAAGTTTGAGAAATAACTAGATAAATGGTAAAAGTTAAGAGTGATTAAGATATTTGAAAATATTTCATTCCTTGATTTACGCTAAAATTAAGTAGCTGCAATTAAAATTGTCCGTTTAATGTCGAATGAGATTGAAGATTTTATTGAAAGTAAAAGAGCTGTTGTAATATGGGGCATTGCCGGAATTATTACAGGCATATTTTTTACTTTAAGTTATATTGGTGTGCCATTATCCGGGATTCCATCCTTGATAATGATTATTCCTGTGATCTCGGCTTTGGTTTTTCTATTTGGACTCTTTCTTTACGGAGGGCAATTAAGTTTTGGCTTAATTTATTTTATTTTCTGGGGAATTGGCAAGGGAATAATGTTTGTAATTGTTTTTTTAGGAAAAATTCTGAAGGTGTTTTGACCGACAATATAAGTGTTAGGTCCATATAAGTTCTAGTAGGGAAATAACCGATAATCTCCGGTTATTTCCCTACTAAAAGTCCTTCATATCTGAGAATCCTGGATTGGTAAAACCGCACTTGTTGGATGTTCTCCTGTATGGTCTCTTTATTTGAAACAATGAGTGTTTCTGTTTTCCGGATTTGGTTCTGAATATTATCAGCTTGTCCTTCTAATTTAAGAATTTCGTTTTTCAGTCGCATTCGATAGTTGTTTATTCGTTGGCGAAAAGATTCACCGGAATATCCGGTTATTTCCCAATCAGTCTTTAATAGTTTTTCCGGATTCGCTTTATCCATTTTCTTTGCAGTGAGGTATTCGGTATTCAAATAATTGTTGAATATCTGAGAGTCAGTTAACTCTAGCACAAGCTCAATTTTTTTAATGTTTATCTCCCCCGTTGTTTTTACCTGTTCTTTGAGAGTGAAAATATCGTTTGCCAGCATGTTGTTTTGGGATTTTAACTCATTTATTTCATCGGTAAGCCGTTTTATCTCATTTTCCGATTTCTCAATAAAACCAAGCATTGAATCCATGGATAGTTCTCCTTTAAGTGGAGGGGATTGAATTTCAGGTACCATGGTAAATGGTTCAATGTTTTCATAGCTTTCAGTTTTTTCTTTGGCAGCAACTCGTTTTTTGTAATTTGCTTTTGCCCTGCATTTTTCTGAGCAATAGGAAGCATCTGAGCGTTTTGGGGTAAATTCCTTACCGCAGATTAAGCATATTTTTGCATTCATAGGACTTATTTTTTTTTGACACTTGACAGTTGTCAAATTGTGAAATTGTTGTTAGATGTTTGATAATTGGATTATTGTAAGTGTTGACTTGAGGTTTTGCTTGTCAATGTGATTAACACTTCCTATGGAGAGGTGTTGACAACCTTTCGATCTGATGTTGATTGATAAGGTGTTGATAAACAATATTTTATTATGTATGCTCTGAGATGTCAGTTGTCAATTGTCAATCAGATTTGCATTTACATATTGTCTGACTGCTTCGTGACTCATTCCGACTGTTGAACCTATCTCCCTGTAACTCATGTTGCTTTTGTTGTATAGTTCGAGAGCAAGCATTTTTCGGTGTTCAGTGGTTAAACTTTCGGGTTCCCTCAAATACTCAATAACCGATTTTGCGTTATTAATAAAGAAATTACTGAGAGTGATAGCGCCTTCCATGGCTCTCAAACCGATCTTTTCTTTGCGTTCTTCCCCGCAAACCCAATAAAGCAGTTGCAGGATTAGCGCAAATCTTATGGTGTAAGTATCTATTTTGGGATAAAACCCTTTAATTTTTTCGCAGGTATCCGGATCGTTGACAATAGCAGCGTTCTTATTAAAAAAAATCTTATAGGCCTGAAGAGCTTCAACTGACAGATCAACTATAGTGGGGTTGATGTCATTGTCTTTATCCATGTTCATTGGTAATTCAATAAGCCTGTTCATTATATTGCTGTATTTTTCTAATGCAGACATTGGCATATCGTTTTCCGGGAAGTTTTCCTTTTTCAAGTTATCCGGTTTTAACAAAAGCATTCGTTCAATGAAGCCGTTTTTATTCCGGTTTCCGCCAAAAAGTTCCCCAATAAGTTTTGTTTGAATACCGCCGATAACACTTATATGAGGAGCCATCAAAGATATTGGTTCACTGGAAACACGATTGACAATGACTGGTTTGCGCGACCACATTTTAAGCCATATTTCCTGATCACTTCCTTTGTTATATTTACCCATATTATTAAACCACCCCAGGATTTCATCATAATACACACCGATTCCTTTAATGTTAGCTTGATGTGATCGGTAAATAGCCTCCATGGTTGCATCGTCCAGCAATAGTTGTTTTAGTCTTGGGCGTTCAAGCAATTCCTTTTCTTCATCATTTTTACTTTTGGAGAGTTGATTCTGTTGATACTCCTTGAGCTCGTCAGTGTAGGATTTGTAATATTCCTGATTCTTTTTAAGTAGTGGGTTTATTGCCAGTGAAATGGCATGGCTTTTTGCAATCCCGGTTTCTCCAATAATTGATATAAAAAGACTGGAACCTTCATACCATCCGTTTTTTACTTTTACTTGATGTGTATTTCCGATAGCGACACTAGCTGCATACAGAATAGAACATAGCACAAAATCAACCGGAAGGTTAAGTCCCTCTTTTGCCTCCATGGTAAAGCATTGTATGTCATAAGGGAACACGTCAAATATTTTATTTTCCATACCTACTCCTTTCAATGAAGTTAAGTTCAGACTGATTACCCAGGTCTATTTTCCTGCTTAATGGGATTAAGATTTTCAAAACACTAACACCAAACTCTGAACTTTGGGTAATAGCTCTCTGAATATCTATAAGAAGGTCAAAGTTTACCAGAAAGGCCATGTCATCATGTATGTCCCACAGAAAATCGTTTTCCTTTTGTGTTTTCAAAATGAATGACCTGTACTTGTCCTGGTCGATGGATGCAATATATTTACTGCGGCGGACGAGGAATTCTTCCAATGAAGATGCTGGATTGCAGATTGGGTAGTTTCTATTGTTATCCGTCATAACGATTTACTTTAAGGAGGTTATGCAAATCGCTTTTCTTGTAATACACCCTGGAGCCTACTTTAGTATAAGGTAGTTTCCCATTTTGGCGTTGGTTCCAGAACCATGTGGTTTTTCTGTCGAATTCCTTTTTTGCATCTTTTTCCGAAATATATTCGTCTAATACTTCAGTTTTGCTTGATTGGTCACCACATAAGATGTTGTGAATGTTTTTGGTCAGTTCTAAAAGAGATTCATACTCTTCTGCGGGTAAAAACACCATACTATTCTTCAAGTGTTTTTTATTTGTTTCTAAATCTTTCATGTCTGCGAATTTGGTTCAGCAGACATTTTTTTCTTCCCTCCTGAAATGAAATAGATTTCCTTAACCAATCTTTTTTGAAAAACTTTCCTAAGAGTCTGATGTTAATTTGTTGTTTGATTTGATGGCCCAGCTAACAGTTTTTCTTAAACTTTCATTATTTACTCTCAAATTATCAGATGGTAAGTATTCAATGTCAAGGTCAATAATTCCCATATCCAGTGCTATAAATCCGCTTATTGTTTGGATTAAATGTTCCGAAACTTTTTTTCCCACAAACGCAGATTTAACTATATGGTATATTAGTGAAAGGAACGTGTTTTTTACTTTTTTGACTTCCTTGGGCTCATAAGAAAACGGATTTAATGCATCTGTTAACTTATCAGCAACATTGTAAAAAGCCTGGGCCCTTTCCGGGACTTGTTCAATTTCAGATACGCGATAAAGCTTTAGGCCTGAAGGAGGATAGTTTGAATTTATAAATCCGGATTCTGTTTGATTAGGGATGTAAAGTCCGTAGTAAAATTTTAAATTCTTAACAGAGATGCTTTCTAAGCATCCAAGTTCAGAGGTTGTTTCTATAGTGAAGCCAAAAGTGGATTTGCAAATTTTGAGGATGCGACCATCATGGTTAATGAATAAGGGTGTGTCATTGTCCAGAATATCTTCAATGTTTTCTGCTGTATTTGGGATTTCATCGGATATCTGAACCAGATGGTCCTCAATATTTATATAAAAAGGAAGATTGTAAAAATATTCGCTGTTGATTACCTGTTCAATCGGAAAATCGGGGAGCAGAGATTTTCTTATTTCTAGCGAATTCAGATATTCATCCATATTCTTTTGAAAGAGATTTTCGTATTCTTCTGCAATTTCAAGCGAAAGGAATGCCAATTCTGTTTTATTCCGTATTCTTTTATTCGATATGTGCATATTTTGAAGTAGTTCCCACAATATCTTTAACCCTATTATCTGGGAGAGATGCTCTGTTTGAATAAACTTAAAGAAATCACCCCGGGTAAAGAATTCATAATTTTTGCCTGCATCTTTTGTATTAAACTTCTTGCGGTTGTCTATTCGTTCAAATATGTTTTTTACGAATTGAATATCAGGAAGAATGTCATCATGCTTTAACCTGTCTGCTTTATTCGGGTCGTAAGAAATGGCATCAATAAGGCGTTGGATGTGAGGTTCATTGTTGGTTAAATTTTTGAGCAGGTTGATTTGTTCTATAAATTCTATTTCTTTACCTTTTATAATTTCTATTTTCACTGTTGATTTTTTAGAAGGTGAATTTCTGCATTTCTTTTTCCAATGTGCTGGTTTGCATTTTTGCGTAAATCTGGGTAGTCCTGATATTACGATGTCCCAGAATTTTCTGGACTACTTCGAGCGGCATTCCTCTATTAAGAGCTATAGTTGCAAAAGTATGACGGGCTACATGGTGAGTCATCTTTTTATTTATGCCAGCCATGGTAGCAACCATCTTTAGATATATATTTAATTTTTGGTTTGAATAGCGCGGAAGAATGGAGCCTTCTACTTTTCTTGCCGGATCTTCTTCATACTTGTCAATTATTTCCTGGGTAGGAGGGATTACTGGCACATAAACATTCTCTTTGGTTTTGCCCATTTGAATTGAGATCAGTCTTTTCCCATCTTCTGTATTAATGATGTCATCAAGTTTTAGATTTAAGGCATCCGAAAACCTTAAACTGGTGTAACAGGAAAAGAGAAAGACATCCCGGACTCGCTCAAGTGAAATGTTATTGGAGAAATCCAGTGACTTTATGTTGTTGACCTCTTCAATGGTTAGAAAAGCCCGGTTGGTAGGAGTGTTTTTGAGTGAAAACAATCGATAGGGGTTATTATGAATGAAGCCTTCTCTTACGGCTTTGTGAAGAAGTGTCCGTAAACGCGAGTGATGCTTGTTTACAGTGTTTCTTTTTACATGTCTTCCCAATTTATCAGTATAATCGGAAAGCATCCAATCGTCAAACCTTTTCAGGAAATCATAGTCGATTGAATGTATGGTAACATCAGATCTTTTAAATCTGTCTTTTATGAATTGCGCATAGATGTTTCTGGAACTTTTGTAGTGGTTAAGAGTGTTCTCTGCATGTTCCTTTTTGTGAGTTATTTCTTTAATGTGCTCATCAGTATATTCCAGAAGAGAGCGTTTTTCTTTTCGGTCTCCTTTTAGTATTTCAACAATTATTCTTGAGGAAATTGGTTTTTCATCGTCCAAAAGTTTTCTTCTGATACGATTTATTTGTGCTTCCAATTCTGAAAGTTCATCATTGATGACCTGGTTTCTTTTGGCACGTCCTCTGGCTTCGTCCCATTTGTCCTCTTCAATGTAATAGTTGGTGGCAAATTCACTTTTTTTGCGTTGGTGAATCAGTCGTCCATAGATTTTAAACTGTTCACCTTTCCCCTTATTCTTGTTCAGGTAGAATTTAATAGAAAATGAGCTAGACATTTGAAAATGAATTAGTAAAGGGTGTTTCTCCTTTTGTTTGTGAAACTTTTCACTGGTGAAACCCTGGTGAAGCAAATATAGAAAAAAAATGAAATGGAAGGAATTCTATAAAACAGCAAAACCCTTTGTTGTGAAGGGTTCTGAAAGTTTTTGAAATGTTAAAAAAGTGATTTCGTGGAGCTGCGGGGAATCGAACCCCGGTCCAGACAAGGAAGCCATAAGCTTTCTACATGCTTAGTCGCTTCTTGATTGTCGGGTCAGGCGAGGGTAGCGACACCCGAACAAGACCTTATCTCCTTAATTTCGCCTAAGGCACGGAGCGGGCCAAAGACTAGTTTCGGTTTACCTGCACCTTCTGATCGGATAGCCCCGAAACGACGGCATCCGGAAGATGTCTCGTCCCGGTCCCTAGGACCGGGATTAAGCATAACCTACTGTTATTCGGTTACGCAGCAAGAGCGTAATTGTTTTCGCCAGTTAAAAAGTTTGAGTCCTGGGATTTACGAGCCAGCTACACAACGCTCGGCATGCTTACTTACCACTTTACCTCACTGTCAATTCCATGTCAGCCCCTTTGGTATTGGTAGTAAATTCAGAACTGCAAAGATAATGCCTTTTTATCGTTTCCCAAGAGAAATACATTACTTCTTCAATTCAGAAATCGTCTGCACCGGGTTATCCGATTTAAAAATAAAACTCCCCGATACCAAAACGTCAGCTCCGGCCTTGTATAGTTGTGCCGAATTGTCAGTAGATATTCCGCCATCCACTTCAATCAGCGCTTTGCTGTTTTTCTTGTCGATGAGGTTTCTTAGTTGTTCTACGCGCTTGTAGGTATTTTCGATGTATTTTTGACCACCGAATCCCGGGTTGACAGACATAATCAATACCAAATCAACCATTTCAATGATGTCTTCAAGTAATGATATCGGTGTGTGGGGATTGAGGGTCACACCCGCCTTCATGCCGGCGTTGTGAATTTCCTGAACGGTGCGGTGCAAATGGGGGCTTGCCTCATAGTGCACGTTGAGGAGATCTGCACCCACATCCCGGAATGCGGTGATGTATTTTTCAGGTTGAACAATCATCAGGTGGACATCCAATGGTTTTTTTGCATGTTTTTTTACAGCTTCCACCACAGGAATGCCAAATGAAATATTGGGAACAAATACCCCATCCATGATATCAAGGTGAAACCAGTCTGCTTCACTCTGATTGACAATTTCAATGTCTTTGGAAAGATTGGAGAAATCTGCCGCAAGCAGCGATGGCGCAACCATTTTTTTCATTATCCAGCTTGTTTGATGTGTTTGTAAAAAGTAAAAGACGTACAAAGGTACGCCCTCAAAATCCTGCAAAGGCCCGTCATTGCGAATGTAGTGAAGCAATCTCAATTTATTAAGCGGACACCAATATTTTTAAAACGACTCCCAACTCAAAACCCCCAACTCTCAACTCCTGTCAGTCATCATTAATGAAATTCTTCAAAATGCGGCTTCTGTAGGTGTGTTTCAGGCGTTTGATGGCTTTTTCTTTGATTTGACGTACCCTTTCTCTGGTGAGATTAAAAAGCTTTCCAATTTCTTCGAGTGAGTATGGAGGTTCACCATTAAGGCCGTAATACAACTTGATGATGTCAGCCTCTCGGGATGATAAAGTCGATAGCGACCTTTCAATCTCTTTTTTCAGAGAATTATCCAGCAACTCTGCATCCGGACTCACTGAGTCGGAGGCCAGTAATACATCGTAAAGTGTATTTTCTTCATCGGGTTTGAGCGGAGCATCCATGGAAATGTGACGGTTTGAGACTTTGAGCGCTTCTTTCACGTCCTTAGGAGCCATTTCCAGTATATCCCCAATCTCTTCCGGGGTGGGTTCCCGCTGAAATTCCTGTTCCAATCGGGAAAAGGTATTGTTTACCTTGTTGACACTTCCGATTTTGTTGAGTGGCAGTCGTACGATACGTGCCTGTTCTGCCAGCGCCTGAAGAATGGACTGACGAATCCACCAAACCGCATAGGAGATGAATTTGAATCCGCGGGTTTCATCAAATCTCTGGGCGGCCTTGATTAATCCGAGATTACCTTCATTGATGAGATCCGGAAGGCTCAGTCCCTGATTTTGATATTGCTTGGCAACGGAGACGACAAAGCGTAAATTGGCATTGATCAGTTCTCCAAGTGCTTTTTCGTCTCCCTGTCGTATTTTTTTTGCCAGGGCGACTTCTTCTTCGGCGGTTATCAATTGAACTTTCCCTATCTCATGAAGGTACTTGTCAAGTGAAGGGGATTCCCGGTTGGTAACTTGTTTGGTTATTTTCAGTTGTCTCATAAAACCTGGTTCACTGTTTAGGGATTGTAATATTAACAAAAATCTTTATTGGGTGTTTAGTTACATGCCATTTTTTGATTAATTAATTCTAGAAACGTTAAACCTGGATTATTGACTTCGTCGAACTTCGTTTCATAAATTATCTTTTACGATGTTTAACTACCCGCTAAATTCAGGCGTCCTCAATAAAAGTGACTTGAAAATAGTTTACTATTTCTTTTATCAATTTTATCTGCAGTTGCCTGAATGTATTGGCATTTCAACATCTCACAACGAAAACTTACGAATAAACCAGGTAAAAACAGAATATTTGCACATTATAAATTAATAATGTATGTTTGCAAAATAATAAGCCGTCCCGGGCAACCATTCGTTCGTTGTTCCCGGTATTTACTTTAAGAAAATTAATCCACTCTTTATCTTTGTGTTACAGTTTTAAATTTATCTGATAGACAAAGTTCGAATAATTTAAAAATCCAAATTACTTATTAAAAGTTATAAGTGTATATATATGCTTGATATTCTCGAATTAAACAACAAGAAACTTGTTGAGTTACGTCAAATAGCCAAAGATCTTGGTATTAGACGTGTAGAATCGTTTAAAAAACAGGATTTGATCTACAGAATCCTGGATGAGCAGGCTATTCAGGAGTCTGAAAGAAAAAAGAAACCTGAGAATTCTAAGAAAAATGAAGAGGCTGCTAAGAATGAAAAACGTCCCAGACGCGGGCGTCCCCCTAAAAAAGTAGCTGAAGGTCGCAACGCCGATCAAAATCAGCCTGAAGTAAAAAGGGAGGAACCCAAAAAAGAGGAACCCAAAAGGGAAGATGTTAAAAGGGAAGATGTCAAAAAGGCTCCTCAGCAACACCGGAATGAAAAATCTGAAGAATCCAATGAAAAGCAAAAGCCGGTTGCTCAGAAAGAGAAGGCTCAACATGCCGGATCTGTTGATAAGAAAAGTGAAGTAAATAAAGGTGCTGAGCATGAAAAGGGCGATCAGGGCAGACAGAATACTGCCCCTTTGCAGAGTCAGTCACCCAAAAATGACCATTCGCGAGCCGATCAGCAACAGCCTCGTAAGCAGCAGGGTAAGTGGCAGCAGCGCGAGAAACAGCCACATCCGCATCAGCGTAAGCATCAGGATAAGCAAAATCAACAGGAGAACTTTAACGATAAGGCTTTTGAGTTTGAAGGCATTGTGTCTGCTGCAGGTGTGCTGGAAATCATGCCTGATGGATACGGATTTCTGAGATCCTCTGATTACAACTATTTTAACTCCCCTGATGATATTTATGTTTCTCAGTCGCAAATTAAGCTTTTTGGACTGAAAACTGGTGATACCGTGGAAGGAAGTATTCGTCCCCCCAAGGAGGGTGAAAAATATTTCCCCCTGATAAAGGTTGAATCAATTAACGGACGTACGCCTGATTTTGTGCGTGATCGTGTCCCGTTTGATCACCTGGTGCCTGTGTTTCCTGATCAGAAATTCAATCTTTCCGAAGGTCCTTTCAGTAATATATCCACAAGAATTGTGGATATGTTCGCCCCGATTGGTAAGGGACAGCGCGGTTTGATTGTGGCTCAGCCAAAAACAGGTAAGACAGTCCTTCTGAAAGATGTGGCCAATGCCATTGCTTCCAATCATCCTGAGGTTTACATGATGATTCTGCTTATCGATGAGCGGCCGGAGGAGGTTACCGATATGGCACGAAGTGTGAAGGCTGAAGTGATCTCTTCTACTTTTGATGAGCCTGCTGATCGTCATGTGAAAGTTGCTAATATTGTGCTTGAAAAAGCCAAACGCCTCGTGGAATGTGGACACGATGTGGTAATTCTTTTGGATTCCATTACCCGACTGGCGCGTGCTTATAATACTGTGTCCCCTGCATCCGGAAAGGTGCTTTCCGGTGGTGTGGATGCCAATGCTTTGCATCGTCCCAAGCGTTTCTTCGGTGCAGCCCGTAACATTGAAGGTGGAGGTTCATTAACCATTCTGGCGACGGCCCTTACCGATACGGGTTCCAAAATGGATGATGTGATCTTCGAAGAGTTTAAAGGTACTGGTAACATGGAGCTTCAGCTTGATCGCAGACTTTCCAATAAACGTATCTATCCTTCTGTGGATATCAATGCTTCCAGCACCCGTCGTGAAGAGTTGCTGATGGATAAGGAATCTATGAATCGTATCTGGATATTACGTAACTATCTGGCGGATATGAATCCGGTGGAAGCAATGGAGTTCCTGAAAGACAGAATTCGGAAAACTAGATCTAATGAAGAGTTTTTGGTTTCTATGAATGATGGATAGAAATTAGTGAGTAGTTTGTAGATAATAGTCAGTAGTAAATTACTCTTTTTTTTGGGGAGTTTCCTGATTGTTTATAAGTTGATATTATCAAATGAAAAAAGGTCGCTGATGAGCGGCCTTTTTTATTTAAGTGATTTTACTCACTACAATCTGAAAATCCTCTTCCGGAAACGCTCTACCTCCTCCGAGATGGAATCCTCTTGTGCCATATTGATGATCGGAGTGGTTTGGGTAACCTGATAGGTCGTTTCATTGCCTTCCATGTCATAAGTATTTTGGGGTTTCCCTATTTTTTCGGTTTTTATTTCGATGGAAGTCAACTGTTGTTTTAATGGTTGCAAGGCAGTCAAAATCTCCTTTACTTCATTATTGTGTTCAAATTTCTTCAACCATTCCTCCAGAATTGTCAGGCATATTTGCTGATCTCCCAGTCGAATCATCAGTGTCTCATCGTTCTGAGATCTGGCATAGTGATTAAGCAGATGCATTCCTTCAATCCAGGCTCCCAAAACCATGAAGAGTCCTGTTTCAATTCGTTGTGGAGTAAGTAATTCCCGCTCCATGTTATTGATTTGCATGGTACTCATCATTAACAGAGAATCCACCTCTTCAGCAGAAACAGAGGCTGTTGCTATGTCTTTTAAGGACTCAAAATCGAAGAACTGAGAAATGTAGAGTGCGTTAGACAGCTCCCTGATTTGATTTAAAGGACGAAGGGTTGCTGATTTTTGTTCAAAACTACTGATGTATATCAGGTCCGCTCCAATTGCTCCCAGTGCCAGGGCTTTTTCTTTGGGCGTGTGATATTTTGAGATGTCCGTATTCAAAAGAATCTTATTTGAAAACCGGTAATTTGAATATTTGATGGCGGCAGCAACTTCTGCAGGAGACGCAATATTAGAGGCCATTGTTTGAACTGTTTGCGACAGTTCTTCCTTTAATTGTTTATGATTATTAAAAAAAATGCTGTCAGAGGGACTCAAAGTCAACTCCTTTTCCTGATAATTTTGATTTTCGTGGAGGGTTAATGTTACAAAACCTAAGATTGAAATAATGAAAATGGAAGCCAGAATTAGGGTGTTTCTTTTGTTAGATAGATTTTTCATAGGTTAAAGTTTATGGGTTTATGAATGTTTTAGTCTCTATGTTGATTTCTTTTCAAATTATGCTCATGCAAAGTGGTGAAAGAAATCAGGTAAGCATAAAAAATCTCAGCTAATATTGACACTGAGGGGAGATTTTATAGGAATTTGAAGTGTTTTTCATTTTTTGGTTTGGTTAAACAATGATAATTCATTTGAAGGGAAATTCAAAGAAGCGGGGTAATTTTATATCGGTGGTTTTTATTCTAAGAGACTATTGTCTGGGGGAATATCTCATTTGAAAAGAGATTGCTTCGCCTTGCTCGCTATTATGCTTTTTGCAGACTTTATGGTGGTTGGAGGGGGTTGATTTTTGGCGAGGCCGAAAATCAACCCCCTCCAACCCTTCAACTCTTGTTGAGGCGCGTTCATTGCGAACGTAGTGAAGCAATCTTAAATTTTTAACCGGACACCACTGATTCTAAAATAATCAAAAACCGTTAAAAACCACGCTTTTTTGTCCCAACCTCAGTGCCAGTCTGATGTCCCCTTAATTTGCCCTCCCCTTTATTATCTTTACTAAATATAAATAACAATCAGGCGTAAAAAATGTAATCTGCATATTGCAAAAACAAAAAACCATTGTTTAAATTTGCCAACAAATACTAATAGTTTTGATGCAGGCATTTATAAAAACACACCGTTATTTATTGGAGCATTTAAGTGTTCCGATACATCGACATTTACTTGATTACATTGACTGGGATCATCGTCTCATCGGTGTTCAGGGTGCAAGAGGTGTGGGAAAAACAACCTTTCTGCTGGATTATGCCAAAACCTATTATGGTAACTCCAGATCATGCCTGTATGTGAATTTGAACAATCTTTATTTTTCTGAAATAAGTGTTGTTGCTTTTGCAGATGAATTTCGTAAGACAGGTGGTAAAATTCTTCTCCTGGATCAGGTATATAAATATCCCAACTGGGCTGAGGAGCTGAGGTATTGTTATGATCACTTTGAGGATCTGAAGATTGTCTTCAGTGGTTCTCCCCTGATGCGTCTGGATGAAGAAAATGCAGAGTTGAATGGATGTGCCAAAGTTTATAATCTGGAAGGTTTTACTTTTCGGGAATACCTGAATCTTAAAACCGGTAATGATTTTCAACCGGTTTCTTTGGATCAGTTACTGACCAACCATAAGGTAATTGCAGAGGAAATAGTGGCAAAAGTGCGACCGCTGGCGTATTTCACCGATTATCTTCATCATGGTTATTATCCGTTTTTCCTGGAAAAACGGAATTATCTGGAAAACCTGTTGAAGACCATTAACCTGGTTCTTGAAATTGACATCAGTTATCTGCAACAAATTGAATTGAAATATCTTCCCAAACTACGTAAATTGCTTTATATGGCAGGGAAGTCTGCTCCTTTTCAGCCCAATATCAGCCGGTTGAGCAACGAGGTGGAGACCAGCAGAGCAACGGTGATGAATTATTTGAACTATTTGCGGCAGGGGAGACTGATTAGTTTATTGTATGAAGACACCTTCGACCCGTTGAAAAAACCTTCTTGTGTCTATATGCAGAATCCAAATCTTGTGTATTCGGTGGCAAGAACCAGCGAGGTGGAGATGGATGTTTTGCATAAAACCTTTTTTTACAATCAGCTGGGATATTTGAATAAAGTGAATTACAGTTCTGATGCCGATTTTTTGATTAACGGGGATAAGCCCTTTTATATTGGTGGCCGAAATATTGAGAAAATAAGTCAGGATAAGGAGGGCTATTTTGCCCGTGATATGGTGGAGGTAGGAAATGGCAATCAGATTCCGCTCTGGTTATTTGGCTTTTTGTTTTAAGAGCCTTAAATTAAAAGGTTCCAAACTAAACATTACCGGTTTTACGCAACAGATTAGAATAAATATTGGTGAGTACAAAAGATAAGTGATTTTTAAAACAATAAGGAGAACAGACAAATGGTTAAAAACAAGAAGTTCATTACCTGTGACGGGAACTACGCTGCTGCTCACGTAGCATATATGTTTAGTGAGGTGGCAGCTATCTATCCCATCACTCCGTCATCCAACATGGCTGAAAACGTGGATGAGTGGGCAGCCAACGGACGGAAAAACATCTTTGGAGAAACTGTAAAAGTGGAAGAGATGCAGTCTGAAGCTGGTGCTGCAGGTGCGGTGCATGGTTCACTACAGGCCGGAGCGCTTACTTCAACCTTTACAGCTTCACAGGGATTGTTGCTGATGATTCCTAACATGTACAAGATTTCCGGTGAATTATTGCCCGGGGTTTTCCATGTGAGTGCCCGTAGTTTGGCAGCTCAGGCATTGTCGATTTTTGGCGATCACAGTGATGTGATGTCAACTCGTCAGACAGGATTTGCCATGCTGGCCACCGGAAGCGTGCAGGAAGTTATGGATTTGGCAGGTATTGCTCACCTGGCATCCATCAAAAGCCGCATTCCGTTTATGCATTTTTTCGATGGTTTCCGTACTTCACACGAAATTCAAAAGATTGAAGCCATCGATCAGGATGAATTGGCTAAACTTCTGGACTGGGATGCTTTGCAGAAATTCCGTGACAATGCCCTGAATCCGGAACATCCTGTGACTCGTGGTACTGCCCAGAACCCGGATATCTATTTCCAGTCGCGTGAGGCTTCTAACTCTTTCTACGACGCTATTCCGGACATTGTAGCCGATTATATGGACAAAGTTTCCGAAATTACCGGTCGCAAGTACCGTCCTTTCGATTACTATGGTGCTGATGATGCGGAGCACATTGTGGTGGCTATGGGATCTATTACAGATACCATTAAAGAAACTGTTGATTACCTGAATGCCAATGGTGAAAAAGTTGGTTTGATTGCGGTACATCTGTATCGTCCTTTCTCAGCCAAATACTTCTTTGAGGCATTCCCAAAAACCACTAAGCGAATTGCAGTGCTGGATCGTACAAAAGAGCCAGGTGCCAATGGTAACCCACTTTACCTTGATATTCGCGATCTCTTCTACGGAAAAGAAAATGCCCCCATTGTCGTTGGCGGACGCTACGGATTGTCTTCTAAAGATACTACACCGGCTCAGATTGTTTCAGTTTATGAAAATCTGAAGATGAATGAGCCCAAGAATGATTTCACCGTGGGTATTGTGGATGATGTGACCTTCAAGTCACTGCCTTTGAAGGAAGAAATAAATCTTGCACCGAACGGAACTTTTGCCGGTAAATTCTATGGTCTGGGATCTGATGGTACCGTTGGTGCTAATAAAAACTCGATCAAGATCATTGGTGAAAATACCGATAAATTTGCCCAGGCATACTTTGCCTACGATTCTAAAAAATCCGGTGGTATTACCATTTCTCACCTACGCTTTGGTGATGAGCCTATTCGCTCACCTTACCTGGTGAATACTCCTGATTTTGTTGCTTGTCACGTACCTGCTTACCTTCGTCAGTACGATATGCTCAAAGGTCTGAAAAAGGGAGGTACCTTCCTTTTGAATAGTATCTGGGACGAAGAGGAGACCAAGAGTCGTATCCCGGCCGATATGAAAAAGTATATGGCCGAGAATGATATTAAATTCTATATCATAAACGCCACCAAGATTGCACAGGAAATAGGATTGGGTAACCGTACCAATACCATTATGCAGTCAGCTTTCTTTAAGATTGCTGAAGTGATTCCTTACGATCAGGCTGTTGAGCAGATGAAGAAGTTCATTGTGAAGTCTTTCGGTAAGAAGGGTGAAGACATCGTAAATATGAACTATAAGGCTGTTGAAAAGGGGGGGGACGTAACTCAGATTGAAGTGCCTGCAGATTGGGCCAATGTTACGGCTGAGCCTGCAGCAAGTCAGAAAGACGTTCCCGAGTTCATCAGCAAAATCGTATTCCCCATCAATGCTCAGAAGGGTGATGACCTTCCTGTGAGTGCCTTTAAAGGTCGTGAAGATGGTACTTTCCCCGCAGGTACTGCTGCCTACGAAAAGCGTGGTATTGCAGTGGAAGTTCCCGAATGGCAAATGGACAACTGTATTCAATGTAACCAGTGTGCATATGTGTGTCCTCACGCAGCCATTCGTCCATTCCTGTTGGATGAAGAAGAGTTGGCCAATGCTCCTGAAGGTACTGAGGCTAAAAAGGCTAATGGTAAAGGATTTGATGGATTGAAGTTCCGCATTCAGGTAAGTGTGCTTGACTGTACCGGTTGTGGTAATTGTGCCGATGTGTGTCCGTCTAAAGAAAAGTCGCTTATTATGAAGCCGCTTGAAACTCAGATGGAAGAGGTAGAGCGTTGGGATTATATGGCTGATAAAGTTACCATTAAGGATGACATCACTCCTAAAACCACCAACCTGAAGGCTTCTCAGTTTGCCAAGCCTCTATTCGAGTTCTCCGGAGCTTGTGCCGGATGTGGTGAAACGCCTTACATTAAGCTGATTACTCAGTTGTTTGGAGACCGCATGATGGTTGCCAATGCTACCGGATGTTCCTCTATTTATGGCGGATCAGCTCCATCTACACCTTACTGTACCAATTCTGAAGGCCAGGGGCCTGCATGGGCCAACTCACTGTTTGAGGACAATGCCGAGTATGGTATGGGTATGGCTGTTGGTGTGGATAAAATGCGCGATCGTATTGAACGCCTGATGAATGAGAATTTGTCGGCTGTTGCTGCCGATACCAAAGCTGCTTTTGAGGCCTGGATTGAAGCAAAAGAGGATGGCGAAAAGACTCGTGAAGTTTCCAATGCTGTGGTTAAAGCCCTGGAGGATGAGAAACATGCTGTTGCTAAAGAGATTCTTGCGCTCAAAGACTATCTGGTGAAGAAATCAGTTTGGGTATTTGGTGGTGACGGATGGGCTTATGACATCGGTTACGGCGGTTTGGATCATGTTATTGCTTCCGGTCGTGACATCAATATTCTGGTAATGGATACCGAGGTTTACTCAAACACCGGAGGTCAGGCTTCCAAGTCAACTCCTGTGGGTGCTGTGGCTAAATTTGCTGCTGCCGGTAAGGCAATCCGTAAAAAAGACCTTGGCCTGATGGCTACTACCTATGGCTACGTTTATGTTGCTCAGGTGTCTATGGGAGCCAACCAGAACCAGTATTTCAAAGCTTTGAAAGAGGCTGAGGCTTATCCGGGACCTTCCATCATTATCGCTTACTCTCCATGTATTAACCATGGTTTGAAGGCTGGTATGGGAGCTTCTCAGGCTGAAGGTAAAAAAGCTGTGGAGAGTGGCTACTGGCACTTGTACCGCTACAACCCGATGTTGGAAGCAGAAGGAAAGAATCCGTTCCAGCTCGATTCGAAAGAGCCCGATTGGAGTAAATTCCAGGACTTCCTCAAAGGAGAGGTGCGTTACACAGCTCTTATGAAGTCGTTCCCCGAGCAGGCAGAAGAGCTCTTCAAAGCTGCAGAGGGTAATGCCAAATGGCGATACAATACTTACAAGCGCTTTGCTGCTATGGCATACGACGCTGAATAAGTATCATCATTATAGTTTTTTTGAAAGGCAGCTCCGTTTTGGGGCTGCCTTTTTTGATTTGTTATCCGAAATTTATTAACTTGAAATCACTTAATTTTTGTCCCTGACGCCAATGTTTGATAATGAGTCTGAAAGGCTTTTTTCAACAAAAAAGAGATTAAGATTGTTAATTATTCAGGTTAAAGTTATAAACCACTAAAACATACCCTTAGAATATGGATCTATCTACACATTACATGGGGATTCCCCTTAAAAATCCGTTAATTGTTGGTGCCAGTAACCTGGTGACTGATAAGGAAATGGTAAAAAAACTGGAAGAAGCCGGAGCTTCTGCCATTGTTTATAAATCGCTTTTCGAAGAGCAAATAAATCTTGAGGCAGCCGAATTGGATGAAGACTTGCATGAATACGATGACCGGCATGCCGAAATGATTGATCTTTTTCCAAATGTTGAACACTCCGGGCCCAGAGCGCATCTGATGGCAGTAAAAGAACTGAAGGAATCGGTGTCAATACCGGTAATTGCAAGTCTTAACTGCATTTATGACACCACTTGGGAGGATTATGCAGAAATGCTCGCTTCAACAGGGGTTGATGGTCTGGAGCTTAACTTCTACAGTACCATTACCGATGCCAATAAAACACCACAGGAGGTTGAACAGACCAGAATTGAGATTCTTAAGAGGGTGAAAAAGAAAGTGCAGATTCCTGTGTCTGTTAAATTGAGCCCTTTTTACACAAATGCCCTTGAGTTTATCAACCGGCTTAGTGAAGATGGTGCTGATGCGTTTGTCCTGTTCAATAGGTTGTTTCAACCTGATATCAATATCTGGAATGAAGAGTTTGAAATGCCCTATAATCTGAGTCACAAAGGGGATAATCGCCTGTCTTTGAGATATGCCGGTTTGTTGCACGGACGACTTCAGGCCAGTATTGCGGCAAATACGGGCATCCTGGATGGAGAAGATTTGATTGCATCTCTGCTGGCAGGTGCTGATGTAGCTCATGTTGTGAGTACCATTTACCGTAACGGCTCAGAACAAATAGCGAAGATGCTCAATGAGCTGAGCGACTGGATGAAGGAGAAAGGATACAACTCAATCGATGAATTTAAAGGTAAAATGGCGCACAGCAGGATTACCGAACCTTTTGCTTACAAGAGAGGACAGTATGTGGATTTCTTAATGAAATCGAAGGAGTATTTTAAAAAATATCCCATGCGCTAAAAGCGCCGGGAAAATATTTGCAACCGGATTTGTCCATCAGGGACAGTCCGGTTTTTTTAGTGAATTTCAGAACACCCTTGCCGTTGCGGATATAATGAAGCAATCTATTTTCTTTAACTGAACACTTGTGATTTATTATTATAAGAATTTAACAAGTTGGGCATCTAAACTATCAAATTATTGAATTTTCGACAGAAATTTGATTAATTTTAAGGCCGTAAAAACAAAAAATTATTAAGCTTTAATCATAAAACATTACAAAAGAAGCGATTATGAGTGATAAGCGTGTTTACACATTTGGAAATGGAAAAGCCGAGGGAAGAACCGACATGAAGGAGCTCCTTGGTGGTAAAGGAGCCAACCTGGCTGAAATGAACCTTATTGGTGTACCCGTACCTCCGGGATTTACCATCACAACTGATGTTTGTACCGAGTACAATGAGTTGGGACATGATAAGGTGGTTTCTCTTCTGAAAGATGAAGTTGAAAAAGCCATTGCCCAGGTAGAAGAGCAAACCGGAACTAAGTTTGGCGACAAGGAGAATCCTTTGTTGGTTTCTGTACGTTCAGGTGCCCGTGCTTCTATGCCCGGTATGATGGATACCATCCTGAACCTTGGTCTGAACGACGAAGTGGTGGAAGGAATGGCTAAGAAATCAGGTAATGAAAGATTTGCCTGGGACTCTTACCGCCGTTTTATCCAGATGTATGGTGACGTAGTGATGGGCTTGAAGCCTGAATCTAAAGAGGATTCAGATCCTTTTGAGGAAATCATGGAAAAAGTGAAAGAAGAAAAAGGTATCGAGCTGGATACTGAATTCACTGTTGATGACCTGAAAAGCCTCGTTAAGAAATTTAAAGAAGCTGTTAAGAAACGGACAGGTAAAGATTTCCCGGTTGATGCGTATGAGCAACTTTGGGGTGCCGTAGCTGCTGTATTTGACAGTTGGACCAACAGCCGTGCGGTTTATTATCGTCGATTGAATGGTATTCCTGACGAATGGGGTACTGCTGTTAACGTACAGGCCATGGTATTTGGTAACATGGGTAACTCTTCTGCTACAGGTGTGGCATTTACCCGTGACGCTGCTACCGGTGAGAACATTTTCAACGGTGAGTATCTTATCAATGCGCAGGGAGAAGACGTGGTTGCCGGTATTCGTACCCCGCAGGAAATCACTCTGGAAGGAAGTAAGCGTTGGGCCAAACTTCAGGGCATTTCTGAGGAGGAGCGTGCAAGCAAATTTCCTTCTCTGGAGGAGACCATGCCAAACCTTTTCAAAGAGTTGTTTGAAGTTCAGAAAAAGCTTGAGAATCACTATAAGGATATGCAGGATCTTGAGTTTACCATTCAGGAAGGTAAACTTTGGTTGCTGCAAACACGTAATGGAAAACGTACCGGTGCAGCTATGGTGAAAATTGCCATGGATATGTACCGTGACAAATTCATTGATGAGAAAACTGCTTTGCTGCGTCTGGAACCAGGCAAACTCGATGAATTACTTCACCCTGTATTTGATTCAACCGCAATTCGTTCGGCGAAGGTTCTGGCTAAAGGTTTGCCTGCATCTCCCGGTGCTGCTACCGGACAAGTCGTTTTCTTTGCCGATGAAGCAACTAAGTTTGAACAAGCTATCCTGGTGCGTACCGAGACTTCTCCCGAAGATCTCGAAGGGATGAACGTTGCCCGCGGTATTCTTACTGCCCGTGGTGGTATGACTTCCCACGCTGCTGTGGTGGCCCGCGGAATGGGTAAATGTTGTGTGTCAGGAGCCGGAAACGTTAAGCTTGATTACCGTGCACGTACCATGACAATTGATGGTAAGGTATATCAGGAAGGTGACTGGATTTCATTGAACGGTTCTACCGGTGAAGTTTACGAAGGAAAAGTGGAGACTCGCAAACCTGACATGAGTGGAGATTTCGCTCTGATCATGGAGTTGTCGGACAAGTTCGCAAAGATGAGTGTTCGTACCAATGCAGATTCTCCCAACGATGCGAAAGTTGCCCGTGATTTTGGTGCCAAAGGTATCGGCCTTTGCCGGACTGAGCACATGTTTTTCGAAGGTGCGCGTATCAAAGCTATGCGTGAGATGATCCTTTCATCATCCGTGGAAGGACGTAAGAAGGCACTTGCTAAGTTGCTGCCTTATCAGCGCGAAGACTTTGAAGGAATCTTTGAGGCTATGGCCGGATACGGCGTAACTGTTCGTCTGCTTGATCCACCGTTGCATGAGTTTGTGCCTCATCAGCAGGCTACTCAGAAAGCTCTGGCCGAAGAAATGGGAGTGCCCATCGAGCAAATTCGCAACACGGTTGCCGACCTGGAAGAGTTTAACCCCATGTTGGGACACCGTGGTTGTCGTTTGGGAATCACTTACCCTGAAATTACTGAAATGCAGGCACGTGCCATTATTGAGGCGGCTCTTAATCTGAAGAAAAAAGGTGTGGATGCCCGTCCCGAGATTATGGTACCACTGATCGGAACCCTTAAAGAGTTCAAGATGCAGGCTGATATTATTCGTGCTACTGCAGAGACTGTGTTTAAGGAGCGTGGTGATAAAATCGACTATCTGGTAGGTACCATGATTGAGATTCCACGTGCTGCACTTACTGCTGATTTAATTGCAGCGGAAGCAGACTTCTTCTCATTCGGAACCAACGACCTTACGCAGATGACTTTTGGTTATTCTCGTGATGATGCCGGAAAATTCCTGCCCATTTATCTTGATAAAGGTGTGCTGAAGGATGATCCTTTCCAGGTGTTGGATCAGGAAGGTGTTGGCCAGTTGGTTGAACTGGGAACCAAACGCGGTCGTGATGCCAAGAGCGATCTGAAAGTAGGTATCTGTGGTGAGCACGGAGGTGAGCCTTCTTCAGTTGAGTTCTGTCACCGTACCGGAATGAACTATGTAAGTTGTTCGCCTTATCGGGTGCCCATTGCACGTCTGGCCGCTGCTCAGGCTGCTGCCCGCGAGCAATAACAACTTGTTTTACATTTTATTTAGAAAGCGGGAGCCGGTTGGTTCCCGCTTTTTTTGTTAATTTTGCACCTGAAAAATAAATAACAGTGGGAAGAATCCTTGCTTTTGATTACGGAAAAAAGAAAATCGGACTGGCAGTAACAGATCCGTTGCAGATTATTGCCAACGGACTGGATACCATTCCTTCGGCCAAAATTTACTCTTTTTTGGAAGAGTATCTGGCCAAAGAGGAGGTTGAGGCTTTTGTGGTCGGACATGCCACCAAAGACTCAGGTGAGGAGTCGGAATCCATGAAGCAAATCCGACCGTTTGTGCGCTCGTTGCAGAACAAATATCCGCACATCCCTGTTCATATGGTTGATGAGCGTTATACCAGTAAAATGGCCTTCCAGACCATGATAGATGCCGGACTCAGTAAAAAGAAACGGCAAAATAAAATGCTGGTGGATAAGATTAGTGCAACGATTATACTTCAGACTTTTATGGAGGAGCGGAATGGTGGAAGGTTTGGCTGAATGAGCCAGGGGCATGGAGCTGAGCGATGATAGGTGATGGGTCCTTTATACTGAAGCTGGATCTCCTGCATGACCAGGTATTTTTCAATTTATTGGTGGAGGTTATTGCTGTTTGATTTTCCCTTTTCCTGGAAGTACAGCCCCGGCGGGGCGACAGTTTGGTAGCAATGGCGTTGCAATGAATGGAAAAGCCCCGGTAGGGGTGACACCTTGATTAAAAAATTTAAGAAATACGAATATTAACGGTTGATCCCGTTTTCAGGGGAGAATACTTCCTCCTGAACACACAAAAAACCAACAATGAAAAAGAAATGATATATCCTGTAGTAGTTTACGGGCATCCGGTATTGAGGAAAGAAGCAGAGGATTTTTTGCCCGAAGAAAAAGAGGGTCTCCAACAGTTGATTGATGATATGTTTGAGACGATGTACAAAGCTGATGGTATTGGTTTAGCTGGTCCTCAGATTGGTTTGTCTAAACGGATTTTTACGATTGATGCTACTCCTTTGGCAGATGAGATGCCGGAATTGGCAGATTTTAAGAAGGTATTCATTAATGCCCGTATTGTTGAACGTGACGGAGCATCCGTTTCCGATAATGAAGGCTGTTTAAGTTTACCCGGAATCAATGAGAGCGTAGGTCGTCTCTCCAGAATCCGTATTCAGTATGTGGATGCTGATTTTAAGGAGCATGATGAGGTATATGAAGGTTGGGCTGCCCGGGTGATTCAGCATGAGTATGACCACATCGATGGAATTCTTTTTGTGGATCATCTGGCTCCATTGAAAAAACGCCTTCTTAAGAGTAAACTTAATGCCATTAGCAAAGGTAAAGTTAATGTGAATTACAGAATTAAACTGCCCAAATAAGCAGAATTGATACGATTTGATAAAGCCATCGGAGTGAAAATTCCGGTGGCTTTTTTGATGATAGGTTTTGGGTGGGCCGGATGGTTTATGTCTTTGGAATATTCTTGGTATTGATCTGGAAAATCCTATATTTACTATTGTTATCCCTTGATTGATAGGAAAGTATAACAAATGAGTAAGATTGTATCAGTAATTATATCCAAAGCTATGTATTACAAACTTTTTTTGCGTTCGGGAGCGAATATTTTATCGCTCATTATGATTTTTTTTCTGATCAATGGTTGCCAGGCAAAGGAAATTCCTGTTCCGGTGGCCCCTCAAAACAAAGAGATCGTTGTTTCTAATACGCCCGTATTGGCTTGGAAGCCTGTGGAATGCGACTGGCAGTGGCTGTTTGTAAACGGAGTTAAAATGGATTCCTTGGGACCAGCGGTTAATACCTACGTCCCGTTTGCTTTATCGTTTGGTGAGAATGAGTGGCAGATTGTAGCCGTTAAGGACAGGGAGCGTATCAACGGTGAAAAATCAACTTTTATAATTGATGATGAACCTCTGGGTGATTTGGTTGAACCGGCTCAGTTATTGCGTCATAACTGGAAGGTGAAGTCTTCTTCACTTGTTAATAATGATGGAAAAGATCTTTCGTCTAACTGCATGAGTCTGAAAGAATGGCACAAAACATCTTTGCCCGCCACTGCACTTACCGCCTTGGTGCGCAACGGGGTTTATCCCAACCCATACATTGGCAAGAACAACATGCTCATTCCTGATGCAAATGATGATTTCAATGTTGAACATGATTTGCTGAAATACAGTCACATTAAGGGAGAAAATCCCTGGAAGTCTCCTTACTGGTATGTAAACTCTTTTGTAGTAAAAGGGGAATCCAAAGGTAAGAAGGTATGGCTTAATTTTAATGAAATCAACTATCGGGCCGAGTTGTGGCTCAACGGGAAGTTGTTGGCCGATTCATCTGAAATGGTAGGTATGGAGCGTCAATTTCGGTTTGATGTAACTAACCTGATTAAAAAAGAAGGAAAGAACCATCTTGCGGTGGCTGTTTATCCTGTGGATGTTCCCGGTGAACCAGGAGTACCTCCTCTTGAACCTTTTGGCGATCCCGGGGTAAATATGGGGGACGGCGTGATTGGGAAGAACTACACTAAGTGGGATGCCTTGGGCTGGGACTGGCAACCGGCCGTGAGAGACCGGGATATGGGCATCACTGAAGATGTGTTTCTGTCGTTTACAGACGAGGTAGAATTACAAGATGTTTACATTACCTCAGATCCTCATCTGCCTGAAGGGGATTATGCCGATATGGTAATTTCTGGAAATCTGGTAAATTATTCTTCAAAAGTGAAAGAGGGAAAAATGTCCGGGGAGATCATTTTTGAGATGGACACCATTAAATTTGTGGTCCCTTTTCAGTTGACAGCAGGCGAAAAAAAGAACCTGGAAATGACCAGGGATGATCTGAATCAGTTAAGAATTCCGGATCCTGAATTATGGATGCCTGTTGGTTATGGAGATCCTAATCTTTATCAGGTGAATCTTACAGCAGCTACAAATGAGGGCGATATTTCCAGGGTAACAGAATACCATGGTATCCGCGAGATTGAGTCCCGGGTTGAGGATAGCCGCATCTTTACAATCAACGGGCAGGATATTTTTCTGAAAGGGGGCAACTGGGTTATGGATATGACTCTGAACTGGACTGCCTCCAGGTACGAAGAAGAGGTTTTACTCTCAAAGAATGCCAACCTTAATGTTCTGAGAGTCTGGGGCCCGACCGGTGTGCCTCCAAAAGCGTTCTTTGAAGCTGCCGATAAGCATGGAATTCTAATCTGGCAGGATTTTCTGAACGATTACTGGGGGACGTTTAAAAATACCCCCGGCTATCAGCCTGAAAAAGATTTGTTCAAAACTATCTCAACAGCCATTGTAAAGCGGTATCGCAATCATCCGGCCTTGTTTATGTGGTGTGGTGGGAATGAGGGTGTTAATCCGCGTGAAGATTTGTTGGTGAATGAGGTGTTGGCGAATTACGATAACCGGTCTGGTCGTTTTTATCTGAAAACCTCCAACGGTTACGGGCTGCATGGTGGTGGCCCGTATCATTCTATCCGTCCGGAGGAGTTTTTCACGCATCCCAAACTACATGGGTACAGTAGTGAGATTGGGGCAAGTGGCGTCCCTGTGATAGAGAGTGTGCGTAGGTTTATTCCGCAAATTGGAGAGGATAAAAATCTGGAACGTTATCCTGTAGATGGCACATGGGCTTATCATGATGCTGCCAACTTTCCCGGGCAGGATCTGAGAAAATTTACTGCATTAGATGACATCATTAGGAACGATTATGGAGGATCCGAAACTCAAACTCAACAGGGGGTGGATAAATATTTTGCCAAGGCTCAGTTGCAAAACTATGCTGCCTATCAGTCCGCCATAGGTTCCATTGGGATTCAAATGTGGGACAACTCCACAGGCATGTTGTTATGGAAGTCTAACTCCAGTTGGCCCAGTCTGGTGTGGCAACTCTATGACTGGTATCAACAGGCACATGCAGGTTATTATGCAGCCCAAAAATCTTTTGCTCCCTTCAGTGTACAAATGAATCGGGCTACCGGAGAGGTGTTTGTTGTTAATGCAAATAATCAGTCGCTCGGTGAAGTGCTGGTTTCTGTTGATGTTTATGATGCGTCCATGAATCAGAAATGGAAGACCGTTCGCGGGATAAATATTCCATCGGCAACTTCCGTGAATACCGGAGTGATGGTGCCGGAAGCAGAAAAATTGGTTTTAGTGAAGCTGACGGTGAAAGATCTTGATGAAAACTTGTTGGCTGATAATATTTACTGGATTCATCCGGAGAACGATTTTACTAAACTTTCAGTGTTTCCTTCACCGGAATTAAAAACCGACCTGAAAGAATTAGGTAATGATTCCGGAAAATATGAGGTTTCTGTAGATAATGAAGGCCATTCAATAGCTTTGCTGATACAGATGAAGTTGGTGGATAGTCGTAGTGGGCATGAGATTTTGCCAGCTCTTTGGAGTGATAATTTTGTGACTTTGCTGCCCAATGAAAAAGGCTTCTATCAGGTGGAGTTGCCCAGGGGCGGTTATGAGGGGCCGGTTAAACTGATGATTGAGACCGGAATATCGAAAAAGGTTAATTGATAAGCAGGTCGGGTGTTTGCAGGGAGCCTGATTTCTTTGTAAAGAGGATATGTTATTGTTTAAAGTACCGTCAATGCAGTTTGTTTCTGCATTGACGGTACTTTTTTTTGCCCTAATTGAAGTTGAAAATTTCTGTCATCACTATTTATATACATTTCATGTAAATATTCCTGTCACCAAACAAATAGAGGTGGAAAAAGAGACTGTGTCCGCTTAACTTGCCGTGAAAGGATGGGATAAAGCAGTCCTCCCAAAAGCGGGGCTTTTCCCTTTTAAGGAAATACTTAATTCCGCTTTGACAAGGTGAGGTTGTGTTTTTAAAAGGGCGAAGGTCTTTGAGCTATTGCTCTCAGGCTTTCAGCCTGTTTACACCTTACCTGTTTTATGTATAAGGTAGGTAATCATTCATATAACAGCCGTTAAATGTGTGGGATAGCAGGTTTTTTTGGAAATATTGGTGAAGAAAAGTACAGACATTCGGTACTTAACAGGATGCTGTCCCGAATCAGGCATCGAGGTCCTGATGAATCGGGGGTGTTTTTGTCTCCTGAGTTGAGTATGGGGAGTGTCCGCCTCAGTATTATTGATTTGACATCGGGGCAACAGCCTTTGTGTGATGACAGTGGCCGGTACTGGATTGCTTTTAATGGAGAAATCTTTAATTACCGGGAACTACGGACGGAACTGGAACAGATGGGATGCCGGTTCAGAACGCATAGTGATACTGAGGTATTGCTGTTGGCCTTCAGGGAGTTTGGTGCAGAATGCTTGAATAAACTCAACGGGCAGTTTGCTTTTGCAGTCTGGGATACGCTGGAGAAACGGCTGTTTCTTGCTCGTGACCGGGTTGGAATACGACCTCTTTTTTATACTTTCAGAGGGGAACATCTGGTTTTTGGTTCTGAAATAAAAGCCTTGTTTGAATTTCCGGGGGTGCAACGAAGGCTGGATGAATATTCTTTACAGCAGGTGTTTACATTTTGGACTACTTTATCCCCCCGTACAGCTTTCGAAAATGTTCATGAGCTTCCTCCTGCACATTATATGATATTTGAAAACGGACATGCTGGTTTAAAAAAATATTGGGCACCTTCTTTCCCATCAGACGATAATAGGTTTAAGGGAAATATTAATGAGGCAGGAGAGGAACTGGAGTATTTGCTGAATGAATCTGTGGCATTGCGGTTGCGGGCAGATGTACCGGTAGGAGCCTATTTAAGTGGTGGGCTCGATTCTTCCGTTATTGCCCTACTTATACGAAATCAGGTCCCTGAAGGGTTGTTGGAGACTTTCTCGATTGGTTTTTCGGATGCTGAATATGATGAGGGCACTTACCAGAATAAAATGGTGGAGTTGTTGAAAACCCGGCATCATCGTGCTTATTGCAGTCAGGATGATATTGTTGATGGTATTCCGGAGACAGTCTGGCATGCTGAAATGCCTTTGTTGCGGACGGCACCATTACCAATGAAGCAGCTTTCCGGGTTAGTACAGAAAAATAATATAAAGGTGGTGATGACAGGCGAAGGTGCTGATGAGATGCTGGGGGGATACAATATTTTCAAGGAAATGGTAATCCGTCGATTCTGGGCCCGAAATCCAGATTCTGTAATTCGCCCGTTGTTGCTCGGACGTCTGTATCCATACCTGCCACAGTTGAAGAAGATGGGACCCAATGCACTTAAAATGTTCTTTGGATTCCGTTTGCAGGACACGGACTCGGTACTTTATTCTCATCTTCTGAGATGGAACAATACTTCTAAAATCAGGAAGATGATGCGAAATAACTCTGCCAGCAATCAGCAAATGATCGGTCATTTGGAGCAGATGCTTACTCCGATTCTCGGGAGGCAAAGCGATTTGAGTAAGGCTCAGTTTATCGAATCCGAGATCTTTATGTCTGGGTATTTGCTTTCTTCACAGGGGGACCGGATGGCAATGAGCAATAGTGTGGAAGGACGCTACCCGTTTCTGGATCATCGTGTTATGGAGTTCTGTCATTTATTGCCGGATGACTTTAAATTGAGAGGTTTGAAGGAGAAAGTTCTTTTGAAACATCAGTTTAAAAAGCGGTTGCCTGATGATGTGGTAAATAGAGCAAAACAAGCCTACAGAGCACCGTTGGCCGCTCCTTTTTTACGTTCGGGAACTTCCGGGTATGTATCAGAACTTATTTCTTCCGGCACCTGTAAAGATGCCGGGATCTTTGAAGAAAAGGCGGTGGAGATGTTGTTGACAAGGCTGAGAAACGGGAATAATTATTCAGAGGTTGATCAGATGGCTTTTGTGGCAGTACTTTCCACGCATCTGTTGTGGAAGCAGTTTGTTGATGAGTTCAACCCGCTTCCCCCAGGAGAGATAAGAGAAGCAGAGGTGCGCGGTGTAATTAAAGGGTAATCATTAATTTAATATGAAAAAAAATGCCTGAAAAAAAGAAGTTTACAAAAGATGTTTTAAAAATTAAGGAGCCGGAAGTACTGGTGGATAGTATTTGCAATAAACTGAGAGAAGATATTTTTCATCGGTTTCGCAGAAGAGGTGCCGTGGTTGGAATAAGTGGTGGGATTGATTCTTCTGTAACATTGGCTATTGCAGTCAGGGCGTTCGGTGCAGAGAAAGTTTTGGGCGTATTGCTGCCTGAGCATGATTCAAGCCCTGACAGTAAAAATCTTGCACTGGAACTCGCGGATACTTTTAATACGGCTACTGTTGAAGAAAATATCAGCGAAGCATTGAAAGGATTTGGTTGTTACGCGCGGCGCGATGAAGCTGTGAAGAGCATTGTTCCTGAATACAATCCGGAGACTGATAAAATGAAAATTGTAATTCCACGGGATATTCTGGAGCGAAAACTGCCTCCCGTTTTTTACGTGACGGTTGTATTCTCCAATGGTAAAGAGGTCTCAAAAAGATTGACACCTAAGGCTTATCTGCAAATTGTTGCGGCATCCAACTTCAAACAAAGAAGTCGGATGTCAATGCTTTATTATCACGCAGAGGCCAATAATTATGCGGTTATTGGTACGCCCAACAAGCATGAGGTAAAACAGGGCTTTTTTGTAAAGTTCGGAGATGGGGGCGCAGATGTGATGCCCATAGGAAATCTGTACAAAACACAGGTTTTTCAGTTGGCTCGTTATTTAGGGGTGCCCAATGAAATTATCGAAAGGGTTCCAACGACTGATACCTATACCGCTGAGCAGACCCAGGAAGAATTTTTCTATCAAATGCCTTTTGAACAAATGGACTTATTATGGTATGGCTGGGAAAACGGATTCCCGGCTGAAGAGGTCGCTCCTGTGCTGAAAATGACTAAAGAGGATGTTTTGAATAACTACTCCAACTTTGAGCGAAAAATGAAGACTACCGATTACCTAAGAAGTGCACCAATACATGATTATGATTTTTGGGATTAAAAAAGCAAAACATGAATGTTGTTGATGATTTTTTCAGAAAATCCGCAAGACTGGATAAGGATGTACTTGTTTCTTCCCGTGAAAAAATAAGTTACAGAGAGCTCGCTCAGAACGTTTTTACCCTTTCATTATGGTTTCGTGAGAATTTTGACCAGGGAACGCCTGTTCTTTTGGTGTCGCCGAATAATGTTTTTTTTGTGACCGTTTATCTGGCCATAATGAAAGGTGGTTGTGTATGTGTTCCAGTGAATCCTTCTGTGGAGCCGGACGGTTTTTCTTTTGTTAAAGAGAAGACCAGGGCTCCTTATGCCTTTCTTCATTCGTCGGTTGCTTCGCGATTAAATCCTGAAGGAATTTATGCTGATGAGAAAGAAACCCTGGAATGGATCTTGAATCATCAAAAGACTGATTATAAGACCGGACCGGCAATGCCCCCCGATTCTCTGGCTCAAATTATTTTTACCTCCGGATCCACGGCTGTGCCAAAGGGTGTCATGTTGACTCATGAAAACCTTATGGCGAATACCTCATCTATTTTAAAATATCTGAAGTTATGTATCGATGACACCATGATGGTGGTGTTGCCTTTCTTTTACTGCTATGGTCTGTCCTTATTGCACACTCATCTGAAGGTGGGAGGCACTCTGGTTTTGAACAATAACTTTATGTTTCTGGGTAGCGTTCTGAATGAATTAAAGAAATACCGGTGTACCGGTTTTGCCGGAGTTCCGAGTCACTTTCAGATTCTGTTGCGAAAATCAGACTCTTTTAGAAAAAATCATTTTCCAGATTTACGGTATGTGACCCAGGCAGGAGGTAAGTTACATAAAGCTTTTATTTTGGAGTTTAATCAGGTTTTCCCGGAAATCAATTTTTTTGTAATGTACGGGCAGACAGAGGCTACAGCCAGACTGTCTTGTCTTTCACCATCGATGCTGCCCCCAAAGGCAGGGTCCATAGGCAAAGGGATTCCCGGGGTACAGTTGAAGGTGGTGGATGAAACCGGACACCCGGTGGCACCCGGAGAAACAGGTGAGATTATTGCATCAGGCAAAAATATAATGAAGGGCTATTTTGAAGATGAAGAGGCCACCAATGCAACCATCCGTAACGGGTGGTTGCATACCGGTGATCTGGGGACGGTGGACAACGATGGATTCATTTATTTAAGTGCCAGGAAAAAAGAGATTGTTAAAGTGGGCGGTAAACGGGTTAGTCCTAAGGAAATAGAAGAGGTTATTGTGGATATGGCCGGAGTGGTTGATTGTACTGTGGAGGGTATGGAACACCCGGTTTTGGGAGAGGCACTGAAAGCAACCGTGGTCCGAAGTCCTCAAAGTGATTTTTCGGAAGAGGATGTTCGTGCTTTTTGTTCTAAACGGCTTGCACCCTACAAAATTCCCACTGAAGTGGTTTTTAAGGACCAAATGGAGGTTAGCTCTACAGGGAAAAAAATAAAAGGGGTTTTGTAATTTTATCCTGGTTTATTCATGAGCTTTCGTTAGGAGATGTTTAAATACCAATAAACCGCGGGGTTGGGGGGAACTGCAACCCCAGGAGGTTGCCCTGGGCTATTGCTTTCAGGCTTTCAGCCTGTTTCCGTATTGCCTGCTGTATTGTTTTATGTATAAGGTAGGTTAAAAAGTCTATCAATAAATTTCGAAAGACAAAAAGAGCTTCAGCCATTTCTTTTTTTTCAAAAAAACAGTTTCATTGGACAAGAGTTAATTGAAATATTTCAAGTAACAATATTGGTTTGGGTTGATTCTTTTTTGAAAAATCATTAGCTTGTTCTCTTAAAATTAATGCATTATCGGGTTTTTTGTATTGCAAAATAGTTCATTCCCCGGAAGGGGAGTGTTGTTAGTTTGTTATGCACTAAACCTGTCTTTATGAAATTAAAGGACCTGGCAAGGCGAATTCCTTTTTTATTTTTTGCTTTTGCGCTTGGAACAGGCATCTGGCTTGCCCGGTTTGTGGGTGATGAGAGTTACCTGTTCCTTCGGATTCTTCCGATTCTTGTGGTATTGATTTCTTTTTTTCTTCTTTTTTCATTGAGGTTTTCCGGTAGATACAGGAACCGTTGGATTTCCGGAGGGTGCTTTTATCTGATGTTGATTTTTACCGGTCTGTTCATGGCATTGATTAATCGTCCGTCTCGGATTAACAATGGCTTTAATGTGAAAGGAACCGCAAGAGTAGTAGAGGCCGATGTGACCACCTCGGGTTATCATAACTATACTGTGAAGCCTCTTGATTTAAAGGCGGATTCTTTATTGTCAGAAAGGTCAAAAATGATCTGGCGATTGATTGTGGAACCGGCCGACTCAATGCTTCAGCCACCGGCAAAGCCCGGAAATATAGTGGAATTTGCCGTCTTTATTTCCGGTCATAAAAAACCCTCAAATCCCGGCGCATTTGATTATGGTGAATATCTTTTTCGTCAGGGGATCTCAGGTTGGGGATTTGTGGAAAGGGAAGATTTTAAAATTTTGCGAAAGAGTCCATTACAGGGACTGATTGGTCGGATGAGTCATTTGAGACTCAAAACGATTGAAATATACCGGCGGCATGGCATTAGCGGAGAGGAGTTGCAGGTTTTATCGGCACTGACTCTTGGAGTACGTTCGATGCTGGACGATGAGATAAAGGACTGGTTTATACATTCAGGAGCAGTTCATGTGTTGGCCGTATCTGGCCTTCACACAGGTATTATATTTCTTTTGATCAACTGGCTGCTCAATATGTTTTTGCCCGAGAGAAGCAGCATTCGTGTAATTATTGTTATCGGAGTGCTGATTTTTTATGCCCTGTTAACAGGAGGTGCTCCATCGGTATTTCGGGCTGTGGTAATGCTTTCTGTCATCCAAATTGGGAATTATTCTCAAAGGAGTAGTAATATTTACAATTTGCTGGGCGTTTCTGCGTTCTTGATTCTTCTGATTCATCCCATGTCACTTTTTCACATGGGCTTTTTGTTGTCACATTTGGCTGTGGCCGGCATTGTTACATTTTATCCGGTGTTTGCAAAACTTTATTCCAGCCGGAATATATTTATCAGATGGGGTGGTGATTTGGCCGCTGTTTCACTTTCGGCACAATTAGGTACCCTGCCACTTTCATTATTTACATTCCGGGCATTCCCTTCGTGGTTTCTGCTGTCCAATTTTTTAGTTCTACCTATGGTGGCGCCCATACTTGTACTGGCAAAATGTTTGGTGATATTTTCAGAGTTTCGTTTTCTGTCACTAATGATTGCCGGGATTCTGAATGATTTATTAAGGTTTATGCTTGAAGTGGTGGAGTGGCTCGATTCTTTGCCGTGGTCTTACGTGCAAGGATTATGGATCAATGAGAGCACAGTTTGGATCTTGTATGCATTGATGGTGTTGCTAATGCTTTGGTTCCATACCCGGATGAGGTTAATGTTGAAGGGAACCCTTTTTTTGTTCTTGCTTCTGATGATTGTTTTGCATCTGGATTATTGGAGAAAAAGCAGGACTGACAGGTTTGTGATTTTTGATGTGAAGAGAGAACGTGTTATTGGTCTTATTGAATCCGGGCAAGGCTTGGTTATTGCTGATACTACTGTTTCCAATCGAAGTCTTGATTTTGCCTGCAGTGGGTTCTTTTCAGGAAATTCTTTTAATTTGAAGAGAAAAGTTTTTTCTGAATGTTGGAGTAAAAAAGGAGAAGCAATGATTTGTTCCGTTAGAGAAAGTCCGTTTCTTGTATTGGGAGATGTAGATGTGGATCAGATGAGATTTTCAGGAATCCCCCGTTTTGAGGGGGTCGTTTTCTCCGGAGATCTGAAAGGAGATGTCCCTGGTTTTTTATCTCAAATCATGACTGAGCGATTGATTGTTGCCAAATCATGTCCACCCTGGTGCATTAAAAAATTCAGGAAAGAAATTGAAGGTTTGTCCATGGAACTCCATTTTGTAGCAGAAGATGGTGCGTTCGTTTATCCATAAATCTGGTTAAGCACAACAGACGTTATTTTTCCAATCATTCCATGTAATATTTCTTTACTTCACCTTTTATCTTTTATATTTGTCTTTTAATTTTACTTTAGCCTGTTAAATTCATGAATTTTCGTCGCGAGATGCTCAAACACCAAGAAATACAAGAAATCGCAGACAAATTTGAAAAAAGAAATGGTGAATTATTTTCAAATCAAATTTGTTGAGGGCGCTTGTATTTTTGCTGGTAATTAGAATGTTTATGAATTAATAAGTCCTCCGAAAATCGAGGCTTTATCCTTTTTAAGGAAAATACGATATTGCTGGGTTTTTAAAAGGCCGAAGATCTTTAAGCAATCCCAGGGCGTTGCCTTGGGCTATTGCTCTCAGGCTTTCAGCCTGTTTACACCTTACCTGTCTTATGTATAAGGTGGGTTAGCATAGTAGAATTAATATAAGACGCGTTTTATTGAAAAGATGAGTTCGGGAAGGACTGAAGTGTCCAACAAGAAATAACACACAAATTTATTTTATAATGAATATTCTGATTGCCGGAGCTGGAGAGGTGGGTACACATTTGGCAAGACTTTTTTCCAATGCCGATCATGATGTGATTTTGCTTGATGACGATGAAGTCAAGCTAAGACGTCTGAGTCGTATTTTGGATGTAATGCCGGTGAAAGGTTCGGTAACATCAATCAGTGACCTGATAGAGGCAAAAGTTAAATCTGCTGATTTGTTCATTGCCGTTCCTCCCTATGAAGAGGTAAGTATCTTGTCTGCCATGCTTGCTAAAAAGCTGGGTGCCAAAACAACCATTGCCCGGATCAATAACTACGAATATCTGGTTCCCGCAAACAAGGAATATTTTAAACAGTTGGGAGTGGATGAGATGGTTTATCCGGAGCATCTTGGTTCTCAGGAGATTATTGCGTCTCTTAAACAGGTGGGTACCCGTCAGTTGTTTGAATTTTCTGATGGTCGTTTGTTGTTGCTTGCGCTCAAAATACGCGATAATGCACCAATAGCCAACCTTTCGCTTTCAGAAGCTGCTGAATTGCATGAGATCAACGATTATTATACTGTGGCTATTTACCGTGACGGAAAAACAATTATTCCCCGTGGGGACAATCGTTTTAAACACGGGGATTTGGCTTATGTGATTACAACACGCCCGGGCATTCCGCAGGTATTGGCGGATGCAGGCAAACAGCAATTCGAAATTCACAATGTAATGATTTTGGGCGGAAGTCGCATTGGGAAGAAGGTCGCCAAAGAATTGGAGCATCATTATAAAATAAAATTAATTGAGTTAAATCGTGAAAAGACGATGCGTCTTGCTGATTTTCTTGAAAACACTCAGGTGGTAAGTGGTGATGGTCGAAGCCTGGAATTGCTCAAGGAGGAAGGAATTCACAAGACGGATGCATTTGTGGCGGTCACAGATAATTCTGAGGTAAACATCCTTGCTTGTCAGATGGCCAAGAAAATGGGAGTCCGAAAAACGGTGGCTGAAGTTGAAAATATGGATTACATCGATTTGGCTGAAAATATTGGTATAGGTACGCTAATCAACAAAAAACTCATCGCTGCCAGTTACATTTATCGTTATACCATGAAGGCAAGTGTGTCGCATGTGAAGTGTCTTACAGCTACCGATGCTGAAGTTCTTGAACTTACAGCGCAACCCAATTCTAAAATTACACGCGGACCTCTTAAAAATATTGATTTACCTAAAGATATGAATGTGGGTGGTATAACTCGTGGAAAAGAAGTTTTTATTGCCAATGGAGAAACACGAATTCAGCCCGGAGATAAGGTGGTGGTTTTTGCATTGCCATCAGGACTTAAGAAGGTGGAGAAGATGTTTTCGTGAGAGGTATCCAATTTAAGTAAAAGCAAAACTGCAATATGGAATTAATCCAGATTGAAGGTTCTTTTGTCTTTGTTTTTCCTCATTTTGTCAAACTTGAATTTGCAGAAAATCAATTGAATTGGTCGGAAAGGGACTCTGCGAATCCCTTTGTTTACCGGGGTGTGACGTGTGTTTTATTGAGATCAGGCTTCTTTTTTCAGATCTTTTTTCGATAAAATTGCTATTGACTTATATTCATTTCTGTTGTTGATTTGCTCTTAGTTTGGTTCAGGTCTTTATCTGATAGATAACAGATTGAATCCGATTATTTACCGACAAAAATTTATTTGAACTAATAAAAACGATGGTCATGAAGAAAAGTGTAATTTATTTCCTGGCATTCCTGCTTATGGTGCCATTTTACTCATGTGAAAAGGATTCGGGTGAGGAGCCCGGTTCAATTGCCGGTATGGGAGAAGCATCCGGTGACATAGCTGTGACTTCTTTCGACTTACCGGAAGGCCTCTCTCTGGATGGCGATATCAGTGGTGTTGACCTTAACGGGGAGGATGGCGTTGTTGCTTCCGTTGAGGATAAGGATTTGCTAAAAAGCTGGAATTTCGGAAATTTATTTCCTGATTATGGAAACGGTGGTCAGTGGATTAAACTGAAACTGACCATTTCCAATAATCATGAAATTCCAAGAACTCTCTTTTTCCCAAAGGGATTGGTTTTTAAAGTAAACAAATCTGAGTACCAGCATGGTATTCTGTTGCAGTGGACATGGTTTGTGATTAAAGCCCATTCCTCACGCACGATTTATCTAAATCTGTTTTGTATTAACAAGGGGCGGCATGGTTCATCTTCAGATGTGCAATATACCATGGCCGGAATTGCCCAATCCTCTGTTATGTGGAACTTACTAAACAGGATAGGTTGGCGTAAAATTAATTGTGAGCATTATTTTAATCAAAGTGAAGATCTTAAATCTGCAGGAGGTTTGAAGAGTGAAGAGGATTTGGTTGCACAGTATGAAGAAATTTCAGAATTGTTGCAGGATGCCGTATGGTCGATTACCAATGGAGATGGATTAACGGCTCAGCAAATTCAGGACATTGAGGCGCTGCCCATGTTGGAAGAGGGTACTTATCCGGAAGGGCTTGAAGATAATGGAGAGAATGCTCCTTTTTTCTTTGAGGAGTATCCTGGTGCTGCAGAAGATTGATGCTTGAATTCTTTATGACGATGCTTCATGAAAGGGAGTCTCGGCTAATCAAGTTAATTGAATAAAGAGGGTGGGTTTTCGACAAAGTTGAAAACTTACCCTTTCTTTTTCTAAATCATCTTTTTTAGAAAGTGTGTCAGTCTATTGTCAGGCAGGGTGCGACCAATGTTTAAAAGAGGATTTAATGCCTTTTGGGGAAACTGAATAAAGTTTGTTGTAGCCCCATAGGTTACGTATGCTTTCGCTCCCAGGCGGGTTTTATATAGAGCCAATCCGTCACCATCTTTTTCCTGAGGCCTGCCTCCCAGGTTGTAGCATATAAAACCTTTCTTTTTGTACTCTTCAATTACTTTAATATTTAAAAGTGATGATAATCCTTTTTGGTATCCAAAATTGTCGGTAGCTTTAAGAAGCATGTATGCCTGATGGCAACACTCGAGAACCAGTTCAATGGCATGTATGCCTTCATTTGATTGAATGGTAAATATCCTCGCATCTTCACTTTTGATCAGCCTTTCTATAGTCTCAGGGGTGAAGTGCCTTAAGTATAAAGGGTTATAATCTGAACGTGATTTTTTTAATCTTTCGTTTTTTACATTGTTCAGCAACTCCATGAGTCTTGGAATAGCACTGATATCTGATACCTCACGGAAGATAGTCTCAGTCTTTACAGCCTTTTTCAGATGACGTTTTATTTGATGGTGCAGGTCTTTTTCAGTGTGTTGGCTGAGCATGATTTTATACTCAAACCGCTTTGTTGACCAATAAGCAGAATGTCCCGGGTTTTCCAGAAATGGGGCATAACCATATGAGGATATGATAATGCGGTCTATATTATTGTCTGATGCATATTTGTAAAGGGCATCCAATAATGCATGGGGAGATGCAGAAGATTTTTGTTTAACTGCAAAACCGGCATGAAAAAAGAGTTGGTTTTTTCCCAGGCGATGATTGCTTTCCCGCATTCCTGATATTTTCCCTTCAATCTCCCCATTAGGATTGATCAAATCAAAATACACAGGCTCCAGGTCTTTATTTGCAATCGAGTTTATCCATCCGGGATTCAGGAAAACACTGCTTTCAAATTCATTCAAGTTTTTGATCCAATCCTTCTCTGTTTTTCTGAAAACAATTAGCATAAATATCTTATTAGTTGTTTGTTTTAGTAACGATGGTTAAATGAATTTGTTTGAAAAGGGGCAACCAGAAAGCTTGAAGTTTTGATTGAGGTTTTACTCACACGAGATAAAGCGCTGTCGTTTTGTTCTTCCATCACCGGGAATATCAGAAACTCGTTGGATATCTATGTTAATCTCTTCTTTTGCATGTCTGTTAATGGTCTTTTTCAGAGTTTCTTTTTGAATTTCCGAAAGTGGATGACCTGAAATTAACTTCATTTCTATGGAGAAGTCATCTTTTTGAATAGCCTGGAACTGATAAATGAGATTTGGGAATTTTCTGTTAAACTCTTCCATTACAAAATGAAACAAAGTGTCTCCCGGCATTCTTCTTCCTGATGGAAGCTTTAGCATTGCTTCTTTTCTTCCTTGTAACTGTGTGATGTAACGTTTGCCATCAATAGTTTTTATGGCTGCTAAATCACCAACATCATATCTGATGAATGGGGTTCCTTGTTGAAAAAGTTGTGTACATACGACCCTGCCAACTTCTCCGTCTTTCACCGGGAATCCTTCGTCATCTACTATTTCAATGTGGAGCGTCTCTTCAGAAATTTTCCAGTTTCCGGTATCTCCAAATCCTAATATTCCCACTTCCGATGCGCCATATTCATTATACACATTAAAGCCAAAGGCATTCTCCATAAGTTCTTGTTCTTCGTGGGAACACATCTCTGAGGTTATTATACAGCTTCTTAATGAAGGAACGAGATCCTTAAGAGTTGCATTTCTTGAGTTCAGATGTTTTGCGAAAAAAAATAATGGGAAAGAATAGCCATACAGATAGATAAACTTTCTGCTTTTCATTCTTTGCAACCATTTTTCGATGTTATTTTCGGATAGGTTAATTACCTGAAAACGCACCCTTCTGGATAGAAAATCTTTGGTTTTTTCTTTTAATCGGCTAAAAAAAGGAGACGGAATCCCGAAAAACCGTGCTTGTAATGAATTCAGTGAAATCTCTGCCTGATTGTAGTTTCTTTCAATAATTGCCCAGATAAGGGCATGAGTAAGATAATCTGAGTAAAATGTGAATGGAGATCCGGTAGAGCCACTAGTGGATTGCCTGTAATATCTCCTGTATTTTGAATGATCAGGCTTTAGGGAAATGTTGGCATTGAAAAAATCTTTTTTGCTTAGAACTGGGATCTCTTCCCATTTAGCAGGTATGTTTCCCACATAGTTTCGGTATGAACTATTGTTTTCGAAATGGAATTGAAAGGCCTCCCACCTTTTTTGTGTGTGCCAGTTCCGAAAATCATTTCCATCCGGAATTGATTGAAGAATTTGGGATGCTTTCTTTATCGGAAACCCCAGTATTTTTAATGTAGTAAACAGGTTTGTCATTCGTTCTCTATTGACACAAAAACAGTTTTAGGAAAACATTACAAGATAGGAATCTTCAGGCAATTTTGGGAGAATGTAAAGCGCTCTTTGACGTGGCTCTGAAAATATATGATAAAGGACCTTGAATGGTTTGATAAACTGATTAGATCTTAGTGTTTATAGGGGAAGGCGGGATTTTTCGTGATAATTTATTTAGTTTATAGAATGCATCCATTGGTGAAAGCATATCTACATTTGATGTAAAAAGAGTGGAACTTACAAGTGCCTTGTTGTAATTTACAACCATTCCGGATTTAATACTCTGGAAATACTTTTTTAAAATCAGTCCCGTTAATAGTTGGGACTGAGGAGGCGAAGCTGTATCATAAACTACCATTTTTGCTGAGCTGAAGTGAAAAAAAATAATTGTTTAGAAATGTAAAAAAGACTATTGTTTTTGTTAATTTTTTTGACGAGTGTAACAAATTTGTTGATTAACTCGTTATTGCCTGTGATAAAAGTATTTATTCACAGGGCCATTCTTTGGATTATTTCAGGTTTTAAAAGGCTTGAACTGAAATTCGGGAGTGAAAAAATTAACAAAAATGGAATTAAAGAGAAGTTGGATTGTTGTAGTTGTTACTTTAATAATTGGATTAGGAAACGTTCAGGCCAAAGGGCTTCATGTAACAGTGGATGGTAAGACGAGAGCAAGCGGAGATATTGATTCCCCCATGAGTCTGGAATGGGCCTTTGCCTCACTGAACAGAGCAGGCGATACAATTTTGATTCATGGAGGGGATTATTACGGAACTCATACCGTATGGGCATCAGG
>NZ_AJKI01000005.1 GCF_000259075.1 Marinilabilia salmonicolor JCM 21150
TTAAGAACAGGTCAATACCATCATATTCAAGGTCTTGTTTACTTGGGAAAGAATCTTGTTTATTTATCTGGAATAAAAACGTTTAATCCAGCAACCGGAAGAGTTGATTTTGTTATTATTGCGGCATTTAATAAACAAGACCAGGCACTTATGGACTATAAGGAAAGATGGCAAATTGAGACCATGTTTAAAGCAATGAAATCAAGCGGGTTCAATTTAGAAGACACACATTTAAACAATTTAGACAGACTTACAACATTGATAGCTGTTGTAGCAATTGCATTTGTCTGGGCTTATTTAGCAGGCATTGATAAACACGAAAATATAAGCCCTATCAAAGTCAAAAAGCATGGAAGAAGAGCCTATAGTTTCTTTAAATAAGGTCTTGTTAGAATTGCCCATGCCATGATGAATGCCTTAAATATCAAGGAGTTTAATGATTGTATAAATATTTTGTCATGTACTTAG
>NZ_AJKI01000006.1 GCF_000259075.1 Marinilabilia salmonicolor JCM 21150
ATGAATGCCTTAAATATCAAGGAGTTTAATGATTGTATAAATATTTTGTCATGTACTTAGAAAAAAATCATTATCTTTCCAATTAACTAATGATTCCTGTCCAAAATATTTTCCCAGAAGGGATTTCATCCCTTAGACCCGAATTACTTTTTTGTCTTGACACAAAAAAGTAATCAAAAAAAGTCAAGACTTAGCCAGCTTTCGCTCTAAAAACTACGGTTCTTCCATCGAAATCGTCTAAACTCATCTCACTTGCTACGCGCGTGAGATTCAAACAAAGACGATTTTTCGATGAAACAACCTTGTTTTTAGGCTTATCTGCCAAGGTCAGCCCCCATCAAGCCTGTCAATACGTTCAAGATATTTATTTTAGCCGGTAAACCATGAAACAAACATTATATCTAATACTTTTCTTATTTATGATAACAACAACTCAATCACAAAATCAAACTCCTGATCTTAAAATTCTGGTTTTCTCCAAAACTGCCGGATACCGACACGGAGCAATTCCACAAAGTCTTGTAGCTTTGGGCCAACTGGCAGAACAAAACAATTGGAAAATAACTGCAACTGAAGAAGGAGAAATCTTTACTCCCGAAAACTTATCATCTTTCAACCTGGTGATCTTTGTCCACACAACCAAAGACATTTTAGATGCTCAACAACAGGAAGCATTAAAAAACTATGTTGAAAGCGGCGGCGGACTACTCACCCTGCATACCGGAGCAGACACCGAATATGAGTGGGCCTGGTATGTACAAGCCATCGGGGCCTCTTTTGTGGGACATCCGCCATCACAGAAAGGCAAACTCATCATTGAAAATCGCTCCCATCCTGCCACAGCACATTTCCCCGATTCCACATGGGTTGTCACCGATGAATGGTACAGTTTCGACCGCAATCCGCGTGAAGATGTGCATGTACTGATTTCCATTGATGAAGATTCTTATGAAGTGGACGACAACCGCTGGTTTGAAGGAGCACAACAACGAATGGGGGATCACCCGCTGGTATGGTACAAAATGGCAGGCAAAGGAAAAGTATTCCAAACCGCACTTGGCCATGAACCGGAACTATACCACAATCCGTTGTTTTTACAACACCTTAAAGGAGCTATTCTGTGGACAGCCACAGAAGATTTGTAGTAAACAACTATGACGAATCCCTCTTCCGGTTTATGTATTCTCTGGCCCAGCAGGAGGCCGTTGACGGAGATCCCTTTGCAGAAAAAATCCAGATTTACTCCAATGTTGAAAACGGCCTCGGTATTTTTGGTTCAATGACTCCTTCATCGGTTCCTGAAGAGCTGGATACGGAATTTGTAAGGCAATAACAGCAAACAATTGATCAGCCTTCCCTGTTTTATAAACAAAAAACATATGGCACAAAAAACAGCAACCATCATAGGAGCAACCGGACTCATCGGCAGTCACCTATTGCAACAACTTCAGGTATCGGATGCATTCGACACGATAAAAGTAATCGGACGCCGCACGGCAGGTTACAAAAACCCAAAGACAGAAGAGCTGGTTATCGATTTTGAAGATGAAGCTGCTTTCAAAAAAGCGATCAAAGGAAGTGATGCGGTTTTCTGTGCAGTAGGAACAACCAATAAAAAAGTCAACGGCAACAAAACCGCCTACCGCAAAGTGGACTTCGATATCCCTGTAAATGCCGCCCGTTTTACCGCAGAAACAGGATGCAATATATTTGCTATCATCTCTGCCGTTGGGGCCGACAGCAACAGTAAGAATTTCTACACGCGACTCAAAGGAGAGATGGAAGAAGCTGTTCAGCAACAAAACATTTCCACCCTGCTAATTTTCCGCCCTTCACTGCTGCTGGGGAAAAGAAACGAAACCAGAATTGCAGAATCACTCGGAAAATGGATTATGAAACCGCTCTCATTTCTGATTCCAGCCCGCATGAAACCAATTGAAGCAGAAGATATAGCAAAAGCGATGATACATGCCGCCAACTCGGATCTAAAGGGAAATCATATATTTCATTATCCGGAGATTAAAACTATGCAAAGAATATAGCCTGTTTTATTCATAAATAATCTATTCCAATGCTCAACTATCGGCGAAATACAAGTATCCTCGTCAAATTTGATTTGAACATAGTTCACTATTTCCTGCTTCAAATTGGTCTGCGGTTTCTTGTATTTCTTGATATTTGAACATTTCATTACGAAGATTCATGAATAAATCAGGATAGACATAGAATAAACCTGCAAAACAGGTCGCCATTACTTGAAATTATTGTCTAATAAGACAACCTGAACATGCCTAATATAAAAGTAATTGCCTCAATTAAAACAGATAGATACTCAAGGGCACTCCCCTCCTCATTTTCATGTGACGTATGCAGAATATGAAGAACTAATTGAAATAAAATCATTGAGGCTGGTTTAGGAAAAAATCTTCGACTTATCATTGAATAAAACATTATTCTCTCGTTGGATCACAAAAAATTTCTTCATTTCCCTTATCTTTGGCACACCACGGACCACTTATTGATCTCCCCTGAGCAAACTTTTTAATTCATTTTAAGCTCAAACAGAGATGACAAAACATCAGCATTCCCTTTTCCTGAAAAGTCAAACTACATTGATTTTCAGGCTCACAGTTATGGTTGCATTTTTCCTGGCAGCTGCAACTTCTTTTGCTCAGGTAGCACTCCCGAAAGTATTCAGCGATCACATGGTTTTGCAACGAAATACTCACATCCCTGTTTGGGGAAAAGGCAAACCGGGAACACAAATCACCGTCGTGCTTGCTAACAATAAAACCTCGGCATTTGCAGGAAAGGACGGAAAATGGATGATCCACCTTCCTCAACTAAAAGCCGGCGGCCCTTACCGTCTTGAAATTTTTGAAGGTAATAATACCAACCCTGTTATCACATTCGATGACGTGCTGATTGGTGATATATATCTGGCATCAGGACAATCGAATATGGAGTGGCAGGTACAACAGGCCATGAATGCAGAAGAGGAAATTTCAAATGCCCAATTTCCCAACATCCGAATGTTCAAAGTGGAACACAACAAAACCATTTCACCCCAGGACGACATCAAAGGCGGACAATGGCAGAGATGCGATTCAACGAGTGTCAAGGATTTCTCGGCGATAAGTTACTATTTTGCCAGAGAACTTCACAAGGAGTTTGACATACCCATCGGAATTCTTCAGTCAACCTGGGGCGGTACGCCTGTAGAAGCCTGGACCGGCTCTGAAATGCTTCTTTCATCGAACATTACACGAAGCAAAGTACAGAACAATGACACCATCACTCCACAACATTTTGTAAAAGACAGCCTGGATCTGATCCGGTTCTGGGAAATTGTTTACAACCCTCAAAATCAAAGCGATCAAATTTATCCAAACCCTGATTTTGATGACTCGCAATGGACTGAGATACAAATGCCCCAAACCCTGAAAAACATGGACTTTTCAAGCTATGAAGGAATGGTTTGGCTACGTAAAAAAGTCAACATTCCCAAGGCTATGAAGGGACCCAATCTGACCATCAACCTGGGACATCCTGAATTAAACTACACCCTCTACTTTAACGGTAAAGAAATCTGCAAAACCATATGGAATGCAGAACCCGAGCATATCTATTCCATCCCCGACTCACTCATTGAGGCCGGATCCAACAACCTGACAGTACGCATGGCTTTTCTATGGGGTGGTGGCGGATTCAATCCTCCTGCCAAAGAGATGTACATTACCAATGGAGAGAAAAAAATCAGCATTACAGGCACCTGGAAATATCAAAAAGATCTGGAACCTGAAATCCCTTTCATAAATAACTACCATCAATATCCCTCATTCCTCCACAACGCAATGATTGCTCCGGTCGTTCCTTATGGCCTCAAAGGTTTTATCTGGTATCAGGGCGAAAACAATGTGGACGAAGCCTATGATTACAGGACACTTTTCCCGATACTTATCAATGACTGGCGAATTCGATGGCAACAAGGGTATTTACCATTTATGTACGTTCAGCTGGCAAATTACATGAAGCGGGAAACTGTTCCTTCAGAAAGCAACTGGGCTTTACTGAGGGAATCTCAATCCGAAACACTCAAACTCCCCAACACCGGGATGGCCTGTATCATTGACATTGGTGATGCCAACAATATTCATCCACTCAACAAGCAAGAAGTTGGACGACGGCTTTCGCTGATTGCCGGAAAATTGGTTTATAGCCAAAAAGTTCAGGCGTCCGGGCCGATGTTCAAAAACTTTGAGGTGGATAACAAACAAATCAGAATCCGGTTTTCAGAAGTGGGTTCCGGGTTGTCCATAAGGGATGGAGAAGTATTAAAAGGCTTTGCCATTGCAGAAAAAGACCAGAAATTCCATTGGGCAAAAGCCACCCTTAAAGGCAACGAAGTAATCGTGTCTGCTGATGAAGTAAGAAAACCGATAGCCGTCCGCTATGGCTGGGCCAACAATCCCGAATGCAACCTAATCAATAAAGAAGGTTTGCCCGCGGTTCCGTTCCGAACTGACAACTGGAATGCTGCTGAAAAGTAATTTCTATTTCACAAACACCAAAGGAAGATAGACTGTGGATTTTTCAGGCCTCCCGCTTCCCGATTTGGCCGGAATCCAGGCAGGCATCTTCCTGACAACTTTTAAAGCCATCTCATTCAGCAAAGGTGTCAAACCTTTCTGCACCTTTGCTTTTCTAACCTTTCCTGATGGTTTGACCACAAAGCTGACCATAATTATTCCCTGCGGAGTGGCAGTTTCCGGTAACTTAACCTGGGATTTCAGGAAGGCATCCAGCGCTGAGATTCCCTGAGGGAAGGACGCACGTGCCTCATACCCAAAGGGGGAAGAATTAAAACTTCCTTCTCCACAGCACTCTTCTACTGAAAGCCTTTCCCTGGTCAATTGCTGTCTGAAATTACTTTTACAATAACTCCGTGTATGGACAGCTTTTAAATCCCCCATCTGAAAGACACGTTTCCCTTCTAAAAGACCGTTCCCGTCATAAAAATACTCCTCACGCGATACCGGACCTTTTAGTCCTGCAGAAACAATTCGTTCAGAAAGCAACAAATTGTTTCGATACCGAAAAACAGTGCTGCTCATCGTAAACCCTCTGGCCTGTTTAAGAATGATTCTTTCCGTCAATTTATTGTCAGAATAATAGAAAATCTGAAAAAAAGAGAGCTTGCCTGTATGATTAAACTGGCGCGTTTTAAAAAGATTCCCTTTTTTATTGTAAATGTAAACCGTTCTTCCATCTACCGAACCATCATCAGCAAACTCAACCCGTTCAGTCAGTTTCCCCGTAACATCATAATAAAATCCTTCACGCCACACCACCTTTCCTTCGGCATTGTAATGGATTCGCTGAATCAGCCTGTCTGATTCATCAAAAGCATTGACAGAATATTTCTCCGGTTGTCGAAAACGATTGAACTCCACTGATTTCGTGATCTCCCCACGGGAGTTTAAAAAAACAGCGGTGAAATGACTGGCGTCTCCCTTTTCCTTGCTTGATACTCCGGAATACTGATACTCAATATACCCGGACACTCCTGAGCCCTGAAGATCTTCAATTTTGCCATCCGGAACAGGGTCAAAAAATTGAACCAACGATTGTGCATTGACTGAACAAAGAACTATAAGAAACAGAGAACAGAAGGTAAGAAATGATTTCATAGTAAAAATTATATATTTTCCTCATTGATTCCAATTTACAGAAAATCAATCCGGAAAATCCACTCTTTTTACACCAACAGCTCTTCTGTTTTGGTTAACATTAAAAATCTTTCACACACCTGAATCCCAGATGCATCATCCCGCTGTCCGGAGTGGACTTCATTCTGGCAGAAGCTCTGTAACCGGCACAATAGGAATCATTACACAGAAAAGAGCCTCCACGGATGCTTTTTTTGGCCACTCCCGGCTCCATAGGATCCAAAGAAACTGATGGTCCCTGTGGATTGTCAGCAATTCCCTTTCGGCCAAGAACTTCATAATATGCTGTATGATACCAATCTGCAGTCCACTCCCACACATTCCCTGCCATATCATACAATCCATAACCATTAGAAGAAAACGATGCAACAGGAGAGGATGATATAAAGCCATCATCCCCCTTGTTGGAGTAAGGAAAATTTCCCTGCCAGAAGTTAGCTTTCTCCTCAGTTATCAGTTCATTCCCCCAGGGATAAACAAAGTTGTTATGCCCCCCACGTGCAGCATATTCCCATTCGGCTTCCGTTGGCAGTCGTTTTCCAGCCCATCTTGCATAAGCCTGCGCATCATACCACGAAATATGAACCACCGGGTAATTGTCCTTGCCCTCAATGGTGCTTCCGGGACCCAGAGGGTGCTTCCAGTCAGCTCCCGGCACCCACCCCCACCAACTCTGATGATTATTCAGAGACACTCTGGTCTCCGGAGAATGGAAAACAAGAGACGCCGGCAACAGTACAGAATCCGGGGGTTTTGGTGTCCCCGGCGGAAGTTGTTTCTTTAGTTCTTTCCAGTCAGGAGCTTTTTCTGCCGTCGTAACATAACCTGTTGACGCAACAAATTCACGGAATTGAGCATTGGTTACAGGATGCTTGTCCATCAAAAAACTATCAACTTTCACTTTATGAACGGGGAATTCATCTGGCTTCGAAAATTGTTTCTCCCGGGCGCCCATATCAAAAACACCTCCGGGAATCAGCACCATTTTTTCAATTTGTAAAGAGTCTTTACCCACCAAAAGATCATTCTTATCATTGTCTAAACCAGAAAACCGGTCCGTAAGATTAGCAGGCATGCACTGGTCAGCGCTTTTCTTTTGGAAGTTTGAGGTACAGGAAACAAATATTAAGACAAGTGTGACCAAAAAGAAGAAAGAAATTATTCTCATCACGGATGCTATTTATATTATTTCTTAAAAGAACGTAACACCCGACAATGGCAATTAGTTGACCCGGAAAAACAACAAAGGTGAATATTCCTGATATGCAGAAACATTCACCTTTGCAAATTCTTTTCAAAAACCTGATTTTATCAATCTTCTACCGCAACCCCGTAAGATTTCAAATCCTCAATAACTTCCGGTGTCAACTGCCAGTTCTCATCAAAAACGCCTTCCACCAGAACCTTGTGGTTGCTTTTCTCGAACAATATAAAATCCTTCATCCCTTTTAATGCCTGGGCTCCCTGGGCACCTCCAAAACGACTGCCGGTCTGAGGCATTTGTCCCTGCTCTTCGGGAACAAAAGTCCAGAAAGGTAACCCTGAACTTACTACCACCAGGTTTCCATTGTGTGGAAAACAATAGGCAAGCCCCAGGCTGTCCTGCGAACTCTCCAGATGCAAGGGTATTACATCTTCCAAATCGGCAATTACACTATTGGATTCGCGGGTTCCGAATAATACCAGATTGGAATTCAGCAGGTCATCACGTGTTACCTGCCGATCGGCAATTACACGGGGATTCACAGTGCTGTTCTGCTCAAAATACCCACCAAAAGAAACAGAGAAGTCAGCAGCCTGTTTGGCTGTTTCTTTTCGCTCATTCACTTCTTCCATTCCTGATGCCCCTTTGGTTCCATAGACATAAACATGACGACCGGTCACCACTTCATACATGGGGCCCTCAAGACCTTTTTTCTTGCCAACCACCGGAGCATGGTAACGCCCGGTCTGCCACCGTCCGTCTTTTTTGGTAAAGGAATGATTATACTTCGGCAAACTGGAAATGGTTTGCCCATCAATCTCCACGGATAGTTTTTCTGATGCTTCAAACTGTGGGTGCCCCTTCAGTTGAAGTGAAAAAGCCTCAAGATTATCAGTTTTAATGCTGACCTCATTTTTCGCGGTAAACTGAGCATCAATACGGGCGAGCATCCCGGGTGTAAGCTTATCCATTTTCACCCAGTAAGCTCCCGGCCGCTTATACCAACGAGTAGCATAACGAACCCTTGGCGGGAACGGATTTCGCTCAATTCCATCAAACCATTTAAAAAGCTGGCCATCTGCATACGCATTGGCCCACGAGTCATGCTGAACACCTGGATATTCGTGATATTCAACCATTGTACCCATATTCTGCAACTCTTCCACAATTTGTCTGGTTCCCTCTGGTCTCACCACCGGATCTGCACCGCCCTGATGAATGGCAACAGGTATATTCAGTCCATTCTCGGTAAGATCGAAATACTCCTGAGGTGGAGCGGGACAAACAGGAGCAATGGCTGCAAACAAATCAGGATAGGCCATTCCCAAAAATAAGGTTCCTCCCCCTCCCATAGACAAGCCTGTCAGGTAAATACGGTCCCGATCTATCTTGAAATCTTTCCGGCACTTTTCGATGATTTGCAACACATCGTCTTCAGGAATACCCACATATCCCATTGTTCCACGGGCATAAGGAGCCACCACAATGTATTCCACATCCTCCCACCCGGGAAAATAGCGCGATGCTTCGGCATCATTTTCTCCCGGCAGATTGGTTTTTCCAAAAACTCTTTTCAATGCCAAACGGTGATTAGACATGGCACCGTGCAACATCACCACCAGTGGATATTCTTTCTGTCCATCAAAATTATCCGGCAGATACAGTGCATATGGCTGCTCCGAGTCGTCAATTTCGGAATAAAATGTTTCAACCTGTGGGCCAGGCTGGTAATATTGGGCAGATAAGAAAAGTGTTGTTCCCAACACCATTAGCAGAAACAGGAATGGTTTTTTAAAATTCATATTGTTTGTTTTTAGTTGTGTGTGATAGCATGACTGTCTGTCTCCCAAAAATAACGAAAGTATTTCATTAAAAAGGAGTGTTATCCAGTATTTTCAGGCATTCCCTTTCTTTTTCGTAAATTTGAGTTTTAATAAAATAGACTAATGCAAAGCGAAAAACATATTGTTACCTCAGAAACCAGGTCCATTCGGTTGAGCGATTACGGCCCCGGAATTTTCCCCGGCCTCTCCACCAAATCAGCTTTCAAAAAAGCCATAAAAAAGGGAGAGATCCTGGTTGACGGACAGTCGGGCACAACAGGACACATAGTCAGACCCGGGGAGGAAATTACCTGGAATCCTCTGGAGCAAAAGCCCGTGAAACTATATCACATTGACCTGGAGATCATTTATGAAGATGAGTACATGGCGGTTGTAAACAAACCGGCGGGTGTGGTCGTTAGCGGAAATCAATTCAGGACACTGGAAAATGCACTCCCCCTGCACCTGAGACCATCCTCCCAAACTGATGCTTTGGCTGCTCCCAAAGCCATCCACAGACTCGATGCCCCCACCAGCGGACTCATCATTATTGCAAAAACTGCCGCAGCACGGGTAAAACTCTCCCAACTAATGGAGAAAAAAGAGATCGAAAAAACCTACCAGGCGGTTGTCATTGGAGAAACACAAGAAGCATGGAGTTCGGAAACACCGGTGGATGAAAAAACTGCTTCCACCCTTTTCAGAAAAATCATGGATATTCCTTCCCTGCGAAGCGGAACACTTACGTTGGTCGAGGCACAGCCATTAACCGGACGGACGCATCAAATCAGAAAACATCTTTCGGAAGCCGGCACCCCCATTCTCGGAGATAAATTGTATGGCACCGAAGGTTTAATTATGAAAGGCAAAGGATTGTTTCTTTGTGCAACACGGATAGCGTTTCTCCACCCATTTTCCGACGAGAAAATGCTTATTGAGATTGAGCCTCCGCATAAATTTAAGCATTTCATGCAGGGAGAAAAACGGAGGTGGGAGAAGTATAAGAGTTGAGTGTTTCGGGTTTTGGGTTTTGGGTTTCGGCAAAGCCGAAAATCAACCTCTACCAAGCCCCTCAACACCCTGCAACGGCCCGTCATTGCGAACGTAGTGAAGCAATCTCAAGTTATTAACCGGACACCAATGAAAAATATTGTTGATTTTTTGGTCGTCAGGAGACGACGGGATAGAAACCCCTCGTGCGGAAACGAGGGGTAGAGATAAATTCCCCCCCCTCATTGATCATTAATAATCATACATTGAGAAACTGTCTCCTCTTCCGGGCTAATCCAACTTCTGCCTTCTGCCTTCCAAACCTCATACTATTCTCTACTAACTAGTACCTGTCCATAAAGTAGCAATTGCGTCGTTACGCTTGCCGTCAAAATACTCATTTACTCAAGTAAACTCCGTTTTTGGCGACTTCGCAAGCCTTGCAACTGGCACTTTCTGAACAGACACATAGCCACTAAAACACTTTTATCGACTTTATAGACGGGCACTAAATATTGCCTATTCACGATCCACAATCCCCCGTATTATTTCCGCAACCTCTTTAGTGGGTCTAAACCCACAATCATAAATGGACACCTGAGAAGCAATGTCCAGTATGCGGTCAAGATGCCGGCCGGTCATCTCTTTATCGTAAAAATGCTGAATACCGTTGGCCATAAAGCGCATGGCGGCATTGATACCGGCAAGTTTGGATACTTCATTGTCTGGCGATTGGCGGATAAGAAATATTTCATTAAGTGGCGCCATCAGAGGTTTCTGTGCGTAATAAGGCATCGGAGTATTAAACATATACCACCTGTCACCGATCTTTCGCAACCACAACCGGTCGTCATTGATAACGGTGGCCCCATCGCTTTTCCAGATACCTGCCATGGTACTTTTGCCTGTGCCGGAGACGGCGGTAAAGAGACGACCTACACCCTTCTCCAAAACCCCCGATGCATGCACCAGCACATCGTCCTGATAATGCGCCAGAACGACCATCAGTACAGAGCCAAAAGGTTGGAAGAGCGGATCAATGGAAATTTCCTGAACACCATTCCCGGGCACAAGAGCGGCTGAGATCCTGTTTTGGGAAAAATCAATAACACCGAATACCTCCTCTAATTGTAAATCATCATCGAAGTCAATATGAATCCCTACCTGATGATCCTTTCGCAAAATTGTCCATGTATAGGGAATTTCAGCGCCGGGAAAGGATTCACCGGAAAGAGCCCTGGAAAATCCGGATGTATCAACCGATTCTGCTGTTGAATATGAAACATGAAATGATTGATTTCCTTCTGTTAGTGAATCATTAAACAAAGAACTTCCCAGGGGCACCAGTTTTACATCAGCTGAAGCACAGGAAAAATGCAGCTTCAATCCCGGTAGAAATGTTACAATTCCTTCAGTATTTTTTGATTCTTTTCTCATCAGGGTTGAATAATCTCAATCACATTTTTTTGAGTAGCTTCAGCTATAAACGCTTCTACATCTTCTATCAGAGTGGACTCATCCACATCATAAAGGTCCAACATCTGACGAATCAATTCTTTTTTAGTCAGGGGTGTTTCAAGAAGCCTCAAAATATCTGCACCAACTTCATTGAGTGTAAGCACACTGGTCATATCTGCCACCTTATCGGTAAGCGGCACCATAACCATCTCATTGCCCATCTGTCGGGTCACAAAATCAGCTCCGTTTACCCTATACTCTATTTCTTGTTGCACTGCACTCATTGGGTCCAGTTTTGTAATATAAAAGTTACGTAGAATCAACACACTCTCTCAACCTTAGCCTTAGCCTCATTCTTAGCCTCATTCTTAGCCTCAGCCTCAGCCTCAGCCTCATTCTCAGCCTCTCACCTCAAATCCCCATCCTGGCATACGGAGCCACCTCCTGCCCCACAAACTCCTGTTTACGGAACTTAAAAAGCCCGGTAATGGCAATCATGGCAGCATTATCGGTGGTGTAAGAGAATTCCGGAATATAAATGTTCCAGCCATACTTCTCACGGCCATCCACAAAAGCCTGACGTAATCCTGAATTGGCAGAGACTCCTCCAGCAAGCGCAATTTCTTTGATTCCGGTCTTTTTGGAAGCCGAAATAAGTTTATCCATCAGAATATCTACAATGGTTTTTTGCAGAGAGGCGCACAAGTCAGTTTTATTGTTATCTATAAAATCAGGATCTTCCTTGATGTGGTCACGTAAAAAATAGAGAAATGAAGTTTTTAAACCGCTAAAGCTGTAATCAAAATTAGCAATGCGTGGTTTGGAAAACTGAAACGCATCCGGATTGCCCTCTTTGGCAAACTGATCAATCAGCGGACCTCCGGGATAGGGAAGTCCCATCACCTTGGCACACTTATCAAATGCCTCTCCGGCAGCATCGTCAATTGTTTGTCCGATGATTTCCATCTCCAGATAATCTTTCACCAACATAATCTGACTGTTCCCCCCCGATACCAGGAGACATAAAAAAGGAAATTCAGGCACCTCATGCTTCTGGTCTTTTTCCTGAATAAAATGAGCCAGCACATGCGCCTGCAAATGATTCACCTCGATCAACGGTATTTTCCGGGCCAGGGCAAACCCTTTGGCAAAACTGGTTCCAACAAGCAACGACCCCATCAGTCCGGGTCCACGGGTAAATGCGACGGCAGAAATATCCTCAGGAGTAATTTTAGCATCTTTCATGGCTTTATGCACCACCGGAATGATATTTTGCTGATGAGCACGTGAAGCCAGTTCCGGAACTACACCGCCGTACTCCTCATGCACCTTCTGGCCGGCAATAACATTTGAAAGAATGATATCTCCCTGTATAATGGCTGCAGAGGTATCATCGCAGGAAGATTCTATGCCTAGTATGATGGGTTTCATGCTGTTCTCTTTTCGTTTCGGGCGGTAAAGATAATGAATCGTTCATGATTTCTCCCTAAACTGATTAATTGACTGCTTCAATCTTGCTTTTTAATTAGTGTTTGTCTATAAAGTCCAACTTCTGCGTTGTTGCTCAAAATCTAAATCCTCAAATACATTAGTATTCTGCGGTTTAGATTTTTCACACGCCTTGAATTTGAACTTTCTATCTCAAACACATGAAAAACGCTTAGTTTATGGACAGACTCTAATTAGTGTCTGTCCATACAGTGCCATTTGCGTCGTTACGCTTGCCGCCAAAATCCTCATTTACCCAAGTAAACTCCGTTTTTGGCGGCTTCTCAAGCCTTGCAACTGGCACATTCTGAGTTGACACATAACTTTTTACAAAATTTCCCCCACTTTATAGACGGGCACTATTTAATCTGGCCCCATACCTGGTGATAAACCATTATTTAAAACCCCAACCAAAAAAATTGACACAAAAAAGAACCATTCACATTACAAATTCATTATCTTTAAACCTCATAGACAAAAAACAATCACCGACATGCGATTTAAAAAGAAACCGCACTACAAAAACATTGTACCGGGAATCGTTATTGTTTTGCTGGCATTGTGCTCAATCCACCTAACCGATATTTCATTTTTATGGTCAGGTTTTTTTATGGGTTTTGGAACAGTGCTCTTTTTAAACGGGTTTCTGGAAAGCAAAAAAGAATCAAAAGGAGTTCGTCTTTTTAGCAAAAGGACCAATCACAAATAGATAACAAAGCAAGTTATGGAAATTAAATTCGAGAAAGCCACCCTAAATGATTTGGTGGCCATTAAAGAAATATACGACTACTACATCACCGAAACCACCGCAACCTTTCATACACATCCGGTAAGCTTTGAAGAACTCAGGGAAATTATACCTTTCTACAACAAGAAATACCCCTCCTTCATCGTAAAAGCTGACGGAAAAACAGCCGGATACTGCTACCTATCTCAGTTTAAAAAACGGCAGGCCTATGACAGAACTGCAGAGGCAACCGTTTATCTGAAACCGGAATACTGTGGTCAGGGAATTGGCTTTAAAACCGTCAGTTTTTTGGAAAAAGAGGCTTTAAAACGTGATATCAAAGTATTGCTTGGAACCATTACCGGAACCAATGAAAACAGCATCCGTCTCTTTGCAAAGTGCGGATTTGAAAAATGTGCTCACTTCAAGCAGGTCGGTCAAAAATTCAACGAATTGCTGGATGTGGTAATTTATGAGAAAATACTGGAATAATCTATTGTTTCAGATACTTATCAAACAGTTGCGCAATTGACTTTGGCTCCCCAATCAAAGTCAATGCGTCGTGTTCTTCCAGTACTGTATCTCCATGTGGAGCAAATGTTTCCGAATCACGCTCCACCAGGGCTACAAGTACATCGGGTGGAAGAGACAGTTCCTTTAGTTTTTTACCTACCAGTTCGAACTGAGCCGACTGAGGCAACAACCTCACGGTAAAGAATCGTTCGTTGTGCAACAAATACTCTTTGATTTTACGATGACTCTTATGATCGAACATCTCTTCCACAAACTCATCACGCTCAATAATATCCACCAGCCTCGAAAGCATTCGCAGTTGTTGACGTGAATCACTTGGCGGATTAACCAAAAAGAAGAAAATGCGAATATAATCCTCCGAAGATATTCCCCCCTTGCCAACAGGCTTACGCACTCCTCTGCTCGACAAAACAATATGCAGGGAGGGATGATCAACCCCCTCGCTTTTTGCATACAAGATGGAAACTTCCGGGATAATAAGCGCCGGTTCTATTGCCGAAGTCGTTAAGAAATCATTGACCAATGTCTCTTTTCCGGCATGCATTTCAGTAGAAAAGACTTCTGCCACATGAGCTACCAGTTCATCAAATTCCACATCCTTCTCCAAGGAAGTAATCCGGGCTCTTGTGATAGTCTCATCAAAAGGATCGCCATGCCGGAGTCCTTTCTCTTTAAGGATGGTCATAAACTCATTTTCCAATTCGGAGTACTGATACTTGCCTAAAAGAGCAAACCAGTGAAAAATCGCACCTTCGCGCTTCACCTTCTCCCTGGCGTAATAGTAATACCATAAAAACGAAAGAAGCGTAACGATACCACTAAATATAACTGCCATCCACCCCATGTAAACAATCAAAACCAGAGAGACAAATATTCCGGCAATTTGCATTCCCGGATACCAGGGAGATTTATACCCCGGGTCGTATGACTCTATATTACTCTTCCGGAATACGATAACCGAAAAATTAATCAGCATAAAAATAAAAAGCTGAAAAGCACTGGCAAGCTTTGCAATTCCCTCCTCCGAAACAACGAGAATAAGAAAGAGAATCAACCCTGAGGTAAACAATATGGATAGAATCGGAGTCCCTGAATTTCCAACCCTGGCAAATCGCGGCGGAAAAAGTTTATCCCTGGCCATGGCGAAAGGGTAACGTGAGGAAGAGAGCAAACCTGCATTACCTGTAGAAGCAAAAGCAGCCATGGCAGCCCCGACCATCAGATAAGCACCTGTCTGCCCCGGCATCCATTTAAAAAGTTGCTTGGCAGCAGTTGCTGCCGGTGCAAGTTCATTGGCAAAATCCTCTGGATCAATCAATGCCACCATCACAAAAACACCCAGAAAATATATGACACTGGTAATAACCAATGACAACAACATTCCCAATGGAATATTCCTTTCGGGATTTTTAATTTCCTCTGCCACACTTGCCACCTTGGTCAATCCCAGGTATGAAACAAATACAAAACCTGCAGTGGTAATAATCCCTTCAATACCATCGGTGAAAAAAGGACTAAAATGATCATTGGCTGACGGACCGTCAATCCTTTCGGTGAAGAAAACGGTGTACAATCCATCAAAAATAAATCCCCCCAAAACAACCAGAAGGAAAATAATAAAAAAATTCTGAAGCCCCGATGTTTTCTTGGCTCCAATAAGGTTTAGTCCGGTAAAAACCATTGTTGCCGCCACCGCAACCAACTGAACAGGGACATCCCAAAAGATAGCCGCATAGGCTCCAATACCAATAATGGCAAAAGCAGTCTTAAAAACAAGAGAAAGATAAGTTCCCAACCCTCCGATGGTCCCCATCAGCGGTCCAAGACTTCTATCCAGAAAAAAATAGGCTCCTCCTGCACGTGGCAGCGCTGTGGCAATCTCGGCCATACTGAACATTGCAGGTAAGATAAGCAGCCCCGAAACAAGGTAAGCAACAAATACAGAAGGTCCGGTATATTGTGATGCCAGTCCGGGCAAAAGAAAAAAACCGGAACTAAACATAGCACCGGTGCTGATGGCAAAAACATCAAACAATCCCAACTCTTTTGTCAGCTTCTTTTTCCCTTCCATAGTTGTTATTTAATGCTATAAACCCATAAGTACGCCTCATTGTTCGGGCCCAATGCACAAATTAAAACCAAATAATCAGACACTCAGCTCCTTAATCAAATCCGAAATTTTGGCAATGATATTGTTCGACAACTTTTCCATTCTTTGTCGGAGCTCCAGGTGCTCATCAAAATACTGATGATCGGGAGTAATCGGAAAATCTTTGTTGTAATATTGAAGTTCCTGTTCCTGAGTTTTAATGCGGCCTGTCATTTTTTTTATCTGATCTTCCCACTCGTCCAGAATCATCTCCTCCACTGCATTGAGTTCCTTTTTCCCCTTACCTCCCGCAATTTCATTATTGCGTTCCCTGATAATTTTCAAATCCCGAAGAAACCACTCCAGGTGGTTCTTCCACATTTTATATTCAAAATCAAGATCGATGAGATGTATTTTTCCTTCTTTCATAACGTTTTTTTTTACCTGATTAATTCATGAATTATTGTGATGAGATGGTCAAACAACAAAAAATATGGACAACCGCAGATGAAATTGATGAGGGAAATAGTGAACTATTTTCAAATCAATTTTATCGAGGACGTTCATATTTCTCAGGTGGTTGATCATTGTAATAAATTATTTATGAATTATTCAGGTTTAGTGGACTATGCTGTTTCAAGATACTATTTTTTTCAAAAAAAAACACGAAAAATCCGGCCCTCACAACACAACACTCATAAAAATCAGTGTAAAGTTGTAATGACCGCATTTTTCGTGTTATTGAGAAATCATAGTCTTAGCAAGAAAACACCAACTACTTGATTATTATCATCTTTGAATCAGTCATTTACGAAAAACAAAACTCCGTGGATCCATCCCGATGAATCGGGACGAAAGCTTCGTATTTGATGCTTGCTTATCAAAGACTGAAAAAACATGACTTCTCTTGTTGGCCCTATTTACAAAATACTCAAGCCTTAACCACAGTCACTTCCTTAACAATTTCCACCCCGCGTTGAATGGCTTTTTCATTCATCGGAATGAGATGGTGGTGACGTTCGGGAAGTGATTTCTTCAATCCTTTAAGAACATTCTCCATCTCAACCACAGGCTTAATTTTAAGGAAAGCTCCCAAAACAATCATGTTAAAAGTTTTGGCTGATTTCAGTTGCGCTGCTTCTTCGGCGGCTTCAATTTTATAAATATTGATGTCCTCTCTTTCGGGATGACGGGTAATGCCATTGGGATCGTACAAAAGCAGGCCACCGGGCTTAACCAATGGCTCAAACTTATCCATCGACTGTTGATTCAAAATAATGGCTGTATCAAAAGCATGCAAGATCGGGGAGCTTATGCGGTTATCGCTCAAAACAACGGTAACATTGGCTGTTCCTCCGCGCATTTCGGGCCCGTAAGAGGGCATCCAGGTCACCTCCTGCCCCTGCATCACTCCAGAATAGGCAAGAATCTTACCCATGGACAAAACGCCCTGGCCGCCAAATCCTGCTATTATTATTTCTTCCTTCATAACAAACTGTTTTTTGAGACTCCCCACAACCATCTGTCAAATCAATACATTTAGACGGGTCAGGGGAAACCACAAATGTTCTGTTAAATATTAAACCGGAATTTTCTCCGGAGTTTTAAACGTCTTTAATATCACCCAGTGGATAAAATGGGAACATGTTCTCTTCCATCCAGTTGTTGGAATCCACAGGATTCATTTTCCACCCGGAGTTGCAGGTGGAAACCACTTCAACAAATGAAGTTCCGGTTTTATCCTTCTGCTTCTCAAACGCTTTCCGAATGGCTTTCTTGGTTCGTCTTACTGCAGCAGCTGTATGTACTGCCTGCCGTGTAACAAAGTTGGTTCCGGGAAGCTGAGCCACAATTTCAGTAATCTTCAAAGGATTACCATCCGTTTTGGGATCACGTCCAAACGGACAAGTGGAAGCTTTCATTCCCTCCAGAGTGGTAGGAGCCATCTGACCACCAGTCATCCCGTAAATACCATTGTTGATGAATATCATCACCATATTCTCACCACGGTTACAGGCATGAATGGTTTCAGCCGTACCGATGGCTGCAAGGTCTCCATCTCCCTGATAGGTCACCACATATCGATCGGGACGCAACCTTGAGATGGCTGTTCCCAAAGCGGGTGCCCGTCCGTGGGCAGCCTCCTGCCAGTCGATGGCCAGGTAATTGTAGATAAACACGGAGCAACCCACCGGAGCAACCCCAATGGTTTTGTCCTGAATACCCATCTCCTCTATGACTTCAGCCAGAAGTTTATGAACAACACCATGGCTACAGCCCGGACAATAGTGCATTACTTTATCGGTCAGAACACTGCTTTTTTTATGAACGATGTTCTCCGCTACTTTGATATCTTCAGTTATTTCAGCCATTGTCTTATCCTCCAATCAGTTTTTGTTCCAGAGCCTCGGCAACCTCATCGGGCGAATGAACAACTCCGCCGTAACGTCCAAAGTGCTCTACTTTTACTTTTCCTTCTACTGCCAGCCTTACATCTTCCACCATTTGTCCGCTACTCATCTCCACAGACAAAATACCTTTCATCTTTGGAGCCAGTCGCTGAATCTCCTTTGTGGGGAATGGATAAAGTGTTATGGGACGCAAAAGCCCAACTTTGATGCCCTTTTCCCGGAGTATTTCGATGGCTGCAGCAGAAATACGGGCACTGCTTCCATAGGCGACAATCAGATAATCTGCATCATCCACACTGGTTGTTTCAAAACGCACCTCCTTTTCCTCCAGTTCACGGTATTTTACCTGAAGCCGGTGATTAAACTGCTCATGAGCCTCAGAATCGAGCTCAACAGAAGTAATAATATTGTAATCGCGCGATTCGGGTTTTCCGGTTGTAGCCCAGGGATTCATTTGTGCAACCTCTTCATCGGTCCAGCGTTTTTGCTGAGGTTTCAACTCCACTTTTTCCATCATCTGACCAATCATTCCGTCAGACAAAATCATTGCCGGATTGCGGTATTTGAATGCCAGGTCAAAGCCAAGCTCCACAAAATCTGCCATCTCCTGAACGGATGCCGGTGCCAGCACAATCAACTTGTAGTCGCCATGACCACCCCCTTTGACCGATTGGAAATAATCGGACTGAGAAGGCTGTATGGTGCCCAGTCCCGGTCCTCCGCGTACAACGTTGACCACCAGACAGGGAAGTTCTGCACCGGCCATGTATGATAATCCTTCCTGCATGAGACTGATACCCGGACTGGAAGAAGAGGTCATCACCCTTTTTCCGCAACCTGCCCCCCCATACAACATATTAATTGAGGCAGTTTCACTTTCGGCCTGGAGAACGACCATTCCGGTTGAATTCCATGGTTGCAATTCCATCAATTTCTCCATCACCTCCGATTGCGGGGTAATGGGATATCCGAAATACCCATCGGCTCCACAGCGAATTGCTGCCTCGGCAATGGCTTCATTGCCTTTCATTAACCTTAGTTCACTCATTTGCTTAATATTTCTTTGATTCTGACCTGCTTGATAATAAATCAGGCCATTTCAACTTTTTTACGATAAACTGTAATACAACTATCCGGACAAACCAATGCACAATTGGTACATCCGTTGCAAGCATCCGGATTTGCCATATATGCATAATTATACCCTTTGCCGTTCACCTCGTCTGCCAGGGCGATCACATCTGTCGGGCAGGCTTCGACACAAAGTGAACAACCTTTACAGGTTTCAATGTCCACCTCTATTGCTCCAATCATTTTAGCCATAACAAAATTTGTTTTTTCTTAAAACTATATTACGAATTTAGAGAAAAATTGTAATTACGCTTCATGATTCTCGTCATTATTTCCTATAAACAAAGCGAATATAATGTCTTACAATTTGTAAGTTCATCGAAAATCAGAGAGTTAAGATTCTTGTTTATATACATTCTATATTTCGCTGCTCTCTATACCTGAGCAGATGAAACGAGCATGATATTTTTTTAAGCATTAATATCACAAGATAATATGTTAAAAAAATATTATGCGAGAGCGAAGCGGTTCCATCCGATCTTAATAAGCAAATTTTATACGGATGAAACGAGCATGGAGCTTTGATTTTTCCAATCAGCCACAAAAGGGCATGTATAAAAGAATCGCGAGTTCCATCAGACCAATGACTTAGATTAATTTTATACTGATGAAAACTGTTGCAAACGTTTGGCAAGGTCCCCCATCCGCTCTTTGGAGGTATGAGAAACACAAATCCGCAAGCCTTCTTTTCTGGAACTGCCTGTTGTATCGAGTGTTATCGCACTTATCCCATAGCGCAGCAACTGCCCCAAAAGCTCTTCTCCGGTCATTCCGGGGTAACTAATGGTAAAATAGAAACCATCAGCCACATCCTGATCCTCATCTTTATCATACACCAACTGAAAACCATTGTCCCTAAAATGCTTTTTCATAATTGAGGCCCGCTCTCCATACTCTTTTACGTAACTGCGAAAATCAAAATCACCGTCATTCACGGCTTTTAACAAAGCGGCAAAACCAAGCTGTGGTGAGTGGGCAGTACCGGCGGTAGTGCAATAAAGAGCATCCTGAAGAATGGCTGTCCCAAAGCGATCCGAATTAAAAACACTGGCAAGGTGAGGATACGACTTTCCAAACAATGCATCTGAAATCAGCAAACCTCCAATACGTTGTCCTGCATAACTAAATATTTTTGAACTGGAAAAGAGCAACACATAATTGTCCGTATATCGCGCAACCGTAGGCTGATGTGGAGGCTTGCCGGGAACACCGTAATTGTGCCGGAAATCCATGCCAAAATAAGCCAGATCTTCCATCACAATCACATCATACTCATTGGCAAGGTCACCGATAATCTTCAACTCTTTATCGGTAAAACAAATCCATGCCGGATTATTGGGATTGGAATAGAGAAATGTACTGATATTCCCTTTCTTGAGGTAGCTTTCCAACTTTTCACGAAGCTTTTCTCCCCTGTAGTTGTAAATATCAAAATTCTCATATTTCATGCCCTGAACAGCTATCTGGCGCTTATGCACCGGAAATCCGGGATCGATAAACAAAGTGGTATCTTTCTCAGGATCACGCTTATTGGCGACCATAAAAGTCACAAACGACGCTTGCATGGATCCAACAGTCGGGATACAGGAAGCAGCATCTATATCAACATTCAGGAAAAGCCGGGCAAAACGGGACAGCTCCTTTTTTAATTCCGCACGCCCTTCGATGGGCGGATAGACGGATGTCACCCCTTCTTTCATGGCAGCAATTTCAGCCAAAACTCCGGACTCAGGAGTATTAAGTCCCGGAACCCCCATTTCGGTACGGATGTAAGATTCACCACTTATTTCCTGCAACCGATTCACCAGTTGCACAATTTGCCTGATGGTACAAAAAGCAAGACTTTTTATGCCCAGCTCCCGGCGCAATTCCTGCATTTTCGCTTCAGAAACCGGAAAAGGAGTGTTTTGTGTCATTTCAGTTTTCTTTTATCAATTACTCTTTTAGCTTTTCCCTCACTGCGTTCGATGGTTTTAGGTTCCACCAGCTTGACGTTCACACTGAGACCAATGGTACTCTCTATCTGATTTTTAATTTTCTTACCCAGATTCTGAAGTTCACTGATTTTGTCCTGATAAAAACGGTCTTCAACTTCCACATGAAGCTCCAGGGTATCAAGATTATTAATCCTGTCCACCACCAATAAATAATGAGGGGTAGTTTCGTCCATTTCAAGCAACACACTTTCAATCTGTGAGGGGAAAAGATTCACCCCACGAATAATCAGCATATCATCACTTCTCCCCGTACACTTATCCATTCGCACCAATGTTCTGCCACACCTACAGGTATCGTAATGCAATCGGGTAAGATCCCGGGTCCGGTAACGGATGATGGGCAATCCCTCCTTGGTCACTGTTGTGAAAACCAATTCCCCAAGCTCGCCTTCCGGAAGCGGCTCCAGTGTTTCGGGATCAATAATCTCGGGTATAAAGTGGTCTTCATTGATGTGAAGTCCGTTTTGGTATTCACAATCAAAAGAAACTCCGGGACCGATAATTTCGCTCAACCCGTAAATATCAAAAGCCTTAATCTTCAGTTTTTTCTCAATCTCACGACGCATATTATCCGTCCATGGTTCAGCACCAAAAATGCCAACTCTGAGCTTCAGATCCTCCCGGGATATATCGCTTTCATCGATGGCCTCAGCGAGATAGGATGCATAGGATGGTGTGCAGGCCAGCACCGTGGAACCAAAATCATTCATGAGTTGAAGCTGCTTTCTGGTATTTCCCCCGGAAATAGGGATAACCGATGCCCCCACCTTTTCACCTCCGTAATGAAGTCCCAGACCACCGGTAAACAATCCGTAACCGTAAGCAATCTGAATAAAATCCTTATTGGTGACACCTGCTGCCGTAAGGGTACGCGCCATTACTTCCGACCAGACTGCAATGTCACGTCTTGAATACCCAACTACGGTGGGGCGGCCGGTCGTTCCTGAGCTTGCATGCAGACGAATAATTTCGCTCATGGGCAGGGCAAATAAACCAAAGGGATAATTGTCGCGCAGATCCTGCTTGGTCGTAAAAGGAAGTTTTTGAAGATCATCAACCGACTGAATATGCTCGGGACCAACTCCTTTTTCCTGCATTTTAGCTCTGTAATAAGGTACGTTAAAATAGACCCGTTCCACCACTTCCCGTAAACGCTCACTCTGAAGGGTTCTCATCGGTTCTCTCGGCATCGTTTCAAAATGCCGGTTCCATATCGATATTTCCATAAGTTCTTTAAAATTTGTAGAGATCACTTGCTGAAATCAACTCCATCTCATGTTTCTGAAACTCATCCACCGCCCTTTTGGCATCATCAGGACGCAAAACAATAAAAGACTTGTCGCCCGGTGAAAACCCATACAGGTATTCAATACCAATACCGGCATCAGCAAGTATTTTTAGCGCTCTGGAGAGCGCGCCCGGAGAATTGGGAGCAGCAAATGAGATGACCTCACTCACATTCACTGAAAACAAATTTTCCTTAAGAATTTCTCTTGCTTTCACAGGCTCGGAAGGAATTAACCGAAGAATCCCAAATTCGGAGGTATCAGCCATACTACAGGCAGATACGTTAATTTTGGCTTTGCCAAGAATCTCAAATACTTCATGTAATCTCCCTGAACGATTTTCCAGAAAAACCGACAGTTGTTCGATAATCATAACTATGATTTTTTAGGCCTGATGTATCCAATATTATCCGACGGTCAGTAATTAGTTCTACAAGGTTTCAGCAATCACTGACATCCGAAAGGATGAAAAGTTTTACAAAAAATCCCTGTTTGTTTTCCAGTGAAAGAACCTCTGACCGGACCAATTGGAAATGATCAGGTAGGTTAAAATGACGGGGAAATTACAAATTTTTAACAACTTTTATTGAACAAAAAAGGTTTTTCTTAAGCCTGGTTTATTGTCTTCGTCCATCTTCGATTCATGAGCTTTCGTCATAAAATGTTCAATTGCCAATAAATACCGGCACTCGCAAAGAAAATTGATGCAGGAAACGGGTCCCGAATGTTCGGGATGAGTTCCATCCGACCATAATAAATAAATTTAATACGGATGAAATAGTGAACTATTTTCAATTCAATTTTATTGAGGACGCATGTACTTTTTACAAACTTTCCCGACTTTATAGACGGGCACTACTTAGCAGCTAATTGAACATTGCAATTGATGATTTTTGGATAAATCAGTACTCCGAAAAGCAGGGCTTTTCCTTTTAAAGGAATAGTTTTTAAAAGGCCGAAGGTCTTTAAGCAATAGCCTGGGGCAACGTCCCGGGAAAATTGTAATAAATATTCCCCCCTCTCATTCTTTCAGCCTGTTTAGACCTTACCTGTCTTCTGTATTTTGTAGGTTAATATTTCCCGAAGAAACCGACTATTCTGCAATTGGTCATATTTTCACAAGATCCAATTTTTTTCATTGGTGTCCGGTTAAGAAATTGAGATTGCTTCACTACGGTAGAAATGACGGGCCTTTGCAGGATATTGAGGGTTGGTGGGGGTTGATTTTCAGCTTTGCCGAAAATCAACCCCCACCAACCCTTCTTAGAACCTTCAAGACAGAGTTATTGCGACTGCAAGGAAAGAAGCAGGAAGCAATCTCCTTTTCAAATAATAGTTTTTTCCGAACAATAGTGATTTTTTTTTCAAATCTATCTGCCTTTTTATTAGAAATCTTTGGCTCTTTGCACTATTTTTGCATATAATAGTACAAAATTCAAAAATCCTGCCCCAAACCGCTCAAAAAGACATCACCATAAAAGCCCGAAAGACATCAAAAGTTACAACAAAATAGTTTACATCATTCTTCTTGTAATCATTGGATTACCGCTTCTCGGCTCCCTCATTTTCATGTTGCCCGGGGTGCAAACCCGTGTTGTAAACAGTGTGACCAACCGGCTGAGCCACGATTTAAACACGGAAATATCTATCGGACGCATTCAGGCGCTGCCCTTTTCCGGTATCCGTTTGAGTAATTTTCTGGTGCGCGATCTCCACAACGACACCCTCATGTTTGCTCCCCGTGTTCATTCTGAAATAGATTACTTTTCATTTTTCAAGAAACACATTTTTCTGGGAAGGGTAAAAATCACCTCACCTACTCTCAATCTGAAACAAGAGGGCGAAGCAATGAACTTTACCTTCTTATTGGATTCTCTTAAAAAAAACCGACCGGACACCATCCAGTGGCATTATTCGGTCCGTGGTGTGGACATCGAAAATGGCAGGATCTCCCTATCCAACGACATCTTCAAAAATGAATCCTTCAAAGTAAACGAGCTCTCCTTCTCAGAACTAAACCTTAGCGCCACAAGAACTTCAACCGTGGACGACTCACTTGATTTTGCACTCGAAAACCTGAGCCTGATTGAAAAAAACGGACTAAAAATAACAGGAGCAGGTGCCGAAGGGAAAATTCGGGAAGACAAAATCAGTATAAAAGATTTCTTTCTGACAACAGACAAATCAGACCTGAGCATCAAGGAGTTGGAATTTACAAGAAATCCATCTGACACAGGCCCTTCTGCTGAACAACGTTTTCATACCCACCTGGATAAGTTGCTTATCTCGCCAAAAGAAATCGCCCTTTATCTCCACGATATCCCCATCACGGGTCACCCCATAATTCTATCAGGAGACATATCGGGTTCTCTCCGCAACATTAATGGCAGAAACATCGTTCTCTCGGCCGGACGACACACACGACTGAAAACATCCTTTGATTTGACCGACCTGAGTAATTTCAGGGAAACCTTCATTTTCATGAAGATTGAGCAGCTTCAGACCACTTCGGAAGACATTCTTCGTTTTTCAAAAAAAACGGACAATCCACCTGCGGTTCTGGAAAATCTGGGAATGATTCACTATTCCGGCAACCTAACCGGCTTTTTCAGTGATATGGTGGCTTTTGGAACCTTCGACACAGAATTCGGATCCCTCAGCACTGATATTGGTGTAAAATTCAATACCGAAGATGGAATTTCTTTCAACGGAGCTCTCACAACCAACAACTTCCGGGCAGGGACAGCACTTGGCAATAAAAACAACCCTGGAAATCTGAATATGAATGTGGAAATCAACGGGTTCTGGAAAAACAAAAAAAGTTATTTTGCCTACCTGATGGGCGATATCAACTCCTTTGAGTGGAACAAATACATCTATCAGGACATCAACATCAACGGACTATTTACCTATCAACGGTTCGATGGATCGGTGGAGATGCAGGACCCCAACGGGTTTTTCCGCTTCGATGGTGAGATTGATGCATCAGGAGAAATTCCGGCCTTCCTTTTTAATGCCGAACTGAAAAATGTAATGCCCGACAGACTTCAACTGATTCCTTCCATGAAGGATGCTGTGGTCACACTTTCCGCAGCAGCAAATTTCCAGGGCGGTAACATCGACAATCTGGCAGGAAAAATCAACATCACTGAAGGCCTGATTTATACTCCTGAAACTTCCCTATCTTTGGATTCTCTTTCTCTTCATGCCTTCCGTGAAGACACCATAAAAAAAATTGAACTCCGGTCAAACTTTATCGATGGAAACATCTCCGGACTTTACAACTTCTCGAAATTCCGCCAGTCATTTCTCGACATGGCTTCTCATTTTGTACCTTCACTTACCAACAGAAAACCAGGAAGAGACTTACCTAAAAATATTTTCAACTTCGAATTTAACTTCAATGGTTTCGACAGAGCAGCAGCCATTTTCCTCCCCGGACTTGATGCTGCGGCTTCAGGCATCTTAAAAGGAAATGTTGATTCCGAAAACAAAATTCTCAATATTGATGTGAGCTTCGAAAAAATCGAATACCAGGGAATTTCAGCCTCAGACATTGAACTTCACACCAACACAATCAACAGCAAAGAGATGGAGGTCATTCTCAGAACATCCAGAATAGAAAGAGACAATACTGTTGCCCTCTACAACTTTTCGGTTCACAACAAAGCCTCGCAGGACACATTGGCTGTGAATATATTCTGGAACAACTGGGATGAAGTAACCAACAGCGGAGCCATTTATACAACCACCTCCTTCAGAAGAGACAAGAACAAAAGGTTTTACTCCGACATCCGTTTAGCCCCTTCAACTGTCATTCTTCAGGACTCTGTCTGGAATATCAGTGAAGCGCGTGGCATGATAACCCCTTCCTCATTCAGCATTCAGGGACTGGAAATTAATCATTCCAGACAGCGTTTGGCACTCAACGGCTTTTTACACAAAAAGTCAATGGATGGAATGAGACTGGAGATGGACAACATTGATTTGGCCCAGTTCATTGGAGAATCTAGCAAGTTTAAACACCGATTTGGCGGAACTGCTGATGGCAGCATAGAGCTCAAAAACTTTTACCGGACACCGCTATGGACCGCTAATTTTTCCATTGATCAGTTTAGTTTTAACAATGATACCATCGGATTCTTTACGCTTGGCTCCAGGTGGGATGCAGATAAAAGTGAACTGGAAGTCAACACCTCCGTCCTCAAAGATAATCACAGACCATTGGTGGGGTCAGGATACATCAATCCCACAGAAAACAAAATGGACATTGATTTGCAACTGGACCGTTTTGAAATAAATTTCCTAAGCACTTTTATTGGCAACATACTTCAGGATCTGGACGGAACAGCATCCGGAAACCTTTTTCTGGCAGGACAACTGACGAAACCGCTTCTATCAGGAAAAATTAAGGTGGACGAAGGCACCTTTAACGTTGACCTGTTACAGACCAGCTATGAAATAAAGGATTCGGTATGGTTTTACCCAAACGAAATCAGGTTCCGGGACCTGACAGTTAAAGACAGACACGGCAAAGAGGGTAAATTCAGGGGATCCATTTATCACGAGAGTTTTTCCAATATGGTGTATAACCTCCAGATGGATGTAAACGATATGCTGGTGCTGGACACAAAACTAAAAGACAACCCCTATTATTACGGAACAGTCTATGCCAACGGACAAATGATGGTGACAGGCACCACACAAAATATCGAATTGAACATCGAAGGTGAAACCCTGGAAAACACACGTTTCTTCATCCCCATGGCCAATAAAGAAGAAGCAGTGCAAAGCAACTTCATCCAGTTTATCGGTGATGAAAAAAACGAAGAACAGATTACCATCAATACCAACACCGATGAATATAAGGTAGATCTTACAGGGCTTTCACTCAACATGGAGATTGATGTTACTCCTGAGGCCCGCATTGAAATTATTTTTGATTCTACTCTGGGTGATCTGCTGAGTGCTTCGGGAGACGGAAATATCCAGATTCAGATAGACAGACAGGGCAACATCAGTTTTTTCGGGGATTACATCATCGACCGGGGAGAATATCTTTTTTCACTCCAAAATCTGGTCAACAAAAAGTTTGACATCAACAAAGGCGGTGTCGTATCCTGGCAGGGAGATCCTTACAAGGCAAGAATCGACCTCACGGCGATCTACAAAGTCAAAGCTTCACTATCCGACTTAGTAGGCCCCATGGCTGGCAATTCCGGAAGCGAAGAATCCGGAGATATTCAACGGCGCATTCCGATCAACTGCAACCTGATGCTTAACGGGCCGCTTGAAAAACCGGGCATCAGATTCGGTTTGGAAGCACCGACGCTTACAGAAAGTCGGGAAAGTTATATTCTTGATTTCATTTCCACAGAAGACGAAATGAACAGGCAGGTTCTCTCCTTACTGGTTTTGAACAGATTCTACACACCCGAATATATGCGAATGGGCAGTGACCCCGGCTTACAGACCAACAATGCAGCTCTGGTAACAACCACCGAAATGCTGTCCAACCAACTCAGCAGGTGGCTTTCCAACATCAGTAACGATGTGGACATAGGTGTCAGTTACAGGCCGGAAGATAATATCTCCAGTGAGGAGATTGAAGTAGCTCTTTCCACTCAGATGTTCAACAATCGTGTGAGCATCAACGGAAATGTGGGATACGGAAAGTATCAAACCAACACCAGTAAAATGGTAGGTGATTTCGATATGGATGTAAAACTGAACCCAAGCGGAACCATTCGTGCAAAAGCCTACACCCGCTCCAATGATGACATCATCTACGAAACGTCGCCCACCACACAGGGAATCGGACTCTCATTCAAAGAAGAGTTTGACAAATTCACTGATTTGTTGCTCAAGTATTGGAAAGCCGTTACGGGGAAAAACAATAATAAATGATCAATTATCAATAAACAATCTTCAATGCATAATGAATCAGTGAATTAACATTCACTGATAACTGATCATTGGTAATTGGTAATTGATCACTGGTAATTGATCACTGGTAATTAATCATTGATCATTGGTAATTGATCATTGGCAATTGATCATTGGTTACTGTCAACTCCCGACAGCTTCCTGATCCAACAACCAGAGACTTTTATCCCGGTTAACACGGGCAGCCGGATATTTCATGTAATCATTCTTTTCATTAAGAATTTCATCCACTTTTTCTGCTTTATTCTTTCCGGTAACCAGAAAAATAACCTCACGGGAATTGTTGATTACTCTCCCGGTAAGGGTTACTCTTTTTTGTCCTGAAGTTGGATGTGTTCCTATTTCGCAAAGCTCTGATGAATCCCACAGGTCTATTTCATGCGGAAATATTGAAGCAGTATGACCATCATCCCCCATTCCCAACAAAACAATATCAAAAAAGGGCAATCCCTCTTTTTTGGGCAACTCTTTGTCAATTATTTCACGGTAATCCCGGAGGGCATCTTCAGGGGGCAGCTCACCCTTTATCCTGAAAATATTCTTTTCCGGAACAGGCAACAGAGAGAAGAGGTGCTGATGCGTCATCTTATAGTTACTCTCACCATCATCAGGTGGAACACATCGCTCATCACCCCAGAAAAACCGTATCCTTTCCCAGTCAACAGCATTGCTGTACTCCTGCGACAAAACATCAAAAATGGTCTCCGGAGTACTGCCTCCCGAAAGTGCTATGTTGATCTGCTCATTTTCCTGTGTCAGCGTGGAAAGATAATCGCCGAAAAAACGAGCCAGTTGCTGTTTTGAGTAAAAAATTTTCGTTTCCATAGTTTTATGTTTTTGGTATAGGGAATCCACTATATTGGTAATTGAAGGCCGTGAAATTTCACCGTTTCTCGGCTATTAATAGCTGAGGTGTTGGCAAATAAAGATAGGATATAACAATCTTTATAGTTCCAGGTCCCCTTTGGGGGGATATAGGGGGCCCTTCCCCTTTAAAGCTCACAGTAAAGGCCGTCAGACAAATTCTTACAAGGATATCTCCAGGTCATGTTTCCTTCAATCAGATCGTCACTAACATCGGGGCCCCAGGTACCACCGGGATAACCATGTACTTTAATGCAGGGGTTCTCTTTCCAGGCCTTTAATATGGGATCAATAAACTTCCAGGCTGCTTCCACCGCATCGCCACGTGAATAAAGCGTGGGGTCACCCAGCATACAATCCAGTAAAAGTCGTTCATAGGCTGAAGGCAAATAGGTATCGCCCAACTCAGAATAGTGGAAATCCATATTCACATCCTGCACCCGGAAACCTGCTCCGGGAACTTTCATCCCAAATTTCATCAACAAACCCTCATCGGGCTGAATCCTGATGACCAACTGGTTTTGCTGCCTCAGGATCTCTTTGTCTTCAGAAAAGAGGTGGTGCGGAGTGGATTGGAAATGAATCACAATCTCTGTGACCCGTGTAGGCAACATCTTCCCTGTGCGGATATAAAACGGAACACCTGCCCACCGCCAGTTATCGATAAAAAACTTCATGGCCACAAAAGTTTCTGTACGCGATTTGGGATCTACCCCCTCCTCCTGACGATAACCTTTCACCTCATTCCCCCGCACATTTGATTCTGTATATTGACCACGAATCACAAAATCCTCCACTTTATCTTTCGGAATGGGCCGCAACGACTGCAACACTTTCACAATTTCATTACGAATACTTTCCGCATTAACCAGGGTAGGTGGTTCCATTGCTACCAGACTGGACAACAGCAACAAGTGATTCTGTACCATATCACGCATGGCCCCCGAACCTTCGTAGTAGCCACCGCGTCCGCCAACCCCGATATCTTCGGAAGAAGTGACCTCCACATGATGGATGAAGTTCCGGTTCCACAACGGCTCAAATATTCCGTTGGAAAAACGGGTCACCAAAAGATTCTGTACGGTCTCTTTTCCCAGATAATGATCAATACGGTAAATCTGTTCCTCCTTAAAATATTTGAGCAAATCACAATTCAATTGCTGCGCACTTTCCAGATCATATCCAAAGGGTTTTTCCACAATCAGGCGACGAAAACCGGATTCACTTTTATTCAACCCCTGCTCCGCAAGAAATTTTGGCACTAAAGGATACATACTGGGAGGTGTGGCCAGATAGAATATAAAGTTACCATCAGTCCCTATATCCTTATCCAGTTCTTCCAGTCGGTTGCGGAAACCTTCGTATTCGCTGGCGTCTTTGGTATTGAATGAATAGTAATAAAGCTGATCCAGAAAATCATTGTGCTCATTCTCCTTTTTGGAGGCAAATTCTTTCACTCCGTCGATCATTTTATCCCGGAACTGCTCATCTGACAAATCCGTACGCCCCAGACCCAGGACGGCAAATTTTTCGGGCAACAATTCCTGATGATGAAGATCGGCCAGAGCAGGTATTAATTTTCGTTTGGTCAAATCGCCTGAAGCACCGAATATGACCAGTATGTGGTTTTTTGGTTTTTTCATTGTTTATATGTTGTTTTCCTGTATAGAATTAGATTCTTAATTGTTCCAGATTGCTCCCCAACCACCGATTGTGCAAAACCCCGGGAATCACTGGTAAATACCTCAAAAAACCTGAGGCATAATGCATCTATACCAGACCGGATATGGCCCCGGAGGGACCTAACAGTTTTAACACATCCACATTATTCCATAACATATTGATGTATTCACCAACAATCACTATTCCAACCGCCATAATTAAAGTCTGGCTATAAACTAATAAAAGTTTGGTTATAGTCATGTATCTGATCTCATTCAAAAACCCATCAGCACAATCACTCACCCCCTTGTCCGCCGAAAATAATGTTCTGAATCCCCCCATTGATCATATCCGGGAACCCGCCCAATCATTTCGAGGCGAATGGAGAGACAGTTGCTGCAATCATCAGCTCCTTCGTCGGTGCAGGGTTTGTTTTGATACAACAAATAATTACGCCGCTGGTTCGATGGAGTAATATTTGGCATAATAACATTGGCCCCGGCCTGCATGGCTTTTTCACGTCCCACGGGATCAATAGTCTGCATCGCTGTAGTAGCAGCAATGTTGATATCCGGCATCATCAACCGCAAGAGAGCCACCATATTAAGCGATGTCATAAAACGCTCCTGAAGCGGCCACAGAAGATTTTTTTTCGCATACAACGGGGTTTCCTCATGTTCAATATAAGGCCCCATTCCCACCATATCGATGTCAAAATTTTTCATAAAAAGGAGGTCTTCCGCAAGATGTTTCAATGTCTGCCCCGGCACTCCAATCATCACACCTGTTCCGGTTTGATAGCCCGCTTCCTGCAAACTCCTCAGGCATTGCAGCCTTTTCTCAAAATTATGCTTTTCATCGCTCGGATGTAACTGATGATAAAGGCTTTCATCAGAAGTTTCAATTCTTAAGAGATAGCGATGGGCTCCACTCTTATACCAACGTTGGTAAGTCTCCTCCGACTGCTCCCCCAAGGAAAGTGTGATTCCCAATTCTCCGTTGGTGGCAGACTTAATTTTCTTCAGCAGCTGATCGATCCGCTCCACAAATGCAGGGTCGTCACGTTCTCCGGATTGCAAAACCAATGAACCATATTTGTGCTCATAAGCAAAACGGGCCGCCTCCAGAATAGCGTCATCCGGAAGATCGTAACGATCGGTATTCCGGTTGCTTTTGCGAATACCGCAATAATAACAATCTTTGGTGCAAATATTTGAAAACTCCACCAGCCCGCGATAATAGACTTCATTGCCACGGTTGTTGAGAAGTGTCTCTCCTCCCATACTCAACAACTCTTTTTGTTCTTCTCCCCTTGAGGCCAGAAGTTTCTCAAGATTTTCCGCAGCCCAGTCAGCAGATAATATTATATTTTGAATCGTACTTTTCAATGAGATTTTCTTTTGACTTTTATTTCTTCGAAAATAATAAGAAAAACGGAGAAATGTTGTGTCCGGACTATTTGTAAATCTTTAAACTCTCATAACATTAGTAGTTGGCCCCCATTCGGGGACCCGATTCATTTGCACCAGCTGCCCCGAGTTGCACTCGGGGTTACTCAAATTGGCCCCTTTCAGGGACCGCTTTCAAATACCCGAAAGTCGCCACGCTAAAACGCCAATTGGTCGCCGCCGGCAAATACCCTACGCTGACTCAATCGGGTTTACACTCCCTTAAAACTTTCCTCTTCCTGCGAGCTAAGAGCTAAAAGTCACAAGTCACTCCATGCCCCATGCCCCATGCCCCATGCCCCATGCTCCATGCTCTTTGCCAAAATTCCCTGACAAAACTCAAAGAAAGTCTGTTCAGGAAAGCCTAACTTTGAAATATAAAACAGACACAACCATGATGAATGAGAGCCTGCTGAATCCCCAAAGCATTGTTGTAGTTGGCGGATCGGACGACATAAGCAAACCGGGAGGTAAACTCCTGAGAAACATCCTTGATGGCGGTTTTCAGGGAAAATTATCCGTCGTCAATCCTAAAAAAGAGACGGTACAGGGAGTTCAGTGCTTTAAGACCGTTGCCGACCTTCCTGAAAAGATTGATCTGGCCATTTTGGCCATCGCTGCACAACATTGTGTGCCTGCAGTGAAGGAACTGGCACAAACCAAAGGGACCCGGGCATTTATCGTTATATCAGCAGGGTTTAGTGAAGATGGTCCTGAAGGAGCTGAACTGGAAGAAGAACTCAGGAAAGCCGTCGAAGAAGTTGACGGCGCACTTATCGGGCCCAACTGTATCGGGATGCTCACTCCCACCTATAGCGGAATTTTCACCAGTCCCGTGCCTAAACTGGATCCACAGGGATGCGATTTTGTCTCAGGATCAGGCTCCACAGCAGTTTTCATCCTGGAATCTGCTCTTCCCAAAGGATTGACTTTCTCGTCGCTTATTACTGTTGGCAACAGTGCCCAGACAGGAATTGAAGAAGTCTTGGAATACTGGGATGAAACCTACATTCCCGGCAAAAGTTCCAATATCAAACTGATCTACGTCGAAAACATCAAAAACCCGGACAAGCTGCTGAAGCATGCCTCTTCTCTCATTCGCAAAGGATGCCGCATTGCAGCCATCAAATCAGGCATTACCGATGCCGGACAACGGGCCACCGCCTCACATACAGGTGCTTTGGCAAATTCCGATTCAGCCGTGGAGGCATTGTTCCGAAAAGCGGGAATTGTACGCTGCTTTGGTCGGGAAGAGCTCACCACAGTGGCATCCGTGTTTAATTACCCCAAACTGGAAGGTAAAAATTTGGCTATCATCACCCACGCCGGAGGTGCAGGGGTGATGCTTACCGATGCGCTCTCGGGGGGAGGACTGAACATTCCCGCCATTGAAGGCAAAGCCCATGATGACATCCTGAACATCCTGAATCCAGGGTCATCAGCCTCCAATCCCATTGACATTCTGGCTACCGGAACTGCCGAACAACTGGGACAGGTCATTGAATATTGCGACACGCAAATGGACAACATCCATGGGATGATTGTGATTTTTGGCAGCACCGGACTCTCACGGGTATTCGATGCCTACGAGATGATTGACCGTAAGATGAAGCAGTGCCGAAAGCCGGTATTCCCTATTTTGCCATCCATCAGCAGTGCGCATGAGGAGGTAGAGTTCTTTTTATCACACGGTCACATCAACTTTCCCGATGAAGTAGTGCTGGCCCGGGCTCTTACCAGTATCAACCAGACACCCGCCCCTGCGGATGAAGAAATCTTCACTGAAGGAATTGATATTCATGCCATCCGAACTGTCATAAAACATGCCCCTGAAGGCTTTTTGGATCCTGCAACCAACAATGAATTGCTGGAAGCTGCAGGCATTCCCATAGTGGAAGAAGGAATTGCCACTTCCAAAAAAGAACTCATCTCACTGGCCAAAAGACTCGGTTTTCCTTTGGCACTGAAAGTCATCGGGCCGGTGCATAAATCCGACGTGGGAGGGGTTACCCTCAACATCAAATCAGAAACACACCTCCTCTCCGAATACCGCCGGATGCGCAAAATCAAAGGGGTAAAATCCGTGCTGGTTCAAAAGATGCAAACCGGCACCGAGCTTTTCATCGGCGCAAAGTATGAACCCACTTTTGGCCATGTAATCCTCTGCGGTCTGGGCGGTATATTCGTCGAGTCGCTGGGTGATACCTCTTACGGTCTGGCTCCCCTTACCTTTGAGGAAGCCCGGTCCATGGTTCGCAGCCTCAAAGCCTATCCGGTCATTAAAGGAGCCCGCGGTAAAGAGGGCATCAATGAAGACAAATATGTGGAAATCATCGTTCGCCTCTCCACGCTACTCCGCTATGCCACCGAAATCAAGGAGATCGACCTGAATCCCCTGATTGGGAATAAGGATGAAATCATTGCTGTGGATGGGAGAATAAGGGTGGAAGCCCCCTAAATCCCCTCAAGGGGGAGTTTGGGAAGTGTTTAGGGGCTGTGGGAGCTAAGGTTGAGGTTGAGGCTGAAGCTGAGAGAATGCTCGTAAAATGGGATATTCCACTATATGATAAGCTTTTCTCCCCCTCGTTTCCGCACGAGGGGTTTTATAAACGTCGTCTCCTGACGACAAATAAGACTTCTGTCGCACCTCCGCAGCCTATTCTTTACCAGGACACTCTCCTGCTACCGGTCTGACACCGCTCTGCGGTTAAATTAAGTAGATTAAGCATGAATCTCTAACACAAAATCTTCCTTTTGGGGCATCCCCAACCCACCAGACCAAGGACTCAAAACTCTCAACCAACACATAACTCAACACCCAACTCAAAACACGCAACACTAATCCCTGAACCCAAAGCACTACTATCCCCCCATCGCGCTACCCCCTAACCCCCTGAAAGGGGAACCGCCACCCCGCAAACACAATCCGTAACTCTAAACACAAAACCCGAAACACATAACTCAAAACACAATATAACCCGAAAACCCAACCCCGCCTGCCCCCCCACAGCGCAACTCAAAGTCCCCCTTGGGGGGATTTAGGGGGCCCCTCTCTCTTTTCATCAAAGAAATTCCCCTATTTATCCAATCCTGTAGGCTGTTTCCTCATTTTTTGCAATCTTTGCGCATTGAAAAATAGTATAACGTGAGAAGGGAAAACAGGTTGTATCCGTTGCAGATAAATACCGCTCATCGAAACCTTTAGCACCTACAACCCGTAAGGAGATAGATATTACCATAAACAAAACAGTTATATAACCTGAATGAAGATCGGGAATAACATACATACTACAAGCAATAAAAAGGCCTACCGGAAACCGGTGTTGGAGGTGGTGGAGATTGATCGGGTGGTGCTTTTACAAGATCCATCTCTTGGAGACCCGGGGAGTGGTGAGGGACCTAGAGGTGCTGGCACTGGGACTATCAGTGGAGTTTCAAGTTTTCCGAATAATTCTTTACCATCAGAGTCGGACTATAAAAAAGAGAACCCTTTTGGTGGAGGAACCCCTAACTATCAGCGGTAGAAATTTTCTCAAAAACGGCATTAAAAGATAAAAGAAGAAGCTCGATAATCTTCAAAGGCTGAAATTCCTGAATAGGAGTTTTCAGCCTTTTTATTTTTTTTTGTAAGACACATTTATTAGCCTTGAAAAAAACGCGCTATAAGCCTAAAAAAGAAGCCCCGTTCCAACATTTCGGAACAAGGCTTCTTAACTTCACAGGGTTAACTGTGATATCGTGGGGGCCCCTTAAATCCCCCCAAGGGAGACTTCCTGAGAACCTTTATTTCTGATGTTATAGATGTCCAGCTTATCTGACTACCTTTTCTGTTTTAATAGTTCCACCGGTTTTTACGCGAACAACATAAACGCCGCTGTTATCAGGTAAATCTATTTCACTTTCCGTTTCATTTGTAGTAATCCTGTCCATTAAGCGGCCGTTCATATCCAACACTTCAATAAGTGCACCTGAAGACTGTAACAAGTCGGAACTAATTTTCACAAGCGCATATTCACTCCTTCCAATAATCGAAATATCTCCAGTATTAAACTCATCAGAATCATTAAGATTGGTTGGTATTTCCTGTGTTTTCTCCAGATGGAGAACAAATCTGTTATGCTCATGACCCTGATGAATAGGCATAAACACATATTCCGGATACTCCTTCATATTTACCCATGCTCCTGTTTCCTTATCCTCAAGAAATACATCATAATTGGCTTCAAATCGGGACAGATTAACCGAAATCTTTGTCTCCTCAATAATGCGGGTTCTAACACTCACTGGCAAAGAATATGCAGGCTCAGTCAACAAGAACTTTCCGTTAATACTAAAAGCATTTCCTCCAATGCGGGTATAGATTTCAGGAATATTTTTGGAATCATTAAATCGCTTTTCAGAATCCTCTCTTCCCTTTTCATCCATAAAATTATCCGAAAAGTAGATAACGGTTCCATCCAGGGCTTTTGAATTACTAATTTTCAACCGTATAATATTAACTTCCTGCGAACCACCAGATCCTGCACTCTTCAATCCAACACTATTATCCTTAACCCTTGTTTCCGGTGAAACTGTCAATGTTGAGTTTTCTTTTTCAGCCTTTATCCATACAGTCTGATAAGGCGGAATATAACTTACATTTTCCTCAGTCTGACCGAACGCCTCAGGAGGCAGAGCATACACCCCGGGATCATCATCCCCACCGTTGTTGTATGTTTGCCAGGTTCGCTCTCCACCAAAAGTTACCCGATTCCACATTGTATTACCAAAATCGCTTCGTCCCCACCCGGAAGGATCTTCCCAGTCTATAGCTGTTGGATATGGATTGGCAAACAAATGATGGTCAATTTCTGCAAAAGTTCTGGAAAGCTCACCAACATTAATCTCTCCTTCATAATCCAATACTTTATTCTGATAATACCAGGTACTAACACCTTCCATCTCGTTTAAGTCAATATCTCCAACCACTCTCAACCACTGGTTTCGTCCATTCTTGTAGCGAAGAACAAATACCCAATCAATCGAATTCGGGTCATTATTCAAATCCCCAAACCATGAAGCTTTTGCTTTTCCATCAACTTCAGAACGCAAAGGAGAACCGATATACCAGTAATAGTTCTTTGGCATATTCATAACTACATTCCCGATTCCTGCTTTAGTTGGTAATTCCGGCAAATACAAAGCAGCCAATGCATCTGCGTCACTTTCAAGGGTTATCTTTCCATCATTTACCACATCTCCGGTAACCTCCAACATCACCCCGGGCTTCACAACAAGGTTGGCATTCTCCTCGATGGTAAGCCAGGTAAGATTCATATCACTGGTTATTTCAGGAGCATGAACACTATTTCCTGAAATGGTAATATCTCCTGTTGATGGAACAACATTGGCACACCAGTTAACCGGATTGTTCCAGTCGGCATCCGCTGAGCCCATCCACAAGCCATCAGTAGCAACAACAGAAACTGCTATATCATTCGAAGTCGTGCTGCAACCATCTGCTGAAGTGGCTACCACATTCACAACGTCAGCATCCATAAGATTAACGGGTTCAAATGTTTCAGAAGCACCATTTTGCCCGGAAACTCCGTTAACAAAGAATTCATAGCTCAAACCAGTTATTGTTTCAGCAGGAATCGCTGTAAATACGGGACTATTGTTCACACACAAGGAACCTTCAATATTTGATTCCAATGTGACGCCGGATATGGCTTCATTTACAGTAATTCCAATTTCTCTCGGATCACTCTCTCCGCAATTATTTTCAGCTGTAACTGAAAGAGTTCCACTTGTAGCTGAAATACCAAAGGAAAGCGAAACAGAATTTCCGGTGCCGTTTATTATTACATCTTCACCGGAATAACTCCAGTTATAGTTCGATATGGTTACATCCAAAGGCACAGTGAATACCACATTGTTCACTCCCTGGCAAACTTCAGTGTCGTACTCGGTAAACTCACCAGGTTGATCCGCCAGAACCGGGAAAGTAATGGTAACCTCATCAGACGATGTGCACTCACCATTGCTGATGGTCCAAAGCAGGGTATAAGAGGAACCATTTGTGCCACTAAAATCGCTTGTAGCAACGGTTGGCTGATCAATAGTGCCTCCGGTTCCTGAAACAATGGTCCACAAACCTTCTCCCACAAGTGGATTATTACCTTCCAAAACAGTGGCACTGGCCCCACAAAGAGACTGATCTTCACCTGCATCGGCATCGGTAGGTGTGGCATATACTGTTACCTCTCCTTCATCCACTACACCAGTTCCGTTTCCATTGTCATAAGTGTAACCTGTCAATTGATAAACACCTGATTGTGGAGTAGACAATACATAAGGTATCGAAGTCACAGTTACCGCACTTTGGGCTACCCCATCAATGGTATAATTCAACACATAATTAAACGGCACAGGGAATGAGGAAGTGAAAGTAACAGGTATTCCTGCTGATGTTCCACAAATTGCACCATCGGGAGTTAACTTGGCTTTTGGCTTCACTGTATTCAATGTAGCCGATGTAAAATCCATCTCCCCGGCAGCAGGAACAGTCACTCTGGAATCAGTAATGATTGTTCCGTTATTATTAGACCCTGAGGCGGAAGATGAAATTTCTGTCCACTCTGATGCCAAAGCATCATAACCCACCACTAACAAATCATCCACTCCCCCAACAGTAATCAATGGAGTTACATCACTTGATGCATCCCAGTTAATAGAAATCCGGGCTTTGCTGCCTGAGGGCGCACTTACTTTCCAGTATTCTTTGGAGTTTACGTAAGTTACCGGATTATTATAGTTGGCATAGGTGGTATTGGGAGTAAAATACTCCACTTTCCAGTCAGTGATTCCGCTCTGTGTAGCCACCAGGGTAAGCTTGTTGCCCAACGCTCCGTCTTTTCCCACAGGAAATCTGAATGAATCGCCCTGGTTAATACGCTTGATAAGCGGACCATTAATATAAGAATCAGCCCGACCACCAACAGGTGAAACACTGGTGCCCAACGAATTGGTAATCGTCAATGGATTGGCATCTGAAGTATTAATGACACCACTGGTGAGTTGTAAAATACCCGAAATTTCAGTTGCTCCATTAATAGTAAGACCGCTGTTGTTATCAATCTCCAGATTGTTAAATGCATTGATGCCGTTGAAGTCTCCTGTTGCCCCACCAATGTTTTGCGCTGAATTTCCTGCAAAGCGCACGGTAGCTTCACTCCCGGCACCTGCTACAAAACGGCCACCATTGTAACGCTCCATTGTTCCACCGATAATCAGCGTTTTATTATTGACACTGTTGTCGAGCGTTGCACCGTCAATCACCAAACTGTTGCAAACAGTAAGGTTTTCATTCGGTAACACCCGGGTTCCGGTACCTGAAATTTTCAGATTGGGGATAGAGGTAAACAGGTCGGCTACGATATTGTAGTTACCCGATCCGCCAAATTCCAACGTTGAATTTCTACCACAGTCTAAAAAGTCGGTATAACGACCGGCAGGCATTACGGGACTCTCTACATATAGAGTCCCTTCCCCCTCGATGGATCCAAGATTGTGACCAATATACGGACTGACAATTTTCAATTGATCATTAATAATGGTACGATAAGCAAAACAGTTGTCTGCATCTGCGGTCACCGCTGCATTAATGATAACCACTGCACCATTGGGGCCGCCTTCCGGACAGGCAGGAGCATCCCCCACAGGTGTCCAGATATTTTTATCACTCCAGTTTCCTGAAACATTGGCTTCATAAGAAGGAACCTTATCAGGGATCTCCGATACAAAGCCTGCGGTATATTCACCACTTACAGTGTTGGCTCCACCAAAAGTAAAAGAAATGGTGTTGTTGCTCTCATCAACTTTATCTGTGGCAGCTCCGGGAGTTGCTTTACTCCAACTGGTTCCTGGAACAAGAAGTCTTGCTGCCACATAATTATTCTCGTCAGCAGCTGCCTGTAGAATATCGTCATCATGGTACACCATGTCAAAGCTGCCAGAGAATCCGCTGAGACCAGCGCTCTCTACCTCCCAGTAATAATCCAATACACGGAAAGGACTTTTGGCAGAAGGATGTTTTTCGTTGATGGTATTCACTCTTACAGAACCTACCTGGCTGTTTTGAGTAATATTAAGAACCGCCGGTGTGTATTTGCCCGCCAACCCCATAGGGAAGGTAAAGGTCTCCGGGGAACCTATCACCGGAAGATACTTTTTGATACCAATATTACTGTAAACCCCATCGGATGTGATCATTTTGAAATTATTAAAGTCGCTTCCCTGAATATCTGAGTTTACACCAAGGGTCAGTAAATTGTCGTTGATATCAAATATTCCATTCGACAATATCAGGTTATTTTCCAGTGTGATGTCATTTTCAAGTCGTGCTCCTTTACTATCGTTCAATTCCAAACGTCCGAACGTACCTGTTCCGGAAAGAAGATGTCGGGTATCTCCATTAATGAGCAGCACTCCCCCCGCATCATCATCACTTTCGTAATTGGCATTGTTAATCAGGTCACCTTCAATGGAAACCAGATTCGCACCCGTAATCAACCTGCCCGAAGCAAGCTCCATATCGTTAAAAACATTAACATCCCGACTAAGTGTAACAGAGGTGACCGGATTTATTTTCAGATCATAGAAATCAGTAGCAGTGTTTCCTTCGATGCTTTGTTCTCCGCCGCTGAAAGTTGTAAGGTTATTATAATGATTGTAAGTTCCGTTGTTTACCATATTCCCTTTGATGATCAGGTCAATATCAAACTCACTATTCGCGTCAAAAACTGAGTAGGTGTTACTCAAAGTCATATCTCCTTGTAATGTAAGGGCGCTCACCATCATTTTCACCATAGCATCAGAGCCGGCAGCACCTGTGACTGTAAGATTATTCAACGGAACGTTTGCATCCACCAGATAAGTCTGGTCTCCTGTTGAAGCGACGAAAACAATCTCTCCACCTGTAACATTGGAGGTCTCCGGTCTCAGATATAGGTCTCCATAGCTGTTGCCGCCACCACCACGCAAGATCTTTAAGGTTCCACCTGACATATTAAATCTACTGCCGGCATTGAGTACTTCCAGTTTGGCATTGGTAGTAAGAGTCTTGCGACCATTAATGGTCACTTCTCCCCCACTTTGCAAATAACTCAGGATGCCACTGGTAGTTGCCGGATTGCGTCTAATCTGCCCGTTGACAACCAGTTTTCCACCTCTCACATCAATGGTTGAGGCACCACCTCCGGCATATTCAATGTCATTGTTATTATTCCGGCTGTTAGGATCACCCACATATACCTCCCCCTTTACAATAGTCAATTTTCCATTGAGGAAAAGGTCATTATTATCAGAATTGTCATCCCCAATGAGTACCCGCCTATTGTTCGAGTTATCATAATCAACGTACAATCCTGCCGTTGAAGGAATAGTAAACGGAGTGGATGTAGAAATAGTAAAATCTGAATTGGGATTTACACGTTTGTATTCCAACGTACCATTCTCCAGGGTCAGCCAATTGTTATCGGGAGTATTAAGATCACCCGCAATGTCGATGGTCAGTTTGGTGGACTGTGAAGAGCCTTTGTTAACTGTTACTTCTTCAAACTGCGTATCAGGGGCGCCGGAAGTATTGGTGATTTTGGCATCACTATCTCCGAAGAAAGTAACCGGGATACCGGAAAAATCACAACCCGCATAAGCATTAGCTCCATTCCCAAATGAAGCATTATTTACAAGGTCGCCACCAATCTTAAAACTTTGGTTATTGGCATTACTGTAAACCTGAATACCGGCTCCCTCGCTAACAACAAGATCGCCTTCAATTATAAAGTTTTGTGCCAGATTCCCGTTATCATAAAAGATCAAAGCACCACCCTCCAAATTAAAGTTACCCTTAATTGATATTGTTTTAGCCTTTTTCCCGGCTGGACTGGTAGGATAATTTGAATTCCAGGTAGGTGCATACCATCCCTCAGAAGTCAATCCCTGAGTGGTTAAATCACCATAAATGGTAACATCTGTATTTCCAAAGATAATATTAGATCCCCCCATTGGTGTCACTACAAGATTTCCATAACTTTCAATGTCATTTGGCAACCAATAAGTAGTTCCTGCCGTATTATTGATTGTGTACAACTCTGTTGTACCCAGGTTTTTATTAAAATCAGTAAAATCTCCTTTAGGGAGTTCAAAGGTACTTCCTGATGAATAAGCGGTACTGACCCTCAACAATCCATTGCCATTGGGATGAGACATTACAATGCCAAAGTTACTGGCAGGACTATATTTTACATCCAGTACTCCACCTGTTTCAATTTGAAGAGTTGCGCAATTTTGAACATCTTCATTTTTAGTATTTCGATTTGGATAACCGTTCCTATTTGTTGAACGTTCCAACGAAACAGTATGCCCAGTCCCAATAATCACAACATCTCCTTCTGCGGGAATTCTGGATGCAGCATTACCGGAATGCCCGGTTGTTGACCAGGTATTTGTTTGATTCCAATTACCTGAGCGACGACTGTAAAATTTTGAAGGTTCTCCAAAAGCAGTTACTACTCCTGCTGTATAATCCCCGTCAATAAAATCAGTACTTAATCCGGGGGATGTCCAATCAGAAATGGTATTATTTCCTGAGTTGACACTGGATGCTGTCCCATAGTTCCATGTATAATTCCCGGCATCATATACAGCGGGGATATAATTCGATTCAGTGCCGCTGACATCGGATTGGTTGTAAACAAAACTATGGGTAACCTTTCCTTCATAACCGGTAAAACCTTCCGACTTCACTCTCCAGAAGTAATCCAGGGAAACATTTTCAGCAGTTACTACTGGGTGGGCATAATTCACCGGCACAACCGTAATACTGCCATAGCTGCCCGGAGCGGAACTGAACCCCATTGCTGCAGGAGTATAACCTTCTACCCCCACAGGAAAAACCCGGGATGCAGTTGAATTATATGCGATGGTTAATCCGCCATCACCCGCGTTTCCGGCAGTTTGAATAAACCGGTCGTTACCGGCTCCCGAAATAGCAGCATCTGCTCCCAACCTCAGGTTTTGTGTATCAATATTAATATGCTTAGCACTCGAGAATGTTAATGTTCCGTCAACAGAAATATCAGCAGTTAGAGACACAGGTGCTGCAGCTCCATTGTTATTATTGAGGGTCAGGTTTCCAAATGCGCCGTTGCCATCACCTCCAATAGTCTGAACTGACGATCCGTTAAGTTGAATAGATCCATCGCCAGTATGAGTCCCCGAATTGGTCACGTTTCCTTTTACAAACAACGTTTTTCCACCATCATCGAATATCCCCTTGGTTAAGGTAAATGCTCCCTGCACCGTCAAGCCGGTCATATCTCCATCCAAACTCAAAACCCCACCATCTTTACTAACCGTCAAATCTGCCAGTCCGTCATTTCCATTGTTTACCGTACCGCTTACAGAAAACAGCTGATCAACTTTACCATTAAAAAGAGTGGTATTGGTTCCTGAATGGTAAGTGCCATTGGCTGCAATATTAAAATCACCACCCACTGTTACATCCAAATTGTTAGCTCTCAGCCCACCGCGTGTTAGATCGATATTTTTTATTACCGTCAATGCATAATCATCGTTCAATGTAAGCAGTGCGCCTGCATTTGAGCGATCTACAACAATGTTTCCAAAGGGTGCTTGTGAGCGTATCTTAAAATCATTATTGCCATTGAGCGAAAGGAATTTAAACGTTCCGCCTGTTACATTGATGTTGTTATCGGCCGAAAAGATATCAACTGCGTAGTTGTTACCTCCACAAACATCATAGATCTCTACCTCTCCACCGGACATTGCAAAAACATTGGCCTCCGCATTGATGTTAAAAGTTCCTTTACTTCCCTCAAGCCCAGAAGTTGATGTGTTGGTATTTATGGTTGCCTGTGAAACAGCTCTCAAATCAGCAGGTGAATTGTACTGCGAAGGCGTACGCTGATAGCGACCGCGCAAAGCAAGCGTTCCTCCTGTTTGCATGTAAGAAGCCAGTCCTGATGCACCTCCTGCTGCTCTAAACTGCTTGGCATCGATGTATCCGCCATTTATATCCAGCTGTCCTGAAGCCTTGTCCCAGGTAATAAGGCCACCAGACTCCCTGGTGGAGAAATAACCGTCATCCACCTGAAAGCGACCATAAATTGAGAAGGAGGATGCATTGGAACCTTTGTTTACTCCGTTAACTTCTCCTGTTCCACCCGAAACGCCATAAGCAGCATTCACTTCGGCATAATTATCGGCAGTATTCAGTAAAATCACCTCCGGCCCATTAAGCAACAAGGCGCCGTTCACAGGAATATAGTAATCACTATTGGGAGTACCTCCGCCACCGCCTTCAGTCAAAGAGGGAATGACTGTAAGTCCTGTCAGTTCCAGAGTTCCTGTTCGAATCCAGAGTGCCTTTTTAAGGTTGGGATTTTCCTCCGTAGCACCGTTGGTGTCTCCACCTGAACTATTGGCGCCAAAAAGGCGAAAGTTTTCGTAAGCTGATGAATAAACAGTCAACTTATATGTCTGATCCAAACCTTTGTCAAGAACCAGGTTGTAAAAATCCGTGGTACCGTTACAGGTAAGCTTATTGTTGCCTGCACCCTGGAAATAGACCGTTGCAGCACCTGTTTTTCCGCTGGCTGACGGAAAACTGTTAAAAACAGGATAATCAAGGTTGGTGAAACGAACCGTACCATTGTTGGTAAAGTCGCCTTTCAATATTACGGTATGAAAATGGGTGTAGTAATCCAAAAACGGGGCGGTTCCACCTGTAATGCCATTAGGATTATTTGTAGTGTTGGTTTTTCCTGTGCCTGTGATTATTGATGCACCATTATCGACTGTCACATTGCCATTCACGGTAAGGCTTAGCGGATTGGTGACGCTGTTATTGCCAATTCGGAAAGTCCCCGATTCTACCTGAAAGTCCCCGTTGATGGTAATATCATTGAGGAGGGAAGCTCTATTGCCGGTGGTATTTATAATTAAATTATTGTAAACACTTTGAGCGGGCAGCTCAAAATCTGAGGAGTTGTAATACTCTGTTGTTCCTCCACCGGATTGGACAAAGTCATTTATTAATACTGATGGAAAGTTATCAGAGGCAAGCCGGAATGTCCCGGTTCCCCGCAATGCTTCAAAGCCATTAACAAACTGAAATTCTGACTGATCCAAAATCCCGCCATCATTAATGGTAGCATCCAGTCTTGATGTCGACACATCCCCTTCAAGACGAACTACCCTTCCATCCAAAATGGTAACTTTATCATTTTCGCCGGGGATATCCGTCGCAGTCTGAGTGGTACCGCCAGGATCATGGGTCCAGGTATCAACAACGTCCCAATCGCCAGATTTATAGGAATAATAATGCGTAGATGGAGTGTGAGAAATGCCATACCTTGTCGCCAAATCATCATTTATCGCGATTTCCTCAGCAGGTAAAAGAGATTGATCATAATATATAATTTCTGCAATTTCCCCTCTGAAATTAGCCCCTCCACTCTGGTTGCCACCATTTTCATCACGCGTACCACCATCCGTAAAACCGATGGATATATCTCCTGAATGTGCATTTATAGAAGAGATTGAGCCATTTGAAGACTGATTGGAAAAAAGAGAATTGTTCAACTTCGCAGACAGGTCTCCCTTATTCCAGTTGAATGAGAGCACGTATTTTGTATTGGCAGTTACGGATTCGTAAACTGTTAATCGCTCTGCTCCATTATTATTATAAATTGTTACGTAAACATTGTTGTTCTTTATAAAAACACCTATTCCATTTGTCCCTCCACCTTGCTCATATAAATATTGGGTTCCTGATACATCAGAACCGGTTTTAAAAGCAAGCGCCATGGTTCTCTCATCACCATTGTAACCATTTCCGGAATTAATTCTGCCGTCATCCGTTATATTTAGCTCTTGCGAACCATCAAAGGACAACACCTCTTGATTATTCATTTCTATAGAAACAACCTGATTTGGCCCGTCAGGATCGGGAGTGGCATCATTGCCGTTACCGGATTGATCTGCCCATTCAGATATCGGGTTTGAACCACTAACACCCAGATCGCCACGAAGCCAATAAACCAAATTGACACCATTTCCTCCGGGGATCTTTGAACCGGTTATCTCTACGTCGTCAATATTCCATCCTGAATAGTTCCAACCAGAATCCGTAGAGCCTATAGCAAAACGTAATTTCACATTAGGGTTGTCATTTGCACTTACCGGTAATTGAATACTTTGTAAACTCCAGGAAGATTCTTGCAAAGTAGTATTAGGATTTTCCCATATATTTATCCAGGTTGTACCATCGTAGTAATCAATGTAGCCATGATCGTAATAACTCTGTTCTAAGTTCAACCATCGTTGAAAATTAAGAGTAATATTTGCGTAACCCGAACAATCAATTGTTGGTGATTCGGCTATGTAGGCTCGATCGCCAAGATAATCGGAGTACGCCCCATCCAAATCAGTACCTATAACGTTTGTTCCGCTATAAGCATCTGTAGGATTTGGGTTACCATGACTACCACTTCCTCCTGCAGGTGCTCCCCGTTCAAACTCTCCTGTCAAAGTCCATCCCTGGTCTGTTTCAAAATCATCAAAAAACATTGTTTCCTGGCCAAAAGAGCTATTTGTAAATAACACAAGGATAAAACCGACCAAAACTGGCTTAGCAATTTTAAACAAGCAAATGGGATATATTAATTTCATATCTAAACCTGTATAATTAATTTTCTTATTACAAATTCTGCCTGTATTACAGACAAATTAACTTTCACAAAAATATACTCTATCACTTACCTTTTACCCCACTTAAATCAACACAGTTGGAACTATTACACGAATACGTTCAAACCATTGACAAGTGACAAAAAAATATAGATTTTGAAAAAGGAATTTTATCGAAACCGTACTGACTAGTGTCGGTCCATAAACTAAGCTATGCTTGCTACAGGTCATGTGTATTTTTAGAATATGCTAGTTGAAATCCCGATGCTTCGGGATGCGAAGCCGCTAAAAGCGGAGTCCCGATGCTTCGGGATGAGTATTTTGCCGGCAAGCGTAACGCAGCAAATGGTACTTTATGGACGGACACTAACTAAAAGCCCCGTTCCAAAAATATGGAACAAGGCTTTATCTTCACAGGGTAATGAAGTGATATCGTGGCCCCTTAAATCCCCCAAGGAGGGCCTTTGGGGAATAGACATGGTTAATTTACAAGTTCTCTTTACACATTTGGCCCATGCCTTAAGAACAGGAATAATATCTATCTGGCAAACTTTTCAGTTTTGACAGTTCCTTCTGCTATAACCCGAACCACATAAACGCCATGGAAAGCAGGCAGTGAAACTTCGGTTTCTGAACTTCTGGTTTTAACGGTATCCAGCATACGTCCACTCATATCCAGCAATTCAATGGTTGCGTCGGAAGAGTAGAGCAATTCAGGACTAATACGTACCAATACATCTTCCTTTTGTCCCAGAATGGTCACAGAGTCATCATTTTTGGTTTCCTCTTCGATGGCTGTGGCTACCGACTGTACTTTTGAAAGGTGCAAGACAAAACGATCATGATCATCTCCCATTTGACGGGGAGTGTAAACATACTCTTCAACATCTCCCAAATTAATCCATGAACCGGTTTCTTTATCTTCCAGTACCACTTGGTAATTGTTGGAAAATTCGTTCAGGTCAACTGAAAGTTTTACTTCTCCTTCAATTCTGTTGCGAACACTCAAAGGGATAGAATAATTGGAAGCGGAAAGCGATGGAAGACTATTAATGGCAAGTGGCTTATCATCTATTCTTGTATATAATTCAGGAAAAGCCTTTGAATCATTGAATCTCTTGTCTCCATCAAAACTATCATAACCGGTTGCCCCGTTATTATTAAAGAAAATTACCGCACCATCAACTATTTTATCATTTTTGGCCTTAATTCTTAAAACGTTCATTTCTGATTGCTCAGAAGAACTGGCACTTTTAAGAGGTAAAGATCCTTTGGCTTTAACTTTTGAATTTTCAGAAACCGTAAAGGTTGCATCGCTTTTTTCTGCTTTAATCCAGACTGTTTGATATGGGGCAATAAAACTCTCATTCTCTTTTGAATAACCCAACACTTCAGGATCGATGGCAGAAAAGAAAGTATTGTATGTTTGCCAGGTTCTGTATGTTTCTCCATCAAAACCCTTTCGAGTAACTCTAAACCACATAGTTTGAGAGAATTTCAGTCCGTCACGATTTTCTTGTTCCAACACATCCCAGTCTATTGAGGTTGCATAAGGGTTTCCTAATAAATAGAAATCAGGCTGACCATAAGTCGCAGAAACATCTCCTGAGTTCAGCTCTCCTGTATAGTCCAATTGCTTTTCCTCATCGTAGTACCAGGTACTCACACCTTCCAACGGATTTAAAGTAATATCGCCTACAACACGCAACCACTTATTTTTTCCATTACTTTCTCTAAGAACAAAAACCCAGTCTTTTGCATCTGGCTCATTATTGAGGCTGCCAAACCAATCAGCCCTTGCGTCTGCCAATGGCGTACTCAGGTACCAATAGTTATTCTCAGGCACTTTAAGCCTCACATTGGCCTCTCCAACTTTGGCTGCATTCTCAGGAAGCATCAAAGAAGCCAGTTGATCTGCTTCAGACTCTAAAACAAACTGCCCGCTATTAGATACATCTGTTGTAACATCAAGAGAGGCACCGGGCTTTATGACCAACTTAGCACCCTCAATAATTGTAAGTTTTGACAGTGTAATATCACTATTAATTTGAGGAGCATTGTCTGATATTTCAATTTTCACTGAAGAATCAAACTTTGGCAGTTTATTTCCTTTCCAGTTATCCGGATTAGACCAATCGGTATTTTCTGAACCAATCCATGAAATTACCGGATTCAACATTCCAATACTTTCTATAAGATCTTTAAGATCGGAGTCTTCACCGCTATTCAATAGATCATCCAGATCTCCATAAGAATTGTCATCTTCTAAAATACTTCCTTCAGGATAAGAAATTTCGGCATCGGGATTAATAATATATAAATCATCAGGTTTGGCTTTAAGCCCTCCTCCAGAATGCGAGAAGTCTCCACCAACAATAAGGTTACCTTTATTCTGTACATGGGTATTAGAAGAAGTTGAGAAGTCACCTTTCACGATGATATCTCCATTTGATTTCAGGTTACTTCCGGTAGATGAAAGATTACCATGTACAATTAAAACACCCCCTTTATCAACCTGAATTCCGGCAGAACCTTCCAAATTACCAAAAATCTCAACATACCCGTCTTTGGTAACAGTCAGTCCGCTCCAGTTATTATTGTAGTAGTTTTCCGTAACAATAAAAGTTCCGTTGACGATAACATCTACCGGGTTGAGTTCTCCGTTTCTTGTTATACTGCCATTGATAGTCATTTTTTTATCCACAGTACCATCGGCAGAGGGTGCGTTACCTTTTTTCCATACATCAGTTTGCTCAAAATCACCATCTGCATTACGCTCAGTTTCGTAATCGCCACCTGGCTTGGCATTGATGTTCAAAGCTCCAACAAAAATTAACCCAATTAATGTGTAGTAAAAACGTTTCATAATATCACTAAATTTAACCCTGTTCAAAAATTCCACCTCTTGTTTGAGGTTTCTGTGTCGTTATACAGGGTTCATTAGCGTTTGTTGGGAAGCTTTGACGAACTGCTGTTAGGCTCTTGATAAATGGAAATCTTTTGAGGATAAAAGTAAAGGAGACTTTTAATAATTTAAGGAGAGGGTGGATTTTGGAGAAGGGAATTAGTTGAACAGGCAGAAGGCAGAAGAAACAATCAAAAAAGCCCCGCTTCCAACGTTTTGGAGCGGGGCTTCTTAACTTCACAGGGTTAATTGTGATGAGGTGGCCCCCTAAATCCCCCCAAGGGGAACTTTTCCGGAAGCTTTTATTGTATTGATCAATTTAACAACATCAAAATGTCGTGATTACCTAATAACCTTTTGGGTCTTAACAGTACCTCCGGCATTTACACGAACCACATAAACGCCATTCTCTGAAGGCAACGCTATTTCCGTTTCTGTATCTCGGGTATTCTTATTGGTAATCTGTCGGCCGTTAACATCCAATACATGAATGACTGCTTCTGAAGATTGAAGCAATTCAGGACTAATCCTTACCGCAGCATAGTCCTTTTTCCCAATTATTTGAATATTTAATGCATCGTCAACGGACTCTTCAATATCAGTAGGAACTTTTTGAACTTTGGATAAATGCAATACAAACCGATCATGATCATCCCCCATGATACGAGGATTATAAGCATACTCGCTCACATCTCTCATATTAATCCATGAGCTTAACTCTTTATCTTCAAGCACCACATCATAAGCATCTGTAAATTCCCTTACATCAACAGACAACTTAACTTCTCCTTCTATCCTGTTACGAACACTTAATGGAATGGAATAAGCGGTTCCTGAGAGCTGTGGCAAACTGTTAATTGCAAGAGGAGTGCTATTTAGCATGGTATATAACTCCGGAATCGCTTTTGAATCATTAAACCGTTTATCACTATCAAAACTATCTCTACCTGGATCTCCAGCATTGTTAAAGAAAATTACCGCTCCATCTACTGTTTTATCGTTTACCGCCTTAATTCTTAATACATCCATTTCTGAATTATTAGAGGATCCTGCACTCTTTAACGGTAATGCTCCGGTATGCTTTACTTTGGAATTCTCCGATACAGTAAAAGTAGCATTGCTTACATCCGCCTTAATCCAAACAGTTTGATAAGGGGCAATATAACTTTCGTTCTCTATTGAATAGCCGAGTTCCTCTGGATCTATTGCTGAAAAAAATGTATTATAGGTCTGCCAGGTTCTATAAGTCTCTCCATCAAATCCTGTTCGACTAACCCTAAACCACATTGTTTGTGCAAAGTCCAGTCCATCACGGTTCTCAGCCTCTAAAATATCCCAGTCAATTGAAGTAGCATAGGGATTACCAAGCAGGTAATAATCCGGTTGCCCATAAGTAAAAGATATATTTCCCTTGTTTAAAGTACCCGAATAATCCAATTGTTTGTCCTGATTATAATACCAGGTACTTACTCCTTCAAGTGGATTCAATGCAATATCTCCAACAACTCTCAACCATTTATTCTTTCCTCCGCTTTCTCTTAATACAAACACCCAGTCCTCTGCATTCGGATCATTATTCAAATTTCCAAACCACTCTGCTCTGGCATTTGCAAGCGGAGAACTTAAGTACCAGTAATAATCCTTCGGTACAGTCAATTGAATTCTGGTTCTTCCCTCAGGAACAATCACATCTCCTAAGTCCATAAAAGTTATCAACTGGTCGTAGGTGTTTTTTAATATCAGGCTATCTAATATGGTAAGAGATGCATTTTCTGAGATTGTAAATTGTGCGCCGGGTTTTATTTCTAAAGAACCGATTTTCGAGATTGAATTAACATTAACAACTTCATTTTCCGGGATTATTGCTCTGTTTGAACTCCATGGTGATTCAAGAGTACCCCAACTCCAATTGTCGATAGTATTAAAGTCAAAATCACCAGCAGTTCCAACCCATAAATAGGGAACAGAAGAAACTACAAATGATTCAGCAGTAACACCGATTAAATTGGCACTATTATTAATATTTGAAATATTCTTCAAATTGTTTCCAATTATACCTTCATTAAACTGGAAATAAGAAATTAAATTCACTGGCTCCCCAGTTACAGTTGAAAACATATTGTTTTGGATTTCTTCCTGCGTTCTGGCTATATCCCAAACTCTTAGTTCGTCCATACTACCTATAAAAGGGTCATCGCCTGTTGTGACATCACCTCCAATGGCAAATGAAGCATTTGGATTAGAAAATTGGGAGCCGGTTGTTATCGGCTCAGAAGCAACAACTTCCCCATTAACAAGAAGACTCATATCTGTAGAGTTTGCCACTCCGGCAACATGTATCCATTGCCCGTTGTATAACCATGGAGTACTAACACGGTCATCACTTTCTACCATAAAAACCAATTCATTATTCTCTACAAAGACCATAGCGTCTCCGATCTGACCGAATATTCCCATTAATCCGCCATTATAAGACATCTTGATCCATCCTTCAATGGTGAATTGTACGGGATCTGCTAAAACAGGATTGTCAGTTGCAGCTTTTGCACCATAAAAGTTCAATTGATTTCCAGCATCCTCTGAAACCTCCTCACTAACAAAATTCATCAAATAATCCTCAACTTCACCGTACGCAACATTTCCACAAGCATATAATACATCTTGCTCTTGATGCGCAAGTTTTATCCTCATACCCACCAGACCTGATTTAAAACCCTCAGGCAAAGAAACTGTTTTTCCTCCTATAGGTTTACCTTCAGTTCCAGTAATGGTTAACGCATGCCCAGCTTCTTCAAAGACTCCATCATTGTTCCAATCTAACCAAACGGTCATATGTGTTGTACCCCAAGAACTATTCTTTTTTGCCCACGCAACATTATCACCTGAAACCTGGATAAAAACAGAACTATCATTATTAATTGAAATCTCAGGAACAATATTGGTGAAATTGGAATAGTTGGTATTTTCCGAGGGATTAACAAAGTTATCTCCAATTTGAACTTCGGAAATATGCCCATTATACCAATCTTGAGCTTCAGCCGGACAATTAACGATTATATATCTGTCTATTGAAATTGTATTAGAACCTATCCCATTATCAACAGTAAGAGTTACAGAATATAAACCTGATTCATCAAACTTCACAACAGGATTGGCTGAATTTGGAGATGTATTTTCAAGAAAAGTAATATTTCCGGATGGATCAAATTCCCACTTAAAAGAGTTTGGTGCTTCTGATGAAAGATCAAAAAAACTAACCTGACCTCCTTCTTTAATATAACGAACATCAGAAGTAAATGCTGCGACAGGCTCACTTGTTGCAGTATGACTTGTTACTTTGATATCATCAAAATATCCTCTTGCCTGATTATTCGTGGAAGTAAAGTTGATTTTTAACCGAAGTGAACTAACATCCCAGTCATCTTGTGTTAAGGTAATAACATAATTTTGCCATTCATTTTCAGCCTGAAGAGTTGCAATGTCTAGATCTAAACCTTGAACATTTCCCCATTCATTAATATCTTCAACTAGACCAATATTCAATGAGTTAATCTGAGCCTGATTATTAATACCAGTATTCTGGAACCTAAATCTAATCTTAATTTGATCTGAATTCGCCCAATCTAAATCTACTTTTTCAGAATAATACAGTCCGTCTTTCGCTTCAAAGTAATCATTTTTTATATCAGCCCCGCCGCCCCAAACTTTAAACCAGTCATTTAAAATCCAGCTCTTCCCATCAAAATTCTCTTCATAAATTACTGTTTGGCTAAATAATGAATTTAACCCCATCAACAGCCCAATCAATACTATGTAAAACTTCTTCATATCACTAATATTTAAACCCTGTCAAAAAGAAAATCATCACATTTTGAGATTTTGCTGTGCAATTATACACGCGCGAGGCGATTTGGTTAAATACCTTTGAGGAATGAATATGGAATATTGATGAATAGCGACAATCTACGGACAAAAGTACATATAACGTTTTTATACATTTGTGTACAAAAAACAATTACAGCCACACATAACTCTATTTTTCAAATCTTTAGCATTGCTTCACAAAACATGTGGAAACCTCATACAAGATAGAGGATGAAGTTGAAATTTAGGATGAGAAGGAGAAGGACTTAACAGACAGAACTTATTATAAAAAACTAACTTACAGTAATTTAGAAAACCCCAAGACACACAATCCACTAATTAATTGATTTTCAATATTTTAATGAAAGCCAACCACGCATTTCTCCGACCCTTCTTCGTACCTTGTTCGGGTCTTCTTCGGGTCTTGTTCGGCTTTTCTTCGACTCTATAGAACCGAACAGCAGTCGAAGAACAGTCGAAGCGGGATCGAACGAGGTACGACGCAGAGTCGGAGAAGGCTCCCGGAGGTGTCGAACAAGTGTTAACATGAGGATATTGAGAACAGGATTCGAAAAAGCCTATTTATTTTTTCCATGGTTCTTCGGAGAGGCTTTGAAACAAAATGAGGTTATCAACCGTGCTTTAGCCGGGTATTACCGTTAACCGGGAAGTGTTTGCTGCAGCCGGCTTCAAACCGGATTTTCAATCACATAACGGATTTCTTGTCTTTTTTAAGTAGCCGGCTGAAGCCGGCTATTCCGGTATTTTGTTTTGTATAAGAGTCCCCCCGCTGAAGCAGGGGGCTATTCTCATAATTCCCTTTTCCTGTCAACCCCTTTTGATTTCTACAAAAAGCCGGCTGAAGTCGGCATAAACAGAATCTTGTTCCGCATAAAAAGCCCACAGCTAATGCAGGAGCTATTCTCAAAATGTCTTTTCCCTGAAAAACCCTGATGTTTTTGGCATTAGGGCTAATTCTGTCCCAAATTCACAAAAACATACGACACCTCCAGCATCGAAATTCTATATTTTGCACAATCTATAAACATAAGAGCCCCTTCCCATCTCTAACAAAAACAACTATCCAAAAAGTCCCCCTTGTGAGGATTTAGAGGGCCTTTTTTTCTCTATCTTAGCACCAAACCACCATCATGACAAAAAACATCAACCAATACCGCCAGTGGATTGACCAGTTGCTCGATGAAGGCCGCACCGTACAAGTGCCGGTTTACGGTATGAGTATGTTTCCCATCCTGATGCCACGGGATACGGTACAAATCAAGCGTATCACTTTTGAGGAGATGAAACCCGGTCAGGTTCTGGTTTTTGAGCAAAACGGGCAATGGGTGGCCCACCGGCTGGTTAAAAAAATCACGAAAAACCAAACCCTAATCACCCGTGGCGACGGACTCCCATACAGTGATGCACCGGTTGATGCCAACAGAGCCAAAGGCATCATTACGAAAGTCATAAAAACACGTTCTCCCTTTGCCCGGAGCATCAATACAAAGATTGATCAATTTTTGGTCGGGGTCGCCCCGGTAACAGGCTGGTTTTTTTGGACAGCAGGAAGAATTGTGAGCTGGGGATTGCAGATTAGATAGAGACGCACGATCGTGCGTCTAATAATCTATTGTAACCGTGCGTCTAACAACCTATTGTATATAATATTACATTGATAAATAATTCATTGATAATTGAACATTGAAAAATTGTTTTATATTTGAAAAGAATAGTGTCCTAAACATTTTCCCAAAAGGGATTTCATCCCTTAAACCCTGAATTACTTTTTTTGTCTTGACACAAAAAAAGTAATCAAAAAAAATTATTTCATGATTATTGCTACGTTCGACAATATTCAAGCAAGCTTGATATTGTTCTCACTAAACGCAATAATTCAAGACTTAGCCAGCTTTCGCTCTAAAAACTACGGTTCTTTCATCGTAATCGTCAAAACTCATCTCGCTTGCTGCGCGCACGAGATTCAAACAGAGACGATTTTACGATAAAACAACCTTGTTTTTAGGCTTACCTGCCAAGGTCGAATCCAACAAGACCGCCTTCGTTCTTAATAGCAAAAAAAATAGTACAATCTCAGTTCACAACCGGTCTCACGCACTAATCTATATAACTCTAAAATGCTTAAAAACCTTCTCCTGGGCTGCTCGTGTTACAGGAATCCGCGTCTTATCGATAAAAAGTGTATTGCCTTCAAAGCCGGTTACATTGGAAAGATTAACAATAAATGAGCGGTGTACCCGCATGAACTCTTTTAGCGGAAGTTTTTCTTCGAAGTTTTTCAACACCACAGAGTAGGTATACTTCTCTGTTTTGGTATGGATGGTGGTATAGTTGCTCTCTGCTTCGAGCCAGAGAATATCGTTAAAATTCACTTTGTGGTAGCTGGTGCTCTTTTTGAGAAAGAGACAGCCGGGCATTTGTAATACATACTCCTCTTTTTCCTCCTTCTCCTCATTGGGTTCGCCACTTTGCCGGCCATCATCACCATAAAAGTTCTGAAGCGCCATATCCACCGCTACTTTTACCTGACGGTCGTTGAACGGTTTGAGCAGATAGGCTGCAGGATTTACCTGGCGGGCCATCTCCACCACTTCATGATTGGCCAGTGAGGTAAGGAATACAAAAGGGATGTGAAACCGTTCGTTGACGATCCGGCCAAGGTCAATACCGGTTTTGGATCCACGCAGGTTCACATCCACCAGCATAATATCGACCTTATTTTCGTCAAGCCAGGCGATGGCTTCCTCTACATTGTCGATTTTCTCTGCCACCTCATAGCCCATGTCCTCAAGGCGCATAGCTATGTCTTCGGCGATCATGAACTCATCTTCGACGATGAGAATGGTAATCTTGTTGCTCATGCATTATTTCTGTAGTTTGTCTGAACTCATCGATAACTCCCACCGGCAGCCATGGTCGTTGGTCTGGGTGAGGTCACCCTGCAACTGCCTGATTAGAGAATGAACCAGCTTCATACCCAGCGAGCGACTCTTTTTGAAATCGAACTCTTCGGGAATTCCCGGCCCGTTATCGGCTATTATCAAGTGCAATTTATCATTTTCTTCTTTAAGTGCCACATCAATGCGCAGCTTGCTTTCGCCCGATGCATATTTCAATGAGTTGGTCAGTAACTCATTGATGATGATTCCCAGCGGGATGGCCAGATCGATGTACAATTTTGCCGAGGAAAGATCCAGATGTAAGTCCACTTCTTTGCCGAAACCGTAAACCAGATTGTCCACCAGTTCTTTGATGTAATCGGCCAGTCGAATGTGGGTATCTACATCTTCGCGATACAGTTTCTGATGGATGAGCATCAGTGCATCGATGCGGCGGCGGGCAGCCACCAGTGCATCGGCAGCAGGTTCGCCACGGAACTGGGCGGCCTGCAACGAAAACATGCTCGATACCATCTGAAGGTTGTTTTTTACCCGGTGGTTCAGCTCTTTCAGCAGCAGGGCTTTCTCTTTTTCCCGTTTTTCTATAATGTCTTTTTGTTCGGCCACTTTTTTGTAGGCCCGCTTACGCAAAATTTGCAAACGATAAAGGATGGAAAGCAACACCAACAGGATAAAAGCACTCACAGAAAGAACAGTTACGGTGCGTCGCTTACTCTGATTCTCCACCTCCAGAATACGGATATCGGCATCTTTCCGGTCGAGCCAGTATTGACTCTCCAGTTGTTCTGTCTTACGAACGTTCTCGATATTTACCAGACTGTCGTGGTAAACTTCGTATTGTTTTCGGAGCTCCAGCGCATCCTGAAAGCGTCCGGTTTGCTCATAAAACCGGGACAAATCTTTACTGATGTCCCGGATTTGTTCTTTTAGTTTTTCACGCTCTGCCATTTGCAGGGCGTCATGCAACAGTTCCTCTCCTTTCGCCTTTTGCCCCTGCCGGATGTAAATCTGTGCCAGCTCCGACTGATAAACCGAGGTGGAGTAATAGTCGCCCATTTCACCCAGAATCCCCATGGCAGACTTCAGCAGTTCGATGGCTTGATCCTCTTTGTTCTGGGTAGCATATACCATCCCAAGGTTACCCCGGGCATAGCCTTTAACCATTTCTACATAATCATTATTTAGCTTTTGATTTAACTCCAGGCACTCCTCAAACAAAATGGCAGCACTGTCGGCATTGCCATCCAAACGGTAAGTCTCACCCAGGTTGATCATGGCAAGTACTATATTTGTTGAATCCTTGCGTTGCTGAAAGGAATTCAGGGCCTGGGAGATGTAGGTTATGGCTTTAGGATAATTATTTTCAGCACCAAAATGAGTACCTATTTGTAGTTGTAAGGCCCCTGTTCGGTTTGAAAGATTTTGTTCATCGTAAATCCGCAATGCCCTAAAAGAATAATTGATAGCAGAAGAATAATCTCCCAAGTCCCTTTTACAAAGAGAAATCCTTTCATAGCACTTACCAATCAATATTAAAAAGCTATTCTGTTCGGCTAAATCAAGAGCGGAACGGGCAGCCAACATAGCTTCAACCGGCTGTCCATCCAACCCTCTTGATAAATCTAGAAGCAGCTCTACTTTAGTACTATCACCCATCTCCAAAAGATGAATCTTCCGTACGCTTTTTTCAACTACTATCTCCGTGGAAATAGTAACCTGAAAAAGCCCGGACACAACGAAGATTATTAAAGTACTTAAAAGAATTTTCATTTAATCTCCATCACCGCTTTCATTCTTAATAAACGGATCAATCATCGCCATTTTATCAGCCCCTCCAATTCTAAAAAATATTAGATAAAAAATATTTTCCTTCAATTTTATCTTTTCAGGAGTAAAAACAGAAAAATTATCATCCTTCGTGGGCTTCACAATCAAATGGCCATCAAGGGTAGCTTCACATCGGGTGCGTTCCAGGTCAAAAATTTTGCCCCAATCCTTCCTTTTGGTAATGGTAGGCGTAATCAAATCCATATTGATTTCACCATTAATTTCCCCGGTGGATTGGTCGAAAAGAGTAACAGGGTACTTTTTGGAATTAGAGACCAGCGTAATCACGTACTCGGTATCGGATTCCAACGGTAAAATTTTATTGCCTTCCCATTTTATATCGGGAGCATCAATCTTACAGAAATCATCGGCTACCAAAGGTTTAGAAGCTGTCCCCCAGGTGGGGTCTTTACCAAAAAAATTAATCAAACTGTCGGTATCAACAGTGACTTTAATTGTCTTTTTCTTCATAGTAAATAGTTTTAAGTCAGGTATGGTGTGTTAATTGACCGTGAATTTATCTAATAAAATGGTAAAATAAAATTTTTGGGCGGATTAATCGAATGAACAGGAAGGGGGAGAAAGAGGTGGAAAGGTGAGAGGGAGGCAAGGTGGGACGGTGGAGGCTAGTGTGGCAATTACGAAATTCCTTCACTAATTTCAAGCGCTTTTCCCCTTTCTGCTTCGCTGGGGTTTTTAACCGTAGCTACGGCTACGCTTTTCAAACCCCGTCTGACATAAAGAGAAAAATCACATAAAATATAAGTTAACTAATTTAATAACTGACACACTAGGGTTGGAGATTCTTCGCAAGCTCAGAATGACACCCGACTGATTGTCATTCTGAGGAGCTACGACGAAGAATCTGTCTTGTGTTTCCTAAGGGGATGTATCTTTCAATCTTGAAAACCCCCAAACCTCACAGATTAGGGATGAAAGCTGAAGCCGGGAGAAGATAAAACCATCCACATCTGTCACCACTGCCGTGGCTTTATTCTTCTTTTGAGTAGTTGTTATTACCATACTATCGCCCGTCTCCGGGGGGGGGG